>NZ_JBHVHP010000002.1:946528-1264628 GCF_042799955.1 Isoptericola sp. NPDC057653 | reverse complement strand
AACTTCACACACACCCAACACTGTTGGCAATAACATGCTTGCGTCCACTATGCGGTTCCCGAGAAACGGGCACCACCCCCACCCCCCACACACACACGTGCGGGCGGCCACGGGGTGAACCCAGACAACTCGATAAAGTTACGGCGGTCATAGCGTTGGGGAAACGCCCGGTCCCATTCCGAACCCGGAAGCTTAGCCCTTCAGCGCCGATGGTACTGCCCTCGAGAGGGGGTGGGAGAGTAGGACGCCGCCGGACACCCATTCACGAAAGGCCCACCCCCCAGGGGGTGGGCCTTTCGCATACCCGGATCCCCTCACCACCATCCGCGGCCGCGGCGTTCCGCCACGCTGCGTGACGACCACGTGAGCACGGCAGGGCCTGCATCGCAGCTCAACGGCTGCCCACGACCGCGAGCGGGCCGAGCCGACAGGGTCGTCGGTAGCAGCTGCTCCGGTCGCTGGCCGGGCGGCTGAGGGGGATCGCGCCTCATCCGCTCCCATGGCTCGCCGTGGCGCGGAGCCGCGTACGCACTCACGCGGCGCTCAGAGGCCTCGACGTCCACCCTCGGCGGCCAGAGCCTCGACGGTCAGAGCCTCGACGGTCAGAGCCTCGACGACCAGAGCGCTCGACGTGCCGGGCGCCCGTCCTGGGCGCGTGGTGCTCCTTGTTCTCCGGGACGGGTCCTCGCGGTGCCGGGAGCCCGGATCCGGTGCCCCACGCCCCGCCGTGCTGTCCACGCCCGCCGGCCGTGCCCGTAGGCGGGGTCGCCCCCGTCGGCGCCCGGCGCGTCGTCACCGACGGCGCATCCCGGTGCCTCCGCACGTCCGTCGGCCCGCACCCGGTGGATGCGGCGCCGGCCTCGGCCCAGCGCGCTCCGGACGCGGCCCCCGGCCTGGCGCCCTCGGGTACGGCGGCGCACGGCGGCGCGGCCTGCGCCGGGCGGGGCCGCGGGATCGGCGACCCACCTCCGCATGCCCTTCACGCGGCTGGTAGCGCGCGGGTTCTCCGGGGCTGACCATGGGACATGCGGGGGACACGGCCGGGCCTCGCCGCGAGGGTCTCGCGGGCGGCCGCAGTGAGCATCGACTCACTTGACACGTCGCCCGTGCGAGAGCGAGACTTCACGGAACGGAAACCCATTTTCGGTGGGTGGAATCGTCCGAAGGAGGATCGCTCGATGACGAGTGCGGGTCTCGAGGCATTCAACGCGGCGGACGTGGACGCTGCTCTCGTGCAGGTCCTCTCCTGCGCGGCCGTGTCCCGGTGGGCCGAGGCGGTCGTCGCCGGCCGTCCCTACGCCGACACCGCCGCCGCCCTCGCGGCGGCGCGCGCGGTGGCCGACCCCTGGACCGAGGAGGAGATCGACTCCGCCCTCGCGCGCCACCCGCGGATCGGCGAGCGGGCGTCGGGGGAGGACGCCGACGCCGCGCACTCCCGGCGGGAGCAGGCCGGGCTCGGCGACCTCGCCGCTTCGGTGGAGGAGCGCCTGCGCGAAGGGAATCGCGCCTACGAGGCGCGGTTCGGCCACGTGTTCCTCATCCGCGCGGCGGGCCGGAGCGCCGAGGAGATCCTCGGCTCGCTCGAGGAGCGCCTCGGGAACGACGCCGCCACCGAGCGACGGATCGCCGGCCAGCAGCTGCGGGAGATCGCCGTGCTGCGGCTGGAAGGAGAGCTCTCATGACCTCGCACATCACCACCCACGTGCTCGACGCCGTCTCGGGCCTGCCCGCGGCGGGCGTCGCCGTGTCCCTCTGGAGCGTCGGCGCGGACACGGCCGAGCGGCTCGCGGACGCGACCACGGACGCCGACGGCCGGGTGAAGGACCTCGGCCCCGGGGCGCTCGAGCCCGGCACCTACCGCGTGACCTTCGCGACCGGCGAGTACTTCGCCGCGCAGGGGACCCCCACGTTCTACCCGTCGATCACCATCGACTTCACCGTCGAGGCCGGCCGTGACCACTACCACGTGCCCTGCCTGCTCAGCCCGTTCGCGTACTCCACGTACCGCGGGAGCTGACGGGCCCTCCGGCCCGCATCACCGGCCGCGGCAGAGGCGCCGCGACCTGCGTCATCGTCATAGGAGACGTGCCCGCCGGCCCTTCGGGGGCCGGCACGGGACAACGCAACAACAGATGAAGGAGTCAGCAAGATGACCGCCACCGCCACCGACGCACAGGCCACGACCGGCACGATCGTGCTGGGCGACAACCAGTACGGCAAGGCCGAGGTCCGCGTCATGAAGGTCGACCGGGACCAGGCGCGCCACCGCATCACCGAGCTCTCCGTGACCTCGCAGCTGCGCGGCGACTTCTCCGCCGCCCACATCGAGGGCGACCAGGGCCTCGTGGTCCCGACGGACACGCAGAAGAACACCGTGTTCGCGCTCGCCAAGGACGGCATCGCCTCGCCCGAGGAGTTCGCGCTCCGGCTGGGCGAGCACTTCACCTCGAGCTTCGACTGGATCGAGGGCGGCCGGTGGGAGGCCAAGGAGTACACCTGGGAGCACATCCCCTCCTCCCTCGCGAACCACGTCACCGACGGCGAGCACGACCACGCCTTCGTCAAGGGCGGCACCGAGACCCGCACCACGGTGGTGCAGCGCGACGGGGACGACGTCTTCGTCGTCTCGGGCCTGGAGGACCTCAAGGTCCTCAAGTCCACGGGGTCGGAGTTCCACGGCTTCCCGAAGGACCGCTACACCACGCTGCAGGAGACCACCGACCGCATCCTCGCGACCTCGGTGACCGCCCGCTGGCGCTACACGACGCTCGACATCGACTTCAACGCCGTCTACGACGACGTGCGCCGCATCCTGCTGGAGACGTTCGCGGACGTCCACTCCCTCGCCCTGCAGCAGACGCTGTTCCAGATGGGCAAGAAGGTGCTCGAGGCGCACCCGGAGATCGGCGAGATCAAGTTCTCGATGCCGAACCTGCACCACTTCGTCGTCGACTTCGAGCCCTTCGGCCTGGAGAACCCGAACGAGGTCTTCTACGTCGCCGACCGCCCGTACGGGAAGATCGAGGCGGAGGTGAAGCGGGAGGGCGCCGACCAGGAGCCGCGCGCGTGGGCCACCGTCACGGGGTTCTGCTGATCGCGGTCCGGCTGATCAGCGAGGCACCGTGCAGTCGGTTCGAAGGAGCATCGAGATGAGCACGACGACGACGATCGACGACGCGACGTCGGTCGCGCCGGCCGCAGGCGGCCGGCCGGAGGACGAGCGGTACCCGCTCGGCAAGACCTTCCTCTACGGCCTGCAGCACATCATGACGATGTACGGCGGCGTGATCGCGCCGCCGATCATCGTCGGGCAGGCGGCGGGCCTCGACGGCGCGCAGATCGGTCTGCTGGTCTCGGCGGCGCTGCTCGTCAGCGGCCTGGCCACCGCGCTCCAGACGCTGGGCATCCGCTTCTTCGGGTCGCAGCTCCCGCTCGTCCAGGGGATCTCGTTCGCCACCGTGTCCACGATGGTCGCGGTGGCGAGCGGGGACGGCGGCCTGCCCGCCGTCTTCGGCGCCATCATCGTGGCGGCCGCGATCGGCCTGGCGATCACCCCGTTCTTCGCCCAGGTCGTGCGGTTCTTCCCGCCGGTCGTCACGGGCACCATCATCACGATCATCGGGGTCTCGCTGCTGCCGACCGCGGCCGGCTGGATGATGGGCGGCGACGCGGAGGCGGCCGACTGGGGCTCCGTCCCGAACATCTCGCTCGCGCTCGGCACGCTGGCCGTGGTGCTCGTGCTCAGCAGGTTCCTGCAGGGCACGATCTCCCGGCTGTCCATCCTCTTCGGGCTGGTCATCGGCACGGTCGTGGCCGTGCCGCTGGGGCTCGCGGACTTCTCGGGCGTGGGGCAGGGGGCCGTGTTCGAGCTCCCGACGCTGTTCGCCTTCGGCATGCCCGTCTTCGAGGTCGGCGCCATCATCTCGATGACCATCGTGATCCTCGTGATCATGACGGAGACCACCGCCGACCTCATCGCCATCGGCGAGGTGCTGGACACCGAGGTCGACTCCAAGCGGGTCGGCGACGGCCTGCGGGCCGACATGGCGGCCACCCTGGTGGCACCGCTGCTCAACTCGTTCCCGGCGTCGGCGTTCGCGCAGAACGTGGGCCTGGTGGCGATCACCGGCATCCGCTCGCGGTTCGCCGTCGCGGCCGGCGGCGCCGTGCTGTTCGTGCTGGGGCTGTTCCCGGTGCTGGGCCGCGTGGTCGCGGCGATCCCCGCGCCCGTGCTGGGCGGGGCCGGCATCGTCCTGTTCGGGTCCGTGGCCGTGTCCGGCATCCGCACGCTGTCGCGCGTCGAGTACGAGGGCAACCTCAACCTGACGCTCGTGGCGGTGGCGCTCGGCTTCGGGATCATCCCGATCGCCGTCCCCGACTTCTACGACCAGTTCCCCACCTGGGTGGGCATGATCTTCCACTCCGGCATCGCGGCCGCCGCGGTCGTGTCGGTGGTGCTGAACCTCGTGTTCAACGAGATCCGATGGGGCCGGCGCAGCACGGACCCGTCGGTGTTCACCGCGGGGTCCTCGGCGCGGCTGGTCGTCACCGAGGAGCAGGAGCAGCGCCGGGCGGAGTACTTCGCGCGGCTCGACGCCGAGCACCAGGCCGCCCGCCGCGCCCGACTCAACGCGGACGTGCGGGCGCGGGTGCGCCACGGGCACGGCCGCCGCTCGGGCTGCGTCTCGGCGATCGACCTCGACGCCGACGGCGTGCCCGACGTGCTGCAGATCCGGGAGGGGGCGCGCGCCGCGGTCGCGGAGCGCCGCCCCGGCGCGGACTCGCGACCGCTGGTGCACGCGGGCGCGGCCGAACCGGGGGACCGGTGAGCGCGGTGCGCGCCCCCGCACGACGGAGGGCGCGAGGCGGGACCACCGCCTCGCGCCCCCCGTCGGGCCCGCGCCTGCGCTCAGGCCGCGGAGAGCAGCTCCTTGGAGATGGTCTCGGCCACCTCGTGCAGCAGGGGGAGCGCGGCCTCGCCGAACTCGTAGGTGACGCGGGCCGCCGGCCCCGACACCGAGAGGGCGGTGGGCGTGGGGGCGCCCTTGACGGGAACGGCGAAGCACCGCACGCCGATCTCCTGCTCGCCGTCGTCGACGGCGTACCCCTGCTCGCGGATGGTGCCGATCTCCTTGAGGAGGTCGTCCGGGTCCGTGATCGACAGGTCGGTGGCCGGCGGCATCCCGACGCGGCCCACGATGTCGCGGATGGTCTGGTCCGGCAGCTCGGCGAGCACCATCTTGCCGACGCCGGTGCAGTGCGTGTAGACGCGCCGTCCCACCTCGGTGAACATCCGCATCGAGTACGACGACGAGGCCTGGGCGACGTACACCACCATGTCGCGGTCGATCATCGCGAGGTTGGCGCTCTCGCCGAGCTCGCGGGCCAGGCGCTCCAGGTGGGGGCGGGCGCTGGCGCCGAGCTGGCGTCCCGCGCTCTCGCCCAGCCGGATCAGCCGCGGCCCGAGGGTGTAGCGGCGGGACGGGAGCTGGCGGGCGTAGCCCCGGCCGACGAGCGTCCGCATCAGCCGGTGGATCGTCGGGAGCGGGAGGCCGGCCGCGGCCGCCAGCTCGCTCAGCGCGGCGTCCCCGCCCAGGTCGGTCATGATCTCGAGCAGGTCGATCGCCCGGTCCACCGACTGGACTCCGGTGCCGTTCGCCATGGTCAGGTCCCCCTTCGCAAAGTCTCGTGAACCGTTCCCGGTTCTAGAAACCATCCTTCCACATCTCGAAACTTCATGTCATCAGCTCCCCGAAAGGACACCCAGGCCATGGCGATGCCCAGCCCCAGCTACACGATCACCCTCCGCGTCGAGGCGCCGGCCTCCCAGCGCGCGACGAGCGAGATCGTCCACGAGATCGCCACGGCGGGCGGTTCGGTGATGGGCGTCGACATCGCGCAGTCGCACACCGACACGATCGTCGTCGACGTCACCTGCGACACTGTGGACGCCGAGCACGGCGAGCGGATCGTCCAGGCCCTGGACGCGCTCGAGGGCGTGCGCGTGCTGAAGATGTCGGACTCGACGTTCCTCATGCACCTCGGCGGCAAGATCTCGATCGCGCCGAAGGTGCCGCTCAAGACCCGCCGCGACCTGTCGCGCGCGTACACCCCCGGCGTCGCCCGCGTGTGCCTCGCGATCGCCGCCCGCCCGGAGGACGCGCGCCGCCTCACCATCAAGCGCAACACCGTCGCCGTGGTCACCGACGGCACCGCCGTCCTGGGGCTCGGCGACATCGGCCCGGAGGCCGCCATGCCGGTCATGGAGGGCAAGGCGGCACTGTTCAAGCAGTTCGCCGACGTCGATGCGTGGCCCATCGCCCTCGACACGACGGACACCGAGGAGATCATCCGGACCGTCAAGGCGATCGCGCCCGGCTTCGGCGGCGTGAACCTCGAGGACATCTCCGCCCCGCGCTGCTTCGAGATCGAGAAGCGCCTGCGCGAGGAGCTGGACATCCCCGTCTTCCACGACGACCAGCACGGCACCGCCATCGTGGTGCTGGCGGCGCTCATCAACGCGCTCAAGGTGGTGGGCAAGAAGATCGAGGACGTCCGCATCGCCGTCTCCGGCGTCGGCGCCGCCGGCTCCGCCATCATCCGGCTGCTGCTCGCCCAGGGCGCCCGCGACATCATCGGCTTCGACCGTCACGGCGCGCTCACCACCGAGTCCGCGCACGGCGACGAGAACCGCGCGTGGATCGTGGAGAACACCAACCCGTCCGGCTTCACGGGCACGCTCAAGGAGGGCCTGGTGGGCGCCGACGTCTTCGTGGGGGTGTCGGCCGGCAACATCCTCACGGGCGCGGACGTCGCGCGGATGAGCGACGACGCGATCGTGTTCGCCCTCGCGAACCCGACGCCCGAGGTCGACCCGATCGCCGCCGGCGAGACGGCCGCCGTCGTCGCCACGGGCCGCAGCGACTACCCGAACCAGATCAACAACGTGCTGGCGTTCCCGGGCCTGTTCCGCGGGCTGCTCGACGCGGGTGCCACGCAGATCACCGACGAGATGCTGCGCGTCGCGGCCGTCGCGATCTCCTCGGTGGTGAGCGAGGACGAGCTCAACTCCGCGTTCATCATCCCGGGCGTCTTCGACAGCCGCGTGGCCGAGGCGGTCGCCGACGCCGTCCGGGCCGAGGGGCACAAGGAGGTCCCGGTGGCGGAGCACCGCGCCGAGGACGCCGAGCGCCTCGCCCAGCACCTGGGCCGGGCGCTCCAGCCGGAGGCGGCGGTGGTCCGATGAAGGTCTCCCTCGACCAGGCCGCGCTCGGCGACGTCGAGCGCCGCCTTGCCGCGCACGACGCCCACCTCGACCGTGCCTACCCGGGCGACGACGGCACGCGTCAGCCGGTGCACACCGTCTACGTGCCGGCGCACCGGTACAGGGCGGGGCTCGCGACGAAGTGGGGCGCGCAGGCGTGGGCCGCCGTGGAGGCGCAGGGGACCGACGCGCTCCTCGACGCCGTCGGCGTGCGCGCCGACCTCCGCGACGCGGTCGCGGCGCAGGTGGAGCGCAAGCTCGCCACCGAGCCGATCGAGGACCTGCGCATCGACCTCGAGGACGGGTACGGGACGCACCCGGACGCGGCCGAGGACGAGGTGACCGCGGCGGCCGCCGCGGCCCTGCGGGCCGAGCTGGACGCCGGGGGCGCGACGCCGTTCGTGGGCATCCGCTTCAAGTGCTTCGAGCGGCCGACGCGGGCGCGCGGGCTGCGCACCCTGGACGTCTTCGTCAGCACCCTGGCGTCGTCGGGCGACCTGCCGGAGGGGCTCGTCCTGACCCTGCCGAAGGTGACCGCCGTCGCGCAGGTCGAGGCGATGGTCGCGGTGTGCGAGCGCCTCGAGGAGGCGAACGGGCTCCCCGCGGGCCGGCTGCGGTTCGAGGTGCAGGTGGAGACGCCGCAGTCGATCCTCGACTCCGCCGGCACGGCCACGGTCGCGCGGATGATCCACGCGGGCGACGGGCGGGTGAGCGGCCTGCACTACGGCACCTACGACTACTCGGCGTCGCTCGGCATCTCCGCGGCGTACCAGTCGATGGAGCACCCGGCGGCGGACCTCGCCAAGGAGGTCATGCAGCTCGCGGCCGCGGGGACGGGCGTGCGCCTGTCCGACGGGTCGACGAACATGCTGCCGGTCGGGGACGACGCGCAGGTGCGCGCCGCGTGGGCGAACCACGGGCGCCTCGTGCGGCGCTCGCTGGAGCGGGGGTTCTACCAGGGCTGGGACCTGCACCCGGCCCAGCTCCCGAGCCGGTTCGCCGCGACGTACGCGTTCTACCGCGAGGGCTTCCGGCCCGCGGCGGAGCGGCTGTCGAACTACGTGAACAAGGTGGAGGGGGCGGTGCTCGACGAGCCCGCCACCGCGAAGGCGCTCGCGTGGTACCTCAAGCGCGGCCTCGACTGCGGGGCGCTCGGCGCCGACGAGATCGTCGGGCGCACCGGCCTGCAGCAGGCGGAGCTCACGGCGATGGTGACCCGCCCGGTCGGGGCCTGACCCGCGCCCCGGCGCCACGGCCCGGCCACGACGGCCCGGTGGGACCTCGGTCCTCCCGGGCCGTCGTGCTGTCCCGGACCGTCGGCGCTGCTGGTGGCGCCGGCTGTGGGCCGGATCACGACCGGAGGGCGGGACGGGCCCCGGCGGGGGTTGACCTTTCCTGCCGGCGCGGCGTAGCGTTTTCACAACAAGGAACCATTCTTCCATCTGGCGAAAGCGAGTCAGCGATGACGGACCAGATCCCCTACACCGTGAACTGCTCGATCCTCCTTACGGACCTGCCGCTCCTGGAGCGTCCGGCGGCCGCCAGGGCGGCCGGCTTCGACGGCGTCGAGTTCTGGTGGCCCTTCGCCACCCCGACGCCCGCGGCGGACGAGATCGACGCGTTCGTCGGCGCGCTGGCCGACGCCGGCGTGCAGCTGACGGGCCTCAACTTCGACGCCGGCAACATGCCCGGCGGCGACCGCGGCCTGGTCTCCTGGCCGGAGCGCTCGGCCGACCTGCGTGCCAACCTCGACGTCGTCGCCGCCATCGGCGAGCGCACCGGCTGCCGCGCGTTCAACGCGCTCTACGGCAACCGCGTCGACGGCGCGGACCCCGCGGCCCAGGACGGGCTCGGCGCCGAGAACCTCGCGCTGGCGGCGAAGGCCGTCGAGCGCATCGGCGGCACGGTGCTGCTGGAGCCGGTCTCCGGCGCCCCCGCCTACCCGCTGACGTCGTCGGCCGACGTCGTCGCCGTCCTGGACCGCGTCCGCGACGAGCACGGCGCCACCAACCTCGGGCTGCTCTTCGACGTCTACCACCTGTCGGTCAACGGCTCGGACGTCGACCTCGACCTCAAGACCTACGGCGACCGCATCGCCCACGTCCAGGTCGCCGACGCCCCCGGCCGCGGCGCCCCGGGCAGCGGGGACCTGCCGATCCGGCGCTGGATCGGCGACCTGCGCTCCGCCGGCTACGCCGGGCCCGTCGGCCTCGAGTACAAGACGGCCGACGCCGACCCGTTCGCCTGGCTCCCGCGCGAGGAGCGCGGCCAGGGCACCGCCGCCTGACGGCGCCCCCGACCGCAGCAGCCACCCCGCACCCGAAAGAGAGACACCGATCATGAGCACCATCGCCTTCATCGGCCTCGGCATCATGGGCAGCCCGATGGCCGTCCACCTCCAGGACGCCGGGCACTCCGTCGTCGGCTACAACCGCACCGCCGCGAAGGCGCAGCCCCTCGTCGAGGCCGGCGGCACCGCCGCCTCGTCGGTGGCCGAGGCCGTCAAGGCGGCGGACGTCGTCGCGGTCATGGTGCCGGACTCCCCGGACGTCGAGGGCGTGCTCACCGGTGACGACGGCGTCCTCGCGAACGCGCAGCCGGGCACGCTGATCATCGACTTCTCGTCGATCCGCCCCGACGTGACGATCGCGCTCGCCGACCAGGCGAAGGCCGCCGGCTTCCGCTACCTCGACGCGCCGGTCTCCGGCGGCGAGGCGGGCGCCGTGAACGCCGCGCTGTCGATCATGGTCGGCGGCTCCGCCGAGGACTTCGCCGCCGCGTCCGAGGTGTTCGACGCCGTCGGCAAGACGGTCGTGCACGTGGGCCCGTCGGGCTCGGGCCAGACGGTCAAGGCCGCGAACCAGCTCATCGTCGCCGGGAACATCGCGCTGCTCGCCGAGGCAGTGGTCTTCCTCGAGGCATTCGGCGTCGACACCGAGGCGGCCGTCAAGGTCCTCGGCGGCGGCCTCGCCGGGTCGGCCGTGCTGAACCAGAAGGCGCAGAAGATGCTGGGTCGCGAGTTCGCCCCCGGCTTCCGCATCGACCTGCACCACAAGGACCTGGGCATCTTCACGACCGCCGCGCGCGAGCAGGGCGTCGTCGCCCCCGTCGGCGCCGTCGTCGCGCAGCTCATGGCCGCGGCCCGCGCCGAGGGCGACGGGTCGCTGGACCACTCCGGCCTGTTCAACGCGATCGCGCGCCTCTCGGGTCGCGACTGACCGTCGCGCCCGTCCCCGACATCCCAGAAGACTCGAAGGAGAGCACCATGCCCCGCATGCGCGCGGCCGACGCCGCGGTCGCCATCCTGGCGAAGGAGGGTGCCACCGAGGCCTTCGGCCTCCCCGGCGCCGCCATCAACCCGTTCTACGACGCCATGCGGCAGCACGGCGGCATCCACCACGTGCTCGCCCGGCACGTCGAGGGCGCGTCGCACATGGCCGACGGCTACTCGCGCGCCGAGCGCGGCAACATCGGCATCTGCATCGGCACGTCGGGCCCCGCGGGCACCGACATGATCACCGGCCTCTACGCCGCGTGGGCCGACTCGATCCCGATGCTGTGCATCACGGGCCAGGCCCCGGTGGCCAAGCTCGACAAGGAGGACTTCCAGGCCGTCGACATCGCGTCGATCGCCGCGCCGGTCACCAAGCTGGCGAAGACGGTCCTCGAGGCGTCGCAGGTGCCGGGCGTCTTCCAGCGGGCGTTCCAGCTCATGCGCTCCGGCCGCCCCGGCCCGGTGCTCATCGACCTCCCGATCGACGTGCAGATGACGGAGATCGAGTTCGACCCGGAGACCTACGAACCGCTGCCCGTGGAGCGGCCCGAGGCCACGCGCGCGCAGGTCGCCAAGGCCCTGGACATGCTGCTCGCCGCCGAGCGCCCGCTGATCGTCGCCGGCGGCGGCATCATCAACGCGGGCGCGGAGGCCGAGCTGGTCGAGCTCGCCGAGACCCTCGGCGTGCCGGTCGTGCCGACCCTCATGGGCTGGGGCGCGATCCCCGACGACCACCCGCTGACCGCGGGCATGGTCGGCATCCAGACGTCGCACCGCTACGGCAACGCGACCTTCCTGGAGTCGGACTTCGTGATCGGCGTCGGCAACCGGTGGGCCAACCGCCACACCGGCGGCCTGAAGACGTACACCGAGGGGCGCACCTTCGTGCACGTCGACATCGAGCCCACGCAGATCGGCCGCGTGTTCGCGCCCGACTACGGCGTGGTCTCGGACGCGGGCGCCTTCCTGCGCACCGCGCTCGAGGTGGCCGCGGAGCGCAAGGCCGCCGGACAGGTCAAGGACTACTCCGCCTGGGCCGCGTCCGCGCAGGAGCGCAAGGGGACGCTGCAGCGCAAGACGCACTTCACCGAGGTGCCGATCAAGCCGCAGCGCGTGTACGAGGAGATGAACAAGGCCTTCGGCCGCGACACGGTCTACGTCACCACGATCGGCCTGTCGCAGATCGCCGGCGCCCAGCTGCTGCACACCTACAACCCGCGGCACTGGATCAACGCCGGCCAGGCGGGCCCGCTGGGCTGGACCGGCCCGGCCGCGCTCGGCGTGTCCCGCGCGCTGCCCGAGGGCAACGTGGTGGCGCTCTCCGGCGACTACGACTTCCAGTTCATGCTGGAGGAGCTCGCCGTGGGCGCGCAGCACCACCTGCCCTACGTGCACGTGGTGGTGAACAACGCCTACCTCGGCCTGATCCGGCAGTCGCAGCGCGCGTTCGACATGGACTTCCACGTCTCCCTCGCGTTCGACAACATCAACTCGGCGGAGACCGAGGGTTACGGCGTGGACCACGTCAAGGTCGCCGAGGCCCTGGGCTGCAAGGCGATCCGGGTCAAGGACCCGGAGGACCTGGCCGCGGCGTTCGCCAAGGCGCAGGCCATGACGGCCGAGTTCCAGGTGCCCGTGGTGGTCGAGGTCATCCTCGAGCGCGTCACCAACATCGCGATGGGCGCCGAGCTCAACGGCGTGAACGAGTTCGAGGACCTGGCCATCTCGGCCGAGGACTCGCCCACGGCCATCGCGCTGCTGGACTGAGCAGTACCCCGACGACGGCGACGGGAGAGACGATGACGACGACGGGCAGCGACGGACGGGGAGGGGGAGCGACGGTGACGACGACCACGGCCCCGGCGGCGCGGACCGCGCCGGGGGGCGCGCCGCGCGTGCTCCTCGCCCCCGACAAGTTCAAGGGCTCGCTGTCCGCGGGCGAGGTCGCCGCCCACCTGGCGGCCGGCCTGCGCCGGGCGGTGCCCGGCGTCGTCGTCGACGAGCTCCCCGTGGCCGACGGCGGCGAGGGCACCCTCGAGGCCGCCCTCGCCGCCGGCCACACCGCGGTGGACGTGGTTGCGACCGGCCCCCTCGGGGAGCCGGTGGCGACCCGGTATGCCCGCCGCGGCGGCACGGCGGTGATCGAGATGGCCGCGGTCACCGGGCTCGCGATGGTGCGCCCGACGGCGGCCACGGCGCTGGCCGCCACCTCCCGCGGCCTCGGCGAGGTGATCGCGCACGCCCTCGACGCCGGGGCGCGCGAGATCGTCATCGGCGTCGGAGGCTCCGCCAGTACGGACGGCGGGTCCGGCATGCTCGCCGCGCTCGGCGCGCGGCTGTCGGGCCCGGCAGGCGACCTCGCGGACGGCGGCGGCCACCTGCACGGGCTGGTCGACGTCGACCTCTCGGGTCTGCACCCCGCCCTCGCGGACACGGAGATCGTGCTGGCGAGCGACGTGGACAACCCGCTCCTGGGCGACCACGGCGCGGCCGCCGTGTACGGGCCGCAGAAGGGCGCCGACCAGGGCACGCTCGCCGAGCTGGAGCTGGGGCTGGCCACCTGGGTGGACGTCCTGGCGACCGTCGGCGTCACCGGCGCCCGCGGGTACGCCGCGGCACCCGGCGCGGGCGCGGCCGGCGGCGTCGGCTTCGCCTGCCTGCTGCTCGGCGCCGAGCGGCGCCCCGGCGTCGACGAGGTGCTCGCCCTCACGGGCTTCGCCGACCGCCTCGCCGGGGTGGACCTCGTCGTCACCGGCGAGGGCAGCCTCGACGGGCAGTCCCTGCACGGCAAGACGCCGGTGGGCGTCGCCGCCGCGGCCGCCGCGGCCGGCGTCCCCACGGTCGCCGTGTGCGGTCGCACCACCCTGAGCCCCGAGAGCGCCGCCGCCGCCGGTCTCCGCGCCGTGCACGCCCTCACCGACGTCGAGCCGGACGTCGCCCGCTGCATCGCCGAGGCGGGCCCGCTGCTCGAGACCCTCGCCGCGCGGTTCGCCGACCACCTCCCGGTGCCTGCCGCGACGGACACCGTGACGACCCCGATGGAGAACGCATGAGCACCGCCACCCACGACCTCGTCGTCCGCGCCGCCCGCGCGCTGACCCCCGACGGCGAACGTGCCGTCGAGGTCGGCGTCACCGACGGCCGGATCGCGGCGGTCGTCCCGCTGGGCACCGGGCTCGCCGGCGCCGAGGTGCTCGAGCTCGCCGAGGACGAGGTGCTGCTGCCCGGCCTGGTGGACTCGCACGTGCACGTCAACGAGCCCGGTCGCACCGAGTGGGAGGGCTTCGCCACCGCCACCCGCGCCGCGGCCGCCGGCGGCGTCACGACCATCGTCGACATGCCGCTCAACTCGCTGCCGCCCACGACCTCGGTCGCGAACCTGGAGGTCAAGAAGCAGCGCGCGGTGGACCAGGCGTTCGTCGACGTCGGGTTCTGGGGCGGCGCGGTGCCCGGCAACACGGCCGACCTGCGGCCCCTGCACGACGCGGGCGTGTTCGGCTTCAAGTGCTTCCTCGCGGACTCGGGGGTGCCCGAGTTCGGGCACCTCGAGACCGACGAGCTGCGCACCGACCTGGCCGAGCTGACCGCGTTCGGCGGACTGCTGATCGTGCACGCGGAGGACCCGGGCACGCTCGAGGACGCCCCCCAGGAGCCCGGCCGGGCCTACAAGGACTTCCTCGCGTCGCGCCCCGCGAAGGCGGAGTCGACGGCCATCGCCGCGCTCATCGACGCGGCGCGCACCACGGGCGGCCGCGCGCACGTGCTGCACCTGTCGGACGCCGACTCCCTGCCGATGATCGCCGCCGCGCGCGCCGAGGGCGTCCGGCTGACGGTCGAGACCTGCCCGCACTACCTGTCGCTGGACGCCGACCACGTGCCGGACGGCGCGACGGCGTACAAGTGCTGCCCGCCGATCCGCGAGCAGGACAACCAGGACCGCCTCTGGCAGGGCCTGCGCGACGGCCTGATCGACATCGTCGTCACGGACCACTCGCCGGCCACGGCCGAGCTCAAGCAGCCGGCCTCCGGCGACTTCGCCGAGGCGTGGGGCGGCGTCGCGTCGCTCCAGCTCGGTCTCGCCGTCGTGTGGACCGAGGCGCGCCGCCGCGGCGTCCCGCTCGCCCAGGTCGTCGGGTGGATGTCCGCCGGACCGGCCGCGCTGGTCGGCCTGGAGCGCAAGGGCGGCATCGCCGTCGGCAAGGACGCGGACCTCGCGGTCTTCGCCCCCGACGCGACGTTCGTCGTCGACCCGACCCGCCTGCACCACAAGAACCCGGTCACGCCGTACGCCGGCCGCGACCTCACGGGCGTGGTGCGGCGCACCCTGCTGCGGGGGCGCGACGTGGGCGACGAGCCCGCCGGCACCCTGCTGCGCCGCGGCGAGGCCTGACCCCGGGTCACGGCCCGCCACCGTTCCCCCGTCACACCGAGAACGAACAGGACACCCCGCGATGACGCGACTCCAGCCGGGCGACACCGCCCCCGACTTCACCCTGACCGACGCCGCCGGCGCCGCCGTGTCCCTCGCGGACGTGCGCGCCGGGGCGGACAAGGGCGTGGTCGTGTACTTCTACCCGAAGGCGGGCACCCCCGGGTGCACCACCGAGGCCTGCGACTTCCGCGACAACCTCGCGTCGCTCGCCGGGGCCGGGTACGCCGTCGTCGGGGTCTCCGCGGACCCCGTCGAGGACATCCGCGCCTTCGTGGAGTCGGAGCGCCTGACGTTCCCCCTGCTGAGCGACGCGGACCACGCGGTGGCCGACGCCTACGGCACGTGGGGGCCAAAGACGATCGGCGGCCGGACGTTCGACGGGGTGCACCGCTGCACGTTCGTCGTCGACCCGGACGGCACGCTCCGCAGCGCGGAGTACGACGTCGAGGCGACGGGCCACGTGGCCGCGCTGCGCGCGCGGCTCGTGGGTGCCTGAGCCAGGCTGGACCCGCTAGGGTTCACCTCAGGCGATTCCGCTAGGCGTAATCAGACTTTCACCATGCAACGTTCCGCAGAACAAGGAGGGACTGTCGTGGAGCTCCCCGACGGCCTGACCATCACCGCCGAGATCGGTGAGCGCGACAACGAGGTGCTCACCCCGGCCGCGCTCGACCTCATCGCGACCCTGCACCGGCAGCTCGGCGCCCGCCGCCTCGAGCTGCTCGACGCGCGGGCCCGCCGCCGCAGGTCGCTCGCCGACGGGGGCACGCTCGACTTCCTGCCCCAGACGGCGCACATCCGTGCCGACGACTCCTGGAAGGTCGCGGCCCCGGCCCCCGGCCTGGTCGACCGCCGCGTCGAGATCACCGGCCCGACCGACCGCAAGATGACGGTCAACGCGCTCAACTCGGGCGCGAAGACGTGGCTCGCGGACCAGGAGGACGCCAACACGCCGCAGTGGCGCAGCGTGGTGGGCGGCCAGCTCAACCTGCTCGACGCGATCGAGCGCCGGATCGACTTCACCAACGAGGCGGGCAAGTCCTACGCCCTGGCGCCCGACGAGGAGCTCGCGACCATCATCGTGCGCCCCCGCGGGTGGCACATGAACGAGAAGCACGTCCTCGTCGACGGCGAGCAGACGTCCGGCGGGCTCGTGGACTTCGCGCTCTACGTCGCGACGGCGGGCCTGCGGCAGATCGAGAAGGGCCTCGGGCCGTACTTCTACCTGCCGAAGATGGAGTCGCACCTCGAGGCGCGCCTGTGGAACGAGGCGTTCGTCATCGCGCAGGACGCCCTCGGCATCCCGCGCGGCACCATCCGCGCCACGGTGCTCATCGAGACCATCCCGGCCGCGTTCGAGATGGAGGAGATCCTCTACGAGCTGCGCGACCACTCGGCCGGCCTCAACGCGGGCCGCTGGGACTACCTGTTCTCGGTGGTGAAGAACTTCCGGACCCGCGGCGAGGAGTTCCTGCTGCCGGACCGCAACCAGATCACGATGACGGTGCCGTTCATGCGGGCGTACACCGAGCTGCTCGTGGCGACCTGTCACAAGCGCGGCGCGCACGCGATCGGCGGCATGGCCGCGTTCATCCCGAGCAAGGACGCCGAGGCCAACGCGCAGGCGTACGCGAAGGTCCGCGCGGACAAGGCCCGCGAGGCCGGCGACGGCTTCGACGGCTCCTGGGTGGCGCACCCGGGCATGGTCGCCACGTGCAAGGAGGTCTTCACCGAGGTGCTGGGGGAGCGGCCGAACCAGATCGACCGCACCCGCGACGACGTGCACGTGACCGCCGCGGACCTGCTGTCCGTGGACAGGACGCCGGGCACGGTCACCGAGGCGGGCCTGCGTAACAACGTGTCCGTGGGCATCCAGTACCTGCGCGCCTGGCTCGGCGGCCTCGGGGCCGTCGCCATCTTCGGCCTCATGGAGGACGCCGCGACCGCGGAGATCTCCCGGTCGCAGGTGTGGCAGTGGCTGCACAACGGGGTCGTCCTCGCCGACTCGGGCGAGAAGGTGACCCGCGAGCTGGTCGACCGCGTCGTCGAGGAGGAGGTGGCGAAGCTCCCGGGCGACGCCGCCGACTACGACGAGGCGCGGACCACCTTCATGGAGGTCGCCGTCGCCGACGAGTACATCGACTTCCTCACGACGGCCGCCTACGAGCGGATGGACTGAGGAACCCGGCACGCTCGGCTGCGACGGGGGCGCCGAGCACCGCCGGTGCGTGACGGCCGGGACCATGGTCCGTGTGACATGGTCCCGGCCGTTTCGTCATGCGGGGACAACGTCCCGGACACGTGCCGACCACTAGACTGGCGGCCATGTCCACCATCTCCCGAGACGAGGTCGCGCGCGTCGCCGCCCTGGCCCGGATCGACCTGCGCGACGACGAGGTCGACCGGCTCGCCGGCGAGCTCGACGTCATCGTCGACTCGATCGCCCGCGTGAACGAGGTCGCCACCCCCGACGTGCCCGCGACGAGCCACCCGCTGCCCATGACCAACGTGTTCCGCGAGGACGTGCCGCAGCCCGCGCTGCCCGTGGCGGACGTGCTGGCCGCCGCGCCGGACGCCCAGGACGGGCGCTTCGCCGTGCCGCAGATCCTCGGGGAGGAGTGAGATGACGGACCTGACCCGCCTCAGCGCGGCGGAGCTCGCCGACGCCCTGGCCCGCAAGGAGGCCTCGAGCGTCGAGGTCACGCGCGCGCACCTGGACCGCATCGCGGCGGTCGACGGCGACGTGCACGCGTTCCTGCACGTGAGCGACGAGGACGCGCTGGCCACGGCCGCCGACGTCGACGCCCGCCGCGCCGCCGGCGAGGAGCTGCACCCGCTGGCCGGCGTGCCGATCGCCGTCAAGGACGTCGTCGTGACGAAGGGCATGCCCTCGACCGCCGGCTCCAAGATCCTCGAGGGCTGGATCCCGCCCTACGACGCGACGCTCGTCGAGAAGATCCGGGCCGCGGGCCTGCCGATCCTCGGCAAGACGAACATGGACGAGTTCGCGATGGGCTCCTCCACGGAGCACTCCGCGTTCGGCAACACCCACAACCCGTGGGACCTCGACCGCATCCCGGGCGGCTCGGGCGGCGGCTCGGCGGCCGCCGTGGCCGCCTTCGAGGCGCCGCTCGCGATCGGCACCGACACCGGCGGCTCGATCCGCCAGCCGGGCGCCGTCACGGGCACCGTCGGCGTGAAGCCGACCTACGGCGGGGTCTCCCGCTACGGCCTCATCGCGATGGCGTCGTCGCTGGACCAGGCCGGGCCCGTGACCCGCACGGTCCTGGACTCCGCGCTGCTGCACGAGCTCATCGGCGGGCACGACCCCCGCGACTCCACGTCCATCCCCGAGGCGCTGCCGCCGCTGGTCGAGGCCGCCCGCGCCGGCGCGCTGGGCGACCTGTCCGGCCTGCGCGTGGGTGTCGTGACGCAGCTGCAGGGCGAGGGCTACCAGCCGGGCGTGCTGGCCCGGTTCCACGAGTCGCTCGAGCTGCTGACCCAGGCCGGTGCCGAGGTCGTCGAGGTCTCCTGCCCGAGCTTCGACTACGCGCTCGCCGCGTACTACCTGATCATGCCGGCGGAGGCGTCGAGCAACCTCGCGAAGTTCGACGGCATGCGCTTCGGCCTGCGCGTCGAGCCCACCGACGGGCCGATCACCGCCGAGCGCGTCATGGCGGCCACCCGCGGCGCCGGCTTCGGCGACGAGGTCAAGCGCCGCGTCGTGCTCGGCACCTACGCCCTCTCGGCCGGCTACTACGACGCCTACTACGGCAGCGCGCAGAAGGTCCGCACCCTCATCCAGCGCGACTTCGCCGCGGCGTTCGCGCAGGCCGACGTGCTGGTCTCGCCCACGGCGCCCACCACGGCGTTCCCGCTGGGGGAGAAGCTGGACGACCCGCTCGCGATGTACCTCAACGACGTCGCGACCATCCCGGCCAACCTCGCGGGCGTGCCGGGCATCTCGGTGCCCAACGGCCTGTCCGACGACGGCCTGCCCGTCGGGTTCCAGATCCTCGCGCCGGCGAAGGCGGACGACCGCCTCTACCGTGTCGGCGCCGCGCTCGAGTCGGCCCTCGAGTCCACCTGGGGCGCCCCGCTGCTGTCGCGCGCACCCCAGCTGGGCTGACGAACGGAGATCATCGCTGTGACCACCACGACCCCTGCTCTCGTCGCCTACGACGACGCTGTGCGCCGCTACGACCCGGTGCTCGGCATCGAGGTGCACGTCGAGCTCGGCACCCGCACCAAGATGTTCTGCGCGGCGGAGCAGTCGTTCGGCGCGGAGCCGAACACGCAGACCACGCCGGTCTCGCTCGGCCTGCCGGGCGCGTTGCCCGTCGTCAACGGGACCGCCGTCGAGTACGCGATCCGCATCGGCCTGGCGCTCAACTGCCAGATCGCGGAGACCTGCCGCTTCGCCCGGAAGAACTACTTCTACCCGGACGTGCCGAAGAACTTCCAGACGTCGCAGTACGACGAGCCGATCGCCTTCGAGGGCTGGCTCGACGTGGAGCTCGAGGACGGCACGGTGCACCGCGTCGAGATCGAGCGCGCGCACATGGAGGAGGACGCCGGCAAGAACACGCACGTCGGTGGGTCCGCGGGCCGCATCCACGGCGCCGAGTACTCGCTGGTCGACTACAACCGCGCCGGCGTCCCGCTGGTGGAGATCGTCACCAAGCCGATCACCGGCGCGGGGGAGCGGGCGCCCGAGGTGGCCCGCGCCTACGTGCAGGCGCTGCGCGACATCTTCCGGGTGCTGGGCGTCTCCGAGGCCCGCATGGAGCGCGGCAACGTGCGCGCCGACGTCAACCTCTCGCTGCGCCCGACGCCCGAGTCGCCCCTCGGCACGCGCACCGAGACGAAGAACGTCAACTCCTTCCGGTCGGTCGAGCGGGCCGTGCGCTACGAGGTCTCGCGGCAGGCCGCGCTCCTCGACGCGGGGCAGACCGTGATCCAGGAGACGCGCCACTTCCACGAGGAGGACGGCTCGACGTCGCCCGGCCGCGTGAAGTCCGACGCCGAGGACTACCGGTACTTCCCGGAGCCGGACCTCGTGCCGGTCGCCCCCTCGCGCGAGTGGGTCGAGGAGATCCGCGCCACCCTGCCCGAGCTGCCGCAGGCCCGGCGCCGCCGCCTGCACGACGAGTGGGGCTTCGCGGACGCCGAGATGCGCGACGTCGTGAACGCGGGCGCGCTCGACCTCGTCGAGGCCACGGTGGCCGCGGGCGCGAGCCCGGCCGCCGCGCGCAAGTGGTGGATGGGCGAGCTGGCCCGCCGCGCCAAGCAGGACGAGGTCGAGCTCGCCGAGCTCGCGATCACGCCCGCGCAGATCGGCGAGCTCCAGCAGCTCGTCGACTCCGGCCGGATCAACGACAAGATCGCCCGGCAGGTGCTCGACGGCGTGCTCGCCGGCGAGGGCGACCCGGAGGCGGTCGTCGTGGCCCGCGGCCTGGAGGTCGTCTCCGACGACGGCCCGCTGCTCGAGGCGATCGACGCGGCGCTCGCGGCCCAGCCGGACATCGTGGAGAAGGTCCGCGGCGGCAACCAGGGCCCGGTCGGCGCCATCATCGGGTCCGTCATGAAGGCCACCAAGGGGCAGGCGGACGCCAAGCGCGTGCGCGAGCTGGTGCTGGAGAGGATCGGCTGATGCGCTCGCCCGTCCTGCACGGGGAGCTCGTGCGCCTGCGCGCGCTCGAGGCCGGGGACGCCGACCGCCTGTGGGCGTCGCTGCGCGACCCCGACAACGGCCGGCTCTCGGGGATGGGCACCAGCGGTGCCTCGTCCCGCGCCGAGGTGGGCTCGTGGGCGGCGGACGCGGCGGACCTGCCCGGGCGGTACGACTGGGCGGTCACGTCGGCGGCCGTGCGGGACGGGGAGCTCGTCAGCGACGACCTCCTGGGCGAGATCTCGCTGGACCAGGTGGACCTGCAGCTGATGTCGGCCAACCTGCGCCTGCGGATGATGCCCGACTACCGCGGCCGCGGGTACGGGCGCGAGGCCATCGGCGAGGTGCTGCGGTTCGCGTTCGACCGCGCGGGCGCCGGCCTGGGCCTGCACCGGGTGAGCCTCGCCGTGACGAGCATCAACCCCCGGGCGCGCGCCCTGTACGACTCGCTCGGCTTCCGCGAGGAGGGTCGCCTGCGCGACGCCTTCCGCGACGGGCAGGGCTGGGCGGACGCCATCGTCATGGGCATCCTCGAGGACGAGTTCCGCGCGGGGGCCGGCACGGACTAAGCGCCCCGCCCCACGCACGACGACGCCGGCACCCGCGACCCCGCGGGTGCCGGCGTCGTCGTGTCCGGGGCGGTCGCGGTCGTCTGTCGCCGTCGGCGCGGCGAGGATGGGGAGGTCGCTTGACCGCCGGGACGCGCCCGCACTAATCTCACAGAGCAGAATCTGAATTCCACTGAACGAAAGAACCGGGGTTCAGTCGCCAGGACCACGAGCGAGGAGAGCGTGACGATGACACAGCCAGGGCCGCAGACCACCCGCTACTACACCCCGCAGGGCGGGCTGCCCGGGCAGGAGGAGCTGCTGACCGACCGGGCGATCGTCACCGAGGCGTACACCGTCATCCCGCGCGGCGTGCTCCGCGACATCGTCACCTCCAACCTGCCGGGCTGGGACAAGACGCGGCTGTGGGTGCTCGCTCGCCCCGTCGAGGGCTTCGCGACCACGTTCGCGCAGTACGTCGTCGAGGTCTCCCCGGGCGGCGGCACCGACCGCGGCGAGGTCGAGGAGACCGTGCAGTCGGTCGTCTTCGTCACCGAGGGCACCCTGGTGCTCACCGTCGGCGGCGCCGAGCACGTCCTCGAGCCGGGCGGCTACGCCTACCTCGCGGCCGGCGACGCCTGGGCGCTGCACAACCGCTCGGACGCCAAGGCCGCGTTCCAGTGGGTCCGCAAGGTCTACGAGCGTGTCGACGGCTACGAGGCCAAGACCTTCGTCACCCGCGAGCAGGACGTCGAGCCCCGCCCCATGCCCGACACCGACGGCGCCTGGGCCACGACCCGGTTCGTCGACCCCGACGACCTCGCGCACGACATGCACGTCAACATCGTGACGTTCCAGCCCGGCGGCTCCATCCCGTTCGCGGAGACCCACATCATGGAGCACGGCCTGTACGTGCTCGAGGGCAAGGCGGTCTACCGCCTCAACGGCGACTGGGTCGAGGTGCAGGAGGGCGACTTCATGTGGCTGCGCGCCTTCTGCCCGCAGGCCTGCTACGCCGGCGGCCCCAAGCCCTTCCGCTACCTGCTCTACAAGGACGTGAACCGGCAGGTGCGGCTGGACCGGCGCTGACCGTCGGGGTCAGGCCGACGACACGTCACCGGCGGCGCGCGCGCTCGAAGTCGTCGAGCGCGACGCGCCGCTCGTGCGCGTGGTCGACGACCGGGGCCGGATAGGCCTCCGGCGGCGCGGGCAGCTTCCACGGCTCGTGCACGCCGCGGCCGGGGACGTCTCGCAGCTCGGGCACCCAGCGGCGCACGTAGTCGCCGTCCGGGTCGAACTTCTTCCCCTGGGTCACCGGGTTGAAGACGCGGAAGTACGGGGCCGCGTCGTGCCCGGTGCCCGCCACCCACTGCCAGTTGAGCTGGTTCTGCGACACGTCGCCGTCCACCAGGTGGGCCATGAAGTGTGCCGCCCCGCGCTGCCAGCGCACGTGCAGGTCCTTGACGAGGAACGACGCGACCACCATCCGCACCCGGTTGTGCATCCACCCGGTCGCGAGGAGCTCGCGCATCCCGGCGTCCACGAGCGGGTACCCGGTGCGCCCCGCGGCCCAGGCCTCGAAGGCGCTGTCGCCGGCGGCACCCGTCGCCCAGGAGTCGTCCGGCACGACGGCGCGCAGCGGGCGGGCGCGCGCGTCCGGACGGTGGTGCAGCACGTCCGCGTGGAACTCGCGCCACGCCAGCTCGGAGCGGAACGTCGCGACGTCGTCCGCGGGCGCCCCGCCGGCCTGCGCCTCGCCGAGGTCGGCCAGCAGCGTCCGCGGGTGGACCTCCCCCCAGCGCAGGTGCACGGACATCGCGGACGTGCCCGCGCGGTCCGGCCGGTCCCGGTCCGTCCCGTAGGTCGCGAGGCCGTCGCGCAGGAACGTGTGCCACCGGCGCCGGGCGGCGTCCTCGCCGGCGCGGGGCAGGTGCTCGGCGGTCGGTGCGGCGTCGGGCAGGTCGTCCGTGCGCAGCGACGCCCAGGGGATCTCGCGCGGTCGCGGCGCCGGCGCCCGCCAGCCGTGCTCCAGCCACGCGCCGCGGAACGGGGTGAACACCTGGTAGGGCGTGCCCGCGCCGGTGCGCAGCCGGCCCGGCGAGACCGCGTACGCGGAACCCGTGCGGACCAGGCGGGCGCCGGCCCCGGCCAGCGCGGCCTCCACGGCCTCGTCCCGGCGCCGGCCGTACGGCTCGTGGCTCGCGGCCACGTGCACCTCGGCGGCGCCCACGCTCCCGGCGACGCCCGGCACGACGTCGCGAGGGTCGCCGCGGCGGAGCACCAGCCGGCCGTCGCAGGTGGCGTCGAGGGCGCGGAGGGAGGCGACCAGGTACGCCAGGCGGTTCGACCCCGCCGCCGCCCACAGCGCGTCGTCCAGGACGTAGAGCCCCACGACCTCGCCGCCGCCGGCGCGGGCCGCCTCGACGGCGGCCACGAGAGCGGGGTTGTCGGCGAGGCGCAGGTCGCGGCGGAACCAGAGCACGCTCGTCGTCGGCATCCGCCCACCGTACGTGCCCGCCCGGCTCCCGACCGGATCCCCACCCGACCCCCACCCGACCTCGACCGGGTCCCGACCGCGGCGGAGGTGCGGGTGGAAGCCCGGTCACCGGTCGCAGGTCGCCGGTCCCGGTGTCAGAGTCGACTCCATGACCGATCAGGCGCCGACGGCGGCGCCGCACCCGGAGCACGAGGGGGACCGCGCCTTCTTCGGCCACCCGCGCGGGCTGATGACGCTCGCCACCACGGAGGCGTGGGAGCGGTTCAGCTACTACGGGATGCGCGCCATCCTGCTGCTCTACCTCACGGACACCGTGGCCAACGGCGGCCTCGGGATGGACGCGACGACCGGCGCCGCGTTCGTCTCCATCTACGGCACGTCCGTCTACCTGCTGTCCGTGGTCGGCGGCTGGCTGGCCGACCGCGTGATCGGGGCGCGCCGGTCCGTCCTCTACGGCGGCATCATCATCGCCGCAGGGCACGTGTCCCTCACCGTGCCGACCTACGCCTTCTCGATGCTCGGCATCGGCCTGGTCGCCTTCGGCACCGGGCTGCTCAAGCCGAACGTGTCCTCGATGGTCGGCGAGCTGTACTCCCGCGACGACCCGCGTCGTGACCCGGCCTTCTCGATCTTCTACATGGGGATCAACCTGGGGTCGTTCTTCTCGCCGTTCATCGTCGGCTTCGTGCAGCGCCAGTGGGGCTACCACGCGGGCTTCTCCGTCGCCGCGATCGGCATGGGCATCGCGCTGGTCTTCTTCGTCGCCGGCTACAAGTACCTCGGCAAGGCCGGCACGGACGTGCCGAACCGGATCACGCCGGCGGACCGGCCCGCGGTGGTCCGCCTCGGCCTGATCGTGGTGGGCGCCATCGTGGTCGCGACCCTCCTGGCCGTGCTGATGGCCGGCGGGTGGGGCACCGGCACCTTCATCGACGCGGTGTCCTACCTCGCGCTGGCGACGCCGGTCGTGCTGCTGACCGTCATGTACCGGTCGAAGCGGGTGACGGACGCCGAGCGCCCCCGGGTGGTCGCCTACGTGCCGCTGTTCATCGCGGCGATGCTCTTCTGGATGATCTTCGAGCAGGCGGCGACGACGCTGACGCAGTTCGCCGCGGACCGCACCGACCTGATGCTGTTCGGCATCGAGCTGTCGCCGGCGTTCTTCCAGTCGATCAACCCGGCGTCGATCATCATCCTGGCGCCCGTGTTCGCGTGGCTCTGGACGAGGACGGGCGACCGGCCGCCCACGGCCTACAAGTTCGTCATGGGGCTCACGCTCGCGGCGCTGTCGTTCCTGTTCCTCGCCTGGATGTCCGAGGTGTTCGCGGGCGAGCTGGCACCGCCGTGGGTGCTCGGCGGTGTGTACGTCATCCAGACGCTCGGCGAGCTGTGCCTGTCGCCGGTCGGCATCGCGGCCACGACGCTGCTGGCGCCCCGGGCCTTCCGGGGTCAGGCGATGGCGCTGTGGTTCCTCTCGTCCGCCGCGGGCCAGGCGATCACCGCGCAGACGATCGAGGCGACGGAGGGGGTGTCGGACACGGCGTACTTCGGCGGGATCGGGGTCGTGGCGCTCGCGTTCGCGGGCATCCTGCTGCTGCTCGCGCCGTGGGTCACGCGGCACATTCGCCACGCCGACGAGATGGAGCGCACCCACAGCGCCGGCGCGTGACGCGCCGGCGCCGTGGGGTGCCGGCGTGCGGTCAGCGCAGCCAGGTGGCGCTGCCCGGCACCGGCGAGGCGGCCCAGGCGCGACCGAGGCCCCAGGTGTCGCCGGCGCGGGTGAGCGCCAGCGTGACGAGCAGCGTCACGTACAGCAGGTGCTGGTCGACGACGGGGTTCTGCGAGCCCGCGGCGAACGGCCAGACGGAGGCCCAGAGGGAGAGCATGAGCAGGCCGCCGGCCACGGCGGCGACGCGCAGCCCGACGCCGAGCAGCAGGGCCAGGCCCGTGCCGAGCATGCCGAGCATGAAGAGCCAGTCGACGACGGGGCCGGACATCGCCGCGAAGCCGGCGGCGAGCGGGCTCTCGATGGAGCCGAGGTAGCCGGCCGTGGGGGAGGAGCCGGACAGCCACGCCCGCTCGGCGGGGGTGGCGTAGCCGAGGCCGAACGTCTTGTCGAGGACGGGCCACAGGAAGACGCCTGCCAGGAGGATGCGACACAGCGCCAGGGCGCGGCGCGCGGCCGGGCGGGTGACGACGTGCGTGGCGGCGTCCTCCTCGGCGCGGGTGCGGGCGGAGGTCGTGGTGCGGGTCGTGCTGCTGCCTGCGGCGGTCGCGGTCATGAGTGAGCTCCCTGATCGTGGTGCGCTGCGTGGTGCTGGGGTCGGGTGACCCGGTGCGGCCGGCCCCCCGTCGGGCCGGTCGCGCGAGGATGTGGTCCGCCGGACGACGTCTTCGTCGAATTTGGATGGATCACTGACGAACCGTGCCCAACATGCCAAGGTTGCCCGGGCGTCGCAACCGTTTCGTGATCTTCGTGGCGTTTCAGCAGGCAAAACGACCATAGTTCGGACGATTGCCCGCGATGCGGGACGGCGGGCGTAGCGTGCTCGTGCGCGCCGTCCGTGACGGCGTGGCACCACTCGTCGAAGGAGCTGACATGAGCCGTCCCCTGCGCTCTCGGACGTCCACCCACGGTCGCAACATGGCCGGTGCCCGCGCGCTGTGGCGCGCCACCGGCATGGGCGCGGGCGACTTCGGCAAACCGATCATCGCGATCGCGAACTCCTACACGCAGTTCGTCCCCGGGCACGTCCACCTCAAGGACATGGGCGACCTCGTGGCCTCCGCCATCCAGGAGGCCGGCGGCGTGGCGAAGGAGTTCAATACCATCGCCGTGGACGACGGCATCGCGATGGGCCACGGCGGCATGCTCTACTCGCTGCCGAGCCGCGACCTCATCGCCGACTCCGTCGAGTACATGGTCAACGCGCACTGCGCCGACGCCCTCGTGTGCATCTCGAACTGCGACAAGATCACGCCGGGCATGCTCAACGCGGCCCTGCGCCTCAACATCCCGGTGATCTTCGTGTCCGGCGGGCCGATGGAGGCCGGCAAGGCGATCGTCGCCGACGGCGTTGCGAAGACCCCGCTCAACCTCATCAACGCGATCAACTACTCGGCCGACGACAACGTGTCCGACGAGGCGCTCGCCCAGGTCGAGGAGAACGCCTGCCCCACCTGCGGCTCGTGCTCGGGCATGTTCACCGCGAACTCGATGAACTGCCTCACCGAGGCGCTGGGCCTGTCGCTGCCGGGCAACGGCTCGACCCTGGCCACGCACGCCGCCCGCAAGGAGCTCTTCCTCGAGGCCGGGCGCACCATCGTCGACCTGGCCAAGCGGTACTACGACGACGAGGACGACTCGGCCGCGCCCCGGTCGATCGCCACCAAGGCGGCGTTCTCCAACGCGATGGCCCTCGACGTGGCGATGGGCGGCTCCACCAACACGGTGCTGCACATCCTGGCCGCGGCGCAGGAGGGCGAGATCGACTTCGACCTCTCCGACATCGAGCAGATCAGCCGCCGCGTGCCGTGCCTGAGCAAGGTGGCGCCGAACCACCCGGACTACCACATGGAGGACGTGCACCGCGCCGGCGGCATCCCCGCCCTGCTGGGCGAGCTGGACCGCGCCGGCCTGCTCGACCACGACGTGACGTCCGTGCACTCGCCCACGCTGCGCGGCTGGCTCGACGACTGGGACGTGCGCGGCGGCAAGGCCACCGACCGGGCGGTCGAGCTGTTCCACGCCGCGCCCGGCGGGGTGCGCACTACGCAGGCCTTCTCGACGTCGAACGTCTGGGAGAGCCTCGACACGGACGCGGCCGGGGGCTGCATCCGCGACCTCGAGCACGCGTACACCGTGGAGGGCGGGCTGGCCGTGCTGCGCGGCAACCTGGCCGAGGACGGCGCCGTGTTCAAGACGGCGGGCGTCGACCCGGACGTCTTCCACTTCGTCGGCACCGCGCTGGTCTGCGAGTCGCAGGAGGACGCGGTCGAGAAGATCCTCACCAAGCAGGTCCAGCCGGGCCACGTCGTGGTGGTGCGCTACGAGGGCCCGTCCGGCGGCCCGGGCATGCAGGAGATGCTCTACCCGACGTCGTTCATCAAGGGCCGCGGCCTGGGCAAGGTCTGCGCGCTGATCACCGACGGCCGGTTCTCGGGCGGGTCGAGCGGCATCTCCGTGGGCCACGTGTCGCCGGAGGCGGCCGCGGGCGGCGTCATCGGGCTGGTCGAGGACGGCGACGAGATCGAGATCGACGTCGACACCCGGCTGATCCGCCTCAACGTGCCGGACGAGGTGCTCGCCGAGCGCCGCGCCAAGATGGAGGCCCGGGAGAACCCGTGGCAGCCGGAGAACCGCGACCGCTACGTGTCCCCGGCCCTGCAGGCGTACGCCGCGATGGCGACGTCCGCGGACCGGGGTGCCGTGCGGGACGTGTCGCTTATCGCGCGCCGCTGACGTCGCCGGGCGCCGGGTCGCCCCCGGCGCCCGGTGTTGCACGATCTGGCCGGGCGTCACGTTCGTGGCATAGGCTCGCGGCATGGTCGACCAGCCGCCGCAGCCTGCCCCGACGTCCGCCGCGCCCAACGAGCGGGAGCTCGAG
This sequence comes from Isoptericola sp. NPDC057653, assembly GCF_042799955.1. NCBI lineage: Bacteria > Bacillati > Actinomycetota > Actinomycetes > Micrococcales > Promicromonosporaceae > Isoptericola > Isoptericola sp. NPDC057653. The sequence goes on along the minus strand of NZ_JBHVHP010000002.1, from coordinate 1,236,335 downwards.
CCGGAGATCGTCACCGACCTGCGCGAGCGCATGACCTACGGCTCGTACCTGCACCTGGACCGCCTGCTGGCCGCCCAGGAGCCGATCAGCACGCCGGCGCACCACGACGAGATGCTGTTCATCGTGCAGCACCAGACCACGGAGCTGTGGCTCAAGCTGGTGCTGCACGAGCTCGTCTCCGCCCGCGACCTCCTCGCGGCGGACGAGCTCGGGGCGGCGCTCAAGCGCATCGCCCGCGTCAAGCACGTGCAGCGCACGCTCACCGAGCAGTGGTCCGTCCTCGCGACCCTCACGCCGAGCGAGTACGCCCAGTTCCGCGGGTTCCTCGGCAACGCCTCCGGCGTCCAGTCCTGGCAGTACCGGGCCGTCGAGTTCCTGCTCGGCAACAAGAACGCCCGCATGCTCGCGGTGTTCGACGCCGAGCCCGAGGCGCGCGCCGAGCTCGCCCGGCTGCTGGCCGAGCCGAGCGTGTACGACGAGTTCCTGCGCTACCTCGCCCGGCACGGCCACGACGTGCCGCAGCGGGTGCTCGACCGCGACGTCACCACCGCGCACACCCTCGACGACGACCTCGTCGAGGTGTTCCGCCGCATCTACGCCGACCCCGAGTCGGACTGGTCGGCGTACGAGACCTGCGAGGAGCTCGTCGACCTCGAGGACAACTTCCAGCTCTGGCGCTTCCGCCACATGAAGACCGTGCTGCGCATCATCGGCACCAAGCGCGGCACCGGGGGCTCCAGCGGCGTCGGGTTCCTGCAGCGGGCGCTCGACCTCACGTTCTTCCCCGAGCTGTTCGCCGTGCGCACCGAGATCGGGGCGACCGCCGGCCCGGGCGCGCGGTCGTGACCGGCCCGCTCCTCGTGCCCCCGGCCCTCGCCCCGGTGGTCCTCCCCGCCGACGTCCCGCCGGAGGTGCGGAGCCGCCTGGCCGGCTCCGGCACCCTGCTGCCGCCGTTCACGGACGCGCACGTGCACCTGGGGCTGGTGGACCCGGCGCCGCTGCGGTCGCGCGGCGTCGCCGCCGTGCACGACCTGGGTGGGACCCCGGCCGACGTCGCGGCCCTGGCCGGCGACCCGGCGCTCCCGCGCGTCGCGTACGCGGGGGCGTTCCTCACCGCGCCGGGCGGGTACCCGAGCGACCGGGCGTGGGCCCCGGCCGGCTGGGTCGAGGAGGTCGCGAGCCCGGCGGACGCCGTCGCGGCCGTGGACCGGCAGGTCGCCGCGGGGGCGTCGTTCGTCAAGGTCGCGCTGCACGCCGACGCCGGGCCGACTCCCGACGACGCCACCCTGGCCGCCGTCGTCGACCGGGCGCACGCGCACGGGCGGGACGTCGTCGCGCACGCCGAGGGGCCGGGCCAGGCGGCGCGGGCGTTCGCGGCGGGCGTCGACCGGCTGGCCCACGCCCCGTTCAGCGAGCGCCTGCCCGACGAGCTGCTCGTGGCCATGGCCACCCGCGGGACGACGGGGGGCTCCAGGACGCCGGGCCCCCTGACCTGGCTCAGCACGCTCGACATCCACGGCTGGGGCTCTCCCACGCCCGAGCGCGAGGTGGCGCTCGACAACGTCCGCCGCTTCGCCGTGGCGGGCGGACGCGTCCGCTACGGCACCGACCTCGGCAACGGACCGCTGCCCGTGGGGCTGAACGCCCGCGAGCTCGCCGCCCTCGCGGCGGCCGGCCTCGGCCGGCGGTCGCTGCTCCAGGCGCTGGTCGGCGACGAACCGCCTGCCGGCCTCGTGTCGTTCGTGCCGGGCCCGGCGCCCGCGCAGGCGGACGTCGGCGCGGTCCACGCGGCCTGGCTCGCGCGCGCCGTCGTGCTCGACCTCGCCGACCTGCGGGACCCCGCCTTCGTCCCGCCCACCGCCACTGACCAGCCCGCCGACCAGCCCGCCGACCAGCCCGCCGACCAGCCCGCCGAACCTGGAGGAGCCGCATGACCACCGACGCCGCCACCCGTCGCGACCGCGCCGCCGCGCTCGACGCCGCCGACCCGCTGGCCCGGTTCAGGGCCGCGTTCGTCGACTCCGCGGAGGTGACCGCCTACCTCGACGGGAACTCGCTCGGCCGCCCGACGAAGGCGTCGGCCGAGCGGCTCGCCCGCTTCGCGCCCGAGGTGTGGGGCGCGCGCCTCATCCGCGGCTGGGACGAGGAGTGGTACGACCTGCCCCTGCGCGTCGGCGACCGCATCGGCGCGGTGGCCCTCGGCGCGGCACCGGGCCAGACGTTCGTCGCCGACTCGACGACGGTCGTCCTCTACAAGCTGGTGCGCGCGGCGCTGTCCGCGCCGCGGGCGGCCGGGCGCGACGAGATCGTCCTGGACTCCGGCAACTTCCCGACCGACCGCTTCGTGCTGGAGGGCGTCGCCCGCGAGCACGGCGCCACGCTGCGCTGGATCGAGCCGGACCACGACGGCGGCGTGACGCCCGACCAGGTCTCCGCGGTGCTGGGCGAGCGGACGGCGCTGGTCGTGCTGAGCCACGTCGCGTACCGCTCGGGGTACGTGAGCGACGCCGCGGAGATCACGCGGCGCGCGCACGACGCCGGCGCGCTGGTGCTGTGGGACCTGTGCCACTCCGCCGGCGCGGTGCCCGTCGCGCTCGACGGCTGGGGCGCCGACCTCGCCGCCGGCTGCACCTACAAGTACCTCAACGGCGGCCCGGGGTCGCCCGCGTTCGGCTACGTGCGCGCGGACCTGCAGGACGAGCTGGTGCAGCCGATCCAGGGCTGGATGGGCAGCGCCGAGCCGTTCGAGATGGGCCCCGCCTACGCGCCGCACGCCGGCGTGCGGCGCTTCCTGTCCGGCACGCCGGCGATCGTCGGGATGCTGGCGATGCAGGACATGCTCGACCTGGTCGCCGACGCCGGCCTGGACGCCGTCCGCGCCAAGTCGGTGGCGCTCACCCGGTTCGCGCTGGAGCTCGTCGACGACCTGCTCGTGCCCCTGGGCGTGCGGGTCGCGTCGCCGCGGGACGACGAGCGCCGGGGCAGCCACGTGACCGTCGACCACGACGCGTTCGCCGACACCCTGCCCCTGCTGTGGGAGCGCGGCGTGATCCCCGACTTCCGCCGCCCGAACGGGCTGCGCCTCGGCCTCTCGCCGCTGTCCACCTCGTTCGACGAGGTGCGCGTCGGCGTCGAGGCGGTGCGGGACGCGCTGGTCGGGGTCGCGGGGGCCGGCGCCGCGCGGGTCGAGGGCACCGCGTGATCCTGGACGACCTGGACGCCCGCCCCGGCAGCGCGACGTCGCTGCTGCGCACGGTCGTGGGCCTGTACGCCCGCGACCTGGGCGGGCACCTGGCCGCGGCGGACCTCGTCGCGCTGCTCGGCGCGGCAGGGGTCGCGCCCGGCGCGGCGCGGTCGGCCGTCTCGCGGGCGAAGTCGCGGGGCCTGCTCGAGGCCGAGGAGTCCGGCGGGCGGGCGGGGTACCGCCTCGCGCCGGGCGCGGAGGAGATGCTCGAGCGCGGCGACCGGCGGATCTTCGCCTACCGTCCGCAGGGCGACCGCGACCCGTGGTGCCTGGTGTCGTTCTCGATCCCCGAGGCGCGGCGCGACGCGCGCCACCGGCTGCGCCGCAGCCTGGCCGGCATCGGGTGCGGCACGGTCGCGGACGGGCTGTGGATCTGCCCCGGCCACCTGGCCGACGAGGTCGAGGGCATCCTCGACGGGCTCGGCCTGCGCGACGCGGCCACGGTGTTCCTCACCGGCACGCCCCGCGTCGCCGGGGCGCTCGCGGACGCCGTCGCCCGCTGGTGGGACCTGCCGCTCCTCGCGGGGGCGCACCGGGCGTTCCTGGCGGCCCACCCCGACCCGGCCGCCGGGGAGGCGCTCGACCCGGCCGAGGCGTTCGCGCGCTGGGTGCGTGCCGTCGACGACTGGCGGCCCCTGCCGTACCGCGACCCCGGGCTGCCGCCGGGCGTGCTGCCGGACGACTGGCCGGGGACGGCGGGCGTCGCGCGGTTCGCCGCGCTGCGCGCCGCGCTGGCCGCGCGCGCCGCCGCGCACGTGCGGGCCGTGGTCCCTACGCTCGGTCCATGAGCGCCGACGCCGCAGCCACCCCGGACCTCAAGCCCCGTTCCCGCCAGGTCACCGACGGTCTGGAGGCGACGGCCGCCCGCGGCATGCTGCGCGCCGTCGGGCTCGGGGACGACGACTTCGCGAAACCGCAGATCGGCGTCGCGAGCTCGTGGAACGAGATCACGCCCTGCAACCTCTCGCTGGACCGGCTGTCGCAGGCGGTGAAGCACGGCGTGCACGCGGGCGGCGGCTACCCGCTGGAGTTCGGCACGATCTCGGTCTCCGACGGCATCTCGATGGGGCACGAGGGGATGCACTTCTCGCTCGTGTCCCGCGACGTCATCGCGGACTCCGTGGAGACGGTGATGCAGGCCGAGCGCCTCGACGGCTCGGTGCTCCTCGCCGGCTGCGACAAGTCGCTGCCGGGCATGCTCATGGCGGCCGCGCGGCTCGACCTCGCGAGCGTGTTCCTCTACGCCGGCTCGATCATGCCCGGCTGGGTGAAGCTCTCCGACGGCACGGAGAAGGACGTCACGATCATCGACGCGTTCGAGGCCGTGGGGGCCTGCGCCCGCGGGCTGATGAGCGAGGAGGACGTCGGCCGGATCGAGCGCGCCATCTGCCCCGGCGAGGGCGCGTGCGGCGGGATGTACACCGCCAACACGATGGCGTCCGCCGCCGAGGCGCTCGGGATGTCGCTGCCCGGCTCGGCCGCACCGCCGTCCGCGGACCGCCGTCGCGACGCCTTCGCCCAGGCCTCCGGCGAGGCCGTCGTCGAGCTGCTGCGGCGCGGCATCACCGCCCGGCAGATCCTCACCAAGGACGCCTTCGAGAACGCGATCGCCGTGGTGATGGCGTTCGGCGGGTCCACGAACGCCGTGCTGCACCTGCTCGCCATCGCGCACGAGGCGGAGGTGGAGCTCACGCTCGACGACTTCTCCCGGGTCGCGGACCGCGTGCCGCACCTCGGCGACCTCAAGCCGTTCGGCCGCTACGTCATGAACGACGTCGACCGCATCGGCGGGGTGCCCGTGGTGATGAAGGCGCTGCTCGACGCGGGACTGCTGCACGGCGACTGCCTCACCGTCACCGGCCGCACGGTCGCGGAGAACCTCGCGGACATCGACCCGCCCGACCCGGACGGCAAGATCCTGCGGGCGCTGGACCGGCCGATCCACCCGACGGGCGGCATCACGATCCTGCACGGGTCGCTCGCCCCCGAGGGCGCGGTGGTGAAGTCGGCGGGCTTCGACTCCGACGTCTTCGAGGGCACGGCCCGCGTCTTCGAGCGGGAGCGCGCCGCGCTCGACGCCCTCGAGGACGGCACGATCACCGCCGGCGACGTCGTCGTGATCCGCTACGAGGGCCCCAAGGGCGGGCCGGGGATGCGCGAGATGCTCGCGATCACGGGGGCGATCAAGGGCGCGGGGCTCGGCAAGGACGTGCTGCTCGTGACCGACGGGCGGTTCTCCGGCGGCACCACCGGGCTGTGCGTGGGGCACATCGCGCCCGAGGCGGTCGACGCCGGGCCGATCGCGTTCGTCCGCGACGGCGACCGCATCCGCCTCGACGTCGCGCGCAAGACGCTCGACCTGCTCGTCGACGACGCGGAGCTGGAGTCCCGCCGGGACGGCTGGGCGCCGCTGGCGCACGGGTACACGCGGGGTGTCCTGGCCAAGTACACGAAGCTGGTGCAGTCGGCCTCGCGCGGGGCCGTCCTGGGCTGAGCGACCACCTGGCGGTCGCCCGTCGACCGGGAGGCGCGCGGGGGGCAGGATTGCCGCATGGGAAAGGTGCACGAGCGCATCGACGGCCGGCTGCGGAGCTTCATCGAGTCCCAGCACGTCTTCTTCGTCGCCACCGCCCCGCTGGCGGGCGACGGGCACGTCAACGTCTCGCCGAAGGGGATCGACGGCTCCTTCTCGGTGGTCGACGAGCACACCGTCGCCTACCTCGACATCACCGCGTCGGGGGCGGAGTCCGTCGCGCACCTGCGCGAGAACGGGCGCATCACCCTGATGTTCTGCGCCTTCGACGGCCCGCCGAACATCGTCCGGCTGCACGGCCGCGGCCGGGTCGTGACGCTGTACGACGACGAGTACGCCGCGTGGGCGCCGCGGTTCCCCGAGAGGCGGGGCGCCCGCGCGGTGATCGTGGTCGACGTCCATCGGGTGTCGGACTCCTGCGGCTACGGGGTGCCGCTGCTCGACTACGCGGGGGAGCGCGACCTGCTGCCGCCGTTCATGGACCGCAAGGGCGCCGAGGGGCAGGCCGACTACCGGAGGCAGAAGAACCGCACCAGCATCGACGGCCTGCCGGCGTTCGACGACGACCCCGTCCCCGCAGGTCAGGCCGAGGGCTAGCGAGCACCGGGGCGGCAGGCGATGCTGGACGTATGAGCGACTCGATCACGCCCCGACAGTTCCACCACTCCGACGGGGTCGCGGACTGGCAGGCGGACGACGGCTCCGCCTGGGCGGTCTTCCAGACCGGGTCGTTCGCGGCCGGGGCACGCTTCGTGGACGCGATCGCCGAGATCGCGGACGCCGTGAACCACCACCCCGACGTGGACCTGCGCTACGCGACGCTGACGGTGCGCACGTCCTCGCACGACTCCGGCGGCCTGACCTCGCGCGACGTCGACCTGGCCCGCCGGATCAGCGAGGCCGCCCGCGAGCTGGAGGTCCCGGTCGAGCCGCACCACCACCACCTGCGGCACTGACCGCGTCGACGAGCGCCGCCAGCGCCGCCTCGAAGCGGTGCCCGGGCGGGGCGCCGTAACCGACGACGACGTGCGGCGGGGCCGCGCCCGGCGCGCCGGGTCCCGCGGCGTCGAAGTCGCCCAGGCCGGCCAGGCGCAGGCCGCGCGCGGCGGCCGCCCCGGTGACGGCCCGCTCCGGGACGCCGACCGGCAGGGCGAGGAGGCCGTGCAGCCCGGCGTCCATGCCGACCAGCCGGCACCCGGGCAGCCGCGCGTCGACGACCTCCTGCAGCCGGCGCCGCCGGTCGCGGTAGTCCGCGCGCCGGCGCCGCACGGTCCGGTCGTACTCGTGGTCGTCGACGAACCGGGCGAGGGTGAGCTGCCCCAGCGGGTCGGGCCGCACCCCGCTCCGCCGGCGCTCGCGGGCGAGGTCGTCGACGAGCGCGGGCGGGACGGCGCCCCATGCCAGCCCGATCCCCGGGGCGAGCGCCTTGCTCGCCGTGCCCGCGTACACGACCCGGTCCGGGGCCAGGGCCTGCAGGGCCCCGACCGCGCGCCGGTCGTACCGGAACTCGCCGTCGTAGTCGTCCTCGACGACCAGGGCCCCGGTGCCCGCCGCCCACGCGACGAGCTCCCGCCGCCGCGCCGGGGCCAGCGCGGCCCCCGTCGGGAACTGGTGCGCGGCCGTCACCAGGACGGCGTCGACGCCGGGCAGGGCGGCGAGCCGGCCGACGTCCAGACCCTCCTCGTCCACCGCCACCGGCACGACCCGCAGCCCGGCCGCCTCGATCACCTCGCGGTGCGCGGCGTGGCCGTACCGCTCGACGGCGACGCCCCGGGCCCCGCGTGCGGCGAGCACCCGGCACACCAGTGCGAGCAGCTCGCCGAAGCCGTGCGTCACGACCAGCGACCCGGGCTCGGACCGGACCCCGCGCACGCGGGCCAGGTAGGCGGCGAGGCTCCGGCGCAGGACGGCGTCGCCGAGCGGGTCGCCGTACCCGAGGTGCGCGGCGGGGGCGTCGGCGGCGGCCCGGCGGGCGCTCGCGGCCCAGGCGGCGCGTGGGAACGCGGAGGCGTCGGGGATGCCGCCGCGCAGGTCGAGCAGGTCCCGGACGGGCTCCGGCGGCGCCGGGGGAGCGGACGCCGTGGTCGTGGGCCGGGCGACCCAGGTGCCGGCGCCGACCCGCGACGCGAGCCAGCCCTCGGCGGCGAGCTGCGCGTACACCGCGGAGACGGTGTTGCGCGCCACGCCGAGGTCCGCCGCGAGCGCCCGGGACGAGGGCAGGCGGGCGCCGGGCGCGATCCGGCCGCCCGTCACGGCCTCGCGCAGCGCGGCCTCGAGGTCCCGGCCGGGCCGCGCGGCCCCGAGCGCCAGGTGCAGGTCGAGGCCCGAGGAATTGGCCCAGGAATCCGTCATCAGAATGCACTGTAGCGATGGTCCACCCGCGCGTAGCGTCGAGGACATGACCACCGACACCGCTCCTCGCGCCCCCTTCGTCCGCGTCCCGCGCCGCCTGGACGTCGACCATCTCGCGCCGTCCTTCTCCGAGGCGATGGGCGCGCTGGACGCCGCGGCCACGGCCGACGCCGAGCGCGCGGGCGTCGCCCCCGCGGTCCGCGAGCTCGTGCGGCTGCGGGCCTCGCAGCTGAACGGCTGCTCCTACTGCGTCGACCTGCACTCGCAGGCGGCCCTCGACGCCGGCGTGGACGCGCAGCGCCTGCTGGCCCTGCCGGTGTGGCGCGAGTCGAGCTTCTTCACCGCGGCCGAGCGTGCCGCGCTCGAGCTGGCCGAGGCGGTGGTGCGGCTGTCCGTGGCGGAGGTGCCGGCCGCGGTCGTCGACGGCCTGGTGGCCGAGGTGGGCGAGGAGACCGCCGCGGCGGTGCTCGCCCTCGTGGTCACCGTGGTCGCCTGGAACGGCATCGGCGCGACCGCGCGCTGCTGGTCGCCCGCCCGCCGCCGCTGACGCCGGGCCTCGCCGCGCGAGGCCTGCGGCCCCGGGGCAGGGTGGACCGGTGCGGTCCGGGCGACGGGCCCGGGCACGCGACGGACGGAGGCGCCGATGGCCGACGAGATCACCCCGGCGGGGTTCGAGGCCGCGGCGGGCACCGCCGACTGGCGGGCCCTCGGCACGGGCGCGAGCGCCCTCTTCCGCACCCGGTCGCCGGGGGAGGTCGCCGTCCTCCTCGAGCACGTGCGGGTGCTCGCGGACGGCGCGAACCACCACCCCGACGTGGACCTGCGGCCGGACGGCGTCGTCGTGCGTGTCGTGTCGCACGACGTCGACGGGCTGAGCGAGCGGGACGTCGCCCTGGCCCGCGAGGTGTCGGCGACCGCCGCCGACCTCGGGCTCGCCGCCGACCCGGCCGCGCTGCAGGAGGTCGAGCTGACGATCGACGCCGCCGACCGTGAGCAGGTCATGCCGTTCTGGGGCGCCGTCCTCGGGCACCGTCGCACGAACGAGGACCTCGCGGACCCGCACGGCCGGTGGCCCGGCATCTGGTTCCAGGAGATGTCCGAGCCCCGGCCGCTGCGCAACCGGCTGCACCTGGACGTCTTCGTCCCGCACGACGTGCGGCAGGCGCGCGTCGACGCGGCGCTCGCGGCCGGCGGGCGGGTCACGACCGAGGAGTTCGTGCCGCACTGGTGGACCCTCGCCGACGCCGAGGGCAACGAGGCCGACGTCGTCGCCTGGGAGGGCTTCGACGAGGACCTGGCCGAGGGGCTGCTCACCCCGCAGGAGTTCCGCGCGGCGGGCGGCGTGGACGACTGGCGGGTGCTCCAGGGCGCCAGCGCGCACTACGTGACGGGCGGCTTCGACGCGGGCGTGGAGCTCGTCGCGCGGGCGGCCCGCGCCGCGGAGGAGGCGGGCGTGCCCCTGTTCGCCGACGTCCGCTACGCGGGGGTGACGCTTCGGGTCGGGCCGCCGGAGGACGGGTGGATCGACGACGCCCGGCTGCGGCTGGCGCAGCAGGCGCAGGCCGCCGCCCGCGACCTGGGCCTGCGCGCCGAGCCCGCCCAGCTGCGCGACGTGCAGCTCACGTTCGACGCGCTGGACCTCGCGGCCGTGCAGGCGTTCTGGGCCGCGGCGCTCGGCTACCGGGAGCGGGGCGAGACGGACCTGTACGACCCGCTGCTGCGCGGGCCGTCGGTGTTCCTGCAGCAGCTGGACGCGCCGCGCGAGCAGCGCAACCGGATCCACGTGGACGTCATGGTGCCGGCCGACGTCGCCGACGCGCGGGTCGCCGCGGCCGTGGCCGCCGGCGGGCGCGTGGTGCGCGACGCCGAGTCACCGTTCTGGCGCACCGTGGCCGACCCCGAGGGCAACGAGGTGGACATCGCCGTGGTCCCGGGCCGCACGGAGGCGTGGGGCGCCGACTGACCGGGTGAAAGTCTGAGAAGCCGCTGACCGGGGCCGGTGCGTCTCCACCACCGACCCCGGCTCGCCGCTATGCTCCGGGGCGCGCGCCGGAGCGCCCGGGGCGGCGATGTGGGCCCCGGTGACTCCGCGGCCACGAGGAGGTGGCGGTGTCCGAGACAGTCGGCGCAGAGCTCGCGATCGAGACGCGAGGCCTGCGCAAGACGTACCGGAGCGTGCGGGGGAGGTCGGTCGGGGTCGAGGGCCTCGACCTGCGGGTGCCGGTGGGCGGGGTGCACGGCTTCCTCGGCCCCAACGGCTCCGGGAAGACGACGACGATCCGCATGCTCCTCGGGCTGGTCCGGCCCGACCGGGGGACCGCGACGATCTTCGGTCACGAGGTGCCGAGGCGGCTGCCCGAGGTCGTGGGCCGCGTGGGCGCCATCGTCGAGAGCCCCAAGTTCTTCCCGGCGTTCAGCGCCCGCCGCAACCTCCGCCTGCTCGCCGACGCGATCGGCGCGCCCGCGGGCCGCGTGGACGCCGTCATCGACGAGGTCGGGCTCACCGGGCGCGCGCGGGACAAGTACCGCACCTACTCGCTCGGGATGAAGCAGCGCCTCGCCATCGCCGCGACGCTCCTCAAGGACCCCGACCTGCTGATCTTCGACGAGCCCACCAACGGGCTCGACCCGGCCGGCATCCGGGAGATCCGCCAGACGATGCGCGGCCTCGCCGACCAGGGCAAGACGGTGCTGGTCTCCAGCCACATCCTCGCCGAGGTGGAGCAGATCGCGGACACGGTCTCGATCGTCGCCCGCGGTCGCCTCGTCGCGTCGGGCCGGGTGGCCGACCTCATCGGCGCCGGCACCGCCACGCGGTCCGTCCGGCTGCGCGTGTCGCCGCAGGACCTCACCATCGCGACGAGCGTGCTGGAGACCGGCGGTCTGCTGGTGCGCCGCGAGCACGACGCGCTCGTGGTGGACGGCGCCGCCGACCCCGCGGAGGTCAACCGCGCGCTCGGCGAGCGCGGCGTCTGGGTGCACGAGCTCGCGCCGCTGCAGGCCGACCTGGAGTCGGTGTTCCTCGGCCTGACCGCGCACGAGACGCCGGGCGGCCACACCCACAAGGGCGGCCGCACCAAGCGGGGCGGCCCGCCGCCGGAGCCCGCGCACGCCGCCGGGAACGCCGCGACGACGGAGGTGGACGCATGAGCCGCCTGCTGCGCGTGGAGCTGCGGAGGCTGTGGGCCCGCCGGCTCACCTGGTGGGCGCTGGTCGGGGTGCTCGCGGTCGCGGCGATGACGGCGTTCTCCGCGTACGGGAGCGCGAAGCCGCCCACGGAGGCAGAGCTCGCGGACGCGAAGCAGATGTACGAGCGGGAGCTGGCGAACTGGGAGGAGTCGGGCGACGAGCAGGTCGCGGAGTGCAAGGAGTCCGAGGAGGCCGACCCCGACCCGGCCGTCGACTACGGCTGCGACCAGATGGAGCCGCGGCTGGAGTGGTTCCTGCCGCCACAGCCCTACTTCGTGCCGCCGGCCGCCGACGTCACGGACCTCGACACCTATGCCGAGGAGCGGGGGCTGGACCCGGCCGACGTCGACCCCCGGATCGCGGCGCTCGACACCGCGATGTGGAGCGACTGGGGGTCGGGCACGCAGCGCATCGCGACCACGGCGCTCGCGATCGTCGCGATCGCGTTCGTGCTGGGCGTGAGCTTCGTGACCGCCGAGACGAGTTCCGGCGCGCTCGGGCTGTGGCTGACGTTCGAGCCCCGGCGCCGCCGGGTGTTCTGGTCGAAGGCCGCCGCTGCCGGTGTGGGGACGATCCCCCTGACGGTGCTCGGGACGGTCGCCGTGATCGGCGGGGTCTACGCGGTGTACGCGAGCTTCGGCACGGTCGGCGACCTCACGTCGTCGCGGTGGGCGGAGATCGCCGGGTTCGGCGGGCGCCTCGTCGTGGAGGCGACGGCGCTCGCGATGGTCGGGGCCGCGCTGGGCGCGATCTTCCGGCACGCGGCGGCTGCGATCGGCGTCGCCGCCGTCCTCGCGTGGGTCGGGACCCTCGTGACGGCGTCCGTCGACGTCGCCCAGCGCTGGAGCCCGGTGGTGAACTTCGGTGCGTGGCTCCAGGGGGGCGCCGTCTACAACACCGAGCGGTGCACGCCGGGGGAGTCCGGCATCGTCGAGTGCGCCTGGGTCGAGAAGGTGGTCTCCCAGACGCAGGGCGGGCTCTACCTGCTCGCGCTCACCGTCGTGGTCCTGCTCGTCGCTGCGGTCGTCTTCCGGCGCCGCGACGTGAGCTGACCGTTCGCGTCACCCCCTGGTCGTGAGCCCGGCGTCCCGCATCGTGGGACACCGGGCTCACGACGTGACATCGCGAGGTGGCGGGCGTAACGTTCGATCCGTGCAGACGATCCTCGTAGTACTTCTTCCCGGGCGCGCCGACTAGGCCCACGCACCAGGCTTCGTCAGCGCGCTCACCCTCGTCAGTCCCGTCGTCCCGGGACCGGGGGCTTTTTTATTGCACGGACACCTTTCGCCAGACCCCTCGCCCAGACCGACCGGCAGGAGAGACCGATGGTCCAGCCGAACCCGACCCCCGCCCAGGTGGCCGCGCGCACCGCGCGCCCCGCCGACCGAGCCGTGTCCGGTGAGGAGGTCACCGGCGCCGAGTCGATCGTCCGCTCGCTCGAGTCGGTCGGCGTCGAGAACGTCTTCGGCATCCCGGGCGGCGCGATCCTTCCGCTCTACGACCCGCTCATGGACTCCAAGCAGATCCGCCACGTGCTGGTGCGGCACGAGCAGGGCGGCGGGCACGCGGCCCAGGGCTACGCCCACGCGACCGGCAGGGTCGGCGTCACGATGGCGACGTCGGGCCCGGGCGCGACGAACCTCGTGACCCCGATCGCCGACGCGCACATGGACTCGGTGCCGCTGGTGGCGATCACCGGTCAGGTGGCGCAGTCGCTCATCGGCACGGACGGGTTCCAGGAGGCGGACATCGTCGGCATCACGATGCCGATCACCAAGCACTCCTACCTGGTCACGGACCCCGACGAGATCCCGCGCACGATCGCCGAGGCGTTCCACATCGCCTCGACCGGCCGGCCGGGCCCCGTGCTGGTGGACATCGCCAAGTCCGCGATGACGTCGCGCACCACGTTCTCCTGGCCGCAGGAGCTGGCGCTGCCCGGCTACCACCCCGTGACGAAGCCGCACGCCAAGCAGATCCGCGAGGCCGCCAAGCTGCTCGCCACCGCCCGCCGCCCGGTGCTGTACGTGGGCGGCGGCGTCATCCGCGCGGGCGCGTCGGAGGCGCTGCGCCGGCTCGTCGACGTCTCGGGCGCCGCCGTCGTCACGACCCTCACCGCACGGGGCGCCGTCCCCGACAGCCACCCGCAGCACCTCGGCATGCCGGGCATGCACGGCACGGTGCCCGCCGTGGCCGCGCTGCAGAAGGCCGACCTGGTCGTCGCCCTCGGCGCCCGCTTCGACGACCGTGTCACGGGCCGGCTGTCGAGCTTCGCCCCGAGCGCCGCCGTCGTGCACGCCGACATCGACCCCGCGGAGATCGGCAAGAACCGCCCCGTGGACGTGCCGATCGTGGGCGACCTGCGCGAGGTGATCGCCGACCTGGTGCCGGCGCTCGAGGCCGAGCACGCCAAGGTGGGCAAGCCGGACCTGGCGGCGTGGTGGCACCAGCTCGACACCTGGCGCGAGACCTACCCCCTGGGCTACACGCCCACCGCCGACGGGCACCTGTCGCCGCAGCACGTGATCTCCCGCCTCGGCGAGCTCGCCGGCCCGGACGCGATCTACGCCGCGGGCGTGGGGCAGCACCAGATGTGGGCGGCGCAGTTCATCCGCTACGAGCGGCCGCGCACCTGGCTGAACTCCGCGGGCCTCGGCACGATGGGCTTCGCGGTCCCCGCCGCGATGGGCGCCAAGGTCGGCGAGCCCGACCGCGAGGTGTGGGCCATCGACGGCGACGGCTGCTTCCAGATGACCAACCAGGAGCTGGCCACCTGCGCGATCAACGACATCCCGATCAAGGTGGCGCTGATCAACAACAGCTCCCTCGGCATGGTGCGGCAGTGGCAGACGCTCTTCTACGACGAGCGCTACTCCAACACCGACCTGCACACCGGGCACGGCACCAAGCGCATCCCCGACTTCGTGAAGCTCGCCGACGCGTACGGCTGCGAGGGCATCCGCGTGGAGCGCGAGGACGAGGTCGACGCCGCGATCAAGCGGGCCCAGGAGATCGACGACCGCCCCGTGGTCATCGACTTCCAGGTCTCGCGCGACGCCATGGTGTGGCCGATGGTCGCCGCCGGCGTGCCGAACGACGACATCCAGTACGCGCGCGGCATCTCGCCGGCGTGGGACCGCGAAGACTGACCGGCGCGAGCAGAGACGGAGAGCCACCATGTCGCGTCACACCCTGTCCGTGCTGGTCGAGAACAAGCCGGGCGTCCTCACCCGCGTCACCGCGCTGTTCGCGCGGCGCGCGTTCAACATCCACTCCCTGGCCGTCGGCCCCACCGAGCACGAGGAGATCTCGCGCATCACCGTGGTGGTCGACGTCGAGGAGCACCCGCTCGAGCACGTGACCAAGCAGCTCAACAAGCTGGTCAACGTCATCAAGATCGTCGAGCTCGACCCGGAGTCGTCCGTGCAGCGCGAGCTCCTGCTCGTCAAGGTGCGGGCCGACGCCGCCACCCGCGCCGGGGTGCTGGAGGTCGTCGACCTCTTCCGCGCCCACGTCGTGGACGTGGTGCCCGACACCGTCGTCGTCGAGGCGACGGGCACCGACGCGAAGCTGTCCGCGCTGCTCAGCGCGCTCGAGCCGTACGGCGTCCGCGAGATCGTCAAGTCCGGCACGCTCGCGGTGGGCCGCGGCTCGCGGTCCATCACCGACCGAGCGCTGGAGCGGGTACGCACGGCCTGACGCCGTTCGCGTACCGTCACCCCTGCCGGTGACCACCGAGAAACCGACCAGCAGTACCGATTCGAAGTATCGAGACCGAGGAGCATCACCGTGGCTGAGCTGTTCTACGACGACGACGCCGACCTGTCCATCATCCAGCAGCGCAAGGTCGCCGTCATCGGCTACGGCAGCCAGGGGCACGCCCACGCGCTGAACCTGCGCGACTCGGGCGTCGACGTCCGCGTCGGCCTGCGCGAGGGCTCCGCGTCCGCGAAGAAGGCCGAGGACGAGGGCCTGCGCGTGCTCACCGTCGCCGACGCCGTCAAGGAGGCGGACGTCGTCGTCATCCTCGCGCCGGACCAGGTCCAGCGGCACGTCTACCGCGACGAGATCGCCCCGAACCTCGCCGAGGGCGCGGCGCTCGTCTTCGGGCACGGCTTCAACATCCGCTTCGGCTACATCAAGCCCGAGGCCGGCCACGACGTCCTCATGGTCGCCCCCAAGGGCCCGGGCCACCTCGTGCGCCGCGAGTACGTCGACGGCCGCGGCGTGCCCGTGATCGTCGCCGTCGAGCAGGACGCGTCCGGCTCCGCCTGGGAGCTCGCCCTGTCCTACGCGAAGGGCATCGGCGGCCTGCGCGCCGGTGGCATCAAGACCACGTTCACCGAGGAGACCGAGACCGACCTCTTCGGCGAGCAGGCCGTGCTGTGCGGCGGCGCCTCGCAGCTGGTCCAGTACGGCTTCGAGACGCTGACCGAGGCGGGCTACCAGCCCGAGGTCGCGTACTTCGAGGTGCTGCACGAGCTGAAGCTGATCGTCGACCTCATGGTCGAGGGCGGCATCGCCAAGCAGCGCTGGTCCGTCTCCGACACGGCCGAGTACGGCGACTACGTCTCCGGCCCGCGCGTCATCGACCCGCACGTCAAGGAGAACATGAAGGCCGTCCTCGCGGACATCCAGAACGGCGCCTTCGCCGAGCGCTTCATCGCGGACCAGGACGCGGGCGCGCCCGAGTTCACCGCGCTGCGCGAGAAGGGCGAGGCGCACCCGATCGAGACCACCGGGCGCGAGCTCCGGAAGATGTTCTCGTGGATCAAGCCCGCTGACTCCGACTACACGGAGGGCAGCGCCGCTCGCTGACCCACACCGTCAGCAGCGACGCGCGCGGCCGCCGCCCGGGAGACCCCCGGCCGGCGGCCGCACGTGCGTCCGGAGGTGCCGGGGCCCTCCGGGGGCGGACACAGGTCGGCCAGGAAGGATGTCCGGGATGAGCGACCACACGAGCCGTCCTCCGACGGGCGACCCGCCGGCAGCGCGCATCGCGGAGTTCTGGGACGCCGCCCGCCCGAGCGCCGGGCGCGCCGGCCCCGCCGGGGCGTCGGGGGAGCGGTCGGCGGACGCCGTCCCGCCGCCCGCATGGTCGTTCGGCGACTCGCCCGGGCTCGCCGACGAGCTCCTCGCCCTGGTGCTCCAGGGGCGCAAGACGGCCGCGGCGTCGCTCGTCGTCGAGTTCGAGGACGTCGGCGACCCGGTGCCCGCCCCGGGGGACCTGTCGATCGTGCTGGACGGCCGGGGCGAGCCGCGCGCACTGATCCGGACCGTGCGGGTCGAGATCGTGCCGTTCGCGGAGGTCACGGCCGAGCACGCCCACCTCGAGGGCGAGGGCGACCGCACGCTGGAGTCGTGGCGCACGGAGCACGAGCGGGCCTGGCGCGACGCGCTCGCGTCCCTCGGGCGCGAGCTCGACCCGTCGATGCTCGTGGTGTGCGAGCGGTTCACGGTGCTCTTCCCGGCCTGACGGCGGCCGGGCGCGTTCTCCCGTCAGCTCAGCAGGCCCGCCCAGCCGCGGACGACGTCGACCAGGCCCACACGGTCGAGGGCGTCGACGTCGGACAGGTGGTGCCAGGCGACGCCGTCGGTGGTGCCGTCGGCCTCGACCGAGAGCTTCCCGCCCACGACGTGGGCGTGGTAGACGATGCGGATGCCGTGCATCGGCTCGATCGGGGCGCCGAGGCCGATGTCGAACCGCTGCTCCGTGGGGACGACGATGCTGTCCACGCCGAGCAGGCCGTCGACGACGACGTCGTAGCCGGTCTCCTCGCGGAGCTCGCGCACGACCGCGTCCTCGGGGTGCTCGCCGGGGTCGATGCCGCCCCCGGGCATCGTCCAGCCCGACCCGGTGCCGCCGGACCAGTGGGGGAGCAGGATGCGGTCGTCCTCGACGACGAGGGCGTAGGCGGCGACGCGCGTGAACATCCCGGCATCATGCCATGCCGCACCGGCCTGCGGCGCCGTGGCCTGGCAGGATGGTCGGCATGACCGACGACGCGAACGCTGGGCTGACCGACGCCGAGCAGGCCGACCGCATCACGCAGTTCTGGGACGTCGCCCGGCCGAGCGCCGGCCGCACCAGCCACGGCGGCGCGGTGGGCGAGCGGTCCGAGAACGTCGTGCCGCCGCCGGCGTGGTCGTTCGGCGACTCGCCCGAGCTGGCCGACGAGCTGCTCCAGCTGGTGCTCGACGGCGTGAAGACCGGCACCGCGGCCGCCGTGTGGGAGTACGAGGCGGCGGAGGAGCCCCTGCCGCGCAAGGGCGACCTGTCGATCGTGCTCGACGGCACCGGCGCGCCGCGCCTCCTCATCAAGACCACCCGGGTCGACACCGTGCCGTTCGACGACGTGACCGCAGAGCACGCCGCTGCCGAGGGCGAGGGCGACCGCTCCCTCGCCGACTGGCGCGCGGGGCACGAGCGCTACTGGCGCCGCACGCTCGAGCAGATCGGGCGCGAGTTCGACCCGACGATGCCCGTCGTCTGCGAGCGGTTCAAGGTGCTGTTCCGCGCGTGAGCCGGTTCCCGGGACCCGCCACGATCCGACCTGCCACGCCCGAGGACGCCCCGGGATGCGCCCTCGTGCACCACACGTCGTGGGTGGAGACGTACGGCGGACTGCTCCCGGCGGAGCACTGGGAGACCGACACCCTCGAGGCGCGGACCGCGACCTGGCGGCGCTGGCTCGCCGGCGAGCTGACCGCGGTCGTGGCGGAGTCCGACGGGCGTGTCGTCGGCGTCGCGTTCGCCGCCGCGGGCCGGGAGGTCGGCGGTCATGTCCCCGTGCGCGACCGCGAGCTCTGGCTCCTCTACGTGCTGGGGGCGTACCACGGGACGGGCGCCGGCCAGGGGCTGCTGGACGCCGTCCTTCCGCCCAACGTGCCGGCCCAGCTCTGGGTCGCGGAGGAGAACCCGCGGGCTCGCCGGTTCTACGAGCGCAACGGGTTCGTGCCCGACGGCGCCCGCTTCGTCGACGAGCGGCTGGACCTCGCCGAGGTCCGGCACGTGCGCTGACCGCTCCGGGAGGGGCTACGCCGGGGTGAGGACCAGCCAGGCGAAGCCGACCACGCCGCGGTAGCCGCCCAGGTACTCGTCGCGTCGCCGGTCGGCGAAGGCGCGCGCCCCGGGCGTCCCGACGCGCTCGATGCCGGCGCGCCAGTCGGACTCGAAGTCGTCCCACTCGGCCTGCGTGGAGGTGGCGGCGTGCAGCACGCGCAAGCCGGCGTCCGTGGCGGCACGGGCCAGGCCCGCGAGGTCGGGCAGGTCGCCGAAGTCCCGGCGCACGTCCGCGTCCGGCTCGGCCTCGTAGACCCCGTCGCCGAACAGCAGCAGGCCGCCGGGCGCGGTGTGCCGGTGCAGGGCCGCGAACGCGTCCGGGGCGTCGCCCCAGATGTACCCGGCACCCACGTTCAGCACCACGGGCGCCGTCCCGTCCCATGCCGACGCGTCCGCCTCGTGGAAGGCCACCCGGTCGCCGAGGCCGCGCTCCGCCGCGCCACGCCGCGCGCGCTCGAGGTCGCCCGGGTGCTTGTCGACGCCGTCGCCGGCGAGGCCGTGCCGCGCGCACAGCCGCAGCAGGAGCTCGCCCGAGCCGCAGCCCAGGTCGAGGACGCGGGCGTCGGGGGCCGGGGGAGCGAGGCGCTCGAGGAGGTCCGCCACCCGCGCGGCGCCGAGCGGGGAGTTGAAGGTCAGGTTCGCGGCGGCCGCGTCGAAGTAGGGCCGGAGGTCGTCGTCCGAGGTCATGGGGCGATCGTGGGCGAGCGGGGCGCGCGGGCCAAGGGAATTGTCGGGGTGCCGCCCGTGACCTGCGAGGTCACGACGCCGCCTGTCCGAGGAATGAGATTTCTGTCCGCATCATGACCCCGCGGGCTTAGGCTCGCCCTCATGACGCGGAGCATCGACCTGGCAGTGGTGGCCGGCGACGGCATCGGGACCGAAGTCGTGGAGCAGGGCCTCGCGGTCCTCGAGGCGGCGGTCTCCGGGGCCGACGTCAAGGTCTCCACCACCGAGTTCGACCTGGGCGCGCGCCGGTGGCACGCGACCGGCGAGACGCTGACCGACACCGACCTCGAGGCCATCAAGGGCCACGACGCGATCCTGCTGGGAGCCATCGGCGACCCCAGCGTGCCGTCCGGCGTCCTCGAGCGCGGCCTGCTGCTCAAGCTCCGCTTCTCCCTGGACCACTACGTCAACCTCCGCCCGGGCAAGCTGTACCCCGGCGTGACGAGCCCGCTGGCGAACCCCGGCGAGGTGGACTTCGTCGTCGTGCGCGAGGGCACCGAGGGCCCCTACGTGGGCAACGGCGGCGCGCTGCGCGTCGGCACCCCGCACGAGATCGCGACCGAGGTCTCCGTCAACACCGCGTTCGGCGTCGAGCGCGTCGTGCGCGACGCCTTCGCCCGTGCGCAGGCCCGCCCCCGCAAGCACCTCACGCTGGTGCACAAGCACAACGTGCTGGTGCACGCCGGGCACCTGTGGCGCCGCACGGTCGAGGCCGTCAACGCCGAGTTCCCCGACGTCACGACGGACTACCTGCACGTCGACGCCGCCACGATCTTCCTCACGACCAACCCGTCGCGGTTCGACGTGATCGTCACCGACAACCTGTTCGGCGACATCCTCACGGACCAGGCCGCCGCGATCACCGGCGGCATCGGCCTCGCCGCGTCGGCGAACATCAACCCGGACCGCACCGCGCCGTCGATGTTCGAGCCGGTGCACGGCTCCGCCCCGGACATCGCCGGGCAGGGCAAGGCCGACCCGACCGCCACCGTGCTGTCGGTGTCCCTCCTGCTCGACCACCTCGGCCTCGCCGAGGAGGCCGCCCGCGTGGAGGCGGCCGTCGCCGCCGACCTCGTGGAGCGCGGCGACCGAGTACGCACGACGGCCGAGGTCGGGCGCGACCTCGCCGCTCGCGTCAACGGCTGACGACAGCCCCACCGTCGTCACCGGACGGCGCGGCGCCACCCGCGCCGCGCCGTCGGACGAGTCGTCCGAGCCACCGCCCGCCCCGGCCGTCATCCCCATCGATCACCCGGCGTCTCCTCCGAGCCGTCTTCTTCGTGTCCGGGTGGCCGCTGTGGTCGGAGCGACGCCGGTGCCCACGGGATGCGCGGTCGTGGAAAACTACAGGGGTCACCCGGTGAAAGGGCCCCGCATCATGACCACATCCAGCACCACCGCCTCCGCCGCGAGCACCGACCGACCGGGCATCCTCCCGGCCGAGCTCGAGGACCTCGTCGCCCTCTTCGACGTGCGCGAGACGGACAGCCCGACGCCCGACGCCGAGCGCGAGGCCGCGCTGCAGGCGCCGAAGTTCGGCACCGTCTTCTCCGACCACATGGCCCGCATCAGCTGGCGCCAGGGCGACGGCTGGCTCGACCGCCGCATCGAGAAGTACGGGCCCCTGCAGCTCGACCCCGCGACCGCCGTCCTGCACTACGCGCAGGAGATCTTCGAGGGCATGAAGGCCTACCGTCACGACGACGGCACGGTCTGGACCTTCCGCCCCGACGCCAACGCGGCGCGGTTCGCCCGCTCGGCGCACCGGCTGGCGCTGCCGGGGCTGTCGGTGGACGACTTCATCGGGTCCATCGCGGCGCTCGTGCGCACGGACCTCGCCTGGGTGCCGTCCGGCGAGGACTCCAGCCTGTATCTGCGGCCCTTCATGTTCGCGTCCGAGTCGTTCCTCGGGGTGCGGCCCGCGGCCGAGGTGGAGTACCTGGTCATCGCGTCGCCGGTGGGCCCGTACTTCGCGGGCGGCGTCAAGCCCGTGTCGATCTGGGTGGCCGAGGACTACCACCGGTCCGGGCCGGGCGGCACCGGCGACGCCAAGTGCGGCGGCAACTACGCCGCCAGCCTCCTGCCGCAGATGATCGCGCAGGAGCAGGGCTTCGACCAGGTGTGCTTCCTCGACGCCACGTCGGACACGTACCTCGAGGAGCTCGGGGGCATGAACGTGTTCGTCGTCATGGCGGACGGGGCCGTGCACACGCCCGAGCTCACCGGCTCGATCCTCGAGGGCGTGACGCGCTCGTCGATCCTGCGCCTCGCCGCCGACCACGGCCGCGACGTCGTGGAGCGCCGGATCCCGCTCGCCGAGGTCGCGGCGGGGCTCGCCGACGGCAGCGTGCGCGAGATCTTCGCGTGCGGCACCGCGGCGGTCATCACCCCGGTCGGCCGGCTCGCCGGCGACTCGTTCGACCACCAGGTCTCGGGCGGCGAGCCCGGCGAGCTCACCATGGCGATCCGTGCCGAGCTCACCGACATCCAGTACGGTCGGGCCGCGGACCGGCACGGCTGGATGCGCCGGCTCGCCTGACGCGGCGCCGCGCGGGTCTGCCGCGGGACGGTCGGGCGGGGTCGGTCACGACCACGGACGGAGGCCCGACACCGCATGGCAACCCCGATCACGGCGGACGCGCTCAACCGCACCACCCTCGCGCGCCAGCAGCTGCTCACCCGGTCCGACGACGACGTCCCCGCCGTCGTCGGGCGGGTGGGCGGCCTGCAGGCGCAGCACGCCGACATGCCGTACGTCGCGCTCTGGTCGCGGCGCTCGGGGCAGACGATCGCGGCGCTCGAGGAGGCCCTGACCGACGGCGTGGTGGTCAAGGCGACCGTGATGCGGTCCACCCTGCACCTCGTGCCCGCCGACGTGTGGCCCCTGCTCGACGCCGTCTCGGCGGAGCAGCGGCTCGCGGCCTGGCGCGCGAGCGCCCGGCGGGCGGGCGTCGACCTCGCCGGCCTCAACGCCGCCGTGCGCGCGTACTGCGCCGAGCCGCGCACCCTCGACGAGGTGGAGTCCTTCGCCGCCGAGCAGTACCCCGGCGTCGACGCCGTCGCGGCGATCCCCGGCGGCGTCAGCCGCGCGTGGTGGCGCCTCGCGAGCGCGGGCGGCGGCCTCGTGCACGTGCCCCCGAGCGGGCTGTGGGGCTCCCACGTGGCGGTGCGGTACCAGGACGGCACCCGCTGGCTGGCCGACCGGCTGCCGCACCCGCTGCCCGAGGTCCCGCCCGACGAGGCCCGGGCCCGCGTCGTCGGGCGCTACCTGGCCGCCTTCGGGCCGGCGTCGGCCCGCGACGTCGCGCGCGGGGTGGGGATCCGGGGCGTCGGGGCGCTGAAGCGGGCCCTCGCGCTGCTGGAGCTGCGCGCCTACGAGGCGCCGGACGGGCGGGAGCTGCTCGACCTCGACGGCGCGGACCTCGCCCCCGGGGACGCCGCCGCCCCGCCGCGGTTCCTGGCCCGGTGGGACCAGCTGCTCGTGGCGCACGACGTGCGCGACCGCCTCGTCACCCCGGCGGCCGTCCCGCAGGTCTACCGGCGCAACGCGGACGTGCTGCCCACGCTGCTCGTCGACGGGCGGGTGGCCGGCACGTGGTCCACCGAGCGCGACGGCGAGCGGGCCACGTTGCGCGTGGTCGAGCTGGAGCAGGTCGCCCCGGCGGCGCGCGAGGAGGCCGAGGCGGAGGCGGCGGCGCTGCTCGCCTACCTCGAGCCCGACGCCGCGGAGAGGTCCGTCGCATGGTCGCTGCCCGCCTGAGCCGAGCGCCCGCGGCGTGGACGTGCTGTCGGGGCGCCGCGCGGGTGTGGCACCATGTGGCCCATGACACGCCTCGCGTACCAGCGTCGCTCGCTCATCATTGCGTAGCGCGTCCGGCACACCCGCCGGACGCGCAGACCTTCCGTACCCCGGAGGGTCTTTTTTGTTGACCTGATCGCCCAGAGCTCCACGACGTTGGGGAGTCCCGCATGACCGCCACCCCGTTCCACGTGTACGACACCACCCTGCGCGACGGCGCGCAGCAGGAGGGCATGAACCTCTCCGTGGCGGACAAGCTGGCCATCGCGCCGCTGCTGGACGAGCTGGGCGTCGGCTTCATCGAGGGCGGCTGGCCCGGGGCGATCCCCAAGGACACGGAGTTCTTCCGCCGCGCGGCCAAGGAGCTGCGCCTGGAGAACGCCCTGCTGGCCGCGTTCGGCTCCACCCGCAAGGCGGGCACCCGGGCCTGGGACGACCCCCAGGTGCGCGCCCTGCTCGACTCCGAGGCGCCCGTGGTCACCCTCGTGTCGAAGTTCGACGTGCGGCACGTGGAGCGCGCGCTGCGCACCACCCCCGACGAGGGCCTGGCGATGATCACCGACACGGTGGCGTTCCTCGTGGGCGAGGGGCGCCGGGTGGTGGTCGACGCCGAGCACTTCTTCGACGGCTACCGCTTCGACGCCGCGTACGCGCGGGCCGCGGCCGAGGCGGCGTTCGCGGCGGGCGCCGAGGTCGTCACGCTGTGCGACACCAACGGCGGCATGCTGCCCCACTGGGTGACGGACGTCGTGACCGGGGTGCGCGAGTCGCTCGGCGTGCCGCACGGGCGCGACGCCGCGCCGGGCGACCCCCTGCTGGGGATGCACGCGCACAACGACTCCGGGTGCGCCGTCGCGAACACGCTGGCCGCCGTGGCCGCGGGCGCCTGGCACGTCCAGGGCACCGTCAACGGGTACGGCGAGCGCACGGGGAACGTGGACCTCGTGACCGTCGTCGCGAAC
This sequence comes from Isoptericola sp. NPDC057653, assembly GCF_042799955.1. Taxonomy (NCBI): domain Bacteria; kingdom Bacillati; phylum Actinomycetota; class Actinomycetes; order Micrococcales; family Promicromonosporaceae; genus Isoptericola; species Isoptericola sp. NPDC057653. Next base: position 1,212,467 of record NZ_JBHVHP010000002.1, on the reverse strand, counting down.
CTCGAGCTCAAGCACGGCCTGCGCACGCTCGCCGGCGGGGGGCTGGAGGAGGCGACCCGCATCGCCCACGCCGTCGCGGAGATCACCAACATCTCCCCGTACGCGCGCCAGCCGTACGTCGGCGCCAGCGCGTTCGCCCACAAGGCGGGCCTGCACGCCAGCGCCATCAAGGTGGACCCGGACCTCTACCAGCACATCGACCCCACCGCCGTCGGCAACGACATGCGCATGCTCGTGTCCGACATGGCCGGGCGGGCCTCGATCGAGCTCAAGGGGCGCGAGCTGGGCTACGACCTCAGCGGCCAGGGCGAGCTGCTCACCCGCGTCACGACCCGGGTCAAGGACGCCGAGGCGCAGGGCTACACGTTCGACGCCGCCGACGCGTCGTTCGAGCTGCTGCTGCGCGAGGAGCTCACGGGCACCCGGCAGTCGTACTTCCGGGTCGAGAGCTGGCGCACGATCGTGGAGACGGTCGTCGGCAACGCGGGTCACGACGCCGCGAGCCGGGACGCGGACGCGGTCGCCGAGGCGACCGTGAAGCTGCACGCGGGCGGCGAGCGCGTCGTCGCCACGGGCGAGGGCAACGGGCCCGTGAACGCCCTCGACCAGGCGCTGCGCAGCGCGCTCACGCGCGTCTACCCGCAGATCGGGAAGTTCGAGCTCATCGACTTCAAGGTGCGCATCCTCGACGCCCAGCAGGGCACCGACGCCACCACCCGCGTGCTCGTCGAGACGACCGACGGGCAGCACTCGTGGTCCACGGTGGGCGTCGGGCCCAACGTCATCGAGGCGGCGTGGGAGTCGCTCATCGACGCGTACGTCTACGGGCTGCTGCACGCCGGCGTCGAGGCGCGCTGACCGCCGGGCCCGGGCGCTACTTCGGCGCGCGGGCCTGCAGGCGGTGGGGCTGGACGGCCTCGTACGTGGCCTTGAGCGCGGCGGTGGTCTGGTCGTAGCGACGCTGCGCGACGCGCACGAACAGGAAGTCGACGATGGCGAGCTGGGCGATACGGCTCGACATCGCCCCGGAGCGGAACTGCGTCTCGCGCGCGGTCGTGGAGAGCACGACGTCGGCGAGCTCGGCGAGCGGGGACGACGGGAAGTTGGTGACGGCGACGGTCGTGGCGCCGGCGTCCTTGGCGAGGGTGAGGGCCTGGATCGTCTCGACCGTGGTGCCCGTGTGCGACACGGCGACGGCGACGCAGCCCTGGCCGAGCAGCGCGGCGGACTGGAGCTGGCCGTGCAGGTCCACGGGGGCGAAGCAGACGATGCCGATGCGCGAGAGCTTCTGGGACAGGTCCTGCGCGGTGAGGCCGCTGGAGCCGGCGCCGTAGACGTCGACGCGCGGCGCGGCGGCCATGGCGCCGACGGCGCGCTCGAGCGCGTCCAGGTCGAGCATGCGCGCCGTCTCCTCGATGGTCCGGGCCTCGTGGAACGCGATCTTGGACACGACGTCGGTGGCGGTGTCGGTCCGGTTGATCTCGCCCTCCGCGATGCCGGACCGTTCGAGCTCCACGGCGCGGCGGCTCGTGGCCTGCGCGAGGTCGATCCGGAACTCCGGGTAGCCGGCGTAGCCCACGGCACGGCAGAACCGCACGACCGTCGCCTGGGACGTGCCGGCGCGCGACGCGAGCTCGGTGATGGTGGCGCCGACGACGCCGGGCGGGTCGTCGAGCACGACCGAGGCGATGCGCGCCTCGGCGGGCCGCAGCGTGGGCAGGGTCTGGCGGAGCCGGACGAGGACGTCACCGTTCATGCGCGGGGTTCTCCTTCCCGGCGGGCGCCGGCGTCGGGTGGGTGGCGGGTGGCGCGGGCGACAGGGTGCCCCGCACGGTGAGCCAGGGGTCGGTGGGCTCGACGAGCGAGCCGCCGCGGTCGTCGGCCAGCGAGCGGGCGAGGCGCAGGGCGCCGTCGAGCGGGCTGCCGTCCGCGGGCACGAGCCGCACGTCGGGGCGCAGGGCGGACAGGCGCGCCCGCAGCGGGGTGGTGACGGCGTCGCCGATCTGCAGGACGCCGCCCGTCAGCGCGGCCAGCGGCGGGATGCCCGGCCGCAGCGCGGCGACGAGGGTCTCCGCGAGGTGGGTGCCGGCGTCGTGCAGGATCCGCTGGGCCACGAGGTCGCCGGCCCGGGCGGCGTCGGCGACCGCGGGGGTGAACGACGCGAGCACGTGGGCACGGTCGGCGCGCCCGTAGAGCGCGGCCGGCCAGCCCTCGACGGGGCCGAAGCGTTCCATCGCCGCGGCGAGCAGCGTGGGGGAGGCCGGGCCGGGGCGGGCGTCGTGCGTGGCGACCGCGGCCCGCAGGCCGTGCGCGCCGATCCACGACCCGGAGCCGAGGTCGCCGAGCAGGTGGCCCCAGCCGTCGGCCCGGTGCCAGCGGTGGCGCAGGTCGGTGGCCAGCACGATCGCCCCCGTGCCGACGGCGGCCACGGCGCCGGGGCGCCCGCCCAGCGCGCCGAGGTGCGCGGCGAGCGCGTCCGCGGCGACCGCCGTGGCGGTGGCGCCGGCGTCGTGCAGCACGTCGTGCAGGGCGCCCGGGTCGGGCACCAGGGACGGGAGGCCGGTGACCGACAGCGCGGCGGACGCGATGCGCACGCCGGGGAGGCGGCGCCCGAGGGCCGCGACGAGCTCGGCCACGACGTCGGCGGCGTCGCTGCCGGCGGCCGTGATGCGCACGGGCCGGCCGGTGAGGGTGATCGGGCCGTCGTCGGCGCCGGTCGGCGAGCCGGGGGCCGGGAGCGCGGGCACGGCGACCAGGCGCGCGCCGCTGCCGCCGACATCGACGGCGACGACGCGCTCGAGGGCGGGGGGCGGGGCGTCCGTGCCGGTCACGGGGAACAGTGTGGCAGTCATTTTCTCGCGAAGGGGGGCTAACGAAACGAATCTCGCCCGCTCGGGGCCGGGTGTGACCGACGCCGCGTCCCGTCCGGGCGCAGCACGGCTACCGTGGTGACGTGCATGGTGAGTACAAGGTTCCCGGTGGCAAGCTCGTGACGGTCGACCTCGACGTGCGCGACGGGCTGCTCGCCGACGTCAGGCTCAGCGGCGACTTCTTCCTCGAGCCGGACGACGCGCTCGAGGTCATCGACGACACCCTGGCCGGGCTGCCGCGCGAGACGTCCACGAGCGAGATCGCCCGGGCCGTCGACGACGGCCTGCGCCGCGCCGAGCAGGACGGGCGCGTGGCGGGCGAGGTGGCCATGGTCGGCTTCGACGCCTGGTCGGTCGCCGTCGCGGTGCGCCGCGCCCTGGGCCTGGCCACCACGTGGGACGACCACACCTTCGAGGTGCTGCGCCCGGGCCCGCTGGCCCCGGCCACCCTCGCCGCCCTGGACCAGGTGCTCACCGAGGAGCTGGCCGAGGGCCGGCGCGGGCCCACGCTGCGGTTCTGGGACTGGACCGAGCGCGCGGTGTTCATCGGGTCCTTCCAGTCGCTGCGCAACGAGGTGGACCCCGAGGGGGTGCGCAAGCACGACGTCACCGTGGTGCGGCGCATCTCCGGCGGCGGCGCCATGTTCATGGAGGCGGGGAACTGCGTGACGTTCTCCCTCGTGGTGCCCGCCTCGCTCGTGGACGGGCTGTCCTTCGAGCAGTCGTACGCCTTCCTGGACTCCTGGGTGCTGGGCGCGCTGGAGGACGTCGGGGTCGAGGCGTACTTCTCGGGCATGAACGACGTCTCGTCGCCGGCCGGCAAGCTCGCCGGGTCGGCGCAGAAGCGCCTGGCGGGCGGCGCCGTGCTGCACCACATGACGATGGCCTACGACATCGACAACGCGAAGATGCTCGAGGTGCTGCGCATCGGCCGCGAGAAGCTGTCCGACAAGGGCACGACCAGCGCGAACAAGCGGGTGGACCCGCTGCGGTCGCAGACCGGCATGGCGCGCGACGAGATCGTCGACGCCTTCGAGGCGCACTTCAGGGCGCACTACCGCACCAAGGACTCCACGCTGCGCGAGGACGAGCTCGCGCGGGCGGAGGAGCTGGTGCGCACCAAGTTCGGCAACCCGGCCTGGATCAACCGCGTGCCCTGACCCGCGTGCCCTCCCGGGCCGCTCGTCGGCCCGTACGGGGTCGGACCTCCCGCGGAGGTCACCGTCCTGTCACGGAATGGTGCGGCGACTTTGCACGCCCTCGGTTGGTCAGTAATCTTCCTCCCAGACCGGCCGCCGGGAATTTCCTTTCAACCCGGGGGTCGTCGCACGCGACGACCGCGTGCTGCACGACAGCGATCAGCAGACAGCGAGACGAGGACGTCGCGCCGGACGACGAGGACGTCGCGACGACATGACCGCGCGAACGGCGCCCACGGGGGCCGCGCACGAGGGAACGGCCCAGGGGCCGTCAGGGGAGGACAGCGATGCGGCGAGAGAAGTGGACCCGGACAACCGTGGGGGTCGCGACCGCGGCACTGGTGGCGCTCGGCGCCGCCGCCTGCGGCAGCGGCTCCGACGACGGCGGGGACGGCGCCGTCGACGGCGAGGGCAAGACCCTCGACGTGTGGATCATGCAGGGCACCAACCCCAGCGCCGACACTTTCTTCGACGAGGTCGGGAAGGCCTTCACCGAGGAGACCGGCGGGGCGAAGCTGAACGTCGAGTTCGTCGAGTGGGCGGACGCGCACGACCGCTTCGTCACCGCGATCGCCGGCGGGACCACGCCGGACGTCGCGGAGACCGGCACCACGTGGACGCCGGAGTTCGCGGACGCGGGCGCGCTCGCGCCGCTCGACGACTACATCGCCGACGCCGGGCTGGGCGACGACCTGGTGGACGGCCTCGTCGACGCCGGCACGTACGACGGGAAGCTGTACGGGATGCCCTGGTACGCGGGCGTCCGCTCCCTCGTGTACAACAAGGACATCTTCGAGAAGGCCGGCGTGGAGCCGCCCACCACCTGGGCGGAGATCGAGTCGGCCGCCAAGGCGATCAAGGCGAAGTTCCCGGACAAGACCGCGGTCGCGGTGCCCGGCGACGCCGAGTTCACGGTGTACCCGTGGGTCTGGGGCGCCGGCGGCGAGGTCGCGACGCTCGACGGCGACACCTGGACCTCGGGCCTCGACAGCCCCGAGGCGCAGGAGGGCCTGAGCTTCTGGACCGGGCTGGCCGAGGACGGCTACTCGTCGGCGGGCGCCACGACCTGGCGCGAGACCGACGTGCTCGACGCGTTCGCCCAGGGCGACGTGGGCATGGCGATCATGGGCTCCTGGACCCCGGGCGCCATCGTCGAGGCGAACAAGGACATGGACGGCAAGTTCGCCGCCGTGCCGATCCCGGGCAAGGACGGCGGCATGTCGCCGTCGGTGCTCGGCGGCTCGCACCTCAGCATGTTCTCCACCGCCGAGGACCAGGACCTCGCGTTCGCGTTCATCAAGCTGATGACCACGGGCGAGTTCGCCACCGAGTGGGGCGAGCAGGCCGGCTACTTCCCGGGGCAGAAGTCGCTGCTCGACGAGACGCTCAAGAGCACCGACCCGCTCGTGGCGCCGTTCGCGAAGCAGTTCGTCGAGGGCGGTGCGTCCGTGCCGGTGTCGCCGAACTTCGGCGCCGTCCAGGCCAAGCTGACGACCAGCACGATGATGCAGTCGATCCTCTCGGGCAGCCAGGACGTGCCCACCGCCAGCACGAAGGCGGCCGACGAGATGTCGTCGCTGCTCAACGGTGGCAACTGACGGATGACGAGCACTCTCCCCGTCGCGGCCCCCGCCGGGCCCGGGCAGCAGCCCGGGCCCGGCGGGCGCCGCCCGCTCGGCCGGTCCCTCCTGGCGCGCACCCGCCCGTGGATGCTCCTGACGCCCGCGCTGCTCGTGCTCGCCGTGCTGCTCCTGTGGCCGCTGCTGCGGGTCGTCCTGTTCTCCCTGCAGGACTACGGGCTGCGCGAGATCGTCTCGGGCGAGCCGAACTGGATCGGGCTCGACAACTTCGCCGAGATCTTCACCTCCGAGCAGCTGTGGGCCGTGGTGCTGCCGAACACCGTGGTGTTCGCCGTCCTGTCGGTCGCCTGCACGGTGGTGTTCGGCACCGCGGTGGCGGTGCTGCTCGCGTCGCTGGGGCGCGTCTGGCGCACCGTCGTGTCGAGCGCGATCATGGCGGCCTGGGCGATGCCCGCCGTCACCGGCACGTACGTGTGGATCTGGATCTTCGACGCCGACCGCGGCGTGTTCAACCACGTGCTGCAGGCCCTCGGCCTGCAGGACGCGCCCGTCAACTGGTTCACCGACCGCTGGTCGTTCTACGCCATCGTGCTGCTGAACGTGGTGCACCACGGCTTCCCGTTCGTGGCGATCACCGTGCTCGCCGGCCTGCTCGGCGTGCCCAAGGAGCTGCTGGAGGCCGCCCAGATCGACGGGGCCGGACCGTGGCGCCGGTTCTTCTCGGTGATCGTGCCCCAGCTGAAGCAGATCTTCGCCGTCGTGATCATCCTGTCGACCATCTGGGACTTCAAGGTCTTCGCGCAGGTCTACCTCATGCCGGGCGGCGCGGGCAGCAACCGTGACGTGCTCAACCTCGGCGTCTGGTCGTACACCGAGTCGTTCGGGCAGAACCGGTACGGCTTCGGCGCCGCGATCGCGGTGCTGCTCACCCTGCTGCTGCTCGGCATCACCGTCGCGTACGTGCGCACCATCCTGAAGGAGGACGAGCTGTGAGCGCCGCGACCAGCACCGCCCCGCGAGCCGACCGGCGGACCGCCGCCCCCGCGCGGCGGCGCGGGCCCGGCCGGCCCTCCACCGCCGTCCAGGTGGGCAAGGGCGTGGCCGTCGCGCTGCTGCTCGTCTTCACGCTGTTCCCGGCGTACTGGATGCTCGTCAGCGCGTTCGACGGCAAGGCGGGCCGCGGGTCGTCCTTCGTGCCGGCCGAGCCCACCCTCGAGCACTTCGAGTTCGTGCTGACCGACGGCGGCTTCGACGTCTTCCTGCGCAACTCGCTGATCGTGGCGCTCCTCACCGTGCTCGCCTCGTCGCTGCTCGCCCTCCTGGCGTCCGTCGCCGTGGCGCGGTTCCGGTTCAGGCTGCGCACGCAGGTGCTCATGCTCGTGCTCGTGGTGCAGATGGTGCCCCTGGAGGCGCTCGTCATCCCGCTGTTCGTGCAGGTGCGCAACCTGCACCTGCTGGGCACGCTCACCGGCCTGGTCGTCGTGTACGTCGCGCTGGCGCTGCCGTTCGGCATCTGGATGCTGCGCGGCTTCGTCGCCGCCGTGCCGGTGGAGCTCGAGGAGGCCGCGTACCTGGACGGCGCCACGTGGGGCCGGATGTTCCGCTCGATCCTGCTGCCGCTCGTCGCCCCCGGGCTCGTGGCCACCAGCATCTTCAGCTTCATCACGGCGTGGAACGAGTTCGTCTTCGCGATGACGCTGCTCGGCGGCGAGACCCAGAACTACACGGTGGCCATCGGGCTGCGGTCGTTCTTCGGGCAGCACTCCAACGACTGGGGCTCGATCATGGCGGCCTCGACCATCATCACCGTGCCGGTGATGATCTTCTTCATCCTGGTCCAGCGGCGGCTCGCGTCGGGCCTGACGTCCGGGGCGGTGAAGGGATGAGCGCGCCCGACGCCACCCTGCGCGCGGTGCACGGGGTGCTCCTGCCCGGGTTCTCGGGCACCACCCCGCCGCCGTGGCTCGCCGACGCGGCGCGCTCCGGGCTGGCGGGGGTCGTGCTCTTCGCGCACAACACCCCGGACCTGGCCGCGACGGCCGCGCTCACCGCGAGCCTGCACGACCTCGCGCCGGATCTGCTGGTCGCGACCGACGAGGAGGGCGGCGACGTGTCGCGGCTCGAGGCCGCGACGGGGTCGTCGCTCCCCGGCGCCGCGGCGCTCGGGGTGGCGGACGACGCCGGGCTGACCCGCGACACCGGCGAGGCGCTCGGCCGGCTGCTCACCGCCGCGGGGGTCGACCTCGACCTCGCGCCGGTGCTCGACGTCGACGCGCCGGGCAACCCGGTGATCGGCGTGCGCGCGTTCGGCACCGACCCGGAGGCCGTCGCACGGCACGGGGCCGCGTTCGCGCGCGGGCTGCAGCGCGGCGGCGCGGGCACGTGCGCCAAGCACTTCCCCGGGCACGGGTCGACCACCACCGACTCGCACCTCGAGCTGCCCGTCGTCGCCGCGGACCTCGGCACGCTGCGCCGGCGCGACCTCGTGCCCTTCGCCGCGGCGCTCGCGGACGACGGCGCCGGGCCCGACGACGCGCCCGCCCTGGACACCCTCATGACGGCGCACGTCGTCGTGCCGGCCCTCGGCCCGGCCCCCGCGTCGCTCGAGCCCGCGGTGGCCGCGCTCGCCCGCGAGCTCGGTCACGCCGGGCCCGTGATCACCGACGCGCTCGACATGCGCGCCGTCTCCGACGGCGCGGACGTGGGCGAGGCCGCAGTGCGCGCCGTCGAGGGCGGCGCGGACCTGCTCTGCCTCGGCACGACGGCGGGCCGCGAGGACGAGGCGCTGTTCCGCTCCGCGGTCGACGCCCTCGTCGACGCCGTCCGCACGGGCCGCCTGACGCCGGAGCGGCTCGCCGCGTCGCGACGACGCACCGACGCGCTCGTGGCGCGGCTGCGCGCACGGCGCGCGTCCCTGGGCGCGGCCGGCGTCCCGGGCGCCGACGCCGCGCGCCGCGCCCAGGAGTCGCTCGCCGCGATCGGCGCCGACGTCGCGCGCCGCGCCGTCCGGGCCGTGGGCCCGGCGTCCCCGGTCCTCGCCGGCGCGCCCGACGTCGTCGACCTGCGCCTGCGGCTCGACCACGCCGCCGGCCGCACCGCCACGCACGTGCAGCGCGCCGTCGTGGCCCGCTGGCCCGGCGCGACGCTGCACCCCGCCCCGGGAGGCCCCGCGCCCGACGACGCCGCGTTCGACCGGCTCGTCGGCGAGCTGGCGGGCCCCCGGCCGGTGGTCGTCGTGACGCGCGAGCCGGTCCCGGGGAGCGTCGAGCGCTCCCGGCTGGCCGCGCTGCAGCGGGCCCGGCCCGACCTCGTCGTCGTGCACACCGGCGTCCCGGAGGCGGGGGAGCGGTGGCTCGCCGCGCTGCCCGGCGGCCTGCCCGCGACCGTGCTCGCCTGTGGCACCGGCCGGGCCAACGCCGAGGCCGCCGTGGCGCTGCTCGCGGCCGCGGGCTCCCGCACGGAGGTGGGGCGATGATCGTCATCGGCATCTCGTCCGGCACCAGCGTCGACGCGATCGACGCCGCGGCCGCCGACCTCGACCTGCGCGCGGACGGGACCCTGCACCTGCGCCCGCTCGGCCACACGGAGTACCCCTGGCCCGACCACCTGCGCCGCCGGATCCTCGCGGCGCTGCCGCCCGCTCCCGTCGACATGGGCGAGGTGTGCCAGCTCGACACGCTGATCGGGCAGGAGCTCGGGGCCGCCGCACGACGCGCCGTCGACGACCTGGCCGGCGGCGACGCCGACCTCGTCGCCTCGCACGGTCAGACGCTGCACCACTGGGTGGTCGCGGGCCGTACGCGCGGCACGCTGCAGCTCGGCAACCCGGCGTGGGTGGCGGAGCGCTCGCGGCGGCCGGTCGTCAGCGACTTCCGCGTCGCCGACGTCGCCGCCGGCGGCCAGGGCGCCCCGCTCGTCAGCATCCTCGACGCGCTGTGGCTGGGGCACGACGGCGAGGCCGCGGCCCGGGACTCGGCCGCGCTCAACGTCGGCGGCATCGCGAACGTCACCGTGGTCGGGGCGCACGACGCCCCGGTCCTGGGCTGGGACACCGGGCCCGGCAACTGCCTCGTCGACCACGCCGTCCAGCGCCTGACCGGCCGGCCGTTCGACCGCGACGGGGAGCTCGCCGCGCAGGGCGCCGTCGACCGCGAGGCCCTGGACGCGCTGCTCGGCGAGCCGTACTACGACCTGCCCGTGCCGCGCTCCACCGGCCGCGAGCTCTACGACGGCGAGTACGTCGCCACGCGGCTCGCCGCCGCAGGCCTGGGTGCCGACCGCCTGAGCACCGCCGACCTCGTCGCCACGCTCACCGAGCTGACGGCCGTCACCGTGGCGCGGTCGCTGGCCGAGCACGGACCGGCCGCCGGGGTCGGGCGCGTGGTGATCTCCGGCGGGGGAGCGCGCAACCCGGTGCTCGTCGAGCGGCTCCGGGCGCACCTGCCCGCCACCACGGGACTCGTCACCTCCGACGAGCTGGGGATGCCCGTGGACGGCAAGGAGGCGTACCTCTTCGCCCTGCTCGGCTTCCTCGGCGTGCACGGCGTGCCGGGCACCGCCGCCGGGCCGCAGCGCCGGCAGGCCACCGGGGCCCGCCGCCCCGTCGTGCTGGGGTCGCTCACCCCGCCGACGCCGCTGCCGGTCGACCCCGTGCGAGGCGCCGTGCGGCGACTCGTCCTCGCGACCTCGCCGCCGGACCACCTGGCGGCGTCGCGTCACCTGACGACTCCGAGAGGAAGCAGCCGATGAGCGGAGCGCACGTCCCCGACCCCTCCGACACCTCTGCCGGGACTCCGGCCGACGCGCCGGAGGACCTGCTCGCCGTCGCGCGGATGGTCTCGCCGACGGAGGAGCGCAACCCACGCACCACCGACATCGACCTGCTCCCCGCGGCGGACGTCGTGCGCCTCATCCTCGAGGAGGACGCTGGGGTGGCGAGCGTGGTGCGGGCCGAGCGGTTCCGGGTCACGCAGGCGGTCGAGCTCGCCGTCGAGGCGATCCGCGCCGGGGGCCGCGTGCACTACGCGGGCGCGGGCACGTCCGGGCGTCTCGGCGTCCTCGACGCCGTCGAGCTCTCGCCGACGTACGGCGTCGGCACCGAGTGGTTCGACGCGCACCTCGCCGGCGGGCCGGACGCGATGACCCTCGCCGTCGAGGGCGCCGAGGACGACGCCGAGGCGGGCCGCCGGGACCTCGACGACGTGGGCCCGCACGACCTCGTGGTCGGCCTCGCCGCCTCCGGCCGCACGCCGTACGTGGGCGGCGCGCTGGAGCTGGCCCGGGAGCGGGGCGCGCGCACCGCCCTCGTGAGCGCCAACCCGTCCGCACCGCTGGCCGCGCTCGTGGACGTCGCGATCCTGGTGGACACGGGCCCCGAGGCCGTCACCGGGTCCACCCGGATGAAGGCCGCGACGGCGCAGAAGATCGTGCTCAACACGTTCTCGACGGCCACGATGATCCGGCTGGGCAAGACGTACTCGAACCTCATGGTCGACGTGCGCGCCACCAACGCCAAGCTCCGCGCGCGCCTCGTGCGGCTGCTCAGCCAGGCGACGGGGCTCACGCCGGAGGTCTGCGCGCCCGTCCTCGCCGACGCCGACGGCGAGGTCCAGGTGGCGCTCGTCATGCTCCTGGCCGGCGTCGACGCCACGGCCGCCACCGGCGCCCTGGCCGGCGGTGACGGCGTCCGCGGCGCCCTCTCCCGCCTCGGCGCCGCCCCGCCGCGGTAGTCCCCGTCCCCGCGAGGTCTCGACCGACCTCGGCGACGGCCGGACGCCCTCGGGGGAGCCGGGACTACGTCGCGGGGGTGGGGCGGGCGCCGAAGACGGCGGTGCCGACGCGGACCACGGTGGCGCCCTCGGCGACGGCGAGCTCGAGGTCGCCGGTCATGCCCATGGAGAGCTCGTGGGCGTCGGCGGTGCCCGGCGCGTCGCTCGCGAGCACGGCGTCGCGCACGGCACGGAGGCGGGCGAAGCCGGCGCGCACCCGGGCGCCGTCGTCCGAGCGCGCGCCGATCGTCATGAGGCCGACGAGGCGCAGGCCGGGCAGCGCGGCGACGTCGAGCGCGAGCGCGACGGCGTCCTCGGGCGCGACGCCGGACTTGCTCTCCTCTCCGGAGACGTTGACCTGCACGAGGACGTCGAGCGTGCGACCGTCGCGGGCGCAGCGCGTGGACAGGGCCTGGGCGAGGGCGAGGGAGTCCACGGAGTCGATGGCGGCCGCCGCGCCCAGGACGGCGTTCACCTTGTTCTTCTGCAGGTGGCCGATGAGGTGCGCCTCCACCCGCCCGGCGGCGACGAGGTCGGCCAGGGCGGGGGCCTTGGCGACGAGCTCCTGCACGCGGTTCTCGCCGACGAGCACGGGCCGGTCGTCGCCGGCCGCGGCGGCGAGGTCGAGGGCGGCGCGCACCCCCTCGAGCACGGTCGCGGCGTCCTGCGTCTTGGTGGCCAGCAGCACGCGGACCTCGCGCGGGTCACGACCCGCCGCGCGGGCGGCCGCGGCGACGCGGTCGTGGACGGCGGCCAGGCGTGCGGGGATCCCGGGACACTCGTTGGGCATGGTGGCCAGTCTACGAACGCCGTCGGTCGCCGGGGCACGTGACCGACGCCGCACCGGACCAGGGTCGCCTCAGGGGCATCCCGGGTGGTGCGCCGCGCCCGCCGCGGGCGAGGATGGTGCCGTGAAGGCCCTGCTCAACATCATCTGGCTCGTCTTCGGCGGCTTCTGGCTGGCGCTCGGCTACGCCGCCGCCGGGATCCTCTGCTGCATCACGATCGTCGCCATCCCGTGGGGCATCGCGTCGTTCCGGATCGCCGGGTACGCGCTGTGGCCGTTCGGCCGCACCGTGGTCGACAAGCCCGGCGCCGGCGGCTGGTCGGTGCTCGGCAACATCATCTGGATCGTGTTCGCCGGCATCTGGCTCATCATCGGCCACATCACCACGGCGATCGCGCAGGCGATCACGATCATCGGCATCCCGCTGGCGATCGCGAACATCAAGATGATCCCGATCTCGCTGCTGCCGCTCGGCAAGGACATCGTGTCGAGCGACGCCCGGTACCCGACCTACCAGCACTCCCCGCAGGGGTACCCGGCCCGCTGACGGCCGGCCCCGCGCTCAGGCGCGGGCGATCGGGGCGAGCCGGCCGGCGGTGAGCCGCAGCAGGTCGTCGGGGGCGAGGGACACGTCCAGGCCTCGGCGCCCGCCGGACACGTAGACCACGTCGAACCCGGCCGCCGACGCGTCGAGCACGGTCGCGTGCCGCTGCTTCTGCCCGAGCGGGGAGATGCCGCCCACCACGTACCCGGTGGCGCGCTGCGCGGCCGCCGGGTCCGCCATCGCTGCCCGCTTGCCGCCGACGGCGCGGGCCAGCGCCTTGAGGTCGAGGCTGCCGTCCACCGGCACGATGCCGACGACGAGGCGGCCGTCGACGTCGGCCAGCAGCGTCTTGAAGACCTGCGCCGGGTCCGCGCCGAGCGCCTCGGCGGCCTCCAGCCCGTAGCTCAGCTCCGACGCGGGGTCGTGCTCGTAGGCGTGCCGGCCGTAGGCCACGCCCGCCCGGTCGAGGGCGACGAGCGCCGGCGTCCCGTGCGAGTCCTGCCTGCTCTTCTTCGCCACGGGGCGATTCTGCCCGCTCGACGCGGGGTCGCGGCCACCCCTTTTCGGCGGCTCAGGCGGCGGCGCGGGCGAGCCTCGGCAGCATCGACCGCCACGACTGCCGGCCGAGCTCCGCGGACCCGGCCGGGTGCGGCCCCTCCCGCACGACGACGCGCGTGCCGTCGCCGGCGGGCGCGAGCTCGACCCGCAGCTGCGACGCCCACGGCCCGTCGACGCCCGGGACGCCCACCCACGCGCCGCCGGCGGCGACCAGGCGGCCGGGCACGAGCGCGGTGAACGTGCCGTCGAACGCCGAGCGGAACGACGGGTCGGCGTCGAGCGTCATGGCGAACCGCAGGACGCCACCCACCCGCGCGTCGATCTCGACCTCCTCGCGCGGGGTGCGCACGCCCTCGGGCCCGTACCAGCGCGCGAAGACGTCCGGGTCGGTGAACGCGGCGAAGACGGCCGCGGGCGGCACGTCCAGCACCTCGGTGTGCTCGACGTCGTACTCGGGATCGGTGGCTGCCACGGTCCTGTCCCTTCCGGAGGCGGGCACGGGGATCGCGCGCCCGCAGGTGAGACGCCGCGCGGGCGCCCCGCTCATCGGCGCCGGACCCACCGCGCCCCACCTTCACCCGCCGCCCGCGCCCGCGCCGCGGACCGCGTACCGTGGCGGGCGTGCTGCTGCTCCTCGTCCTCGCGATCCTGGTGGGCGGGGCGCTCCAGCGGGTCACGGGCATGGGCTTCGGCCTCGTGGCCGGCCCGTTCATCGTGCTCATCGTCGGCCCGCTCGAGGGCGTCCTGTTCGTCAACCTCGCGGGCGCGATCGCGTCGGCGCTGATCCTCGGCCGCGTCGCGCGCGACGTGGACTGGCGGCGGTACGCCTGGCTCGCCACGACGTCCGTGCTGGTGATGGTGCCGGCCGCCCTGCTGCTGCGCGACGCGAGCCGCGCGGCGCTCGAGGTCGCCGTCGGGGCCCTCGTCGTCGTCGCGATGACGCTCGCCGTCGTCACGACGCGGCTGCGGCGCGGGGACCGGCACCCCGTGCGGCCGGAGGCCCGTGCCCCGCTGGTGGTCACCGGCGTCGCGAGCGGCGTCGGGAGCGTGGCCGCGGGCATCGGCGGCCCGCCGGTGGCGATCTACTCCGTGCTCAGCGGCTGGGACCCGCGCGCCTTCGCCGCGACGGCGCAGCCCTTCTTCGCCACCAACGCGCTCGCGGCGCTCGTCGCCAAGCTGACGCTCACCGACGCGTCCTTCCCGCCGTTCGCCCTCTGGCAGTGGCTGGTCGTGCTGGCCGCGATCGTGGCGGGCCTGGTGGTCGGCGACTGGCTCACGCCGCGCGTCCCCGCGGCGACGGTCCGGCGCGGGCTGATCGTGCTGGCGTACGTCGGAGGGGCGGCGACGCTCGTGCAGGGGCTCGTGCACCTCGCCTGACGGCGCCCGCCGACCCGCCGGACCGGACTAGATCCGCCCGACGTCCACGACGGTGAGCACCACGGCCCCGGCCTCGTCGCTGGCGGCGAGGTCCACGAGCGCGGTGATCGCCCAGTCGTGGTCGCCGTCGGCGTCGTCCAGCACCTGGCGCACCCACCAGGTGCCGGCGGGCACCTCGGCGACCTCGACGCCGTCGCGGGTGGTCGTGGTGGCGCCGCCGGGCAGCTCGGCGCCCGGCTCGCGGATCGTCAGCAGGCCGGCCGCCCGGGCGGCGGGGCCGATGCCGACGGCGTCGTCGCCCTGCGCCTCGAACAGCGGGTCGAGGGCGGCGGCCCACGCGTCGCCGTCCCAGCCGTGCGCGCCGTCGAGCGCCCCGAGCGCGTCGTAGTCCTCGCGGGCGGCGAGCTCGACGCGGCGGAACGTCGCGTTGCGCACCAGGCGGCGGAACGCGCGCGGGTTGCCCGTGACGGGGCGCGCGGGCGCCTCCGCGCCGGCCTCGGCGAGCTCGCCCTCGACGACGGTGTCCGCGTCGTCGTCGACCGGGTTCTGCAGCCGCTCCCACTCGTCGAGGAGCGACGAGTCGACGCCGCGCACCAGCTCGCCGAGCCACTCGACCACCTCGTGCACCTCCTCCGAGCGGTGCTCCTCGGGCACCACCTGGCGCAGCGCGCGGTAGGCGTCCGCGAGGTAGCGCAGCACCACGCCCTCCGTGCGCTCCAGCCCGTACACGCTGACCAGCTCGGCGAACGTCATCGCCTGCTCGAGCATGTCGCGCACCACCGACTTGGGCGCGAGCTCGGCGTCCGCGACCCACGGGTTGGCCCGCTTGTACGTGGCGAAGGCGGGCTCGAGCAGGTCGGCGAGCGGCTTCGGCCAGCTCACGTCCTCGAGCGCCTCCATGCGCTCCTCGTACTCCATGCCCTCGGCCTTCATGGCTGCGACGGCCTCGCCCTTCGCCTTGGACTGCTGGGCGTAGAGGATCTGCCGCGGGTCGTCGAGGGTCGCCTCGATGACGGACACGACGTCGAGCACGTGGGTGGGGCTCTCGACGTCGAGCAGGTCCATCGCCGCGAGCGCGAAGGGCGACAGCGGGGCGTTGAGGGCGAAGTCGCGCGGCAGGTCCACGACGAGCCGCACGCTGGGGCGGTAGCCGGCCGGGCGCGACGGGTCGGGCACGCGGACCTTCTCCACGACCCCGGCGACGCGCAGCGAGCGGTAGATGCGGAACGTCTGGCGCACGTGCTTGGCCTGCAGGGCCTCGCTGTCGTGGTTCGCGGTGAGCAGGTGCCGCATCGCCTCGACGGGGTCGGCGCCGCCCCGCTCGTCGCGGGTGCGGGCGAGCACGTTGAGCACCATGGCGTGGTTGACGTGGAACTGGCTGGTCAGGGGCTCCGGGTCGGCGTCGCGCAGCCGCTCGAACGTCGAGTCGGTCCAGTTCACGGACCCCGTGGGCGCCTTCTTGCGGACCACCTTCTTGAGCTTCTTGGGGTCGTCGCCCGCCTTGGCGAGGAGCTTGCGGTTCTCGATGACGTGCTCGGGCGCCATGACCAGCACCTCGCCCACGGTGTCGAAGCCGGCGCGCCCGGCCCGGCCGGAGATCTGGTGGAACTCGCGCGCGGTGAGGTGGCGCATGCGCTCGCCGTCGTACTTCACGAGCGACGTGAGGAGCACCGTGCGGATGGGCACGTTGATGCCCACGCCGAGGGTGTCGGTGCCGCACACCACCTTGAGCAGCCCGCGCTGGGTGAGCCGCTCCACGAGGCGGCGGTACTTGGGCAGCATCCCCGCGTGGTGCACGCCGATGCCGGCGCGCAGGAACTTGCTCAGCGTCCTGCCGAACCCGGTGCCGAACCGGAACGCGCCGATCTCGGCGGCGATGGCGGCCTTCTCGTCCTTGGACGCGAGGCTGGTCGACAGCAGGGCCTGGGCGCGCTCGACGGCGTCCTTCTGCGTGAAGTGCACGACGTAGACGGGCGCGCGGTGCGTGGTGACCAGCTCGGTGATGACGTCGGTGAGCGGCTCGACGACGTAGGAGAACGTCAGCGGCACCGGGCGCTCGGCGCCCGCGACCTCCGCGACGGGGCGGCCGCTGCGCTCCTCGAGGTCCTCGCGCAGGCGCGTGGTGTCGCCGAGGGTG
This sequence comes from Isoptericola sp. NPDC057653, assembly GCF_042799955.1. Taxonomy (NCBI): domain Bacteria; kingdom Bacillati; phylum Actinomycetota; class Actinomycetes; order Micrococcales; family Promicromonosporaceae; genus Isoptericola; species Isoptericola sp. NPDC057653. The sequence goes on along the minus strand of NZ_JBHVHP010000002.1, from coordinate 1,195,647 downwards.
GCCGACATCAGCAGGAACTGCGTGCGCGGCAGCTCCAGCAGCGGCACCTGCCACGCCCAGCCGCGCTGCCGGTCGCCGTAGAAGTGGAACTCGTCCATGACGACCTGGGCGATCGCGTCGTCCCCGGCCGTGCCGTCGGCGGCGACGCCGTCCTCGGCGTCCCCGCGCCGCAGCGCGAGGTTGGCCAGGATCTCGGCGGTGCAGCAGATGATCGGCGCGTCGGCGTTGACGGCCGAGTCGCCGGTCATCATGCCCACGTTGCGCGACCCGAACGCGGCGACGAGGTCGAAGAACTTCTCGCTCACCAGCGCCTTGAGGGGCGCGGTGTAGAACGTGCGGCCGCCGCGGCCCGAGCGGCGGTTCGCGAGCGCCGCGAACTGCGCCCCCATCGCGACCATCGACTTGCCCGACCCGGTGGGCGTCGCGAGCACCACGTGCGAGCCCGTCATGAGCTCGAGGAGGGCCTCCTCCTGGTGCGGGTACAGCGGGCGCCCCGTGCCGGCGGCCCACTCGCCGAAGCCCTCGAACAGCACGTCGGGGTCCGGGGCTCCTCCGGTGGGGGCGGGCAGGTACGGCAGCAGCGTGCCGGCGGGGCGGGGGGCGGGGTCGTTCGAGGTCGGGGAGGTCATCGCCGGCCATTCTTCCAGGCCCCGCCGAAAGCAACGAGCGTGCTGACTTGTTCCTCATTCGAGCCGAATGAGGAACAAGTCAGCACGCTCGATGCTCCGGGTGGGTCAGCAGGCGCCGAGGTCGGTCCAGACGCCCCACTGGCTGGCGGACGACGGGGTGTCGCCCTGGGTCCACCACTTGGCCTGGTAGGCGCGGCCCTCGTAGGAGACCTTGGTGCCGCCGGTGTACGCGCTGGAGGGGTTCCAGGCGGCGTCGTCGCACTCGCCGGGCTCGACGGGCGGGTCGGTCGGGTCGACCGGGGGAGTCGTGCCCCCCTCGCCGACGGTCACGTCGACGCAGGCGTAGAACGCGTTGGCGGTGTCCGCGACGTTCCAGCGGGCCAGGATGGTGTGGTTGCCCTGGGGCAGGTTCTCGAGGGTGTGCGTGACGATCGCCTCGGGCTGCTTGCCGTTGTCGTTGAACGTGCGGTGCAGCACGCCGTCGACGAAGTACTCCCAGGTGGAGGTGGAGTGGCGGGCCGTGAGCTTCCACTGCATCGAGACGCTGTTGCCGATCTTGGTGCGCGGCCACGGCTTGGAGCTGTCGTCGAGGACGGAGAAGCCGCTGCCGCCGGAGCACTTCATCGAGCCCTTGGGGGCCTCGACGCTCTGGGGCTCGTACTGGACGCCGCCGCAGTCGAAGGACACGGTGCGCGTGGCGCAGTGGTCCTGGCGGCTGGGCGGGCTGGTGACCCACCCGTGGGCGGAGGCGGCCGGGGCCACCACCACCGGGGCGAGGATGGCGGCGGCGCCGAGCACCGCGGCGAGGAGGGTTGAACGCAGACGCATCGTTGCTCTCCCGTGTTCGTGAGGAAACTGGACAAATTCGACGCTACGGCGTCGGTCCGGCCCGCACATCAGGGGAACTGCGTCATCTGGTCGGGATCCCGGAGCCGCGGGTACGGGGATTCCCGTACCCGCGGCAACGGTCGGCCGACCTGCCCGCGCCACGCCGGGCAGGGGTCAGCCGAGGTCCCACAGGTGCCGGTAGAAGGCAATGCGGCCCGCGTCGGGCGCGATGCCGTAGGCGTCGAAGAAGTCGGGCTCGTACCCGTCGCCGTAGTTCCACTCCAGGCTGTAGCTCGCCACCGCGAGGTCAGCCCACCGGTCGGCGACGCCCAGCGCGTCGAGGTCGACGTGCGCGGTCCAGCTCCCGCCGTCGTCGAGCAGCGTGTTGGGCGCGCAGGGGTCGCCGTGGCACACGACGAGCCGGTCGACGTCGGGCACCGCACCGACCTGGGCCCGCGCGGCGGGCCCGAGGCGCGCGACGCGGTCGTCGACGCCCCAGGAGAACGGGCAGTCGGCCACCGGCAGCGCGTCGTGCAGGGCGCGGAGCCCGGCGCCGACGGCCCGCGCGGCGGTCTCGGGGTGCGCCAGCCAGCGCGGGTCGACGGCGGAGCGCCCGGGGATGCCGGCCGTCAGCAGCCAGCGGCCGTCGGCGTCCTCGCCGCGGTCGAGCACGCGCGGCACCGGGGTGTACCGCCCGGCCCAGGCGAGCCGGTCGGCCTCGGCGTCGAGGTCGAGCCCGACGACGCCCGCCGGCACCCACTTGACGTAGCGGTCTCCCGTGGCGATCCCGTGGGCCGTGGCGGCGCCCGGCGGCGCGAGACGGAACGTGAGCCCGCCGAGCTCGTTGCGCCACACGGGCGTCACGTCGTCGTCGCCCGCGAGCAGGCGGACCCGCTCGGGCACGGTGACGGCGTCGGTCGGGGTGGCGGCGAGCACGCGGGACATGCGGAGATCGTCACATCTCCGCGCCGCGCCGGGCTATGGCTTTCCCGTCGACGGCCCGACCGGCGGCTCGACCGGCGGCTCGACCGGCGGCCCGACCGGCGGCCCGGCGGCCGGCTCGATCGTCGGCACGGCGCGCCGGGTGGCGGCCTCGCCCTGCTGCACGACGACCACCCCGGCGAGGACCAGCAGCCCACCGACGAGCTGGACGGGCCGCGGCAGCTCACCCAGGAAGACCCAGGCGAAGAACACGGCCGCGACCACCTCGAGCAGCCCGACGAACGACGCGGGCCGCGCGCCGAGCCGGCGCCCGGCGGCGACACCGGTGACGTAGGCGACGCCGGCGGTCACGACGCCCAGCGCGGCGAGCACGGCCCACGCGGGGACGACGGCGTCGGCCAGGAGCACCGGGTCGGCCGACGTCGTCACGGGCAGCACCCCGACGAGGGCGAGCAGCCCGAGCAGGACGGCCCCCACCACCAGGCCGCCCGCGGCGAGGCTCAGCGGCGGCAGCCCGGTGTCGGTGCGGGCGTTCATGAGGAAGTAGGCCGAGACGCCGACCATCGCGCCGAGCGCCCACGCGACGCCGACGGGGTCGAGCCGCGCGCCGGTGAGGTCGAGGACGAGCACCAGGCCCGCGGCGGCGAGCGCGACGCCGGCGAGCGTCGCGCGCCCGGGCCGCTGCCCGTGCCGCAGCCACAGCCAGGCGACGACCGCCGCGGGGGAGGAGTACTCGATGAGCAGCGCCGGGCCCACCTGCATGTGCTGGACGGCGGCGAAGTAGCAGAACTGTGTGGCCGCGACGCCGAGCGCGCCGTACGCCAGCAGCAGGCGCGCGTTGCGGCGCACCGCGGACCAGTCCCCGCGCAGGGCGACGACGCCGAACGGCAGCACCACGAGGGCGCCGACCGCCACGCGCACCAGGACCACGGCGCCCGGGCTCCAGCCCGTCGCGAACAGGCCCGCGGCGAGCGGGCCCGAGAGGCTGAAGGTCACGGCGGAGACGACGGCGAGCACGAGCCCGGCACCGAGCCGCGCACCGGGTCCGGCATCGGACCCGGGTCGCTCCCGCACCGGAGCGTCATGCGTCATGTCCGCCATGACTCATGACGCTACGGGCGGTCGAGGTAATGTGTCAACATGCCGTTCGCTCATGACACCGCCGTGGAGCTCCGGGCCGCCGTCGCCCTCGTGAACTCCGCCGAGCCGCCCGAGACGCTCGCGACGGTCGCGGACCTCGACGCCTTCTTCCGCGAGCACGGGTACACGGGCCGCCACGACCGGACGGCCGAGGAGCTCGCCCAGGTGCGCGCGCTGCGCCCCCGGCTGCGCGAGCTGCTGCTCGCGGACCGGGACACCGCCGCCGGCCTCGTCAACGAGCTGCTGGCGGGCGTGCCGGTGCGCCCGCGCCTCGTGCGGCACTCGGGGGAGGACTGGCACGTGCACGCCACCGCCGACGACGCCCCGCTGTCCACGCGGATCGTCGTCGAGACGGCGATGGCGATGGTCGACGTCGTGCGCGAGGACGAGCACTCCAGGCTGGCCGTGTGCGCCGACCCGGACTGCCAGGGCATGGTGCTCGACCTGTCCCGCAACCGCTCGCGACGCTACTGCTCCACGGCGTGCACGAACCGCAACGCGCAGGCGGCGCTGCGCGCGCGGCGCGCCGGCTGACGTATCTGCGGACCCCGCCCGCTCTCCCTCCCCGCGAGGGCGCCAGGCACCCGCAGGGCGACGACCGCCCGGCCCGGCCCCAGCGAGGAGGCGGCGATGTCCGTCACGACCGACCGCGCGCTCGACCCCTGGCCGATCGTCCGCCCCGGCGACTCGTTCCACCCCGTCGGGTCGCTCCAGCACCTGCTCGTCGAGCACGGCCACGACCTCGCGGTCGACCAGAAGTTCGGGCCGCGCACCGAGGCGGCCGTCCGCGCGGCGCAGGGCGACTTCGGCCTCGTCGTGGACGGCGTCGTCGGCCCGCTGACCTGGGGCGCGATCGTCGTCACGGTCCGCACCGGCAGCCGCGGCCCCGCGGTCCGCGGCGCGCAGGCCGAGCTCGACACCCGGGACGGCTTCGACCTCGCGGTCGACGGTGTGTTCGGACCGGCGACCGAGGCCGCGGTGCGCGAGTTCCAGACGGCCCTGTCCGCCTTCGGCGTGCTCGTCGACGGCGTGGTCGGGCCCATCACCTGGCGGGCCATGGTCAGCGGGATGGTCTCCGACTGACCCCGGCGGTCATGCCTCGGCGTCGTCCCCGAGGACGGCGTCGCAGGCCGCGACGAGCCGGGCGCGCAGCGCCTGGCCGCGCTCGGCGAAGCCGCGCTGGCGGCGGACGTACTCGGCTTTGCCGTCGGGCGTCTCGATCGGCACGGCCTCGACGCCGTACGACGAGACGTCGTAGGGGGCGGCGGCCATGTCCGTGTAGCGGATGTCGCGGGCGAGCTCGAAGGCGTCGAGCAGCAGGTCGCCGGGGGCGGCGGGCCCGAGCTTGAGCGCCCACTTGTAGAGGTCCATCCCGGCGTGCAGGCAGCCCGGCTGCTCCATGGCGGGCTGGCGCTCGCGGGTGGGCCGCAGCTGGTTGCGGTCGGCGGCCTCGGGCGTGAAGAACCGGTAGGCGTCGAAGTGCGAGCAGCCGATGCGGTGCGACTCGACCACGGCGTCCGTGCCGTCGTGCCCCAGCCGCAGCGGCAGCGGGTGGCGGTGGTCGCGCCCGGCGGCGCGGTCGCGGTAGACCATCGCCCACTCGTGCAGGCCGAAGCAGCCGAACGTCCCCGGCCGGCCCGCCGTCGCGGACACCAGGGCGCGCACGTACCGGACGGTGTCGCCGCGGTCGGCGACGAAGGCCGCGGCGTCGAGCGTCGCGCCGGTTCCCGACGGCCCCGGGCCGCCGTCGGGCAGGGCGACCTCCCGGTACCAGCGCCACCCGGAGTGCTCGGCGGCGCCCGCGAGCACGACGCCGGGACCGGGGTGCCACCTGCGCAGGTGGCTCACGCGCGTGGGGTAGTACGTGAACAGGAAGTCCTCGATCGCGTGCGTCGAGCCGCGGTCGTGCGCGGCGCGCCACACGGCCGTCAGGGCGTCCGCGCGGTCGGCGTGCGCCGCGGCCCGCGGCTCCCACTCGTCACGGCGCAGGACGGCGCCGGCGGGGGCCGCCAGGTCGTCGAGGGTCGTCGCGCGCACCCCACCAGGGTACGAGCGCGGCGACCCGCCCCCGGCCGGGGTTAGCGTGTGACTCGTGCCGCACACCCTCGGATTCCGCCAGGTCGACGTCTTCGCCACGGGCCCGCTCACGGGCAACCCGCTCGCGGTGGTGCACGACGCCGACGACCTCACCGACGACCAGATGGCCGCGTTCGCCCGCTGGACCAACCTGTCCGAGACCACGTTCCTGCTGCGCCCCACCGACCCCGGGGCCGACTACCGCGTGCGGATCTGGACGCCCGGCGGGGAGCTGCCGTTCGCCGGCCACCCGACGCTCGGCTCCGCCCACGCGTGGCTCGAGGCGGGCGGCGCCCCGCGGTCCGCGGGCCTCGTGGTCCAGGAGTGCGGTGTCGGCCTGGTGACGGTGCGGCGCGACGGCGGCGGCGAGGGCGGGCGGCTCGCGTTCGCGGCCCCGCCGCTGCGCCGCTCGGGTCCCGTCGCGCCGGAGGACCTCGCGCGGATCGCGCGGTCCCTGCGCGTCGCGGTGGCCGACGTCGAGGACGCGGCCTGGGTGGACAACGGCCCCGGCTGGGTGGCGGCGCGCCTGCGGGACGCCGCGGCCGTGCTCGCCGTCGACCCGGACCTCGCGTCGTTCGGCGGCCTCAAGATCGGCCTCGTGGGCCCGTACGCGCCCGGCGAGTCCGACGCCGCGGTCGAGGTGCGCGCGTTCGTGCCCGGCATCGGCGTGCCGGAGGACCCGGTGACCGGCAGCCTCAACGCCGGTCTCGGCCAGTGGCTCGCGGGGGACTACCTGCCCACCTCGTACGTCGCGTCGCAGGGCACCGCCCTCGGCCGCCGGGGCCGGGTGCACGTGCACCGCGACGCCGACGGCGAGGTGTGGGTCGGGGGCGCCGCCGTCACGACGATCGCGGGCACGGTCACCCTGTAGGCGAGGCCGCGACCCACACGCGCAACGGGCCGACGACCTCGAAGCCGTGCCGCAGCGCGGCCTCGAGGTCGTCGCCGCACTCGTAGCCGACCACCGGCACCCCCGGGAAGAGGTGGCCCACGGCCCCCAGCACCCCGTGCCAGACCGACCCCGGGGTCCCGGGGACGGCGAAGACGTTCGAGACCCCGACGACGCCGTCGGTGCGGGTCGCGACCGCCCCGGCGACGACCGCACCCGCGCCGGTCCGGCCGGCGAGGACCGTCGTCGACGGGTCGCCCAGGAGCTCCGGGCGGAAGACCCACGCACGACCCCCGCCCTGGTCCCAGGCGCCCGCCCACGTACGCAGCGCCGCGGCGTCGGTGACCGTGGCCCACTCCACGCCGGGCATCGGTGCCCCGGGAGCAGAGGCCGGCGGCCGGTGGATCCAGCTCGCGTCGAACGCCACCTCGAACGCGGCACCCTGCGGGGTCGCGGCGGACAGGTCGAGGTCGGCGAAGCTGTCCTTGACCGAGGCGCCCGGCGAGCGGGTGTCGATCCGGTCGACCAGGGCCGCGGCGTCCGCCCCGGGCACCAGCGTGACGGCGTCCGGGTACAGCGGGGGCGTCCGGACGGGGCTCGCCCAGGCCTGCCGGCGGGTCCGGCCGGAGATCCCGTGGGCCCCGGCCATCGTCGCGCACCACGCGGCGTTGTTCCGCGCCGCCGCTCGCACCAGGTCGTCCGTCGTCACGGCCCGATCATCCCGGCCGCCGGGCACGGCGTCCACGGAGCGCCCAGGTGACGGTCAGCGTTCCCGGGCGGTCGACAGCGTGCGCCGACGCTCGTCGCAGGTCCGCCGTCTTCCATGATCGGCATGACCCGACCCGACGATCCCGAGAACCCCACCGACCCCACCGAGCCCACCGAGCCCACGGCACGCCCGCGCCGCCCACGGCGCCTCATGGTCCTCGTCGCGACGCTGGCGCTGCTGCTGCCCGTCGGCGGCGTCACCGCGTGGGCGGCCAACCGCTTCCTGATCGAGCACGTCCAGATCGACGACGTCTCCGCCTACGAGGCGGCGCAGTCGTCGTCGTCGGCGTCCTCGTCGTCCGCCTCGTCCTCGGAGGACGGCTCCGGCGACGCCGGCACGGTCACCGCCGACGGCTACACGTCGGACGACACGTCCGTCTCGCTCGACACCGTCACGCAGGGCAGCGGTGACGACACCGTCACGTACTACGTGGCCCACGTGGCGCTCGACGACGCGACGCAGCTGCGCTCGGCGTTCGCGCAGGACAAGTTCGGCACCAACATCACCGAGCGCACCAGCGAGATCGCGGAGGACAACGACGCGATCCTCGCCGTCAACGGCGACTACTACGGCTTCCGCGACACCGGCATCGTCATCCGCAACGGCGTCGTCTACCGCGACGAGGGCGCCCGGGAGGGCCTCGCCTTCTACACCGACGGCCGCGTCGAGGTGTACGACGAGACCGCCACCACGGCGGACGAGCTCGTCGCCGACGGCGTGTGGAACACGCTGTCGTTCGGGCCGGCGGTGGTGGAGGACGGCCAGGTGGTCGACGGCATCGAGGACGTCGAGGTCGACACCAACGTCGGCAACCACTCGATCCAGGGCGAGCAGCCCCGCACCGCGATCGGCGTGGACGAGGACGGGAACCTCGTCATCGTCGTCGTCGACGGCCGCGACACCGGCTACAGCCGTGGCGTCACCATGACCGGGCTGGCACAGATCATGGTCGACGAGGGCGCCGTCACGGCGTACAACCTGGACGGCGGCGGCTCGTCGACCCTGTGGTTCGACGGCGAGGTCGTGAACCGGCCGTCGAACGGCGGCGAGCGCGGCACCTCCGACATCCTCTACGTGGCGCGATGACCGGCACCGCGAGCGGGCCGCCGTCGACCCCGCACCGGCGGACGCCCCTCGTCGTGGTCCCCGCCTACCGGCCCGACGGCGCCCTGCCGGCCCTCGTGCGCGACCTCGCCGAGCGGGGGCTGCCCGACGTCCTCGTCGTCGACGACGGCTCCGGCCCCGCGCACGCCGCGGTCTTCGACGCGGCCGCCGCGCTCGGCGCCGAGGTGCTGCGCCACGACCGCAACCGGGGCAAGGGCGTCGCGCTGCGGACGGCGTTCGCCCACGCCCGCGAGCGCCACCCCGGGCGCGACGTCGTCACCGCGGACGCCGACGGGCAGCACACGCCCGCGAGCGTGCGCGCCGTCGCGGACCGGCTGTCCGCCGGGGGAGCGGACGTCGTCGTGGGGGAGCGCGACCTCACCGGGGCGGGGGTGCCGCTGCGCAGCCGCGTGGGCAACGCGCTGAGCGGCGCCGCCGTGCGCACGGCGACGGGGCTGCCCGTGCGCGACAGCCAGACAGGCCTGCGCGGCCTCGCCGCCGGGACGCTCCCGTGGCTGCTCGACGTGCCCGGCGACCGCTACGAGTACGAGCTGCGCGTGCTGCTGGAGGCGTCGGCGCGCGGTGCGGTCGTCGCGGGCGTGCCGGTGGAGACGGTCTACGTCGACGACAACGCGTCGTCCCACTTCCGCCCGGTGCGCGACTCTCTGGTCGTGATGGCGCCGCTGCTCGCGTTCGCCGCCTCGGGCCTGCTGGCCTTCGGCGTCGACGCGGCGGCGCTCCTCGCCCTGCAGGCGGCCACGGGGATCCTGGCGCTCGCGGTCGTGGGCGCCCGGGTGCTCAGCGCGGCCGTGAACTTCGGGGTGAACCGCGCCCTCGTCTTCGGGCGCTCGCGGCCTGCCCCGGTGCGGGGGTCCGCCGCGCGGTACGCGGCCCTGGCGCTGCTCCTGCTCGCCGCGAACTACGGCCTGCTCGACGCCCTGCACGGCACGCTCGGCGTCCCGCTGCTCGTGGCGAAGGCGCTCACGGACGCCGCGCTGTTCCTCGCGAGCTGGACGGTGCAGCGCCAGGTGGTGTTCGCGCCGTCCTCGGCGGACCGTGGGCCGGACGACGGGGCGGGCGCCGGGCAGGGCGCCGTCGTGGGCGCGACGACCGTGCCCGGCGGGCCTCAGCGCAGCCGGAACGCTGCCCGGTAGGCGGCGGGAGAGACCCCGACGACGCGGTGGAAGTGCCGGCGCAGCGTGGCGGCCGTGCCGAGCCCGGAGCCGGCCGCGACGCGCTCGACGGACGCGTCGGTGCGCTCGAGGAGCTCCTGCGCCCGCGCGACCCGCTGCTGGTGCAGCCAGTCGAGCGGACCGGTGCCGACCTCGGCGCCCATGCGGCGGGCGAGCTGCCGGGTGCTGAGGCCGGCGTGCCCGGCGAGGTCGGCCACGGTCAGCGGCCGGTCGAGGCGGGCCCGGGCCCACTCCAGCGTGGGGGCGAGCCCGGAGCCGGTGCGCGGCTCGGGCGGCGCGGCGACGAACTGGGCCTGGCCGCCGCTGCGGTGCGACGGGACGACCAGCCGGCGCGCGATGCCGTTGGCGGCCGTGGCGCCGAGGTCGCGCCGCACGAGGTGGAGGCACAGGTCGAGCGCGGCGGTCTTGCCCGCGGAGGTCAGCACGTCGCCGTCGTCGACGTACAGGACGTCCGCGCGCACCTCCACCTGCGGGTAGCGGCGGGCGAGGTCGTCGGCGTGCATCCAGTGCGTGGCCGCGGCCCGGCCGTCGAGCAGCCCGGCGGCCGCCAGGACGAAGGCACCGGTGCACAGCGCGGCGACCGCGACGCCGTGGCGGTGCGCCTCGCGGAGCGCGTCGACCAGCGCGGGGGCGGGGTCGGCCTCGGGGTCGTCGGTCGACGGGACGACGACGCGGTCGACCCGGGACAGCTCGGAGTACGGGGCGGTCGGCGCCCCGGGGAGCCAGGGGTGGGGCGCGCCGTCGGGCGTGCAGGCCACGAAGTCGTACCAGGTGCCGCCCGGCGCGAGCTCTCCGCGGTCGACGCCGAGGATCTCGGCGGCGATCGCCACCTCGTACAGCATCGCGGTGCCGTGCATGGCCAGGGCGATCCGGGGCATGTCCGAAACTGTACGCACGACGTCGTTCGAGACGCTCGTCGGCGCGCGGCCCGGCGGCCAGGATCGAGACATGCAGACACGTGAGGCAGTGATGGTCTACGGCGCCGGCGGGCACACGGGCGGCTTCGTCGTCGACGAGCTGGTGCGGCGCGGGCTGACGCCCGTGCTGGCCGGGCGCGGTGCCGAGCGGCTCGAGGGCGTCGCGGCGCGGCACCCGGGCCTGGAGCGTCGGGTCGTCGGCGTCGACGAGGCCGGCCCGCTGCGGGCCGCCCTCGACGGCGTGGGGGTCATGGTGAACTGCGCGGGGCCGTTCCTCGACACCGCGCTGCCGCTGGCGGGCGCGGCGGTCGCGGCCGGCGCGCACTACCTCGACGTGACCGCCGAGCAGCCGGCCGTCCGGCTGCTCTACCGCGAGCTCGACGCCCCCGCCCGCGCCGCGGGCGTCGCCGTCGTGCCCGCCATGGCGTTCTACGGCGGCCTCGCCGACCTGCTCGTGACCGCGGCGCTCGACGGCGCGTCCGAGGCCGACGCCGTCGAGGTCGCCGTCGGGCTGGACCACTGGTGGCCCACGGCCGGAACCCGGGTCACGGGGGAGCGGAACACCGCGACGCGGCTGGTGGTGCGCGACGGGCGCCTCGTGCCCCTGGCCAGCCCCGCGCCGACGGGCACGTGGGCGTTCCCAGAGCCGCTGGACGAGCTGCCGGTGGTCGAGCTGCCGTTCTCCGAGGTGGTGACGATCACCCGCCACCTCGGCGTCGGCGACCTCACGTCGTACCTGAGCACGGCCTCGCTCGACGAGCTCCGCGACGAGTCGACCCCGCCCCCGCCCGGCGGTGACCGGTCGGCGCAGCGGTTCGTCGTGGACGTCGCCGTGCGGCGCGGCGGGACGACGCACCGCCTCGCCGCGGCGGGCCGGGACATCTACGCCGTGTCCGGCCCGATCGTCGCGGAGGGCGCCGCCAGGCTCCTGGACGGGCGCCACCGCGGTCCCGGCGCCGCCGCGCCCGCGGAGGCCTTCGACGCGGTGGACGTGCTCGCCGCGCTGGAGCGGCATCCCGCCGGGATCACGACCCGCGTGGCGGCGCCGCGACCCGGTCGCTGACCGCGCCGACCGCGCGCTCGAGGGGTCCCCGGCCCAGCAGGAACCGCCACGCCGTCGCCGCGACGAGCGTGACCAGCACCAGCACGAGGAGCGGGCCGTTCGTGGTGGACCCCAGCAGGTCCCAGTGCCAGATCGCCACGATCTGCAGCGAGTAGACGGTGAGCGCCATCGACCCGACGGCGGCCAGCGGCGCCAGCACCCACCGGCCCACGCGCCCCACGTGGAGGCACAGGCCGACGACGGCGACCGCGAACCCGCCGGACGCGAGCACCTCGAGGGTCGTGTCGTCGTGCGGGCCGCCGAGGAAGAGCCCGGCCACCCCCGGCCACGGGTCGTCCCACGCGAACGGCACGGTGTCGACCGACTGCCGCGCGAGGGTCAGCCCACGGACCACCTCGTCCCCGCCGGCGGCTCCGACCAGCGCACCGGAGAGCAGGGAGAACGCGCCCCACGCGGCGAGCCCGCAGGCCAGCAGGCCGCGGCGCAGGCGCGGAGAGCGCAGGTCGCAGCGCCCGATCGCCATCCCGGCGAGCACGTACGCCATCCAGACGACGCCCGGGTACGTGCCGGTGAGCAGGAAGTCGGTCACCGCGCCGGAGCCGTCGCGCGGTGCGCGCAGCCCGGCCCGGGCGATCGCCTCGGGCCCCCAGTAGGCCAGGAGCGGCCCGACGAGCGCGACGACGCCGGCGAGCGCCGCGAGCCGCGGCGGCCGCCACCGCAGGAAGGGCAGCGCGAGCACGAAGAAGCACGCGTAGAAGCCGAGGATCAAGGCGACGCGGGTGCCGAGGAGGTCGAGCAGGCCGGCGACGGCGAGCAGCAGCGCCGCCCGCACGAACAGCCGGAGCCGGGCACGTCGGAGGGGGTCGCCGTCGAGCGGGCGGGGTCCGCCCGAGACGATCGCGACGGAGATGCCGGCCACCACCGCGAACAGGATCGACGAGCGGCCGTGCGAGAGGTCGAGCAGCCACCAGGCCGGGCCGGCGTCGGGGGTGGTCACGCCGACGTGGGCGGTGAACATGCCGAGCACGGCGATGCCGCGGGCGACGTCGACCCCCGGGACGCGCCCGGGGCCGCCGGCGAGGCGGTGCCGTCCCGCGCTCAGCAGCGCGCGGAGGCGGGAGGGCGGCACGCCCGTGACCGCGGTCATGGCGCGATGATGCCACCGCGCGTGACGCGTGGCGTCCCGGAGCGTGAGAACACCGGGGCTTGCGGGCCTCGCGGTCACTACGGTAGGGACCATGAGCGACCTGCGCACGGAGCCCACACCCGAGGGCACCCCCGAACCTGCCGGTGCCGACCTCAACGACGCGATCGAGGCCCCGAGCACCCATCACACCGTGCCCAGCAAGGAGTCGGAGTCGTACACGCACGGCCACCACGAGTCCGTGCTGCGCTCCCACCGGAGCCGCACCGCGCAGAACTCGGCCGGCTTCCTCGTGCCGCACCTGCGCGACGACATGTCCCTGCTGGACGTCGGCTGCGGCCCGGGCACGGTGACCGCGGACCTCGGCCGCATCCTCGCCGGCGGCGAGGTCGTCGGCGTCGACGCGAGCCCGCACGTCCTCGAGGCCGCGCGGGAGCACGCCGAGGCGCTCGGCTACACCAACGTGCGGTTCGAGCAGGCGAACGCCTACGAGCTGCCCTTCGCGGACGACACCTTCGACGTCGTGTACGCGCACCAGCTGCTGCAGCACCTGTCGGACCCGGTCGCGGCCCTGCGCGAGATGAAGCGCGTGGCGAAGCCGGGCGGCATGGTCGCCGTGCGCGACGCCGACTACGCGGGCATGGCCTGGTACCCGGAGACGCCCGGGCTCACCGAGTGGAACGAGCTCTACCACGAGGTCACGCACGCGTACGGCTTCGAGCCGGACGCCGGCCGCCGCCTCATGTCGTGGGTGCAGGAGGCCGGGATGGACGGCATCGTCCCGTCGGCGTCGTCGTGGTGCTACGCCACCCCCACGGACCGGCAGTGGTGGGGCGAGCTGTGGGCCGAGCGGTGCGTGGAGTCGAACTTCGCGGTCCAGGCCAAGGAGTCCGGGCTCGCCGACGACGTCGCGCTCGAGCAGATCGCGCAGGACTGGCAGGCGTGGGCGCAGGCGCCCGACGGCTGGTTCGCCATCCTGCACGGCGAGGTCCTGGCCCGCGCCTGACGGTGCCGCGCACGCGCCCCGCGTAACCTGGGCGCGTGCGCATCGCGAGATTCACCACCGGAGACGACCCCCGCTTCGCCCTCGTCCAGCAGGAGGGCGACCGCACCTACCTCGCCGTCCTCGGCGGCGACCCGCTCTACATGCCGGCGATGCCGACGGGGGAGCGGATCGAGCTGGGCGACGGCGTCCGGCTGCTGGCCCCGGTGATCCCGCGGTCGAAGGTCGTGGCGGTGGGCAAGAACTACGCCGACCACGCCAAGGAGATGGGCGGCGAGGTCCCCGCGTCGCCGCTGCTGTTCTTCAAGCCGAACACCGCCGTCGTCGGCCCGGACGACCCGGTCGTGCTGCCGGAGTTCACCCGCGAGGTCAGCTACGAGGCCGAGCTCGCCGTCGTGATCTCCAAGGTGTGCAAGGACGTGGAGCCGGAGAACGTGCGGTCCTACGTGCTGGGCTACACCGTCGCGAACGACGTCACCGCGCGCGACGCGCAGCGCACCGACGGGCAGTGGGCACGCGCCAAGGGCTTCGACACCTCGTGCCCGCTGGGCCCGTGGATCGACACGGACCTGGACCCGGAGGACGTCGCGGTGCGATCGCGCGTCAACGGCGAGCTCAAGCAGGACGGCCGCACCTCCGACATGGTCTTCGACGTGCCGTTCCTCGTGTCGTACATCAGCAAGGCGATGACCCTGCTGCCGGGCGACGTGATCCTCACGGGCACGCCCGCCGGCGTGGGCCGCATCGACCACGGCGACCACGTCGAGTGCGAGGTCGAGGGCATCGGCGTCCTCGCCAACCCCGTGTTCCGGCGCGACTGAGGTGCCCGCGACCGACGTCTCCTCGACCGCCGGCCTGCACGCCGACGCCCGCGCGGTGCTGCGGCGGACGCCCGCCGGCGACGACGGGCAGCGCGCGCTGCGCGACCGCTTCGTGGCGCACCTCGACGCCCACCCGGACGGCGTGCTGCGATCCTGCCGCCCGGACCACGTCACCGCGTCCACCGTGGTGCTGTCGCCCGACGCCTCGCGCGTGCTGCTGACCCTGCACGCCAAGGCGGGCCGCTGGTTCCAGCTCGGCGGGCACGTCGAGCCGGGCGACGCGACCCTCCTCGCCGCCGCGCGTCGCGAGGCCTCGGAGGAGTCGGGCCTGGACGTCGACCTCGACCCCGTGCCCGTGCACCTCGACGAGCACGCCGTGCCGTTCTGCGGCCCCGGCGGCGACGCGCACCACCTCGACGTGCGCTTCGTCGCCGTCGCGCCCGCGGGCGCGCGGCACGCCGTGAGCGACGAGTCGCTCGACGTGCGCTGGTGGCCCGTCGACGACCTGCCGGAGCCGGACCTCGCGACCATGGTCGGGCTCGCCGTGGCCCGCGTGCGGGGCTCGGGCCCGCGATGACAGCGCGGGCGGCCGTGCCGCCGGCCAGCGACTGAGAGGACGACGACGCGTGGACGTGTACGAGGCCGTGGACAGCCGCCGGGCGGTGCGGGCGTTCAGCCCGGAGCCGGTGCCCCGGGAGGTGCTCGACCGCGTGCTGACCGCGGCCACCCGGGCGCCGTCGAGCGGGAACCTCCAGCCGTGGCACGTCTACGTCGTGACCGGGGAGCCGCTCGCCGAGCTGAAGCGGCGCGCCACCGCCCGGGCCCTCGCGGGCGACCCGGGCGACGAGCGGGAGTACCCGATGTACCCGGACGGGCTGGCCTCCCCGTACGCGGACCGCTTCGCCGCCGCGGCCGCCCAGCGGTACGAGGCGCTGGGCATCGAGCGCGACGACCCCGACCGGCCCCGCAAGATCGCCACGCTGAACTCGGGGGCGTTCGGCGCGCCGGCCGTGCTGTTCTGCTACCTCGACCGGTCGATGGGCCCGGGGCAGTGGGCGGACGCGGGGATGTACCTGCAGACCGTCATGCTGCTGCTGCG
This sequence comes from Isoptericola sp. NPDC057653, assembly GCF_042799955.1. Taxonomy (NCBI): domain Bacteria; kingdom Bacillati; phylum Actinomycetota; class Actinomycetes; order Micrococcales; family Promicromonosporaceae; genus Isoptericola; species Isoptericola sp. NPDC057653. Next base: position 1,180,030 of record NZ_JBHVHP010000002.1, on the reverse strand, counting down.
GGCGGAGGGGGTGCACAGCTGCCCCCAGGTGATGTGGACCATGTACCGCACCACCGTGGGCGAGATCGTCGGCGCCGACGAGGGGCACGTGCTGCTGTGCGGCGTCTCCGTCGGGTACGAGCAGGAGGGCGTGCACCGGCTCCGCACCGGGCGCGCCCGCCTGGGCGAGACGGTGAGCTTCGTCGGGGCGTGACCGCCGGTCGGCCCGGGGTCAGCGCGGGGCGCTGGCGCGCGGCTCGCGGTAACGGTCCTCGTCGATCCCCGCGAGGCGCGACGGGTGCACCTGGCCGCCCAGGCCGTAGAACCGCTGGAAGCTCATGACGAGCGGCCGCCAGAGGTCGGGGTCGATCCGGTCGGCGTGGCCCGCGAGCCGGATCGCCGGGTCGACCCAGACGCGCGTCACCTCCGCCTCGACGGCGAGCTGCCGGGCGGCGTCCCCGGTCCCCGGCCCCGCGTCCGCGGGGCCGCCGAGCGGGTGGACGCGCCGCACCACGGCCTCCAGGTGCACCTGGCACTCGGCGACGCGCTGGGGCCGTACCGTCGCCGACTCCAGCGGCGTCAGCCCTGCTACGGCGAACTTGTCGGGCGCGTAGACGTAGCCCGCGCGGGCCTTCCAGGGCGAGACGTCCGCCCGCCCGGTCGTGAGGGCCAGCCGGTCGACGTGCTCGACGACGTCCGGCGAGGCGAGGTTGAGCACGACCTCCGGGTGCCGGCGCAGGTTGCGGGCCGTCTGGCTGCGCGCGCCGATGCCGAGCACCGCGCTGCGGCCCAGCCAGAAGACCGACGACATCGGCATGAGGTTCGTGGTGCCGTCCTCGTTGGTCGAGCTCAGCAGCACGACGGGCGTGCCGAAGTACAGGATCGCCGGGTCGACGACGACGTGGCGGCTGGCGCCGGGCGCGGTGGGAGTCGTGGGCTCCGTGGTCGTGGGCTCCGTGGTCGTGGGCTCCGTGGTCGCGGTGCTGGTCATGGGCACGACGCTAGGTGGGGCGCGCGCCGCCGTCCGGCGGGAATCGGACGTCGCGTGGGCCGCCGTCCGGCGGCGGGCGGGCGTCGATGCCGTCCGGCGGCGGGGGACAACTACGCTGGTCCCGTGATCCCCGCTGCAGGCTCCTCCGACGTCCGTGTCCGCTTCGCCCCGTCGCCGACGGGCATGTTCCACGTGGGCGGCGCCCGCTCGGCGCTGTTCAACTGGGCGGTCGCCAAGCGGCAGGGCGGCATCTTCGTGCTGCGCGTCGAGGACACCGACGCGGCGCGCAACAAGCCCGAGTGGGTCGACGGCATCCTGAACGCCCTCGCGGCGCTCGGCATGCACGCCGAGGACCCGACGTTCGAGGGCCCGTACTTCCAGTCGCAGAACGTGGAGAAGCACCGCGAGGCCTCCGCCCGCCTGTACGAGGCCGGCCGCGCGTACTACTGCGACTGCACGCGCGACGACGTCGCGGCCCGCACGGGCAACCCGCACTCCGGCTACGACGGCCACTGCCGCGACCGCGGCCTGACGTACGAGCCGGGCCGCGCGCTGCGCTTCCGCACCCCCGACGAGGGCGAGACGCCGGTCGTCGACCTCATCCGCGGCAACCCCACGTTCCCGAACTCGGCGATGGAGGACTTCGTCGTCGCGCGCGGGGACGGCTCGCCCGTCTTCCTGCTCGCGAACGTCGTCGACGACATGGACGAGGGCATCACCCACGTCATCCGCGGCGAGGAGCACCTGCCGAACACGCCCAAGCAGCAGCTGCTGTGGGAGGCCCTCGGCGCCGAGCCGCCCACGTGGGCGCACCTGCCGGTCATCGTCAACGAGAAGCGCCAGAAGCTCTCCAAGCGCCGCGACAAGGTCGCGCTCGAGGACTACCTCGCCGAGGGCTACCTGCCCGACGCGATGGTCAACTACCTCATGCTGCTGGGCTGGGCGCCCGGCAACGACGAGGAGATCCTCCCGTTCGACGAGCTGGTCGAGCGCTTCCGCATCGAGGACGTCAACAGCGCGTCGGCGTTCTTCGACGTCAAGAAGCTGCTGTCGTTCAACGGCGAGTACATCCGGGCGATGAGCGTCGAGGACTTCGTCGTCGCCGTCGACCCGTGGCTGCACGCCCCGAAGGCGCCCTGGACCGAGGAGCAGTACGACGCCGCGGCCTTCGCACGCGTCGCGCCGCTCGCGCAGTCGCGCGTGGCGCTGCTAGCCGACATCACCGACAACGTCGACTTCCTCTTCCTCGACGAGCCCGCCCGCGACGAGCGCTCCTGGGCCAAGGCCATGAAGGCCCCCGCCGCCGAGCTGCTGGCGGACGCCCGCGCGGCGCTCGCGGACCTCGGGGCGTGGGAGGCGGAGCCGCTCAAGGACCTCGTCACGGCGGTGGGCGAGCAGCACGGCCTCAAGCTGGGCAAGGCGCAGGCGCCGGTGCGCGTGGCCGTCACCGGCCGCACCGTCGGGCTGCCGCTGTTCGAGTCGCTCGAGGTGCTCGGCCGCGAGCGGACGCTCGCGCGCGTCGACGCCGCGCTGGCCCGGCTGGCCCGCGAGGCCGACGCCGCGCCCGCCGCGACCGACGGCGCGACCGCGTGACGGCCCGGGTCGACGGGGTCCTGCTCGACGTCGACGACACCCTCGTCGACACCAAGGGAGCGTTCGGCAAGGCGCTGACGGCGGTCGCCGTCGAGCACCTGCCGCACGTCCCGGCGGACCGGTACCCGGACCTGCTGGCGCACTGGCGCTCCGACCCGGGCGGGCACTACAAGCGGTACACGCGCGGCGAGACCGACGCGCTCACGCAGCGCCGGCTGCGCGCCGACCTGCTGCACCGCACGTTCGGCGGGGAGCCGGTCACCGAGTCCTCGTTCGCCGACTGGGACGCCCTGTTCTGGGGCACCTTCGAGCGGTCGTGGTCGGCGTTCGACGACTCCGCGGCCGCGCTCGCCGCGTTGCGCGCCGCGGGCGTCGAGGTCGGCGTGGTGACCAACGCGGCCACCGAGCTGCAGGAGCGCAAGCTCCTCGCCGCCGGGCTCGCGGACGTCCCCGTCCTCGTCGGGGTGGACACGCTGGGCTACGGCAAGCCGCACCCCGACGTCTTCGTCGAGGGCGCCCGCCGCCTCGGCACCGACGTCGCGCGCACCGCCTACGTGGGCGACGAGCCCACCACCGACGCCCGCGCCGCTCACGACGCCGGCCTCGTCGGCGTCTGGCTCGACCGCCCCGGCGCCCGCCGCGACGACGAGCACCACGTGGACGCGGACGCGCTGCGCGCCGACGGCATGGTCGTCCTGACGGGCCTCGCCGGGCTGCCGGCGGCCCTCGGCCTCTGAGGGTCGCTCAGGGGGCGAGCAGCAGGACGGCGGCGAGGCCGATTCCGCTGACGGCGACGGCGCCCGCCGCGCCGAGCACGAGCGGCCGGCGGGCGGTGCGGGCCAGGCGCGGCACGTCGACGCCGGTGCCGAGGGCGAACATCGCGGCGACGAACAGGATCGTCGTGAGCTGCTGGGCGGTGTCCGTGACGACGTCGGGCAGCAGGCCCGTGCTGCGGACCAGCACCGCGGCGAGGAACCCGAGCACGAACCCGGGGACGAGGGGCGCCCGCCGACCGCGCGCGGGAGCGTCGCTCCCCGGCGCGTCGCCCTCGGGAGGGGCGGTGAGGGCCGCGCGCCGCGACCGCAGCGCGCCGGCGCCGGCCACGAGCGGCGCGAGCAGCACGACGCGCGCCAGCTTGGTGACGGTGGCCGTGGCCAGCGCCGCGGCCGAGACGGTGCCCGCGGCGGCGACCACCTGCGCGACCTCCTGCACGCTGGCGCCGATCCAGAGGCCGGCCTGGTGGTCGGTGAGCCCCAGCGCGCTCGCGAGCGGCGGCAGCGCGAAGATCGCGATCGTCCCGTAGACGGTGACGAGGGCGAGCGCGGCGGCGACGTCGTCGCGCAGGCGGGCCTGCTCGGCGCCGCCGGAGCCCGGGTCGCGCTCGAGCACGCTCGTCATCGCGGAGACGGCCGCGGCGCCGCAGATCGAGAACCCGGTGGCCACGAGCAGCGAGGTGGTGCGCGGCACCCGCAGGAGTCGGCCGAGGCCGAGGATCGCGGCGAACGTGCACGTCACGGTGACGACCACGACGGCGATGCCGCGCCAGCCGAGCGCCAGCACGTCGGGGATGGAGAGCTGGAGGCCGAGCAGCACGACGCCGGCGCGCAGCACGGTGCGCGCCGTCCAGTCCGTGCCGGGCCCCACCCGCTCGGCGAACCGCGCGGCGCGGCCGCTGCGGGGCACCACGCGTCCGAGCACGGAGCCGACCACCGCGCCCACCAGCAGGGCGAGCACGAGCGGGGACACCGCGCCGCCCGTCACGGGGGCGAGGAGCCGGCTGGCGCCGAGCAGGACGAGGGTGGCGACGGCGGCGAGCACGAGGCCCGGCGCGAGGCGGGTGGCGGCTGCGCGGGTCTCGGGGCGTCGCGGTGCGGCGAGGATGGTGGGCACAGGACCAGGTTCGTCACCCGCGCGGCGCCCCGGAAGCGCCAGGTGCCGATCGATCCATAGACTCGCGCTATGGCAGAACGTCCCCCGCTGGCCGCGCTCGAGCTGCTGGTCGCCCTCGACGCCCACGGATCGATCAGCGCGGCCGCCCGCGCCGCCGGGGTCTCGCAGCCCACGGCGTCGGCCGGGCTGCACCGGCTCGAGCGCCGGCTCGGCCTCGAGCTCCTCTCCCGTGGGCCGCGGGGGACCGCGCTCACCGCCGCCGGGCACCGGGTGGCCGAGGCCGCCCGCGACGTCGTGGCCGCCGTCGACCGGTTCGAGGCCGCCGCCGCGGCGCTGCGGTCCGCGCCCGTGGCCGGCCTGCGCGTGGCGGCGAGCCTGACGATCGCCGAGTACCTCGCGCCGCGCTGGCTGGCCGCGTTCGCGCGCGCCGAGCGCGAGCACGGCGCGGCGCCCGAGGTGGAGCTGGTCGTGCGCAACTCGCGCGAGGTCATGGAGCTCGTGCTCGACGAGGGCGCGGAGCTCGGGTTCGTCGAGAGCCCGACGGTGCGGCGCGGGCTGCGGTCGCGCACGGTCGCCCACGACGAGCTCGTCGCCGTCGTCGCGCCCACCCACCCCTGGGCGCGCCGCCGTGCGGTCGACCCGGACCTGCTGGTGAGCGGCCGCCTGGTGCTGCGGGAGGCCGGCTCGGGCACCCGCGACGTGCTCGAGGACGCCCTCGGCCAGGCCGGCGTGCGGCTGCCGGCGCAGGTCACCGCGCTCGGGTCGACCGCGGCGGTGAAGGCGGCGGTGCGCCACGGGGAGGGCGTCACGGTGCTCTCCGCCCTCACCGTGGCCGACGAGGTCGCCGGCGGCCACCTCGTCACGGTGCCGATCTCGCGCCTCGACCTCTCGCGCCGGCTGCGCGTGGTGTGGCGCGACGGGGCGGCGCTCTCCGCCCCCGCCCGGCGGCTCGCGGCGGTGGCGGGGGCGCGCTGACCCGGGCCATGGAGCGGCCTGGCGCGGCCCGGAGCGGCCGGAGCGGCCCGGCGCGGCCCGGCGCGAGGTCAGCGCCGGGTCGCCCGGTAGGCGTGCGTGACGTAGGGCAGCTCGATCTCGGTGCGGCGGGCCAGGGCGGGATGGGTGGCGACCAGCGCGTCGACCTCGGCCAGCCGGGCCGCCCGCTCGTCGTCGGGCAGCGTCAGCAGGTAGCTGCGCGTCCCGGCGAGCACGCGCAGCGCGCCGGCGGGGACCCGGTCGGTCCAGCGGACCGTGTGCGCCTCGACGGCGGTGAACGCCGCGCCGAGCCCGGCCAGCGGGTCGTTCCCCGCCGCGGGCTCGAGGCGGTCCCCCCGGTGCAGGATCTCGCCGAACCGGGCGACCCACTCCACGTCGGCGTCCCGGTCGTTCCACGCGACGCCGAGGGCGCCCCCGGGGCGCAGCACGCGGGCGATCTCCGCGGCGGCGGCGGTCGCGTCGAACCAGTGCCACGCCTGCCCCACGAGCACGGCGTCGACCGACGCGTCCGCCAGCGGGACGTCCTCGGCGGTGCCGCGGTGCGTCGTGACCCCGGGCAGGCGGGCGGACAGCTCCTGGAGCATGGCGGGGGAGAGGTCGACGGCGACGAGCTCCGCGCCGGGGCCGGCGACCTCGGCGGCCACCTCGGTGAGCTTGCCCGTGCCCGCGGCGAGGTCCAGGACGCGTCGCGGCCGGGCGGGCAGCATCCACTCGACGGCCTCCCGCGGGTACGAGGGCCTGACCTGCGCGTACACGTCCGCGTCCCGCTCGAACGACGCCGCGCGGTCGGCGTGCGCCTGGGGGTCGGCCACCTGCGCGGGGTCGACGGGCGTCGGGTCGGGCACGGCCGGCGGGGGCGGGGTGGAGGTCATGGGGCGAGCCTTCCACGACGGCCGCCGCGAGGTGACGTACGGCACCCCACGCGCGTTTTGGACGTCGGTCCGGCATCCGGTAATGTTCTCTGACGTTGGGCCTGACGCGGTCGCTCCGACGATGTCGGATTCGCCCGGAGGGTCTGATTCTTTGGGGTATGGTGTAATTGGCAGCACGAGAGATTCTGATTCTCTTAGTCTAGGTTCGAGTCCTGGTACCCCAGCGCAACGCTCTTCATTCGCCGACGCGGCGTGAAGGGTACGCACGGCACGGAGTCCCTCGGGACGTCGAGTCATAGGCCCCCATCGTCTAGCGGCCTAGGACGCCGCCCTCTCACGGCGGTAACGCGGGTTCAAATCCCGCTGGGGGTACGCAGGTCGACCGTCGCCGGTCGATCGCCAGGTCAGCGCCTCGCGGCGCGGACCAGTTCCAGGCCCCCATCGTCTAGCGGCCTAGGACGCCGCCCTCTCACGGCGGTAACGCGGGTTCAAATCCCGCTGGGGGTACAGAGCACGAGGCCCGGTCCGACAGGACCGGGCCTTCGTCGTTCCCGGCCGTCGCTCGTCTCGGGATCGGGTCCGCCGCCGTGCCCGCCGCTAGAGGAACGGGTCCGGCACCGTCGCGCCGTCGCTGCTCGGGTGGGGGTAGCTCGCGCCGGTGGGCTTCCAGGTCACCGGGTGCGCGCCCTCGCTCGGCTGCGCCTCGGGCGGCCGCGGCGCCGGGGTGGCGGGCTGGACGGCGATCGGCTGCGTCGTCGGGCGCGGGCCCTCGGGGTCGGTGCGGCCCGGGACGATCGTCGGCCCGCCGGGGACGCGGCCCCCGGGCGTCCCCCCGCCCGACGGCGAGTCGTCATCGTCGTCGTGCGAGCGGCCGGGGGTGAAGAGCGTGTCGCACAGCGTGCGGTACGTGGCGTCGGGGTGCGGGACGTGCGTGATGGTGCGCAGCGCCTGGTCCTGGCCGGCGGACTCCATGTCGAACCGGCCGTACCCGAGGACCTGCCCCAGCGGGCTGCGCGAGTAGCCCATGTCGGTGACCTTCTTCAGCGGCATCATCGCCACCTTGTGCACCACGAGCCCGTACAGCAGCAGGAGCCGCTTGTCCGTCGCGACGAACCACTCGTAGCGCCACTCGAGGCACCGCCAGGCGAGGCGCCCCGCGACGACGAACCAGACCAGCCACAGCCACTGCGCGGTGCTGCGCACGTCCACCGGGGTGGACATGACGATGGTGCCGATCAGCAGGAACGCGCCGACGGTCAGGGCGATCGGCCCGAGGAGGACGGCCCAGTGCCGCCGGGTGGCGACGATGACGTGCTCGCGGGGGAGCACGTACCGGCGCAGGTGCCCGTGCGCGTGGACGGCGTCGCGCTGCCGGGGCTCCTCGGTGACCATGGGTCGGCTCAGGACGCGATGGTGGAGAAGAACTGCACGAAGCTGGAGATCGTGTTGGCGATGAAGTCCCAGATCGAGGTGACGATGTTGCCGGCTCGGTCCGGGTCGTTCACGATCGCGAAGATCAGGAAGATCACCACGATCCAGATCAGCAGGGTCTTGGCCTTCGCGGGCATCAGGTCCTCACGCCTCTCGGGTCTCGGGGCAGGGTTGCCCCACCAGCCAGGAGCGTACTGACCTGGGACGGGGCCGGACAGCACCGGGCCCGGCGCGCCGCGTCGGTACGCGGCGGCCGGGCCCGTGGCCTCGTCGCGGAGGTCAGGAGGGTGCGGGGCTCACTCGCCCGCGCGGCGGAGCACCTCGGTGAGCCGGTTGGCGGCGGAGACGACCGCGGCGGAGTGCAGGCGCCCCGGCTGGCGGGTGAGCCGCTCGACCGGGCCCGAGACGGACACCGACGCCACGACCCGCCCCGACGGCCCGCGCACGGGCGCGGACACCGACGCGACGCCGAGCTCGCGCTCGGACACCGACTGCGCCCACCCACGGCGGCGCACGCCGGACAGGATCGTCGCGGTGAAGACCGCCTCGCGCAGGCCGCGGTGCAGACGGTCCGGCTCCTCCCAGGCGAGGAGGATCTGCGCCGCGGAGCCCGCGTGCATGGTGAGCGTGGCGCCCACGGGGATCGAGTCGCGCAGGCCGACCGGTCGCTCGGCGGCAGCCACGCAGACGCGGTGGTCGCCCTGGCGCCGGTAGAGCTGCGCGCTCTCGCCCGTGTGGTCGCGCAGGGCGGTCAGCACGGGGTTGGCCGCGGCGAGGAGCCGGTCCTCGCCGGCCGCCGTCGCGAGCTCGTTGAGGCGCGGTCCGAGCACGAACCGCCCCTGCATGTCTCGGCCCACGAGCCGGTGGTGCTCGAGCGCGACGGCCAGGCGGTGCGCCGTGGGGCGGGCGAGTCCGGTCGATGAGACCAGCTGCGCCAGGGTGGCGGGACCCGCCTCCAGAGCACCCAGCACGGACGCGGCCTTGTCCAGTACGCCGACTCCGCTAGTATCGTCCATAGGACGATATTGGCGTCTCGCCCACTGAGATTGCAAGTCGAGGACCGCATCTCACTGGACGGAACCGTCTCGCGGACCGAGCCTTGCCGGTCCCGACCGGCGGTATCGACCGAGACACACGCACACGCACGACGGCCGCGGGACGCGGCGGACGAGGAGCTCATGATGGCCGGCACGCTGGCGGAGAAGGTCTGGGAGGCGCACCTGGTGCGCCGTGGCAGCGACGGGGCACCCGACCTCCTCTACATCGACCTGCACCTCGTGCACGAGGTGACGAGCCCGCAGGCGTTCGAGGGCCTGCGCCTCGCCGGGCGCCCGGTCCGTCGTCCCGACCTGACGATCGCGACCGAGGACCACAACACCCCGACGCTCGACATCGACCTGCCGATCGCGGACCTCACCAGCCGCACGCAGATCGACACGCTGCGCAACAACGCCCGCGAGTTCGGCGTCCGGATCCACTCCCTCGGCGACGCCGACCAGGGCATCGTGCACCAGGTGGGCCCGCAGCTCGGCCTGACGATGCCCGGCCTGACCGTGGTCTGCGGCGACTCGCACACCTCCACGCACGGCGCGTTCGGCGCGCTCGCCTTCGGCATCGGCACCTCCGAGGTCGAGCACGTGCTCGCCACCCAGACGCTGCCGCTGGCGCCGTTCCGGACGATGGCGATCACCGTGAACGGCGAGCTGCCCCCGGGTGCCACCAGCAAGGACATCATCCTGGCGATCATCGCCAAGATCGGCACCGGCGGCGGCCAGGGCTACGTGCTCGAGTACCGCGGCGAGGCCATCCGCAAGCTCTCGATGGAGGCGCGGATGACCATCTGCAACATGTCCATCGAGGCGGGCGCCCGCGCCGGCATGATCGCCCCCGACCAGACCACGTTCGACTACCTCCAGGGCCGCCCGCACGCCCCCGAGGGCGAGGACTGGGACGCCGCCGTCGAGTACTGGTCGACGCTGCGCAGCGACGACGACGCCGAGTTCGACGCGGAGGTCGTCCTCGAGGCGGCCGACCTCGAGCCCTTCGTCACCTGGGGCACCAACCCGGGCCAGGGCCTGCCGCTGTCGGCCTCCGTGCCGGTGCCGGCCGAGATCGCCGACGAGAACGAGCGCGTCACCGCCGAGCGCGCCCTGGAGTACATGGGCCTCGAGGCCGGCACGCCGCTGCGCGACGTGAAGGTCGACACGGTCTTCATCGGCTCCTGCACCAACGGCCGCATCGAGGACCTGCGCTCGGTGGCCAAGGTGCTCCAGGGCCGGCACAAGAACGACGACGTGCGCGTCCTCGTGGTCCCCGCCTCGGCGCGCGTGCGCCTGCAGGCCGAGGCCGAGGGCCTGGACGTCATCTTCAAGGAGTTCGGCGCGGAGTGGCGCAACGCCGGCTGCTCGATGTGCCTCGGCATGAACCCGGACCAGCTCCAGCCGGGCGAGCGCGCCGCGTCGACGTCCAACCGCAACTTCGAGGGTCGCCAGGGCAAGGGCGGGCGCACCCACCTCGTGTCGCCGCTGGTCGCGGCGGCCACGGCCATCCGCGGCACGCTGTCGTCGGTCGCCGACCTCGAGTTCGAGGGCGACGTCGACCTCACGACGTTCGACGGCACCCCGCTGGCGCCGCTGTCCGCCCCGTCCTTCGTCTGACCCCCACCCCGTAGCAGGAGATCGTCATGGAGAAGTTCACCACCCACACGGGCGTCGGGGTGCCGCTGCGCCGCACCAACGTCGACACCGACCAGATCATCCCCGCCGTCTACCTCAAGCGCGTGACGCGCACGGGGTTCGAGGACGCGCTGTTCGCCGCCTGGCGCGGCGACCCGACGTTCATCCTCAACCAGGACGCGTACAAGGCCGGCTCCGTGCTCGTCGCGGGCGCGGACTTCGGCACCGGCTCGTCCCGCGAGCACGCCGTCTGGGCGCTCAAGGACTACGGCTTCCGCGTGGTGCTGGCGCCCCGGTTCGCGGACATCTTCCGCGGCAACTCGGGCAAGCAGGGCCTCGTGGCCGGCATCGTCGCGCAGGAGGACATCGAGATCCTCTGGAAGATCCTCGAGACCAAGCCCGGCACCGAGGTGACCGTGGACCTCGAGGCGCGCACCGCGCACGCCGACGACGTCACCGTGCCGTTCCAGATCGACGACTACACCCGCTGGCGCCTCATGGAGGGCCTCGACGACATCGGCCTCACGCTGCAGCACGAGGGCGACATCGCGGCCTTCGAGGCGGAGCGCGCGGCCTGGCGGCCCAGGACGCTGCCGGCCAAGCACCTGCCGAGCGTCCCGATCGAGCCGGCGCGCCCGGTCGGCTGACCCCGCCCCGCGGCATCGAGCGTGCTGGCTTGCTCCTCAAACGCATCGTTTGAGGAGCAAGCCAGCACGCTCGATGCGTTCCCGGGCCGCTCACCCCACCTTGTGGCGGGCGCCGCCCTCCACGTGGACGGTCTCGCCGGAGACGAACCCCGCGCCCAGCAGCCACATCACCGCGTCGACGACGTCCTCGGGCTCGCCGTGCCGGCCGACCAGCGTCCCGGCGGCGCTCCTGCCCAGCAGGGCGGCCTTGCCCGCGCCCAGGCGGTCCCACGCGCCCGAGTCGACCACCCCGGGCGAGACGGCGTTGACCCGCACCGGGGCGAGGTCCGCCGCGAGGTGGCGGGCGAGGTGCTCGACGGCGCCGTTGGTCGTCCCCTTGACGAGCGAGCCGGGCCCCGGTCGCCACCCGACGACGCCGGAGAACAGCACGATCGACCCGTGCGGCCGCAGCACCGGCGCGAAGTGCTTGGCGACCAGCATCGGCCCGAGCACCTTCGCCGTGAAGGCGCCCACCAGCTTCTCGTAGTCCAGCTCCGTGGCCCGCACGTCGTGCGGCGCCGAGCCGGTCGTGACGACGTGGTCGACCCCGTCCGCGAGGCTCGCGGCCGCGGCGGCGATCGTCGCCTCGTCCTGCAGGTCGACGCGCACCGCCGTCGCGCCGATCTCGGTGGCCAGGGCCTGGGCGGCCGCCAGGTCTCGTGCGCCCACCACCACGTCGTACCCGTCCTTCGCCGCACGTCGCGCGACGGCCGCCCCCAGCGCCCGTGCCCCGCCGATGACCAGGATCCGTTCCATGTCGCCACTCCCTCTCGTAGGATCGGGACCGACGGTATGGATTTGATACCGGTATCTTCAACGGAACCGGGGGAGCCCGTGGGCAAGGCGTACAACGTGATGGCGGCGACCTGCCCGAGCCGCACCGTGCTGCACCGCATCGGCGCCCGCTGGACCGTGTTCGTCGTCAACGCCCTCGCCGACGGTCCCCGCCGCTTCACCGAGCTCAAGGCGCACATCCAGGGCATCACCCCGAAGGTCCTGACCGAGACGCTCCGTTCCCTCGAGACCGACGGGCTGATCAGCCGGCACGATCACGGCGGGAATCCGCCGCGCGTCGAGTACGACCTGACGCCGCTGGGGCGCTCGCTCCTGGTCCCGCTCCGCGCCGTGCGGCTCTGGGCCGAGCAGCACGTCCCCGACATCGAGGCCGCGCGCGCCCGGCACGAGGACGAGTCGCCGTCGACCGAGCGCGACGACCTGGTCCTCGACCGGCCCGCCTGAGGGGTCAGCCCGTTCGGTCCGGGTCCGGAGCGGGGTCGCGGGGCACGGCCAGCGCGCCGCGGACGACGTCGAGCACCGCGTCGTCCGCGAGGCCGGCGGCACGCGCCTCGGCGACGAGCGCGTGGGCCCGGGCGACGATGGCGGAGGGCGGGGGAGCCGCGGCCCCCGCCGTGACCTCTCCCGAGGCGGTGGGCGCGACGACCGTGCCCGTGCGGCGCCGCGAGACGACCACGCCGGTCGCCTCGAGCTCGCGGTACGCGCGCTGGACGGTGCCGACGGCGATCCCGAGGTCGCGGGCGAGGTCCCGCGACGCGGGCAGCCGGTCGCCGGGCGCCAGCGTGCCGACGGCGACCGCCGCGGCGACCTGCGCGCGGATCTGCTCGTACACGGGCACCGGCGACGCCAGCGAGACGACGATGTCGCTCACGCGGCGGCCGGGGTCGCGACCGCCGGTGCCGGGCGCGCCGTCCGGGGCCGTGCGGCGAGCAGCCCGACGACGACGGAGGCGGCGGCGACCGCGAGGCCGGCGACGGTCAGCACCGTGCCGACGGCGACCAGGCCGTGGGCGGGCGCGCCGTTCAGCAGCAGGCTCTCGCCACCGGAGCGGACGGCGTTGCCGCTCATCGCCAGGGTGGCGCCCAGCCCGACGCCGAGGCACAGCTGGACGCCGCCCAGGAGGCGGGCGGCGCTGGTCGCGCGCACGGCGTCGTCGTGCGCCGCGGGGACGCCGTGCAGCGGCGGGCGTCGCACGATCGCGCGGAGCGCCACCCCGGTGGCGGCGACCGTGGTGCCGAGGCCCAGCAGCATGGCGGCGCCGTAGGGCCAGCCGGGGTAGGGGCCCGACGTGCCGGTGAGGACGCCGCCGCCGGGGAGCGTGACGGGCCCGGTCGGGAACGCGCGGCCCGAGGTGTCCGCGGTGAGCCCGCAGATCACCAGGACGACGGCGAACGCCGCGGCGGTCGCCAGGATCCCGCGCAGGCGCGCGCCGCCGAGCGACCCGGCGGTGCGGCGGGCCAGCGGGGCCGAGCGGACCTCGCCGCGCGGCCGGGGCCACGTCCGCTCCCCGACGGCGCGCACCGCGCAGAACACCAGGGCGACCGAGAAGGGCGCGACGGCCTGCAGCAGCCCCGGCGCGGGCGCCCAGGTCGGCCAGACGACCGGCTGCGCCAGCAGCAGCGCCGCGCACACGACCGCGGCGATGACGGCGACCGACGAGACGAGCAGCTCGTGCCGCCGTGCCGCGCGGGCGGGGCCACCGCCGTCGTCGGGCGTGCGCCGCACGACGAGCCACACCAGCAGCGCCACCAGCGTCGGCGGCAGGACCACCACGACCAGCACCGCGAGGAGGACACCATCACCGAACATCCGAACCTCCGGGAGGACCACACCATCAATGAGTCAACGCATTGAACCATTGGTGGAGCGAGCCGTCCAGGGCGGCCCCGTGTGCCGGGCGGTCAGAGCTGTGGCGGCCCCTGCCGCACGCGCTCGAGCAGCCGCTCCGGCGTGGCGGTGTCCGGGTCCCACCAGGAGTCGATGAACCAGGTGGCGCCGGCGCCGGCCATCGCCCGCGCCTGCTCTCGCGCGGCGTCCTTGTCGTCGGGCAGCAGGCCGGAGGCGACGACGTCGAACGGCTCGGTGCGCTCGCCGTCGGCCGCGCGCTGCTCGGCGATCCAGGCGACGAGCTGGCGGATCGCGTCGGGCCCGGCCTCGGCCTCCTCGGGGGTGGTGCCGCGCGCCTGCGCGACGATCCCGTCCCAGCGCAGCGTGCGGCGCAGGTTCCTCAGCGGCGGGCGTCGCGCGTCCCACACCCCGACGGGCCACACGGGGATGTGGCCGCGGACCGGGGGAGCGCCGAACCGGAACGGCCCGGTGCGCACGTGCTCGCCGTCGGCCTCGAACTCCTCGCCGGACCACGACCGGCGCAGGAACTCGAGCGTCTCGTCGAGCTTCTCCGCCCGCTCCCGCAGGCTCGTCACCTGGCCGGGGACGGACGTGAAGCCGCGGTCGTCCAGCACGCCGACACCCACGGGCAGCACCAGGCGGCCGCCCGAGAGGTGGTCCACCGTGAGGGCGCGCTGCGCCAGCTCCCACGCGCGGTGCCGCGGGAGCGCGAAGACCATCGCGCCCAGCGTGATCCGTTCCGTGACGGCCGCGGCGCCCGCGAGGATCGTGAACGGGTCCCACGCCGTGAGCGACTCGCCGCCCCAGTCGGCCATGCTCAGGCCGTCCCAGCTGAAGAACCCGTCCCAGCCGTGCTCCTCGCACTCGCGCGCGAGCCTGACCATCTGCTCCGGGGAGCCGAAGCTCCCGACGAACCCGAACCTCATGCGCGTCTCCTTCGTCGTCACGGGAAGCCTGCGAGGGATCCTGCGGGCATGCCCGGCCGACGCTACGCGCGGCGTCCGACACCGCCGCGGAACGTAGGGTGGGCGCGTGCCTGACGAGAACTCCAAGCCCCTGGTCGAGATGTGGACCGACGGCGCCTGCAAGGGCAACCCCGGCCTCGGCGGCTGGGGCGCGCTGATGCGCTCGGGCGAGCACACCAAGGAGCTCTACGGCGGCGACCCGCTCACGACGAACAACCGCATGGAGCTCACCGCCGTCGTCGAGGGGCTGCGCGCCCTGAAGCGGCCCAGCTCGGTCACGATCCACGTCGACTCGTCGTACGTGATGAACGGCATGAAGTCCTGGATCGCCGGCTGGAAGCGCAACGGCTGGACCACGTCCGCGAAGAAGCCCGTGAAGAACGTGGACCTCTGGCAGGCGCTCGACGCCGAGGTCACCAAGCACGACGTGCGCTGGGTGTGGGTCAAGGGGCACGCCGGCGACCCCGGGAACGAGCGCGCGGACGAGCTCGCGAACCTGGGCGTCGACACGGTCCGCTGAACCCGTGCGCCGGCGCCCCTTCCGCAGGTGCGACGGACGTCACGCCGCAGGGGGTCGCGCGCGCGAATAGGCTGGGCCCATGGCTTCCCACTACGACGTCGTCCTCCTCGGGGCTGGCCCCGGCGGCTATGTCGCCGCGATCCGCGCGGCCCAGCTCGGCAAGTCCGTCGCCATCATCGAGGAGAAGTACTGGGGTGGTGTCTGCCTCAACGTGGGCTGCATCCCCTCCAAGGCCCTCCTGCGCAACGCGGAGCTGTCGCACATCTTCACGCACCAGGCCGACTTCTTCGGCATGTCGGGTGACGTGACGTTCGACTTCGGCAAGGCGTTCGACCGGTCCCGCGAGGTCGCGGACGGCCGGGTCAAGGGCGTCCACTTCCTCATGAAGAAGAACAAGATCACCGAGTTCGACGGCCGCGGCACCTTCCGCGACGCGAACACGATCGAGGTGGCGCTGAACAAGGGCGGCACCGAGACGGTGACGTTCGACAACGCCATCATCGCCACCGGCTCGCAGGTGCGCCTGCTGCCGGGCGTCGAGCTCTCCGAGAACGTCGTGACCTACGAGAAGCAGATCATGACGCGCGAGCTGCCGAAGTCGATCGCCATCGTCGGCGCCGGCGCCATCGGCATGGAGTTCGGCTACGTCCTCAAGAACTACGGCGTGGACGTCACGATCATCGAGTTCCTCGACCGTGCGCTGCCGAACGAGGACGCGGACGTCTCCAAGGAGATCGCGAAGCAGTACAAGAAGATGGGCGTCAAGATCCTGACGTCCACCGCCGTGCAGACGATCAAGGACAACGGCTCGTCCGTGACCGTCTCCTACAAGGGCGTCAAGGACGACAAGCCCGGCGAGATCGTCGTCGACAAGGTCCTCTCCGCCGTCGGCTTCGCGCCGAACGTCGAGGGCTTCGGCCTCGAGAACACCGGCGTGCAGCTCACCGAGCGCGGCGCCATCGCCATCGACGACCACATGCGCACCAACGTGCCGCACATCTTCGCCATCGGCGACGTCACCGCCAAGCTCATGCTGGCGCACGTCGCGGAGGCGCAGGGCGTCGTCGCGGCCGAGACCATCGGTGGCGCCGAGACCATGACGCTGGGCGACTACCGCATGATGCCGCGCGCCACGTTCTGCTCCCCGCAGGTGGCGTCGTTCGGCCTCACCGAGCAGCAGGCCAAGGACGAGGGCTACGACGTCAAGGTCGCGTCCTTCCCGTTCATGGCCAACGGCAAGGCCCACGGCCTCGGCGACCCCACCGGGTTCGTCAAGATCGTCGCCGACGCCAAGTACAACGAGCTGCTCGGCGCCCACATGATCGGCCCGGACGTCTCCGAGATGCTGCCCGAGCTCACCCTCGCGCAGAAGTGGGACCTCACGGCCGACGAGGTCGCGCGGAACGTGCACACGCACCCGACGCTCACCGAGGCCGTCCAGGAGTCCATCCACGGCATCGTGGGGCACATGATCAACTTCTGATCGTCCGTCGTCGCCCGACGGCGAGAACGAGGGGCTCGGACCCGCGGGAGACCGCCGGGTCCGGGCCCCTCGTGCTGTCTGCTGGTGGTGCGTGCCCGGCGGGTAGTCTGCGTGCGTGAGTGCCGATCGAGATCGCGTCGGTCGACGACCCACGTCCGGCAGCCAGCCCTCCGGCTCGCCCACCGCACGCGACGTCGCCGCGGCCGCGGGCGTCTCCCCCCGGACGGTGTCCAACGTCGTCACGGGCGCCGTCGCCGTCCGCGCCGAGACCCGCCGGAGGGTCGAGGACGCGATCGCCGCGCTCGGCTATCGGCCCAACCTCGCCGCACGGCGCTTGCGGTCCGGCCGGTCCCAGGTCATCGGCCTCGTGCTCCCCGACGTGACCGTGCCCTACTTCCGCGACCTCGCGGACGCCGTGCTCGTGGCCGCCGCGCGGGCGGGATTCTCCGTCGTGGTCGAGCAGACGCGGGGGGAGCTGGCCCGTGAGCGGGCGGTGTGGTCCAACCCGCGGCTGCGGCACGTCGACGGGATCGTGATGGCGTCCGTCGAGCTGGGGCCCGCGGAGCTCGCCACGATGGGCCCCGGGCGGCCGATGGTGGTGGCAGGCGTCCCCGTCCGGTCCGACGCGGTGGCGTCCGTCTCGCCGGACAACGCCGCTGCGGGCCGGAGCGTGGCCCGCCTGCTGTGGGACCGGGGGAGCCGACGCCCCGCGGTGATCGTGCCCGGCGACACGCGGTGGTCGGTGGAGTCGGACGACCGGTACCGCGGATTCGTGGACGAGATGTCGGACCGGGGGATCTCGGTGGGGCCCGACGACGTCGTCGTCACGACCACCGTGACGCTGCCGGCCGGTGCGGAGGCGGCCCGTGCGCTGCTGTCGCGGACGCCGTCGGCCGACGCGGTCTTCGCCATCGGCGACGCGCTGGCCCTGGGTGCCCTCCACGCGGCGCACGAGGCCGGCCGGAGCGTCCCGGACGACCTTTTGGTGGCCGGCTTCGGGAACGTCGGGAGCAGCGCGTACTCCAGCCCGACGCTGACCACGGTCGACACCGATCGGGAGGCGATCGCCCGGGAGAGCGTGGCGGTCATCGTCGAGGCGCTGGGCCGGGCGGGGACGGCTTCCCCGGAGCGCCGCACGGTCCGGCACCGACTCGTCGAGAGGGAGTCCACCCGTGCCCGGGCCTGAGCGGACGGGCGCGCGCCCGGTGCGTCTCCTCGACGTCGCGGAGCGGGCCGGGGTCTCCAAGAAGACCGTCTCGGCGGTCCTCAACAACGTCGGTCAGGTCCGCACCACGACGCGGGAACGTGTCCTGGAGGCGGTCCGCGACCTCGACTACCGGCCGAACCCCGCGGCCCTGCGCCTTTCCTCGAGCCGGACCGGGACCGTGACGCTGGCGCTGCCGCACCTGGGATCGGCCGAGCACGCGGCCCTGGCGTCGGCGGTGATCGACGCCGGCGAGCGTGCCGGTGTCGGCGTGCTCTGCGAGCCGACCGGCGGCTCTGCCGCGCGTGAGGCCGACGTGCTGCGGGCGGAGGTCGGGAGCTCCGACGGGGTGCTGCTGGTCCCGTCGTCGACGGAGGTCGACCTGCCGGACGGGTCCGTCGTGGTCGTGCTCGGCGACCACGACGTGGGGCTGCCGGTCGACCATGTGATCGCGTCGTCGTCGGCCGCCACGCGCCGCGCGGTCGCGCGTCTCGCCGCGGCCGGCCGGCGCAGGATCGCGGTGCTGCGCGCGCCCGGAGGCCCGGCGTCCGGCCCGCGGTGGGACGACACGTCGCGGGCGGACCCGGCCGTGGTGGACGTCGTCGTCGACGCCGACACGGGCGCGGCGGGCGACGCGGCCGTGCGCCGCCTCCTGGCGCAGGACGTGCGGTTCGACGCCCTGGTCGCCGGGGGAGAGGCGGTGGCCTTCGGTGCGCTCCACGCGCTGCGGACGCACGGCCTGTCGGTGCCCGCCGACGTCGCCGTGGTCGCCGTCGGCGGAGGACCGGAGGCGGAGTTCAGCCGGCCCTCGATCACCACGGTCGCGCCCGACTACGACGAGATGGCCGCGGTGGCGCTCGACTGGCTGCTGCAGAGGATCGCGGGTGACGACGCGCCGGCCCGGTATCACGAGGTCGCTCTCCGGACCGTCGAGCGCGGCTCGACACCGGGCCCGGAGCGGTGACCGTCGTCGCCGTCAGCGGGGACATTTTGGACCTGGGCAGGGGTGAGCGTACTTTTGCCTCGGTTACGGTAACCGTGGCATTGCGTGCGAACGATGGCGTCGACACCCCAAGGAGCTGACGGAGATGTCAGAGAGCAGCGAGCTGGCGGAGGCGCCAGGAAAGATCTCGCCCGCCGCCAGGCGGACGGTCATGGCGAGCTTCCTCGGCTCGACCTTCGAGTGGTACGACTTCGGGATCTACGGCACCACGTCGGCCATCGTCTTCAACCAGGTCTTCTTCCCGGAGATGAACGGCGCGGTCGGGACCCTGCTGGCGCTGACGACGGTCGCCATCGGCTACTTCACCCGGCCGATCGGCGGGATCATCTTCGGCCACTTCGGGGACCGGACGGGGCGCAAGAAGCTGCTGGTCGTCACCATGCTGCTCATGGGGATCCCGACGTTCGCCATCGGCCTGATCCCCAGCTACGCGAGCATCGGCGCGCTGGCCCCGATCCTGCTGCTGGTGTGCCGGCTGCTCCAGGGAGTCGGGCTCGGCGGCGAGTACGCGGGCGCCGCCCTGGCGGCCATCGAGTCCGTGCCGGAGAACCGGCGCGGCTTCTTCGGGGCCATCCCGCAGCTCGGCAACCCCGTCGGCGGCGTCCTCGGCAGCATCTTCGTGCTGCTGGCCACGACGCTCGCCGGCGACGAGGTCTACGCGGCCTGGCTCTGGCGGGTCCCCTTCCTGGTGAGCGTCGTGCTGCTCGCCTACGCGATGTTCGTCCGGCTCCGCCTCAGCGAGTCGGGAGACTTCACGCGGATGGTGAAGAGCGGCCGGGTCGAGAAGTCGCCGCTGAAGGCGGTCGTGACCGGGCACTGGCGCGGGCTGCTGCTCGGGCTCGGTGCCCGGGCGGCCGACGCGATCTCGGGTAACCTCGCCGGAGCCGTCGTCATCGCCTACGTCACCACCTACCTCCACATGTCCAACAGCATCAGCCTGCTGACCACGGTCATCCCGTCGATCCTGGCCATCCCCCTCATGCTGTGGGTGGGGAAGGTCGCCGACCTGATCGGCAAGAAGAGGATGTTCGTGTACGGGCTCGTCGCCCTGGCGCTGGCGACGTTCCCCATGTTCGCGCTGCTCGACACCAAGGTCTTCGCCCTGATGGTCCTCGGCGTCGTGATCTACCGGCTCTGCAACAGCAGCCAGTTCGCCGTGCAGAGCTCGTTCCTGGCCGACATGTTCCCCACCGAGGTCCGGTACACGGCGGTGTCGTTGGTGTACCAGACGGGCGCGATCATCGGCGGGCTGACCCCGCCGGCCGCCCTGGCGATCCTCATCGCGAGCGACGGCAGCCCCTGGCCGCTCGCCTTCGCCACGGCCGGCGCGGTCGGCGTGAGCGTGGTGTGCGCGATCGCGATCCGCCCCGCGGCGCGGACCGCGGCGCCCGTGCCGGCGTCGGTCTGAGACGCCGGACGAGCCCCACCGAACGACGAGCCGAACGACCCCCGAGGAACCCGAGGAACCCATGCCTACCGACGACCGCCCGGACATCGTCCTCATCCTGACCGACCAGCAGCGCGCCGACGTGAGCCGCCGGGAGGGCTTCGCGCTCGACACCACGCCCTTCATGGACTCGCTCGCCGACGAAGGAGTCTGGTTCGACCGCGCCTACACCACCTCGCCGCTGTGCAGCCCGGCGCGCACCAGCCTGCTGACCGGCCGGTTCCCGAGCGCGCACCACGTCGTGCAGAACCCCGGCGCCGACCTCGCCGTCTTCACGACGGACCTCTTCGGCGTCGCCAAGGAGGCGGGGTACGCGACCGCGCTCGTGGGGAAGAATCACACGTACCTCCAGCCCGAGGACGTCGACCACTTCGTCGACTTCATGCACGACGGGCGGATGGAGCCGTCGGGCGACGCGGTGGAGGACGGGTTCGACTCGTGGCTCGCCGCGCTCCGGCACCGCACCACCACGGCGCCGACGCCGTTCCCCGTCGAGGTGCAGAACCCGCCGCGGATCGTGGACGAGACGCTGGCCTGGGTCGAGCAGGTGCCCGCCGACCAGCCGATGCTCGTCCTGGTCTCGTTCCCCGAGCCGCACAATCCCTACCAGGTGCCCGAACCGTACTTCTCGATGTTCCCGCCGGAGTTGCTGCCCGACGTGCGGGTGGGGGCCGAGGCGCTCGCCGACCAGCCGTTCACCTGGCAGTACCTGCGCGAGCTCGGCGAGCAGGGCACGGACGACTACGCCGAGGCGATCCCGCGCTCGCGGTCCAACTACTTCGGCATGCTGCGACTGATCGACGACCAGGTCCGCCGCCTGCACGAGGGTCTCGAGGCGCGGCACGCCGGCCGCCGTCGCGTGATCGCCGCGACCGCCGACCACGGCGACTTCGTCGGCGAGTTCGGCCTGGTGCGCAAGGGGGCCGAGATCCCCGACGTGCTCGCGCGGGTCCCGTTGCTGGTCCACGGCGACGGGATCGCCCCGGTCGACCCGGTCCGGTCGGCGACGGACGGCGCGGCCCCGCACAGCGCGCACGTCTCGCTCGCCGACCTGATGCCCACGTTCTGCGAGGCGATGGGCCGCCCGGCCCCGGTCGGCGTCCAGGGCCGGAGCCTGTGGCCCCTGTTGACCGGAGCCCCCTATCCGGCCGGGGAGTTCGCCAGCGTCTACGTCGAGCAGGGCATGGGCGGGCTGCCGTACGAGGCTCACGACGTCCCCGACCCGATGCCCGGCCTCATCCATGACGGGCCGGGGGGCGCGCCCCGGTGGGACGAGCTCAACGCCGTCACCCAGAGCGGCAGGCGCCGCAAGGTCCGCAGCGGGGACTGGACGCTCCTGGCCGAGATGACCGGACGTTTCCGGATGTACAACCTCGTCGAGGATCCCGACGAGCTGCACGACCGGTGGGACGACCCCGACCTGCACCAGATTCGTTCGACCCTGCTGGAGGCGCTCGCGGTCTGGCAGATGCGCGCCGAGGATCCCCTGCCGGACGTCCCGAACGGTTACGTGCGCAAGGTCGACGAGCGCGGCTACCTCGCGCCCTACGGGACGCTCCCGGCCGTCCAGGAGCGGTCCGAGGCGGCGAGGTCGTAGCACGCGGGGCAGGGGGACCGCCCGATCTGGAGCCTGATCGTGGTGCGCGCGTCCGCGAGTCGGTTCCCTGAAGGCGCTGCGGCGCGGCTAGGCGAGCGTGTGCGTCACGTGCTCGAGCCAGCGGCTCACGGTGGCCAGCTCGTCGGTGGTGAAGCCGTCGGTGAGGCGGTCGTTGAGCTCGGCCAGCGCGGCGCGGACGTCGTCCAGCGCCGCGGTGCCTGCGGGCGTGAGGTCCAGGCGGACGGTGCGCCGGTCGTCGGGGTCGGCACGACGGCGCACGAGGTCGGCGCGCTCCATGCGGGCGAGCAGGCCGCTGGCGCCGGCGGGGGAGGCCTGCAGGGCGGCGGTCACCTCGCCGATCGTCGCGCCGGGGTGGTCGGCGAGGTGCAGCAGCACGCCGGCGGCGGGGGCGCCGAATCCCTGGCCGCCGTTCCCATCGCCGTGTGCGCTGCCGCGTCGCGCGATCCATCGGCGCATCTGGCGTTCCGCCGCGGTAGTCAGGAACGCCAGCCGTGGCGGGCGGCGCGTCATCGTCGTGGCTTCCTGGCGCGGAACCTGACGTTCCCGTCCTCCTGTGCCGGGGCGGCGCCGGCGCGTGCGTCGAGCCAGGCGAGGAGCTCGGGCCACAGCGTGTCGCGCAGGCCGCGGCGGAAGAAGCCCAGGTGTCCGATCTGTTCGACGCCGCCGTCGGCGGGGCTCCAGGTGCGTCGTTCGACGCGGGCGGCAGTGAGGTGGTTGGTGATCGCGTCGATCTGGGCGGGCGTGGCCCACGGGTCGTCGGTGAACCCGACGGCGAGGACGTCGCCGGTGACGCGCGCGGCGTCCGCGGTGGCGGTCATGGTCGGGTCGTCGAAGAAGTAGCCCGGCATGGTCGACCAGCGGCTCCACTCGAGCATCGCGGCGGCGGGCATGTCCTCCCCGAGGCCCGTGCGGCGGCCGGGGACGTAGCCCAGCACCCGGGCCGTCGCCGGCCCGAGCGCCCGCAGGATCAGCCGGACGCGTGCCCGCTCGGCGCGGTCAGGGATCGTGGACGTCGCGGCCACGTGCGACGCGATCGTGACGAACCCGGCCAGGCCCCGCGAGCCGTTCCCCAGCGCCAGTGCGTGCCCGCCGATGCTGTGCCCGACGGCCAGCTGGGGTACGTCGCCGAACCGCGGGCGAGCCCACGCCGCGACCGCGGGGACGTCGTCGGACATCCAGTCCCGCATGCGCAGGCCACGGTGCTCGCGCGGGCTGCCGGACCGGCCCGTGCCGCGGTAGTCGTACGTGACGGCCACGTACCCGCGGGCGGCGAGGAACTCCGCGAACCCCGTGTACAGGCGCTCGGGCACCGCCGTCGCCGGGTGGATCACCACGACGCCGCGCGGGGACTCCTCGGCGGACTTGCGCACCGTGCCGACGACCCAGCCGCCCGCCGGGATCTGGATCCGCAGCTCCTCGGACTCGACCGTCGTCGTGTCGTCACTTCGCATGCGAAATACCCTAGCGGGCTGTGTGACCGGACCCGCGGTCGAGCGGCCCCGAGAACCGGTCGCGTGTCGCACTCTGCGGTCGTGACCCTGCCGAACCGGCCGCGACGGGGCTTCTGGTATCAGGTGTGGCGACCGTTCCGAGCCCTCGGGCGCGGCCTGGCGAGAGTCCTGGAATTCTTAGACCACATCAGCGTCGTCGTGAACGTCGGACGCGGCATCGTCTGGCTCGTCCGCGGTGCCGGGTGCGTCGTGGCGCAGGAACCGCGGAATTGCAACGATCCTGGGACCTTGGACTACACGATCAACTTCTGACCCACCGGTCGGACCAGATCGCCCGGCCAGAGGCCCGGTACCGCGGAGCTCCGCGGTACCGGGCCTCGTGGCGTCCGGGGGGCCGTGCGCTCCTGAGGAGGCGGCGTCCTCAGGAGGTGACGCGGACCCGCAGCTGCTTCTGCCCGACCACGACGCGGGTCAGGACGTCGGACGTCCGGGTCCGCTCGTACGCGGTCTTGCCGCTGCCGATGACGAGGCCCAGCTCCATCTCGTCGTTGCGCAGGTTGCCCTTGAGCAGCTTCTGGACCGAGTCGAACGACGTCGGCTCGTAGAACTCGTCCTGGAAGGTGTTGCCGCCCACGACCGTGACCACGCCGCTCTTGCCCTTGAGCCGCTTCGGGATCGTGAAGTCCTCGCGGAAGACCGAGCGCGTGATGCCGTCCGACCCGAGGAGCCGGGTCCGCAGCACCAGCGTCTTGCCGGCCCGGACCTTCGCGGTCTTGCCGGTCACGTCGACCCAGCGGCCGCCCGTGCGCTGCTGGATCTTCACCACCCGGTGGCGCATCGTGTTGTCGCTGACCTTGACGTCGTTGGTCACGCCGGTGAGCTTGACGTTCGACACGGACGAGAGCGTGGCCACGACGGCCGGGAGGTCGAAGGCGCCCGTGGAGCCGATGTCGTCGGCCGACTGGTACCGGTCGGCGTACCGCAGCCGGAACGGGCTCCCGCCGCGGGTGCCGGTGATCGTCCAGGCCTGGGTCTCCGACCCGCCGATGGTCCCGTCCACCACGCGGTCGTGGTTGGCCACGCCGGCGAGGAGGGTGACGTCCGCGAGGGCGGCCGGGTCCAGAACCTGCGTCGTGCCGGTGCGGGACCTGCCGTCGTAGGACACCTTCGAGGTGACCGGCGTCGGCGCGGGTGCGGCGCCGAACGTGCCGGCGATCCCGGCGAGACGGTCGTCGGTGACGGTCCCCCCGACCTCGCCGAGGTTCGCCACCTTGAACGGCACGCCCAGCGGGTCCTCCTGGACGTAGACCGCGTCGGCGGCCGCCAGCCCCAGGCGCGTCCTGCCCGTGAACGCCAGCGGGTGCCCGAAGGCGACCACCCGGTCGCCGCACACCGAGGTCGCGGTGCCGATGCCGGCGACGGTGATGTCGCCGTGCGAGAGCACCGCGGCCACGTTGCCCCCGGCGACCACGGTGTCGATGCCGGCTGCCGCCACGCCGCTGGACCGGCCGATGCGGTAGGAGTCCGCCGTCACCAGCTCGCTGCCGCCGGCGGCCTTGACCGCCTTGCGGGCGCGGGCCAGGTCGATTCCGCCGACTCCCATCGGCATCGGCAGCTGCCGCAGCCCCTGGGCGGCCTCGGCCTTGGTCACGTCGGTCTCGGCCGCGATCCGCGTCGCCAGACGCGTCCCCACCGCCACCTCGGGGGCCGCCTTCGCGGCGCCGAGGTAGCCCTGCATGTCCTCGTACGGTGTGATGCCCGCGACGGGGGAGCTGCCGAAGGCGAGCCCGTACGCGACCGCGCCGATGAGGCGCCCGTCCTCCGCGTACACCGGCGACCCCGACATGCCTTGCCAGATGCCGCCCGCCGCGTCGATCGCCGGCGAGTGCAGCTCCGCGACGATCATGTCCAGGTCCGGGGCGATGCCGTCCGAGAGCACGCCCAGCACCTCGCCCGTGAACGCCTGTGGCGTGGTGCCCTTGCTCACCGTCAGCCCGGTGACCGGCGCCCCGTTCGCCACGTCGGCGACCGGGAACGGCGCGGCGCAGTCGGGGGTGGGTGCCGCCGTCGCCGCGGGGGCGACCGCCACCAGGCCGGTCAGCACCAGCGCCCCTGCCGCGCCGGACGCCGTCAGCCGGGCCGCGTGACGACCGCCTTCGGAGCCGGGCGACCGCCGAGGTCTGTGGGCCGTGGGTCGTCCTTCGATGGGGGGAGTGGGCGTCGTCGCCCGGCCGTCCCCGGCGGCAGAGTTCAGCATCCTCACAGCATCGGTGACCCGACGGTCTGCTGTTGCCGGGGACACGGGTGAAATCAGACCCCGAGCGGTGCTGCCGCGGTTAGGCGAGCGTGCGCGTCACGTGCTCGAGCCAGCGGGCGACGATGGCCAGCTCTTCGGGCAATACATTGTCCTGACCCATGATTTCGGCTTACCTCGATCTTCGCCCGCGTCACCGCCTCGTCGTACACTGCCTGAGCGCGACGGATCAGATTGCGCCCGCTGCTCGATCGTCCGCCAGCCAGCGCTATTCCCTCATCTGCGTTCAGCTGGTTTTGGGACCAACCACCATCATCGTCAGACGGGCCGACCGGCCTTAAGTGATGCGATCGCCTGCCGGGCCGTTCGCTCGAGCTCGGTGGTAAGGGCGGCGTCGTCAAGTGCATTGAGAGACAAGAACGGGACGACGCGTCGTAGGAGCACGAGCATCGAACGAAATGCATCCCTTTCGTTGATACCCTCGAGCTCGCGGCGCGACCGAAGTTCGCGCCATACCAGGAGCAGGTTCCGCACGATTTTGGGGCTTGCGCCGATCTGAGCACGGCGAGCGTAGACGTGGTCGAAGTCAGCTTCACCGAGGATCGCAAGGGCCTCGTAGGGATCCTCGAGCGTGGGGTCATGGACAAGGGCCGCGCGCCACCAAAGACGTCCGAACACGTGCCGTGTGATGTCGGTGTTCATGACTCGGTCTCCGGGCGGATGCGGGAAGCGCCAGTATGCGACATCGGGCAACAGGTCCAACGACAGGAATGCCCACATCTCCCGGGATGCCGCCTCTGCTGGCGCGAGGTCCATCGTCATGTGCAACAGGCGCGCGAGCGCGACATCGAACTCCGTCGTCCGTCGAGCGTCGTCGGGATACCCGTGCAGGCGGGCGAGGCTCCGGACCGAGTCAGCCAGGGTCGTGAGCCGCTCGGCGGGCGCTCTGGTACCCCCGGTTGCGACGTAAATGGCGGCGTCGTCGTGGGTGGTGGCTCGGGCGACCAGGTCGGCTGCTGACGATGCCTCGGAAAGCTCCGCGAAGAGGGCGCGGACACGGCTCCCCAGGAGGCGAGGGTAGAGCGTGCTCATCGTTCGCTCCCGAAGATGTTCACCGCGGCCTGGACCTCGGTGGCGACGAGCGAGGGACTGTCCTTCGCGCGGAGCCGGATGTCCTTGACTGTTCGGTCGCCGAAGACGCCGCGGAAAACGTCCATCAGCATGGCTCCCAGCGTCTCATCGTCGAACTCGGCGTCGTCATTGAACTCGTCGCAGGCAAGGGCGTGCTCGATCATCGTACGAGCGACGTCCGCGTAGGCGGCGGACAGTACGAGGCGGTCGGCTGCGCGGGGCCTTCCGGCGTTGCCGAACGCTTCGGCGACGGGCTTGTGCTGCTCGTTGACGAGCAGGAGCAGCGATCCCATTGCGGCGGAATCCATCGAACCGCTAATTTCCAGGTGCCAACCTGCCCCGTCAGGCAACGAGGTCGCGGCGAAGTCGACGACTGAAATCGGAAACTGTGAGGCGTCGCCCTGCAGGCGGATGGAGGAGCGCTGCTGCCAGAGCATCGACCCGGCACGCCACGGTGCGAGGACGTCGCTGCGTTCGCGGGACTCGGCCAGGACGAGGACGGTGTCGAGGTCGAGGACTCCGCCGACAGCGGTGCCAGGGATCGTGACGTCCAAGTCAAGTTCGGCGGGCTGGCGGCCGACGACACGGAGCGCCGTAGCCCGCCCAAACAGGCCGGACCCGCTTGACCGCCAGACGACGCACAGGTCGACTGCCACGTCCTCAGGCAGTCGGCACTGCTCGCGGACGAGGTCGACATCGACTCGGACCGTTCGTCGGACATGGAGGTCGAGGTTGTAGTCCCATTGGTCGAGGCTCTCCGGTAGGTCGACGGCAGCGTCGTCGAGCATGAAGAGCCACGGCCCGGCCTCCACGGTCTCGGCCGCTGGGCGGATGTACGGGTACGCGATCCGACTCACAGGTGAACCGCCTCGGCCTGGATTTCGACCACAGTCATCGTGTCCTCGGTCGGGCGGACAAGAAGTCGCCAGATACCGCGGTCGTCACTGATGGTGACGGGGTATGAGGCGTCGACGGAGTTCCCATCCGGTCCAGTCCAGCCCAGGACCTGAGGCGGGTTCAGGAGATCTCGATCGCGGCCCGCCGCGTCGATCGCGGTTGCGATCGACAGCTTGGCGTCGACGCGGGCGGTCTGCGCACCAGACAATCGGAACTCCTGGACAAGGGTCCTTGCTCCCTCGTGGATAGTGAGAAACGGGTCACCGACGTATTCGACCCGGACGCGTGCGGTAGGTGTGTAGTCGTCGCCGGCCCGGCTCCTCGCGCGGCTGGCCGTGCCAGGCGTGGCCGACGGGGACTGTCCGACGGGTGCTTGATTCACTGCTCCCTGGCCACCTGCCGCGGCGTGACGGCCTCCGAACCCGGCGGACCCACGGACGAGGGCGGAGAAGTAGTTGCTGGCAGCACCGAGAGCCATGCCGTTGTTGCTCGAGCCGACCGAGACCTGGAGCCCGTTGATCTCGGTTTGAGCCTCCCTCAATCGGCGGAAGACGCCGTTGACGTACCTCCGTTCGTCGGGGGAGAGACTGTCCGCGTTCCAGGCGTCGTGCGTGGGCGGCTCGGCCCGCGCGAAGACCTCGTCGAGCGTCTCGGCGACGCGGAAGACTCCGGCGTAGCCCTTCAGCTCCGCTGCTGGCTCGATCCCTGGACGGTACGTCACGACGAGCTCCGCCGACCGCATCAAGCACACGTGGTGGACCAGGTTCTTCGTAAACCCTGCTGTTTCGGCGGCGCGGGTCGGTGTCCAGGGCAGCACGAGGCTGGCGTGGAGCCCCAGGACACCGAGGCGTCGACGTGGGCGGCCGAGCTCGATGGAACGTGCCTCGGGGCTGTTCATCAGCCGGTACGCCTCGACAAACATCTGGATCGGGTGAGTCGTGACAGGGTCGGGGATCTCGTACTCCTGCCCGTCGACCGTCACGCGGAACGACATTGCTGGCAGCCGGTCATGGCGGGGCAACATCTTGGGCCAGAGCTGCCACATGATCGTCTCCGCCAGATAGGTGCCGACGTCACTCGCGGAGCCCAAGGTCTCGTCGATCTCCGGGTCGACGACCACCACGGTCGTCCCGGTCTCATCGTGGCCGAAAGGGCGTAACCCCAGGCGACCCGCGACGTCGTCGGCCTCGTCGTCGAGGAGGGGCTCGATGACGTTGTCTACGGGCCTGCCCCACCAGTGACGGCCCGTGTACCGGGCCTCGCCGCCAGCGAGGGTCTGCATTGTGTAGCTATGGGCAAGCGCTGATCCGACAAGCCTCGTCTGCAGGCGACCCTCGTGCAGGGTTCGTGTGTGGATCAGCACGGTGCGAGCCTGCGAGAGCATGAAGAAGATGCCCTTGCCGAACCCGTAGGTGCCGCCGCCGAGCCTGGTGTCCCGCGGTTCGCCGACGTTACGGACAAACGTGACGAAGTCCCGCGGGCCGTCGGTCACGACGTCCGCCCTGGTCGGTCCACCGAGACCCTTCGTTCCGCGGTCCGACACCGCCAGAACGCGAATTGATGTCTGCCCCAGCGCCTTGCGTAGCGGGAAGATGTCGGAGTTCCTTGGCCCGCCTTCAAGCAGCAGGCTCCGCCAGGTCGGAGCGTGCGCTGGGCTGACTGTGTAGAGGTCGAGGCCAAAGCTGACGTCGATGCCACCCGACCGGGCGTCCCAACTGTTCTGCGCCGCCTCGCGGACAAGCACCGTGAGGAGATCCAACGCTGGGCGGCCGAGCTGACTGCGTATGCCCTCCGCTGCGGCGGCGCCCTCTGGTGGGTACTGCTGGGACTCCCAGCGTGGTCCGGTGCCGGTGGAGACAACAGTCATCGGTTCAGGCCGCTCCTGTCTTGAGGATCGTCGCGACGTCAGCAATCGGAACGAGGGCGGGGATCTCAGCCGTGAGGTCGAGCGAATAGTCCACGTCGACGACGGTGTCGCTCACGCCCGCCGTGGAGAGTGCCGTTCGGGTCAGGCGCGGGAAGTCATCGTTGACGTCGTACCACCGTTCCTCTGTGACCGACCAGGCGCGCGTGTCGTTGGTCTCGACGACCCCGAGGACGTAGCCGACGGCTGCCAGCAAGGAACGCACTGCCGGCTCGTCGTCGCAAAGCGCGATTACTTCCTCGGCGAGCTGTAGGAGCGTGGTCCCGCCGCCCGATCGTCGGCTGTCTTCGAGACGGAGCACGACGAGCAGCAACCGTCCGAATTCTGGTGCCTCAAGCTGGTCCAGGCCGTGAATTCGGACGATGCGACCCTTGTTCGCGCCGGTCGCCTTCACCTCAACGGCGAGGTTATCGATCACGAAGTCGTGTCGGGCACCGTGTGGTCCGGTCCAGCACCGGTGCGCGCTGGCATCGTTCTTCAAGAGTCGTCGCAAGACGAGCAGCTCGCCGAACAGGCCCGCCGCGGCCTCGTCCGAGAGGAGCCCGCCCGGGCGATCGAAGAGCGAGCGCCATCGGTCCACGACCTGGTAGACCGCCTTCAAGGGCTGGTGTTCCAGACCGGAGAGCTCGACCATGATGTCGGAGCACAGGTCGTCGAACAGGTACCGCAGTTCCGGGCGAGGGCAGGAGAGGTCGACGAACGTCGTGCGGCTCTCGACGTCTTCCAGCACACGCTTGCGAAGCACGAGGCCGGGACCGTCGAGCCCGGAGCGCACCCTTGTGGACGAGAGAATCGGCACCAATAGATGGCGGATCTCATCGCGGTCGGTCGCGAGGCAAACGCTGCCCCACGGGGTCGTGTAGGGGAGCTCGTGGACCCGCATTTTCGTGTGTGTCGACGGCGGGATCGCGCGGAGGCTCGCCCACCGCTCCTCGAAAGTGATTCGATTCTTGATGCTCACTCGTCGTCCTCCACGGCGCTGAAATCCTCTTCCTCTAGCTCCTCGAACTCAACTCCCGAGAGGTCCGCCTGGACGTAGTGGGCCTCAGCGTCGCCGGACGGGACTGGTGGGAACACGATGCCCACGCCAATCACGTGCTCAGCCGCGCTAAGGTTCTCGCGTGTCTTCGCGGCACGGGTCGTGGCTGGCGCGGAGCCCTTGTCGATCGGGTAGAGGGTGATCAGGCCGGTCGCCGGCGCGAAGGTAGCGCGCGCTCTCTTCAAATCCTCCTCCGTGGCCTTCGTGTGGTCACCAGGCAAGTCGACGGCAGCGTCCTTGCGGCTCATAAGGGTCTTGATATCGGCAAAATCGACCCGCTCGGTGCGGAGTCTGGCACGGTTGACGAGACCGACGGTCACATGGTTACCGAAAGAGAATTCGCTTCTACCGGACGGATTGCCAATGACAGCCACGTTCCACTTACGGAGGGCGTTGGCGGTACGGACCCTGCGCTGGATGTACTCGGTTAGAAGCTCGCTCGTCGCGATGGCCCAGTCGTCGTGGAACGAGTATTCGGTGAGGAAGCCGAGCACGGACGTGTAAGAGACGGCGTGGAAGACGTACCGCCCATCGTTCGAGACGGGCTCCAACCCTTCGGCGATGGCAGCCTTCACCAGGCCCCGTGCTGCTTCGGTGTTCTGCTTGAGCCAGTCGGCGTCGGTGTGGAAGTAGTGGGTCTGGAGGCGCTGACCACCGTATGAGGCGGAGGCGTTGACGGCGCCCCTCATCTTGGCCCGTGCAGTCACCAGGAGCGCTGGGTGAGTTCGCAGTCGGACTGCAAATTCCAGGGGCGTGATGTCTTCGGTCATGTAGCGGTCGATGTCGGCGCGCATCTCATGCTCGACCATCGCAAGGTGTCGGAACCAGCCAGCCAACTCGTCGGTCATCCAGATGCGGGGGAGATCCGCGTAGCCGTTGCGGAAGCCGAACCAGCGGCCCATCTGGAGCAAGGTGTCGTACGCGGAAACGGCGCGAACGAAGTAGCTGACCGAGAGGCCCTCGAGCGTGAGACCGCGGGAGAGGGTGTTCCCACCCACCGCGACGGCCACCACAGGACCGTTCTCATAGTCGAGACGGTCGTCGCTGTTGGAGTTGTCCATTACGACCCGGCAGGCCTGGATCACACCTGGGAGCTCGACGAGGAGATCGTCGAAGTCTACCGGCGCCTCTCCGAACTCGTCTGCTGGGACGCGCTTCGTCTCGGATTCCCAAAGGGCGCGGAGTCGGTCGACGGCGTCGCCGGTCGCGACATCGGCGCGCAGACCATTGAGGAGCGCCTTTAGCGGGCCGCGATAGCTCAGGTGCACCGCGGTGTTCACACTGATGTGGATGAGCATCGTGCTGTGCGGGTTGCCGGTCTTTCGGACACGGCGCCCGGCCGTTACCAGGAGGAAGTATTCGAGCGCATCCCGAAGCGAGTCGACGATGGTGGGAGTGAACGTTCCGATGCTCTCCCTTTTCATTGGGCGCACGTGCTCGATGTCGTCGTCCGGGACGAATCGGACCATGTCGTAGCCGTCAGGAGCGTCCTCAGGTTCTTCGCCCTCGACCGGATCCCGTCCGAAGATGACCTCCGTGCCGAAGTGACCTGCCGGCTTCGGGAGATTCACAACGAAGTCGCGCGGGTACAGGTCCGCGGCAGCTGGGCTGATGAGGAGGTTGGCGAACGGAGTTGCCGTGTAGCCGAGGTATACGCTACGGGGCAGACCTTCCATGATCCGTAGTATCAGCGGATTAATCGTCTTCGTCGCGACGGTGGCCTGGTCGGACTCGTCGTCAATGATCAGCGTTGGTGTGTCGACGAGATGTTGGGATGCAGCCTCCAGCCATGCTGCGAGTTTGCGAAGAACCGCGCCGTTCTTCTTAACGACGCATAGGACCCGGGGGCCTGACGCCTTACCGAAGTACGCCGCGGGGTTCGGCATGGGGGAGAAGTCGCGATCGATGTTGGTCAGCTGGTGCCATTGGGATGGGTTGGGTTCGACGAGCTGCTTGATGAGTCGGCTCTGGGTCTGCCGGCGCAGCCCGTTGTGAATTCCGGAAAGCACGATTATGAACTTGTAGCCTTGGTCGGCAGCCTTCGCGATGACAGAGGTGAAGCTCGTCGTCTTTCCCGATTGCACGTAGCCAACGACGAGGCCTCGCGAGCGGAAGGTCTTCTCCTGCGGGTGGTCGAGTAGCGATACGATCCGTGTTGAGGAATTGTCGAGAGAGGTGATCGCGTCGTCGGCCCATCCGTCGGCGCGGAGGATCTTCTTCACGGCAGGCCAGTACCTGTCGTCGGGCTTCGGTCCTGCATACCAGGGCTGCCGACCCTTGTTCTCGACGACGGCGGGCTCGTCAAGCTCCTTGACCATCGCAACGCTTTCCTCAAAGCGGGTGCGGATCGCCTGGACGACCGGTTCCGGGACGGTGAGGGTCCGCAGGTCGTCGAGAGCCTGCGCGGGCGGCATCTTCTCGAGGAGTTTGAGGAAGATGCTGTACGGCCCATCGATCGGATCTGCGAACATCGGCACGAAACCCCCTGCGTCACTGTCAAGCCTATCTGCGGCCAGGCCAGGGTAGCTCCCGCCGGTATGCGTTGAGTCCCGATCGCAGAATGACTCCGGGTGAAGCGTTCGGGCAGGTCGGGGCCATGTCACTCCAGCATTCCAGAGCTGCGCCCTGACCTGACCACCTCTTGCCGCCTGGACGAGCTCGGGTTGGTCGTCGTCGGGCAAGACACGGAACCCGACCGGGCGGTGCTGGAGTGCAGGGCTGTCGCCCGCCAGGACGATCTGTTCTGCCATGCGTCCGCCCGCGTAAGGAACTGCGCAGACTCGCGGCAGACTCGCGGCCGTGAGCCGGTTCGAGGTCATGACGGATGAGCCGTGGGAGCGGATCGCGCGGGTGTTGCCGTCGAACACGGGCGAGTTCGGTCGCTCCTTCGGTGACCACTGCACTGTGGTTGAGAGTGTCGCCTACCGGTACCGGACGGATCTCGTGGCGAGACTGCCCAGCGAGGCGTTCGGACCGCGGCAGACGGTGTGGAAGCGGCAGAAGAAGTTCGCTGACGATGGCGCCGCGGCCGCGTCAAGGCCCAGCTTTCGGCGGATGCCGACGCAGCCGGGAAGCTCGGCTGGACGGTCTTGGTGGAGTCGACGATCGACCGAGCCCACCAGTACACGACGAATACGACACGTCCCGAGCGGGACAAAGGGGGCTAGTCAGCAATTTTCAGCACGCAGTCGATGGGGATGGACGTCAGCTCGCCGTGGTGGTTACCCGATGCAGTCGCACGGCGGACGAGCACTGGAGCTGGTCGCACCTCCGGATGCAGCATCTGAGGTGATTCGAGAGGTGGAGACGGACGGTTGGACCGGCGTGCCGACAGAAGCCGCAAAGAAACTCACCGCGCTCGGTGCGCGGTGACCGCTGCGGCGACCGCGCCCGCGACAGATTCCGCTCCCTCGTGCTCCCAGAATCTCAGGACAAGCCAACCCTGATTCTCGAGCAGCGTCGTGGTGTCCTGGTCGCGAGCCGCGTTCGCCCCGAGCTTGGCGACCCACCAAGCCCTGTTCGCCGTGGGGAGCGTGCCGTGATCAGGGCATCCGTGCCAGAAGCAACCGTCCAGGAACACGGCGATCTTGGTCCTGGTGAAGGCGATGTCGACCGTCCGTCGCGGCCGCCCCGGCACGGGGTAGGCAACCCTGTACCGCAGGCCGCGAGCATGGAGTATTCGGCGCACGTCGACCTCCGGCTTGGTGTCCCGACGTCGGGCGGCGCTCATGCGGCGGCTCACGCCGGGTGACGAGGCGCCAGGATGTGGCGGGAGGACGACCATTCACCCACGCTAGCGGGAGCCTGGTCCGGCTCGTCGGCGATGCGGCGTCCACGTCGTGGCGCAGGTCTCGCGACATTTCGTCCAGCCAGGTCAGAAGTGGGCCGGCAGCGGACCTACGATATTGCCCATGAACCGCTCGGCGCCGCGACCCGCACCGATCACGGTGCTCGACCTGTTCGCCGGGTGCGGAGGGCTCACCGAGGGATTCCACCAGTTCCGCCCGAGCAGGGGCGAGGATCGGCCTGTCTTCCGGACCGTCGGAGCAGTCGAATGGGATGCCGCTGCTGCGGCGTCGTACGAGATGAATTTCGGGGCACGTTCCCCGAGGCTCCCGGCCGGCGTCACGCCGGCCAAGGTCTACTGCGAAGACATCGTCGACTGGATCCCGTCGGGTCTCGGCGAGATCGACGTCGTCGTGGGCGGTCCCCCGTGCCAGGGGTTCTCGGGGCTGAACCGGGACAAGGTCAAGGCAGAGCGAAACCAGCTCTGGCAGGAGTTCATCCGCGTCGTCGAGCACGTTCAGCCAAAGGTCTTCGTAATCGAAAACGTCGACAGGTTCGTCAGGTCACCCGAGTTCGCAGACCTGCAGGACCGTGTGCGCAGCGGAGCGCTCAAGAACTACGTCCTCGTCGACCCGCCCGGCACGGGCGACGAGAGCAAGCCCTCGCGGGCCCGCGGGTACCTCCTCAACTCCGCCGATTACGGATCCCCTCAGGCGCGCCGTCGCGCGATCGTGATCGGTGTCCGGACGAACGCCGGTTTGGACCCGTTGCGATTCGCGTATCCCGCACCGACGCATGCCCGTGCCACCGCCAGCGGAAACGGCGATGCCCAGCAGAGCCTTGACGGCCGGCCACGGCTGATTCCGTGGGCCAACGTGGACGCCGTCTTCGAACGCTCAGCCCGCAACCCGCTCACGGCGGTCAACCTGCCTGACCGCCGTCCGGTCGTCGGGAAGGTCGTCGGGACGTACCGGACGACCGACCTGCATATCACCCGGTCACCCGAGCCGATCTCCCTGGCCAGGTATCGGGCGATCCCGCCCAAGGGGAATCGAAAGGACCTCCGCGGAACGTACCTTCTCACCACCGCAAGCGGTGCCACGGCGCTGCTCAGGAAGGTCTTGGAGTTCCGGGACGGGCAGGGCAATCTGGCGGTGGAGGGTGACTACGAGGTCCTCGACGGCGAGGGGGCTGGCACCACGCTCTCGGTCAAGCTGTCGGGCCAGCCCGGGCCACGCGACGTCGCCCGCTCCGGACGTCATCGTTCGGAGACCTTTGTCGTCCGGGTGGATCGCGGAGGCACTGAGACGGACGGCAGGCTCGAGTACCTTTCCACCGCATCTTGGGACTCGCACGATGCGGGTTCCGGTGACGTCATGGGCCGCTTACGCCTGGGGGACCCTTCAGTGACGGTCCGCACCGAGTTCTTCAAGCCGGAGAAGGGTCGCTACCTCCACCCGACGGAGGACCGGCCGATCACGCACTTCGAGGCGGCGAAGCTTCAGGGGTTTCCTGATGACTTCTTGTGGTGCGGGACGAAGACCGAGATCGCGAGACAGATCGGGAACGCCGTTCCGATACCCCTGGGACGTAGCATTGCTCGATCGATCTACGACTTTCTGAGGGTATCGACGGCCCAGGGCTGATGACGCATCGTGGTCGCCATGTCAAGCTGCACGCATGGCGACTGATGGCGCGCATCGAGCGTGGTTGCTCATGGCGGCCGGCGCGGACCGCGGCCATGCGGTCAAGCTGCACGCATGGCGACTGATGGCGCGCATCGAGCGTGGTTGCTCATGGCGGCCGGCGCGGACCGCGGCCATGCGGGGAACGCGGGGTACGACGACCAGGTCGATGCGTACTACTCCTGGGACAGCCTGGTCCCGAATCACAAGAATCTCCGGGTCGGTGACGTCGTCGCGCTATGGAACAAGCGGACCCTGCTCGGGGTCTCCGTGATCGAGGAGATCGAGGCTGGCCCCGGCACCAAAGAGCTGCAGCGGTGCCCGAACTGTGGCCTCACACGCATCCGGCGCCGAAGGGACGGCTCCTGGCGGTGCAGCCGATGCGGGAGCACGTTCCCGACTCCTGTCGCCGAGCTCGCCGACGTCACGGTCTACCGGGCGCGGTACGACGCGGCGTGGACGTCGCTCGAGGGCGTCCTCGGGGCAGCGGAGCTCCCGGCACTTACGGACAGGCCCAAGAGCTTCAACGCCATCCGCGAGCTGGATTGGCGACGGTTCAGCGCGGCGCTGATCGGGAAGGACGCGGAACGGGCGGTCGGGCGCCTGGCCCACCGGTCGCCGGACCTCTGGTGGCGACCCGACACCGACGTCCGGGTCGACTTCACCCACGGTCACCGGCACACCCTGGTCCGGGTCCGTCGCGGGCAGGCCGCGTTCCGTGAGCACCTCCTGGCCAGCCAGGGCGAGACGTGCGCGTTCACCGGCGGAGCGCCGGCTCGCGTTCTCGAGGCCGGGCACCTCTACAGCTATGCGCGGCTCGGTGAGCATCACCAGCATGGCGGCCTCATGCTGCGTAGAGACATCCACCGGTTGTTCGATGACGGCATGCTTGCTGTGGATCCGGACCTCCTTCGCGTCGACGTGGCAGCCGACCTCGAGCGGTACCCGCAGTACGCCCGGCTCCACGGCACGACGCTGTCGGTCCCGCTGCGCGACACGCAGCTGGGATGGCTCGGCCGGCACTGGGACGAGCATCGCGGTGGGATCCGCGTCGGTGTGTGATGCCTGCGCAGTCGGAACGCGAAGGGCTCCGGACGCGGCCTGATCGACTCATGCATGCTTCTCCCGTCACCGAGGTAGGGACGTGGCTGATAGCGAAGATTCCGGGGCGCTGAGTTGCGGCGTCTTGACGGGCGCCCGTCGGGGACGCAGGAAATCGCCCTGACCTGCACTGGTCGTACTCTTGACGGGACACATGTCACGGACGTGGCCGCACCCCGATATCGAGTGGCACGCGAGTTGCACGACCTCTCGGAACGGGTGCAGAAACTGCGGAATCTCAACGATTCTGGGTCCCCGGACTGCACGATCAACTTCTGATCGGCCCGCGAACGTCCGGTAGGCCCCCGGGATCATGGAGCCCGCTGCACAGGACATCTGGCCCGCCGGCGTGATGAAGCAGTCGGGGCCACGCGAGGCGGACGAGGTCGGCGCCTGACGATGCTCAGAGGTCCCGACATGTCGGGACGTTGTGAAACCAGCGACACGACCGGGTCGGATGTGGCTGAATGACCCCATGCCAGCGACCGCGTACGTGACCGGCCTGGGCCGGTATCTCCCCGGCGAACCGGTAGCCAACGACGACGTGGCCAAGCGCCTCGGCGGCGTCGACCGGCGCACCGACGGGCTGCGCGCCCGCATCCAGCGCGCCAACGGCATCCGGCAGCGGTACTACGCGCTGGACGACGAGGGCCGCACCACCGAGCTGAACGAGGAGCTCGCCGTCCACGCGCTCGAGGACGCGCTGGCCGACCGGGGGATCGCCGCCTCCGACCTGGGCATGCTCGCCTGCGCCACGACGCAGGGGGACCTACTGGTGCCGGGCTTCGCGTCGATGGTGCACGGGCGGCTGGGCGGCGGCCCGATGCAGGTGCTGACGGCGAGCGGCGTGTGCGCGTCGAGCATCGCCGCGCTCGACGCGGCGGTGAGCAAGGTGCGGCTCGGCGACCACCCGCGGGCCGCGGTGGTGGGCTCGGAGCTGTCCAGCCGCTGGCTGCACCAGCGTCGCTTCGAGGGCGTCGAGGACCACCTGGACGCGCACTTCCTGCGGTGGATGCTGTCCGACGGCGCGGGCGCCGCGATCGTCGAGTTCCAGCCGCGCCCGGACAAGCCGTCGCTGCGGGTGGACTGGGTGCGGCAGGTCTCGCTCGCGCACGAGCACGAGGTCTGCATGCGCGCCGGCCTCGACGGGCCCACCGCCGTCGCAGGGCGGACCTGGCAGGACTACGACGACGTGGCCACCGCCGAGAAGGCCGGGCTGCTGCAGATCCGGCAGGAGACGGCCGTGCTCGACGAGCTCGCCGCGGCCGGGCTCGCGCAGTTCGAGGAGCTCGTCGACCGCGGCCTGATCGACCTCAAGAAGCTCGACCACGTGCTCTGCCACTACAGCACCAACGCGTTCCGCGACGTGGTGTTCGACGCGCTGAGCGCACGCGTCCCCGGCATGGACACGAGCCGTTGGTTCTCCAACCTGGAGACCTGCGGCAACACCGGCGCCGCGAGCATCTTCATCGCGCTGGAGGAGGCGTGGCGCACCGGGCGCTTCGCGCCGGGCGACACGATCCTCCTCGCCGTCCCCGAGTCCGGACGGTTCTCGTTCGGCTTCGCCCACCTGACCGTCGTCGCACCGCGAAGGAGCACCAGATGACCAGCACCGGGACCAGCACCGGGATCAGCACCGAGACCGTCGAGGGCTACCGCCCGCCCCAGCCGGACCGGGCCGCCGGGCTGCTCGCCCGGCTCTCCGACGTCTGGACGGACTTCGAGTCCCGGCTGGCCGAGGTGCCGATCCTGCGGGCGCTCGACGCCGGCGACGTGACGGTGGCCGACTACCAGCGGCTGCTGCACAACCTGCGCCAGCAGGTGGTCGACGGGTCGCTGTGGATCGCGCGGGCCGCCTCGAACTTCGACATGGACCACTTCGACCTGCGCTCGGCCGCCATCTCGCACGCGCTGGAGGAGCACCGCGACCACCTGCTCCTCGAGCGGGATTACGTCGCCGTGGGCGGCTCCCTCGAGGCGCTGCGCGCGGGGCGGAAGAACCTCGGCTCGCAGGCGCTGTCGGGCTACATGTTCCACGAGGCGAGCAAGCCGAACCCGGTCGGGTGCCTCGGCGCGATGTTCATCATCGAGGGCCTCGGCGCGCAGAAGGCGGGCGTGTGGGCCCGGCGGTTCCAGGAGGTGCTCGGGCTGGCGGACAACCAGGTGCACTTCATGGCCTACCACCAGGACGCCGACGCCGAGCACACCGGCATGCTCGACGCGATCCTCACGTCCGACCGGATCGACGACGACGCGGCGGACGCCATCGTCACCTGCGCGCGCGTGGTGGCCCGGCTTTATGTCATGCAGCTCACCGAGCTGGACGAGATCTGATGCCTGTGACGTCCGACCCGAGCATGTGGGAGGCGATCTACGCCGACCCCTCGGTCCCGCTCGACAAGCCGCTGGTGCGGATGATCATCGAGGACCAGCAGCGGCCCTCCCGGCGGCTGCTGTACCCGGTGGCACGGATCGTCTCCCGCGTGCTGGTGGCCGTGCTCTCGGTCGTGAAGCGGGTGGCGCCGGGCCGGTGGATGACGCTCGGCACCATGGACGCGCTGTGCCTGTGGTTCCTGCGCCGCTTCGTGTCGCCGGACGCCGTCGAGCTGCTGATCCGCCACTTCGTGGTGGAGACCAACCTGGTGAACTTCATCATCCGCAACACCCCGGCCGCCATCGAGCCGGTCACCCTCCGGCCGACGACGCTGTCCGGGCTGGGCGACAACGCGGTCGTCGAGCACGACGTCAACGTCTACGACGTGCTCATCGCGCTCGACGGCGTGGCGATCGCGGCGCCCGAGCGCCTGAACT
Organism: Isoptericola sp. NPDC057653; assembly: GCF_042799955.1. Classification (NCBI taxonomy): domain Bacteria; kingdom Bacillati; phylum Actinomycetota; class Actinomycetes; order Micrococcales; family Promicromonosporaceae; genus Isoptericola; species Isoptericola sp. NPDC057653. The sequence goes on along the minus strand of NZ_JBHVHP010000002.1, from coordinate 1,139,958 downwards.
TCGCCCAGCTCGACGTGCCCGCCATCGATCCGGAACGACGTCGCCGCCGGCTGCTGCGCCTCGACATCCAGACGGCCCTGTGCCTGATGAACATCCCGTTCTGCATCGCGCTGAACCTGGAGGAGTTCCGCCGCGCGATCCACTCGCTGCGCTTCGACGACTCCTTCCTCAGCATCCTCGCCGTGCTGACCGACGACGAGACGTTCGAGCACTGGAAGATGGGCGCCCTGAGCCTCTGGATGGACACCAACGTGGACGTCCCCCAGCTGGTCTACCGGCACGCGCTGGTGTGCGAGTACGCCCACGCCCACCTGGTCTCGATCGCGCAGCGGCGGGGAGAGGGAGGGCAGTAGCCGCACGACGAGCCCCAAGGGCGATGGCGACAAGTCGCCATGACGACTTGTCGCCCGGCGCCGGAGCGGACAGGGGGCGCCGGCCGGTGTGAGGGTGTTCGGGACAACCATCCACCGGCAGGAAGTGCACGATGACCTCACCATCTCGGGCCTCACGGAGGCTCCTGGCCTCCGCCGCATCTTTCACCGTTGCCCTCGGGATCCTCGGCGGCACGGGCGCCGCCGCAGCGCCGCCCGACGACTCCCGCGACGCACTCCTCGGCAGCACCGACGCTCCCGGGTCCGCGACCGTCACCCTCATCACCGGCGACCGCGCGGTCGTCACCTTCGGCGCGAAGGGCGTCCCGTCGGCCGTGCTGCAGACCGACGAGCCCTACCTGACGTGGACGGACGGGGAGGCGCTGTACGTGGTCCCGCGCGCCGTCCAGCCGCTGGTCGACGACGGCACGCTGGACCGCGCGCTGTTCGACGTCGCCGGGCTGGTCGCGGCGGGGTACGACGACGCGGCGCGCGACGACATCCCGCTGATCGTCGAGGGCGCCGTGCCGCGCACGCGCGGGGTGGCCGACGGCCGGGAGCTCACCTCGATCGGCGCGACGGCCACGACCGTCGCCAAGGAGTCCGGCGACGACCTGGTGGCCCAGCTGCTCCGCGCCCGCGGCGGCGGCGACCGCCGCATCTGGCTCGACGCGCCGGTCGAGGGCTTCGGCCTGAACTCGGGCACGGGCGTCGAGCAGACCGGCGCGCCGGAGGCGTGGACCGCGGGGTTCACGGGCCAGGGCAGCACGGTGGCCGTCCTGGACACCGGCGCGGACCTGTCCCACCCCGACCTCGCCGACCAGGTCGTGCTGACGCGCGACTTCACCGGCGAGGGCGAGGACGCGACGGACGTGGTCGACCGGGAGGGCCACGGGACGCACGTGGCGTCCACGGTGGCGGGCACCGGCGCGGCCGACGGCGGCGCGAGCCGGGGCATGGCGCCCGACGCCGACCTGCTCGTCGGCAAGGTGCTCGGCCGGACGGGCGGCCAGTCGTCCTGGATCATCGCCGGCATGGAGTGGGCGGTCCAGCAGGACGCCGACGTGGTGAACATGAGCCTCGGCTCCTCCCAGCCCACCGACTGCACCGACCCCATCGCGCAGTCGCTGGAGAGCCTCAGCGACGAGGCCGTGTTCGTCGTGGCGGCCGGCAACGACGGCGCCCGCGAGTCGGTGTCGTCGCCCGGGTGCTCCGAGGGCGCGCTGACCGTCGGGGCCGTGGACGCGAGCTCGGAGCTGGCGTACTTCTCCAGCCGCGGCCCGACCTCCGTCGGCCACGCGATCAAGCCCGACCTCACCGCGCCGGGCGTCGACATCCGCGGCGCCGCCTACGACAGCTGGGGCGACATCTCCTACACGACGATGTCGGGCACCTCGATGGCCACGCCGCACGTCGCGGGCGCCGCCGCCCTGCTCCGGCAGGCGCACCCCGCGTGGAGCCCCGACCGCATCCGGTCGGCGCTCACGTCCGGCGTGAAGCCCGACGCCGACGGGACCGCGTACGAGTCGGGCGCCGGCGAGCTCGACGTCGCCGGCTCGATCGACGCTCCCGTGCTCGCCACGACGGGCCAGGAGCTGGCCGGCTTCGCCTGGCCGCACCACGGGCGCGAGCGCGCGACGGGGCACGTCAGCTACACCAACGTGACGAGCAAGCCGATCACGCTCAGCTTCAGCGTCGCCGAGCGGTACGGGGCCGACGGCCGGAAGGTGCCGGCGGACCTGTTCCGGCTGGGCGTCCGGCGCGCCACGGTCGCGCCGAAGCAGACCCTGCGGGTCCCGGTGACGGTGAGCGACCAGGACCGCGGCCTCGACCCGGCGTCGTACGGCGGGATCAGCGCCCGCATCACCGCGACGTCCCGGGGCGAGGTCGTCGCCACGAGCACGGTGGGCTACTGGCTCGAGCCGGAGAGCGCCGACCTGACCGTCAACGTCCTGGACCGGGACGGGAAGCCGGCGACCTGGGGGTCGGTGACGCTCTTCCAGCTCGACCGCTCCACGGCGGCGGCCCCGGCGGTCGACGGCCAGCCCATCACCGAGCGGCTGCTGACCGGGCGCGTGTCCGTCAACGCCCTGGTCAGGACCGACTCGACGAGCGAGTGGAGCTACCTGAGCATCCCCGAGCTCGTCCTCGACGGGGACCGCACGGTGACCCTGGACGCCCGCGACGCCGAGCCGGTCACGGTGCGCACGGACGCGCCCTCCGTCGCCGGCAGCGCGTCGATGTCCTACGCGCGGACGACGGCCGACTCCTGGTACGTCGGCGCGACGGCGTACGCGAGGACGAAGGGCGACGACCCGGTGCGGATGTCCGCACTGCCGACGTCGGGCCGCGTCACGAGCGGCGAGGCCGGCTTCGGCACCTACTGGCGCCTGTTCGAGCCGGGCGTGCCGCGCGCCGAGAGCGACTACGTCTACAACGTGGCCTTCGACGAGCAGGGCGGCGTCGCCGAGGACCAGCGGCACCGCGTCCGGGACCGCAGGCTCGCCGCGGTCGAGGAGACCTGGTGGGCGCAGCGCGTCGGCCACACCTTCCTCGACTCCGTCCACACGACCGACCCGCTGACCGGCGAGCTCCGGTACGCCGGGAGCGGCGGCGACGACGTCGCGGCCCCGGGCACCCGGACCGCCTGGTACCAGGCGGGGCGCCCCTGGCGGCAGTCGGCCTCCAGCCGCGTGTTCTTCTCGGAGGCGATCTACGGTGCCGAGCGGACCTACGCACCGGGGGAGCGCACCGCCACCGACTGGTACCGCGGCCTGTCCGCGACCGCGATGGCGCGCACCGTCGACGGCAGGCCGGGCCGCGTGGCCGAGCGCCAGGCGAACCTCGTCGGGATGGCGTTCCCGCACTGGAAGGACTCCGAGGGGCGGGTCGGCGACGGCGGCTTCGGCGACGTCGGCAACGCCGAGCTCTTCGTCGACGGGACCTCCCTGGGCCGCCGGGCGTTCCCGTCGGGCCAGTGGGAGGTGCCCGCCGAGGAGGGCCGCTTCGAGGCGGTCATCAACCAGTTCTCCTTCCAGTCGCCGGCCTTCTGGGAGCTGGGTCGGCAGTCGTGGACCAAGTTCGGCTTCCGGTCGGCGCGACCGGACGCCGCCGGCGAGCAGGTGGACGCGCTGCCGATCATGCTGCCGGTGTACGACGCCGAGGTGGACGGCCTCCAGCTGGCGCCCGCGACGGCCGGCTACCCGGTCGGGATCGACTTCCTCGGGCAGGAGGGCCACGACCTCGCCGACGTCACGGACGTCCGCGTGCAGGTGAGCTACGACGAGGCCATGACCAGCGCGGGCGCCTACCCGGGCGACCGTTACACCTGGACCGACGTCCCCGTCGAGCGGCGGGGCGGCCGGTGGGTCGCGACCGTCGACAACACCCCGGCGGCCGGCGGCCAGGTGTCGCTCCACGTGACCGCGACCGCGGAGGACGGGACGTCGGTGGAGCAGTACGCCATGCACGTGTACCTCGTCGAGTGAGACTGCCCCTCGCGGCCGCGGCTACGACATACTCGTGGACCGTGGAGCTCGAGGCGCTCGGCATCGGCCGCGACCAGGAGGCGGTCTACCGCACCCTGGTCGCGGCCGGCCCGGCGTCCGAGGCGGACCTGCGCACCCACGACGTCGTGGCCGGGACGCGGCTCGAGGCGGTGCTGGCCGACCTCCTCGACGCCGGGCTGCTCGTCCGCGAGGGAGGGCGGTTCCGCGCGTCGCCGCCGGAGCTCGCGCTCCGCTCCCTGGTGGTGCGCCGCCGCAGCGAGCTCGGCCGTGCCGAGAACGCCCTCGCCGAGCTCACGGAGCTGTTCCGGGTGTCCTCGGCCGGGTCGATGCGGGACATGGTCGAGGTGCTGACGGGGGCCGACGCCGTCCGCCAGCGGTTCGTCCAGCTCCAGCACGCCGCCACCACCTCGGTCCGCGCCTTCGTGCGCGCCGACCCGCTCGTGCTCACCGCGGAGGAGAACCCGGCCGAGGACGAGGCCGTGCGGCGGGGTGTCGCCTACCAGGTCATCCTCGAGCGCGGCGCGCTCGAGGGGCCGGGCGCCCTGGCCCTGATCGAGGAGAGCGTCGCCGCGGGCGAGGAGGTGCGGCGCGTCGACTCCCTTCCCCTGCGGATGCTGATCGTGGACGACGACCTCGCCCTCGTGCCGCTCGCGGCGAGCGGCGAGACCGGGGCCGTCGCCGTCCGGCGCAGCGGGCTGCTCGACGCCCTCGTCGCGCTGTTCGACCAGTACTGGGCGCGGGCCGTCCCGGTCGTGGGGGAGCGGGTGGCCGGCGAGGCCGAGCTCGACGGCAGGATCGTGTCGCTGCTGCTCCAGGGGTACGGCGACCGCTCGGTCGCGGCCCAGCTCGACGTCTCGCCGCGCACCGTCCAGCGGCGGATCCGTGCGCTGATGGACGAGGCCGGGGTGAACACGCGCATGCAGCTCGGCCACGCCATCGGCCGCCGGAGGGGCGAGGACTAGCCGTTCCTGCGGGCCGGCGCCCGGTGCGTCGTCCCCCCCGCGCGATGTCGAGGACGGGCACCCGGCTCCGTCCCCGGGGTGAGGGCGGCGACCGGCGCCGCCCGATGGGAGGATCGCCCGATGGACCAGCACGACATCGACGCCGAGCTCGCCGCGGCGGCAGACCTGCTCGGCTCGCCGTCGGCGGCGCACCTCGCGTACGTCGCGCAGGACGGGACGCCGCGCGTCGTCCCGGTCGGCTTCTTCTGGACGGGCCAGGAGCTCGTCGTCTCGACGGCGGAGACGGCGCCGAAGGTCGCGGCGCTCGTGGCGCGGCCGGACGTCGCGCTGACGCTGGACGCCGACGTGCCGGGCGCGGGCGCCCGGTCGCTGTCCGTGCGCGGGCGCGCGGAGATCCGCGTCGTCGACGGCGTGGTCGAGGAGTACCTGGCCGCCGCGCGCAAGGGGATGGCCGGCGAGGAGTACGAGCAGTTCGCGGCCGCCTGTCGCGGGCTGTACGACCGGATGGCGCGCATCGCGGTCCGGCCGCGCTGGGCGCGCTATTACGACTTCGGCGCGGGCCGGGTGCCGCGGTTCCTGCAGGAGCTCGCGGAGCGCAGCGCCATGTAGGTCCGGGCGGCCGGCACGCGGGACGGCGCGCCGGGTCAGTGCCCGACCTAGGCCCGAGGCGGTGCGACGGACGCGCGCTCGACCGGCGGGCAGGTGACGGTGACGCGCCCGCGGGGCTCGTCGTCGAGGAGCGCGTCGAGCGCGAGCGCCCCGATCTCGAAGTGGGGGAGCGCGACGGTGGTGAGGGGCGGGTGGAGCTCTGCCGCCAGCGCCTCCTGGTCGTCGTAGCCGACCAGGCTGACGTCGTCGGGCACGGCCAGGCCGCGCTCCCGGAGCAGGAGCAGGGCGCCGAGGGCCATGCGGTCGTTCCCGCACACCACCGCGGTGTAGCGGTGCCGGTCGAAGGCCTCGGCCGCGAGGTCGTAGCCGCGCCGGGTCGAGTAGTCGCCGTGGACCCGGTCGATCGACGCGGCGCCGATCCCCAGCTCGGCCGCGGCGTCGTCGAGCCCTCGCTCCCGCTCGATGGTGGCCCACTCCTCGGGGGTGCCGCCGAGGAAGAGGACGTCGCGGTGCCCGGCGTCGAGGACGGCGCGTGCGGCGCGGTAGCCCCCCGCCCGCTCGTCGGGGAGGACCTCGGCCCGCACGTCGCCCGCGGTCTCGGCGTCCACCGGCCAGCAGCTGGAGAAGGCGGTGCGCACGCTGCGGTCGATGGCGGGGGTGCGCACGCCCAGCGCGGCGGGCGACGCGAAGAGGAGTCCGGCGACGCCGCGGTCGAGGAGGCTCGCCACGGCGTCGGCGCCGTGGTCGGGCTCGTCGGCGACGTCGACGACCATGCACACGTGCCCGCGGGCGCGGGCCGCGTTCTGGATCCCGAGGAGGGTGCGCCCGGCGAACGGGTGCGACGCGATGCCGTACGAGACGACGCCGACGGTCGTGGACCGGGCGAGCTTGAGCTCCTGCGCCGCACGGTTGAGGCGATAGCCGAGCTCCCCGGCGGCGTCGAGGATGCGCTGCCGGGTGGCGGCGGCGACGGGGATGTCCGTCCGGTCGTTGAGGACGAACGACACGGTGGCCTGGGAGACGCCCGCGAGCCGGGCGACGTCGACCATGCGCGGCCGTCCGGTGCGTGTCGCCGCGCCGCTGTCCCGATCTGCCGCCTGATCTCGCATGTCAGCAGTGTACGGGCGACTCAATACGAATTGCCTTATACGTATTGACCCTCCGGAGCGCCCTGTGCTTCACTCGTCCGCGGCGCCGGTCAAAACGTATTGACCGCGACTCACGAAGGAGTGGTTCCGAGCGATGACCTCGATGACGGGTGAGGCGGGACACGTCGTCCTGCCGGACGACGCGGGCGCACGGCTGCGCGCGCTGCGCCGGGCGGACCGCACGCCGCTGCTCGGGCTCGCCGGCCCGCCCGGCGCGGGCAAGTCGACCGTCGCCGACGCCCTGGCGCGGCAGGCGGAGGCCGACGGGATGCGCGCGGTCGTCGTGCCCATGGACGGCTTCCACCTCGCGAACCCGGTGCTCGACGCGCTCGGCCGCCGCGGCCGCAAGGGCGCGCCCGACACGTTCGACGTCGCCGGGTACGTGGCGCTGCTGCGCCGGCTGCGGGCCCCGGGCCGTCCCGTCGTGTACGCGCCAGCGTTCGACCGCGGGCTCGACGCCGGCCTGGCCGGCGCGGTCGCGGTGGCGCCGGACGTCGCCCTCGTGATCACCGAGGGGAACTACCTGCTGCACGACGACGGCGGGTGGCGGGACGTCGCGCCCGAGCTCGACGCGGTGTGGTGGGTCGGCTGCGACGACACCGAGCGGCGCCGCCGCCTCGTCGACCGGCACCAGCACCTGGGCCGCAGCCCGCGGGACGCCGCCGCGTTCGTCGCGGAGAGCGACGAGGCGAACGCCCGGCTCGTGGGCCCGGGCGCCGCCCGAGCGTCGTACGTCGTGACCACAGGCCGCGCCGCCGGCCCGGCGTGACCGCTCCGCCGCCAGCACCCCTGAACGTCCTCCCCGGAAAGGCAGTCATGACGACCACCGCACACCCGCCCGCACCGAGCACCGCACCGAGCACGGCACCGAGCACCGCGCTCAGCACCGCGCCGAGCGCCGCACCGACGACTGCACGCAGCGGCGCCGCGCGGCCGGGCGCGGGCCTCTGGACGGAGCTGGACGACGCGTTCGAGCTCGCCGCCGACGGCACGACGGTCTCCAGCGCGGCCAAGGGGGCGGGGGCCCAAGGAACGGCGCGGTCGCGGCCGCTGCTCGTGTCGCGCCGGTACCTCGCCTACTCGATCGCCGGCACGGACTTCGAGCGGCACACGTGCCTCGACGTCGTCGTCGGCGACGAGGTGGTGCGCTCGGACACGGGGCGCGGCACCGACCACCCGCGGCCGGCCACGTTCGACCTCGGGCCGTGGCTCGGCCGCGAGGTGCGGCTCGTCGTGCGCGACGGGTCCGGCGAGCAGGGGTGGGTCACCGTCGGCGACGTGGCGTTCACCGACCGCCCCGCGGGCGCGGCGCCGGCCGAGCTCTACCGCGAGGCCCTGCGGCCGGCGTTCCACTTCACCGCCCGGCAGTGGACGATGGACCGCCCGGACCCGGTCGAGCGCCAGGAGGGCTGGCTCAACGACCTCAACGGCCTCGTGGTGGTCGACGGCGAGTACCACCTGTTCGCCCAGCGGTGGAACAAGTGCTGGATCCACGCCGTGAGCACGGACCTCGTGCACTGGACGGAGCTGCCGCCGGCCTTCTTCGAGGAGGACCTCGGCGCCGGGGTGCAGTCCGGCACCTGCGTGGTCGACGTCGACAACACCTCCGGGCTGGGCACCGCCGACGGCGCCGCGCCGATGGTGGCGTTCTGGTCGGGCGCCGACAACCTCTCCCAGTGCGTCTCGTACAGCCTGGACCGCGGCCGCACCTGGACGCACTACGACGGCAACCCGATCATGCTCCGCGGCGAGCGCGACCCGATGGTCTTCCGGGACCACCGGCGCGACCGGTGGTGCATGGTGCTCTACGCCGAGCAGCGCTACGAGCTGCTCGTCTCGGCGGACCTGCTGCGCTGGGAGCCGGTGGGCGACCTCGGCGAAGGCTTCGAGTGCCCCGACTTCTTCGAGCTGCCCCTCGAGGGCACCGACGAGACCCGCTGGGTGCTCGTCCGCGGCGACGGGCACTACTCGGTCGGGTCGTTCGACGGGACGTCGTTCGCCCCCGAGACGGACGAGCTCGTCGTCGACGGGAGCTTCAGCTTCTACGCCACGCAGAGCTGGGACGCCTCCACCGAGGGCGCGCCGCGCCGGGTCCAGGCCGCGTGGATGCGCGGCAGCGTGTTCCCGCGCATGCCGTTTAACCAGCAGGTCAGCGTCCCGTGCGACCTCACGCTGCGGCCCACCGCCCACGGCCCGCGCCTGCACCGCACGCCCGTGCCGGAGCTCGCCGCGCTGGAGCGCCGGCACCACGACGTGCCGGCGCGGACGCTGGCCCCGGGCGAGGCCTGGTCGGCGTCGTACGGCACCGGGGCGCTGCGCCTCCGGGCCGAGGTCGACGTGGCGGACGGCGGTCGCCTCGAGCTCGACCTGTGCGGCCGCCGGGTCGTCGTCGAGCGGGACCGGATCGTCGTCGACGGCGAGGAGCAACCCACCCTCACCCCGGTCCGCCGGCTCGACGTCCTGCTGGACGTCGCGTCGATCGAGGTGTTCGCGAACGACGGCGAGGCGTCCCTGACCGTGTACGGGCTCGCGGGGCCGCCGACGCTGCGCGCCACCGCGCGCGGCGCGGACGTCGTCGTCGCCTCCGCCCAGGTCGCCGAGCTCGACCCGATCTGGCACTGACCGCACCACCCGCATGAACCGGCCGGCACCGCTGCCGCCCCGGAACGACTCGTTCGCACCGATGGAGGTGGGAAGGACATGCACCGCACGCCGCAGGTCACCAGGCGGCAGTTCACCCTGGGATCTCTCGCCGCGATCATGCTGCCGCTCGCGGGCTGCAGCCTGACGTCCGAGATCCCGCAGGATCTCCCGAGCTACGACCCGAAGGAGAAGTCGCCCCGCGGCTTCGTCGAACCGCCGTTCCTGCGGGAGCGGGTCGCGGCGGGCGAGCTGCCGCCGATCGACGAACGCCTCCCCGAGGACTGCTTCGTCGTCGGGAGCGGCACCCTGCTGCAGCCCCGGTACGGGGAGTGGCGCGACGGCCGCTACGGCGGCACGATCCGCAACACCCCGACGTCCCCGACCGGGAACCTCAACCTCGCGACCGGCAGCACGATCCTGCGCTCGCCCAGCCAGACGACCGACCAGGCGATGCCGAACGTCGTCAGCGGGTTCCACGCCTCCGACGACATGCGGACCTTCGCCTTCACGCTGCGCAAGGGGCTGCGCTGGTCGGACGGCACCCCGGTCACCACCGAGGACGTGCGGTTCCTGTTCGAGGACCTCTACCGGCACCCGGACTCCAACACCCCTTTCCCCACCGACCTCTACACCCAGCGGGACACCCGGCTGGCCCCGGCCGAGCTGCGCGTCCTCGACGACCTGCGGTTCGAGCTCGGGTTCGAGGCCCCGTACGGCCAGTTCGTCGCGGCCCTGCACAGCTGGATCCCGACGGTCAGCATGCTCTTCGTCGCGTCGCACCACCTCAAGCGGTACCACGGCGACTACGCGGACCCCGCCGCGCTCCAGCAGGAGCTCGACGCCGCCGGAGCGTCGTCGTGGGGCGAGCTCATGACGATGAAGAACCTGCCGTCGTGGTCGTCGGGCGAGGCCGACGCGCTCGGCCTGCCGGTCCTCAACGCCTGGGTGCTCACCGAGGTCAAGGAGACGAGCCGCGTCTTCGAGCGCAACCCCTACTTCTGGCACGTCGACTCCAGCGGGCAGCAGCTGCCCTACGCGGACTCGGTCGTCAACTACATCGTGGTCGACGACGACGCCCTGCTGCGGGCCGTCATGGACGGGCAGGTGACGGTCGCCGCGGGGGACAACGTGACCCTCAACAACATGGCCGTGTACACGCAGAGCGGCGAGCACGCCGACACCCGCGTGTTCCTCACCCACTCGTTCAACTTCCCGCCGCTGCTCTTCCTCAACCACGACTTCCGGCACGACGCCCCGGACGACCCGTGGCAGCAGCTCGTGGCCGACCCGGACTCCCGGTTCGGGCGGGCGCTGTCGCTCGCCATCGACCCGGCGGCGATCAACAGCTCCGTCTACTTCGGCCTGCACGGCGAGCCGATGCTCAACAGCGCCGAGCACGACCCGGAGAAGGCGCGGACGATCCTCGACCAGGTCGGCATGGACGAGGTCGACGACAAGGGCTACCGCCTCGGGCCCGACGGCAAGGCCTTCACCTTCGCCATCACGTTCCCCACGATCGCCCTCGACTTCGCGCCCGTCGCGGAGCTGGTGCGGTCCCAGCTCGAGGACGTGGGGCTGCGCGTCACCATCAAGGGCGTCGACGACGGCCTGTTCGGCCAGCTCGTGTCGGACAACGCGGTGATGGCCTCCATCCACTGGAACGACGGCGCCGGCTGGTCCACGGGGATCTCCAACGACTACATGCCCAACGAGAAGGGCGCCTGGTCGCCCGAGACGTGGGCGTACGTGCAGTCGAAGGGCGACCAGGGGCGCAAGCCGCCGGCGTACATCCAGGAGTTCTACGACATCGCGAGCCGGCGCACCGAGCACCCGCCCGCGTCGCCCGCGGGCAAGGACGCGTACGAGCAGCTCATGGGCTGGCTCATGGACCACTACGCCTTCATCCCGACGACCGGCCTGCGGGTCAAGCCGAACGTGGCGAAGAACGGCATCGCGAACCTGCCCGGTGCCGGCGCCCCGTTCGAGCTCGACACCATCCTCAACCTGGAAGGGATCTGGTTCGAACGATGACGTCCACCGACTGCCCGCCGCCGCTGCCGACGGCGTCCCGCACCGCCCTCCGCGACCACGGGCGGTGGGTCACGTGCTGAGGTACGTCGGGCGGCGCCTGCTGCTCATGCTCCCGATGCTGGTGCTGATCTCGTTCCTGTCGTTCGTCATCATCCAGCTCCCGCCGGGCGACTACGTCGACACGTACGCGCGCAACCTCGCGAGCGAGGGCGGCTCCGTCAACGCCGACCAGCTCGCCGCGCTGCGCGCCCAGTACGGCCTCGACCAGCCGATGCTCGTCCAGTACCTCGTGTGGATGAAGAACATCCTGTTCCACTGGGACTTCGGCATGTCGTTCGCCTACAACCAGCCCGTCTCCGAGATCCTCGCGGAGCGGGTGCCGCGGACCATGCTCATCTCGCTGGTGTCCATCGCGCTGACCTGGGCCATCGCCGTGCCGGTCGGCATCTACTCGGCCGTCCGCAAGTACTCGGTCGGCGACTACGCCGTGACGTTCCTGAGCTTCGTCGGGCTCGCGGTGCCGGGCTTCCTCATCGCCCTCGTGCTGATGCTGCTGGTCTACGACCGGACCGGGTTCCTCATCACCGGGCTGTTCTCGCCCGCGTACCGCGAGGCGCCCTGGTCGGTCGACCGGCTGCTGGACCTGCTGCGCAACGTCTGGCTGCCGCTCCTGGTGCTCACCATCGCGGGCATCGGCGGCATCGTCCGCGTGCTGCGCGCGTCGCTGCTCGACGAGCTCGGCAAGCAGTACGTCGTCACGGCCCGCGCCAAGGGCCTCACCGAGGGGCAGGTGCTGCGCCGCTACCCGCTGCGGCTCGCGATGAACCCGCTGCTCAGCACCATCGGCTGGATGCTGCCGGCCACCGTCGGCGGCGAGATCGTCGTGTCCAAGGTGCTCAACCTGCCGACCACCGGGCCGGTGCTGCTCGAGTCGATCCAGTCGCAGGACATGTACCTCACGGGGGCGATCGTGCTGCTCCTCAGCGCGCTCACGATCATCGGCACGGTCATCTCGGACGTGGCGCTCGCCGTCGCCGACCCGCGCATCCGCTACGAGAGGAGCCAGGCCGCATGACCGACCTCGAGACCGCCCGGGACGACGACGTCCGGGCCGACGAACGCCGCCGGGCGGCGTCCGCGCCCCCCGACGCGGGCGCCGGGTACACCGCACGCCGCGGCGCGGCGCTGCTGCGGAGCCACCGTGCCGCGCGCAGCGCCCGGGCCGACGCGAAGGCGGACCTCTACGAGGCGTCCCAGCGGACCCTCGTCCTGCGGCGCTTCCGCCGCCACCGGCTCGCGCACGTGAGCCTCTACCTGCTCGTCGCGCTGTACCTGTGCGCGATCTTCGCGGAGTTCGTCGCGCCCTACGACAAGCTGCACGGCTTCGAGGACCAGAAGTACGCCGCGCCGAGCCAGATCCACGTCGTCGACGAGGACGGCGGCTGGCACCTGCCGTTCGTGTACTCCTCGAGCACGGAGATCGACCAGGAGACGTTCACCTACCGGACCGGCGTCGACACGTCCGACCGGCACCCCGTCGGGCTGTTCGTGCGCGGCGACGAGTACGAGCTGCTGGGCCTGATCCCCATGGACGTCCACCTGTTCGGCACCACGGACGGGCAGCCGGTGTTCCTCACGGGCGCCGACCACCTGGGCCGCGACTCGTTCTCCCGGATCATGGTGGGCTCCCGGATCTCCCTGCTCGTCGGCTTCGGCGGCGTGGTCGTGAGCTTCGTGCTCGGTCTGCTGATCGGCGGCCTGTCCGGCTACCTCGGCGGTCGGGTCGACGCGGTGTCCCAGCGGTTCATCGACCTCATCATCAGCATCCCGCTCATCCCGCTCTGGATGGCGTTGTCGGCGGCGGTGCCGCAGACGTGGTCCGGCGTGCAGACGTACCTCGCGATCACCCTGATCCTGTCGCTCGTGGGCTGGACCGGGCTGGCGCGCGTGGTGCGGGGGCGGATCATCGCGCTCCGCGAGGAGGACTACGTCACGGCGGCGCGGGTGTCGGCGATGCGGACCCCCGGCATCATCGGCCGGCACATGCTGCCGGCCCTCACCAGCTACCTCATCGTGCACATCACGATCGCGATCCCCGGGATGATCCTCGGCGAGACCACCCTCAGCTTCCTCGGTCTCGGGATCTCGGCACCGGACGTGTCCTGGGGGTCCCTGCTGCAGGGGGCCCAGGACGTGACGGTCGTGTCGAACTACCCGTGGCTCCTCGCCCCGGCGGTCGTCCTCGTGATCGCGGTGATCCTGTTCAACTTCGTCGGAGACGGGCTGAGAGATGCGTCTGACCCCTACCAGAACTGATCCGCGGCCCGGCGCGACCGGGACCGCCACGGCCGAGCGGCCGGACGACCCGCGGATGCGGGTCGAGGACCTGCGGACCTACTTCTTCACCGAGGAGGGGGTCGTCAAGGCGGTCGACGGCGTCTCCCTCGAGGTGCACGCGGGCGAGACGATCGGCGTCATCGGCGAGTCCGGCTGCGGCAAGAGCATCATGGCGCAGTCCCTCATGCGCCTCGTCCGGACCCCGGGCGAGATCGTGGACGGACGCGTGCTGCTGAGCCCCCGCGACGGGGCGCGCGTCGACCTCCTCGCCGTCGAGCCCGACTCGCCGGTGCTGCGCCGCACGCGCGGCGCCGAGGTCGCCATGGTGTTCCAGGAGCCGATGACGAGCTTCTCGCCCGTGCACACGGTCGGCCGGCAGATCGTCGAGGCGATCCGCGTGCACGAGGACGTCTCGAAGGACGAGGCGACCGAACGCGTCGTCGACCTGCTCACCCGGGTCGGCATCTCCAACCCGCGGCAGCGCTTCGGGGAGTACCCGCACCAGATGTCGGGCGGGATGCGGCAGCGCGCGATGATCGCGATGGCGCTCGCCTGCTCGCCGTCCCTCATCGTCGCGGACGAGCCGACCACGGCGCTCGACGTCACGATCCAGGCGCAGATCCTGGAGCTGCTCGACTCGCTGCAGGCGGAGCGCGGCACCGCGATGATCCTCATCTCGCACAACATGGGTGTCATCGCCGAGCACGCGGACCGGCTCTACGTCATGTACCTGGGCCGCGTGGTCGAGAGCGGCACCACGGAGCAGGTCTTCGCCGACCCCCGGCACCCGTACACGCGCAAGCTGCTCGCCGCGGTGCCGCGCACCGACCGGAGGGTCGAGCGCCTCGAGACCATCGAGGGCTCCGTCCCGACGCCGATCGGCCTCGGCCGCCGGTGCGGCTTCGCGTCCCGGTGCACGGTCGCCATCGAGGGCCGCTGCGACACGGTCGTCCCCGGCCTGGACGAGGTCGAGCCGGGCCATCACGTGAGGTGTTTCCAGGTCAGCGACGCGGAGGAGCCCGACCATGCCTGGTCCGATGTCTGAGCCGACGACCGGTCCGGTCGCCGCCCCCGCCGCGCCGCCGGGCGCCGCCCCCGACGACCGGGTGCTCGCCGTCCGGTCCCTGCGCAAGGAGTTCCCCGTGACCTCCGGCCTGCTGCGCCGGGTGCGGGGCAGCCTGCGCGCCGTCGACGACGTGAGCTTCGACCTCGGGACGGGCGAGACGCTCGCGCTGGTGGGGGAGTCGGGCTCCGGCAAGACGACGCTGGGCCGCGCCGTCGTGCGGGCGATCGACCCGTCGTCGGGGGAGATCCTGCTGCGCACGGACGACGGGGACGTCGACCTCGCCCGGCTGGGCGGCCGCGCGCTGCGCGAGCGGCGCCGTGACTTCCACATGATCTTCCAGGACCCGTACTCGTCGCTCGACCCGCGGATGACGGTGCTGGAGGCGGTCCGCGAGCCGCTCGCGCAGCACGGCGTGGGCACGCCGGCGGACCGCCGGGACCGGGTCGTGGACGTCCTGGAGCGGGTCGGCCTCTCGGCGCGCCACCTGCACCGCTACCCGCACGCCTTCAGCGGCGGGCAGCGCCAGCGCATCGGCATCGCGCGCTCGCTGGTGTGCGGGCCGCGCTTCGTCGTCGCGGACGAGGCGGTCTCCGCCCTGGACGTCTCGGTGCAGGCGCAGATCCTCAACCTGCTCAAGGACCTCCAGGGCGACCTGGGCCTGTCGTACCTGTTCATCGCGCACGACCTGGCGGTGGTCCAGTTCCTGGCGCACCGCGTCGCGGTGATGTACGCGGGTCGGATCGTCGAGCTGGCGGACACCGACGCGCTGTTCGACCGGCCCGCCCACCCGTACACGGAGGCGCTGCTGTCCGCGATGCCCGTCCCGGAGCCGAACCAGTCGCGCGAGCGCATCGTGCTGTCGGGCGAGCCCGCGAACGCGGCGGCCCTGCCGAGCGGCTGCGTCTTCCACCCGCGGTGCCGCTACGCGGTGCCCGACTGCGCCGTGCGCGTGCCGGAGCTGCGCGTCCTCCCGTCGGGGCACCAGGTGGCGTGCCACCGCGCCGACGAGCTCGTGCTCCAGGGGACGGGGGCCGCATGACCGTCGACTGGGGCGCCCTGTACGCGCCTCCCGGCGGGCGGCGGAGCCGCTCCATCAACGCCGAGAACCCCACCGGTGAGCCGGGCCGGGCCGCGTCGGCGGCGTCCGCCCTCGGGCCGTCGCGCAAGGGCCGGCCCGCGATCGGGCTGGACGCCGGCGAGACGGCGACGCTCGCGGACGTCGCGGGGCCCGGCGTGATCCAGCACGTCTGGATGACCGTGCCCGAGGGCACCGACCACGGCCCGTTCGTGCTGCGCGACCTGGTGCTGCGCATCTGGTGGGACGACGAGGCCGACCCTGCCGTGGAGGTGCCGCTCGGCGACTTCTTCTGCAACGGGTTCGGCCGCCGGGCGCTCGTCACCTCCGCGGCGGTCGTCGTCGCGCCGACGGGCGGCATGAACTGCTACTTCGCCATGCCGTTCCACCGACGCGCCCGCATCGAGCTGACCAACGAGCACGCCGGGCCGGTCCACGGGATCTACTACCAGGTCGACTACGTGCTCGACGGCGACCTGGCGCCCGACGCCGGCCACTTCCACGCGCACTGGCGGCGCAGCAACGGCACCACGCAGGCCGGGGAGGACCACGTGATCCTCGACGGCGTCACGGGCGCCGGGCGGTACGTGGGCACGTACGTCGCGCTCACCGCGCTCGAGCGGTACTGGTGGGGCGAGGGCGAGGTGAAGTTCTACCTCGACGGCGACGACGCGCTGCCGACGCAGTGCAGCACCGGGCTCGAGGACTACGTCGGCGGAGCCTGGGCGTTCCAGGACGACCTGCGCACCGTACCCCCACCCCGGCCGGTCACGTTCAGCGCCCCGTACTGCGGCTACCCGTACTACTCCGACACGGACACGACCGGCGCGTCGCCCTTCCTGCAGGCCACGCCCCAGAGCCACGGAATGTACCGCTGGCACCTGCCCGACCCCGTGGTCTTCCACGACCGGATCCGGGTGACCCTGCAGCAGATCGGCGCCTGGGACCACGGCCACTTCGAACGCCGCGACGACGTCTCGACCGTCGCCTACTGGTACCAGGCGCCCGGTGCCCACGACGACCTGCCCGCCCTGCCCTCCCGAGAGGACCGCCGACCCCGATGACCGCGACCACCGAGCTGTTCCCCTACCCCGCGACGGACCACCGCGAGCCGCGTCGCGGCCGCTTCCACTTCAGCCCCCAGGCGGGCTGGATGAACGACCCGAACGGCCTGGTGCACTACCGGGGCACGTACCACCTGTACTTCCAGCACAACCCGCACTCGCGCGAGTGGGACACGATGCACTGGGGGCACGCCACCAGCCCGGATCTCGTGCACTGGACGCAGCAGCCGATCGCGCTGCACCCCGACGTGCACCCGGGGGCCCTGTTCTCCGGGGGCGGGGTCGTCGACCTGGCGAACACCTCGGGCCTCGCGACGACCGAGCACGACCCGATCGTCGTCTTCACCGGCACGCAGGGCGTGCGCGGCATGGTCAGCCTGGACGGCGGGTACACGTTCGAGCCGCTCGACGGCGGGCGGGTGGTCGCCACGCCGCCCGGTGGCGAGAGCCGCGACCCCAAGGTGTTCCGCCACGAGGCCTCCGGGCAGTGGGTCATGGTCGTCTGGTCCGACGACGACGGGAACGGCGTGAACTTCTTCGGCTCGCGCGACCTGCGGGACTGGGCGTTCCTGAGCCGCTTCGCCGCCGACTGGATGTTCGAGTGCCCCGACGTCTCGGTCATGCCGCTCGACGGCGACCCCGACCGCCTGCGCCACGTGCTGATCTCCGCGAGCGGCGGGTACCTCGTCGGCGACTTCGACGGCCGGGAGTACGTCCCGGAGTCGGACGAGCCCCGCCACGTCACCCGCAACCCCGGCGTGGCCGGCTCCGACTACTACGCCGCGCAGACGTTCTCGAACGCGCCGGACGGCCGGGTCGTCTCGCTGGCGTGGCAGGGCGGCAACCGCGGGCCGACCTGGACGGGCAACATGTCCTTCCCCGTCGAGCAGCGCCTGGTGAGCTCCGCCGACGGCGTGCACGTGCACAGCGAGCCGGTCGCGGAGATCGCCCTGCTGCACCGCGAGACGCACACCGAGCACGACGTGGCCGTCACCCCGGACGGAGTGCCGCTCGGCGCCGACCCGTCCGCGCCCGACGCCGACGGGCTCGACGTCGAGGTCGTGGTCGACCGCGCGCGCTCGACCGCGCGCCGGCTGGTCCTCGAGGCCGTGGCCCCGGGCGGCGCCGAGCCGATGGCCACCTACGACCTGGAGGAGCACGCCCTCGACGGGCACCCGCTCCCCGCCGCGGGTGCCGCCACCCTGCGCGTCCTCGTCGACCGCGACCAGCTCGCCCTCTTCGCGGCCGGCGGCCGGCACTACCTCGCCGTCAACCGCGGGCTGGACGACCCGGAACGTGCGGCCGAGCTGCGACTGCGCGCCGACGGCGGCGACGCCGTGCTCGCGAGCCTGACGGTGCGTCGCCTCGACCCTGCGTGGCGCTGACCTGGCCCGGAGCTCCCAGGAAGCGGTCGGGGGGGCGAGCACGCGGGACACGTGTGCTCGCCCCCGAGGCGCGCGGCCTCGGCGCGGCGCGGACGGCGTCAGGGGATCGGCACCGCCCGGTCGGGGCCCAGCCGCTTCATGACCAGCGTGGACGTGAGCCGCTGGACGCCGGGCAGCGAGCCGAGGGCGGTGTCGAAGAGCTCCTGGTAGGCGGCGAGGTCGCGGGTGAGCACGCGCAGCAGGTAGTCGGGCTCGCCGAAGAGTCGCTGCGCGTCGACGATGTTCGGCACCGCGGCGACGGCGGCCTCGAACCCGGCGACGGCGTCGACGTCCGTGCGTCGCATGGTGACGAACACGAGCGCCTCGAACCTCAGGCCGACGGCGTCCGGGGCGACGACGGCGCGGTAGTGCGCGATCGCGCCGGACGTCTCCAGCGCCCGCAGTCGACGGTGGCACGTGGACAGGCTCAGGCCGACCCGGCCGGCCAGGTCGGTGGTGCTCATGCGCCCGTCGTCCTGCAGGAGTGAAAGGATCTCCCGGTCGATCTGGTCCATGATCGAAATGCTCCCACGATCGGCGCCGATCGTGCCGAAAGTTCGAAGCACCTTCCGCCCGATCCTGCCTAGCCTCTTCGCCAGTCGGAGGGGAGTGGCTGATGGACGTGTCGTCGGTGGTGCAGTTCTGGGTGGTGGCGGTGCTGCTCGCGCTCACGCCCGGCGCGGACTGGGCGTACGCGATCGCGGCCGGGCTGCGGGGCCGGTCGGTGGCGCCGTCGGTGCTGGGGATGGTCTGCGGCTACGTGGTGGTGGTCGGGGTCGTCGCGCTCGGCGTCGGCGCCGTCGTGACCCGGTACCCGGCGGTGCTGACCGTGCTCACCGTGGCGGGCGCCGCCTACCTCGTCCACCTCGGCGTGGTCACGCTGCGCAGCACGGTCGGCCGGCTGGACGCGAGCGAGCGGCCGGTCGGTGACCGGCCGCTGGCGCAGTTCCTGCGCGGCGCGGGCGTCAGCGGCATCAACCCCAAGGGGCTGCTCCTGCTGCTCGCGCTGCTGCCGCAGTTCACCTCGCCGACCGGCTGGCCGACGTCGACGCAGATGCTCGTCCTCGGCGGCCTGCACGTGGCGAACGTCGCCGTGATCTACTCCGTCGTCGCCGTCCTGGCCCGCCGCGTGCTGAGCTCGCGGCCCCGAGCACGGGTCGTCGTCACGAAGGTCTCCGGCGTGGCGATGGTCGTGCTCGGGGCGGCGCTGCTCGTCGAGAAACTGTGGCCCTGATGCGGCCCGGGCCCCCGTCTCCGGGCGGCCCGGGCGCAGGCGTCACAGGGTCGCGGCGTCGATGACGAACCGGTAGCGCACGTCGCTGGACAGCACGCGCTCGTAGGCGTCGTTGATCTGGTCGGCGCCGATGAGCTCGGTCTCCGGCGCGATGCCGTGCTCGGCGCAGAAGTCGAGCATCTCCTGGGTCTCGGCGATGGAGCCGATGCTGGAGCCGGCGAACGACCGGCGGTTGTTGAACAGCGAGAACACCTGGACGGGCAGGGGCTCCGGCGGGGCGCCGACGTTGACCATGGTGCCGTCGAGGCGCAGCAGCCGCAGGTACTGGTTCAGGTCGAGCGGCGCGCTGACGGTGTTGACGATGAGGTCGAACCGGTTCTTCAGCGCCTCGAACGTCGCGTCGTCCTCGGTCGCGTAGTAGCCGGTGGCGCCGAACGCGAGGCCGTCGTCCTTCTTCGAGAGCGTGCGCGAGAGCACGGTGACCTCGGCCCCCATCGCGGCGGCGATCTTCACGGCCATGTGGCCGAGGCCGCCCATGCCGACCACCGCGACGTGCTTGCCGGGGCCGGCGTTCCAGTGCGCGAGCGGGGAGTAGGTGGTGATGCCCGCGCACAGCAGGGGCGCGGCGGCCGCGTAGTCGATGGCGTCGGGCACGCGGAGGACGAAGTGCTCGTCGACGACGACGTGCGTCGAGTAGCCGCCGTGGGTGATGGTGCCGTCCCGGTCGGTGCTGGCGTACGTGCCGGTGTTGCCGTTGAGGCAGTAGTTCTCCAGGCCGGCGCGGCAGTTCTCGCACTCGCGGCACGAGTTCACCATGCAGCCCACGCCGACGCGGTCGCCCACGGCGTGCCGGGTGACGGCGGGGCCGACCTCGACGACCTCGCCGACGATCTCGTGGCCCACGACCTGCGGGTAGGCGATCGGGCCCCAGTCGCCGCGCACGGTGTGGATGTCGGAGTGGCAGATCCCCGCGTAGCGGATGGCGATCAGGACGTCCTTCGGGCCGACGTCGCGACGCTCGATGGTGGTGGGGACCAGGGGCTCGGTCGCGGACGGGGCGGCGTAGGCGTTCACGGTGCGCAAAGAGTTCTCCTTCGTCGGTGGTGCGGCGTCCACCGTACGTGTCGCACGCCGCGCCCGGGAGGTACTGCCAGGACCTCCCGCCGCGTCCCCCGTCAGCGGCGCAGCGCCCACCACTGGAGCAGCATGATGGTCTTGCCGTCGACGATGCGTCCGTCGCGGATCATCCCGAGCGCGTCGCCCAGCGGGAGCTCGACCGCCTCGATGTCCTCGCCCTCGGCGGCGACGCCCCCGCCCGCGCCGGTGCGGTCGCGCGGGGTGTAGGGCGCCGCGTAGAAGTGCACCTTCTCCGTGACGGAGCCGGGGCTCATGTACGCCGTGAAGACGTGCTCGACGGGGCCGACGGTGACGCCGAGCTCCTCGGCGACCTCCCGCCGGACGGCGGTCTCGGGGTCGTCGTCGTCCAGGAGGCCGGCGGCGGTCTCGATCAGCATCCCGTCGGGGTGGTCGTTGACGTAGGCGGGGTAGCGGAACTGGCGCGTGAGCAGCACCGTGGACCGGGCGTCGTCGTGCAGCAGGATCGTCGCGCCGTCCCCGCGGTCGTAGGTCTCGCGCTCCAACGTGCGCCAGGTCCCGTCGCGACGGCGGTGGTCGAGGGTCGTGCGGCGCAGCACGTGCCACCCGGACGAGGTGAGCTCGACGTCGCGGACGACGACGTCGGGGTTGCGGCGGAGCTCCCGTCCCGCCTGGTCGAGGTCGGTCCGGCCCCGGTGGTCGGGGACGTCGACGCCGGGACGCCCGCTCACCGGGCGACCTCGTCGAGCCGCGCGACCTCGTCGAGCCGCGCGACCTCGCCGAGCCGGGGGATCTCGGCGACGTCGCGGTAGACGGGCAGGCCGCGGCTCGTGGCGATGGCGACGTCCTGGTCGGCCCCGGCGGACGCGCCCGGCAGCCGCAGCACGGCGTCGCAGTGCTGGAGCAGGCGCTGGGCGGTGGGGTAGAGGACGTCGTCGGCGAGCGGGTCGTCCACGGTGGCGCCCGCGGAGCGCAGCACCGGCAGGGCCACCCACTCGCCGATCATCGGCACGTGGCCCGCGGCGAAGACGGGCCAGGCGGCCTCCTCGAGGCGCCGCAGGTTGGCCGCCGTCGCGGCGGGGTCGCCGTCGGTGCCGGAGCGGTAGGGGCCGGCGATGAGGATGAGCAACGGGCGGGGCGTGATCGTGGACGTCATGGCCGTAGACTAAGCACAAACGTGCACAACCAAGAAGAAACGAGAATGACCATGCTCGCTTCCGAGAGGCGCGACCACCTCCTGGAGACCCTCCGCCGCGACGGCAAGATCGTGGCCAAGACGGCCGCCGCGGAGCTCGGGCTCTCCGAGGACAGCATCCGGCGCGACCTGCGGGAACTGGCTGCCGAGGGGCTCTGCCAGCGCGTCTACGGCGGCGCGCTGCCGGTGTCGCCGGCGATGGCGGACTACGGCGCGCGCCGGCACGTCGCGGTCGCGGGCAAGCAGAGGGTCGCCGCGGCCGCGGTGCGCCTGATCGCGCCCGGCAGCACCGTCATCCTCGACGGGGGGACGACGGCGCTCGCGGTCGCGGCCGCGCTGCCGCCCACGCTGGCGTGCACCGTGGTCACGCACAGCCCGACCGTCGCCGCGGCCCTGGTGGAGCACCCCGCCGCCGACGTGTTCATCCTCGGCGGCCGGCTGTTCAAGCACTCCGCCGTGGCGTGCGGGGCGGCTGCGGTCGAGGCGGCGCAACGCGTCACCGCGGACCTCTTCCTCCTCGGCGTCACGGGCATCCACCCCGACGCCGGCCTCACCACCGGTGACGGGGACGAGGCGGCGATGAAGCGCGTCCTCGCCGGCCGCGCCGCCGAGACCTACGTGCTCGGCTCGGCCGAGAAGGTCGGTGCGGCCTCCCCGTACGGCGTGATCGGGCTCGACGACGTCGCGGGTGTCGTCACCGACGCGGACCCGGGCTCCGACGTCATGCGCAGGCTCGGCGAGCAGGTCCGGATCGTCCCGGCCGGCGCCTGAGCCCTCGCCGCACGGCGCGGCCAGGGGCGGGACGCCTCATCCGAGGGCCGCCGCCCAGAGCCCGTTGCTCGTGTAGAACGCGGCCACCTCGTCGAGGTCGACGGCGGGCACGTCCTCCGCCCCGACCGCCGCGGCCGCCCACCAGCCGGCGCCGGGCAGCCCGGCCGAGGCGTAGGCGCGCGTGCCCGGCTCCGGGTGCCGGTACGTGTCCCGAGGTCGCGCAAGGACCTCGCCGTGGGCCGGCTCCCACAGCCGCACCGACCCGTCGTGCTCCGCGCCGAGGACCACGGCGTCGAACCACCGCCACACGACGACGCCCGCCCCGTCGCCCGTCGTCGCGACCGCCGCGAGGTGGCCGGGGGAGACCCGCTCGGTCCGCGGACCCGGGACCGTCGCGGCGAACGGGACTGTGACCGGCGCGCCGTCGCGCCACACGTCGCAGTCGGCCTCGCGGACGCGCAGCACGCGTGCGACGTGGAGGTGGGGCGTCTCGTCGTCGGGCATGGGCGAGAGTCTTCCCCGGGACGGCGCTCGCGGTCGACGTGTTTCCCGGGCCGGGACGGACCGCGTCAGCGCCGCCGCAGCACCGCGGTGAGGCTCGCGCCGTACGCGTGCCGCGTGGTGGCACGGATCTCCGTGCCGCCGGGCACGCGCCGCACCCGGACGCCGT
Source organism: Isoptericola sp. NPDC057653 (assembly GCF_042799955.1). Taxonomy (NCBI): domain Bacteria; kingdom Bacillati; phylum Actinomycetota; class Actinomycetes; order Micrococcales; family Promicromonosporaceae; genus Isoptericola; species Isoptericola sp. NPDC057653. The sequence continues at coordinate 1,116,754 of NZ_JBHVHP010000002.1, read as the reverse complement.
CGTCGGCCGCCTCGACGTCGAGGTGCCGGCCGCGGACCGTCAGGGTCACGGTGTCGCGCCCCGTCGTCGGGTCGGACAGCGCCACGGACGTGCGGCCGTCGCCGCCCTCGCGCACGAGCACGGACGCCGGGCCGTCGATCGTCAGGTTCCGCACGTGGGCGCGGCCGGAGAACACGGTCGCGGCGACGAGCCCGAGGCCGGAGTGGCGCACGGCCTGCACGCGCTCGTCGTTGGCGAGCACGGCGATCGGGCCGCCGCGCCCGTAGGCGGCGAGACGCTGCGCGGTCGCGCCGGGGACGATCGCGTAGGCGAGGGCGGAGCGGCGTCGGCCGTGCTCGACGGCGGCGGTGAACACCCGCTTCGTCGCCGCGGTGTCGGGGTTGGTCGTGCGGACCACGCGGCGGCTGCGCGTCACGTCCTCGAGGGTCACGGTGACGGGCTCGGCGTCGAGCAGCGCGTACCCCACGGCCACGCCCTGGCCCGGGTTGTCCCAGCGGAGCCAGTCGAGCCGCGCCGGGCGCCCGTCCGGCGTCCACGGGCGGCCGTCGCGGCGGCGGCCCGTCACGACGACGCCGTCGCCGGGCGCGGCGATGCGCGAGTCGAGCGTCGTGACGACGTCGCGACCGTGCTCGTCGTGGATGCCCGCGGCGAGGACGACGACCTCGTCGTCGAGCAGGAACCATGACTTCACCGCGCGGGCGTTCGCGTAGACGACGAAGTCGTCGGGCAGGACGCCGGCCTGCGCGTCGACGTAGGGCACGTCGTCGGAGAGGACCATGCCCGCCGCGCCGTACGTGCCGAGCGTCGCGCCGCCGGAGAACGCGTTCGTGCCGCGCGGGAAGTAGACGTACGTGTTCTGCGACTCCGACGACGAGGTGAAGCCCAGCGGGTGGCCGGGGTTGTCGTACCAGAGCTGCCCGTACAGCTCGGGGACGGTGCGCCGCTCCTCGACCGGCACGGTGGTGCCCGGCAGGCGGTACGGCGAGACCGTCGTGTAGAAGTCGACGCCGAACGCCTGCGTGTGGTCCTGGCCCGCGAGGTAGAGGGAGAAGGCGCCGTCGCCGTGGAACCACGACAGCAGGTTCTCGCCGCTCATGTACTCGTACCTGCTGATCCGCTCCGAGCTGCGCGCCAGCGCGAACGTGAACCCGGGGCGCCGGTGCACGGTGCGGTCCATCGCGTTGAAGGCCACCGAGCGCTCGGGCGGGTTGAGGTCCGCCGCGGGTGCGCCGGCGTCCGCGACGAGGTCGGCGTAGCGCACGGCGCTCACGGGCGAGACGAACCGCGAGGGGTCGGGCGGCGTCGGCGACGCCGTCGCCAGGTGGCGGACGTACGCGCCGAGGGCGGCCGCGTGGGCGCCGCTCGTGTAGTCGGTGAGGTCGACGGCGGCCTCGAGAACGGTGGCGGTGTCCGCGTACCCGGTGCCGGTGCGCGACACCGAGCGGCCCTTGACGATCTCCATCATCCAGCCGTCGACGATCACGGGCGCGAACCCGTCGCGGACCCAGCCGTGCACGACGTCGGCCAGCTCCGTGCCGGGGGCGGCGGCCGTGCCGTCGAGCAGCTTGATCGTCTGCACGACGCGGGTCAGCAGCGTGCGCCCGTACGAGCCCGTGTACGCCACCGAGTCGTGCTGGATGAACGAGCCGTCGGCGTAGTAGCCGTCGGTGTTGCCGTGCCGGATGTCGTACGGGTCGATGGTCGCGAACACGGTGGACTGGTCGGCGATCGCCTTGGCCACGCGGGCGTCGTCGCCGGTGAGCGCGCCCTGCAGCACGCGGTTGGTCGTGATGTCGGCGAGGTTGGCGCCCGTGTGGAAGCGGGAGTCGAGGTCGACGTCGCCGTCCTTCCCGTGGCGCAGGTACGCGTCCATGGACGCGACGTACGTGGGCAGGAGGCTCGGCCGCTCGGCCGCGACCAGGTCGGCCAGGAGGGCGAACGTCTTGCTGACGCTCGCGGGGATGCCGATCTCCCAGGTGAACCAGTTGCCGTAGTAGCCGGCGGCCTGGTCGCCGTAGTAGCGCGCGTGGAGCCACTCGAGCCCGTCGAGCACGCGCCGCTGCACGGCGGTGTCGCCCACGAGGTCGGACGCGTAGGCCGGGGTGCAGGTCGCCAGCGCGATCTCGTACAGCTTGACGAACGAGGTGTTGAGGTTCGGGTCGCTGGTGCCGAGCGGCACGCCGGCGAACAGCTCGCCCGCCCCGGCGGCGTCGAGGGCGGCGAGGTCCGCGCGCGCCGTCGTGTGGATCGCCCGGAGCCTCGTCGCGGCCTCGGGCCGCGCGTTCGACGCCGCCGTGCCCGCGAAGATCCCGCGGGCGTTCGCCAGCAGGCGCGCGTGGTCGGACGGCGAGTCCGCGCGGGCGCGCAGCGGCGCCGCGATCGCGAGGAAGGCGCCCGCGGGCACGATGGCGAGGACCTGACGACGGGACGGCTGCGGCATGGCGAACTCCCTTGTCCGACGGGTGGCAACGCGTGACGTTGGCAACATCCAACCAAGACGGAAGCGCTCGTGGCAACGCTTTCCCTCGCGCGCGGGCTTGTCTTCGAGCGCGCTCACACCTCTAGCGTCCCGGTCATGGACAACGACGAGGCGCTCCGAGAGGCGCTGCGACTGGCGGTCGACCCGGCCGGCGGGGTCTCGGTCGAGGCGCTGCGCGAGCTCGCCCGGGACGACGACGCGACGGACTGGGACATCGCCACGACGGCGGCCCGCCTCGGCGTCAACCCCCACACCCTCCGCTACTACGAGCGCATCGGCCTGGTGCGCGTCGACCGCGACGGCGCCGGCCACCGGCGGTACGACGCGGCGGCCGTGCGGCGCCTGGTCTTCCTGACCCGGATGCGCACCTCGGGCATGCCGATCAGCGACCTGCGCCGGTACGTCGAGCTCGTCGACGACGGGCAGGAGACCGTGCCCGAGCGCCTCGACATGCTCCTCGAGCACCGGGACACGCTGCGCGCGCAGATCGCGCAGCTCCAGCTCTCCCTCGCCGCCACCGAGTACAAGATCTCCACCTACCAGGAAGGCCCCCGGCCATGACCACGACCGCCCCCGCGCAGCACGACATCGACAGCCCCGACAACCTCGCCCGCCGCCGCCGGGGTCTCGACGTCCTGTCGCGGATCGACGGGCACCAGGGCGAGGCCGTCGTCGACTCCCTCGCCGACGTCAGCCCCGCCCTCGGCCACCACGTCGCCGCCTTCGCCTTCGGCGACATCTACGACCGCCCCGGTCTGGACCCGCGGAGCCGCCAGCTCGTGACCCTCGGCGTCCTCACGGCCCTCGGCGGGTGCGAGCCCCAGCTGCGGGTGCACATCGGCGCCGCCCTCAATGTCGGCCTGACGCGCGAGGAGATCACCGAGGCGATCCTGCACGCCGCCGTCTACTGCGGCTTCCCCCGCGCGCTCAACGCCACCTTCGTCGCCCGGGAGGTCTTCGCCGCGCGCGACGCCGAGCCGGTCGGCTGAGCCTCACCCGGTCGCCCGGGGAGGCCCTCTCGGCGCCGAGGAAACGACGTCGACGAGCCGCCGGAGCGACGAGCGGACCCTCGTCGAGCACGTCCTGCGGTCCGTCGCGCCGCCCGGGACCTGACGGTTTCACCCGTGGCGCCGCGCCGGCGACCGTGGCGGCACTGTGAGACTGCGCGGATGCGCGCTCCTCGGCCGGTGATCCTGGCGCTCGCCGCCACCCTCCTCCTCGGCGGGTGCGGCCTGCTCGGGCTCGGCCCGTCGCCGAAGAGCACCTCCGTCGACGCGGACGGCGCGACCGTCACCGTGGACTGGAAGGACTACCCGGCGACCGAGGGGACGGACGCGGAGCAGCTGCTCGAGGCTCCCGACCAGGCGGAGCTGGAGGCGCCCGCCCGGCAGCTCGTGCTCGACCTCCGCGCCGCGGTCCAGGAGGCGGGCGGCGTGGCACTCGCGGCGGAGCGGCCCGAGGCCTCGTGGTTCGACGACGAGGACTGGTTCACGGAGGAGGGCAACGGGTACGGCGGGGCGTCCATGCTCGCCACGGTGAACTGCTGCCGGCTCGCGAGCACGCAGGTCCCGGACCTTCAGCAGTGGCAGCGGATCGTCGACGCCGCGAGCGAGGTGACCGAGAAGGCCGGGCTGGGGCCGACGGAGCTGGAGACCGACTCCGAGTCGATGGCCGCCGACCCCGCCTGGCGCGAGGAGCACCACGACCGGTTCTGCACCGTCGAGGGCGGGGGGTGCTGGTGGTGGTCGGCCGTGGCGTCCGACGGCTACCGGTGGATCACGCTCGACATCCAGGACGCGTCGCTCGACCCGACGGGTCGCGGTGTCGACGAGGCCGAGGAGATCGACCTCCCGGTGGCGTCGATCAGGCTCGAGTACGGCGCCACCGTGGTGCGCGCCGGGATGAAGGCCGAGTTCGAGGGCGCGATCGCGCCGTTCCGGGGGCTCGAGCGGCCGGCGTCGACGCGGTCCGACTGACGGCGTCCGGTCCCGGGTGGGGCGGCCGCCTCCTGTCGTCGCGGGCAGGCCTGGGAAGAATGTACCTTTTTTGTGGTATAAACGTGACTCGACGGCCCTGTTGACCGGCGCGCTGCGCCGCGCCCGGAGGAACCCCGACGCCTCGTCTCGTCGGCGCGCACTCGCGAGAGTTCCCGCTGGTCCCGTCACCGACTCGCCGGCCCCTCCGTGCGCCGGCGCCCGCACGCCCTGACCGTGGCGCGACGCCATGCGCCCTGGTCAGGGCCGCTGACGACCGGAAGGAGCTCCGTGCTGTCGATCCAGCCGGCACGGTACGCGCTGCCCTGCGCGTGCCGCCCCGCCTGTCCCCGACGAGTCCCGCCCGCTTAGCTGCCGTTCCCGCTTCCCCGTCCCTCCGGGCCTTCAGCAGGCTCCGGGTCCCTGACGAAAGAGTGAGAACACCTTGGGCAACCTGCAACACATCCCTGGACCGATCGTGGTCCTCATCCTGCTGCTGTTCTTCGGCGGCAGCTTCTACATGTCGGTCCGCATCAGCCGGAAGAAGGAGAACGCCGACGGCTACATGACGGGCGGCGGCAAGGTCGGCTTCGGAATCTCCGCGGCGTCGATGACCGCCACCTGGATCTGGGCGTCGTCGATGTACGCCTCCGCGACGTCCGGCTACACCTACGGTCTGTCGGGCCCCATCCACTACGGGCTCTGGGGCGCCCTGATGATCCTGCTCATCTACCCGTTCGGGCGCCGGATCCGCGCCGTCGCGCCGCGCGCGCACACGATCGCGGAGGTGATGTTCGCCCGGCACGGCCGCTCGAGCCAGCTCATGCTCGCCGGGTCCAACGTGCTCGGCAGCGTCATCAGCCTCACGTCCAACCTGATCGCCGGCGGCGCCCTGGTCGCCATGCTGACGCCCTACACGTTCACGCAGGGCATCGTCGCCATCGCGGCCGGCGTGCTCCTGTACACGCTCTGGTCCGGGTTCCGGGCGTCGGTCCTCACCGACTTCGCCCAGGTGGTGGCCCTGCTGGGCGCGGTCGTCGTCATCATCCCGGTGGTGTTCTTCGCCGCCGGCGGGCCCGGCCTGTTCGAGACCGGCGCCGCGAACCTCACCGCCCAGCAGAAGGACTTCTTCTCCTCCGACGCGTTCTTCAACCAGGGTGCCCCGTACATCGCGGCCGTCCTGGCCTACGCGATCGGCAACCAGACGATCGCCCAGCGGCTCTTCGCGGTCCGCGAGGACCTCATCAAGAAGACGTTCGTCACCGCGACGTTCGGCTACGGCGCGACGATCATCGGCGTCGGCATGCTCGGCGTCATCGCGCTGTACGCGGGCATCGAGCCCCTCGGCGGGGACGTGAACAACCTCGTCCCGCAGATGGCCGCGACCTACCTGAACCCGCTGCTCCTGTGCCTGTTCTTCGTGATGATCATCGGGTCGCTCTCGTCGACGGCGGACTCCGACCTCACGGCGCTCGCGTCGATCGCCATGGCGGACGTCTACGGGCAGAACGTCGCGGGCAAGAAGCGTGCCGACCCGCGGACCATGATCCTCGTCGGCCGGGTCACGATGGTCGTCGCGATCGCCGCGGGCCTGGTCTTCGCCGGCGCCCGGTTCAACATCCTGGACCTGCTCGTGTTCGTCGGAGCGATGTGGGGCGCGCTCGTGTTCCCCGTCATCGCGAGCTTCTACTGGGACCGGGTCACCAACGTCGCCTTCAGCGCGGCGGTGGTCGCGGGCCTCGCCGTCTTCCTGCCGGTGCGCTTCTCGTGGGTGGACCTCTCCGGCGGGCTGGGCATCGCGTCGGACGTCCTGGCCACGCTCGGCATCGGGGTCGTGCTCGGCCTGATGGCCTTCGGCTTCTTCGGCACGCGGGTCGCGCTCGTCGTCGGGGCGGTCGCCACCGTCGCGGCCGCGCCCTTCGCGATCGGGTTCCTGCACACCTACCCGGTGCTGTCGGGGTCGCTCGTGGCCTATGCGGCCAGCACGGTCGTGTGCGTCGCCCTGACGCTGCTGAGCAAGGACCGGTTCGACTTCGCCCTGATCAAGGAGCGCACCGGCGACTTCGACATGGAGCCGGCGGCCACGGGCCGTCCGGCCGACGAGCCGCGCCGGGGCGAGCCCGTCGCGGCGGGAGAGGGGATCTCATGACGTTCCTGCTGACGGTGTACGTGCTCGTCTGGCCCGTCGTCGTGGCCGGCGTGCTCTTCGTGATCAGCCGAGCGTTCTACCGCGAGCTGCGCCAGGCGAAGGCCGAGGGGCGCAGCGTGATCTAGCGACGACGCGGCGAACGGCCGCCCCGCCCCGATGCACGGGGCGGGGCGGTGTGCCGATCAGGCGCGCTCGGTCGTGCCGGCGATCGCCGCGGCCGCCTCGCGGGCCGGCAGCTCGTTCCGCCGAGCCAGCCCACCCAGCCACGCGAGGCTGGGCTTGGGCGTGCGCTCGAAGGTCCGCCGGTCCACGGCGACCAGGCCGAAGGTGGGCGCGAACGAACCCCACTCGTAGTTGTCCAGCAGCGACCAGTGCAGGTAGCCGAACACGCGGCAGCCGTCGTCGACGGCCGAGGCCAGCCCGGCCAGCGCCCCCGTCGTGTACGCGATCCGTCGCTCGTCGTCCGAGGTCGCGATGCCGTTCTCCGTCACGATCATCGGCAGCCCGCCGGTGACGCGGTGCGTGTGCTGCAGCGCGTGGCCGAGGGCCTGGGGGTAGTACTCCCACCCCGTCAGGGTGACGTCGGTGCCCTCGGGCCACGGCTGGGGGCCGTAGCCGCGGGCGTCGTCGGTGGGGCCGATGACGGTGCGCAGGTAGGCCTGGACGCCGATGAAGTCGTCGCCGCAGGCGTGCTCGAGGTAGAAGTCCTCGCGCCAGTACTGCCACGTGTCGCGCTGGGCCTCCCAGCCGGGCACGGCCTGGTAGTCCTGGTTGGCGACGGTCCAGCCGACCTGGACGCCGGGGATCTCCTGGTGGAGCACGTCGACGGCGGCGTGGTGGGCGGCCGCGATCGCGCGGGCGAGCTCGGGGTCGGGCTCGTCGGGCACGTTGACGCCGGTGCCGGTGTCGACGGTGGACTCGGCGTTGACCACCAGCATGTTCGGCTCGTTGATGGTCACCACCCAGCGCACGTCGCCGAGGATGCTCGCCGCGGTGCGGGCGTAGCGCGCGAAGACGTCGGCGCTGTCGGGCGCCTGCCAGCCGCCGCGCTCGCGCCACCAGCGCGGGAACGTGAAGTGGTGCAGCGTGACGAACGGCTCGACGCCGCGGGAGCGGCAGGTGTCGATCATGCGGCGGTAGTGGGCGAGCTGGGCGTCGGAGACGACGCCCTCCTCGGGCTCGATGCGGGCCCACTCCAGCGAGAACCGGTAGGTGGTCAGGCCGGCCTCGGCCAGCAGCGCGATGTCCTCGCCGAAGCGGTGGTAGGAGTCGCAGGCGTCGCCGGACGGCTCGCGCACGGTGGCCCGCGGGTGGTACTCGTCGGCCCAGTTCGTGGTGTTGGTGTTGCCGCCCTCGATCTGGTGCGCGGCGGTCGCGGCGCCCCACAGGAAACCTGCGGGCGCGGGCACGGTGGTGGTCATTTGATCCCTGTCATGGTGATGCCCTGGATGAAGTGCTTCTGCATGGCGACGAACAGCACGAGCACGGGGAGGACGATGAGGAACGAGCCCGCCATCTGCAGGCCGTACTCCGCCCCGTGGTTCCCGGCGTCCGAGGAGAACAGCGCGAGCGACACGGGCAGCGTGTACATCGAGTCGTCCTGGGAGATGATCAGCGGCCACAGGAAGCTGTTCCACGACCCCATGAACGTGAAGATCGCCAGGGTCGCGAGGGGTGCCTTGCACAGCGGCAGCACGATCCGGAAGAAGATCCGGAACTCGCCGGCGCCGTCGATCCGGGCGGCGTCGAGCAGCGAGTCGGGGATCTCCAGCATGAACTGCCGCATGAGGAAGACGCCGAACGCGCCGACGAGGCCCGGCAGGATGAGCCCCCAGTACGTGTTGACCATGCCGAGGCGGGCCACGAGCACGAACTGCGGGATGAGGGTGACGATGCCCGGCACGAACATCGTGGCGAGCACGACCGTGATGAGCGCCTTCTTGCCCGGGAACTCCAGCTTGGCGAGCGCCCAGCCCACCATCGAGCAGAACAGCAGGGTGCTGGCGACGGCGACGACGGCGAGCAGCACGGAGTTGAAGAACGGCCGGGAGATGTCGAAGTCGAACAGCCACGACCGGAAGTTCTCCAGCGTGGGGTTCACCGGCCACCAGGTGACCGGCCGGGACATGATCTCGGCCTTCGTCTTGAACGCGCCCAGCACCATCCAGACGAACGGCAGCAGCGTGAACGCGAGCCCGATCGACAGGACGGTGAGGACGGCGAGGTTGCCCCAGCGCACCGGCTTGCGGCGGCGACGGGGGGTGGCGGGGACGTCGGCCCGGGGCTCGACGTCGGGCGGGGTGATCACAGCGGTCATGGGTCAGGTCCTCTGCCGGAAGAACCGGAACTGGATGATGGCGAAGATGCCGATGAGGACGAACAGCACGTAGGCGCCTGCCGACCCGACGGCGTAGTTGCCGTACTTGAACTGGTTGTAGACCTGCAGGGCGATCGACGTGGTCGACTCCAGCGGTCCGCCGTTCGTCATCACGAAGGGCTCGTCGAAGAACTGCATGAACCCGGTGGTCGTGAGGATCGCGTTGAGCAGGATCGTCGGCATCATGATCGGGATCGTGATCCGGAAGAAGCTCTGGACCGGGTTCGCGCCGTCGACCGAGGCGGCCTCCTTGACCTCCTGGGGGATGCCCTGGAGGCCCGCGAGGAAGATGACCATCGTGGAGCCGAGGCTGCGCCACACGGCCATGACGGTCAGCGCGAACAGCGCCGTGCGGGTGTCCGACAACCAGTTGGGGCCGTCGATGCCCACCCACCCCAGCATCGTGTTGATGACGCCGGTGTTCTGGTACATGATCCGCCACACGATGGCGACGGCGACGATCGTCGTGACGACCGGCGTGTAGTACCCGACGCGGAAGAAGGCGGCCGCCCGCTTGCCGAGCGAGTTGAGCAGGACGGCGAGCACCAGCGACAGGAACAGGCTGAGCGGCACGCCCACGGCCACGAAGAGCAGCGTGTTGCGCAGCGCCTTGAGGAACGACGTGTTCGTCAGCACGGTCACGAAGTTCTCGAGCCCGACGAAGTTGACGGCGAACGGGCTCCGGATGTCCCGCGCGTGCATGTCGGTGAACGACATCCCGAACGAGCTGATGAGCGGGATGAGGCCGAAGATCCCGAAGGTCACGACGAACGGCGTGACGAACAGCCAGGCGACGGCCGCCGTCCGGCGGCGCCGGGCGGACAGGGAGACGGTCTTCCCTGTCCGCCGCGGCGTCGTCGGTGGTGCCGTGGTGGTGGCGGTCACCACCCGAACCCGAGGGAGTCCGCCTGGGTCTGGATCTCCTTGGCGGCGGCCGCGGAGGTCATCTCGCCGTTGGCGACGCGCTCGGAGTAGGTGCCGATGAGGTCGGAGATCTGCGACCACGCCGGGTAGCGCGGCGTCTCGATCGTGTGCTGCATCTGCTCCTTGACCACCGCGGTCACCGGGTTGTCGGTGATGGCCGGGTAGTCGGCGGCCGAGATGTTGGCGGGGAACTCACCGTTGAGGTCGTACCACTTCTGCTGCTGCTCGGGCTTGCCGAGCCACGACAGGAAGGACCAGGCGGAGTCCTTGTTGTCGGAGTCCGCGAAGACGCCGAGGTTGCCGCCGCCGATGTACTGGTCGTTGTTGCCGCCGGGGCCGGTCGGCGCCACGGCGTAGCCCACCGAGTCCATGGTGAAGTCCTTGGGCGCCGTCTTGCCGTCGATCGCGTCCTGGTAGACGTCGAGCATCCACGGGCCCGAGATGAACATCGGGGTGCCGCCGTTCTCGAACGTGGCGTCGGAGTCGCCGCCGTCGATCGGGGCCTCCTTGCGCTGGAAGAAGCCGGCGTAGTAGTCGAGCGCCTGGATGAACTCCGGGGTGTCGATCGTCCACCCGTCCTCGTCGGCCATCGCGCCGCCCGCCTGGGAGACGAACGGCACGACGACCTGCGCCGGGGTCTCGACGGGTCGCGGCAGGCTGATGCCGTACGTGCCGCCCTTGCGGTCCTGGAACGCCTTCGACATCGCCTGCATCTCCTCCCACGTGGTGGGGGCCTTGAGGCCGAGGTCGGCGGCGATGTCCTTGCGGTAGAAGAGGAAGCGCGTCTCGACGTACCAGGGGATGCCGTAGCGGGCGTCCTCGCCGGTCACGGAGGCGATGGAGGCGGGGTAGAAGTCGTCCGGGTCGTAGACGCCGTCCGGGACCTCGTCGAGGGCGCCCGTGCCGATGACGGCGGACGTCTGGTCGGCGCCGGCCATGATGATGTCCGGCCCGGTGCCGGCCGCCGCGGCGGTCTGGACCTTGGTGAGGATCTGGTCCCAGGGGACGTCGGTGACCTTGATCGAGGCGTCGGGGTTGTCGGCGAGGAACGGCTCGGCCAGCTTCTTGAGGTTGTCGGCGTGGCCGTCCGCGGTCCAGATCTCGATCTCGCCCGTGGCCTTGCCGGAGATCGGGGCCGCGTCGGCGCCGTCGGCGGAGGCGGCGTCGTCGCTGCGGCCGCAGCCGGTGGCGAGGAGGGCGACGCCGAGCGCGGCGGCGGTGAGCGTGGTGAAGCGCGTGGTGCGCATGATCACTCCTTCGTGATTTCGAACGCCTTCGCTCGAAATTTCGAGCGCTCAGGGCGAAACAGCGGGAGGAGAGTAGGGCTCGGGCGGGGGCGTGTCTAGTCGCTCTCGCCAGGTCATGACGGGTCGCACCAGGTCACAACAGCGTCATGACGGGGTCAGGGCGCACGGTCGGGGTTCCCGTACGATGTCGGCGAGCGATCCTGAGTTTCCGAAATCATCGCCCTGAGGTGTGAACCAATGACGATCCCCCTCGCCGTCGTCGCCGCCGCGGCCGGAGTGTCCGTGCCCACGGTGTCGAAGGTGCTCAACTCGCGCCCCGACGTCTCCGAGGCCACCCGCGGCCGCGTGACCGAGGTGCTCAAGCAGCACGGGTACGCCGTCCGGCGCCCGACGCCCCGCATCACCGGGCTGCTGGACGTCTGGATCATCAACCTCGAGGGCGCGTGGGCGGAGACGGTGGTGCGCGGCGCGGCCGCCGCGGCCCGGCGCCACGGCAAGGACCTCGTGCTGACCGTCGGACCCGACCCGGACGACTGCGACCGCTGGGTGCGCCACGCGCTCGGGCGCGGCACGGACGGGCTGCTCAGCGTCGTCGCCGTGCCGAGCGCCAAGGTCCGCGCGGCGCTCGCGGAGGCGGGCGTCCCGCTGGTCGCGGTCGACCCGCTGCGCCGCCCGCCCGAGGGCACGCTGTCCATCGCGTCGACCAACTTCCAGGGCGCGTTCGACGCGACCCACCACCTGCTCGGCCTCGGGCACACGCGCGTCGCCACGATCACGGGCTCGCTCGACCAGGACAACGCCATCGCGCGCCTCGCCGGCTACCGCGCCGCGATGCTGCAGGCGGGGGTCTCCGTCGACGACGACCTGGTGATCCGCTCCCGCTACGGCATCAACGAGGGGTACGCGGCGGCGCAGGCGCTGCTGGCCCTCGACGACCGCCCGACGGCGGTGTTCGCGTCCAGCGACGACACCGCGCTCGGCGCGATCCGCGCCATCCGCGACGCGGGCCTGCACGTGCCCGACGACCTGTCCGTCATCGGGTTCGACGACGTGCCCTACGGGCGCTGGACGGACCCGCCCCTGACCACCATCCGGCAGCCGCTGGCGCAGATGGGCGAGGCCGCCGTCGACATGCTCGTGCGCACCCGCGAGGACCCGAGCGCCATCCCGCGCACCGAGCTGGCGACGAGCCTCGTCGTGCGGTCGTCGACGGCGCCGGGCTGACCCGGCCCGCGCGGCTCACGGGCGTCGCGGGGCTCAGGGCTCCGCGTGCTCCAGCGCCTCCTCGGCGCGCGCGGGGCTGCCCTCGGCGAGGCCGCGCCCGATCGCGCCGCGGGTCGCGACCAGCAGCCCGACGCCGACGAGGCACACGACCACCTCGGTCACGGTGAGCGCCCAGACGATGCCGGGCAGCCCGAACCAGAGGTTGCCGAGCAGCACGACGGGGACGAACAGCACGCCCTGCGACACGGACATGACGACGGCGGGCACGGAGCGGCCGGTCGCCTGGAGCAGCGACGTGAGCAGCCCGGCGAACCCGTTGGCGACCATCGCGACGAGCTGCGCGGTGAGGATCGTGGCGCCGATCGTCAGGACCGCGGGGTCGGCGACGAACGCGGTGACGACCTGGTCGCGGACCAGGAAGACGGCGACGGCGAAGAACAGCCCGACGCCGCCCACGGTGAGGGCGGACACGCGCAGGGCCGCGGCGAGGCGTCCGCGGTCGCCCTTGCCGTAGGCGTAGGCGAGCAGCGGCAGGACGCCGAGCGTCACGCCCATGAGCAGGAACTCGGGCACCTGCGCGATCCGGACCGCGACGCCCATCGCGGCGAGCGGGCCGTCGCCGTACGCGGCGGCGAGGTTGTTGAGCACCAGCGAGGTGACGATGAGGAACGACGCCTGCAGCAGCTCGCCCACCCCGACGCCGAGCACGGGCCGCAGCACCGCGGGCGACAGGGTGAACCAGCGCGGGGCGAGGCTCATGTGGGCGCTGTGCCGCGTCAGCCAGGCGGCGAACCAGGCGACGACGGCGAGGTTCGACAGGCCGGTCGCGAGGGCCACGCCGGCGACGCCCCAGTGCAGGACGAGCACGAAGACGAGGTCGAGGACGAGGTTCGCCACCGTGGAGCCGATCAGGGCGGACATCACCTGGCGCGACGCGCCCTCGGCCCGCACCAGCTGCTCCAGGCAGAACGCCGCCGCGAGCACGGGGACGAAGGCGAGCATCACGGCGACGTAGGTGCTGGTCGCGGCCGCGGCCGCGGTGGCGGCGTCGGCCCCGAGGAGCGTGACCAGCGGCTGCAGCAGCAGGAGCCCGGCGACGCCGAGCACGGCGCCGGCGACGACGGCGCCCCAGAGCGCGAACGAGGAGACGTGCCGGATCTTCGTGGCCTCGGCGGGGTCGTTCTCGGCCGCGCCGAGCAGCCGGGCCACGAGCGCGCCGCCGCCGACGCCGAAGACGCCCCCGACGGCCATGACCAGGCCGAGGACCGGGGTGCCGAGCGTGACGGCCGCGAGCAGGGTGTTGTCGTGCAGGGAGCCGACGACGCCCGCGTTGACGACGTTGTAGACGGCGCCGACGATCATCGCGGCGGCCATCGGCACGCACAGGTGCACGAGGGCGCGGACGATCGGCGCGGACGAGAGGTACCAGCGGTCGCTGCCGACGGCGTCGGGCGGCGTGGTGGCGGGGGGCGTGGGGGAGGTGAGGTCGGTGGTGCTCATGGCTGCTCCTCTCCGGGCAGGCCGGAGCGCACGCCGACGGGAGCCGGCGCGGCAGGGTGGGACGGGCAGGGGTGGGTCAGGGCATGACGGCGTGGGGGCGCGGCGGCGCCTGCGGGGTCAGTCCCGGGTGGGCTGCGGGAGCTCCGCGGCGATCTTGGTGAGCAGGGCGCGCAGGGTGGCGCGCTCGTCGCCGTCGAGCGGGGCGAGGATCGAGTCGTCGGCGGCGGACATGGCGTCCGCGAACCCGGCGATGAGCGCGGCGCCGGCGGGGGTGGGGTGGACGCGCTTGACGCGCGCGTTGTCGGGCGCCGTGCGGCGCTCGACGAGGCCGCGCTGCTCGAGCCCCTTGAGGAGGCTCGTGACGGACGCGGGGCTGGTGCGGCTCACCTGGGCGATGTCGCGCTGGATGGCGCCGGGGTTCTGGGCCAGGTAGCCGAGGACGAAGGCCTGCTCGTGGCTGAGCTCGCGCTCGCGGACCCAGTCCTCGGCGGCCTTGCGCTGCGCCCAGCCGATCCAGCGGACGAGCTCGAGGCTGCTGGTGGGCACGGGCTGCTCGGTCATGATGTGAACTCTAACGATTAGAAATCTAACTGTCAACGGGTGACGCGCCCGGCGCCCGGAGGATCGCGACGAGGTTGACCCCGAGGCCCACGAGGAGCACGCCGATCACGGGGGCGAGGAGCGCGGCGCCGAGGTCGGGCCCGGTGGCCAGCAGGTCCCAGCGGCCGACGGCGACGGTGCCGCAGAGCAACGCCCAGAGCACGGTCTCGAGCGCCCGGAGCCGCTCGTCGGCGCGCAGGTGGAAGCCCGCGGCCATGAGCGTGACGACGGCGAGGCCGCCGGCGGCGAGGGGCGTGACCCACGGGAGGCGCCCCAGCAGCGGGGGGAGCACGAGCGCGAGCGACCCGGCGATCTCGGCGGCGCCGATCAGCACCGTGAGCGGGCGCGGCAGGGCGTCGAAGCCGGCCCAGCGGTCGAGGCCGCGGCCCAGCACCTTGGGCAGGCCCGCGAACAGGAAGAGCAGGGCGAGCACGAGCTGTGCGGCCCCGAGGGCGATGGCGAGCATGACGTTCCTTCCGTCGGCGGCCGGCGGTCGCCGGTCGTTCCGGGAGGGGACGGGCGGCGCGCCGGTTCCGTGACACCGGGCCCGGCGCCGCCGCCCGTGGCGCGCCCGTCACGTTCGCGAGGGCGGGATCGTCCAGTCTGCATGGGAGTCATCGAGGACGGCGCCGCGCGGGTCGCGGCCGCGTCGCGCGCCGACCGCGCCTACCTGCGCGCCGTCGCGGACCGGATCCTGGCCGACCCGGCCGAGGCGGAGGACGCCGTGCAGGACGCGTTCGCGCGGCTCGCCGCGCAGGACGTCGAGCAGATCCGCGACCCGCGCGCCTGGCTGGTCGTCGCGGTGCGGAGGCTCGCCCTCGACCGGGTGCGCTCGGCCCGGTCGCGCCTGTCGGCGCCGCGCGAGCCCGCCTGGCAGGGGTTCGACGGCGCCGCCGACGTCGCCGGCCCGGCCGACCGCGTCACTCTGGACGACGAGGTCCGCCGGGCCCTCGCCGTCGTGCTCGACCGCCTCACGCCGGGGGAGCGCACCGTCTTCGTGCTGCACGACGTGTTCGGGGTCCCCTTCGACGACGTCGCCGAGGTGGTGGGGCGCACCGCCGTCGCGTGCCGGCAGCTCGCCAGCCGCGCCCGGCGCGCGGTCCGCACCGCCGGGCGGGCGGCGGGCACCGCCCTCGCGGACCCCGTGCCCGCGGACCCGGCGCTGCACGACGTCGTCGACCGGTTCGTCGCGGCCTGCGACGGAGGCGACCTCGGCGCCCTCGTCCGCACGCTGCACCCGGACGTGGCGGGCTGGGCGACGTGGCGCGGCGAGCGCGTCGGTTCCGACGTCGGCGCGGCGCGCGTGGCGGCCCGCACGCTGGTCCACCTCGGCCCGGGGTCGGGCTGGACGCTGGCCCCGCTCCGGCGGGGGGAGGAGGCGGTGGTGCTGGCGGTGCAGGACGGCGAGCCCGTGGCCGTGGTCCGCCTGCTGGTGGCCGACGGGCGGATCGCCGCCGTCCACTCGGTGGTGCTGCGGCCTCCGCGCTAGCGGTCGCGCTCCTCGCGCTCGACGGCGCGGTCGAGGGCGTCCACCTCGGACCGGTCGCCCAGGAGCTCCCACCGCTGCAGCGAGAACGGCACGTTGCCGTTGCCCCACACGCGGTCGTGCAGGTCGCGGAAGCGGAAGGCGTCGCCGTCGCGGGCGATGACGTCGGCGGCCAGGCGCAGGAGCTGCTGCTTGCCCACGTGGTACGACATCGCGAGCCCCGGGGTGTTGAGGTAGGCGGCGCACTCCTCCTGCGCGGTCGTGCGGTCCATGGGGACGGTGCGGACGAAGAGGTCGACGGCCTCGGCGAGGGTGAGGTCGCCGGTCGCGAGGGAGACGTCGACGACGACGCGCAGGCAGCGCAGCCGGTTGAAGTTGTGCACCACGGTCTGGGAGTGGGGGGCGTCGTCGAACAGGCCGGCGAGCAGCATCAGCTCCTCGTTGTAGAAGGCGATGCCCTCGTTGGCGGCGGAGTCGACGTAGCGGCGTCGGATCGGGTCCGGGTGCGCGTGCGTGAGGGCGAGCTGCTTGTAGTGCGCGCCCTCGTGGACGATGCCGAGCCGCGGGTCGCGCGCGGCCGCGGCGTCGAAGTACTGCAGGTCGGGTCCGGGCTGCGGCTTGTAGGTGACGCCGTCCTGGTCGAGCCGGTGCTCGTCGGTGAGGTCGTCGTTGACGCCGAGGAAGCGCAGCGGCTCCAGGGACGCGGGCAGCGGCCGCGACAGGTAGCGCCGCAGGGTGGGCGGCTGGCTGAGCAGGTCCTCGCGCTCCAGGAAGTCGCGCGTGCGGTCCTCGAGCGCCGCGGCGCGGGCGCACTGGGCGTCGACGTCGGCATCGAGCGGCGCCTCCGGGACGTCGCGGTGCCGGTGCCGGGTGACGGTCTCGGCGACGACGGCGCGCGCGTGGTCCTGACGGGCGGCGCGGACGAGCTCCTCGGGCTCCTCGGCGATCAGCGCGACGTGCCGCAGGAACCACACGAACTGCTCGCGGCCCACGGGCCGGGACGGCTCGAACGTCCCCATCCGCTCCTGCAGCCAGGTGCGGAGGCCGGCGAGCGCGGCCCCGGCCGCGGGCGCGGCGTCGCGCAGGGCGGCCAGCACCCCGGGGTCGACGACGCCGTCGAGCCCGTCGACGGACGCGGCGAAGCGCCGCTCGATGTCGGCGAGGTCACCCGCGGCCACGACGGCGAGGTCGGCCACGGCGCCGCCGGCCAGGTTGGCCAGCGCCAGGTCGACCCGCGCCGGGATGCCACGGGCCACGGCGAGCAGGGCGTCCTGGACCTCTGCGGGGTACGGGGGAGGCGGCAGGAGCAGGTCGAACCACGGCCCGAGCACCTGCCCGAGCAGGAAGACGGGGTCGTGCTCCCAGCTGCGCAGGACGTCGAGGTCCCAGCGGCCGCGCGCGAGGACCGCGCCGAGCAGCCGGTGGTCGACCTGCACGGCGACGTCCTCGCCCGACACGTCGAGGGCCCGCAGCCGGGCCTCGAGGGCCGCGCGCCGCGCGCGCGTCTCCGCGACGTCGGACGGCGCGAAGAGCGGCACCCAGGCGGGCGGACGCGGGGTGCGCGGGATGTCGTCGGAGGGGCGGAACCCGCGCGACGTGCTCCACGCCGCCACGTCCGCACCGAGCTGCTGGAGGTCCTCGGCGATGGTCATGGGCCCCATCATCCCGCGTCCTCCGAGCGCACCGTGCCGTGATCTGACACGGTGTCACCTGGTGGCGGTGCCGGGCCGCCGCGCACGAGGCGAGAAGTGGAGCATGGGAGCAGGGACGGCCGACGACCCGACGAGCGGGACCGCGGGAGACGTCGAGCCCGCGGTGGACGACCGCGCCCACGCGCACCGGTGGCGCGCGCTGGTCGTGCTGTCGGTGGCGCTGTCGATGGTGGTCATCGACGGCACCATCGTGGCGGTCGCGATGCCGGACATCGTCGCGGACCTGAGCCTGGGCCTCAGCGAGGCGCAGTGGGTGAGCGCGTCCTACGCCGTCGTGCTCGCCGGGCTGCTGCTGTCGGCGGGGCGGCTCGGCGACCGGCTCGGGCGCCGTCGCCTGCTGGTCGTGGGCGTGGCCGCGTTCCTCGTCGGGTCGCTGCTGTCGGCGGCGGCCGACGACGGCGGCACGCTCATCGGGGGCCGCCTGGTGCAGGGCCTGGGTGCCGCGGCGATCCTGCCCACCACCCTCTCGACGGTGAACGCCACCTTCCGCGGCAAGGACCGCGCCGCGGCGTTCGGGGTGTGGGGCGCGGTGATCTCGGGGGCGGCCGCGATCGGGCCCCTGGCCGGCGGCTGGCTCACGACGTCGTTCACCTGGCCGTGGATCTTCCTCGTCAACCTGCCGATCGGCGTCGCCGTCGTGGTGGGCGCGTACCTGTGGGTCCCCGAGACGCGCACCACGGTGACCGCGCCCGGCCTGGACGTGGACGGGCTGCTGCTGTCGGGGCTCGGCTTCGGAGCGCTCGTCTTCGGCCTCATCGAGGGGCAGACGCTCGGCTGGTGGGCGCCGAAGACCGACTTCGAGGTCCTCGGCCTGACCTGGCCGGCCTCGGCGCCCGTGTCGCCGGTGCCGGTGCTGCTCGCGCTCGGGGTGGCGCTCCTGGTGCTGTTCGTCGTGTGGGAGCGGCACCGCGCCCGGGTCGGCCGCTCGGCGCTGCTCGACCTCCGGCTGTTCCGCATCGCCACCTTCCGCTGGGGCAACGTCGCCGCGACCGCCGTCGCCGTGGGGGAGTTCGGCATCATCTTCGTGCTGCCGCTGTTCCTCGTGAACGTGCTCGCCCTCTCGACGATGGGCGCCGGGCTGGTGCTCGCGGCGATGGCGATCGGCGCGTTCCTCTCCGGCGCGTCGGCCCGGCACCTCGCCGCGCGGGTGGGCGCGCCGCTCGTCGTCGTCATCGGGCTGGTGCTCGAGGTCGTGGGGGTCGTCGCCGTCGCGCTCGTCGTGACGCCCACCGTCTCCCCGTGGCTGCTCGCGCTCGTCCTCGTCGTGTACGGCGTCGGGCTGGGGCTGGCGTCCGCGCAGCTCACGAGCACGACGCTCGCGCAGGTGCCGCCCGCGGAGTCCGGCCAGGGGTCGGCGACGCAGTCCACCGTGCGGCAGGTCGGGTCGGCACTGGGCACCGCCCTGGTCGGGACGGCGCTCGCGGTCCTGCTGTCGACGACCGTGCCCGCCTCGCTCGACGGCCAGGGGCTGCCCGACGCCCAGGTGACCCAGCTCGCCGACGCCACCAGCGGGTCCGCGGGCAACGTCATCTCCGGTCTGCGCGCCCAGGGCACCGACGGGAAGCTCGGCGACCAGGGCCCCGCGGTGGTCGACGCGCTCTCCCTGGGCTTCGCCGACGCGACCCGCGGCTCGCTGCTCGTGGCCGGCGTGTTCCTGCTGCTCGGCCTGGCCGCGTCGCTCGCCGTCGTGCGCGCGTCGCGACGGCTCGGCGACGTCGGGGCCGACGGCTGAGCCCGCCGGCGCCCGGGCGGCTCCCGCCCGGCGCGCGGGGCTACGCCCCCGGCCGCGTGCGCTCGTGGATCGCGTCGAGGTGGGCGCGCAGCGCGGGCGGCCCGTGCACCTCGAAGGCGCAGTCGAGCGCCAGCAGCCGCAGCGCGAGCCACTCGACGGTGTCCGCCGCGCTGCGCCAGCGGGTGTCCTCGCCCTCGGCGGCGAGGTCGCCGTCGCCGAGGTGGTCGCGCAGCCGGGCGCGGGCGTCGTCGAGAGGCAGGCGCAGCGTGACGTCGGCCCGGGCCGTGGGCGCCAGCGCGCGCTCGCTCGCCTCGAGGTGGGCCAGCACGTCCGGCGCGGCCAGGTCGTGACGCGAGCGAGCCCCGGTCGCGCGCGGGGCGCGGACCCGGTCGGCGCGGAACGTGCGCCAGTCGTCGCGGTCGAGGTCGAACGCCACGAGGTACCAGCGCCGGTGCACGACGACCAGCTGCTGCGGCTCCACGTGCCGCGGCCCGTGCCGCCCGTCGCGGGTCTCGTACTCCAGCCGCACGCGCTCGCGGTTGGCGGCCGCGGCGGCCAGCGCGGTGAGGACGTCGGGGTCGACGGCGCTCGCGGGCCGGTCCCCGGACATCGCCGCCGCGCCGAGCGTGCGCACGCGGTGCCGCAGCCGGGGCGGGGGCGAGCGGCTCAGCTTGGTCAGCGCGCGGACCCCCGCGTCGTCGAGCCCGGGCAGGCCGTGGGCGGCGACCGTGCGCAGGCCGAGAGCGACGGCCACCGCCTCGTCGTCCTCCAGCAGCAGCGGTGGCATCGACGCGCCCGCGACCAGCCGGTACCCGCCGTGGGCGCCGAGCGTCGCCTCGACGGGGTAGCCCAGCTCGCGTAGCCGGTCGACGTCGCGCCGCACGGTGCGGTGCGTGACGCCGAGCCGGTCGGCGAGCTCGCCGCCCGACCACGTGCGGGCGGTCTGCAGCAGCGACAGCAGCGAGAGCAGGCGGGAGGTGGGTCCGGGCACGCCCCCATCCTGCCCGCTATCGAGGACAGGAACGGTCCTCATTCCCTCCTAGCGTGGCCGGCACAGCGTCACCCCACCCGAGAGGACACCGTCATGACCGCCACGCAGCACCCCGCCCCCGCCGGCTACACGAGCGTCGCCCCCTGGGTCGTCACCGACGACACCGGCGCCTTCCTCGACTTCGTGACCGCGGCGTTCGACGGCGACGAGCTCGCCCGCGTCGTCACCGAGGACGGCTCGGTCGGGCACGGCGAGACCCGCGTGGGCGACACCGTCGTGCTCGCCTTCGACCGGCGCCCCGAGTGGCCCGTCATGCCGAGCCTGCTGCGGGTGTTCGTGCCGGACGCCGACGCGGCGTTCGCGCGGGCGACGGCGGCCGGCGCGACCGTGGTGACCGACCTCGCCGACAGCGCCTTCGGGCAGCGCGGCGGCCGGGTCAAGGACCCGTTCGGCAACGTGTGGTGGGTCGTGAGCCACGTCGAGGACGTGCCCGAGGACGTCATGTGGCAGCGGCTGCAGGACCCGGTCTACGCGGGGCAGATGCGCGTGGCGCAGGAGACCCTCGACGCCGAGCTGAGCGGCCGCCACCACGGCCGCAGCAGCGCGCCGGTGCGCTGACGGCGGTCAGCGACCCGCGAGCACCTCGTCGTAGTGGGAGTTCTCCATCACGCCGAGCACGTTGCCGAACGGGTCGACGACGGCCGCGGTGACGAACCCGGGGCCGCGCTCGACCACGTCCTGGTAGGGCGCGGCGCCCAGCTCCAGCAGGCGCGCGCGGGCGGCGCGCACGTCGTCGACCGCCCAGTAGGCGACGGCCCCCGCGACGCCGTCGGGCTGCGGGGGAGCGAAGCGCCGGTCCATGATCCCGAGCTCGTGCTGGTAGTCGCCGATGCGGAACTCGGCGTAGGCGAGGCGGTCGCCGGCCTCGCGGGCGAAGTAGGCGTCGGTGCCGAGCACCTCGGCGTACCAGTCGCGGGCGGCGGCGACGTCGTCGGCGAGGTAGGTGATGGTCGTCAGTCCACGCAGCACGGGTGCTCCTCGGTCGAAGATGCTCTCGGGGCGAGAGGTGCAGGTCCGGACGACCTGACGAGCACCACTCTTCCGGTCAAAGTGCTCACCTACCGAGCACTTTGCGTGGCAGTCTCGGAGGATGCGCGCCGACCGGCTCATCCAGGTCCTGCTCCACCTCCAGTCGCGGCCGCGCGTGACGGCGGCGGAGCTCGCCGACGCCCTCGAGGTGTCGGTCGCGACCGCGCGCCGCGACCTCGAGGCGCTGTCCGCCGCCGGCGTGCCCGTCTACCCGCAGCCCGGCCGCGGCGGGGGCTGGTCGCTGCTCGGCGGCGCCCGCACCGACCTCACCGGGCTGACGGCGCCCGAGGCCCGCGCCCTGTTCCTGCTGGCCGGCCCCGGCACCCGCTCGTCCGACGACGCGCGGGCCGCCCTGCGCAAGCTCGTGCGCGCCCTGCCCGCCACGTTCCGCGCCGAGGCGGAGGCGGCCGCGGCGGCCGTCGTCGTCGACCGGGAGCGCTGGAGCGCCGCGGACCGCGCGACCCCGCCGGCGGTGGAGGCGCTGCAGGGCGCCGTCGTCGGGCGCCGGCGGGTGCGGATCGACTACACGGGCGCGACCGGGCGGTCCTCGCGCCGCGTCGTCGACCCCTGGGGCCTCGTGGACAAGGACGGCGTCTGGTACCTCGTCGCGGGCACCGGGCGCGGGCCGCGCACCTACCGGGTGGACCGGGTCGGCGCGCTGGAGGTCACGGACGAGACCGCCGCCGTGCCCGACGACCTCGACCTGCAGGCCGAGTGGCGGCGCGTCGTCGGCGAGGTCGAGGAGCGGCGCTCCGCCACCTGGGCGACCGTGCTCGTGGCGCCGGAGCACGTCGCCGTGCTCCGCGACCAGTTCGGGCGCCACACGCGGGTCGAGGACTCGGAGGGCCGCGAGGACGGCGGCGAGGACGGCGGCGAGGACGGCGGCGAGGACGGCGGCGACGCGGGCATGGTCCGGGTGCGCGTGGCCGCGCCGACGCCGCTCGACGTCGCCCGGCACCTGGCGGGCTGGGGGGCGCAGGCCCGCGTGCTCGGGCCGCCGGAGGTCCGCGCGGAGCTGGCCCGCCTGGGGGCGGAGCTGGTGGCGCAGCATCCGATGTTACTGTCTTCAGGACAGTAAATGTGTTCCCTCAGGAGGTCGTCCATGTCCACCACCGCACGCTTCGCCGACAAGGTCGCGCTCGTGACCGCCTCGGGCGCGGGGATCGGCGCGGCCGTCGCCACCCGGCTCGCCGCCGAGGGGGCCGCGGTCGTCGTCTCCGACGTCGACGCGGACGCCGGGGCGCGGGTCGTCGAGGCGATCACCGCGGCCGGCGGGCGCGCCGTGTTCCGGGCCGCCGACGTCAGCGACCCCGCCGCCGTGGACGCGCTCGTCGCGACCGCCGTCGAGACGTTCGGCGGGCTCCACCTGGCGGTGAACAACGCAGGGGTCGGCACGCGGCCGACGCGCGTGCACGAGATGCCGGTCGAGGCCTGGGACCGCGCGGAGGACATCACCCTGCGCGGCACGTTCCTGTGCCTGCGGGCGGAGACCGCCCACATGGTCGCCCACGGCGGCGGCTCGATCGTCAACACCGCGTCGATCGCCGGGCTCAAGGCGTCGCCGGGCATGACGCCCTACTCGGCGGCCAAGGCCGGCGTCGTCTCGCTCACCCACGCGACGGCCCTGGAGTACGTCCGCGACGGCATCCGCGTCAACGCGGTCGCGCCCGGCGCGATCGAGACCGCCGCGCTCGCCTCGCTCCCCGCGGACGCGCGCGCCGGGTACGCCGCCGACGTGCCGATGGGCCGCCTCGGTCGCCCCGAGGAGATCGCCGCCGCCACCGCGTTCCTCCTGTCCGACGAGGCGGCCTTCGTCACCGGCGTCGTGCTGCCCGTCGACGGCGGCACGCGGATCGCATGACGGGCGCGCCGGACGCCGGGCCCGCGGACGGGCCCGCGGGCGTCCCGGGCTACCGCTCGGACCTGCTCGACGCGCTGGTGCGCGTCATGGGCCTGTGGACCGGCGGGGACCTCATGTCGACGATCGCGCGCCGGGCGGGGGTCGAC
Source organism: Isoptericola sp. NPDC057653 (assembly GCF_042799955.1). Classification (NCBI taxonomy): domain Bacteria; kingdom Bacillati; phylum Actinomycetota; class Actinomycetes; order Micrococcales; family Promicromonosporaceae; genus Isoptericola; species Isoptericola sp. NPDC057653. Next base: position 1,093,264 of record NZ_JBHVHP010000002.1, on the reverse strand, counting down.
CTCGACGCCCCCGCGATCGTCGTCATGACGGTGCTCTGGCGGCACGGGCCCCGCCGGCCCTCCGACGTCGCCGAGCACCTGTCGACGGGAGCGTCCAACGTCAGCAAGATCCTCGGCCGCCTGGAGGCGAGGGGCCTCGTCGAACGGAGGCCGGACCCCGACGACGCCCGGGCCTCCCGCGTGCACCTCATGCCCGCGGGCGTCGACGTCGCCCGCCGGTTCGTCGAGGGCGGCGACCTCCTCGTGGACGAGCTCCTCGCCGGGTGGGACGTCGCCGACCGGCACGCGCTCGCGGGGCTGCTGCGCCGGTTCGAGGCCGCCACGGAGGACCACCTGCGCCGGTCGTGACGGCCGGGCCCGGTGCCGGGCCCGGTGCCGGGCCCGGTGCCGGGCCCGGCCGCGAGGACCGGGCCCGACGCCGGTGTCAGTCGTGGGCGGCGGCGGTCAGCGCCTCCAGCCAGTCGGCCCAGTAGCCCTTCCACTGCTCGGCCTCGGCCGCGGTGGCGATCCGCTCGTGGGTGGCGGTGAGGCGCAGCCGCCGCCCGGCCGGGTCCAGGGAGACGAGCAGGACGCCGTGCGCGCCGTCGCCGTCGGAGACGCCGAACCGCGGGCTCCGCACGCCCGGCCGCGACCTCGGGGTGAGCGTCAGGCCCGGGACGAGGTCGGCGCGGGCGTCGTCGTCGGCGAGCAGGGCGCGGAGCTGGTCCGGGTCGAGGTCGGTCAGCCGCGACCGGCTCACGGAGAACGTGCCGTCGGGCCGCTGCCCGGGCACGCGCAGCCCGGTGATGCGCTCGTAGCCCACGGTGACGGACTGCGCCCACCACCCCGACACGCCGTGCTGCTCGGCCACCCAGGCGGCGATGGCGGTGTGACCGGCGTCGCGGCCCGGGCCGGCGTCGACGAGCCCGACCCACTCGTCCCAGCCGTGGCCGGTGTTCTCGCGGACGACGTCGTCGGCCACGTCGGGCTGCGAGACCCAGGGGCGGGCACCCGGCGCCGTGCCCGGTGCGGTGGAGGGTGCGGTCCGGGCGAGGAGGGCGCGGCGCGCGGCGCCGTACTTCTCGCCGGTGCGGGTCATGCGCTCGCGGACGCGGCGCTTGAACGATTCCTGCGTGGTCATGAGGACTCCTGGGTGCTCGCTCGGCGCGCCACCCGCGGCCCGCGCCCGCCGGCAGGCACCGGGGAACACGGTGTCCTGACCCGCGTCGAGCACTCGAGGTCCCCTCTGCCCCCACCGCTCGCGCGGTCCCGGTGGCGCGAGCACCGGTCCGGGGGTCGGGCGGGACGCGCCGCCCTGCCGTCCAGCGTAGGGCGCGCCGCCGACGGCCGCGAGGCAGGCCGGGGTCAGGCCGGCGCGCCGACCAGCTCCCGCAGCTCCTCGCGCGGCACGTTGGCGCCGAACGCCGGGGTGCCGGGCTGCAGCGTCGCGCCGGCGGCCAGCGGGCCCGCGACCAGCGGGTCGAAGCCGAGGCGGTCGACGAGCTCGGTCACCTGCCGCACGTCCTCGGGGTCGTCCCCGGCGACGGCGATCGCCCGGCGACCCGGCGCGCCCGCGGGCCGGGCCCCGGCGTCGAGGTCGTGGTAGCCCATGTGGTTGAACGCCTTGACGACCCGGGACGCCGGGAGGAAGTCCTGCACCAGCTCGCTCGTCGACGTGGCCGGCTCGGCGAGGTCGCCCCGGTGCCCGTCGACCTCCCACCAGTAGTTCATGGCGTCGACGACGAGCTTGCCGGCGAGCGCGTCCGCGGGCACGGTGCGGTACCTGCCGAGCGGGAGCGCGAGGACGACGACGTCGGACCTCGCCGCGGCCTCCTGGGCGGTGACGGCCTGCGCACCGGGGGCGAGGACCTCCACCGTCAGCGCGATCCGCCCGGGATCGCCCGAGCCCGCGACGAGCACGCGGTACCCGGCGGCCGCGGCGAGGCGTGCCAGGACGGTCCCGACCTTCCCGGCGCCGAGGATGCCCACGGTCACCTCCCGCTCCGCGGGCGACGGCCCGGTCACGCGGCACCGTCCTGCGCGGCGACCTCGTCGGTCGCGGCGTGCTCGGCGGCGTGCTCGGCGACCAGCTCGCGCACGCGCGGGACCACCTGGGTGCCGTACAGCTCGACGTTGCGCAGCCGGGCCTCGGCGGGCTGGGCGCCGGTGGTGTAGATCATGTCGAACCGGCCCACCCCGAGGTCGGTGACCGCGGTCGCGATCTTCCGGGCGACGGTCTCCGGCGACCCGATGTACAGGGAGCCGTGCGCGATCTCGGCGTCGTACTCCTCGCGCCGGATCGGCGGCCACCCGCGGGACGCCCCGATGCGGTCGCGCTGGAGCCGGTAGTGCGGCCAGAAGATCTCGACGGCCTCCTCGTCGGTGTCGGCGACGAACCCGGGGGAGTGCATGCCCACCGGGTGCGTCGTCGTGCCGAGCTGGGCGGTGGCGCGGCGGTAGAGGTCCACGTACGGCGCGAACCGCGCGGGCTCCCCGCCGATGATCGCGAGCATCAGCGGCAGGCCGTAGTGCGCGGCGCGGACCACGGACTGCGGGGAGCCGCCCACCCCCACCCACGTCGACAGGCGGCCCGACTCCGTCTTGGGGAAGACGTCGGCGTCCCGCAGCGCGGGCCGGGTGGTGCCCGACCAGGTGACGGGCTCCTCCTTCAGGAGCTCGGTGAAGAGGTGGATCTTCTCGTCGAACAGGAGGTCGTAGTCCTCCAGGTCGTAGCCGAACAGCGGGAACGACTCGGTGAACGAGCCTCGCCCCAGGATCACCTCGGCGCGCCCGTCCGACAGGGCGTCGAGCGTCGCGAACCGCTGGAACACGCGGACGGGGTCGTCGGAGGACAGGACCGTCACGCCCGAGGCCAGGCGGATCCGCTCGGTGCGGGCGGCGATCGCGGCGAGCACGGTCTCGGGCGACGAGATGGCGTACTCCGGCCGGTGGTGCTCGCCGAGCGCGACGACGTCGACGCCCACCTGGTCGGCCAGGACGGCCTCGTCGACGACCTGGCGGATCGCCGCGGCGTGCGAGACGAGCTCCCCGTCGGCGCCCACCGGGCGGTCGCCGAACGAGTCGAGCCCGAGCTGGAGCGTGGTCATGGTGCCCTCCCGTGGCGGTCCGGGCCGCGGTCCGCCCGATCTGTCGTGCCGGTGTGCGTTCGCGGGGGGTAACGTCGTGATTGACATGTCAATTCCCGAACGGGCGGTGGTCGCATGACGCAGGGCCGGGACGGGGCGCGGCGCTCGCCGACCCTCGACCAGCTGCGCACCTGGCGCGAGTTCGTCGAGGCGACCGAGGCGCTGCGGTCGCGCCTGTCGTCCCGCCTGCAGGCGGAGTCCGGGCTGTCCTGGGCCGACTACGCGGTGCTGCTCGCGCTGCACGACGCCGACGGGGGCTGCCTGCGGTCCTCGGCGCTCGCCGCGGCCGTCGGCTGGGAGCGCAGCCGGGTGTCGCACCAGGTGGGACGCATGGAGCGGCGCGGCCTGGTCGCGCGGCGCGGCGGCCGCGCGGCGGGCGTCGCGCTCACCGACGACGGTGCGGCGTCGTTCCGCCGTGCGTCGGTCGCGCACCTGCGGGACGTCCGGGACCTGTTCGTCGACGCGCTGAGCGACGACCAGCTCGCCGCCGCCGGCGAGATCGCCGTCGCGCTGCGCGCCTCGCTGGAGGGAGCGCCGGACGCCTCGGAGGACCGGGCCGTGTGACGAGGCGCGCGTCGGTGGGCCGTGCCACGCTCGTCGCATGTCCACCACGTCCGGGCGCGTCCCGGTGACCCCTCTCGTCGACCTGCACGGCCGGTCGGCCTGGAGCGTGCTCCCGCCGCTCATCCTCGGCTTCTTCATGATCATGGTCGACACGACGATCGTGAACATCGCCATCCCCACGCTGACCGAGCAGTTCTCCGCCTCCCTCATCGAGGTGGGCTGGGTGAACAGCGCCTACCTGCTCTCGTACGCCGTGCTGATGCTCCTGGCCGGCCGGCTCGGCGACCGGTACGGGCAGAAGTCGGTCTTCATCGTCGGGCTCGTGGTGTTCACGACGTTCTCGTTCCTCTGCGGCTTCTCCGGGAACATCGGCTCCGCGCCGGAGATCGGCTGGCTGATCGGCTTCCGCGTCCTGCAGGGCGTCGGCGCGGCGATGATGACCCCGCAGACGATGTCGATGATCACGCGCGTCTTCCCGCCCACCCAGCGCGGCGCGGCGATGGGCCTGTGGGGCGCGACGGCGGGCGTCGCGACCATCGCGGGCCCGCTCCTCGGCGGCATCTTCGTCGAGACGGTCGGCTGGGAGTGGATCTTCTACGTCAACATCCCGGTGGGGATCGCCGCGCTGTGGTTCTCCTTCGCGCGGCTGCCGCACCTCCCGTCGCACGGGACCACGATGGACCCGCTGGGCGTGGTCCTGTCGGTGGTCGGCCTCGCGGCCGTCGTCTTCGGCCTGCAGGAGGGCGAGAACTACGACTGGGGCCACATCTGGGGGCCGTTCTCCGTGTGGACGCTCGTGGGGCTGGGGCTGCTCGTCCTCGTCGGGTTCGTCTGGTGGCAGCACCGGCAGGGGCCGCGCGCGCTGCTCCCGTTGCGGCTGTTCCGCTCGCGCAACTTCTCGCTCGCCAACGTCGACGGCATGGTCGTGACGTTCGCCATGATCGGCATCTTCTTCCCGCTGACGATCTTCCTGCAGTCGATCCTCGGCCTGACGCCGATCCAGGCCGCGCTGGTCATGATGCCGGGGTCGCTGGTGTCGGGCGTGGTCGCGCCGTTCGCCGGCCGGCTCTCCGACCGGGTGCCGGCCAAGTGGGTGGTGGCGGCCGGCTTCGCCGCGATCGCCGGGGCGGTGCTCTGGCTCGCCGCGGTCCTGGACCCCGACCTGTCGCCGTACGCGCTGCTGTGGCCGATGGCGCTGTTCGGCGTCGGGACCGGCCTCACGTTCTCGCCGCTGTCCAACCTGGCCACCTCGGGGCTCGACGCCCGTACGGCCGGCGCGGGGGCGGGCGCGTTCAACACCAACCGTCAGGTCGGCGGTGTCATCGGCTCCGCCGTCGTGGTGGCGCTGCTGTCCGCGCGCCTCGCGATCACCGTCCCGGCGGCCGCGCAGGACGCCGCGGCCCAGCTGCCGGAGCAGTACCGGCAGCCGTTCGTCGACGGGATCACGCAGGCCAGCGGCAGCCTCGGCACCACGGCGGTCGGCTCGGTGCAGCTGCCCGACGGCGTCCCGGCGTCGGTCGCGGAGCAGGTGGGCGCCGCGGCCCAGCACGCGTTCTTCGCGGGCTTCGCGGACGCCGCCGGCCAGACGCTCCTGCTGGTGGGCGCCGTCCTGGTGATCGGCGTCGTCTGCGCGGCGGCGATGTCGCCCGTGCAGCACCGCGAGCACGTGCCGGCCGAGGCGGACGCGGCCGCCTGAGGCGCCGGACGCGCTCCCGTACGGACGACGGCGCCGCCCCTCCGCACGGAGGGGCGGCGCCGTCGTCGTGCCGGGCGGTGCGCCGTCGTCAGGCGGAGATGTCCCCGCTGAAGTCGACGTCCTTGGTCTCCTTCTGCAGCCACAGCGCGACGAAGGTGACCGCGGCCATCGCGGCGAGGTACACGCCGACGAGGACGGGGGAGCCGGCCTTCTCCCAGAGCCACACCGCGATGAACGGCGCCACGGCGGCGCCGAGGATCGACGCGAGGTTGTACGCCACGGACGCGCCCGTGTAGCGGACGTTCGCCGGGAACAGCTCGGGCAGCAGGGCGGCCATCGGGCCGAACGTCAGCCCCATCAGCGTGAAGCCGAGGATGAGGAGCGTCTGGACGCCCACGGTGCCGCCGGCGAAGAGGGGCACGAAGAGCAGGCCGAAGGCGGCGATGGCGCCGGTCACGACCAGCAGCATGGGGCGGCGGCCGTACCGCTCGGCGAGCGGGCCGGACACGAGCGTGAAGATGCCGAAGAAGACGCAGCCCACGATGAGCATCCAGAGGAAGTCGATCTTCTCGTAGCCCAGGCCGGCGGGGGAGCCGTCGGCGGGGTCCGTGGCGGCGATGCCGTAGTTCAGCGTGAACGTCGTCATCAGGTAGAAGAGCCCGTAGGTGGCGACCATGATGAACGTGCCCGAGAGGACCTTGCGCCACGAGGAGCGGAACACCTCGGCCACGGGTACCTTCGCGACGGCCTCGGCCTCGACGACCTTCTGGAACGCGGGCGTCTCGATGAGCCTGAGGCGCACCCACAGGCCCACGATCACCAGGATCGAGCTGGCGAGGAACGGCACGCGCCAGCCCCACGACGTGAACTGCGCGTCGGTGAGGGTCTGCGAGAGGCCGATGAACACCAGGTTGGCGAGGATGAAGCCGATCGGGGCGCCCAGCTGGGGGAACGTGCCCCACACGGCGCGCTTGCCGGCCGGGGCGTTCTCCGTCGCCAGCAGCGCGGCGCCGCCCCACTCGCCGCCGAGGCCGAGGCCCTGGCAGAAGCGGCACAGCACCAGGACGACGGGCGCGAGCACGGCCCATCCCGGGTTCGTGGCGGCGGGGATGATGCCGATCACCACGGTCGCGATCCCCATCGTGAGCAGCGACGCGACGAGCGTCGTCTTGCGGCCCACCCGGTCGCCGAAGTGGCCGAAGAGGACCGACCCGACAGGCCGCGCGACGAACGCGACGCCGAACGCGGCGAACGACGCGAGCAGGGCCGTGGTGCCGTCCTGGTTCGGGAAGAACAGGGCCGGGAAGACGAGCGATGCCGCGGTCGCGTACGCGTAGAAGTCGTAGAACTCGATGGACGTGCCGATGAGCGACGCGACGATGACGCGGCCGCGCGAGTTGACGGCCGGCGTCGGCGTGCTGGGGGCTCCCGACGTGACGGAGGTGGACATGGTCGGCGACGGTACGCCTGGCGGTCCGCATCATGAACACGTGTCTCGGAATACGAAATCGTCCGCCCTGCGAGGGGGTGCCCGGCGCGTGAAGGTGTGGTGAACGTGGATACGGCTCCCCGGGAGCGTGTTGGCACCACCGGGCCGGGCGGGGCAGGATCGACGGCGCGCTGGGACCGCGACACGGACGACGTCCCAGCACCACTGCACTCGGAACGACGGGACGAACACGACGACATGAACGATCTGCTGCACGTGAACGGCGGGACCCCGCTCGAGGGCACCATCACGGTGCGCGGGGCGAAGAACTTCGTCTCGAAGGCGATGGTCGCGTCCCTCCTGGGAGAGTCGGCGAGCGTGCTGCGGAACGTCCCGCAGATCCGCGACGTCGCGGTGGTCACGGGCCTGCTCGAGCTGCACGGCGTGAACGTCAAGGCGGACCCCGACGCGGGCATCCTCGACCTCGACCCCTCGAACGTGGAGTCCGCGCACGTGGCGGACATCGACGCGCACGCGGGCTCGTCGCGGATCCCGATCCTGTTCTGCGGCCCGCTGCTCCACCGGCTGGGCGAGGCGTTCATCCCCGACCTGGGCGGCTGCCGGATCGGCGACCGGCCGATCAACTACCACCTGGACATCCTGCGGCAGTTCGGCGCCGTCGTGGACAAGATGCCGAACGGCATCCAGCTCCGCGCCCCGCGCCGCCTGCAGGGCACCAAGATCTCGCTGCCGTACCCGTCCGTCGGCGCCACGGAGCAGCTGCTGCTCACGGCCGTGCGCGCGGAGGGCATCACCGAGCTCACCGGCGCGGCGATCGAGCCCGAGATCATGGACCTCATCGCCGTCCTGCAGAAGATGGGCGCGATCATCTCCGTCGACACCGACCGGGTGATCCGCATCGAGGGCGTGGACCGCCTCGACGGGTACTCGCACACGGCGCTCGGCGACCGGATCGAGACGGCGTCGTGGGCGTCGGCGGCGCTGGCCACCGGCGGCGACGTGACGATCAAGGGCGCGACGCAGCCGGAGATGATGACGTTCCTCAACACCTTCCGGAAGGTGGGCGGCCGGTTCGACGTGGCCGAGGACGGCATCCGGTTCTGGCACCCGGGCGGCGACCTGCGCTCGATCGTCCTGGAGACCGACGTGCACCCCGGGTTCATGACCGACTGGCAGCAGCCGCTCGTGGTGGCGCTGACCCAGGCGAAGGGCCTGTCGATCGTGCACGAGACGGTGTACGAGAACCGGTTCGGCTTCGCCGACGCGCTGCGCAAGATGGGCGCCACCATCCAGGTCTACAAGGAGTGCCTGGGCGGGCGGGCCTGCCGGTTCGGGCAGCGCAACTTCCAGCACTCGGCGGTCATCTCGGGCCCGACGCCGCTCAGCGCGGCCGACATCGAGGTCCCGGACCTGCGCGGCGGGTTCTCCCACCTCATCGCGGCGCTGACGGCCAAGGGCACCTCCACGGTGCGCGGCATCAGCCTCATCGACCGCGGGTACGAGAACTTCCAGGAGAAGCTGGTCTCGCTCGGGGCCGACGTCTCGCGGGGCTGACCCGCGGCGTCCGCCGCACGGCTGACACGGTCGGTCGGCACGGGCGGGTAGGCTCTGAGCCCGTGCCGATCGCCCGACCTGACTCCCGTGGTTACCGCGCCGTCGCGCGGATCGTGCGGCCCCTGCTGTTCTCGATGGTCCGCTACGACTGGGACGGCGGGGAGGAGAACCTGCCCCGCGACGGCGGCTTCATCGCCGCCGCGAACCACGTCACGGAGTTCGACGCCCTCACGCTGGCGCACTACCTCTTCGACAAGGGATTCGAGCCGCGGATCCTGGCCAAGCGGGGGCTGTTCACCGCGCCGGTCGTCGGCTCCGTGCTCCGCGCCACGCGGATGATCCCCGTCGACCGGGGCACGGCGGCGGCGGCGGGGTCGCTCGAGGACGCGGGCGCGCAGCTCGGCCACGGCGCGTGCGTCGCCATCCTGCCGGAGGGCACCCTCACCCGGGACCCGGACCTGTGGCCCATGGAGGCCAAGACCGGCCTGGCGCGGATGGCGCTGGCCAGCCGCCTGCCGGTGGTGCCGGTCGCCCAGTGGGGGGCGCACAAGATCCTGCCGCGGTACGGGCGCCTGCTGCGCCCGTGGCCGCGCAAGCGTGTGACGATCGTCGCCGGGCCGCCCGTGGACCTGTCCGACCTGTACGACCGGCCGCTCGACACGCAGGTGCTGCGCGAGGCCACCAACCGCGTCATGGACGCGATCGCGGTGCAGCTGGGAGAGATCCGCGGCGAGACCCCGCCGGCCGTCCGGTTCGACCTGCGCAAGCACCCCGAGTACGAGAAGAAGCAGACCCACTACCCACCCGTGGAGCGCCCTTGAGCAACGACCTGACCACCGAGCTGCCGATCGTCCCGCGCCCGGCCGTCGTGCCGCTGCCCGTCGCCGTCCTCGGCTCCGGGTCGTGGGGCACGACGTTCGCGAAGGTCCTGGCCGACGCCGGGTGCGACGTCCGGCTGTGGGGGCGGGATGCCGTGGTGGCCGACGAGGTCACGACCGCGCACCGCAACGAGAAGTACCTGCCGGGCATCCAGCTGCCGCCGATGCGCGGCACCACCGACGCGGCCGCCGCCCTCGCCGGGGCGCGGATCGTCGTCGTGGCGGTGCCGTCGCAGGTCGCGCGGGACACGCTGCGCGGCCTGCGCGAGCTCGTCGAGCCCGACGCGGTGATCGTCTCCCTCATGAAGGGCGTCGAGCTCAGCACCGACCAGCGGATGAGCGAGGTCATCGCCGAGGCGCTCGACGTCCCGGCGGCGCGCGTCACCGTCGTGTCGGGCCCCAACCTGGCGCGGGAGATCGCCGAGGAGCAGCCCACCGCGACCGTCGTCGCCGGCACGGACGAGGCCGCCACGCGGCTCGTCGCCGAGGCGTGCACCACGCCGTACTTCCGGCCGTACCTCAACAGCGACGTCATCGGCGTCGAGCTGTGCGGCGCCGTGAAGAACGTCATCGCGCTGGCCGTGGGCATGGCCCAGGGGCGCGGCTTCGGCGACAACACGACGGGCACCGTCATCACGCGCGGCCTGGTCGAGATCACGCGGCTCGGGCTCGCGCTCGGGGCGGACGCCGCCACCTTCGCCGGCCTCGCCGGCATGGGCGACCTGGTCGCGACCTGCGCCTCGCCGCTGTCGCGCAACCACATGGTCGGCCGCCGCATCGGCGAGGGGCGCACGCTGGAGGAGGCGGTCGAGGCCACCGGCACGACGGCGGAGGGCGCCAAGTCGTGCCGGTCCGTGCTGGACCTCGCGGGCAAGCACGGCGTCGACATGCCGATCACCGCCGGCGTCGTGGCCGTCCTCTACGACGGCCTGCCGGTGGAGGACATGGCGCGCGGCCTGCTCTCCCGTCCGCAGAAGTCCGAGGGCGTCGGCGCCTGACGCGTCCGGGGCGCGGGCGCCGTACGGTGGCGGGATGACCTCCACGACGCCCCGCCCCGTGCTCGTGCTCGACGTGCTCGGCACGCTGGTCGACCAGGCCGGCAGCCTGGCCGCCCAGGTCCGCGACGTCGGCCTGGACGCCGCCGCGGCGGAGCGGGTCGTGGAGACGTGGCTGGCGCGCGTCGCGGAGCGGGAGCGCGCCGTCGTCGACGGGCGCGAGCCCTTCGAGCCGAGCCACGCGCTGGACCGCGAGGTGCTGGCCGGGCTGGTCGACGAGGGCGCGCTGCCGGCCGGCGCGGACGCCCGGCTCGCCACGGCCGCGCACCGCCTGAGCCCGTGGCCCGACAGCGCCGCGGGGACCGCGAGGCTCGACCGCGACTTCACCGTCGTGGGCCTGTCCAACGCGGACCGGAGCACCCTGGCGGCGCTGCGCGACGGCGCCGGGCTGCGCTGGGACGGGGCCTTGTCGGCGCAGGACGTGGGCACGTACAAGCCCGCGCCGGACCTCTACGCCGCGGCCGTCGAGGCCACCACCGTGCCCGGGGCGGGCGCGCCGGTCATGGTGGCCGCGCACGCGTGGGACCTGCGGGCCGCGGCCGAGGTCGGGATGCGCACCGCGTACGTGCCGCGGCCGCAGGGCGACCCGCCGCGCCCCGGCGAGACCTTCGACGTGCACGCCGCCGACCTGGGCGACCTGCACGAGCAGCTGCTCGCCGGCGCGCTCGGCTGAGTCAGGCGCCGGCGGCGCGCAGGGCCTGGTCGAGGTCGGCCCACAGGTCCTCGACGTCCTCGACGCCGACCGAGAGCCGCAGCAGGTCCTCGGGGACGGTGGGGGACTCGGTCGCGAACCGGCGCCGGCGCTCCAGCGTGGACTCGACGCCCCCGAGCGAGGTGGCCGGGACCCAGAGCCGGACCGCTGCCACGACGGCGTCCGCCGCGGCGGGCCCGCCGTGGGGGCGCAGGCCGAGCACCGCGCCGAACCCGTTCATCAGGCCGGCCGCGCGCTCGTGCCCGGGGTCGCCGGGCAGGGACGGGTGACGCACCTCCGCGACGCCCGGGTGCTCGGCGAGGCGCCGGGCCAGCTCCGCGGCGCTGGCGCCCGCCCGCTCTACCCGCAGGTGCAGGGTGCGCAGGCCGCGCAGCGCGAGCCACACCTCCATCGGCCCCGGGATCGCGCCGTGCATCGTGCGGTACGCGCGCAGGCCGGCGCCGATCGCGTCGTCGCTCGTCACCGCGGCGCCGAGCACGACGTCGGAGTGGCCGGCCAGGTACTTGGTCACCGAGTGCACGACGACGTCCGCGCCCAGGTCCAGCGGGCGCTGGCCGAGCGGCGTCGCGAACGTGTTGTCCACGACCGAGCGCACCCCGCGCTCGCGCGCCGCCGCGAGGATCGCGGGCAGGTCCGCGACCTCCAGCATGGGGTTGGTGGGCGACTCGGCCAGCAGCACCGTGGCGCCGTCGAGGGCGGCCACCACCTGGTCCGTGTCCGCCACGTCCACGCGCCGCACCTCGACGCCGCGGGTGGCGGCGAGGTCGTCGAGGTAGCCGAGCGAGACCTGGTAGGCGTGCCGCGGCACGACCACCGCGCCGCCCTCGGGCACGTGGCCGACCGCCGCGATCACCGCGGCCATCCCCGAGCCGAAGACGACGCCGTGCGACGCGCCCTCGAGGGCCGCCAGGGCCTCCTCGAACGGGTGCCACGTCTCGGTGTCCATCCGCGTGTACAGCAGCTCGCCCGGGCCGGAGACGCCCTGGTTCACGTACGTGGAGCTGAGCACGACCGGCGGGTTCACGGGCCCGCCCTGCGTGCGCGGCGGACGCCCCGCCGTGACGGCGAGGGTGGCGGGGGAGAGGGAGCCCTGGGGGTCGTGCGTCATGGCCGCAGGGTACGACGACGGCCCGGGGTGCCGCGGATCCGTTCGGCAGGCGGTGGATCCGGTCGGCAGCCGCCCCTGCCGATCCGATCCACCGCCTGCCGACCAGATCCGGCAGATCAGGAGGGACGGGGCTCGACGAGGCGCGCGAGCAGCTCGACCAGCAGCCGCTCGACCAGGGGAGCGGGCAGCGCCTCGACCAGGGCCAGCAGCGGCGCCATCGGCCCGACGCCGGGGGCCGCGTCGGGGTCGCCGCCCACCGCCCCGAGGCCGACCGCGTCGAGCAGGGCGGCGGCCGTCGCGGAGTCGAGGGGCGCCGTGAGGTCGAGGGGCGGCAGCGCCCCGAGCAGCGCGCCGGCGTCGGGCCGGGGCCGCCCCCGGACCTCGTCGGCGGCGGCGCGCAGCACGGGCACCAGGTCGCCGAGCACGCCCTCGGTGACGGGGGTGACGGTGAGGTGGGTGGTGTGCGGCAGGCGGGTGCCGTCGGCCTGGTCCAGGCCGGGCTGGGCCTGGAGCGTCCAGCCGCGCGCGCCGACGGCGTCCGCCCACACGTGCGGGTCCACGCGCCGGTCCGCGGGGACGGCGTCGTCCGCGGCGACGGCGAGCAGCGGACCGACCGGGGAGCCGACGACGCGCAGCCCGTCGATCTCGCCCACGGCGTCGCGCAGGGCCAGCGTGGCGCGGCGCGCCCGGCCGGCGAGCGTCGCGAGCCCGTCCGTGCCCAGGGCCTGCAGGATCGCCCAGGCCGCGGCGAGGGGCCCGCCGGACCGGGAACCGAGCAGCGTCGGGTTGACGACGGGGTAGCCGGGCCAGCGGGTGGTCGCGAAGTACTGCGCGCGCTGCCGGTCGCGGTCGCGGTGCAGCAGCACCGAGGCGCCCTTGGGCGCGAACGCGTACTTGTGCAGGTCGGCGCTCAGGCTGGTGACGCCCGGCACGCGCAGGTCCCACGCGGGCAGGCCGGGCCAGAACGGCAGGGCGAATCCGCCGATGCAGGCGTCCACGTGCACCGGCACCCCGGCGGCGGAGGCGAGGGCCGCGACGTCGGCCACCGGGTCGGCCGCGGCGTGCGGGTAGGACGGCGCGGAGACGACCACGAGCGCGACGCCGTCCGCGCCGCCGGTGCCGTCGTGCAGGCGGGCGCCCAGCGCGGCGGCCTCGACCGCCCCGGCGGCGGGCCCGTCCGCGGCGACGGGCACGAGGTCGAGCTCCAGCCCGTACAGGTGGGCGGCCTTCTGGAACGCGGCGTGCACCGTCACCGGGGCCACCAGGCGGGGTCGGGCCTCGCCCGGGCGGAGGCCGCGGGCGGCGAGCCAGGTGTCGCGCGCCGACTGGACGGCGAGCAGGCAGCTCTCCGTGCCGCCGCTGGTCACCGTGCCGACGGTGTCGTCGTCGCCGCCCAGCAGGTCGCGCGCGAACGCGACGACGTCCCGCTCGAGCGCGGCCACGGAGCCGAACGTCGTCGGGTCGAGGCCGTTGACCGGCTGCATGGCGCGGACGGCGCCGGCGGCGAGCTCGTCGAGCTCCGGCACGCCCGGGTCGTAGACGTAGCTGAGCACGCGCCCGCCGTGGGTGGGTGCGTCCCGGTGCCGCAGCGCGGCCAGGGCGGCGAGGACCGCCTCCGGGGGCTGCTCCAGGTCGAGGGCGGCGTCGGGCAGGGCGGGGCGGTTCACGGGGTCTCCTGGTGGTCGGGCGTGCCGGGGGTGGGGAGGCCGTCGGCGGGGCGGGCGGCGTCGACGTCGCGGCGGCGCAGCGGGTAGCGGCCGAGCGGGAACAGGCTGGCGGCCACGAGCGCCGCGGGCAGCACGCTGAACGCGGCGACGATGCCGAGCACGGCGGCGCCGGGCTGGGCGACCGACTGCCCGCCGGTGGACTCGACGTAGCCGGTGACCGCGAGCACGACGGTGAGCAGCGTGGTGCCGAGCGCCATGCCCGTGGTCTCGCCGGCCGTCCAGACGCCGCCGAACGCACCGGCCCGGTCGGAGCCGGTGGTGCGGGCGTCGTGGGCGATGACGTCGGGCAGCATCGCCATCGGCAGGGACTGCATGCCCGCGTACGCGGCGCCGGCCAGCGCCACCGGCGCGTACACCCAGGCGCCCGGCGCCCAGGCCAGCGGCAGCAGGGCGAGCGCGGCGACGGCGAACAGCCCGGAGGCGAGCCGGAACGCGCGCTCCTTGCCGACCCGGCGGGCGAGCACGCCCCACACCGGCGTCACGACCAGGGCCGGCCCGACCAGGGCCACGAACAGGAACGTCACGGCCGCGGTGTCGCGCAGCACCCAGGTGGCGACGTACTGCGCGCCGGCGAGCATCGCCCCGGTGGCGAGCGCCTGCAGCACGAACGTGCCGAGCAGCGTGCGGAACGGGCGGCTCGTGCGCAGGAGCCCGAGCCCCTCGCGGTAGTGGGCGGCGAGCCGGGCGCGCGCCGGGACGGGCCTCGGTGGCGCGGGCGGTCCCGCGGACCTCTCCACCGTCGAGGCGACGAGCAGCGCCGCGCCGAGCACCAGGCCGGCGGCCAGGGCCATGACCAGGTAGCCGAGGCGCTCGTCGTCGCCGCCCAGCCCGCGCAGGGCGGGGCCGCCGCCCCCGAACAGCAGGATGGCGGCGGTGAGCACCACGACCCGTGCGGTGAGCAGGCGGGTGCGGGCGTCGTAGGTGTCGGCGAGCTCGGCCGGCAGGGCGATGTACGGCACCTGGAACAGGCTGAACGCCGTCGCGGCGGCCAGGAACGCGAGCAGCACCCACACCGCCGCGCCGGCGGGCGCCAGGCCGCCCGGCACGGCGAACGTGAGGACGAAGAACACGGGCAGGGCGACGCCGCCCGCCACCATGAGCCGGCGGCGCCGGCCGGTGCGCGCGCGCTCACGGTCGCTGGCCGCGCCGATCAGGGGGTCGATGACCACGTCCCAGACCTTCGCGGCGGTGACCAGCAGGCCCGCGACGGCCGCCGTCACGCCGAGGGTGTCCGTGAGGTAGAAGACGAGCACCAGCCCGGGCAGCGTGGCGAACCCGCCGGTGCCGACGGACCCGACGGCGTACCGGGCGACCGTGCCCCTGCGCAGCGTCATGAGCGGGGATCGTAGCGCTCCGGCGGGAATGTTCCGGACGCCGTCGGGCTTGTGCGATCTGTGACCCAGGCGACCACCACGCACCCCGACGTCCCGCTCGGCTCCCTCGACCTCGACGCGGCGCCGCTGGTGCTCGGCGGCAACGTCTTCGGCTGGACGGCGGACGACGCCGCGTCCTTCGCCGTCCTCGACGCGTTCGCGGACGCCGGCGGCCGGATGATCGACACGGCCGACGTCTACTCCGCGTGGGTGCCGGGCAACTCCGGCGGCGAGAGCGAGCGCACGATCGGGCGCTGGCTGGCCCGCACGGGCCGGCGCGACGACGTGCTGGTCGCGACCAAGGGCTCGCAGCACCCCGAGTTCCGCGGGCTGGCGGCGAGCACGGTCCGCGCCGCCGCGGAGGCGTCGCTCGAGCGCCTGGGCACCGACCGCATCGACCTGTACTACGCGCACTTCGACGACGCCGAGACGCCGATCGCGGAGACCGCCGCCGCGTTCTCCGCGCTCGTCGACGACGGCCTGGTGCGCGAGATCGGCGTCTCCAACTACACGCCGGAGCGGATCGACGAGTGGTTCTCCGCCGTCGACGCCGGCGGGCTGCACCGGCCCGTCGCGCTGCAGCCGCACTACAACCTCGTGGAGCGCGGCTTCGAGGACGGCCTGCGCGAGGCGGCCGCGCGGCACCGCCTGGGCGTGCTGCCCTACTACGCGCTGGCGTCCGGGTTCCTCGCCGGCACGTACCGCGACGGCGAGACGCCCGACAGCCCGCGCGCGCAGGGCGCCGCGCGCTACCTCGACGACCGCGGCCGCCGCGTGCTGGCCGCCCTCGACGAGGTCGCGGCCGTGCAGGGCGTGCCCGTCGCCTCCGTCGCGCTGGCGTGGCTGCGCCAGCAGCCCACCGTCGTGGCGCCCGTCGCGAGCGCCCGCCGCACCGGGCAGCTCGAGGCGCTCCTGCGGTCGATGACCCTCGAGCTGAGCCCGGACGAGCTCGCGCGGCTGGACGGCGCCTCCGCCTGACGACGCGGTGCGGCGTCAGTCCTCGAGAGGGCCGAGCACGGCCTGCGCGACGGTGGAGTGCGCCGACTCGTCGTCGGACGGGTGGAAGATCCCGGCCAGCACGTCGCGGTAGAGGCGCCCCAGCTCGGAGCGGTTGAAGTACGTGGACCCGCCGGAGCAGCGGATCGCCTCGTCGACGACCTCCCGGGCCGTCTCGGTGACGCGCACCTTGAGCCCCGCCGTCGAGCGGAAGAAGCCGGCACCCTTGTCGACCTGCGCGTCGACCTCCCCGGCCACCAGGTCGAGCTGCGGCCACAGTCCGTCCAGCGCGAGCGCGGCGGTGCCGATGCGCCAGCGGATGTCGGGGTCCTGCGAGTACGCCTTGCCCGTCTTCATCGACCGGCGCCTGTTCACGGTCTCGACGGCGAGCGCCAGCGCGCGGTCCGCGATGCCGAGGTACACGGACGCGAGCAGGATCTCGAAGCTCGTGAAGATGCCGAGCACGTACGGGTCCAGGCTCGGGCCCGGCGCGATGCGGCGCAGCACGCGGTCCGCGGGGGCGTGGGCGCCGTCGAGCACCGTGGTGCAGGACTGCGACGCCCGCATGCCGAGCGTGTCCCAGTCGTCCTTGATCTCGAAGCCGCCGCCGTCGCGGGTGACGAAGGCGTGCACGATGCGCGGGTCGTCGGGGTCGGTCGCGTCGTCGAGGCCCATGACGCCCAGGCGGGTCCAGCCGGGGGAGTTGGACGTGAAGATCTTGGTGCCGTGGAACGAGTAGCCGCCCTCGCCGTCGGGGCGGGCCTCGGTGCGCGAGCCGAGCAGCACCAGGTCGTTGCCGGCCTCGGAGTAGCCGAAGCCGAACACCTCGCCGCGCGCCGTCTCCTCGAGCAGCCAGTCGAGGGAGCGGTCGCCGCGCTCGTGCAGGAACCGGGCGACGCCCACCCACACGTGGTGCATGTTGACCGCGAGGGCGGTCGCGGGCGCCGCGCCCGCCAGCCTGGCCTGCTCGCGCGCCGCCTCCCGCAGGGTGAGCCCGGCGCCGCCGAGGTGCTGGGGCACCATCGCCGCGAGGTAGCCCGCGGCCTTGAGGTCCGCGAGGTCGTCGGCGAAGAACGTGTTCTCGCGGTCGTGGGTCGCCGCCCGGCCCCGGACGGTCTCCAGGAGCTCGTCGGTGAGGATCTGACGGGGGGTCGAGAACGGCGACGGCGCGTCGTACGGTGAGGGCGCAGGCATGCCCTCACCGTACGACGCGCCCGGGCGGTCAGCCGCCTGCGGGGACGGGCTCGGGCAGCAGGCGTCGCAGCACGTCGGCGAGGGTGATCACGCCGAGCGTGCGCCCGTCGCGGCGGACCAGCGCGAGCTGCTCGCCCGCCTCGCGCAGCAGCGCGATGGCCGCGTGCACGGTGGTCGACGCGTCCAGCACGAACGCCGGCCGCGCGAGCGGCGCGACGGGGGCGTCGTCGGCCAGCAGCAGGGTGTCGCGCACGTGCACGACGCCGCCCACCTCGCCGTCGTCCGACCGCAGCAGGATGCGCAGGTGGCCCGACGTGACGGACACGGCCCGCACGTCCGCGGCCGTGGCGGCGGCCGGCACCGCCGTGGGCCGCGACCCGGGCGCCACGAGCGTGTCGACCGTGAGCGTCTCCAGCTCCAGCGCCCCGGCGATCTGCGACGAGTACGCCGCGTCGAGCGCCCCGACGTTCGCCGAGTGCTCCACCAGGTGGCGCAGCGTGGTCGGGTCGTGCCCGACGTCGACGTGGTCCACCGGCTCCACCCCGACGGCCCGCAGGCACCGGTTGGCGAGGGTGTTGAGCCAGCGCAGCACCGGCCGCGTGAGCCACATGAACCCGCGCATCGGCAGCGCGAGCAGCGTGGCCGACGCCTCGGGGTGCGCGATGGCCCAGGACTTCGGCGCCATCTCGCCCACCACGAGGTGCAGGAACGTGACGATGATCAGCGCGAGCACGAAGCCCGCGACGTCGGCCACCCAGTACGGCGCGCCCCAGCCCGCGATGAGCGGGGTGAGCCAGTGGTGCACCGCGGGCTTGGTCACGGCGCCGAGCGCCAGCGTGCACGCGGTGATGCCGAGCTGCGAGCCCGCCAGGAGCAGCGTCAGCTCGGACGAGCTGCGCAGCGCGGCCCGCGCCGACCGGCTGGTGGGCGCGGCGTCCTCCAGGCGGTGGCGGCGCGCCCCGAGCAGGGCGAACTCCACGGCCACGAAGAACGCGCTGAGCGCGATGATGACGACGGTCGCGCCGAGGACGACCCAGGGGTTGCTCATCGGTCCTCCTCCGTCGCGGTCACGGCGTCAGCCGTCGTGGCGGTCGTGCGGTCGGTCGCGCTCGCGGTGTCGGCGGTGTCGTCGGTGTCGTCGGTGTCGTCGACGCCGTCCACCAGGCGCACGCGCACCAGGTGCGGCACGTGCCGCTCGACGGCGAGCACCTCCACCTCGATCCGGCGCTCGACGGGCTCGTCGTGCGCGAGGTCGGCCGGGTCGGGCGGCAGCTCCACCGTGACCGCGTCGCCCGCGCGGGGCAGGGCGCCGAGCTGCGCGATGAGCAGCCCGGCGACGGTCTCGTGGTCGCCGCGGGGCAGGTCGTGCCCCAGGGCCCGCTCCGCCTCGTCGAGGTGCACGTCGCCGCCCATCACCCAGGTGTCGTCGGTCTCCGCCGTGACGGTGGCCGTCTCGTCGTCGTCGTGCTCGTCCGTGATCTCGCCGACGAGCTCCTCCGCGAGGTCCTCGAGGGTGAGGACGCCGGCGAAGCCGCCGTACTCGTCGACGACGACGGCGAGCTGGTTGCGCGAGCGCGTCAGCTCCGTCAGGGCGGCGGGCAGCGGCATGAGGGTCGGCAGCACGGTGACGGGGCGCATCAGGTCCGTCACAGGAGCGTCGTCCGTGAGCCCGGTGCGCAGCACGTCCATGAGCTGGACGACGCCGAGCGCCTGGTCCTCGCCGTCGACCACCGGGTAGCGCGAGTGGCCCCCCGCCATGAGGGTGCGCAGCTCGCCCACCGTGAGGCCGGGCTCGACCGTCCCGACGCGCGAGCGGGGGATCATCGCGTGGCGGGCGTCGTGCTGCGGGAAGTCGAGGATGCGGTCCAGCAGCATCGACAGGTCGTCGGGCAGGTCGCCGCTGGAGCGCGAGTCCGCGACGATGTGCTCCAGGTCGCGGGCCGTGGCGGAGTGCTCGACGTCGTGCACCGGCTCGATGCGCAGCAGGCGCAGCAGCGCGTTCGACGCCTTGTCGAACACGGCGATGAGCCAGCCGAGCACCGTGAGGTACGCCGTCGTGGAGCCCGCCAGGCGCAGGGCCGTGGGCTCCGGGCGGGCGATCGCTAGGTTCTTCGGGAACAGCTCGCCGAACAGCATCTGCACCAGCGTCGAGACGGCCAGCGCCGCGACGGTGCCGACGGCCACGCCGACGCCGGTCGGGACGCCGACGCCGCCCAGCAGGGTGCCGAGCGCGTCGCCGACCAGCGGTTCGGCCACGTAGCCGACCAGCAGGCCGGTGACGGTGATGCCGAGCTGGGCGCCCGAGAGCACGAACGACGTGCGCCGGGTGACGGCGAGGGCCCGCTGCGCGGTCGCGTCACCGGCCTCCGCGCGGGCGGCGAGCCGGGAGCGGTCCACGGTCATGTAGGCGAACTCCTGGGCGACGAAGTACGCCGTCGCCGCGGTGATCACGAGGATCACCAGGAGCCCGAGGAGGAGGGAGAGGGCGGCGGTCATCGGACGCGCACCGCCTCTCGTCGGGGCTGCGGGGAGCCCGGACTATGGCTGGGGTCGTCGGCGGGCGCGGCGCTCTCGTCGGCCGCGGGCGCCATGACGGCTTCCGTCGTGAGGGTGATGTCCACGAACGCCCCAACGCCGGCACCGCGCGATCGGTTCCCGGCGCTACGCTCCGGTGCCACACGGTCGACGAGGACCGTGCCGCACGAAGGGACCGCCATGTCCGACACCAGCGCAGCCCGCCCTGAAGCCAGCCCTGCCGACAGCGGCGTCATCCGCAGCCTCCATCCCGACGTCGAGATCCCCGACGTCAGTCTGTACGACTTCCTCTTCGCGCCGCTCGCGGGCGCCGACCTCGACCGCGTCGCCCTGGTGGACGGCCCCACCGCCGCCACCACCACCTACGGCGAGCTGCGCGCGCAGGTCGACGCGATCGCGGGCGCGTTCGCCGCGCGCGGGCTCGGCGTCGGGGACGTCGTGGCCCTGCACTGCCCCAACGTGCCCGCGTTCGTCGCCGTCTTCCACGGGCTCCTGCGCGCGGGGATCACGGTCACGACGGTCAACGCCCTCGCGTCGGGGCGGGAGGTCGCCAAGCAGCTGCGGTCGTCGGGGGCGAAGGCGCTCGTCACGGTGTCCGCGCTGCTGGCCGCGGCGGAGGCGGGCGCCGAGGCCGCCGGCACGGACCCGGGCGACGTCGTCGTGCTCGACGGCGCGGACGGGCACCCGTCGCTGGCGGAGCTGCTGGCCGGCGGGCACGCCGCGCCGGACGTCGACCTCGACCCCCGCACGCACCTCGCGGTGCTGCCGTACTCGTCCGGGACCACGGGGCTGCCCAAGGGCGTGATGCTCACGCACCGCAACCTCGTGGCGAACGTGCTGCAGACCGAGGCGTTCCTCCCGCTGGTGCCGGAGGACGTCATCCCGGCCGTGCTGCCGTTCTTCCACATCTACGGGATGACGGTGCTCATGAACGGCGCCGTGTACCAGCGCTCGACGCTCGTCACGCTGCCCCGGTTCGACCTCGCGGAGTACCTGCGGGTCGTCGAGCAGCACCGCGCCACGGTGCTGTTCGTCGCGCCGCCGATCGCGCTGGCGCTCGCGAAGCACCCGGCGGCGGCCGGCCGCGACCTGTCCAGCGTGCGGATGCTCATGTCCGGGGCGGCGCCGTTCGACGAGCACCTGGCCGAGGCGGTGGGCCGCCGGCTGCCCGGCGCGCGCGTGCTGCAGGGCTACGGGATGTCGGAGATGTCGCCGGTCTCGCACGTGGTGCCCGTCGACCGGCCCGACGTCTCGCCGGGCACCGTCGGCATGCTCGTGCCGAACATGCTGGCCCGGATCGTGGACCCGGCGACGGGGGAGACCATCGCGCAGCCGGAGACGGGCGTGAGCGCGCCGGGCGAGCTGCTGTGCGCCGGGCCGAACGTCATGGTCGGGTACCTGGCGGACGAGCAGGCCACCCGCGACACGCTCGAGCCCGACGGGTTCCTGCACACCGGCGACATCGTCACCGTCGACGCCGACGGCGCGTTCACCGTCGTCGACCGGCTCAAGGAGCTGATCAAGCACAAGGGCTACCAGGTGGCGCCCGCCGAGCTCGAGGCGCTGCTGCTCACCCACCCCGAGGTCGCGGACGCCGCGGTGATCGGTGTGCCCGACCCGGAGTCCGGCGAGGTGCCGAAGGCGTTCGTGGTGCGGGCCGAGGGCAGCACGCTCACGGCCGACGACGTGCAGGCGTTCGTCGCCGAGCAGGTCGCCCCGTACAAGAAGGTGCGCGTCGTCGAGTTCGTCGAGGCGGTGCCGAAGTCCGCGGCGGGCAAGATCCTGCGCAAGGAGCTGCGCGCCCGGTGATCCGGTCCGGACGGCGGGGGCGGGTCCGGTAGGTTGGGCGGCGATGTCCGACGCCACCACCGCCTCCGTCCCTGTCGTCCCGACCGCGGGCGACGGCGCCTCGCGCAAGACCCGCGTCGCCGTGCTGTTCGGCGGCCGCTCGGGCGAGCACGCCATCTCCGCGTCGACCGCGAGCGGCGTGCTGCGCGCGATCGACCGCGACCGGTACGACGTCGTGCCCGTGGGCATCACGCGCGAGGGCCGCTGGGTCGTCGCGGCCGACGACCCGGACCGCTGGCAGATCGCCGACGGCCGCCTCCCCGAGGTCACCGCCGAGTCCGGCGCCGAGGTGGTGCTCTCCCTGACGCAGGGCGAGCGCACCCTGCGCGTGCTGGAGCCCGGCCAGGTGCCGGCGCTGCTCGGCGAGGTCGACGTCGTCTTCCCGCTGCTGCACGGGCCGTTCGGCGAGGACGGCACCGTGCAGGGCCTGCTGGAGCTGTCGGACGTGCACTACGTCGGCGCGGGCGTGCTCGCGTCGGCCGTGGGCATGGACAAGCACTTCATGAAGCTCGTGCTGGCGGGCCAGGGGCTCGCCGTCGGGCCGTACGTCGTGCTGCGCCCGCGCGACTGGGAGCGGGACCCCGCGGCCTGCGTCGCCGCCGTCGAGCCGCTGGGGCTGCCGCTGTTCGTCAAGCCGGCGCGCGCCGGGTCGTCGCTCGGCATCACCCGCGTGGACGACCTGGCGGACCTGCCCGCCGCCGTCGAGGCCGCGCGCGTGCACGACCCCAAGGTGATCGTGGAGGCCGGCATCGACGGCCGCGAGATCGAGTGCGCCGTGCTCGGCGGCCGCGACGGCGCCCCGACGCGCGCGTCCCTGCCGGGCGAGATCGTCGTCGACCACGACAGCCACGCGTTCTACGACTTCGAGGCCAAGTACCTCGACGAGGCGCACGTCGACCTGCGCTGCCCGGCGGACCTGCCCCCGCACGTGCTGGACGAGGTCCGCGAGGTCGCCGTGCGCACCTTCGAGGCCGTGGAGGCCGAGGGGCTCTCGCGCGTGGACGTCTTCGTCACGCCCGACGAGCGCGTCGTGGTCAACGAGATCAACACCATGCCCGGCTTCACGCCGTTCTCGATGTACCCGCGCATGTGGGAGGCCTCGGGCGTGAGCTACCCGGAGCTGGTGGACGAGCTCATCCAGCTCGCCCTCGAGCGCCCCACCGGGCTGCGCTGACCGCCGCCCGCTCGGCGGGTCAGGGCACGACGAGCTCGCCGAGCGGCCCGGGCGCGTGCGCCACCTCCCAGAGGAACCCGTCCGGGTCGGTGAAGTAGCCGGAGTAGCCGCCCCACTCGCGCCGCACGCCGTCGCGGACGGTCGGCGCGCCGGCCCGGCGGGCGTCCTCGAGCACGGCGTCCACCGCCGCGGGCGCGCCCACGTTGTGCGCGAGCGTGAGCGGCGCCGTGCCGCCCCGCACGACCGGCCCGATCTCCTCGACGGCGTGCCCCTCGTCCCACAGCGACAGCACCACGTGCTGACCCACCTGGAACATGAGCACCTCGCCGGGCGCCTCGAGCAGCGGGTCCCAGCCCAGCCCGTCGACGTAGAAGCGCCGGGTGGCGGCGAGGTCGGAGACGACGAGGGTGACGAGGCTCACGCGCTGGTCCATGCCCCCCACCGTGGCACGAGGCGCCGACAGGCGCCCCGGCGGCGCGTCAGGTGCAGGTCGCGGTGGCGGGGACGGTGTTGACGGCCTGCGCGAGGTCGCCCACGAACGACGTCGAGTGGTTCTCGGTGACGGACGGCGGCACCAGGACCTCGACTGCCGGCTCGCGCCCGTAGGTGGTGAACCTCCAGGTGCCGTCCTTGCCGGCCACGACGATCCAGTCGACCGCGCCCGCGCCGGACTCGACGCGCTGGCAGTCGGCCGACGGGCCGGGCGGGGTGACGCCGCAGCGCAGCGTGACGGCCGCGCCGGGGTCGCCCCACGCCGAGGTGGCCTGGGCGTTGGTGTCGCGCTGCGGCAGGTCGCCGGCGAGCGTGTCCGGCAGCGCGAGCATGACCGGGGCGCACGCCGGGTCGGCGGCGTCCTCGGCCGGCGTCTCGCCGATGGTCGGGGCGCATGCCGCGAGCGGGGCGACGACGAGGGCGGCCAGCGCGACGGCACGGGTCCGGGGAGCGCGGGTCAGCGGGAAACGACGACGGGGCACGACGCCCACGCTACCGGGCCGGGAGGGCCCGCCGACCGCCTACAGTCGTCCCGTGACCGACGCCACCCGCCCCCTCGTGCGCGACCTCTCCGAGGAGGAGCTCCTCGCCCGGATCTTCCCCCTCCTGCCGGGTGCCGAGGCAACGCTCCTGGGGCCCGGGGACGACGCCGCGGTGGTCGCGGCCCCCGACGGGCGGTTCGTCGTCACCACCGACGTGCTGGTCGAGGACCGGCACTTCCGCCGCCGCTGGTCGACGGGGTACGACGTCGGCGTCCGGGCCGCGACGGCCAACCTGGCGGACGTCGCGGCGATGGGCGCTCGTCCGACGTCCCTCGTGGTCTCGCTGGTGGTGCCCGGCGACCTGCCGGTGGGCTGGGTGACCGGGCTGGCGCGCGGGCTGGCGGACGCCGGGACCCCCGCGGGCGCGGGCGTCGTCGGCGGCGACCTGTCGGGCGGCGACGCCGTCGTGGTGGCGGTGACCGCGCACGGCGACCTGCAGGGCCGGGCACCGGTGACGCGCTCCGGCGCGCGGGCGGGGGACGTCGTCGCGTACGCGGGGAACAGGGGCCTGTCGGCCGCTGGCCTGGCGCTGCTCGACGCGGGCGCCGCCGCCCCGGCGGACGGCGCGCCGGGCGCGGACGGGGAGCTCGGGCCGTACGTCGGGGGCTACCTGCGCCCCGACGCCCCGCTCGCCGCGGGGCCCGGGGCGGCGACCGCGGGCGCCACCGCGATGCTCGACGTCTCGGACGGTCTGCTGCGCGACGCGGGCCGGATCGCGCGCGCCAGCGGGGTGGGCCTGGACCTGGAGACCACGGCCCTCGCCACCGACGTGGCGCGACTGCTGCCCGCGGCGCGGGCGCTCGGGGCGGACGCGGTCGCGGCGCTCGGCTGGGTGCTGTCCGGGGGAGAGGACCACGGCCTGCTCGCCACGTTCCCGCCGGACGCGGCGCTGCCCGCGGGGTTCCGGCGGGTCGGGCGGGTGCTCGCCGCTGCGGAGCCCGGCGTCACCGTCGACGGCGGCGAGCCCGCGACCGGCCCCGGCTGGGACCACTTCGCGGGCTGAGTCGGCGGCCGCGCCGCACCGTCGGGGTCAGCCCCGGCGGTAGCGGACCTCGGTGACCGGGGTGTCGCCGATGTCGTCCATGCGCTCGACGCCGTCGGGGTGGAAGCCGTGGCGGCGGTAGAAGTGCCGCGCGCGGTCGTTCTGCGACAGCACCCACAGCGACATGGGCACGCCCTCGGGCACGTCCGACAGGACGGTGCGCATGAGGTCGCGGGCCACGCCGCGGCCCCACGACTCGGGGTCGAGGTAGATCGCGTACAGCTCGAGGTCGCCCTCCTCGGCGTCCTCGTCGCGCGACGGGCCGTAGGAGGCGAAGCCGAGGAGGCGGCCGTCACCCTCGGCGACCAGCGTCGTGCGCGTGCCCTCGTCGAGGATCCGCTGCCACTGCGCGGCGCGGTCGTCGACGTCGAGGGAGTCGAGGTACTCGGCCGGCAGCACGGCGGCGTAGGCGCCCTTCCACGACGTGACGTGCACCTGCGCGATGCGCCCGGCGTCGGTCACGTCGGCGGGACGGATCTCCACGTCGTTGTCGGTCTGCACGATCATCTGCTCAGGGTGCCACGACGGCATGCCCTCGGCCAAGGCAGTTTGGTGAATCCTTCACGAATTCTTTGCCGGTCGCGGCGGGCAACGGAGCGGACGGAACCCGGGACGACAAGACGCCCGCCGGGAAAGATCCCGACGGGCGTCTCGCGACAAGCGTCGACGACCGGGCGTGCGCCCGGCGCGCAGGCTCAGGCCTGGCGCGTCACCTTGCCTGCCTTGAGGCAAGAGGTGCAGACGTTGACACGCTTGGGGGTACCCGCGACCACGGCACGGACGCGCTGGATGTTCGGGTTCCAGCGGCGCTTCGTGCGGATGTGGGAGTGCGAGATGCTGTGCCCGAAGCCCGGGCCCTTGCCGCAGACGTCGCAGTTGGCAGCCACGGTCTCTCCTGAATCGTCGTGACACGTCCCGCGCCAGGGCAGCAGGACGTGAAGTGTGTGGTCTGGGGGAGCCCGGAACCGCCCGGGCAACCACACGAGGATAGCCGATCCTGAGGGTGACCCTCAACGTGGGGTGCCTCACCGCTACCGTGGGCCGCGGACGCCGCCGGGCCAGGGGAGCATGGCGGGGTGGTCGAGAGCCAGCGGGAGGCGACGTGACGGACCCGGACCTGAGGGACGCGGCCGTCGTGCGGCTGTGGGTCCGGACGGCCGTGGAGGCGCTCGGCGGGGCCCGCACGGCGCTCGACGGGGTCAACGTGTTCCCGGTCGCCGACGGCGACACCGGGACGAACCTGTACCTCACGCTGCGCGAGGGCGCGCACGCCGTGCAGGAGGAGCCCGAGGGCGCGGGCGGAGCGCGCCTCCTGCGGGTGCTGGCCCGCGGCGCCCTCCTCGCCGCGCGCGGCAACTCCGGCGTGATCCTCAGCGAGTGGCTGCGGGGCCTGGCCGCTGCCGCCACCCGCGGCGAGCCCCTCGCGTGGGCGCTGGCCACGGCCGCGCGGACCGCCCGGCTCGCCGTCGCGCACCCCGCACCGGGCACGATCCTCACCGCCGCGGACGCGGCGGCGGACGCGGCACGCACGGCGGCCCCGGACGGCCTGCCCGCCGCCGTCGCGGAGCCGGACCGGCACCGCCGCCGCCAGGAGGTGCTCGACGCCGCCCGCTCGGGGGCACGCGACGCCCTGCTCACGAGCGCCGGCTCGCTCGAGACCCTCCGCGCCGCGGGCGTGCTCGACGCCGGGGCCGGCGGCCTGCTGCTGGTGCTGGGGGCGCTCGCCGAGGCGCACCGGGCCGTGTCGGAGGCGCCCGGCACGATGGCGCCCGTGACCGGCCCCGTGACCCTTGACGTCGAGCTGCGCCAGGGCGAGCCGCGGCCCGCCGACGCGGACGCGGGGCGAGACCCTGGGCTCGTCGCCGACGGGCACGCGCACGACGACGCGCTCGAGCTGATGTTCGTGCTGCACCGCCCCGCCGCCGCCGCGGACTTCGGCCCCGGGGCCGTCGCGGACGCGCTGCGCCGCGACCTGGACGCCATCGGCGAGTCGGTGGTCGTGGTGGGCGGCGCGGACGAGCCCGACGAGCCGGACGACCTCGACTCCCCGGACGAGCCGGCCACTCCGGGCGACGAGTCGCTCTGGCAGGCGCACGTGCACACGAACGATCTCGCGGGCGGGCTCGACGTGGCCCGCCGCTGGGCCGCCGACGGCGCCGTCTCGCGCGTGCACGTGCGGCACCTCGCGGTGCTCGGGGAGCACGGGGTGGGGTCGGGCGTCCCCGTCGACGCGGCGTGGGGCGCGGTGGTCGCGACGGGCGCCCCCGCGCTCGCCGGCGAGCTGGCGCGCGGCGGCGCCGTCGTGCTGCTCGACCTCGACCGGCCCGTGACGGCCGACGACCTCGCCCAGGCCGCCCTCGGCGTGCCGGCCGCGCGCGTGCTGGTCGTGCCGGGCCCGGTGCCCGGCGGCACCGACGCGCTGACGCGGTCGCTGGCCGACCACCGCGACCCCGGGGCGGACGAGCCCGCCGTCGTGCTGCTGGACGCGGCCGACGACGTGCGCGTCGTCACGGCGGTCGCCGCGCTCGCGGAGGTGGGTGCGGACGAGGACGGCACCGACGGCGTGCCCGCGGCCGTGCGCGCGGCGCTCGGGCGCCTGACGACGTGGGCCGGCGACGCCGCGGAGGCGGCGCGCGCGCTCGACAGGCTCCTCGCCGCGGCGCCGGACGCGGAGCTGGTCACCGTCCTGGCGGACGCGGACGCCGCGCCCGCGGCGCTGGACGACCTCGTCCGGGCGGCGGCCGACGCGGTGCCCGACGCGGAGGTGGTGGTGCTCACGACCGGCCGGCCCGGCGCGGGCGTGACGCTCGGGGTCGAGACGCACGGGGTCGAGACGCACGGGGTCGAGACGCACGGGGTCGAGACGCACGGGGTCGAGAGGCTCGGGGTCGAGACGCACGGTGCCGGGGTGCCGGGGGTCGCGGTGCCCGGGGTGGAGGCGCAGGCGTGACGGGACGCGAGGGCGAGGCCCTGACGAAGGTGCTCGGCGCGCGCAGCGCCGCGCCGCTGGAGAAGCTCGGGCTGGTCACGGCGGGCGACCTGCTGCGCCACTACCCGCGGCGCTACGGCGACCCGGGCACGCTCACGGACATGGACCGGCTCGCGCTCGGCGAGCACGTCACGGTGATGGCCCGCGTCGCGCACGCCACCGTCCGGACGATGCGGTCGCGGGCCGGCGCGATGCTCCAGGCCGTCGTGACCGACGGGCGGCACGAGCTCGCCCTGACGTTCTTCGCGAAGCGCGCCGGCGCGCTGCGGCCGCACGAGGACAAGCTGCGGCCGGGCCGCGTGGGCCTGTTCACCGGCGTGGTCAGCGAGTACCGGGGGACCCGCCAGCTCACGCACCCGGACTACGTGCTGGTCGGCGTCGACGCGGACGACGCCGAGTCCGCCATGTTCGAGGCGAGCCGGCCCATCCCGATCTACCCCGCGTCGTCGGCCGTGCCGAGCTGGCGCATCCAGCGCGCCGTGCGCACGGTGCTCGACCCGCTCACCGAGGCCGACGTCGAGGACCCGGTGCCCGCCGACGTCCGGGAGCGCGCCGGGCTGCCGGGGCGGCTCGACGCCCTGCGGGCGATCCACGTGCCGGACGACCAGCGCGCGTGGCAGCGGGCGCGCCACCGGTTCCGGTTCGAGGAGGCGTTCGTGCTGCAGGCGGCGCTCGCGCAGCGGCGCGCGCACGCCGCGGAGCAGGAGGCCACCGCGCGCCCGCTGCGCGGGTCGGGCGGGGCGAGCCTGCTGGCCGACTTCGACGCCGGCCTGCCGTTCACGCTCACCGAGGGCCAGCGGTCCGTCGGGGAGGACCTCGCGGCCGAGCTCGCGCAGGCGCGGCCCATGCAGCGGCTGCTGCAGGGCGAGGTGGGCTCGGGCAAGACGGTCGTGGCGCTGCGCGCGATGCTGCAGGTCGTCGACGCCGGCGGCCAGGCCGCGCTCCTCGCGCCCACCGAGGTGCTCGCCGCGCAGCACGCGCGCACGCTGCGTGCCCTGCTCGGCCCGCTCGCCGAGGGCGGCCTGCTCGGCGGCGCCGCGCACGGCACCCGGGTGGCGCTCCTCACCGGCTCGCTCGGCGCGGCCGCGCGCAAGGAGGCGCTGCTGCAGGCGGCGAGCGGCGAGGCGGGGATCGTCGTGGGCACCCACGCCCTGCTCGGCGACCAGGTGCAGTTCGCCGACCTCGGGCTGGTCGTCGTGGACGAGCAGCACCGGTTCGGCGTCGAGCAGCGCGACGCGCTGCGCGCCAAGGGACGGGTGGCGCCGCACGTGCTCGTCATGACGGCCACGCCCATCCCGCGGACGGTCGCGATGACGGTGTTCGGCGACCTCGAGACGTCGTCGCTCACCGAGGTGCCCGCCGGGCGGGCCGGGATCACGTCGCACGTGGTGCCCGCCGGCAACCCGCGCTGGATGGAGCGCACGTGGGCGCGTGTGCGCGAGGAGGTCGACAAGGGGCACCGGGCGTACGTCGTGTGCCCGCGGATCCACCCCGACGCCGACCTGCCGGCGGGCGGCGGGGCCGCGTCGAAGGACTTCGACGACGTGCCCGACCTCCTGGAGCTCGTGGACGCCGAGGGGGCCGACGACCGGCCGCCGCTGCGCGCCGTGCTCGAGGTCGCCGACATGCTCCGGGAGACGCCCGCGCTCGCCGGGCTGGACGTCGGCGTGCTGCACGGGCAGATGGCGGCCGCGGACAAGGAGTCCGCCATGGCCGCGTTCGCGGCCGGCGAGCTGCAGGTGCTGGTCTCCACGACGGTGATCGAGGTGGGCGTCGACGTCCCCGAGGCGACCGTGATGGTGGTGTTCGACGCCGACCGCTTCGGCCTGTCGCAGCTGCACCAGCTGCGCGGCCGGGTGGGGCGTGGCGCCGCGGCCGGGCTGTGCCTGCTCGTCTCGACGGCGCAGCCGGGCACGCCCGCCGCGACGCGCGTCGAGGCGCTCGCGGAGACCACGGACGGCTTCCGGCTCGCGACCCTCGACCTGGAGCTGCGCTCCGAGGGCGACGTGCTCGGCGCGGCCCAGTCCGGGAAGTCCAGCTCCCTGCGCCTCCTGCGGGTGGTGCAGGACGCCGACCTCATCGCCGACGCGCGCCGCGAGGCGTCCGCGGTGGTCGACGCCGACCTGGAGCTCGGCGACCACCCGGTGCTGCGCGCGGCGATCGCGGCCCAGCTGGACGACGAGCAGGAGGAGTTCCTCGAGCGGGCCTGACCGCCGCGCGGGTCGCGGGGCCGGGGGGCGGGTGACCTAGGCTCGGCGGCATGACGAGGATCGTGGCCGGCCGGTTCGGCGGGCGCTCGCTGCAGGTGCCGCCGAAGGGGACGCGACCCACCAGCGACCGGGTCCGCGAGGCGATCTTCTCCCGGCTGGACCACCTCGACGTGCTGGACGGCGCGCGGGTGCTGGACCTGTACGCCGGCTCCGGCGCGCTCGGTCTGGAGGCCGCCAGCCGCGGCGCCGCCGAGGTGGTGCTCGTCGACGCGAACCGGCGGGCGGCGGACGTCGCCCGCCGCAACGTCGCGACCCTGGGCCTGCAGCGCGAGGTGCGGGTCGTCGCCGACGCCGCCGAGCGGTTCGCCGCGGGCGCGGCGCCCGCCGGCGGGACCGCGGGGCGGGGGTTCGACGTCGTCTTCCTCGACCCGCCCTACGACCTGGCCGACGACGCGCTCACGACGGTGCTCGCACACCTCGCCGCCCCCGGCGTGCTCGCCGCGGGCGCCGTCGTCGTGGTCGAGCGCTCGACGCGCAGCCCCGAGCCGGCCTGGCCCGCCGGCCTGGCGGCGTTCGCGCGCAAGGACTACGGCGAGACGGCGGTGCACTACGCCGAGCCCGAGCCCGAGCCCGAGTCCGAGCCGGCGGCCGACGTCGCGGCCGAGGGCGACGAGGCGGGCTCAGCCGGCTGACCGGGGCGGGGCGTAGCGCTCCGCGCCCTCGAGCGTGGCGACGGGGACGGCGGCCAGCGCGACCGGGTCGGCGGGGTCGACGAGCGGGACGCGGTCGCCGGCCGCGGCGCCGAGCAGCCGTCGCGTGGCGGCGTCCTCGACCAGCGCGCCCTCGCAGGCGACGAGGTGCTCGGCGAGGAACCCGTGGACGGGGTCGCCGGGCACGGAGTCCGGCCACCCGTCCCCGCCCTCGTCCGCGCCGCCGCCCGCCTCCGCGCCCACGTCCAGCGCGACGAGCAGCATCGCCGGGACGCGAGGCGAGCCCGGCCCGCCCATGCCCGGCTGGAAGTAGGGGAGCGCCAGGGCCCGTGCGCCGTGCCGCGCGTAGAAGCGCAGGCGGGCCGCCGGGTCCCCGTGCTGGGGGTGCGCGGGGTGGTGGGCGGGGTGCTCGACCTCCGCCAGCACGAGGGCCGGCGAGCGCTCCGCCCGCCAGGCCGCGACGGACCGGTCCAGCAGCAGGCCGCCGACGCCGCCGCCGCGCCCGCCCGGGGCGATGGCGAGGTAGTCGACCAGCAGCACCCGCGTGGACGGCGACCAGGACGCGACGATCCCGGCGGCGACGCGGCCGTCGCGCTCGACCCCCAGCGCCGTCTGCGCGCCCGCACGGCAGCCGGCGCGCAGGTCCTCCAGCGACATCAGCTCGGCGGGCGGGAACGACGGTGCGAGGACGTCGCGCCACAGCGACGCGAGCTGGGTGTCGGTGGTGAGCGGGACGACCGCGGGCGCCGGGCCGGGGGCTGGGGGCATGCCCACCATGGTGTCCCCGCCGGGCGTCCGCGGCACCCCGCGGGCGCCCGCGGGGCACCCGCGACGGGCCCGGCCGGGCTCCCGGGGATCGCCGTCGCCCTGTACTAGCGTGACGGCGTGAGCATCGCCGTCTGCCCCGGGTCGTTCGACCCGATCACCCTCGGCCACCTCGACATCGTCCGGCGCACGCGCCGGATGTTCGACGAGGTCGTGGTCGGGGTGGCCCGCAACGCGTCCAAGAACGCGCTGCTGGGCCCGGAGCAGCGGGTGGAGCTCGCCCGGGCCGCGCTCGCCGCCGACCCGGAGACCGCCGACGTGCGGGTCGAGGTCGTGCCGGGCCTGCTGGTCGACTTCTGCCACGAGGTCGGCGCGGTCGCCGTGGTCAAGGGGCTGCGTGGCGGTGCGGACTTCGACGCCGAGCTGCCGATGGCCCTCATGAACCGGCACCTGACGGGCGTCGAGACGGTCTTCGTGCCCGGCGAGCAGCGCTACGCGCACGTCGCGTCGTCGCTGGTCAAGGACGTGGCGCGGTACGGCGGGCCGATCGAGGACCTCGTGCCGCCCGGCGTCGCCGCGGCGGTGCGGGCGGCACTGGAGCGAGGGAGCAAGTGATGAGCGAGACGACCGAGACCCCGACCGTGGACGACCAGGAGAACCCCGCGGGCGGGCTCCTGGACATCCTCGAGGACCTGGCGGCGCTGGTCGAGAACGCGCGGTCGGTGCCGCTGTCGACCAACGTCAAGGTCGACCGCGAGCAGGCCCTCGCGCTGGTCGACGAGCTGCGCGACGCGCTGCCCACCCAGGTGGCCCGCGCCGACGAGGTGCTCGCCTCCGCGCGGGACACGCTGGACGACGCGCACCGCCAGGCGGAGGAGATCGTGGCGTCGGCCCGGGCCCGCGCCATCGAGCTGGTGCAGACCGAGCAGGTGGTCGTGCAGGCGCAGTCCCGGGCCGCGGAGATCGTGGCCGAGGCGGAGCGCCGCGCGGCCGCGCTGCGGACCGACGCGGACGCGTACTGCGACGGCCGCCTCGCCGACTTCCAGCAGGACCTGGACGCCCTCACGAGCCAGGTGCGCGCGGGCCGGGACAAGCTGGCCGACCGCCTGGAGCAGGGCTCGCCCCGCGTGCGGTGGGACGCCGTCGCCGACCCGCGGTGGCCGCAGGGGAAGCAGTCCTGACCAGCGCATGAGAGACGGGTCACGTCCGGGCGTGCTGCCACCTGCGGCCGCGATGGCCTAGACTAGGTCGCTGGTCCGAGTCCGGGCCGCCCCCTTTCTTCCCGTCTGTCCCTGGAGCCTGCCATCGCTACCGCGAAGCCCTCGCCGCTCGTGCTCGACACGCACGAGCTGTCGCGGCGACCCGGCACGATGCTGGAGGTCGCGCGCGTCGTGCCCGCCCCCGCGGACATGGGTACCGCCGTCATCGGCGTGCCCGAGGGCGACAACCTGACCCTGGGCCTGCGGCTCGAGTCGGTGCTGGAAGGGGTGCTGGTCTCCGGAGTCGTGCGCGGCACGGCGGTGGGGGAGTGCGTGCGCTGCCTCGATCCGGTGTCCCGGCAGGTGACCGTGCACGTGCAGGAGCTCTTCGCCTACCCCGACAGGGCGCAGGCGGCGGAGGACGCGGGCGACGAGGAGGCCGAGGACGAGGCGGTGCTGGTCGACGACCAGGCCGACATCGAGCCGGCGGTTCGGGATTCGCTCGTGACTGCACTACCATTTCAACCGCTGTGCCGTCAGGACTGCCCCGGCCTGTGCTCCGTCTGCGGGGCCCGGCTGGCCGACGATCCTGACCACCATCACGACCTGGTCGACCCTCGCTGGTCGGCACTGCAGACCATGCTCGAGGAGTCGAGCGTGTCCGACGAGACGAAAGAGAGCTAGCCGTGGCTGTTCCGAAGCGCAAGATGTCGCGCAGCAACACCCGGGCGCGTCGCTCGCAGTGGAAGACCACCGCGGCCGTCCTCACCACGTGCCCGAGCTGCAAGGGGCAGAAGCTGTCCCACGCCGCGTGCCCCACCTGTGGCGCGTACAAGGGCCGTCAGTACGCCGAGGCGCTGCGCACCGAGCACGCGGGCTGACATGCCTGCACGCGGCACCCGGCAGCAGCCGGAGCCGACCGCTCTTCTCGAGAAGCTCGGGGTCCACCTGGACCCCGAGCTTCTCGTGCTCGCCCTGACGCACCGCTCGTTCGCGCACGAGGCCGGGGGCATCCCCACCAACGAGCGGCTCGAGTTCCTGGGCGACACCGTGCTCGGCCTCGTCGTCACGGAGGCGCTCTACCGGCGTCACCCGGACCAGTCCGAGGGCGAGCTGGCGAAGATGCGCGCGGCGACGGTGTCCCAGCGCGCGCTCGCCGCGATCGCCCGCCGCCTCGACCTCGGCGCCTACGTGCTGCTGGGCAAGGGCGAGATCCGCACGCGCGGCTTCGACAAGGACTCGATCCTGTCGGACACCGTCGAGGCGTTGATCGGCGCGACCTACCTGTCGCACGGGCTGGAGCCGGCGCGCGCGCTGGTGCACCGCCTCGTGGACACCACCCTCGAGGCCGCCGCCGACCTCGGCGCGGGCCTCGACTGGAAGACCTCGCTGCAGGAGGCGGCCGCCGCGCGCGGGTTCGGCGCCCCCGTGTACGAGGTGACGGGCGAGGGCCCGGAGCACGCCCGCGTCTTCCACGCGCAGGTGGCGGCCGGCCCGGTGCTGGGCCTCGGCACGGGGACCGCCAAGAAGCACGCCGAGCAGGCGGCCGCCGAGGAGGCGTACCACGCCCTGCAGGACCTGCCGGTCCCGGGGTCGGCACCGGTGACCGACGCCGCCGGTGCCTGAGCTCCCCGAGGTCGAGACCGTCCGCGACGGCCTCGACCGCCTGGTGGTGGGCGCCGTCGTGCGCGACGTCGAGGTGTTCCGCGACTACTCCGTACGGCGCCAGGACGGCGGCCCCGCGGGCTTCGCGGACCAGCTCCGCGGCCGGCGCCTGGACGCCGCCGTCCGGCGCGGCAAGTTCCTCTGGCTGCCCCTGGGCGCGCCGGCCGGGGCCGGGACGGCGTCCGACGACGGCGCCGCCCTCCTCGCGCACCTCGGGATGTCCGGGCAGCTCCTCGTGCGCGACCCGGCCGTGGCGGGGGACTGGGCGCACCCGCACCTGCGCGTCCGCCTGCATCTCGCGGGCGCGCCCAGCGGCGCCGAGTACCTCGACTTCGTCGACCAGCGGACGTTCGGGCACCTGTCGGTGGTGGACCTGGAGCCGACCCCCGACGGCGCGCCCGGCGGCCTGGGCAGCGACCTCGCGGCCGTGCCGGAGCCGGCGGCGCACATCGGCCGCGACCCGCTGGACCCGTCGTTCGACGCCGACGCGGTGGTCGCCGCGGTGCGCCGCCGCCGTACGGGGATCAAGCGCGCGCTGCTCGACCAGGGCCTGCTGTCCGGCGTGGGGAACATCTACGCCGACGAGGCGCTGTGGCGGGCGCGCCTGCACTTCGCGCGCGCGACCGACCGGCTGCGGCCGGTGGAGGTGCGCCGCGCCCTGGACGCCGCCACCGAGGTGATGACGGAGTCCCTCGCGCAGGGCGGCACCAGCTTCGACGCGCTGTACGTCAACGTCAACGGCGAGTCCGGCTACTTCGCCCGCGGCCTCGCGGCCTACGGGCGCGAGGGCGAGCCGTGCCCGCGCTGCGGCACGCCGATCCGCCGCGACGCGTTCATGAACCGCTCGTCGTACACCTGCCCCGTCTGCCAGCCGCGGCCCCGCACCGGCCGCTGGTAGCGCCCGGCCCGGGGGCCTCAGCGCGCGACGACGTTGCGCAGCCCCGCCGCGCCGTCGGCCAGCCACGCCTCCAGCTGCGCGGTGACGAACGCGGCCGCGTCCTGGGGCCGCCCGCCGGCGACGTGCGGCGTGAGGATCAGGTGCGGCGCGTCCCACAGCGGGGAGGTCTCGGGCAGCGGCTCCGTCTCCGTGACGTCCAGCGCGGCCCCCGCGAGGGTGCCGGCGCGCAGCGCCGCGACCAGGGCCTCCTCGTCCACCGTGGCGCCGCGCCCCGCGTTGACGAACCGCGCGTGCGGGGGCAGGAGCCCGAGCACCCGCGCGTCGAGCGCGTGGTGGGTGGCGTCGGTGGCCGGCAGCAGCGAGACCAGCACGTCCGTGGTGGGCGCCACCTCGTCGATCGACCCGACCACGGGGTAGCCGTAGCGCTCGCCCGGGGTCGACGCGACGCCCGTGACCTGCGCGCCGAGCGCGGCGAGCAGCGGCGCGAGGACGGCCGCGATGGAGCCGAAGCCCCAGACGGTCACGCGGGCGCCGCGCAGGGTGAACAGCGCCTCGTCGCGGGCCTGCTCGCGGCCGAGGCCGCGGTCCCAGACGTGGTCGCGCTGCGCCGCGAGCGTGCGGTCGAGGCGGCGGACCGACGCGAGGACGAGCGCCAGGGTGTGCTCGGCGACGGTCGTGTCGTGCAGGGAGCGGCCGGAGGAGATCACCACCTCCGGGGCGAACCCTGCCGCGAGCGCCTGGTCGGGGCCGGCGTTGAGGGTCTGCACCCAGCGCAGCCGCGGCATGCGCCGGGCGGCGTCCTCCAGGACCCGCTGCGGGCTGGACCACGTGACCAGGACGTCGGCGTCGGCGTGCTCCTCGGGCACCGGGTCGCGCATGACGTAGTGCGCCACCGTGACGCCCGGGACGTCGATCGTGAGGTCGAAGGGGACGTTTCCGGGCACGAGGATCTTCACGCCTCGGGACGCTATCAGCCCGGCGGAGGAGTGGTTCCGGACCGTTCGCCGTGCGCCCTGTGACCTGCCCTCTTATCGTTCGAGAGGTCCGGCGTCCGCCGGGGTCACGGGTGTCGAGGAGGTCGGCATGACGACGTCGGGGACGGGGACGGCGCCGCCGACCCGCGCGCAGGTGCGGCAGGCGATGACCGCGCGCACGCCACGCAACTACATCACCTGGCTCACGCTCGCCTTCATGATCACCTCGTCGGTGGCGAGCCTGCGGGCGGCGCCGACGATGGCGGTCTACGGCCTTGCGGCGGTGTTCCTGTACGTCGTGCCGGCGATCGTGTTCCTGCTGCCGACGTCGCTGGTCTCGGCGGAGCTCGCGTCGGGGTGGTCGGGCGGCGTGTACCGCTGGGTGGCGGAGGGGCTCTCGAAGCCGCTCGGCTTCCTGGCCGTGTGGTGCCAGTTCGCGATGACGATCTTCTACTACCCGAGCCTGCTGGGGTACGTGGCCAGCACGCTCGCGTACGTCATCAACCCGGCGCTGGCGTCCAACGGCGTCTACGTGGCGATCGTCATCATCGTCATCTACTGGGCCGGCGTGTGGGTGTCGTCGCAGGGCACGAAGACGGTCGCGGGGCTGTCGAGCGCGGGGCTGATCATCGGCACGCTGATCCCCGCGGCGATCCTCGTGGTGCTGGGCATGGTGTTCCTCGGGCAGGGCAACGCCTCGGCCGCGCCGATGGACTCCTCCCACCTGCTGCCGCAGTGGACGGGCATCGCGTCGCTGGTGCTCATCGTCAACAACTTCCTGTCGTACGCCGGCATGGAGATGAACTCCGTGCACGTGAACACGCTGAAGAACCCCGGCAAGGAGTTCCCGCGCGCGATGTTCCTGGCGATCGGCCTGGTGCTGCTGATCTTCATCCTCCCGGCAGTCGCGATCAGCTGGGTGATCCCGGCGGACCAGCTCTCCCTCACCGCGGGCGTCATGCAGGCGTTCGACGCGTTCTTCGCCAACTTCGGCGTCTCGTGGCTGACGCCGATCCTCGGCCTCATGCTCATCGCCGCGTCGATCGGCGGCATGCTCACCTGGCTCGCCGGGCCGTCGAAGGGCCTGCTGACGGTGGCGCGCGAGGAGGGCTACATGCCGCCCTTCCTGCAGCGGCTCAACAAGAACGGCGTGCAGCAGAACATCCTCGTCGCGCAGGGCGTGTTCACCACGTTCATCGCCCTGCTGTACGCGTTCATCCCCGACGTCTCCAGCGCCTACTGGATCCTGTCGGTGATCACCACGCAGGTGTACCTGATCATGTACCTGCTGCTGTTCGTCGCGGCGATGCGCCTGCGCCGCACCGCGCCGGACCACCCCCGCGGTTACCGCGCCCCCGCGCTCGGCGTCCTGTGCGTGGTGGGCTTCCTCGCCTCCGTCGCCGCGATGGTGATCGGCTTCGTGCCGCCCGCCCAGTTCTCGAGCGGTTCGGTGGGGGTCTACATCCTCATCGTGGGCGGCGGGCTCGGCGTCATCGGCCTGCTCATCCCGTGGCTGTTCCTGAGGTTGCGCAAGCCGTCGTGGCGGCAGCCGGCGGAGGACGACGGCACGGCGGACGACGCGGCGGGCCCGGCGGCCGCCGGGACGGAGGCCTGAGATGACCACGACGACGCCGTCGCACGAGCCGGAGCGCGGGGCTCAGGGGCGCAAGCGCTGGATCACGTACACCGCGGCGGCGGTGCTGCTGCTCCTGCTCGGCGCGGTCATGATGATCCAGTTCGCCGGCCACCAGGACCGGCAGGACCAGCGCGAGGCGGAGCAGAAGGCCGCGACGCTGCACGCCGCGTTCGCCGAGATCGGGATCACGTCCTTCTCCGAGGAGACCATCGCCCGCGTGCTCGGCTCCGACGGCGGCGGGTTCTGCACCGACCCGGCCGCGCTGGTCGACGCCACCGCGAACCTCGCGGCCGCCAACGGCGCCGCCGGCCCCGGCATCCGCCCCTCGGTGCTCGACGAGCGGCGCCTGGAGGGCGACCGCCTCGTCATCGAGACGTACTGCCCGGACCAGCTCGACGAGTTCGACGCGTACGTCGACTCGCTCAACCTGGACCCCACCACCACCCAGTCGACCGACCCGTCCACCACCCAGGAGGGCTCATGACCACCGCCCCCGACGTCGAGGCCCTGCGCGCCGCCGTCGCGCCGCTGCTGCCGCGCGCGCTGGACGACCTGCGCACGCTCGTCGCCATCCCGTCCGTCGCGGACGAGCGCCTCTTCCCGCGCGCCGAGTGCGAGCGCGCGGCGCAGTGGGTGGTCGACGCCTTCCGCGCGGAGGGCATCGACGACGCCCGCCGCGAGCGCACCCCGGACGGCTCGGACGTGGTGGTCGGGTACCGGCCCGGCCCGCCCGGCGCGCCGACGGTGCTGCTGTACGCGCACTACGACGTGCAGCCGCCGCTCGACGACGCCGCGTGGAAGACCCCGCCGTTCGAGCTGACGGAGCGCGACGGCCGCTACTACGGGCGCGGGTCCGCCGACTGCAAGGGGAACGTCGTCACGCACCTCACGGCCCTGCGCGCGTTGCGCTCGCTGGTGGGCGAGGACCTGCCGGTGGGCGTGCGCATCGTGGTCGAGGGCTCGGAGGAGCAGGGCACCGGCGGCCTCGACCAGTGGGTCGAGGCCAACCCGGGGGCGCTCGCCGCCGACGCGATGCTGGTGCAGGACACCGGCAACGCCCGCCTCGGCCTCCCGACGCTCACCGTGTCGCTGCGCGGCGCCACCACCGTGGTGCTGCACGTCGAGGCGCTCGAGGGCGAGATCCACTCCGGCATGTTCGGCGGCGCGGCGCCCGACGCGCTCGCCGCGCTGGTCGCGATCCTGGCGTCCCTGCGCGACACGGAGGGCAACACGACCATCGACGGCGTGGACGCGTCGGGCACCTGGCCGGGCGTCGGGTACGACGCCGACCAGTTCCGCGGCGACGCCGGCGCGCTCCCCGGGACGCGGCTGCTGGGCGACGGCGCCGTGGCCGACATGCTCTGGGCGCGCCCGGCGGTGACGATCCTCGGGATCGACGCGCCGTCGGTCGTGGGCTCCGCGGCGGCGATCCAGCCGCGCGCCGCGGCCCGGCTGAACCTCCGGGTGCCGCCCGGCGCGGACGCCCTCGACCTGCAGGACAAGCTCGTGGCCCACCTCGAGGCCCACGCCCCCTGGGGCGTGCGCGTCACCGTGGAGCGCGACGCCGTCGGGCAGCCGTTCGCCGCCCGCACCGACGGGCACGTCTTCGAGACCCTGTCGGCGGCGCTCGCGGACGCGTACGGCGAGGCCACGGTGACGGCCGGCCAGGGCGGCTCCATCCCGCTGTGCAACATCCTGGCGAGCCAGTACCCGGACGCGTCGATCGTGCTCCTCGGGGTCGAGGAGCCCGCGTGCCTCATCCACGCGCCGAACGAGAGCGTGCACCCGAGCGAGATCGAGAACCTGGCCGTGGGCGAGGCGCTCTTCCTGGCCCGGCTCGGCCAGGGATGACCGCCGTGCCCGCCGCCCGGTACGACGCGGTCGTGGTGGGCGGCGGGCACAACGGGCTCACCGCCGCCGCGTACCTCGCGCGGGCGGGGCGGGCGGTCCTCGTCCTGGAGCGGCTCGACCACGTGGGCGGGGCCGCGGTCTCCGCCCCGGTGTTCCCGGGCGTGGACGCGCGGCTGTCGCGGTACTCCTACCTGGTGTCCCTGCTGCCGCGGCGGGTCGTCGACGAGCTCGCCCTGCCCCTGACCCTGCGGCGCCGGCGGTACTCCTCGTACACGCCGGTGGGCGACGCGGGGCTGCTCGTCGACACGGGCGACGCCGCCGCCACGCGGGCGTCGTTCGCCGCCGTCGGGGCGCCCGCGGCCGACCACGACGCGTGGCGGCGCTGGTACGCCGCGACCGGCCGCCTCGCGCGGCGCCTGTTCCCCACGCTCACCGAGCCCCTGCCGTCCCGCGCCGAGGCCCGCGCCCTCGTGGACGACGACGCCGCCTGGGACGCCCTCGTCGAGCGACCGCTGGGGGAGGCGCTGCGCACCCGGTTCGGCTCCGACGTCGTGCGCGGCGTGGTCGCGACCGACGCGCTGATCGGCACGTTCGCGGACCTGGACGACCCCTCGCTGGCGCAGAACCGCTGCTACCTCTACCACGTGGTGGGCGGCGGCACCGGGGACTGGGACGTGCCCGTGGGCGGCATGGGCGCGGTGTCCGGGGCGCTGCGGGACGCGGCGCTCGCGGCCGGGGCGACGGTCGTGACGCGCGCCGCCGCGACCGCCGTCGACCCGGGCGCGGGCGGCGACGCCCAGGTCTCCTGGACGGACGACGACGGCCGCACGCACGGCGTCGCGGCGGGCGCGGTCCTGTGCGGCGCGGCGCCCGCCACCCTGGACCGCCTGCTCGCCGCGGCCGGTGCGGCACCGTCCGGCCGGGCCGGGGCCCGCGCCCCCGAGGGCGCGCAGCTCAAGGTCAACATGCTGCTGAGGCGGCTGCCCAGGCTGCGCGACGGCGTCGACCCGGTCGCCGCGTTCAGCGGCACCTTCCACGTGAACGAGTCGTTCGACCAGCTCCGGGCCGCGCACGCCGACGCCGCGGCCGGCCGTGTCCCGGCGGTGCCGCCGTGCGAGATCTACTGCCACTCGCTCACCGACCCGTCGATCCTCGGGGCGGACCTGCG
The DNA here is from genome assembly GCF_042799955.1 of Isoptericola sp. NPDC057653. Taxonomy (NCBI): domain Bacteria; kingdom Bacillati; phylum Actinomycetota; class Actinomycetes; order Micrococcales; family Promicromonosporaceae; genus Isoptericola; species Isoptericola sp. NPDC057653. Next base: position 1,052,134 of record NZ_JBHVHP010000002.1, on the reverse strand, counting down.
CGCGTCGGGCGCCCAGACGCTCACCCTGTTCGGCCTACACATGCCCGAGCGGCTGTTCCGCACCGGCGACCCGGCCGCGCAGGACGCCGCGCGGGACCGGGCGCTCGCCGCCACGTTCGCGTCCCTGGACTCCGTGCTCGCCGAGCCGATCGAGGACGTGCTGCTGCGCGGCCCGGACGGCCGGCCGTGCCTGGAGGCGCGCACGCCCGTCGACCTGGAGCGCGACGTCGGGCTGCCGGGCGGGCACATCTTCCACCGCGACCTGTCGTGGCCGTGGGCGCCGGACGGCGACGGCGGCGACGGCGGCGGCGACGGCGGCGACACGGCCGGCCTCGACCGGCCCGGGTCGTGGGGCGTCGAGACCGTGCACCCGCGCGTGCTGCTGGCGGGTGCCGGCGCGCGGCGCGGCGGGGGCGTGAGCGGCGTCCCCGGCCGCGCCGCGGCGATGGCGGTGCTCGGGGCGGGCTAGCCCTGGGGCGCCAGGGTGCGCAGGACGCAGAACTCGTTGCCCTCGGGGTCGCCCAGCACCTCCCAGCTCGCGTCGGGGTCCTGCCCCACGTCGACGCGGGAGGCGCCGAGCCCGAGCAGCCTCGCGACCTCGTCCTCGGAGCTCCGGTCGATCGGGCTGACGTCCAGGTGGAGCCGGTTCTGCACGGTCTTGGCCTGCGGCACCCGCGCGAAGACCAGGGTGGGGGCCTCCTGGCGGGCGCGGACGCCCTCGACGGTCGGCTCCCACGAGCCGATCTCCACCTGGTCGTCGCGGCGCTCGAGGACGTCGAAGCCCAGCACCTCGCACCAGAAGGCGGCGAGCCGCTCCGGGTCGTGGCAGTGGACGACCACCTCGGTGAGCCTGCTCGTCATCGCTCCGCCCCCTTCGGCGCGACGGCCTCCAGGTCGTCGACGCTCCCCGACATGATCGTGCGCACGTGCGCCGTGACGTGCTCGACGGGCCAGTCCCACCAGGCCAGCGCGAGGAGCCGGGCGACGTCCCGCTCGGAGAACCGGGTACGCAGGACGCGCGCCGGGTTCCCGCCGACGATGCCGTAGTCCGGCACGTCGTGGGTGACCACCGCGCCCGCGCCGACGACCGCGCCGTGCCCGATGCGCACGCCCGGCAGCACCGTGGCGCCGTGCCCGAACCAGACGTCGTGGCCGACCACCGTGTCCCCGCGGCTCGGGAGACCGGCGAGGAGGTCGACGTGGTCCGCCCAGGATCCGCCGAGGGTGGGGAACGGGAACGTGGACGGGCCGTCCATGCGGTGGTTGGCCCCGTTCATGAGGAAGCGGGTGCCGGTCCCGAGCGCGCAGTACCTGCCGATCCGGAGCTTCTCGGGCCCGTAGTGGTAGAGCACGTTGCGGGTCTCGAAGGCCGTCGCGTCGTCCGGGTCGTCGTAGTAGGAGTACTCCCCGACCTCGATCAGCGGGGACGTCACCAGGGGCTTGAGCTGCACCACCCGGGGCTGGCCGGGCATCGGGTGCAGGATCGTCGGATCAGCGGGAACGGGCATGCGTCGCGGTCTCCTCGTCGGTCGTGCTTCGCGTCCGGCCCATGATGAGGCTCCCGGCCCGGCCGGTCATCCTCATTCCTGCGGTCAGCCCGGCGCCCCGACCGCCCGCTCCTGCGCGGCGGCCCAGGCGTAGCCCGGGTCGTCGCGGAGCAGGGCGTCGTGGGGGCCGCGTGCGACGACCCGGGCTGGGCCGCCGGGGCCGCCGGGGCCGGCGGGGGCCGCGCCGAGCAGCAGCACCTCGTCGGCGGACACGAGCGGCGTGAGGCGGTGCGAGGCGACCACGACCGCCCGGCCCGTGGCCCGCGCGTGGGCCGCGAGGGTGCCCACGAGCGCGTCGGCGGTCGCGGCGTCGAGGTGCTCGGCCGGCTCGTCGACGAGCAGCACGCCGGCCGGGGCGAGCAGCGCCCGCGCCACCAGCAGCCGACGGCGCTCGCCCCCGGAGACGTCCGCGCCGTCCGGGCCGAGCATCGCGTCGAGGCCGTCCGGCAGCGCCGCCAGCCAGGTGTCGAGGCCGACGGCGGCCAGCGCGTCGCGGGCGTCGTCCTCGGTCACGTCGGGGCGGGCCACGCGCAGGTTCTCCAGCACGGTCGTGCCGAAGAGGTGGCCGTCCTCCGCGACGAAGAGCGTGCCGCCGGACGCGGCGCGCACCTGCCCCGCGCGGACCGGGAGCAGCCCGGCGGCCGTGAGCAGCAGCGTCGTCTTGCCGACGCCGGACGGGCCGGCCAGCGCGACCACGGCGCCCGGCCGCAGCGCGAGGTCCACGCCCGCCACGACCGTGCGGTCCGCCCAGCCCGCGGCGACGCCGTCGAGCTCCAGCAGGTCGCCGCCCGCGGGGGCCGGCCCGGGCGCGGGGGCCGCGGGGGCCGCGGGAACGGCGTCGGGGAGGAGGGCGACGAGCCGGCGGGCGGCCTCCCGGGAACGGCGCAGCTGGACGGCCGCGGCCGGGAGCGTGGACGTGGCCTCGAAGACGGCGAGCGGGGTGAGGACGACGACGGCCAGCTCGACGGGCGTCAGCGCGCCCGCCGCGACGGCCGGCACGCCGAGCAGCAGCGAGCACAGCACGGCGAGCGTCTGCGCGCCGGCGTCGATGGCGGCCGACGTGCCCGAGATGCGCGCGCCGTCGTGGGTGGAGCGCGTGAGCCGGGCGTCGGCGGCGCGCAGCCCGGCCAGCCGGTCGTCGAGGCGGCCGGCGACGCGCAGCTGCTGCCCGTCCTCGAGCAGCTCCAGGGCCCGGCCGGTGACCTCGGCGCGGGCGGCGGCGCCGCGGCGCTCGACGGACGCCGCGGCCCGCGACGCCAGCCACGGCGCGAGCACCCCCGTGAGCAGCAGGCAGCCGAGCAGGGTGAGCCCCGCGGCGGGCAGGAACGCGCCCACCAGGATCACGGAGCCCAGGCCGACGCCGACGGCCACGCCGGCGGGGATCAGCGCGCGGACGACGACGTCGCCCACCGCGTCCACGTCGGCGCCCACCCGGGCCAGCAGGTCGCCGCGGCGCAGCGCGACGACCCGCGTGACGGGTCCGCGGGCCAGCGCGTCGTAGAGGTTGGCGCGCAGGGCGGCCATGCCGCGCAGGGCGACGTCGTGGGAGGCGAGCCGCTCCAGGTAGCGCAGCACGCCCCGCCCGGTGCCGAACGCGCGCACGGCGACGACGGCCACCGACAGCTGCAGCACCGGCGGCATCTGCGACGCCCGCGCGACGAGCCACGCCGCCGCGGCGGCCAGGCCCACCGAGAACCCGAGCGCGAGCGTGCCCAGCACCACCGCCCGCAGCACGCGCGACCAGCGCACCTCGAGCATCGGCAGCACGCGGCGCAGCGGGTCGCGCGTGCCGGCGTGCGGGGCCGCGGCCGTCCCCGGGGCCGAGGCCGGTGTCGTCCCCGGCGTGCGCGCGCTCATCGGCCCACCACCTCCCCGCCCTCGGCGACGCGCCGCGAAGCGACGTCCACCACCTGGTCGGCCAGCGCCAGCAGGGACGCGCGGTGGGCGACGACGACCACGGTGCGGCCCGCGTCGCGCCACGCGCGCACGGTGTCGAGCACCACCTGCTCGCCGCGGGCGTCGAGGTGGGCGGTGGGCTCGTCGAGCAGCACCAGCGGCGGGGGAGCGGAGCCGCCCGTCCCGGCGCCGTCGAGCAGCGCCGCCGTGAGGGCCACGCGCTGCCGCTGCCCGACGCTCAGCCCCGTGCCGCCCAGGCCGACGGGCGTGTCCCAGCCCTGAGGCAGCCCGGCGACGACGGCGTCCAGGCCCGTGGTGCGGGCGGCGGCGGCCAGCTCCTCGGCACGGACGGCACGGCCGTCGGCGACGGCGTCGCGCAGGGTGCCGGGCGCGAGGCTGGGGCGCTGGGGCACCCACGTGACCTGCGGCCACCAGGTGGCCGGGTCGACGTCGGCGAGGTCGACGGGAGCCGGGTCGACGGACGTCGCGTCCGCGGGCTCGACGACGACCCGCCCCTCGTCGGGCCGCAGCAGCCCGAGCAGGACGAGGGCCGTGGTCGACTTGCCCGCGCCGCTGGGTCCGCGCAGCGCCACGACCCGGCCGCCGCCGGGGCGGCCCGTGCCGAGCGGCACGCGGGCGGTGAGCCCGGCGGGCGCGGCCACGCCGCGGTCCCCGGCGCGCACGCCCACGCCGTCGAGGACGAGGGTGGCGCCCGCGAGCGCCGGCGCGGGCGCGGTGCCGACGTCGGGCAGCGGCTGCTCGAGGACGGCGAAGGCGCGGTCGGCGGCCGCGAGGCCGTCGGTGGAGGAGTGGAACTCGGCGCCGACCCGGCGCAGCGGCAGGTACACCTCGGGCGCGAGGACGAGGACGGCGATGGCGGGGACCAGCGCGATCATCCCCTCCACCAGGCGCAGGCCGACGCCCACCGCGACGATCGCCACCGACAGCGTGGTGAGCAGCTCGAGCACCATGCCCGACAGGAACGCGATCCGCAGCGTGCCCATGGTCGCGCGCCGCGACGCGTCGCCGAGGGCCCGCACCCGCGCGCCGGGCCCGATCTCGCGCCCGAACGCGCGCAGGGTGGGCAGCCCGGCCAGCAGGTCGAGCACCTGGGAGCCCAGGCGCTCGATCGTGTGCAGCCGGCGCTCGGACGCGCCGGCGGTCATGACGCCGACGAGCCACATGAACAGGGGCACGAGCGGCAGCGTCACGACGCAGATCAGCGCGGACACCCAGTCCAGCCCGAGCACGACCAGCACCAGCACCGGGGTGAGGATCGCGGTGAGCAGCAGCTGAGGGAGGTACCGGACGAGGTACGGCGCCAGGTCGTCGAGGCCGCGGGTGGCCAGCGTGGCCGTGGCCGCCGAACCTGCGTCGCCGCCGGCCCGCGGCCCGAGCGCCACGGTGTGCGCCACGACCTGCTCGCGCAGCTCGGCGACGACGTCCGCGGCCGCCTTCTGCGCGTACCGCTCCTGGGCCCAGGCGATCGCCGCCCGCGCCGCGAGGGCGGCGACGAGCACCCCGAGCCACGGGGCGAGGTCCGCCAGGGCCAGGGGCGTGCCCGCGCTGCCCGCGGTGACCGCGGGCCCCAGCGTGTGGGCGATGGCGAACGCCTGCACGACCACGGCGCCGGCGGCGGCGACGCCGAGCGCGGCGGTCAGGGCGACGTACCACCGGGCCGCGCGGGCGCGTCGCAGCAGGCGCGGGTCGAGGGGCTTCACGGGAGCAGGCTAGGGCTCGGCACGGACGGTGCTCGGACGGCGCTCGCGCGGCGCGTCAGAACGCCGCGTCCTTGATCTTCTGCCAGGACAGCCCGGCGGGCGCGGGGATGTCCTTGCTGGACAGCCGGCGGCGGAACACCCAGTACGTCCAGGCCTGGTAGGCGATGACGAGCGGGGTGAGGACCACGGCCACCCACGACATCACCGTGAGCGTGTAGGGGGTGGAGGAGGCCTCGGCCACGGTGAGGGCCACGCCGCCGTCGACGGCGGGGATGACGTCGGGGTACATGGAGCCGAAGATGAGCACGACGGCGGCCGCGATGGTCACGGCCGACAGGGTGAACGCGACGCCCTCGCGGCGGGCCCGCGCGGCCACGACCACGCCGACGAGCGCGAGCGCGGCGACCGCCACCGGCACCCAGGTCCACGCCACGGAGTAGGCGACCTGCGCCCAGACGGCCCAGCCGCCGGCCACGACCAGCGCGACGACCGACAGCACCGACGCGAGCCGGCCCGCGCGCTCGCGGACGTCGCCGTCGGTCTTCAGCGCCACGAAGACGCTGCCGTGCAGCAGGAACAGCACCAGCGTGGTGAGGCCGCCGGCGAGCGCGAACGGGTTGAGCAGCGCCCAGAACCCGCCCACGTACTGGAACGACTCGTCGAGCAGCAGCCCGCGCACGAGGTTGCCGAACGCCACGCCCCACATGACCGCGGGGACCCACGACCCGAACTGGATCGCGAGGTCGCAGCGCCGCGCCCAGCGGGCGTCGGCGATCTTGCCCCGGTACTCGAACGCGACGCCGCGGGCGACGAGCGCCAGCAGGATGATCAGCAGCGGGATGTAGAAGCCGGAGAACATGGTGGCGTACCACTCGGGGAACGCGGCGAAGGTCGCGCCGCCCGCGGTGAGCAGCCACACCTCGTTGCCGTCCCACACCGGCCCGATGGTGTTGATGAGGACGCGACGCTCCTTGTCGCGCTGCTCCTTGCCGCCGCGCGGCAGGATCGACAGCAGCATGCCGACGCCGAAGTCGAAGCCCTCGAGCACGAGGTAGCCGGTCCACAGGACGGCGATGATGAAGAACCAGAGGATCGCGAGGTCCACGGCAGTAGCTCCAGTCTCGTTTTCTCGGCGCTCAGTACGCGAAGGACAGCGGGCGGTCGGTGTCGTCCGAGCTCTGCGCCTCGGGCGACTCGTCCCGGACCGAGGCGGGCACGCCCTCGATCGTGTACCGGTGCATGAGGCGGTACCAGACGACGGCGAGCAGCGCGTAGACGAGCGTGAGCACGATCATCGACGCGAGGATCACGCCCGGCGGGACCGCCGTCGAGACGCCGCGCTCGGTGAGCAGGCGTACCTGGTCGATGCCGCTCGGGTTGGGTGCCACGACCCACGGCTGCCTGCCGACCTCGGTGAAGATCCACCCGAACGAGCAGGCGATGAACGGCATGGGCAGGGCCAGGATGCCGAGCCGCCCGAGCCAGACGTTCTCGCTCACGCGTCCCTTGCGCGTCAGCCAGAGCGCGAGGAGGGCGAGGGCGGCGGAGAAGGCGGCGAAGCCGATCATGAGGCGGAACGACCAGTACGCGACGGCGAGCGGCGGCGTGTAGACGACCGGGTCGCCGGAGGCGGTGGTGTCGCCGTAGCGCTCCGTGTACTGCTGCTGCACGTCGTTGACGCCGGGCAGGAAGGACTCGGGGCCGGAGAAGTGGCCCGTGCCGAGGTAGCTGGCGAGGCCGGGGACGGTGAGGATGTGCCGCACGCCCTCGCAGCCCTCGTTGAGGTTGCCGATCGACAGGATGGAGAAGGCCGCGGCCTCCTCGCCGTCGCACAGGGCCTCGGCCGACGCCATCTTGCCGGGCTGCTGCTCGAACATGAGCTTGCCCTGCACGTCGCCGGACCAGATGACGCCGGCGCCGGCGACGAGCATGACCCAGGCCCCGAGGACGACGGCGGGGCGGTAGACGTTCCGCGCCGTCTCGACGTTCTCGGCCTTCTTCGTGCGGGCGAGGCGCACCATCCACCAGGCCGCGATGCCGCACACGAACGTGCCGGCGGTGAGGAACGCGGCGGTGATGGTGTGGGGGAAGGCCGCCCACAGGGTGTTGTTGGTGAGCACCGCGCCGATGGACTCCATCTCGGCGCGCCCCGTCTCGGGGTTGTAGATCGTGCCGACCGGGTGCTGCATCCACGAGTTGGCGGCGAGGATGAAGAATGCCGAGAGGTTCGTGGCGATCGCGAACAGCCAGATGGCCGCGAGGTGCACCTTCTTGGACACGCGGTCCCAGCCGAAGATCCACAGGCCGAGGAAGACGGACTCGACGAAGAAGGCGGCCAGCGCCTCCATCGCGAGGGGGGCGCCGAAGACGTCGCCCACGAAGCGGGAGTACTCGCTCCACGCCATCCCGAACTGGAACTCCTGCCAGATGCCGGTCACGACGCCGAGCGCGAAGTTGATCAGCAGGAGCTTGCCGAAGAACTTCGTCAGACGCAGCCAGCGCTCCTTCTTGGTCACCACCCACGCCGTCTGCATCGCGGCGACCAGGGGCGCGAGGCCGATGGTCAACGGGACGAAGATGAAGTGGTAGACGGTGGTGATGGCGAACTGCCAGCGGGCCAGTGCGAGGGCGTCCACGGGTTCTCCTGATTTTCGACCGAGTCGTCTTTCGACGGTATGACCACTGGCCCGTGGGCGCACGACCAGGGCGGTCGCCGCCACGGAGCCCTGCTCGTGAAGACTTTCACGATCTTGGTCGTGAAGGTCTTCACAAGTCAAACCCGGGACGGGCGCGGCGTGTCCGGCGGCGGCGTGTCACGCGGCGGGTCGCGCAGGATGCGATACTGGTGCGAAGCCGCACGGGCCCACATCCCGGGGCGGCCCACGAGCTCGCAGCACTCGCGATCCGCACGCGATGCCGCCGCCTGGCACGAGGCCGGGGGGTGGGCGTCCGCGAAGAGAGCGGTGCCGCAGCCGGAACCGAGACTTCCGTCGGTCGGTGCGCTGAGCAGCGCCGCCGTCCGACGACGACCACCGGGGTCCGCACGTGTGGGGGCGGGATCTCCGGAGCTGGAGCGCCTTCCGTGACGTCCGACAACCCGACCGACGCCGCAGCCCGCAAGCCCGTTCGCCGCCGCGCGACCCGCGCCGCCGGCGGCCCGCAGGACGCCGCCACCGAGCAGCCCGCGACGACCCCGGACACCCCGGCCGCCGCGCTGTCCGACCTCGTCCTGCCGGAGCGCTCCGACGCCCGCGAGGACGCTCCCGGGGGCGGCACCGGCAACCTCGCCGACATCGTGCTGCCGCAGGGCCCGAGCGGCCGCACCGAGGGCGACGACGCAGGCCAGAAGCCCGCCCGTACCCGCCGCCGGGCCACCCGCTCCACGGGCGCGCAGCGCGCCGCCGAGCCGGCCGCCGACGCGGCGCCCGCCACGGAGGCCGTCGTCGAGACGCCCGCCGAGGCTCCCGCGACGCCGGCGGCCGAGCCCGCCCCCGAGGCCGAAGCGGCCCCCGCGACCAAGCCCCGCACCCGCGCACGCCGGGCCACGGGCTCGACGACGAAGAAGGCCGCGACGGAGGATCCCGCCGCGACCGAGGCCGCGGAGCCGGCGGAGGCACCCGCCGCGACGAAGAGCACCGCGAAGACCGCCGCGAAGAGCGCCACCAAGACCGGCGCGAAGCGCTCCGCCCGGACGGCCGAGGCCGAGGAGAAGGAGCCCGCGGCGAAGACCGCGAGGAAGACCACGCGCAAGAAGGCAGCCCCCGCGGCGCCCGCCGAGGAGACCGCTCCGGAGGCGACCGCCCCGGAGACCGCCGCCGCGGCGCAGCCGGAGCCGACCGCTCCGCGGTCGCCGGCCGCCAGGGGCGGCGGGTCCGTGACCCCGCGTCTCGCGACCACGGCCGTCCTGTTCCAGGCGCCGGACCTGTCCGGCCGCCGCGCCCGCCGCGCCCAGGCCCCCGCGGGCCCGCCGCGCCCGCACGACGAGCCGGCCGCGCCCTCGTTCGCGTCGAAGGTGAGCACCGCGACCACCGAGCCGGCCGCCGAGACCACCGAGCCGGCCGCCGCGCCTGCCGCGCCTGCGGCGTCCACCGCCGAGGTCCCGGCCGAGGCCCCCGCCGCCGCGACGACCGGCGGCGCGACGCGCTCGCGGTCGCGCCGCGCCACCCGCCCGTCCAAGGCGGCGCAGCCCGCGGTCGCGGAGACCGAGGCCACCCGGCCCGAGGCCGCGCCGGAGCCGGCCGCCGCGCCGGCCCGTCCCGAGCGGACGCCGGTCGCGGGCCAGCAGACCGAGGCGCCCGGCGTCGAGCTCACCGACGACGAGGCCGCCGCGGTCGAGGAGGTCGGCGTCATCGAGTCCGAGCTCGTCGCCGAGGGCGTCGAGCTCGTCGACCTGGGCCCGGAGGACCTGAGCGACGAGGACGGCGAGGACGACGAGATCCGTCCGCGCCGCCGCCGGCGCCGGGGTGGCCGCGGCCGCCGCGGCGGGCGCCGTCCCGAGGACGGTTCCGAGCCGGAGGGCGACGAGGACGCCGAGGACGGCCCGCACGACGAGGCCGCCGGGCGTCCCGCCGACGAGGACGCGGACGAGCACGGCGACGACCAGGACGACGACCACGGCGACGCCGAGGACGAGGGCGGGGAGTCGGCCTCGAGCCGTCGCCGTCGCCGCCGTCGCCGGGGCACCCGCGCGGAGCGGGCCGAGGCCGCGGTGGCGCGCACGCGCGACCGGGACGAGGTCACCGCGCTCAAGGGCTCCACGCGCCTCGAGGCGAAGCGCCAGCGCCGCCGCGAGGGCCGCGACGCCGGCCGCCGCCGCCAGATCATCACGGAGGCGGAGTTCCTCGCCCGCCGCGAGTCGGTGACGCGGTCGATGGTCGTGCGCGAGCTCGACGGCCGCACCCAGATCGCCGTGCTCGAGGACGGCGTGCTCGTCGAGCACTACGTCTCCCAGCAGTCGCAGGCGTCGATGGTGGGCAACGTCTACCTCGGCCGCGTGCAGAACGTGCTGCCCAGCATGGAGGCCGCGTTCGTCGACGTCGGCAAGGGGCGCAACGCCGTGCTGTACGCCGGCGAGGTGAACTGGGACGCCGCGGGCCTCGAGGGCGGCCAGCCGCGCCGCATCGAGGAGGCGCTGAAGTCCGGCGACTCCGTGCTCGTGCAGGTCACCAAGGACCCGATCGGGCACAAGGGCGCGCGCCTCACCTCGCAGGTCACCCTCGCGGGCCGCTACCTCGTCCTCGTGCCCGGCGGCGGCATGACCGGCATCAGCCGCAAGCTCCCCGACACGGAGCGCAGCCGCCTCAAGAAGATCCTGCGCGACGTCGTGCCCGAGGGCTCGGGCGTCATCGTGCGGACCGCCGCGGAGGGCGCGAGCGAGGCCGAGCTGCGTGCCGACGTCGAGCGTCTGCAGGCGCAGTGGGCCGCGATCCAGAAGAAGTCGTCGTCCGCCAGCGCCCCCGCGCTGCTGCAGGGCGAGCCGGACCTCGCGATCCGCGTGGTGCGCGACATCTTCAACGACGACTTCTCGTCGCTGCAGATCCAGGGCCAGGGCGCGTGGGACGAGATCGCGCAGTACGTCGAGGAGCTCGCTCCCGACCTGCGCGACCGCGTCACCAAGTGGACGGAGAACACCGACGTGTTCGCCGTGCACCGCGTGGACGAGCAGCTCGCCAAGGGCATGGACCGCAAGGTCTGGCTGCCGTCCGGCGGGTCGCTGGTCATCGACCGCACCGAGGCGATGACGGTCGTCGACGTCAACACCGGCAAGTTCACCGGCGCGGGCGGCACCCTCGAGGAGACCGTCACGCGGAACAACCTCGAGGCGGCCGAGGAGATCGTGCGCCAGCTGCGGCTGCGCGACATCGGCGGCATCGTCGTCATCGACTTCATCGACATGGTGCTCGAGTCGAACCGCGACCTCGTGCTGCGTCGGCTGGTCGAGTGCCTGGGCCGCGACCGCACCAAGCACCAGGTGGCGGAGGTGACCTCGCTCGGTCTGGTGCAGATGACCCGCAAGCGCGTGGGCCAGGGCCTGGTCGAGGCGTTCTCCGAGACCTGCGAGCACTGCAAGGGCCGCGGGTTCATCGTGCACAGCGAGCCCATCGAGAAGGGTGGCGCCCCGCACCAGCACGCCGACGCCGACCAGGGCGAGGGCGCCAAGCGCTCGCGCCGCAAGCGCGGCGGCAAGCAGGCCGAGCCGGCGGCTCCCGCCCCGGCGGCCGAGGTGCCGACGCTGCCCGAGGACCGGTCCGAGGCACGCGAGGCCGTCAAGGCCACGCTCGCGACGATCGCGGCCGCGGCGGCGCACGCCCACGAGCACGAGCACGACGCGAAGGACGAGTCGTCGCGGCCCGTGGAGGCGCCCTCCGACGCCCCCGCGCCGCTGACCCTCCCCGAGCCCGTCGAGGCCGCGGTCGTGACGCCCGTCGCGCCCGAGACCCTCATCGAGCTGCCCGAGCGCAAGCCGGAGGAGCCCGCGCCGGCGCCGTCGGCCGGGGAGCCCGCCGAGAAGCCCGTGAAGAAGGCGCCGCGCCGGGCGCGCAAAGGAGCCGGAGCACCGAAGTCTGCTCAGCCGGGTGCTGGGGAGGCTGCGGCCGGAGTGACCGGCACCGCATGACCGGCGACGAGTGACCTGACCGCGAGGTCGGGGCGAGGGCCCGAGATCGATGTCCACGACATCGACCTCGGGCCCTTCTCGTCGACCTCGGCGTGCCATGCTCGGGCCATGGACGACGGGGGCGGCGGGCGGCTCGAGGTGATCGCCGGGCCGATGTTCGCCGGCAAGACGGAGGAGCTGGTGCGCCGCGTGCACCGGGCGCGGATCGCGCGGCGGGGCGTGCTCGTCGTCGGGCACGCGCTGGACACGCGCAGCGGCCCCGGCCGGGTGGCCTCGCACTCGGGCCTGGAGCTGCCGTCGCGCAGCGTGCGGTCGGCGCAGGAGGTCCCGGGGCTCGTCGAGGCCGGCACCGAGCTGGTGGCGGTCGACGAGGCGCAGTTCTTCGGGCCGGACCTGGTGGACGTCGTCACCCCGCTGGCGGACGCCGGCCTCGTCGTGGTGGTGGCGGGGTTGTCGGTGACGTTCGACGGCCGGCCGTTCGCGCCGCTGCCGGCGCTGATGGCGGTGGCCGAATCGGTCACCAAGCTGACCGCCGTGTGCGCGGTGTGCGGGCGCGACGCCGCCTTCCACGTCCGGCTCGGCGGTGTGCGCGCGGGGCGGCCGGGCGGGGACGCCGACGCGCTCGCCCCCGCCGCCGGCCACGTCGGCGGCACGGAGAGCTACGAGGCGCGCTGCCGACGCCACCGCGCCGGGTGATGCGCCGGGTGATGCGCCGGGGTGACGCGTCGGGTGGCGCGGCGAGCCGTCAGCCGCGCCCGAGCTGCTGCCGCAGCGGGCAGTCGAACGGGTCGCGGGCGGCCAGCCCGACCTGGTTGAGGTACCGCACCACGATCGCGTAGGAGGCCAGCAGCGAGGTCTCCGTGTACGGCATGCCGAGGCGGGCGCAGTGCTCGCGGACGATGAGCCTGGCCCGCGCCAGGTGGGGGCGGGGCATGCTCGGGAACAGGTGGTGCTCGACCTGCAGGTTGAGGCCGCCCATGAGGACGCTCATCCAGGCGCCCCCGCGCACGTTCCGCGACGTGAGCACCTGCTTGGACAGGAAGTCGATGCGGCTGCCCGCGGGGATCATCGCCATGCCCTTGTGGTTGGGCGCGAAGGTCGCCCCCATGTAGACGCCGAACACGGCGAGCTGCACGCCGAGGAACGCGAAGCCGAGCCCGAGGGGCAGCACCCAGAACACCACGGCGACGTAGACGGTGAGGCGCACCAGGATGGTGACGAGCTCGCGCCGCCGCGCGGCCCGGTCCTCCGGCGGGCCGGACAGGAGCGACCGCACCGCCGTGACGTGCAGGTTGAGGCCCTCGAGCGTCAGCAGCGGGAAGAAGAGCCAGCCCTGGCGGCGCGTGATCGCGCCGAGGAACCCGCGGTGCTCGGCGGCGGCCTCCTCGGTGAAGGAGATGACGCCGGGCGCGACGTCGGGGTCCTTGCCGACCTGGTTGGGGTTGGCGTGGTGCCGCGTGTGCTTGGTCATCCACCACGAGTAGCTGATCCCCACCACGGCGTTCGCCAGCAGCCGGCCCACGCGGTCGTTGAGGGGACCGGACGCGAAGACCTGGCGGTGCGCGGTCTCGTGCGTGAGGAAGGCCAGCTGGGTGAGCACCAGCCCGAGGGCGGCGGCGATCAGCAGCTGGAACCACGAGTCGCCCAGCAGGACGAAGCCGGCGACGACGCCGCCCAGCGCGACGGCGAGGGCGACGGCCGTGGCGAGGTAGTAGCCGTACGCGCGGCGCAGGAGGCCGGCGTCACGGACCTCCTTCGACAGCGCGCCGTACGTGCTGGTGAACCGGGCGGCCTGACCGCCGCGAGCGGCGGACGGGGCCTGAGGGGCGGCCGGGACGACTGTGGGCATGCGTGCCTCGCAGGGGTCGGGGTCGACTTCCCAGCCGAGTGGTGAGCGGTTGCTCTGTCGTGCGGATGCCTCGAGCCTACGGATCCGTAGGTTCAGGGCAAGGGGGCTGTCCCCCCGAGCGCCCGGATCCGTGCGAGGACGACGGCCGACGTCGCGGCGTCCGCGGCCGCGACGATCCCGCGCCCCCCGCGGACCGGCCCGCCGTCGAGGTCGGTGACGACGCAGCCGGCCGCCTCGCAGAGCGCGACGCCGGGCAGGAAGTGCACGCTGCCGTCGACGCCGGCACCCGTGACGTACGCGGCCTGCCGCCCGGCGGCGACCCACGCGAGGGCGAGCGACGTGGAGGCCACGCGCAGCCCGAACGCCGCGCGCAGGGCCGGGTCCGCGACGAGCGCGGGCGTCGGGTCGCCGTTGTCGACGTCCACGTTGACCAGCCGCGTCACCGGGCTGGGGGAGAGATCGGTGTCGGCGCCCGTGCCGGGCGCGCGGCGGCGGGCGCGGGCCCCGTCGGTCCAGAGCACCTCGCCGGTGAGCGGGTCGGCGACCGCCGCGACGAGGACGTGCTCGGTGGCGCCGCGCTGCTCGGCGAGCGCCACGTTGACGCCGAAGGACGGGACCCCGGCGGCGAAGTTGAGGGTGCCGCACAGCGGGTCGACGTACCAGCGCCGCGCGGCGTCCCCGCCCGAGGTGCCCAGCTCCTCGCCGACGACCCCGTCGTCCGGGCGTGCGGCGGCCAGCACCTCGCGGACGGCCCGCTCGGCGGCGACGTCCGTGTCGGTGGCGAAGTCGAGCGCGGACTTCGCGTGCCGCGTCACGGGGCGGCCGAACGCGGCGGCGACCTCCGTGGCGCCGGCCAGGGCGGCGGAGATCGCGACCTCGACGTCGGTCGGGCGGGGCCCGGGGGTGGGGCGGGGTGCAGCCGTGGGGTGCGTCACGTCCGGCATCCTGGCACGTCCGGGGGGCGGCCCTCAGTCCTCGACCAGCGGGACGAAGGAGTAGGTGCCGTGGTCGGACGTGCGGACCCTGCCGCCGTCGTCGCGCGTCACGAGCACCATGACGTGCCGCACCGGGATCACCATGCGGCCGCCGCGGGCCACCTGGTCGACCAGCTCGTCGGGCAGCCGGGTGGCCGCGGCGGAGACGAGCACGCGGTCCCAGCCGCCCGGGCGGGGCGCCCCGAGGACACCGGGGGTGGCGTGGGCCACGTGCGCCCAGGTCATGCCCGTGCGGCGCACGTTGGCCGCCCCGCGCGCGGCCAGGTCGGGGAACCGCTCCAGGCCGAGCACCGTGCCGTCGGGCCCGACGAGCCGGGCGAGCAGCGCCGTCGTCCAGCCGGAGCCGGACCCGACGTCCAGCACCTGCGCGCCTGCGTGCACCTCCAGGAGGCGGAGCATCGCCGCGACCGTCGACGGCTGCGAGCAGGTCTGCCGGTGCCCGATCTCGAGGGGCTGGTCGGCGGCGGCCCAGCGGGCCACGCCGCGGGGCAGGAAGCGGCGCCGGTCGACGTCGCGCAGCGCGGCGGCGACCGCGTCGGCGACGCCCCCCGCACCCGTCGGCAGGTCGGCAGGTCCGGTCCGTCCGGCCATCTCCCCATCGTGGCCCCGCCCGGCGTCCGACACCGGGCGGGGCGACGACGGGCGAGCGACGGCACGCGGGGTGACGATCGATCCAGCGGCCGGCGTCCTCGTCGCCGGCCCGGAGATCGGAGGACGGCATGGCAGGGACGGTCGCGCGCGTCACGGAGATCACCGCCCGCTCGGACACGAGCTTCGAGGACGCGATCCGCGTCGGTCTCGAGCGTGCCGGCCGGACGGTCCGCAACATCACCGGCGCCTGGGTCAAGGAGCAGAAGGTCGACGTGTCCGACGGCACCGTCGTCGCGTGGCAGGTGGACCTGCAGGTGACCTTCGTCCTCGACGACTGAGAGGCCCGCGGACGGTGCGGCACGCCCACCGCCGGCCGGCGGTGGGCGACGTCACGCCCTGGGCGGGCGGCGGAGGTTTGAACCCTTCGGCTCGCTCGCGTAGTCTTGGACGTCGGCACGCCTCTGGTGTGCCAGTCCCGTGTGCCCACGACGCACCGCACTCGACCGCCGCGGCGGGCCGAGTTGCAGACCAAGTCGGTGATTCGACGTCGTGCGGCATGCCCAGACCAGGAGAGATGAGCAGCAACGTGGTGTACGCGATCGTCAAGGCCGGTGGCCGTCAGGAGAAGGTGTCCGTCGGGGACATCGTCGTCATGGACCGACTCAAGGCCCAGGCCGGTGACACGGTGGAGCTGCCCGCTCTGCTTCTGGTGGACGGGGAGAAGGTGACCACCGACGCCGCGAAGCTGGCGAAGGTCAAGGTCACGGCTGAGGTCGTGCGGGACGAGAAGGGCCCGAAGATCACGATCCTCAAGTACAAGAACAAGACCGGCTACCGCAAGCGCCAGGGTCACCGCCAGTCGCTGACCCGCCTCAAGGTCACCGGCATCAAGTGACTCACCGCCGGGCCGAGCGCGACACCCCGCAGCACGGCCCGCGGCACTGATCCCCTCGTTCTTCGCAGAAAGCAGGTCTGAAAGATGGCACACAAGAAGGGCGCGAGCTCCTCGCGCAACGGTCGTGACTCGAACTCCCAGCGTCTCGGCGTGAAGCGCTACGGCGGCCAGGTCGTCAAGGCCGGCGAGATCATCGTCCGCCAGCGTGGCACCCACTTCCACCCCGGCGAGAACGTCGGCCGTGGCGGCGACGACACGCTGTTCGCGCTGACCGCCGGCTCGGTGGCCTTCGCGACGCGTCGTGGCCGCAAGGTCATCGACATCGTCGCGGCCGAGGTCTGAGCCGCAACACACTTCCTCGACTCCCACCCGAGTCGACGACGAGGGGCGCACCGTCGCGGTGCGTCCCTCGTCGCTTTGCCTGAGAGGATCTGACCATGGCCAGCTTCGTCGATCGCGTGGTGCTGCACGCCGTGGGCGGTGACGGCGGCCACGGTGTCGCGTCGATCCGCCGCGAGAAGTTCAAGCCCCTCGCGGGCCCCGACGGCGGCAACGGGGGCGACGGAGGCACCGTGCGCCTCGTCGTCGACCCGCAGACCACGACGCTGCTGGAGTACCACCACTCGCCGCACCGCCGGGCGACGAGCGGCACCCAGGGCATGGGCGACGACCGCGACGGCGCCAACGGCGGCGACCTCGTGCTGGTCGTGCCGGACGGCACCGTCGTCAAGGACCGCGAGGGCAACGTGCTGGCCGACCTCGTCGGCGCCGGCGCGGAGTACGTCGTCGCGCAGGGCGGCCGCGGCGGCCTCGGCAACCGCGCCCTCGCCTCCCCGAAGCGCAAGGCGCCGGGCTTCGCGCTGCTCGGCGAGCCGGGCGAGGAGCGCGAGGTCGTCCTCGAGCTCAAGACGATCGCCGACGTCGCCCTCGTCGGGTACCCGAGCGCGGGCAAGTCGTCGCTGGTCGCCGCGATCTCCGCCGCGCGCCCCAAGATCGCCGACTACCCGTTCACCACGCTCGTGCCGAACCTCGGCGTCGTGCAGGCGGGGGAGACCCGCTACACGGTGGCCGACGTGCCCGGGCTGATCCCGGGCGCGAGCGAGGGCAAGGGCCTCGGCCTGGAGTTCCTCCGGCACGTCGAGCGCACCGCCGTCCTGGTGCACGTGCTGGACTGCGCCACCCTCGAGCCGGGCCGCGACCCGCTCAGCGACCTGGACGTCATCGAGGCCGAGCTGGCCGCGTACGCCGGGGACCTCGGGATCGAGGGCGGCCGGGTGCCGCTCACCGAGCGCCCGCGGCTCGTGGTGCTCAACAAGATCGACGTCCCCGAGGCGCGCGAGCTCGCCGAGCTGGTGCGCCCCGACCTGGAGGCGCGCGGGCTGCGCGTCTTCGAGGTGTCGACGGCGAGCCACGAGGGCCTGCGCCCGCTGACCTTCGCGCTCGGCGAGCTCGTCGAGCGCGCCCGCGCGGCCGCCCCGGCGCCCGAGCCGACGCGGGTCGTGCTGCGCCCCAGGGCGGTCGACGAGGCCGGGTTCACCGTCACGGCCCGGCGCGAGCACGAGGGCGTCTACTACGAGGTCCGCGGGTCCAAGCCCGAGCGCTGGGTGCGCCAGACGGACTTCAACAACGACGAGGCGGTCGGCTTCCTCGCGGACCGGCTCGCCAAGCTGGGCGTCGAGGACCGGCTCCTCAAGGCGGGCGCGGTCGCCGGCGACGAGGTGCGCATCGGCGACCCCACCAACGCCGTCGTCTTCGACTGGGAGCCGACGCTCACCACCGGCCCCGAGCTGCTGGGCGTGCGCGGCACCGACATGCGCCTCGAGGAGAGCGCCCGACCGACCCGTGGCGAGAAGCGCCGCGAGCACCAGGAGCGGATGGACGCCAAGACCGAGGCGCGCCGCGAGCTGTGGACGGAGCGCGAGTCGGGTCACTGGACGGACCCCGACGACGCCTGACCGAGGATCCGGCGAGAATGCCGGGGTGAACGCCGCCACCTCCCGCGCCAGCCTGCCCACGGCACATCGGATCGTCGTGAAGATCGGGTCGTCGTCGCTCACCGGTCCGGACGCACGCCTCGACCTCGGCGCGCTGCGCGCCCTGGTCGACGTGCTGGCCGCGCGGGTGGCGGACGGCGGGCAGGTCGTGCTCGTCTCCTCGGGCGCGATCGCCGCCGGCATCGGCCCGCTCGGGCTCAGCGCCCGGCCGCGCGACGTGGCGACGATGCAGGCCGCGGCCATGCTCGGCCAGGGCCAGCTCGTGGCCCGGTACACCGAGGCGTTCGCCGCGCACGGCCTGCAGATGGGGCAGGTGCTGCTCACCGCCGAGGACACGGTGCGCCGGTCGCGCTACCGCAACGCGCAGCGGTCGCTGGAGCGCCTGCTGGCGCTCGGCGTCGTGCCCGTCGTGAACGAGAACGACGCCGTGACGACGGACGAGCTGACGTTCGGCGACAACGACCGCCTGGCCGCGCTGGTCTCCCACCTCGTGCGGGCGGACGCGATGGTGCTGCTCACCGACGTCGACGGCCTGCACGACGCCCCGCCGTCGCGGCCCGGCGCCCGGCGCATCGCGCACGTGGCCGACCTCGCCGACCTCGACGGGGTCGAGGTCACCGCGCGCGGCAGCGCCGTCGGCACGGGGGGCATGGTCACCAAGCTCGAGTCGGCGCGGATCGCGACGGGCGCGGGCGTGCCGGTCGTGCTGACCAGCGCGCCGCACGTCGCGGCCGCGCTGGCCGGCGAGGACGTCGGCACGTTCTTCGAGGCGACCGGCCGGCGCACGACGGCCCGGCGGCTGTGGATCGCGCACGCCGCGCAGTCCCACGGCCGGCTGCACCTCGACGCCGGCGCCGCGCGGGCCGTCCTGGGCGGGCGGGCGTCCCTGCTGCCGGCGGGCGTCACGCGCGTCGAGGGCACCTTCGAGGCCGGCGACCCCGTGGAGCTGGTCGGGCCCGACGACGTGGTGCTCGCGCGGGGTCTCGTGGCGTTCGACTCGGGCGAGCTGCCGGGCCTGCTCGGCCGGTCGACCTTCGACCTGCGCGCCGAGCTGGGGGAGGGCTACGACCGGGAGGTCGTGCACCGCGACGACCTCGTGCTCGAGCACCGCCGCTGACGCCGCGGCGACGCCGCACCGACGACGCCGCACCGACGACGCCGCACCGACGACGCCGCACCGACGACGCCGCACCGACGACGCCGCACCGACGACGCCGCACCGACGACGCCGCGATGAGTTCGTCGCGGCGGGGCCGTCGGTAGGGGCAGCGGCGCGCGCGGTGCGCGCCCCGGCCCAGGAGGCTCCCATGCGTCGCCCGCACCCCGTCCTCGCCCTCGTCACCTCGTTCGTCGCCGCCGCCGGCACGGTGCTGGCGCTCGCCGTCGCCCCGGCGTCGGCGGCGCCCCGCCCGTCCCCGACGGTCGCGCGGGCCCCGGCCCCGCCGACCGAGTACACGGGGGACCTCGCCGGCGCCCGCTACCGCGTGCTGGTCCCGGACGACTGGAACGGCACCCTCGTGCTGTTCAGCCACGGGCACTACCCGTCGGAGTTCTTCGGCGGCTTCCCGGTGCCGCACCTGCTGGGCAACCAGGAGCTGAGCGAGCAGACGCTCACGGACCAGGGGTATGCCGTGGCGGCCTCCCTCTTCCAGGGCGGCGGGCTGGACTTCGCGGTGCCGACGGCGGTGGCCGACCAGTCGCGCCTCCTGGACTGGTTCTCCGCGCACGTCGGTGAGCCGGCCCGCACCATCACCTACGGGCAGTCGATGGGCGCCGTCACCGCGGTCGCGCACGCCGAGGCCGAGCCGGACCGGATCGACGGGGTGCTCACGGTCGGCGGCGTCATCGACTGGGTGGGGCAGCTCGACGCGATCCTCGACATGAACCTCGCGACCCGCGTGCTGCTCACCGACGGCACCGACGCCCACGGGAACCCGATCGATCTCGTCGACGCGGCGGACCCGCAGGCGAGCCGCGACGCGCTGGTCGCCGCGCTCACCGCGGCGGCGGAGACGCCCGAGGGGCGCGCCCGGATCTCCCTCGTCGCCTCCCTCAACACGGTGACCGGGTGGTACTGGATGAACGAGCCGCGCCCGGCGGACGCCGAGGCATGGGCCCGCGGGCAGGCGCAGTGGCTGGTCGGCGCCTACACGCTGGGGCTGGGGCCGACGGCGCGCGTGCACCTCGAGGCGACGCTGGGCGGCAACCCCAGCAGCACCGACCTGACCCGGCTGCGGACGCGCCTCGCGCGATCGGGCGACGCCGCCCGTGTCCGGGCCGCGTACGCCGCGGCGGGCCTCGACCTGCGCGCCGACCTGGCCGCCCTGGAGGCGGCATCCCCGATCGTGGCGGACCCCGCCGCCCGGGCGGCGATGGTCGCCCACCGGCCGGAGGGCACGACGCCGTCCCCGGTCCTCACCCTGCACACGACGGGCGACGGCGGCGCGCCGCCGTCGGGCGAGCGGTCCTTCGCGCAGCGGGTGCGCGAGGTGGGCCACCCCGGCAACCTCCGCAGCCTGTACGTCGAGCGCGGGGCGCACCTGTCGGTCAGCCTCGGCGAGGAGCTCGTGGCCCTGCGCACCCTGGAGCGCCGGATCGACACGGGACGGTGGCCCTCGCTCGCCCCGCGGCGGCTGAACCGCGCGGCCGCCGCCCTGGGCCCGGACTACCGGGCGACCTTCGAGGTCGTCACCCTGCAGACCTTCGACCACGCCCCCGCGTTCACGCGCTTCGTGCCCCCGCGCGCGCCCCGTCCCTCCTGGTGAGAGGGGGGTCCCTCCGTCGGGCGCGGCATCGTAGTCTCGGGGGATGACCACGACCCTCTCCGAGCAGACGGCCGGCAGCGACCAGGGCGCCGACGTCGCGGTCGCCGTGCGCGACGTCGCGCGGCGCGCCAAGGTCGCGTCCCGCACGCTCGCGACGGCGAACCGGGCCACCAAGGACGCCGCGCTGCGCGCGCTCGCCGACGCCCTCGTGGCTTCGTCCGGCCCGATCGTGACGGCGAACGCCGACGACCTGGCGCGGGGTCGGGAGCGCGGGCTCAGCGACGGGCTACTCGACCGCCTCGCGCTCACGCCCGAGCGCGTGGGGGCCATCGCCGACGCGCTGCGCGAGCTCGCGGGGCTGCCCGACCCGGTGGGCGAGGTCGTGCGCGGCCAGACGCTGCCGAACGGCCTGCGGCTGCGTCAGCTGCGCGTGCCGATGGGTGTGGTCGGGATGATCTACGAGGCCCGCCCCAACGTCACGGTGGACGCCGCCGGGCTCGCGCTGAAGTCCGGCAACGCCGTGATCCTGCGCGGCGGCAGCGCCGCGGCGTCGTCGAACGCGGTGGTCGTCGACGTGCTGCGCGCGGCGCTCGCGGCCCAGGGGCTGCCCGCCGACCTCGTGCAGACCATCGACGCGTACGGCCGCCCCGGAGGTGTCGCCCTCATGCAGGCGCGCGGGCTGGTCGACGTGCTCGTGCCGCGCGGCGGCGCGGACCTCATCCGCACCGTCGTGGAGTCGTCTACCGTGCCGGTCATCGAGACCGGGGTCGGCAACGTGCACGTGTACGTGGACGCCACGGCCGACGTCGCCGAGGCCGTCGAGATCGTCCTGAACGCCAAGACCCAGCGCGTCGGGGTCTGCAACGCGGCGGAGACGCTGCTGGTGCACGCCGACGCGGCGGAGGCGTTCCTGCCCGCCGCCCTGGCCGCCCTCGGCGGCGCCGGCGTCGTGCTGCACGGGGACTCCCGCTCCGTCGCCCTGGCGCCCGAGGCCGTCGAGGTGCTGCCCGCGACCGACCACGACTGGGCCACCGAGTACCTGGCGCTGGAGCTCGCGGTGCGCGTGGTCGACTCCCTCGACGACGCCATCGAGCACATCCGCACCTGGTCGTCCGGGCACACCGAGGCGATCCTCACCCGCGACCTCGCCGCGTCCGAGCGGTTCGTCGCGGAGGTGGACTCCGCGGCGGTGATGGTGAACGCGTCGACGCGCTTCACCGACGGCGGCCAGCTCGGCCTGGGCGCCGAGATCGGCATCTCCACGCAGAAGCTGCACGCCCGTGGCCCGATGGGCCTGGCCGAGCTCACCACCACCAAGTGGGTGGTGCACGGCGACGGGCACGTCCGGCCCTGACGGCCCCGCCGTCGCCCGTCGGCCCCGCTCCCGCCCCGTGAGAGACTGGGCCCCGATCGCACCTGCCGCACCCACGACGCACAGGAGGAACCCGTGCTGCACACCGCCGTCCAGGTGGCCCAGGAGGCCGCCGAGCACGCCGAGACCATCTCCCCGATCGCGATGGGTCTCCTCGCGTTCGGTGGCCTGGTCGCCGCGCTCGTGGTGACGTACGCCTTCCGCAACGTGTCCAACCGCCACTGACGACCGCCGTCCGGCCAGCGTGAACGAGCCGTCGTCGCAGCCGCGCCGTCCGCGCCTGGGCGTGATGGGCGGCACGTTCGACCCCATCCACCACGGGCACCTGGTCGCCGCCAGCGAGGCGGCGGCGCTGCTGGATCTCGACGAGGTCGTGTTCGTCCCCACGGGCAAGCCGACCTTCAAGCAGCACCAGCACGTCTCCGAGGCGGAGCACCGCTACCTCATGACGGTGATCGCGACGGCGTCGAACCCGCGCTTCACCGTGAGCCGCGTGGACATCGACCGCCCGGGGCTCACGTACACCGTCGACACGTTGCGGGACCTGCG
This sequence comes from Isoptericola sp. NPDC057653, assembly GCF_042799955.1. Taxonomy (NCBI): domain Bacteria; kingdom Bacillati; phylum Actinomycetota; class Actinomycetes; order Micrococcales; family Promicromonosporaceae; genus Isoptericola; species Isoptericola sp. NPDC057653. Next base: position 1,029,344 of record NZ_JBHVHP010000002.1, on the reverse strand, counting down.
CGAGGAACGCCCCGACGCCGACCTGTTCTTCATCAGCGGCGCCGACGCGATCGAGCAGATCCTCACCTGGAAGGATGCCGCCCACCTGTGGGAGATGGCACACTTCGTGGCTGTCACGCGGCCGGGGCACCAGCTCACGGTGGACGGACTGCCCCACGACGGGGTCACGACGCTGGAGGTCCCGGCGCTGGCGATCTCGTCGAGCGACTGCCGTCGCCGGGCGCAGGCCGGTCAACCGGTGTGGTACCTGGTGCCGGACGGCGTGGTCCAGTACATCGCCAAGCACGGTCTGTATCGAGGTCTCGATGAGTGACAACAACCCGTCCCGCCCGCTGACCCGCCGCGAGATCCGCGAGCGGGAGCAGGCGGCCGCCGCCGCGCAGGCCCCCCAGGCCCCGGCGGCGCCGCCGCCCGCGGCCGGCCCGGACTACGGCCGCCCCGCGGCGCCGTCCCCGTTCGGCCCGCCCGCCGGGTCGGCGGGCGGTGCCCCCGCGTCCCGGTTCGCCGCGCCGCCGACCAGCGCTCCGTCGCGCCGGTCGCTGCGCGAGCAGAGCCCCGCGGCGGGACCCGCCCCGGCGCCGATGGTCCGGCCGCCGTCGGCCTCGGCGGGTGTGCGCGGCCTCGACGAGACGGGCCGCCTGGCCCCCATCCAGCGCCCCACCGGGGAGATGTCCCGCGCGGTCGCGCCCGCCCCGGTGTCGCGGCCCGCGGCGCCGAGCGCCCAGGCGGCCCCCACGCGCACCTCGATGCGACGCGACTTCGCTGCACCGCCGGCCGCGCCCTCGCCCGCCCCGACGGGCACGACGCTGCCGCCCCTGTCCTCCCCGGCGAGCGCCGCCCCGCCCGCGGCGACCCCGCCCGCCTCGGTGGCCCCGCGCCCCGACGGGCCCCCGCGTCGTTCGCCGTTCGCGACCACCGGGTCGGACTCGCCGTTCGGCGCGCCGTCGGCGCCGACCGCCGCGCCCACCGCCCGGGCCGCCGCGCCGGCGGCGCCCGCGAGCGCGCCGGCCTCGTCGACGCCCCCGCCGCTGCCCTGGGCCAGCCCCGCGGCGGAGCGGCCCGCCGCCCTCCCGCCCTCGCGCCCGACGGCGGGCGCCGCGCCGGCCGCGCCCGCGCGCCCCGCCGCGTCCCCGTTCGACGCCCTGGTCGCCTCGGAGCAGCCCGTGCGGGCCCGCTCGGCGGCGCCGCAGGTCGAGGAGGACGACGAGGAGGACTGGGACGAGCCCGAGGCGTCCTACACCTGGTTGCACTACATCGTGCTGGTCGTCGTCGCGTTCGTGCTCGGCCTGCTGGTGTGGAAGCTCCTGCTCGCCGGCTCGGACGACAAGAGCTTCAGCACCGACTCCGCCGCACCCGCGGTGACCCACTCCCTCACGACACCCCAGCCTGGAGCCGCAGCATGACCGCCACCCCCCGCGCCGTCGAGCTGGCGATCGCCGCCGCCCGGGCCGCCTCGGACCGCAAGGCGCAGGAGATCATCGCGCTCGACGTGAGCGAGCAGCTCGTCCTCACGGACGTGTTCCTCATCGCGTCCGGCACCAACGAGCGCCAGGTCTCGGCGATCGTGGACGCCGTCGAGGAGGCGATGATCAAGGCCGGCGCCAAGCCGATCCGTCGCGAGGGCAAGGCGCAGGCGCGCTGGGTGCTGCTCGACTTCGGCGACGTCGTCGTGCACGTGCAGCACGCCGAGGACCGCGTGTACTACGCGCTGGAGCGCCTCTGGAAGGACTGCCCCGCCATCGACCTGCCCGAGGACGCGCGGGGCGGCGACGGCGCGGCCGCGGCGGCGGAGTACGGCGACGCCGCGGGCGACGGAGCGATCCGCCTCGCGGGCGACGAGCGGTGACGGCCGGCACGGTCGTCCTGCTCCGCCACGCCCGTACGGCGTACAACGCGTCCCTGCGGCTGCAGGGGCAGATCGACATCCCCCTCGACGACGTCGGCCGGTGGCAGGCGGGGGAGGGCGGCTCCGCCCTCGCGTCGTCGCACCGGGCGACGCGCATCGTGTCCTCCGACCTGGGCCGCGCCCTCGAGACGGCGACCGCGTACGCGGAGGCGCTCGGCGGCGCCCCGGTGCAGACCGACGTGCGGCTCCGCGAGCGCGGCTTCGGCGACTGGGAGGGCATGACGGGCGCGGAGATCTCCGCGCGCTGGCCCGAGGAGTACGCCGCCTGGCGGCGGGGTGCCGAGCCGGCGGGCGCGGGGGCCGAGTCCAAGGCGGCCGTCGCCGCGCGGATGACCGAGGCGGTCGCCGAGCACGCCGAGCAGCTGGACGACGACGCGACCCTGGTGCTGGTCTCCCACGGCGCCGCGATCTCCCTGGGGGTCACGGCCCTGCTCGGTCTCGACCCGACCTCGTGGCGCGGGCTGGCCGGCATGCACAACGTGCACTGGTCGCACCTGCACCGGTCGGGGGAGGGCGCCGTCCCGGCCTGGCGGCTCGTCGCGCACAACGTGGGCGCCGGATACCCGCTGGACCACTGGCAGGCCGGTCCGGACTGGAATTTGGAACCTGACCCGAAGTCTGCCTAAGATATCGACGTTCCGAGGGGCGCAAGACCGGAGGAACACACCGAATCAGACGAATCGTCGGTCGCTCGCGGCCACGAGAGTCGGTTCTCGGGGCTGTGGCGCAGCTGGTAGCGCACCTGCATGGCATGCAGGGGGTCAGGGGTTCGAGTCCCCTCAGCTCCACCCCGACGAGAAGGCCCGGAACCCTCAGGTTCCGGGCCTTCTCGCATGTGCGGGGTCTCGCGCCGGCCCACGCTGCGGGACGACCTTGCGCCCGGCGACCGGTCGCCTAGGGTGGGCTGCGGCCGCGTCGTCGGCCGCCACATCTGAAGACACCCATGACAGGGGAGCGCCGTCGAAGGGGCGCTGAGAGTGCGGGCACGAGCCGCAGACCCTTGGAACCTGCTCCGGTTAGCACCGGCGAAGGGAGTTACCTGGAATGTCCGCGCCCATCGCACGTCCGACCGTCCTCGGGACGGTTCGCGCGAACCTGCGGTACCGCACCGTCGACCTGGTCACGATGGCGATGCTCGGCGTCGCCGTCGGCGTCGTCTTCTGGGGCTGGACGCAGCTCTACCACCTGCTCTCGGCCGGTCTGGTCGTCGTGTTCCCGCCGGCCACCGGCCTGCTCGGCGGCGGATGGCTGCTCGGTGGCGTGCTCGGCGGACTCATCGTCCGCAAGCCCGGCGCCGCGCTGCTCACCGAGGTCGTGGCCGCGAGCGTCGAGGCCCTGCTCGGCGCAGGCTGGGGCTTCTCCGCCATCGTCTCGGGCGTCGTGCAGGGGTTCGGCGTCGAGCTCGTGCTGGCGCTGTTCCTGTACCGGCGGTTCGGCAGCGCCGTCGCGGCGCTGTCGGGCGCCGCGGCGGGCGCCTGCGGCGCCGTCTACGAGTGGTTCGCCTACTACCCCGACTGGCAGTGGGGCTTCCGCCTCGCCTACCTCGGCCTCTTCGCGCTGTCCGGCGCGCTCCTCGCCGGGCTCGGCGGCGCGGCGCTCGTGCGCGCCCTCGCCCGCGCCGGCGTGCTCGACGCGTTCGGGCCCGGCAGGGACCTGGCCGACCGCGCCGCCCGGGGCTGAGGGGTGGCGCGCGCACGGCTGCAGGGCCTCACGTGGCGCCCCACCGGTCGGGCGGCACCCGTGCTCGACGGACTCGACCTCACGGTCGGCGCCGGGGAGCGGGTCGGGCTCGTCGGGCCCAGCGGGGCCGGCAAGTCGACCGTGCTGCACGCCCTGGCGGGCGTGCTCGGCGACCCGCTGCCGGGCGACCTGTCCGGCACCGCGCACGTGGACGGCGTCGTCGGCCTCGTGCTGCAGGACCCGGGCGCCGCCGTCGTCGCCGAGCGGATCGGCAGGGACGTCGCGTTCGGGCCCGAGAACGCGGGCCTGCCGCGCGACGAGATCTGGCGCCGCACCCGCGGGGCGCTCGACCGCGTGGGCCTGCGGTACCCGCTCGACCGGCCCACGTCGGCGCTGTCGGGCGGCGAGCTCCAGAGGCTCGCGCTCGCCGGCGCGCTGGCCCGCGACCCGGACCTGCTGCTCCTCGACGAACCGACCGCCATGCTCGACCCGGACGCCGCGGCCGAGGTGCGGTCCGCGGTGCTCGACGCGCTCGCCGGCACCGACACCTCGCTGGTGGTCGTCGACCACCAGGTCGGGCTGTGGCTGGAGCACCTGGACCGGGTGGTCGTGCTCGGCCCGGGTGGCGTCGTCACGCACGACGTCGCGCCGGGCGCGCTGCGCCCGCCGGGTCCGGGGTCGGAGCCCGCGCTCCGGGCAGCGCTCACGGACGCCGGCGTCTGGCTCCCGGGGGTGCCGGCGCCCACCCCGCTGCCGGTGCCCGCGGCGCTGGTCGCGCCGGAGCACGCCGGGCCCGACGTGACCGTCGACGCGCTCGGCGTCGACCTCACGACGCGCGGCCTGCACGGTCGCACCACCACCCGCGCGCTCGACGGCGTCGACGCCCGCCTCCCCGCCGGCCGCCTCACCACGATCACCGGCCCCTCGGGGGCCGGGAAGTCCACGCTCGTCGCGGCCCTGGCCGGGCACCTGCGGCCCGCGCGGGGCCGCCTCGCCGGGGCGCCCGGACGCGGCACCCGGTCGCGCGAGCTCGCCCGCCGCTGCGGCTGGGTGCCGCAGCACCCCGAGCACGGGCTGCTCGCCCTGCGCGTGCGCGACGAGGTGGTGCTCACCGGTCGGCGGCTGGGCGTGCCGGTGGACCTGGAGGCGGTGCTCGGGCTGCTGCGTCTCGACCACCTCGCCGACGCGCACCCGTTCCGCCTCTCCGGCGGCGAGCAGCGGCGCCTGGCCCTGGCGGCGGCGCTCGCGCACCGGCCTCCCCTGGCGCTGCTCGACGAGCCGACCGTGGGCCAGGACCGGCACACGTGGGCGGCGGTGGCCGGGTGGGCCGTCGCCGCGGCGGGGCACGGCGCCACCGTCGCGGCGAGCACCCACGACCGGCACCTCGTGGGCCTCGCCGACCACCGCGTCGCCCTGCCGCCGGGCAGGCGGGACGGGCAGGATCGGGGCGCGTCCCGCCCGGGGCGGGTGGTGGCGGCGTGACCGGGGTGCTCGGGCGGGTGAACCCGCTCGTGCTCGTGGCGCTCGGGCTGCTGGGGCTGGTCGCGTCGTTCGGCGTGCGCGACCTCGCGTCGGCGGCCGTCGCGCTGGGCGCCTGCCTCGTCTGCGGGGTGGCGGGCCTGCCGCGGAGGTCCGGCGCGCCGGCCCGCTATCTGGCGGTGGTCGTGGCCGTCGCGTCGGTCACGTGGTCCACGTGGCTGCTGGGCGGGCGCGACCTCGAGGTCGCGGCCGTCGCGGGGATGCGGATCGCCGTGCTCGCCCTGCCCGGGGTCGCGCTCGCGCCCCTGGTCGACCCGAGCGGGCTGGCCGACCAGCTGGGCCAGCGCCTGCGGCTGCCCGCGCGGTTCGTGGTCGGCGTGGCTGCCGCGCTCCAGCGGTTCGAGCGGCTCGGCGACGTCTGGGAGCAGGCGTCCCGCGCCCGCCGGTCACGCGGCCTCGGGCCGGGGCGCGGGCCCCTCGACCGCGGGCGGCACGCCGCCTCCGTGACGTTCGCCGTCCTGGCGGCGACGCTGCGGGACGCGACGACGATGTCGGTGGCGATGGACGCCCGCGGCTTCGCGGGAGCGGGGTCGCGGACGTGGGCCGAGCCGGCGCCGTGGGCCCGGCACGACACGGTCGTCCTGGGCGTCGGCGTGCTGGTCGCGGCGCTGCCGTTCGCCGTCCTCGCGGCCGGGTAGACGGCAGGCGCGCACACTGGGGGAGGAGGTGCGCGCATGGACCGACCGGAGGCACGCACGGAGCACGACTTCGACGCCCTGTACGCGGGGGACGTCCCGCCACCGTGGGAGATCGGGCGGCCCCAGCCCGCGCTCCTCGCCCTCGTGCGCCGGTCCGTGCTCGCGGACCCCGTGCTCGACGCCGGGTGCGGCACCGGCGTGCTGGCGCTCGCCGTCGCGCGGGCCGGGCACCGGGTCCTGGGGGTCGACGGCGCGGCCCACGCGATCTCCCGCGCCCGGGAGCGGGCCGCCGAGGCGATCCTCGAGCCACCCGGCGAGGTGCGCTTCGAGGTGGCCGACGCCCGCCATCTCGACCGGCTGGACGTGCGGCCGCGCACCGTCCTGGACTCCGGCCTGCTGCACACCCTCGACGCGGACGGCCGCGCCGCCTACGTGGCCGGGCTCGCCGCGATCTGCCCGCCGGGCTCGCTCGTCGCAGTGCTCGCCATGTCGGTGCACGCCGGTCTCGGCTGGGGCACCACCGCGGACGACCTGCGCGCCGCGTTCGCGTCGGCGGACTGGACGTCCACCGAGGTCACGGACGCGGAGCTCGTCGCGCGGCCGGCCGACGACGAGCGGCACCTGCCGGCGCTGCTCCTCACGACGCGGCGCGCGTGAGCCCCTGCCGCTCGACGGCGGCGAGCAGCGCGCGGGCCTTGGCCGGCCCCACGGCGCGGCCGGGTCGCGCCGCGACCGCCTCCAGCCCGGGGAAGGTCGCGGCGTCGGCGGGGACGAGACCGCGGCGGGCGGCCTCCGCGAGGTAGGGCAGCGAGGCGTCGGCGACGTCGAGCACGCGGGGGAGCCAGCGGGGCAGGGGGCCGTCGATGGCCCCCGCCGCGGCGACCGCCTCGGTGAGCACCGGCCACAGGGCGGGCAGCGTGGCGGGGCGCCGCTCCACCAGGCGGACCATGCGCGCGGGGCTCGCCGCGGGCTGCGTCACCAGGGCGCGCGCGGCGAGGCGGACGCCCGCCCACCCGAGGCCGCCGTTCCCGATCAGCTCGCGCACGACGCGCTCCCCGCCGATCCCGGCGTCGCCCTCGTGGCACAGCATGGACAGGGCGACGGCGTGCAGGGCCGCGCTGCGCGGCGGGATCCCGCCGGGCGGCGTCCGCAGCGGCCCGCCCGTGCCCTGGGTGCGGTTGCGGTGCTCGTGCGCGCGCAGCAGGCCGGCCTCGGCGTCCCAGGCGAGCCACGCCTCGGTGCCGCGCGCGGGGTAGCCGGACGGGTCGGGTTCCTCGCCCTCGGCGCGCACGACGGCGTCGCACTGGCCCTCGCGCTCCAGGTCGTAGGCCCACACCTTGACGACCCGGTAGACGCGCCCAGGGTGGGCGGGGAGCCGCAGGTCGAGCGCGAGCAGCTTCGTGGGGGCGTCCGGGTCCTGCCAGGCGGCGCCGATGCGCACCCCGTCGTCGACGGCGGGGAGCGTCGCGACCCCCGCGGGCCACACGGCGTCGAAGTCCGCGGGCGCGCTCGCGGGCACGGGCCGCGGCGCCGGCGCGGGGTCCGCCTCGACCGGCTCCAGGGGTGCCGGCGGGAGCGCCGTCACGGCCTCCCGCGCGGCGACGACGGCCCGCGAGGACCCCGGCCGTGCGGCGAGCCGGCGCAGCCCGGGCACGGCGACGACCGCCGGGCCGGCGACCCCGGTCGCGACGGCGGCGGCCGCGTCGGGGGCCAGCACGAGCATCGCCTCGGCGAGCTCCGCCGTGCCCGCGAGCAGACGGGTCCGGTCCTGCGAGGCCGCGAGGAGCCCGTCGAGCACGGGCCAGACCACGGAGGCGAGCCCCTCGTCGGCGAGGCGGACCATCGCCGTCGCGAACGCCGCGAGGGCGCGCGGCGTGGTCCGGAGGTCCAGGAACGCCGCGTCGGCGACGCCGGGGCGCAGCAGGCCGCGGTCCCATGCCTCGAGCACGGCGGCGGAGGCGTCCTCGGCGGCGCGGTCGTGGACGCGGCGCTGGGATCCCAAGAGGTTCACGGCACCCGCCGGCCCGAACGGCGTCGCCCGGAGTGCGGCCTGCCGCAGCGTGACGCCGAGGGCCGGGTCCTCGCTGTGGACGAGGCCCTCCACGGCCGCCTCGCCCCAGCCCGGGAACACCGTGAAGGCGTCGTGGCCCGCGTAGCCGCGGGTGTCGATGCGGCGGGGGAAGCCGCGCAGGGAGCGCGGCAGGACGACCTGGTCCGCGCGCCAGCAGTCCCAGCGCTCGTCGCGGACGAGCTCCGGCTCGGGGACCGGGTCGGCGACGTACGCGACGGCGACGGGGCCGGCCAGGAGCCGCAGGTCCCGGCCGCGCTGGCCCTGGACCGGCACCTCGAGGGCGCGCAGCCGGTCGAGCACCTCGGGCGTCGCGGTGGCGACGTCCAGCCGGGTGAGGGCGAGCAGGAGGTCGGCCTCGAGCGCGGGGGCGCCCGCGGCCGCGTAGGCCCCCAGCCGGTCGGCCAGGTCGGCGGGGTCGACGCTCAGGTCCACGCGGCTGGGCGTGGACAGCAGGGCCGGCACCTCGCCCAGCCGCTCGAAGACCGCGTGGTCGCGGGCGCGCAGCACGCCGTGCGCGGCGCCGCTCGCGTCGAGCCCGTGCCCGCCGCGGACCCACGCGTGCACCGGCCCGAGCCCCTGCTGCCAGGACCGCCCCACGCCGCGCAGCGCGGTGCGCGCCTCCTCGGGGTCGCGCCGGGCGACGCGAACGGCCAGGTGCAGGAAGGTCTCGAGGGCGAGGTCGGCGGCGCCCTCCGGCTGCCGGGTGAGCGCGGCGGCCGCGGCGGTGATCGCCGCGCCGGTCGCCTCCGGGGGTGCGAAGCGCGGCGGCGTCCAGACCGGCGGGGTGGGGCGCCAGCGGCTGGGTGCCGTGGCGGCCGGCTCCGCCTGCACGGCGGCCGGAGCGGCGAGGCCCCAGGCGTCCAGCACGGCGCGCGCGGCCCGCGCCACCGCCGGGTCACGGCCCGCCGCGAGCTCGGCGACGCGGTCCCGGACGAGCTCCACGACCTTCGGCCCGGCGCCCCCGTCCGCCTCCGCCCGGCGTGCCGCGGCCGCGAGGACGACGCGCTGCGCCTTCTTGGTGCCGACGGCGAGGGACACCAGGAGGACGTCCCCGAGCGTCGCGTCGTCGACCCCCGCGACCAGCGCGGGCGCGAACGCCTCGACCAGCGGCGCCTCGCCGGTGGCCAGCACGCCGACCAGCAGGTCCGCCCGCGCCAGGACCTCGGTGGGCGTCACCGCGAGGCCCGGGATGCGCGCGGTCGCGGGCGCCGCGAGGACGGCGGTCCACGACCTGCGGTCTCCCGGCCGGACCGCGGCGTCGAGGGCCTGGAAGGCGAGGTCCACCGCCTCCTCCCGGGCGACCCAGCCGGCGTCGACGGCCGCCGCCACGGTCCGCCCCAACGGGCCGGCCGGCGGCAGCCCGGCGGCCACCGCCGCCCGGGCGTGCTCGGCGTACCGGGGCCGCAGCAGGTCCGCCGGCAGGGGCCGCCAGTGTCCCGGCCACTCCTCCGGGGCCCCCGGGAGCGTCGCGGCGGCGTAGGCCGCCCAGTCCCGGAGATACTCGGCGTCGTCCGGCACGTCCAGGCCGAGCCGGTGCACGAGCAGCACCTGGACGCCGCCCATTGTCATCGTCGAGAAGTCGCCCCAGCGCGCGGACGCGGTCCCCGCGCGCTCGACGAACCGGGCCGCGAATTCCGCCCCGCGGGTGGACACCACCCGCGCCACGAGGTCGTCCGACAGGCCCTCGGCGTCCGTCAGGAGCCGGACCGCCCGCGCGGCGTCCACGCCCTGCCGGACGGCGAACAGGGTGAGGAGCTCGAGGTCGACGTCCGTGGCCGCGGCCCAGCCCCAGGCGTCGTCGTCCCCGTCGTGCAGGCTCCCCAGGGTGACCGGGACGTCCGGCACCACATGGCGGCGCCAGGGGCCGCGGCGCAGCCCGGCGAGGGCCGCGCGTCGCTGCTCCGGCGAGCCGAGCGGCAGGGTCAGGGCGTCCTGCGGGTCGGCGCCGTCCCAGCCGAGCTCCCGGAAGATCTCGACCGCGCGGGCGAGGGCGGGGGTGGCCAGGGCGGTGTCCACGCGCGGCACGGAGCTCACGGGTGCGGGGTCCTCTCGTCGTCGGTGCTCCGCTCGGACGGCGGCGCGGCGGCGCCGAGGCGGGCCGCGAGCACATGCTGGCACGGGCCCCTGTCACCGCCGTGCCGCAGGTACCAGGTGCAGGTGCACGCGTCCCGCACGCCGCCGCCGGCCGCGAGGCGGACGCGGTGGTCGCCGCCGCTGCCGCGCACGAGGAAGCCGTCGCCGTCGGGCCGCACGCCCCCTCTCGCCGCGAGGGCACGGGCGGCCCGCAGGCGCGGGTTGTCGCGCTCGGCGCGGTCCGGGTCGTCCGGGAGCTCGCGGTGGAACCAGGCGGCGTCGTGGGCGTCCCACCCCACCCTGCCCTGGGCCGCGAGCACGGCGAGCGCGGCGCGCACGCGGGCCTCGTCCAGGGCCGAGCCGCGGGCCAGGCGCGCGACGTCGACGACGGGCTCGAACGCGAGGAGGGCGCCCACGAGGTCGGCGTCGCCGGAGGCCTCGGGGGCGGCGAGCCCCTCGAGCAGGGAGCCCTCCCCGGAGTGCCCGCGCCACGCCTCGGCGGTCAGTCCCACGCTGACCCGCGCCCCGGGGAGCGCGACCTCCACCAGCGCCGGGCCCTCGCCGCCGTCGGGCGGGCCGTACACGGTGACGCCGCGCACGTGCACCAGCAGCCGCTTGAGCGCGGCGAGGCGGTGCAGGCCGCTCACGTGCACCGACCCCGCCGAGCGGCGCGGCGCGAGCCGCGCACCCGAGGGGGCGGCCGTGAGCCAGCCCGACCGCGCGGTCGAGGTCGCCGCGGGCAGCGAGGCCACGAAGGACCGCGCCGCGGCGCCGTCGAGCCGCAGCACCGGGGCCAGCCCGTGGTGGAGCTCGGCGGCGTTGCCGAGCGCCCGCACCCAGCGCGGCGGCATCTCGACGGGGCGCTCCACCACCTGCTCGTCGGGCGTGGCCACCCGCAGGCCGTCGACCCCGACGTCGAGGTGGAGCAGCTCCGCCCGGCCCACACCGGTCAGGGCGCGCCGCGTGGCGGGCCCGAGGTCCACGTTGGTGGTGCCGGAGCCGATCTCGCCGCCGTCGAGCCCGTCGCCGAGGAGGTCCAGGCGGGCGTAGACGCCGTTGCAGGCCGAGAAGACCTCGGCGCGCAGCCGGTCGCCGTGGGCGGTGAGCACCGGGTCGCGCTGCGAGGTCGGCGCGTGCTGGAAGTACCGGGTGGCGGTCACGTCCGCGAGCGCCACGAGGGACCGGGCGAGCACCTGCGGGTGGGTCGCGAAGCCGTGGAAGAACGACGGGGACGCCTCCGGGCCGCCGGGTGCCAGGCCGGGCGCGAGCGCCAGGGCGAGGCCGGAGCCGTCGAGGGTGGACGCGCCGACGAACGCCCGGGTGCCTGTCATGGCCCCGAGGGTGCCACGAGCCGGTGACGCGCCGGTCGGCGCGTCACCGACCCCGGCCCGGTCACCGGGCCAGGTCCAGGACCCCGGGCTGGGACGGCCGGCCGCCGTCGGGCGCCCGTGCGATAGGAATGGTGCGTGCCGTCCCCGCCCCTCTTCCCGTTCCGCAGCGTCGTCCTGGGGGCGTTCCTCCCCACCCTGGTGCTGGAGATCGGTATCGGCGCGCTGCTGCCGGTCGTCGCGGTGACCGCCACGGGCCGCGGCGCGACCCTCACCGTCGCGGGGCTGGTGGCCGCGCTGCTGCCGCTCGGCAAGATCGCCTTCGACCTGCCCGCGGGCGCGCTCGCGCAGCGGCTCGGGGACCGGACGGCGATGCTGCTCGCGGGGGGTGTCGCCGTCCTGGCGTTCACCACCATCGCGCTCTCCTCGGCGCTCTGGGGGCTGGCCCTGGGCGTCCTCGCCCTCGGGGCGGCGAACGCGGTCTTCAACCTCGCGCGGCAGGCCTACCTCACGGAGATCACCCCGCCGCTGCGGCGCGCGCGGGTGCTGTCGACGCTCGCCGGCGTGCACCGCATCGGGCTCTTCCTCGGGCCGTTCGCGGGCGCCGCGACGATCGCCGCGACGTCGCTCCAGGGCGCGTTCTGGCTCGGCACCGGGTCCGCGCTGGTCGCGGTGGCCGTGCTCGCGCTGGTGCCGCCGGAGCCCCGGGCGGAGGCCCCGCTGCCGCGCGCGGGCGGCGGGCCACGGGTCTCCATCGCTGCCGTGGCCCGCGACCACCGCCAGCTGTTCGCGACGCTCGGCGTCGCCATCCTGCTGGTGAGCGCGGTGCGCGGCGCCCGGCAGACCGTCATCCCCCTGTGGGGCGAGCACCTGGGCCTCGACGCCGAGGTGACCTCCTTGATCTTCGGCGTCTCGGGCGCCCTGGACATGCTCCTGTTCTACCCGGCGGGCAAGGTGATGGACCGGTACGGGCGGCTGTGGGTGGCGGTGCCGTCCATGCTCACGATGGCGGTGGGCCTGGCCCTGCTGCCGTTCGCGCACACCGTCGCGGCCGTCACCGTCGTGGCGGCCGTGCTGGGCGTCGGCAACGGGATGGGGTCGGGCATCGTGATGACCCTCGGGGCCGACGTCGCGCCCGCGGCCGTGCGCCCCACGTTCCTCAGCGTGTGGCGGCTCTTCCAGGACACGGGGGACGCGCTGGGTCCGCTGCTCCTGTCGGCGGGGGCCGCGCTCGGCTCCCTCGCGGCGGGGGTGTGGGCCACCGCCGCCCTCGGCGGCGCCTCGGCCGCCGCCCTCGCGCGCTGGGTGCCGCGCTACTCGCCGCTCGCGAACCTCGTGCGCCGCCGCTAGGGCGACCCGTCGACCGGCCGCTGTTGCGCCCCACGCCGCGAGCAACTAGGTGTGGGAGATGGAGGTCTTCGAGAAGTGGGAATCCGAGATCCGCGGCTACAGCCGGACGTACCCCACGGTGTTCGCCTCGGCGTCGAACGCGCGCCAGGTGGACGAGGCCGGCCGTAGCTACGTCGACTTCTTCGCGGGGGCGGGCGTGCTCAACTTCGGGCACAACAACCCGCGGATGAAACGCGCCATGATCGCGTTCCTGGAGGCGGACGGCGTCGCGCACAGCCTCGACATGGCCACCACCACCAAGCGCGACTTCATCGAGGCGTTCGTCGGCACCGTGCTCGAGCCGCGCGGGATGACGGTGCGCCTGCAGTTCATGGGCCCCACCGGCAGCAACGCGGTGGAGGCGGCCCTCAAGCTCGCGCGGAAGGTGACCGGGCGTCGCGAGGTGGTCGCGTTCACGCACGGGTTCCACGGGATGACGCTGGGGTCGCTGGCGCTCACGGGGAACGAGTTCTTCCGGGCGGCGGCGGGGGTGCCGCTCGACAACGTGGTGCGGCTGCCGTTCGAGACCGCGCCGGGCGGCGGCCTGCGGTCGCTGGACGACTACCGGGCCCAGCTCGCCGACGTCTCCAGCGGCCTCGCCGCCCCGGCGGCGTTCGTCGTCGAGACGGTGCAGGCCGAGGGCGGGGTCAACGTGGCGAGCGTCGAGTGGCTCCGGGCCGTGCAGGAGCTCGCGCACGACGTCGGGGCGCTGTTCGTCATCGACGAGATCCAGGTGGGCTGCGGCCGCACGGGCAGCTACTTCAGCTTCGACGGGATGGGCCTGGACCCGGACATCGTCTGCCTGGCCAAGGGCATCGGCGGGTACGGCACGCCCCTGGCGATGAACCTCGTGCGGCCCGAGCACGACGCGCACTGGCTGCCGGGGGAGCACACCGGCACCTTCCGCGGGCAGGGGCTGTCGTTCGTGGCGGGGCGCGAGGCGCTCACCTACTTCGAGGACGACGCCCTCATGACCGAGGTCCGGGCGAAGGGCGAGCGGATGGCGGACGCGCTGCGGTCCCTCGCGCAGGACGCCGAGGGCCGCGGCTTCGCCGTCCGGGGGCGCGGCATGATCCAGGGCCTCGACCTGGGCGACGGCGCCCTGGCGAAGGCGGTCGTCGCGGACTGCTTCGACCACGGCCTGCTCGTCGGCGCGTGCGGCAGCGGCGGCCGCGTGCTCAAGCTCATCCCGCCGCTGACGATCCCCGACGACGACCTCGCGGAGGGGCTGGAGATCCTCGGCGCGGCGGTGCGCAGCGCCACCTGACACCACCCGACTGGCAGGAGGCCGGTATGCGGCAGCGCGACGACATGACGTTCCCGTTCGAGGAGTACGAGCGCCGCCTCGGCGACCTGCGCCGCCGCATGGCGGACCGCATGCTCGACGCGGTGGTCATCACCGACCCCGAGAACCTCATGTACCTCACCGACTACCAGACCACGGGGTACTCGTTCTTCCAGGCCCTGGTCGTGCCGCTCGAGGACGAGCCGTTCATGATCACGCGCAGCATGGAGGAGTCCAACGTGCACGCCCGTACGTGGGTGGACCTCACCCGGCCGTACCCGGACACGGGCGACGCGATCCAGAGCCTGGTGCAGTCGCTGCGCGAGTTCGGCCTGCACACCGGCGACGTGGGCTACGAGCGCAACAGCTACTACTTCCCGGCCTACCACCAGGACTACGTGCACTCGGCGTTCACGGAGGGTCGCCTGCTCGACTGCTTCGGCATCGTCGAGGAGGGGCGCATCGTCAAGTCGCCGGCCGAGATCGACGTGATGCGCCGGGCCGCCCGGGCCACCGAGGTCGGGATGGCGGCGGGCCTCGCGGCGTGCGCGGCGGGCGTGACGGAGAACGACGTCGCCGCGGAGATCAGCGCCGCCATGTTCCGCTCGGGCGGGGAGTTCCCGGCCGTGATGCCGTACGTCGCGTCGGGGCCGCGGAGCATGATCGGCCACGCGACGTGGGAGGGGCGCACGGTGCGCCCCGGCGAGCACGTGTTCCTCGAGGTGGGGGGCTGCTTCCGCCGCTACCACACCGCGATGATGCGCACGGTGGTGCTCGACGACCTCTCGCGGAGCCTGCTCGTGGCGCAGGAGCGGATGAAGCTGGCGCTCGCGGAGGTGGAGGCCGCCATCCGGCCCGGGCTCACGGTGTCCGACGCCGACAACATCGTGCGCAACATCATCTCCGACAACGGCGTCGGGGCCCGGCTGGTGACCCGCTCGGGGTACTCGATCGGCATCGCCTTCCCGCCCAGCTGGGACGAGGGGTACATCGTGAGCCTCAACCAGGGCGACCCGCGCGTGCTGCGCGAGGGGATGACGTTCCACATCATCCCGTGGATGTGGGGCGTCGACGGCGACAAGACCGTCGGCATCTCCGACACGGTGCACGTCACGGCCGACGGGTGCGAGTCGTTCTTCACCCTCGACCAGGACTTCACCTGCAAGCCCGAGCACGCCGCCGCGCGGGTCGACGGCGAGCCCCTCGCGCTCGTACCGGACGCCGCGGAGGCCGCGGAGAAGGAGGAGGACGCATGCTGACCGCGACCGACCCGAGCACGGGGCAGGTGGTCCGCGAGGTGCCGGCCGCGACGCCGGGGGAGGTGGACGCCGCCCTCGCCGCCGCCGAGGCCGCGCGCGCGGCCTGGCGCGGGCGGGGCCTGGACGGCCGGGCCGCGGTGCTGCGCGCGGTCGCCGCCGACCTGCGCGCCCGCGCCGACGAGCTGGCCCCGCTGATGACGCAGGAGATGGGCAAGCCGGCCACGGAGGCGCTCGGCGAGGTGGAGAAGGCGGCCTGGTGCGCCGAGCACTACGCCGAGCACGCCGCGGCCTACCTCGCGCCGCAGGACATCGCGTCGGACGCCACGCACAGCTACGTGCAGCACCTGCCGCTCGGCACGGTGCTGGGGATCCTGCCCTGGAACGCCCCGTTCTGGCTCGCCCTGCGGTTCGCCGCGCCCGCGCTCATGGCGGGCAACACGGGGGTGCTCAAGCACGACCCGCACGTGCCCGGCTGCGCGGCGGCGATCGGCGACGTCTTCGCGCGGGCGCTGGCCGAGTCCGGCGCGCCCGACGGCGTCTTCGCGAACCTGCCGCTGGAGACCTCCGACGTCGCCGCCGTGATCCGCGACCCGCGCGTGCAGGCCGTGTCGTTCACCGGGTCGTCGCGCGGCGGCGCCGCCGTGGCGAGCGTGGCCGCGGCCGAGATCAAGCCCGCGGTGCTGGAGCTCGGCGGGTCCGACCCGTGCGTCGTGCTGGCCGACGCCGACCTCGACGCGGCCGCCGACACGATCGCGCTGTCCCGGGTCATCAACGCGGGGCAGTCCTGCATCGCCGCCAAGCGGGTGATCGTCGAGGAGCCGGTGCACGACGCCCTCGTGCGGCGCCTGCGCGACCGCCTCGCCGCGCTGCGCGTGGGCGACCCCCGCGACCCGGCCACGCAGGTGGGGCCGATCGCGCGCGAGGACCTGCGCGCCACCCTGCACCGGCAGGTCACCGAGACGGTGGCGGCGGGCGCCCGGCTGCTGCTCGGCGGCGAGCTGCCCGACGGCCCGGGCTGGTTCTACCCGCCCACGCTGCTCGACGACGTGACCCCGGACATGACCGCGGCCTGCGAGGAGACCTTCGGCCCGGTCGCCGCGGTGGTCCGGGCCGACGACGCGGACGCGGCGCTCGCGGCCGCCAACGCCACCGAGTACGGCCTCGCGGCGAGCGTGTGGAGCACCCCGGAGCGCGGCGAGCAGCTGGCCCGCGGGATCGCCGCCGGGCAGGTCGCGGTGAACGGCATCGTCAAGACCGACCCGCGCCTGCCCAGCGGCGGCGTGAAGCGCTCCGGCTACGGGCGGGAGCTGGGCCCGCACGGCATCAGGGAGTTCGTCAACGTGCAGCAGGTGTGGGTCGGCCCGCGCCGGGGCTGACGCCCGACGCGGGCCGGCCGTCGTCCGCCGTGGTCAGCGCACCGTCGCGAAGCTCGGGTGCGGCGGCTGGTTGTAGGCGGTGTTCTGCCACGCCACGGCCAGCCGGTACTGGCGGTCGGCCATGAGGGTGGGGTGCGCGATGGTGGTCGGGATGTCCGTGGTGTAGATCCGCAGCGCGCTGGAGTCGGTGGTGCGCCAGACGACCTCCTCGCGCCAGTCGCCGAGGATGTCGGCCTGGAGCGCGGGCGTCGCCTTCGTGCCGTTGTTGGAGGCGACGCCGGAGCCCGTGAGCAGGCGGGTGTCGCCGCTCGTGCCGTACTTGTCGATGTGCGTGTCGTCCAGCAGCTCGCGCTGGCCGTCGCCGTCCCACCAGACGACGAAGTTGGTGGATCCCGGCTTGCGGCCCACCTCGGAGCCGTCGGTCGCGCTGCGCAGGCCGGACACCTGGGAGGACCACACCTCGGCGCCGGGGTTGTCGGCCGTGATGTCCGCGGCCACGCCGCGCCCGTTGTCGGCCCCCGCGGCCGGTGCGCTGGACAGGATCCGCCCGGTCGCGGCGTCCGCCACCCAGTGCGCCGGGTCGGTGCCGGACTCGGACGGCTTGAAGACCTCCAGGCCCGGGTTCGAGGGGACGAGGTCGCTCACGTGGTACGCGTCGCCGTGGTGCGTGCCGTTCTGCCACAGGCCGCTGCCGTCGTCGTCGATCGCCATCGAGCCGTAGAGGATCTCGTCGCGGCCGTCGGCGTCGACGTCCGCGATCGACAGCTGGTGGTTGCCGCGTCCGGTCCAGTCGGGACCGTTGGTGGACGAGCCCGAGTCGAACGTCCAGCGCCGCGTGAGGGCGCCGTCGCGGAAGTCCCAGGCGGCGACGGCGGTCTTGGCGTAGTACCCGCGGCCCATGACGATGCTGGGCCACGCGCCGTCGAGGTAGGCGGTGCCGGCGAGGAAGCGGTCCACCCGGTTGCCGTAGGTGTCGCCCCAGTCGCCGACCGCGCCGCGCGCCGGGCGGAAGTCCACCGTGTCGAGCTCGGCGCCGTCGGTGCCGCGGAAGACCGACAGGAACTCCGGCCCGCTGAGCACGTACCCGCTGGAGTTCCGGTGGTCCGCGGCGGCGTCGCCGATCACCTGGCCCGTGCCGGACACGGTGCCGTCGCCGGTCTTCACGGCGACCTCGGCCCGGCCGTCGCCGTCGTAGTCGTAGACCTGGAACTGCGTGTAGTGCGCGCCGGCCCGGACGTTCCGGCCGAGGTCGATGCGCCACAGGCGCGTGCCGTCCAGCTCGTACCCGTCGAGGTAGACGTTGCCCGTGACGCCCGACTGTGAGTTGTCCTTGGCGTCGCTGGGGTCCCACTTCAGGACGATCTCGTACTCGCCGTCGCCGTCCAGGTCGCCGACGGAGGCGTCGTTCGCGGAGTAGGTGTACCCGTCGCCGGCGGGCGGGACGTCGAGGGGGACGTCGAGCGAGCTCGCCTGCGCGCCCGCGACGGGCTGCAGGGTCAGGGACGTGCCCGCGACCGGGCCCTGCGCGGCGGCGCGGGCGGCGCCGTCGCCCACCCGGACGACGGCGTAGCGCGCGTCCGGGGGAGCGCCCTCGTCCAGGAACGTGGTGGCGCCGGTGGCGGGCGGGCCCGGGACGCGGACGCCGTCGCGGTAGACGTGGAACGCGGCGGCGTCACCGTCGGCCGCGAGCAGGCGCCAGCTCACGCGGTTGCCGCCGTCGGTCGGCGTGCTGACGACGGCCCGGCCGCCGGGGACGGCG
Source organism: Isoptericola sp. NPDC057653 (assembly GCF_042799955.1). NCBI lineage: Bacteria > Bacillati > Actinomycetota > Actinomycetes > Micrococcales > Promicromonosporaceae > Isoptericola > Isoptericola sp. NPDC057653. Next base: position 1,011,041 of record NZ_JBHVHP010000002.1, on the reverse strand, counting down.
TCGTCCTGGGCGGTGGCGGTGGCCGCGGCGGCGGGGGCGGGGGCCTCGCCGCCCGCGGCGAGCGCGGGGCAGGCGAGGGCGAGCGCGCAGAGCGCGCCTACCGAGGCGGTGACGGTGGTCGTGCGGAGTGCCGGCAGCATCGTTGCTCCGATCCGGTTGAGACGATTCACATCGGTCGTCGCCGAGACTGCCAGCAACCGGTTGCCCGCCGCATCCCTGATCCCACGACGTGGGACGACGCGGGTGTCAGCGCGCGGGCGCGGTGGAGGAGCGCACGACCAGCTCCGGGTGCACGACCTCGGGCTCGTGCACCGTGTCCGGGTCGGCGAGCAGCGCGAGGAGGTGCTCCACGGCCCGCCCGCCGACGTCGTGGAACGGCTGCCGCACCGTGGTCAGCGGCGGCGAGGCGTACGCCGCGAGGGCGATGTCGTCCATCCCGACGACCGACACGTCCTCGGGCACCCGCCGCCCCAGCTCGACGAGCGCGCGGACGGCGCCGAAGGCCATCTCGTCGCTGGCGACGAAGAGGGCGGTGACCTCGGGCATGCGCCCCACGAGCTCGCCGTTGCGGTGGCCGGACTCGGGCGACCAGTCGCCGTGCAGCACCGGCGGCACGGTGCGCCCCGCGTCCTCGAGCGCCTGGCGCCAGCCCGCCGTGCGCCCGATCGCGTCGTTCCAGGACTCGGGGCCGGCGATGTGCCAGACGGTCTGGTGGCCGAGGCCCAGCAGGTGCTCGGTCGCCAGCCGGCCCGCCTCGACCTGGTCCACCGCGACGACCTCCGTGGCCGACGAGCGCATGCCGTCCAGGACGACCGTGGGCAGGCCGCGGGTGAGGTCGCCGAGGGACGCGTCCTCGCGCACGGGCACGGCCATGAGGAGGCCGTCGACCCCCTGGTCGAGCAGCCGCGAGACGGCGTGCGCCACCGCCGGGGTGGACAGGGACGGCGTGGTCGCCGTGGAGACGAAGTAGCCCTCCGCGCGGGCGGCGGTCTGGGCGCCGAGCAGGATCGCCGACGTCGAGTAGTGGTCGGTCTCGTGCGTCACGACGCCCAGCGTGCGGCTGCGGCCGGTCACGAGCGCCCGGGCGAGGCGGTTGCGGCGGTACCCGGTCTCCTCGACGGCGGCCATCACCTTCGCGCGCGTGGCGGCGTTGACGTGCGGGTGGTCGGACAGGACGCGGGAGACGGTCTGCGCCGAGACGCCGGCGATGCGCGCCACGTCGTTCATCGATGACGCCCGTGCCACGGCTCACCCCGGTCCCTCGTCGTGCGGCCCGTCCCGGCCCGCTGCGGGCTCGATGCTACCGCCCGTCGTGGTGACCATAACAAGCGGGTCGTGGTTCGGGAGGGAAGTGGCCATATACGGGGCCTTGGCGACCGGTTGTTATGGATATCAGAACCGGCTATGGTGCTCGCATTCCTCGTGCGGCATCGGTGCCGCTCCTCGGTACACAGTGGTCAGAAGGAGTCAGAGATGAAGCGTTCGACGGCGAACGGGTCGGCGCGTGCGACAGGCGCGGCGTGCGTGGCCGCGGTGGCGGCGGTCAGCCTCGCGGCGTGCGCCGGCGGCGACACGGCGGGCGGTGCCGACGGCACGCCCACGACGATCGAGGTCTGGACCTGGGCGCAGGGCTACGACAAGGCCGCCGAGGCGTTCAACGCCGCGCACGACGACGTCCAGGTGAAGTTCACCGAGATCGAGCCGGGCAACAAGGGCGGCTACGACAAGATCCGCAACGCGGTGAAGGCCGGCGACGCCCCCTGCCTGGCGCAGGTCGGCTACGAGACCATGCCGAGCTTCGTCTCCGAGGGCAACCTGCTCGAGGTGACGGACATCGCCTCGAAGGACGCGGACGCCTACACCCCGGCCGGCTGGTCCGGCGTCACGGTCGGTGACCGCGTCTACGGCGCCCCGCAGGACCAGGGTCCGATGGTGCTCTTCTACAACAAGGACGTCTTCGCCGAGCACGGCGTCGACGTGCCCACCACGTGGGCCGAGTACCGGGCCGCGGGCGAGAAGCTCAAGAAGGCCGGCGTCGCGCTCACCGGGACGTACGAGGACTTCGACTACACCGGCTTCTCCTGGCAGGCGGGGGCGCCCTGGTACACGGTGGACGGCGGCACGTGGTCGATCACCAACGACTCGCCCGAGAACCAGGAGGTCGCGGACTACTGGCAGGGCCTGGTCGACGACGGTCTCGTCGGCGCCGGCATCTGGAGCGACGCGTGGGCGTCCGGCCTCTCCGACGGCAGCATCGCGACGATCGCCGGGGCCGCCTGGTTCAAGGGCATCCTCAAGGACTCGGCCGCTGCGGCCTCCGGCTCGTGGGCCGTGGCCCCGCTGCCCACGTGGGAGAAGGGCGACACCGCCACCGGCAACGTCGGCGGCAGCGCCACGGCCGTCCTCGCCGGCTGCGAGGACCCCGAGGCCGCGTGGGAGGTCGCGCACTTCATGTCCACCGACCCGACGGCGGTCGACGCGGTCATCGAGGCGGCCGGCACGCTGCCCGCCTCGGTCGAGGGCCTGAAGTCCGACCTGCTCACCCAGGGCGACGAATACTTCGGCGGCCAGGTCGTGGACGAGGTGTTCGTCGACGCGGCCGCGGACGTGGCCGAGGGCTGGCAGTGGGGCCCCGGCGTGTCCACGCTCATGGGGACGTTCGCCGCGGACATGAAGAAGGCCTACGCCGGCCAGGGCGACGCCACCGTCGCCGGCGCGCTGGCGAGCTCGAAGGCCGCCACGATCGACGAGCTCTCCCAGCAGGGCATCACGGTCGGCAAGTGACCGTGACCGCCACGATCTCCACGGAGCACCGCCCCGGGCGCGCCGCCGCGCCCGGGCCGGTGCCCCCGCGGGCGCGCCGCCCGCGCTCCCGCACGTCCCGCGTGGCGCTGCGGTTCGTCGCGCCGTTCGTCGTCCTGTTCGCGGCGGTCTACGTCGCGCCCATCTGCTACGCCGTCTACCAGAGCCTGTTCCGCATCGAGCGGGACGCGCTCGGCCTGACGCCGCCCACCGAGGTCTTCGACCCGTGGTTCAACTACGCCGCCGCCCTGCACGACGCCGGGTTCGTCGCGTCGCTCGGCCGCGTGCTCCTGTTCGGCGTCGTGCAGGTGCCCGTGATGCTCGGCTTCGCGCTCGGCCTGGCGCTGCTGATCGACTCCGCCTCCGCGCGGGGCAAGGGGTTCTTCCGGCTGGCGAGCTTCGCGCCCTACGCGGTGCCGACCGTCGTGTCGGCGCTCATGTGGTCGTTCCTCTACTCGCCGACGGGCAGCCCCATCAACCAGCTGCTCGCCCCCACCGGCGTCACCGTGGACTTCCTCGGTACCGAGCTGACCCTGTGGTCCGTCGCCAACGTCGTCACCTGGGGCTGGACCGGCTACAACATGATCATCATCTACGCCGCGCTGCAGGGGATCCCGGGCGAGGTGCTCGAGGCCGCCAAGCTCGACGGCGCCTCCCCGTGGCGCATCGCCTGGCACGTCAAGGTGCCGCTGGTGCGGCCCGCCCTGCTGCTCACCGCGGTGTTCTCGATCATCGGGTCCGCCCAGCTCTACAACGAGCCGTTCGTGCTGTCGTCGAGCACCGGCACCATCGGCCCCAAGTTCACGCCGCTGATGGCCGCCCAGTCGTCGATCACCGCCGCGAACTACCCGTACGCCGCGGCGCAGTCGGTCATCCTCGCCGTGGGCGTGGCCGTGCTGTCCGTCCTCTTCTTCCGCCTCACCTCCCGGAGGTCCTCGTGAGCGCCCCGCGCACGGCCGTGCGGCCCCGCCGCGACTCCGTCGAGACGACGCTGCGCAGCCGGGTGCTCGTCACCGGGGTGCTGGTGCTGACCAGCGCCTACTTCCTCTTCCCGCTGTGGTGGCTGCTCGTCGCGGCCACCAAGGACGCGGGCTACACGTTCGCGGGCAACCCGCTGTGGTTCAGCCACTTCGACCTGTTCGGCAACATCGCCGACCTGTTCGCCTACAAGAACGGCATCTTCGCGGCCTGGATGGGCAACGCCGCGCTCTACTCGATCGTGGGCGCCGGGATCGGGACCCTCGTGGCGGCGGCCACCGGGTACGCGGTCGCGAAGTTCGAGTTCCCCGGGCGCGGCGTCCTGTTCGCCGTCGTGCTGGGGGCGGTGCTGGTGCCGAAGGTGCTCTTCACGCTGCCGCTGTTCCTGATGTTCTCCCAGGTGGGGATCGTCAACACCTACCTCGCGGTGCTGCTGCCCAGCATCGTGAGCCCGTTCGGCGTCTACCTCGCGCGGGTCTTCGCCGCGCAGTCGGTGCCCGACGAGGTGGTGGAGGCCGCGCGCCTCGACGGCGCCGCCGAGGGCAAGATCTTCTTCGGGGTGAGCCTGCGCATGATGTCGCCCGCTCTCGTGACGATCTTCCTCTTCCAGTTCGTCGAGATCTGGAACAACTTCCTGCTGCCCTCGCAGGTGCTGATCGACGAGAACCTCAAGCCCGTCACGGTGGGGCTGGTCACGTGGAACGCCCTCGTGCAGTCCGGCCAGATCGAGCGGCACATGGTGATCATCGGCGCGTTCGTGGCCGTCGTGCCCCTGATCGTCGCCTTCCTGTCCCTGCAGCGGTTCTGGCGCTCGGGGCTGGCCACGGGGGCGCTCAAGTGACCGCCGGGCCCGCCCTGACCACCGACGGCGCGATGCTGCTGAGGCACGGCGCGCCGCACCGGATGCTGTCGGGCTCCGTGCACTACTTCCGGGTGCACCCGGACCTGTGGCGCGACCGCCTGACACGCGTGCGCGCGATGGGGCTCAACACCGTCGACACGTACGTGCCGTGGAACTGGCACGAGCCCGAGCCCGGCAGGTTCGACTTCGCCGGCGACCGCGACGTCGAGCGGTTCCTGCGCCTCGTGGGCGAGCTCGGCATGGACGCCGTCGTACGCCCCGGGCCGTACATCTGCGCCGAGTGGTCCAACGGAGGCCTGCCCGCCTGGCTCACCGGCACGCCCGGCATCGCGCTGCGCACGATCGACCCCCGCTTCACGGACGCCGTCGACCGGTGGTTCGAGGAGCTGTTGCCGCGGGTCGCCGCGCTGCAGGCCGGCCGCGGCGGACCCGTGGTCGCCGTGCAGGTGGAGAACGAGTACGGCAGCTTCGGCGACGACCACGCGTACGTGTCCTGGGTGCGCGACGCGCTCGCGCGGCGGGGGATCGACGAGCTCGTCTTCACGGCCGACGGCCCCACCCACCTCATGCAGGACGGCGGGTCCCTGCCCGGCGTGCTCGCCGCGGCCACCCTCGGCTCCCGGCCGGGGGAGGCGCGCGACCTCCTCGCCGGCCGCCGCGCGGACCCCGAGCCCTTCCTCGTCGCGGAGATGTGGAACGGCTGGTTCGACCACTGGGGCGAGGAGCACCACACGCGCGACCCGCACGACGCGGCGCGCACGGTCGGCGAGATCCTCGACCTGGGCGGCTCGGTGAGCCTCTACATGGCGCACGGCGGCTCGAACCCGGGCCTGTGGGCCGGCGCGAACCACGACGGCACCGTGCTGCAGCCCACCGTCACCAGCTACGACTCGGACGCGCCGGTGGCCGAGGACGGCGCCGTGACGGCGAAGTTCTTCGCGATGCGGGACGTCGTCGCGCCGTACCGCTCGCCCCACGTGCCGCGGGACGACGACGCGGTGGCCCTCGCGCAGCCGGCGCGCCTGACCGCGCGCACCCTCCCGGCCCCGGCCCTGCGGCCGGCGTCGCGGGCCCTCGACGCGCTGGCCGGCCCGGGCGACCGCTCGCCGCGCCCGCGCACCTTCGAGCAGCTCGGCCTGGACGCGGGCCTGGTGGCCTACCGCGCCCGGACCCGGCTGCCCGCGGGGGAGTCGAGGGTCTCCGTGCTCGGCCTGCACGACCGGGCGACGGTGCTCGTCGACGGCGCGCCCGTGGGCGTGCTGGAGCGTGCGACCGCCACGGACGGCGTCGTCGTCGCCGGCACGGGCGCGGAGGTGACCCTCGAGCTGCTGGTCGAGAACCTCGGGCGGGTCAACTACGGCCCGCGCCTCGGCGAGCCCAAGGGCATCGTCGGCGACGTCCTGGTCGACCGGCGGATCGTGCACGGCTGGTCGTCGCGGCCGGTCCCGCTCGCCGACGCCCGCCCGGACGCGCTCTGGGCGGCCGCTCCCGCGGCCGATGACGCCGAACCCGCCGCCGGCACCGAGGACACGACGCTCGGGCAGGACGGGCGCCCGGTGCTCGCGCGCACCGTCCTGGAGGTCGACGAGCCCGCCGACACCTTCCTCGCGCTGCCCGGCTGGGCCAAGGGGTTCGTCTGGGTGAACGACGTCCTCCTCGGTCGCTACTGGGAGGTCGGCCCGCAGCGCACCCTCTACGTCCCCGCGCCGCTGCTGCGCCACGGGGAGAACACGGTGACGGTGCTCGAGCAGCACCGCGCCGGCACGGCCCTCGAGCTGCTCCCCGGCCCCGACCTGGGCGCCGCGCAGGAGTACGTCGAGGAGTTCTGACCAGCAAGTTCTGACCAGCAAGTTCTGACCAGCACGGACCGCCTTGGCGGGTCGAGGACGACCCGCTCGAACGAAGGAGAGATCCGCATGGCACGACGCTCCCTCCCACGCCCCGTCCCACCCCGCGCCCTCCCACCCCGCGCGGCGCGCGGCGCCGTCGCGGTGGCCGCGGCGCTCGCCACCGGCTGCGCCGGGCTCGTGGCGGTCCCCGCGGCCGTCGCGACGACCACGGCGACGACCACCGCGACGGCCGCCGCCACCGCGGCGACCGACGGCACCACGCTGCGCTCCGGCGCGCTCGACGTGCGGGTCGCCGACGACTTCCCCCGGGTGCTGCGCTACACCGACCGGTCGAGCGGCGCGACGATGCTCGGCAGCACCCGCCCGGTCACCTCGGTGACCATCGACGGCACCGCGCACGACGTGACGGTCGCCCGGACGGGAGGGACCGCCTCGTCCGCCACCTACCGGCTGACGTTCGCGGACCTGCCCGGCGTCCGGATCGACGCCGCGCTGAGCGTCGAGGGCCGCCAGGTGCGCTTCGCGGTGACGAAGATCGTCGACACGGCCGAGCACCGCGTCGGCACGCTCGAGATCCCGGGGCACGACCTGCTCTCGGTCTCGTCGGCCGACACCGACCCGCGCGTCGCCACGGCGGTCATCTCGCCCGACCGCACCGCGAAGGGCGACACCTTCGCGTCGGTCACCCCGGGCACCGCCACCAACCCGTCGCCCGTCGGGTCCGCCTACGCGATCGTCAGCGCCAACGGCCTGGCGGCGTCCGTGGTCACGAACAGCGTGTACGACGAGGCGGCGGGCAAGGCCGCGCAGGAGCGCAACCGGCTGCAGCGGCAGGCGCGCGCCGACGGCGACGACGTCCGCGTCGGCGTCTGGAGCGGGGCCTGGACCTACCGGGCCAAGGGCTCGTCCGTCACGGAGGAGCTGCCGCACGCCACCGTCGTGCTCACCCCCGACGCCAACGACGACGGCGTCGTCGACTGGCAGGACGGCGCGATCGCCTACCGCGACGCCGCCCCGAAGGCGAAGGGTGCCGACCAGGTGCCCGACCGGGTCGTCACGCACATCCCGTTCAACTTCGCGTCGCAGGCCACCCACCCGTTCCTGCGGACGCTCGACGACGTCAAGCACATCTCCCTGGCCACGGACGGCCTCGGCCAGATGGCGCTGCTCAAGGGCTACGGGTCGGAGGGCCACGACTCGGCGCACCCCGACTACGGCGGCAACTACAACGAGCGCGCCGGCGGCCTGACGGACATGCGCAGGTTGCTGCGGTCCGGCGGCGACTGGAACGCCGACTTCGGGGTGCACATCAACGCCACCGAGTCGTACGCGGAGGCGAACGCGTTCTCCGAGGACCTCGTCGACCCGGGCGCCGAGGGCTGGAACTGGCTCGGCCAGTCGTACTACATCGACCAGCGCCGCGACATCACCAGCGGCGACCTGGCGTCGCGCATCGGCCAGCTCGCCGACGAGACCGGCGGCGACCTCGACCTGCTCTACGTGGACGTCTACTACAACTACGGGTGGCAGGCGCGCGCCCTGGCGGACGCCGCGAGGGCGAACGACTTCGAGCTCGCCTCGGAGTGGTCGGACAAGTTCGAGGCCGACTCGCTGTGGAGCCACTGGTCCGCGGACGAGAACTACGGCGGCGCCTCCAACAAGGGCCTGAACTCGCAGATCGTGCGCTTCATCCGCAACGGCGAGAAGGACACCTGGAACCCGCACCCCCTGCTGGGCAACGCCCGCATCGTCGAGTGGGAGGGCTGGACCGGGCAGGTCGACTGGAACGCCTTCACGAAGAACATCTGGTCGAACAACGTGACCACGAAGTTCCTCCAGCACCACGAGATCGAGCGCTGGACCGACGAGGAGATCGACTTCGCCGACGGGGTCTCGGCACGCGGCACCAGCGCGGCCGACCGGGAGATCCGGGTCGGGGACGCCGTCGTCGCGCGCGGCGACACGTACCTGCTGCCGTGGAGCGCGGCCGACGCGCCCGGCGCCAAGGGCAAGGTGGCCAAGGGCGACAAGCTCTACCACTACAACCCCGCCGGCGGCTCCACCACGTGGGACCTGCCCGGCACCCTCGCCGACGCGTCGTCCCTCACCGTCTACCGGCTCACCGACACCGGCCGCGCGAAGGTCGGCGTCGTGAAGGTGCGCGACGGCCAGGTCACGGTCGACGCCGAGGCCGGGCAGCCGTACGTGCTCTACCCCGACGTGCCGGGCAACGGCTTCACCACCCCGACCGCGGGGAAGGTGGCGTGGGGCGAGGGCTCGCCCGTCGTGAACCCCGGCTTCGACGCCGCCGACCTGGCCGCCTACCGCACGTCGGGCGCCGTGACCCGCGAGCGGCTGAGCAACGGCCAGCACGTGGCGCAGCTCGGCGCGGGCAAGGCCTCGCTGGCGCAGCGCACCGCCGAGCTGCGGCCCGGCACCTACGCCGCCAGCGCGTGGGTGGAGGTGCAGCCGGGCGCGTCCCGGCCGACGACGCTCGAGGTCACCGGCCCCGGCCGGTCGGTCGAGGGCGCGTCGGTGACCGTCGACCGGTCGACCGCCCGCAACGAGGTCGCCGCCGACGACAAGCACAGCCGGTACTACCAGCGCGTGCAGGTCGTGTTCGACGTCAAGGAGGCCACCCGGCCCACCCTCACCGTCCGCGCGGGCGCGGGCGACGCCGTGGTGCGGCTCGACGACCTGCGGGTCGTCGCGACGGACCGGACGACGGCGCCGGCCGACCTGCGCACGGACGGCGCGGACGTCGTCGCGTTCGACGACTTCGAGTCCGTGCCCCAGGGCTGGGGCCCGTTCGTCAAGGGTGACGCCGGCGGCGTCACCGACCCGCGCACCCATCTCGCGTCGAAGCACGCGCCGTACACGCAGGCCGGCTGGAACGGCAAGCTCGTGGACGACGTCCTCGGCGACGCCTGGTCGCTCAAGGCGCACGAGGAGAACCAGGGCCTCGTGTACCGCACCACCCCCGCGACGGTCGACCTCGAGCCGGGGCACCGCTACCGCGTGAGCTTCGACTACCAGTCCGGGCGCGGCGGGTACTACCAGTGGGTCACCGGGTACGACTCCGTGGCCTCCGGGAAGCCCGTGTCGGTGGAGACGGGCGCGACGGCGATCGGCGAGCAGCGCAGCACGAAGCGGTTCAGCCAGGAGGTCGTGGGCTCCGCCTGCGGCGACACCTGGGTGGGGCTGCGCAAGGCCGTCGGCGGCGGCGACCAGGCCGACCTGGTCCTCGACGACTTCCTGGTCGAGGACCTCGGCGCGGCCGACGAGGTCCCGGCGTGCGCGTCGCTCGAGGTGGACTCGGAGCGGTCCGCCCTGGAGCCCGACGTGGCGAACACCGTGACCACCACGCTCAGCGTCTTCGAGCCGACCGACGTCGCCGACGTCGAGGTCGCCCTCGACGTGCCCGACGGCTGGGACGTCGAGGCGACCGACGCCACCTCGGCGGGGACGCTGCCGAGCGGCGGCGAGCTCGTCACCACCTGGAAGGTCACGCCGCGGGGCGACGTCACCACCGACGCCTACCCGCTGACCGCCACCGCGACGTACACGACCACGGCCGACCCGGTCGGGCCGCGGACCGTCGAGGCGAGCAGCGACGTGCACGTCGTCGTGCCGCCGGCCGCGGGCGACCACTGGGCCAGCGACCTGCCGTTCGTCTCCGAGTCGAACGGGTGGGGGCCGGTCGAGCGCGACCTGTCGAACGGCGAGCAGGGGTCGGGCGACGGGTCGCCCCTCACCCTGCGGGGGACGGTGTACCCCAAGGGCATCGGCGCGCACGCGCCGTCGACGGTCCGGCTGTTCCTCGGCGAGCGGTGCGAGTCGTTCACCGCGACCGTCGGGGTGGACGACGTCCAGACCCGTGGGTCGGTCGCCTTCCAGGTGCTCGGCGACGGCGCGTCGCTGGCCACCACGCCCGTGCTGCGCGGCCGGGGGGAGACCGTCGACCTGGCGGTCGACGTCACCGGCGTGCGCTACCTCGACCTCGTCGTGACCGACGGCGGGGACGGCAACGGCAACGACCACGCCGACTGGGCGGGCGCGAAGCTCGGCTGCGGCTGACGCTCGCGGGCCGCTCACGGGCGGGGTCCGGCGCTCCCACGAGGGGCGCCGGGCCCCGCCCGCCGTCGTCCGGTCGGGGTCGTGACGTCAGGGCTTCGGGATGCTCGTCACCGTGGTCAGGAGGAACACCGAGTCCTCCAGCGCGCGCACGGCGTGGCGCTCGTGGGTCAGCACCCGCAGCTGGCCGGCGCGCACCTCCTCGTCGCCCTCCAGCGCCGTGACGCGCAGGCGCCCGTGCAGCACGAGGACGGACGCCGCCGGCGGCGAGTTGTGCTCGCCGAGCTCCATGCCCTCCAGCAGGGCCAGCACGGTCTGGCGCAGCGGGCCGTCGTGCACGACGATCTCGGCGCTGCGGCCGTGCTCGGCGGCGCGGGCCTTGTCGAGGTGCGTCGCGGTGAGGGCGTCCAGGTCGGCCATCGGGGGCTCCATCCGTCGGGCGGCTCGCGGTGCGGGCCGCGTCGACGAGGCCCGCCGACCTCACCGTACCCGGGGGCGCGGGCGGGGCTCGCCCGGTGGGCGCACGGCGCTCAGCCGAGGCCCGTCCAGACGACGTCGGCGATCATGTCCCCGGCTCCGTCGCCGCCGGTGAAGAGGCTCAGCCGGTGCTCCCCGGGCGGGCCGTCGACGCGGACCTGCCACCAGCCGTCGCCGAGGCGCTCGGTCGCCGCCTCGACCTCGGTGGCGGTGCTCCCGTCGGGCTCGACCACGTCGGCGAGGTCCGCGGGGACCTCGGTGACGGTCAGCTCGGCGTCGCCGTCGAGCGGGACGTGCACGAACAGCTCGGAGACGTCGCCCACGGACGGCGGGTGGTCGTCGAACCCGTCGGCGCAGCCCTGGTCGGCGCAGAACGTGAACGGGTAGAGCACCAGCGCCCGGTCGTCGTACCGCACCTCGTACGGGCGGGGCTGCTCGATCCCCTCGGCGTCGGGGGGCCACAGGCCGTGCGTCGCCGTCGCGGTGGGGGACGGGACCCCCGGCGGTGGGCCGGCCGCCCCGGCCGGCGCGCACGCCGCCAGCCCGCCGGTCAGCGCGGCGGAGAGTGCGGCGAGCGCCAGGGCGCGCGGTGCGGTGCTCCTCATGCCCTTCCCGTGTCGCGGGGCGGCGCCGGCTTGCAGCTCCGGGCCGACGGGCCTCCGGTCAGCCGCGGGCGGGGACCATCCCGAGCCGGGCGAACGCCTCGGCGACGCCGCCGCCGGCCGGGCCGGGCACGACGAGGTCGGCCTCGGCGAGCACGGCGGGCGGCGCGCCCTCGACGGCGACCGCGGTGCCCGCGTAGGCGAGCATCTCGACGTCGTTGTACCCGTCGCCGATCCCGACCACCTGCGCGGGCGTGATGCCCAGGTGCTCCACGACGGCCGCCATCCCGACGGCCTTGTGCACGCCGGCCAGGTGGATCTCGCCGGCGTTGTCGCCCGTGTTCGCGTACGAGGACGGGAGGATGCCGACCTCCGGGCCCAGCTCCTCGCGCAGCGCCGCGATGGGCACGCGGGAGTCGAAGTAGCTGATCTTCGCGTAGCGGACGCCGGCGAGGTCGCCGGGCATCCGCAGCACGTCGAGGATCTCGTGGGGCGCCGCGTCGCCGCGGACGCCGAGCCGGGCGTCGAGCCCCACCGGGCCGTAGACGGCGTCCGGGGTCTCCAGCAGGTAGGCGACGTCGTGCGCGTCGAGCACGTGCCGCACGCGGTCGGCCAGGTCCTCGGGGAAGCGCAGGTCGGAGACGACCTCGCCGTCGAGCCGGACGAACGCGCCGGCGGCCGCGACCACGCCGTCGAACCCTGCCGCCAGCAGCGACGGCGGGAGCATCGACTCGGGCCGGCCCGTGCACAGCAGCACGCGGTGCCCCGCGCTCCGGGCCGCGCGGACCGCCTCCGCGTGGACCTCCGGCACGGAGCCGTGGTCGGCGTACGTGCCGTCCACGTCCAGGAACGCCACCCGCGCCCCGTCATTCATCGAACCCGACACGTGGGCAGACCTCCAGCACTCGGCGTCGTCGTGGGCACCGTCGAGCCTAACCGCGCGTCGGTGCCCCGTGGTTGGCTGCGCACGTGACGACGAGCACCCCGCGCGCCGAGACCTGGTCCATGATCCACGCCGAGCGGGAGGCCCTGGCGGGCGAGCTCGCCGGCCTCGACGACGCGGCGTGGGCCACTCCGTCGCTGTGCGGGGAGTGGGCGGTGCAGGACGTCGTCGCCCACCTCACGGCGGGCGCGAGCACCGGCCGCTGGGCGTGGCTGCGCAGCATCGTCGGGGCGCGGTTCGACGCCGACCTGCACAACGCGCGCCGCCTGGCCGAGCACCGTGGCGCGACGCCCGCCGAGACGCTGGAGCGCTTCCGCGCGGTCGCGACCAGCACCGTCGCGCCCAGCGGGCACACCGCCGCATGGCTGGGCGAGGTCGTGGTGCACGGGCAGGACGTGCGCACCCCGCTCGGCCTCCCGCGCGTCCCGCCCGTGGCCACGACCACCGAGGTGGCGCGCTTCTTCGCCGCCCGGGACTTCACCGTCTCCGGCCGGACGGTCGCGCGCGGCCTGCGCCTGGAGGCGACCGACGGGCCGTTCGTCCACGGCGACGGGCCGGCGGTGCGCGGCTCCACCCTGGCGCTCGTCATGGTGCTGGCGGGCCGGCCGGTGTTCTGCGACGAGCTCGCCGGCGACGGCGTGGCCCGGGTGCGCGAGCGCGTCTAGGCCCCGGCGTCCGTGCCCGTCGTCGCGCCGGTCGTCGCGCCCGGCCCGGCATAGAGGGCGGCGAACTCCGCGGACGGCGGGATCGGGGTGACCACGTCGACCAGCGCGCCGTCCGGCCCGGCGACGATGAAGTGCCGCTGGCCGAACTCCTCGTCGCGCAGCGGCAGCAGCACGTCGTGGGCGCCGTCGGCGAGCACGCGGGCGTGCACGGCGTCGACGTCCTCCACCTCGACGGTCACGAGGACGCCGGCCGCCCGGGCCCCGCGGGCGGCCTCGGGGATCGTGGCGTGGTCGGCGTCGAGGACGGCGAGCTCCGCCGTGCCCGCGCGCAGGCTGACGTACCAGTCGGAGGTGAACGTGGGCGCCATGCCCAGCAGCCCGGTGAAGAACCGGGCGGCGGTCGGGACGTCGGAGACGGCGAGGACGGGGTAGAGGCTCGTGATCATCGTGGCTCCCGGTCGGTGACGGCCTGCGGGTGCAGGTGATACATACAGCGTGTACGTAACTATACATTCACGGTGTCGGTAACCTGTCGACCATGCCCCGGAGGACGAAGGCCCAGAGCGAGGCGACGGCGGCCGCGATCCTGGCCGCCGCGCGCGACCTCTACGCGCGGCGCGGCTACGCGGCGGTGTCGGTGGAGGAGGTGGCGGCGGCCTGCGGCGTCACCCGCGGCGCCGTCTACCACCACTTCGGCAGCGGCCCCGGGCTGTTCGCGGCCGTGCACGCGGACGTGACCGCGGCCGTCGGCGCCGAGATCGAGCGTGCCACGGACGGCGTGGTGGACCCGTGGGAGAGCCTCGAGTCGGGGTGCCGCGCGTTCCTCGCGGCCGTCGTCGCCGACGACGCCCGGCAGGTGGTGCTGGTCGACGGGCCCGCCGTGCTCGGCTGGGCCCGCTGGCGCGAGGACGACGCGCGCAGCTCGGGGCGGCTGCTGGACGACGTGCTCGCCGAGCTCGCCGAGGCCGGGAGGGTCCGCGCGGAGGACGTCGCGGCGACGTCCGCCCTGCTGTCGGGCGCGATGAACGAGGCCGCCCTGTGGGTCGCGGCGGCGCCGGACCGCGACCGCGCCCTCGCGCAGGCGTGGGAGGCGCTGCGCCGCCTGTTGCGGGGGATCGCGGCCTGACGGGCCCGAGCGGCCCCGCGTCAGCGCGTCAGGTGACCGCGCCCAGCTGCCAGGGCACGAACTCGTCCGCGCCGAGGTCCAGCTCCTCGGAGACGGTCTGCTCGCCGGAGGCGACGGCGAGGATCTTCTCGAACAGCTCGTCGCCCACCTCTTCCACGGACAGGCCCGTCTCCACGATCCGCCCGGCGTCGAGGTCCATGTCCTCGCGCATGCGGCGGTAGGTGTCGGAGTTGGTGGCCACCTTGATCGACGGCGCCGGCTTGCACCCCAGCACGGACCCGCGGCCCGTGGTGAAGACCACCACGGTGGCGCCGCCCGCCACGATCCCGGTCACGGACACGGGGTCGTAGCCGGGGGTGTCCATGAAGGTCATGCCGCGCTCGGTGACCGGCTCGGCGTACTCGTGCACGGCGACGAGGTCCGCGGTGCCCGCCTTGGCGACGGCGCCGAGGGACTTCTCGAGGATGGTCGTGAGGCCGCCGGCCTTGTTGCCGGGCGACGGGTTGTTGTCGAGGGTGCCGCCGCCGGCCGCCGCGTACCCCTGCCACCAGTCGAGGCGGTCCAGCAGGCGCCGGCCCACCTCCTCGGAGACGGCCCGGCGCAGCAGCAGGTGCTCGGCGCCGAAGACCTCGGGCGTCTCGGCGAGGATCGACGTGCCCCCCTGGGCGACGAGCCGGTCGGACGCGTGCCCGAGAGCGGGGTTGGCGGTGATCCCGGAGAAGCCGTCGGACCCCCCGCAGTTGAGGCCGAGCACCAGCGCGGACGCGGGCGCCTCCTCGCGCCGCAGCGCGTCGATCTCGGGCAGCATCGCGGTGATCGCCGCGACGCCGGCGCGCACGGTGGCACGGATGCCGCCGGTGTCCTGGATGGTCAGGGTGCGCACGGGCAGGTCGTCGCGCAGCTCCAGCCCGTCGAGGACGGACTCGGCGGGCAGCATCTCGCAGCCCAGCCCGACCACCAGCAGCCCGGCCATGTTGGCGTGCGACGCGTACCCGCGCAGCGTGCGCAGCGTGACCTGCGCGCCCTCGGAGGTGGGGACCAGCCCGCAGCCGGTGTCGTGGGTGAGCGCGACGACGCCGTCGACGTGCGGGTGGGCGTCGAGCACCGGGCCGCGGAACTGGTCCGCGATCATCCGCGCCGTCGACGCCGAGCAGTTCACGGAGGTGAGGATGCCGACGTAGTTGCGGGTGCCCCAGCGGCCGTCCGAGCGGCGGTAGCCCTGGAACGTGCGCCGCGCGGCGGGGGCGGGCAGCGTGGTGCGCGCGGTGCCGAACTCGTGGGCGCGGGCGCCGTCGTCCATGCCGAGGTTGTGCGTGTGCACGTGGTCGCCCGGCGCGACGTCGCGCGTCGCCCGCCCGATGGACTGACCGTACTTGCGCACCTCCGTGCCCGCCCCGACCGCCCGGACGGCGAGCTTGTGGCCGCGGGGGAGCGTCGAGCGGGTGGTCGCCTCGTGCCCGCCGGGCAGCCGCACCGTAGTGCCCGCGGGGACCTGCCGGGTCGTCACGGCGACGTCGTCCGCCGGGCGCAGCAGCAGCGCGACGTCGGCGAGGTCGACCACGTCGGGGAGCGGCGGCTCGGCGGCGGCCGACGGCGCGGCAGCGAGCGGCAGCAGGGGGTGGTGCGGGGCGGTGCTCATCGGATCACGACCTCGGGATCGGTGCTGGTGGTGGGGGTGCTCGTGGGGGCGACGGCGCGGGCGGCGGTGCCGAGTGGCGCCGTGGACGCGCGGACGACGAGCTCGACGGGCAGGCGCCGGTGTTCGGGGGAGCCGCCGGCGGGGTCGGGCGCGAGCAGGTCGACCGCCTCCCGGCCGGCGCGCGCCAGCGGGACGGCGACCGTGGTGAGCGCGGGCGTCACGAGCGAGGCGGCGGGGACGTCGTCGAACCCGACCACGGAGACGTCGTCGGGGGCGGCGACGCCGCGCGCGTGCAGGCGGGCGAGGACGCCGAGGGCGACGAGGTCGTTGAAGCACAGCACGGCCGTGCTGCCGGCCGCGAGCGCGAGGTCGGCGGCCTGGACGCCGCCGCCGTGGGTGGGGCGGAAGGCGCCCAGGTCGGTGACCGGCGGAACGCCGTGGGCGGCCGCGCCCCCGGCCAGCGCCCGGCGGCGCTCGCCGTCGGACCAGGAGGTGGCCGGGCCGCCCACGTAGGCGACGCGCTCGTGCCCGAGGGCGCGCAGGTGGTCGAGCGCCTGCCGCACGCCGTCGGCGAGGTCGAACGACACCGAGGGCGCGAACGGCGTCTCGCGGTTGACCAGCGCCACCCGGCCGCCGCCGACGAGCGCGCCGAGGTCGTCCACGGGCATGCGGGGCGAGCAGAGCACGAGGCCGTCCACGCGGTCGCCGAGGCGGGTGATGACGTCCGGCTCGGCGGTGACGTCCTCGTCGGTGTCGGCGACCAGCACGTCGCGCCCGGTCTCGTGCGCCCGCGCCTGCACGCCCTTGGCGACGGCGGCGAAGAACGGGTTGGCGAGGTCGGGCACCACCAGGCCCAGGGTGCCGGTGCTGCCGGTGGTCAGGGCGCGGGCCGCGGGGTGCGGGCGGTACCCGAGCGACGCCGCTGCCCGGGCCACCTGCTCGCGGTTGGCGGGCGAGACGTGCGGCGCGTCGCTGAGGGCGCGCGACGCGGTGGCGGGGGAGACGCCCGCCGCACGCGCGACGTCGCGGAGCGTGACCACGCGGACCTCCAGGGCTGGTGTCGACGCTGGAATCGGTTCCAGCGTGTTTCAGCCTACCGCGTGACGCCGTGCCCTCCTGACGATGCACCGGAGCCGGACGTGGGGCGAGGCGCCCGGGCATAGGCTCGCGGTGCCGAAGCGGGAGGGGTCGCGGTGGAGGAACGAGTTCCGACGGGCGACGTGCGCGACGGCGCGGCCCTCGAGGGCGAGCGGGGCCGGCTCGTCGGGCTGGCGTACCGGATGCTGGGCACGACGGCCGAGGCCGAGGACGCGGTCCAGGAGGCGTTCGTCCGCTGGTACCGGCTCGACGACGCCGCACGGTCGGCGATCACGAACCCGGCCGGCTGGCTGACCCGGGTCACCAGCCGCGTGTGCCTGGACGTGCTGGGCAGCGCGCGGGTGCGCCGCGAGCGGTACGTGGGCCCCTGGCTCCCCGAGCCGGTGCCCGGCGACCTCTTCGCCCGGGACGGCGGGGCGGACGTCGCCGACCCCGCGGACCGGGTCGTGCGCGACGAGTCGGTGAGCACCGCGCTCCTGGTGGTGCTGGAGGCGATGACGCCCGCCGAGCGCGTGGCCTTCGTGCTCCACGACGTGTTCGGGCACACCTTCGCCGACGTCGCCGAGGTGCTGGGCCGCACGCCGGCCGCGGCACGCCAGCTGGCCAGCTCCGCGCGGGCGCACGCGCGGGCCGGCCGGTCGGGGGAGGTGGCCGCCGGGGAGCACGACCGCGTGGTCGCGGCGTTCGCGCGGGCCGCCGGCGGGGACGACCTGGCCGCCCTCACGGCGCTGCTCGACCCGTCCGTCGAGCTGCGGTCGGACGGCGGAGGCGTGGCACGCGCCGCCCTCAACCCGGTCCACGGGGCGTCGAAGGTGGCGCGGTTCCTGCTCGGCGTGCTGCACCGGCAGGCGGACGCCCGGCTGGAGCCCCGCAGCACGGCGGACGGGGCGGCGCTCGCGTTCGTCCGCGGCGGGCGGGTCACGGGCGTGGTGAACGTCGCCGTCGTCGCGGGGCGCGTCACCGCGGTCTGGGTGCAGTGGAACCCCGACAAGCTCACCCGCTGGAACCCGCCGGTCTGACGTTCCGCGGGGCTGCGTCGTCGACCTACCGACAACCCGTCGACCGAAGGAGCAGACCATGCAGGCTGTCGTCGTGGAGGACCAGGAGGCCGGCGTCGCCGGGATGAGGCTCGCGGAGCGACCCGCGCCGCACGCCGCGGAGAACGACGTCGTCGTCCAGGTGCACGCCTCCGGGTTCACGCCCGGGGAGCTCACCTGGCCCGGGACGTGGACCGACCGGGCCGGCCGGGACCGCACCCCGAGCGTCCCCGGGCACGAGCTGTCCGGTGTCGTCGCGGAGCTCGGCTACGGCACCACCGGGCTGACGGTGGGGCAGCGCGTGTTCGGCCTGGCGGACTGGACCCGCGACGGCACCCTCGCCGAGCAGGTCGCGGTCGAGGCGCGCAACCTGGCCCCCCTGCCGGCCGACGTCGAGCACACCGTGGCGGCGAGCCTGCCCGTCTCCGGCCTCACCGCCTGGCAGGGCCTGTTCGTGCACGGGAACCTCCAGGCCGGGCAGAGCGTGCTGGTGCACGGGGCGGCCGGGGGCGTGGGCTCCGTCGTCACGCAGCTCGCCCGCGAGGCCGGCGCGCACGTCGTCGGCACCGGCCGCGCCCGCGACCGGGACGCCGCGTTCGAGCTCGGCGCGCACGAGTTCCTCGACCTCGAGCGGGAGGACCTCGCGGCCGTCGGCGGGGTCGACCTCGTCTTCGACGTGATCGGCGGGGACGTCGCGGTCCGCTCCGCCGCGCTCGTGCGCGCGGGCGGCACCCTGGTGACCATCGCGGGGCCGCCCGAGGCGCGGCCGGCCGACGGGCGCGCCGTGTTCTTCGTCGTCGAGCCCGACCGGGGGCAGCTGGCACACCTCGCCCAGCGCGTGCGGGAGGGCCGGCTGCGGACCGTCATCGGCACGGTCGTGCCGCTGACGGAGGCCCCGGCGGCGTTCGGGGCGCCGCGCCTGGCCCCCGGCAAGACGATCGTGCGGGTCGTCGACTGAGCTTACGCCGGCTCGTCGTCGAGCCAGCGGAACCAGGCGTCGGGCACGTCCTCGTCCAGGCGCCGCACCTCGTGGTCGGCGAGGACCCCGGCCTCGAGGAGGCCGGCGGCGACGAGGCGCGCGACGGCGGCCGCGCCGGGCGGGTTGAAGTGCGTGTCGTCGCGGCGGCCGTCGTCGGCGTGGAAGAAGTAGTGCAGCGTGCGCTCGGGCCCGAGGTCCTGCCACAGGGCCAGGGACGCGCGCTGCACGTCGACGAGCGGCACGCCCTCCTGCTCGGCGAGGGCGCGCATCGCAGCGGGGTAGTCGCCGTGGCCCGCGACGGCGTCGCCCGCGTCGTCGAAACGGCGCCGCTCGACGGAGGTCGCGAGGACCGGCCGCGCGCCCGCGGTGCGGGCGGCGTCGAGGTAGCGGCGCAGGTGCTCGGTGTAGCTGGTCCAGGGCTCGGTGTGCCGCTCGGGGTCGTCGACCTTCGCGTCGTTGTGGCCGAACTGCACGAGCAGCAGGTCGCCGGGCCGCAGGTCGCGCGCCACGTCTTCGAGGCGCCCCTGGACGACGAAGCTGCGCGTGCTGCGCCCGTTGCGCGCGTGGTTCGCGACCGCGACGTCGTCGGCGAGGTAGTAGGGCAGGGCCATGCCCCAGCCGGTCTCGGGGGCGGCGGCGCGGGACTTCGGCCCCGCGGTCGAGTCGCCGGCGAGGTGGACGGTGCGGGGCATGCGGACCTCCGGGAGGGCGCGGGCGGGGTCGGGGCGCGCTCGGCGAGCGCAGGCGTCACCCTAGCGAGCGCCCTTCCGCCGCGCCGCGCCGGAATCGCGTGCGTCCCTGCACGTCCAGGGCGTAGCGTCGGCGCCGAGCGACCGCACACCCGCCCGTCCCCCGGAGGAGTCAGCGATGCCCCGTCCGCCGTTCCCGGCCCCCGTGCTCGACCTGCTGCGTGGCCCCCAGGTCGCCGTGATCGGGGTGGTGCGCCCCGACGGCAGCCCCGTGACCGCGGCGACGTGGTACCTGCTCGAGGAGGACGGCGCCGGGGGGTGGCACGTGCTCGTCAACCTCGACGCCACGCGCAAGCGGGTGCAGCACCTGCGCGCGAACCCGCAGGTGAGCCTCACCGTGCTGGGCGACAGCTGGTACACGCACGTCACGCTGCTCGGTCGCGTCGCCGCGTGGCGCGACGACCCGGACCTCGCCGACACCGACCGGATCTCCCGGCACTACAACGGCGACCCGTACCCGGTGCGGGACAGGGCCCGGGTGACCGCCGTCGTCGAGGTCGACCGCTGGACGGCCTGGGGCGCCCTGCGCGACGCCCGCTGAGGAGACGGTCATGCGCATCGGTGCCCCCCGCACGGCCGGCGCGGACCCGCGCCTCGTCGCCGTCACCCCCGACGCGGCGCGCCGCCTCGCCGACCTGGGCCACGACGTCGTCGTGGAGCCCGGCGTCGGCGACGGCGCGCGGCTGCCCGCGCACGACTACGTCGCCGCGGGCGCCCGCGTGGCCGACCGCGCCGACGTGTGGGCGGCGGACGTCGTGGTCACGCTGCACCCGCCGGGCCCCGCGGAGCTCGGCCTGCTGCGCCCCGGCGCGGTCCTGGTGTCCCAGCTCGCGCCCGCGACGAGCCCCGGCCTGCTCGAGGAGCTCGCCGCGCGCGGCGTGACGGCCCTGGCCCTCGACGCGGTGCCGCGGATCTCCCGCGCCCAGTCCCTCGACGTGCTCTCGGCGCTGTCGAACGTGGCGGGCTACCGCGCGGTGGTCGAGGCGGCCGAGGAGTTCGGCGGCATGTTCGCCGGGCAGGTGACGGCCGCGGGCAGCACGCCCCCGGCGCGCGTGTTCGTCATCGGCGCCGGCGTGGCCGGGCTCGCCGCGATCGGCACGGCCGTGAGCCTCGGCGCGGAGGTCTACGCCTTCGACGTGCGGCCCGAGGCGGCCGAGCAGATCGAGTCGCTCGGCGCGCGCGTGGTGCGGGCCGACGACGCGGTGCAGCAGGTCAGCGCCGACGGGTACGCGAGCGCGCAGAGCGCCGACCAGGAGGCCGCCGCCCTGCGCGCGTACGCGGAGCAGTCCGCGCAGGCCGACGTCGTGGTGACCACGGCCCTCGTACGCGGCACCGCCCCGACGACCATCACCCGCGCGATGGTGGACGCGATGCGCCCCGGCTCGGTGGTGGTCGACCTCGCCGCGCCGGGCGGCGGCAACTGCGAGGCCACGGTGCCCGGGCAGCGGGTGGTCACCGGCCGCGGCGTCGTGGTCCTCGGCTGGACCGACCTGGCCGCGCGCCTGCCGCAGCACAGCTCGCGCCTGCTGGGCACGGTGGTGGTCAACCTCCTCACGCTGCTCACGCCCGGCAAGGACGGGCGCCTGGTGCTCGACCTCGACGACGCGGTGGTCCGCGGCATGACCGTGACCCACGGGTCCGAGGTGACCTGGCCGCCCCCGCCCGTGCCGGTGTCGGCCGCGCCGCCCCCGCCCGAGCCGGAGCCCGTCGCGGCCCCGGTCGTCGACCCCGCGGCCGAGCGCCGCCGGCGCTCGATGCGGCGGACGGTGCTGGGCGCGCTCGGCGCCGTCGCGTTCGGGCTGCTGATCGCGGCGTCCCCGCCCGACGCCGTCGCGCACCTCACCGTCTTCGCGCTCGCGGTGGTGGTGGGCTTCTACGTGATCTCGAACGTCACGCACGCCCTGCACACGCCGCTCATGGCCCAGACCAACGCGATCAGCGGCATCATCATGGTCGGCGCGCTGCTGCAGATCGGCGACGCGTCGCCCCTGGTCACGACGCTCGCCGTCGTCGCCGCGGCGCTGGCGAGCGTCAACGTGTTCGGCGGCTTCCTCGTGACCCGGCGCATGCTCGGCATGTTCCGCCGCGACGGAGGTGTCTCGTGAGCGTGGAGTCCGTGGCGCAGGCCGCGTACGTCGTGGCGGGGCTGCTGTTCGTGCTGTCGCTGGCGGGGCTGTCCGCCCAGGAGTCCGCCCGGCGGGGCACCGTGCTCGGCATGGTGGGGATGGGGCTCGCGATCGTCGCGACGATCGCGCTGGCCCTCTCCCGCTCGGAGCGCCCGTGGCCGGTGACGGCCGGGCTGATCCTGCTGGTGCTCGTGGTCGGCGCCGCCGTCGGGTCGTGGCGGGCCCGCCGCGTCGAGATGACGCAGATGCCGGAGCTCATCGCGCTGCTGCACTCGTTCGTGGGGCTGTCCGCGGTGCTGGTGGGCTACGGCTCGTTCCTCGCGGCCCCCGCCGCGGGCGGGGACACCGTGCACCGCGTGGAGGTGTTCCTCGGCGTGCTCATCGGGGCGGTGACGTTCACCGGGTCCGTGGTGGCGTTCGGCAAGCTGTCGGGCCGCCTGGCGTCCGCGCCGCTGACGCTGCCGGGCCGGCACCTGCTCAACCTCCTGGCACTGGTCGCGTGCGCCGCGCTGCTCGCCTGGTTCCTGGCGGGCGGGGGCGTGGTGGCCCTGGCGCTCATGACGCTCGTCGCCCTCGCCCTGGGCTGGCACCTCGTGGCCGCGATCGGCGGCGGCGACATGCCCGTCGTGGTGTCGATGCTCAACTCTTACTCCGGCTGGGCCGCGGCCGCCGCGGGCTTCACCCTCGGCAACGACCTGCTCATCGTCACCGGGGCGCTCGTCGGCGCGTCCGGCGCCATCCTCAGCTACCTCATGTGCCGCGCCATGAACCGGTCGTTCTGGTCCGTCGTCCTCGGCGGGTTCGGCGCCGGGGCGTCCGGCGGCCCGGCGGGCGGGGCCTGGGCGGCGGAGGCGGGGGAGGTCCACGAGACGTCGCCGGACGAGGTGGCGGCGCTGCTCGCCGCCGCGCGGTCGGTCGTCGTCGTGCCCGGCTACGGGATGGCGGTCGCGAAGGCGCAGCACCCCGTCGCGGACCTGGCCGAGCGGCTGCGGGCCCGGGGCGTCACGGTCCGGTTCGGCGTGCACCCGGTGGCCGGACGCCTTCCGGGGCACATGAACGTGCTCCTCGCGGAGGCGCGCGTGCCCTACGACCTGGTGCTCGAGATGGACGAGGTCAACCGCGACCTCCCCGACACCGACGTCGTGCTCGTCATCGGCGCGAACGACACGGTGAACCCGGCCGCGCAGGACGACCCGTCCTCGCCGATCGCGGGGATGCCGGTGATCGAGGCGTGGCAGGCGCGCGACGTCGTGGTCTTCAAGCGCTCGCTCGCCACGGGCTACGCGGGCGTGCAGAACCCGCTGTTCTTCCGCGACAACACCCGGATGCTCTTCGGCGACGCCAGGGAGCAGGTGGACAAGATCGTCCAGGCTCTCTGACGCCGCCGTCGAGGGGGTCGTGCGCGCGGGCTCAGATCCGGGAGTCGGCCTGCGACTCGTAGACCGCCGCGTCCAGGACGCCGTCCGCGTGCAGGTACGCGGGGCGCTCCGGGATCGCGGTGCCGGCGGCGTCGATCGTGCTGGCGTCGGCGGGCACCCCGTCGAGGCTCGGCATGACCGAGGCGAGCTCGGGGCGCCACTTGGTGAACCGGAACGGGAAGCACTGCTCCAGCAGGTCCACCATCGCGGAGGCGGCCGTCGAGGCGCCCGGGGAGGCGCCGAGCAGGCCGGCGATGGAGCCCTCGGCGCCGGTGACGATCTCGGTGCCGAACTGCAGCACGCCCTTGCCGTCGGCGTCGCGCTTGATGACCTGCACCCGCTGTCCGGCGGTGATCCGGTCCCAGTCCTTGGGGTGCGCGGTCGGCATGAACTGCTGCAGCGCCTGGAACTTGGTCTCCGGCGCGGCCATGAGCTGGCCGACGAGGTACTGGGTCAGGTCGAGGTTCTTCAGGCCCGCGCCGAGCATCGACGTGACGTTGTTCGCCCGCAGGGAGGTGATCAGGCCCAGGTACTTGCCCTTCTTGAGGTACTTGGGGCTGAACCCGGCGTAGGGGCCGAACATGAGGTACGTCTTGCCGTCGACCACGCGGGTGTCCAGGTGCGGCACCGACATCGGCGGGGCGCCGACGTCGGCCTTGCCGTAGACCTTGGCCTGGTGCTGCGCGACGAGCTCCGGGTCGGAGGTGCGCAGGAACTCGCCCGAGATCGGGAAGCCGCCGAAGCCCTTGATCTCCGGGATGCCGGCCGACTGGAGCAGGGGGAGCGCGCCGCCGCCCGCGCCGACGAAGACGAACTTCGCGGTCACGGTGCTGGTGCGGTTCCGCGCGTTCCAGGAGCGGTCCTTGACGCGCAGGCGCCAGCGGCCGTCCTTGGTGCGCTTGAGGCTCTTCACCTCGTGCTGCAGCTTGAGCTCGGCGCCGTTCGCGACGAGGCCGTCGACGAGCTGGCGGGTGAGGTTGCCGAAGTCGACGTCGGTGCCCGAGGTCGCGCGGGTGGCGGCGATCGGCTCGTCGGCGTCGCGCTCGGTGGTCAGCAGCGGGGCCCAGCGGCCGATGGCGGCGCGGTCGGTGCTGTACTCGAGGTCGCGGAACAGGGGGTGCACGCGCAGCGTCTCGTAGCGGCGGCGCAGGTAGTCCACGTTCTTGGCGCCGCGCACGAACGTCATGTGCGGGGTGTTGCTGAGGAACGAGTCGTCCTGGAGCCGGCCGGTGGCCAGCAGGTGCTGCCACAGCTCGCGCGAGATCTCGAACTGCTCGTTGATCGCCACCGCCTTGGTGATGTCGATCGAGCCGTCCTTGCGCTCGGGCGTGTAGTTCAGCTCGCAGAGCGCCGCGTGGCCGGTGCCCGCGTTGTTCCACGGGTTCGACGACTCCTGCGCCACGTCGTCGAGCCGCTCGTAGATCCGGATGGACCACGACGGCTCGAGCTGCTGGAGCAGCGTTCCGAGGGTCGCGCTCATGATCCCGCCGCCGATGAGGACGACGTCGACGTCGGCCCCTGTGGGGGCCCCAGCAGTCGTAGCACTCGAAGTCACCGGGCCACCATACGCCGCGCGTGAAAACTGTCACAAAGAATGAGAGCAACCTCACACAGCGCTCTGACCTGCAGTGACGTGCGTCACACCGGGGCCGCGACCGCCCCGCAGGTCAGGGCCGCGGGGCCGCCGACGAGGGCCACGGGCCGAGCTCGGGCAGCGGCACGGGCGCGCCGTCGCGGGTCGCCGAGACCGGGCCCGACGGCGCGCGGCCGGCGAGCCACGCCGCCACGTCCCGCGGGTCGCCGACCAGCGCGAGGCCCGCCCCGGCGTCCGGCAGGCGCACCGCGAGGAAGTCGCCCAGGTGGGCGCAGAACGCCTCGTCCCACGAGCCGGACCCGAGGGTCCGGTCGGCCAGCCCGGCCGTCGCGTCCGCGGCGTGGATGCGGGCCTCGCGCCACCAGGCGAGCAGCGCGTCCGCGAGCACGCCGTCGCGGTACGCCACCGGCGCGGCCCACAGCGCGTCGTCCGGCGCCGGCCAGGCCGCCGCGAGCCGGGCCCGCGTCGCCTCGAGCGCCGCGACGTGCCCGGCGACGGTGCGGGCGGCGCCCGCCTCGATGCCTGCGTCGCGCCCGGCCTGGCCGCCGTCGTACGGGGCCACCTTCTCGCCGCGGGCGGCGTACTCCGCCTGCCGGGCCAGGGCGGCGCCCACGTTCGCCACGTGCGACAGCACGTGCCCGCGGGTCCAGCCCTCCAGGGGCGACGGCGCGGAGCCCGCGTCGTCGGGCAGGGTGCGCACGACGTCGATCAGGGCGCCCAGCGCCGCGTCCGCGTCGGCGGCGGCGTGCGCCAGGGCGGCGGGCGCGGGGATGGCAGGGGTGGTCTCGGCGTTCACGGCCACAGGAGCTCCTTGGTCCAGGCGGGGTCGTTCTCGGTGGTGGTGCCGGTCGAGCGGTAGCGGAGGCGGGACTGGCCCTTGTCGTCGCTGGCCGCCCAGAACTCCACCGTCTCGGGGGCGAGCACCCAGGCGGTCCAGCCCGGGGCGACGACGGCCGGGTCCGCGCGGGTGTCGGCGAGCCGGTCGGCGAAGGCGTCCCAGTACTCGTCGCGGGAGCCGAGCGGCTCGCTCTGGTGGCCGACGAGGCCGGCCGCGCGCGACCCCTCGGGCCGGGCGCGGAAGTCGGCCGCCCCGGCGTCCGGACCGGCCGAGGCGGCGCGGCCCGTGACGCGGACCTGGCGCCCGAGGTCCCGCCAGAAGACGGTGAGCGCCGCGGACGGGTTGGCGTCCAGGTCGCGGCCCTTGGGGCTGGACGCGTGGCCGGCGAACCACCAGCCGTCGTCGGTCACGTCCTTGATCACCAGCGTGCGGGCGTGCACCCGCCCCTCGGCGTCTGCCGTCGAGAGCGTCGCCGCGTGCGGGGCGCCGACGCCGGCCGCGAGGGCGTCGTCGAACCAGCGCTCGAACAGGCCCTGGGGCGTGGCGGGCGCCGTCGCGAGGTCGTCGAGGTCGACGCTGAACGGGGGCAGGTCCGGCGGGAACGTCGGCAGGGCGCGCAGGCGCTCGCGGAAGGTCATGCGGTCTCCTTCGTGGCGGTCCGGCCGGGGGCAGGGCTGCCCGGGGTCGTGAGGATCGAGACGAAGCCGCGCACGGCGGCCCGCATCGCGTCGGGGTCGCCGGTGGCGCGGGCCAGCACGTAGCCGCCCTGCACGATGGCGACGGCGGCGTGCGCGCGGTCCCGGGCGTCGTCGTCGGGCAGGCCCGCCTCGCGCAGGGTCGTCGCGACCACGTCGAGCAGGCGCACGAAGTAGGCGGTGACGACGTCGTGCAGGCCGTCGTCGTCCATGACCGCCTGGTCGCTCGTGAGGCGCCCGATCTTGCAGCCCGCGAGCGCGTCGCGGGGCCGCTCGAGGTACGCCACGACGCGGTCGAGGGCCGGCGTCGGGCCCTCCAGGTCGCGCCGCGCGGCGGTGAGCGCGCTCTCGACCGTGGCGCCGACGGCGGCGGTCGCGAGGTCGTGCTTGGTGGGGAAGTGGTGGTAGAGGCTGCCCTGCCCCACCCCGCTGGCGGCCAGCACCTGGCGGGGGCTCGTGGCCCCCACGCCCTGGGCGGCGAACATCTCCTGCGCGGCGGCGACGAGCCGGGCGCGCGCATCGGTCGGCGTGCTCATGACGTCACCATACCTACCTCTAGGTATGGTGACCAGCCCTGGCCGCCCGACGCCCCGACCGGGGCGGGTCGGAGCGGGGCGGGGCGCGAGCGGGTCAGAAGTAGTCGCGCACGTGCACCTGGCGGCCGCCCCACAGGGCGTCCCAGACCGCGTCGTGCTCGGCGGGCCCGCTGAGCCCGCCCGCGAGCCGCACGTTCGCGGCCGACTGCGCGCCCGACCACGACTGGGCCAGGCCGCCGGAGGTGAACGTGGGCCGGTCGCCGGGGACGGCGTCGGCGTCGGGCCGCACGCGGACCGTGCCGTCGGCGGCCTCCAGCGTCCACGTGCCCTCGAGGTCCGGCGTGCCGGGGTCGGCCACGGCGAACGGCACGCGCGCGGTCACCGGGGCCACGCGCGCCGCACCGAGCGCGCCGGGGACGTCGAGCAGGCGGAGCATGTACGGGCGGGGCGCGGCCGTGGCCGCGTGGTCGGGCAGCACGAGCCGCGAGACGTCGACGCCGGACCAGCCGCCCGACGTGCCGACCTGGACCCACCCGGCGACCGACGCGAACGAGCCGAGCAGCCGCCACAGGGCGCGGGCGGCGTCGGGCGTGAGGGCGACCAGGTCGTCGACCTCGATGGTGTTGGTGCGGTCGTAGCCGGGGCCGCGCGACCAGCTCGCGAAGCCGAGGACCTCCTCCTGCGGACCCGTGCCGCGCACGGCGAGGCTGACGCCCGTGTAGTCGGCGTCGGGGCCGACCATCTCGTCCGCCTCCATCGCGAAGGGCGTCTCGGCGCGCGACAGCGGGCCGTTCTGCGCGGACGCCCACGCCTCGTAGACGCGGCGCACGGCGGGGACGTCGGCCGCGGTGGCGCGTCGCGCCCGCACCCCGCCGGCCGGCGGACGCACGGCGGCGAGCGCCGACATCGGGACGCGGACGTCCTCGAACGCCCCGACGACCTCGTAGCCCAGCCCGCGGTAGATGCCCGCGGACGACGGGTAGAGGGTCGAGACGACGTCGCCCAGCGCGCGGGCCTCCGCGAGCGCGGCGGTCATCAGCGGGCGCAGCAGGCCGGAGCCGCGACGCTCGGCCGCGACGGTGACCCCGGCGAAGCCCGCCGTGGGGAGCCGGACACCGTGGAACCACGAGGTGAACGACCGCACGCCCAGGCCGGCGACCACCTCGCCGTCGTCCGTCGCGACCCACGGCCGGACGTGGGGCAACGGCCAGGCGGCGGGGTCGGGGTCGGGCAGCGGCGTCGTCGGCGCGCCGAAGGCCTCCGCGCCGAGGCGGCGTGCCGCGGGGACGTCGGCGATGGTGCTGCGCCGGAACTCTCGGGTGTCGCTGCTCACGGCGGCGACGCTAGCGCGCCTCGCCCGGCGCGTCACCGGTATTGCGCCGTACCGTGATCCGGTGAGCCAGCCGTCCGTGCCGGACGCGACGCTGGCCCGGCTGCGCAGCCGGGTCCTCGTGGTCGCGATCCTCGCGTCGTTCGTGTCGTTCCTCGACGGGACCGTCGTCAACGTGGCGCTGCCCGCCATCGGCGACGAGCTCGGCGGGTCGGGAGAGGCGCGGCTCGGCCTGCAGCAGTGGGTGGTGGACGGCTACCTCGTGACCCTGGGGTCGCTCATCCTGCTGGCCGGCTCCCTCTCGGACCTCTACGGGCGGCGGCGCGTGCTGGTCGCCGGGCTCGTCGGCTTCGCGGCGGCCTCCGTGCTGTGCGCCCTCGCGCCGACCGGGCCGGTGCTCGTCGGCGCCCGCCTGCTCCAGGGGGTGGCGGGCGCGCTGCTGGTCCCGAGCTCGCTGGCGCTGATCATCTCCACGTTCGACGGCGAGGCGCAGGGTCGCGCCATCGGACGCTGGACCGCGTGGACCGGCACGGCGATGATCGTCGGGCCGTTCGTCGGCGGGGGGCTGGTGGACCTGCTGTCGTGGCGGTGGGTGTTCTGGATCAACCTGCCCGTGGTCGTGGTGACGCTCCTGCTGCTGCGCCCCGTCCCGGAGGTGCGCCAGACCACCGGCCGCCGCCTCGACGTGCCGGGTGCGCTGCTCGCCGCGACCGGCCTCGCGGCGGGGGTGTACGGGCTGATCGAGCAGGTGTGGGCGGCCGCCGGGCTGGGGGTCGTGCTGCTCGTGGCGTTCGTCGTCTACGAGCGCCGGGCCCGCGACCCGATGATGCCGCCACGGCTGTTCGCCGCGCGGAACTTCGCGTGGGGCAACGTGGCGACGTTCGCCGTCTACGGTGCGCTGTCGCTGGGCGGCTTCGTGCTGGGGCTGTTCCTGCAGCAGGTGGCGGGCTACTCCGCCACGGCCGCCGGGGTGGCGCAGCTGCCGTCGACGATCGCGATGCTCGCGCTGTCCACCCGGTTCGGCACCCTCGCGGCCCGGTACGGCGCGCGGTGGTTCATGACGGTCGGCCCGGTCGTGGCCGGCGTCGGCTACCTGCTGCTGCTCGCGATGGACGAGAGCGCCACCTACGTCACCCAGGTGCTGCCCGGCCTGCTCGTCTTCGGCCTGGGCCTGTCGATCACCGTGGCGCCGCTGACCGCCGCGATCCTCGGCGCGGCGCCGCCCGCGGACGCCGGCATCGCCTCGGCCGTGAACAACGCCGTCTCGCGCGTCGCCGGCCTGCTGACGGTCGCGTTCGCCGGCGTCATCCTCGGCGGCGTGCTCGACGTCGCGTCGTTCCACCGCGCG
This sequence comes from Isoptericola sp. NPDC057653, assembly GCF_042799955.1. Lineage (NCBI taxonomy): Bacteria > Bacillati > Actinomycetota > Actinomycetes > Micrococcales > Promicromonosporaceae > Isoptericola > Isoptericola sp. NPDC057653. The sequence goes on along the minus strand of NZ_JBHVHP010000002.1, from coordinate 981,275 downwards.
CTGCTCGTCACCGCCGGCCTGCTGGTGCTCGGCGGCCTGGTGAGCATGGTCGGGATCCGCGACGTGCGTCGGCCTCCCGCGGTCTCCGGCCCCGAGGCCGGAGGGCCGGAGGTCACAGGGGCAGCTTGAACCCCTCGTGCGACTGCGCGTAGCCCAGCGACCGGTAGAAGCGGTGCGCGTCGGGGCGCTGCTTGTCGGAGGTGAGCTGGGCGAGCGCGCAGCCGCGCTCGCGGCCGCGGTCGTGCGCGTGCTCCATGAGCGCCCGGCCCAGACCCTGGCCGCGGAGCGTCGCGTCGACGCGCACCGCCTCGACCAGCAGCCGGGTGGCGCCGTTGCGCGAGATGCCGGGCACGAACGTCAGCTGCATGACGCCCACCACCGCGCCGTCCAGCTCCGCGACGACGAGCTCGTCGTTGGGGCTGGACTCGATCGCCTCGAACCCGGCGACGTGCGCGGGACCGTACGACCCGGTGCGGGTGGCGGCGACGGCGTCGTCGGCGATGAGCTCGACGACGCGGGGCAGGTCGTCGCGGGTGGCGGTGCGGAAGAGGACGCGCGGGGCGGGGGAGTCGGGCACGCCCGGACGGTAGCAGGGCCCGCTAGCCTCGCCCCGTGACCCCGCACGTGAGCGAGCCCGAGATCACCGCGGACGTGGCCCTGTGCCTCCCCGACGGGCGCCTGGACCCGGACGCGGTCGGGTGGTCGCGCGCACCCCTGCACGACACGTCCGGCGTCGGCCGCGGGCTGCGCGGGCTCGGGCGGACCAAGCGGTGGGAGTACTGGGCCGTCGTCACGCCGGACCACGTCGTCGCGCTCACGACCTCGGCGCTCGACTACGCCGCGCTGCACCAGGTGTGGGCGTGGGACCGGGCGTCCGGGGCGGAGGTCGACGCCGTCGCGATCGCGCCGCTGAACCGGTCGGCGACGCTGCCCGGGCGGCTCGGCGCCGGGCCCGTGCGGTCGAGCACGCGCGCGGTGGCGATCGCGGTGGACGAGGAGCCCCGCGGCACGCGCCTGCGGGCCCGGACGTCTCGCGTGGACCTCGACGTGACCGTCGCCCGGCCGGCGGGCCGAGAGCTGCTCGGGGTGGTGGTGCCCTGGTCGGACCGCCGGTTCCAGTACACGGTCAAGGACGTCGGCCGGCCGGCCGCCGGCCGGCTCCGCGTGGACGGCGTGGAGCGCGCGCTGCCGGCCGGGTCGTGGGCCGTGCTGGACCACGGTCGGGGGCGGTGGCCGTACCGCGCCGCGTGGCAGTGGGGCGTGGGCCTCGGCCGCGGGGTCGACGCCGCCGGCGCGGGGCACGAGGTGGCGCTGCAGCTCGGCGGCACCTGGACCCGGCAGGGGCCGACCACCGAGAACGGCGTCTTCGTGGACGGCGTCCTCCACAAGATCCACGACGAGCTCGACTGGACCTTCGACCCGGCCGCGTACACCGCGCCGTGGCAGGTGCGGGGAGAGCGGCTGGACCTCGCCTTCGTCCCCGCGCACGACCGCGTGAGCCGCACCCAGCTCGGCGTCGTCGCGTCGTCGACCCACCAGTGCTTCGGCACCTGGTCGGGCTGGGTCGCCGCCGACGACGGGTCGCGCGTCACCGTCGACGGGCTCGACGGCTGGGCGGAGGACGTCGCGCAGCGCTGGTGACCGGCCGGTTTCTGCGGTGCGCAGAAAGGACGGGCGCCGGGCGCCGGCTCGCGCCAGGGTGGGCCCATGAAGCTCCTGGTGCTGGGTGGGTCCGTGTTCCTGTCGAAGGCCGTCGCGGCGGACGCCGTGGCGCGCGGCCACGAGGTGGTGGCCGCCAACCGCGGCCGGTCGGGCCCGGTCCCGGACGGCGCGCGGCACGTGCCGCTGGACCGGTCCGAGCCGTTCCCCGCGGCGCTCGCGGACGAGGGCTTCGACGCCGTCGTCGACGTGTCCCGCACGCCGTCGCACGTGCGCGAGGCGGTGGCCGCGCTGCCCGGCGCGCACTGGGTGTTCGTCTCCACCGTGAACGTCTACGCCGACGACTCCGACCCCGGCGGCCCGGGGGTGGGCGTGCTCCGTGCTCCCGAGACGGACGACGTCGACCCGGCGTCGGGCTCCGAGGCCTACGGCGCGATGAAGGTCGCGTGCGAGGAGGCCGTGCTGGCGGGCGCCGCGGGGGCCGCCGTCGTGCGCCCCGGCCTGATCGTCGGCCCGGACGACACGAGCGGGCGGTTCGCCTACTGGCCCGCGCGGATGGGCCGCGCGCTCGAGGGCGCCGTCGACGTGCTGGCGCCCGGCGACCCGGCCGACTCCGTGCAGGTGATCGACGTGCGCGACCTCGCGTCGTGGGTCGTCGACCTCGCCGAGCGTCGCACGACCGGGGTGTTCGACGCCGTGGGCCCGGTGACGCCGATCGGCGACCTGCTCGCGGCGGTGGCCCGCGGCGTGGGCGCGGAGCCGCGGTGGGAGTGGGCGGGGCGGGCGCGCCTGGAGGCGGCCGACGTCCGCCCGTGGTCGGGGGAGCGCTCGCTGCCGCTGTGGCTGCCGCGGCCGGAGTACGACGGGATGCCCGCCCACGACGCGGCGCCGGCGATCGCCGCGGGGCTGGCGCCGCGGCCGGTCGAGGAGACCGCCCGGGACACGCTCGCCTGGCTGGCCGCGACGCCGGGGGCCGCGGTCACGGGGCTCACCGCCGACGAGGAGGCCGAGGTGCTGGCCGGGATCCGCGCGACCTCGGCCTGACGGTCGCAGGATCTGACGCACGAGGTGCGATGCGTCACTTTCGGCCGGGATCGGGGTCCCCGGACCATCGACCGGGGTTACGGTCGAGGTGTCAGCGCCCCCGCCCTCACCAGGGCCGACGGGGCGGTCGTTCGTCCCGTCCGGGCCGTCGTCGCGCACCCCGCACCCCGCCCGCCGGGGCGTGGTGCGAAGGAGTACGGACATGGCCACAGGCGGCAGCTTCCAGGGACGGGTCGCGCTCGTGACGGGCGGCGGCTCCGGCATCGGCGAGGCGGTGAGCAAGGAGCTCGCGGCCCACGGCGCGAAGGTCGTCGTGACGGACATCCGGCTGGACGCGGCGCAGCGCGTCGCCGACGAGATCAAGGCCGCCGGGGGCGAGGCCGCGGCGTTCGAGCAGAACACCGCCGTCAAGGAGGACTCGGCCCGCGCGGTCGCGTTCGCGAAGGAGACGTTCGGCGGGCTGAACTACGCGGTGAACAACGCGGGCATCGGCGGCAAGCAGGCGCCGGCCGGCGAGACCGACCTCGACGACTGGGACCGCGTCATCGGCATCAACCTCAACGGGGTGCTGTACGGCATGCGCGCGCAGATCCCCGCGATGCTCGAGCAGGGTGCCGGCGAGAGCGCGATCGTCAACATGGCGTCGATCCACGGCACGGTGGCCGCCCTCGGCAACGGCGCCTACACCGCGGCGAAGCACGGCGTCGTCGGCGTCACGAAGAACGCCGCGGCCGAGTACGGCCCGCAGGGCCTGCGCGTCAACGCCGTCGGCCCGGCGTACATCAAGACGCCGCTGGTCGAGTCGAGCCTGCCGCCCGAGGCGCGCGAGGCCCTCGTCGCCAGGCACCCGCTCGGCCGCCTGGGCGAGCCGGAGGAGGTCGCGCGGGTGGTGCGCTTCCTGCTGTCCGACGACGCGTCGTTCGTCACCGGTGCGTACTGGCTGGTGGACGGCGGCTACACCACCGTCTGACGGCGAGCGCCGAGGTCGAGGCCGAGGGCGCGAGGTCGAGGTCCGCGACCTCGACCTCGCGCCCTCGCCTCGACCTCGCGTGCGGATCAGGCCGCGAGCCCGGCGGCCAGCTCGTCGACGAGGTCGAAGCCCTCCTGCAGGCCGCCCTCCATGCCCGACCCGACGATGGCGTCGCGGACCTCGCGGCTCGGCGCGCGCGTGACCAGCGTGAGCGTGGTGGCGCCGTCCTCCTCGACGAAGGAGTAGGTGTTGAGGGTGGCCGCGGCGTCGCCGTCGGGGATGCCCTCGAACACCTCCGTGTGCACCAGGCGCTCGGCGGGCACGATCTCGGTGAACTCGCCGTGGAACGCGACCTCGAAGCCGCCGTCGGCCTGCATGACGTAGCGGTACGCGCCGCCGACGTGCAGGTCGATCTCGACGCTCGTCACCGTGCCGCGCTGCCCGGCCCACCAGCGCGCCACGAGGTCGGGCTCGGTGAAGACCCGCCAGACGGCGGCGGCCGGCGCGGCGAAGCGGCGCACGACCTGGATGTCGGTGTCGTTCGGCAGCGTCAGGACGGCGCTGCCCCTCTGCTGTGCCGGGGTGGTGGCGGTCATGGTGTCTCCTCGGATGGTGCCCCGGGCGTGGTCCCGGTGGCGTCGGCGTCCTCGCGGGCCAGGTCGGCGAGCACCTCGTCGACCAGCGCGAATCGTTCTTCCCAGAGCCGCTCGTACCGGCCGACCCACGCGTGGATCTCCTGCAGGGGCCGGCTGTCGACGCGGTAGAGGCGACGACGGCCGTCGTCGCGGACCTCGACCAGCCCGACCTCCCGCAGCACCCTCAGGTGCTTGGAGACGACCGGCTGGGCGACGTGGAGCAGCTCGACGAGCTCGCCGACGCTGCGCTCCTGCTGCGCGAGCGCGTCGAGGATCTCGCGGCGCCGGGGTTCGGCCACCGCGTTGAAAGCGTCCGTCGTCGTCGCTGCGCGTGCCACCTTCTCAATGTATGCCTATAACGGAATGTGTCAAGGGGTCGGGTTGCAGCGCGCCGCCATCGTCGCGACGAGACCGACGTCGGGCCGCCACGGCTCCAGGTTCCAGGTGGCCTTGTCGGGGGCGCCGATCGCGTGGCACTCGAGCTGGTCGTGCATCGTCGTGGTGTCGACCTCGGGGTCCTCGGCGACCAGCTCCGCCCAGACGAGGTCGACGCCCGCCTGCCCCGCGCCGCGCGCCCACGCGGTCGCGTCGACGGCCAGGGAGCGGCCGCCCTCCCGGTCGCCCCAGTCGGCCGACCGCACGCCCTCTGTTCCGAGGACGGTCGTCGCGCCGGTCGGGTCGGACCCGGCGGGGGCGCGCACCTCGAGGTGCGTGTCGTCGACCGCGACCAGGCGTGCGCCCCGCGGCGCCGCGAGCCCGCCGGTCGCGGTGCCCCCGGCGCGCACGCCCACGCTGCCGTCCGGGCGTGGCGCGAGCGTGCCGCCCGAGGTGAGGGCGATCCGCGGCGGGCCGGCGGCGTCGTCGCCGAGCGCCGCTGCCGCGAACGTGATCGCGGCCGTCCCCGCGTCGTCATCGCGGTCGACCGTGACGCGCGGGTCGTCGTCCGACGCGCCCGGCACGGTGACCTCCAGGGTCACGTCGCCGGCCGTGACGACGACGCGCGCCCCGGCGGCCGGCGTCGGGGTCGGTCGCGGGGGCGCGGGGGAGGCGTCCGCCGTGGCCGTCGGGCCGGCGGGCACGGGGGTCGCCGGCGCGCACGCGCCGAGGGCGGTGCCGAGCGAGGCGACGACGGCGAGCGTGAGGGCGGCTCGCGACGGGCGGGGGTGCACCCGCCCAGTCTCCGTCACGTCCGCGGCCCGAACCGTCCTGGCCAAAGAAGTGAGGGTCGCCTAACCTTACTTCCGTGAGCACCCGCACCCTGTCGAAGCCCGTCGACCCGCACGTCCTCGTCGCGGAGGTCGTGACGGCCAAGCGCCTCAGCCCGCACCTGCAGCGCGTCACGCTCGGCGTCGAGGACATCGAGCAGCTGACGCTCGTCGGCCACGACCAGTGGTTCCGGCTGTTCCTGCCGCGCCCGGGCCAGGGCGCGCTGCGCCTGCCCACGCGCACCTCCAACCTCGGCTGGTACGCGCAGTACCTCGCGACACCGCGCTCGCGACGCCCGCTGGTGCGCAACTACACGATCCGGTCGGCGCGCCCCGAGCTGCGGGAGATCGACGTCGACTTCGTCCTGCACGGCCACGACGGGCCGGCCGCGGCCGACGAGCCCCTCGGGCCGGGCGCCGGCTTCGCACTGTCCGCGCAGGCCGGCGACCGCGTCGGCATCCTCGACCAGGGCGCCTACCACCGGCCCGCCGCCGAGTGCGCGTGGCGGTTGCTCGTCGCCGACGAGAGCGGCCTGCCCGCCGTCGCCGGCGTCTGCGAGTCCCTGCCCGACGACGCCCGCGGGGTCGTGGTCGTCGAGGTGCCGACCGCCGACGACCGCCAGGACTTCCGCGCCCCGGCGGGCGTCGACGTGCGCTGGGTGGAGCGGGACCGCGCCGCGGCGGGCGACCCCGCCCTCGGCGAGGTCCCCGGCCGCGCCGCCCTCGCCTTCGTGCGCGGGGAGCAGCTCCCGCCCGGCGACGGGTACGCGCTGGTCGCGGGGGAGCAGGCGCTCGCCGCGGGCGTGCGCCGCCACCTGGTGGCCGAGCGCCACTGGCCGAAGGGCCAGGTCGACTTCGTCGGGTACTGGCGGCACGGCAAGGCCTCGCCCAGCTGACCTGCTGGAACGGGGTCTGCGGGCTACTCGACGATGGTCACCTCGTGCGGCGACGTGTTGAGCCGCGCGCCGGAGCCGGGTGCGTCCGGCAGGCCGGCGACGCCCGCGGGGAACGCGACGACGATGTCCTCGATCCGGACGCCGAACTCGCCCGGCAGGTAGATCCCGGGCTCCACGGAGAAGCACATCCCCGCCTCGATCGGGGTCCCTTCGCCCTCCACCATGTACGGCGGCTCGTGCGTGGTGAGGCCGATGCCGTGGCCGGTGCGGTGCACGAAGAACTCGCCGAACCCGGCCTCCGTGATCACCCGGCGCGACGCGCGGTCCACGTCCTGGCACGCGGCGCCCGGCCGGACGGCGTCGACCCCCGCCTGCTGGGCGGCGCGCACGACGTCGTGCACCTCCTGCTCGCGGGCGGTGAGCGGCCCGACGTGCACGGTGCGCGTGGTGTCGGAGCCGTAGCCGTCCGCCAGCCCGCCGAAGTCCATGACCACCATGTCGCCCTCGCGGATCACGCGGTCGCCGGCCTCGTGGTGCGGGTCGGCGCCGTTCTCCCCGGCGCACACGAGCGTGAAGTCCACCTGCTCGTGGCCGTGGGCGCGCAGCAGCGCGTCGAGGTCGTCGGAGACCTCGCGCTCGGCGCGGCCGGCGAACGTGCGGCGCACGATCTCGCCGAAGACGGCGTCCGCCCCGGCGCCGGCGGCGGCCAGGCGGGCGATCTCCTCGGGCGACTTGGCGGCGCGGAGCATCGGCAGGGCGGTGGTCACGGCGGCGTACGACGACGAGGGCAGCGTGCGCTGCAGGCCGAGCACGTGCAGCGCCCACGCCGCGTCGCTGATCGCGTAGCGGCCGTCCGGGCGCAGCAGCCGGCCGGCGACGGCGTGCTCGTCCTCGCCGTCGGACCAGGCCACGGCGTCGATGCCGCCGACGGCGCCGACCTCGAGGTCGTGCGCCTCGAGCTTCGGCACGACGGCGACGGGGTCGGACCCGTCGGCGGGGATGGTCAGCAGCGTGAGCCGCTCGGTGTCGGCGGCCGGGGTGTAGCCGAGGAAGTAGCGCAGGTCGGGGCCCGGGGGGACGAGCACCCCGGCGAGCCCGGCGGCGGCGGCCTGCGCGGCGGCGCGGCGGCGGCGCTCGGCGTACACGGCGGGGGAGAAGGGCGTCATGTGCCCAGCGTGCCGCCCGGTGCCCCGCTCCGCACCCCGCCGTCACCGGACCCGGCGTGCGCTCAGACGCGCACGACGATCTTCCCGCGGCCGTGCCGGGACTCGCTGGCGCGGTGCGCGTCGGCGGCGTGGGCGAGGTCGAAGACCTGGCCCACCTCCACGGCGACCTTGCCGGCGTCGATCAGGGCGCCGAGCGCCTCGAGGTCCGTGCTGGACGGGCGCACCCACACGTAGTGCCCGCCGTGCTCGGTGCGGGCGGTCGCGTCCACGATCGACGTGATCGTGCCGCCGCCCGCGAGCACCTGCGCGCTCACCGCGACGGCGTCACCGCCCGCGTAGTCGAGCGCCACGTCGACGCCGCCCGGGGCGAGGGCGCGGACGCGGTCGGCCAGCCCGTCCCCGTACGTCACGGGCTCGACGCCGAGGCCGCGCAGGTAGTCGTGGTTCGCCTCGCTCGCCGTGCCGATCACGCGGGCGCCGAGGCTGCGCGCGATCTGGACGGCGAAGGACCCGACGCCTCCGGCGGCCGCGTGCACCAGCACGGTCTGGCCCTCGCGGACGCCGGAGCGCAGCACCGACTGGTAGGCGGAGAGGCCGGCGAGCGGGACGGCGGCGGCCTCCTCGAAGCTCAGCGACGCGGGCTTGCGCGCCAGCGTGCGCACGGGCGCGGCCACCAGCTCGGCGAACGTCCCGGCGTGCACCCAGTCCTTGCGGACGTAGCCGTAGACCTCGTCGCCCACCTCGTACTCCGGGGTGTCGAGGCCGACCTGCTCCACGACGCCCGCGACGTCCCAGCCCGGGATCACGGGGAACTGGGTGTCCATCAGGCCCTCGAGGTGGCCCTGGCGCACCACCCAGTCCACGGGGTTGACCGACGCCGCGCGCACGCGCACCAGCACCGCGTCGGCGCCGGGGTGCGGGTCGGGCTGGTCGGTGAGCTCGAGGACGTCGGCGCCGCCGAAGCGGGAGTAGGTGATCGCTCGCATGGTGCGCACAACACGGGCCGGGCCGCGGGGCTTCCCGCGTGCCCGGCCCGGCCGGTGTGACGTCGGCGTCAGCCCATCGTGTTGACGATGAGGCCGATGTGGGTGAAGAAGTTCATCGCGCCGAACAGCAGGAACGCGAGGCCGGCGAGGCCCCAGGCCCAGCCGATGACGACCCGGAGGCCGCGGCCGGCGCCGTCGCGCAGGGCGAGGGGGAAGAGGATCGCGCCGAGGCCCACCAGGGCGATGAGGCCGGACATGAAGATCGCCTCGACCAGCGGGTAGGCCGCGAAGGCGCCCGAGATCGGCTCCTGCGGCGGGGCGGCGAAGAGCTGGTAGGTGACGCCGGCGACCGCGATGGCGATGAGGCCGAGGCCCATGCCCAGCACGAAGACCGAGACCGGGCGGGCGACGGCGCGCAGGTGGTCGGTGGCGTCCTCGCGGGCGAGGGCCTCCTTGCCGCGGGTCCAGAGGTAGAACGCGGCGGCGAGCAGGAGCACGCCGAACGCGAGGCTCGTCTCGCCGAAGATGATGTTGTCGAACGGGAAGCCGCCCGCCGCCAGGGGCCACGTGAGCGTCATGTGCAGCCCGGTGGCGGTGAGGATCAGGCCCAGCACGCCGAACGCGAGCGCCCAGCCCTCGGCCACGACCTTGCGCGGCGAGCGCAGCAGCTCGCGCCCGAGCCAGACGAGCAGCAGCAGCCCGGCGCCCACGGCGACGGACATCACGGTGTTGTAGGTGGGCATCTGCGCCCAGTCGATCACGAGGCCTTCCGTGGCCATGTCGGTTCATCTCCTCGGTTCGTGCCGCCGGCGGCGGGTCTTTCGATCGGGCTAAACCATACGTGCGTATGAATAATTCCGGTGCAGCCGGCACCCGGCGCCTACGATGGGCCGGTGACCGAGAGCGAGCCCGCGACGGGCCCCGGGACCGGCCGTCCGCGGGGCCGCCGCATGGTCCAGGACCGCGGCGCCGACAAGCAGGACCGGATGGTCCGGGCGGCCGCGGTGCTGCTCATCGACGAGGGCTTCGGCGCGATCACGCACCGCCGGGTCGCCGAGGCGGCGGGCCTGCCGCAGGGTTCGGCGTCGTACTACTTCCCGAGCAGCGCCGCGCTCGTCGCCGCGGCCGTCGAGGCCGCCGAGGAGCTGCGCGGCGCGTCCGCGCAGGCCGCGGCCGACGCGCTCCCGCGCCGCCGCCGGTCCGCGGCCACGACGGCGCGGCTGCTCGTCGAGGTCCTGTACGCCCCGCACGTCGACGACGCGGTCGTGGCCCGGCGGCTCGACCCGATGATGACGGCGATGCGCGACCCCGCCCTGCAGCCGATCATGCGGCGCTCGCGGCCCAGGCTGCTGGCCGCCGCCCGCACGGTGCTGGCGGCCTCCGGGTTCGAGGACGCGTGCGCCGACCCGCGCGACGTCGACCTCGTGGCGCACCTCGTCGACGCGGCGCTGCTGACGGCGGCCTCCTCCGGCGCGGACGGCGTGCTGGACCGCGCGACGGCGACCGTCGCGCGGCTGCTCGAGCGCTGGCGCTGAGGCGGGCCGCGCCGCGCCGGCCGAGGCGTCAGGCGGTGATCCGGAAGCGCTCGCGGTACTGCGCGGGCGTGGTGTCGAGCTGCCGCCGGAAGGCCCGGGCGAGCGTGTCGGTGGTGCCCAGCCCGCACGACGTGGCGACGCGCGCCAGGGAGTGGTCGGTGGTCTCCAGGAGCTGGCGGGCCCGCTCCACCCGCGCCCGCTCGACGTAGGCAGCCGGGGTGGTGCCCAGCTCGGCGCGGAACAGCCGGGCGAGCTGGCGCTCGCTCAGGTGGGCGTGCGCCGCGAGGTCGGGGACGGTCAGCGGGTCGGTGAGGTGACGCGCGACGTGCTGCCGCAGCCCGGCCATCCGACGGGTGGCGGAGGCGGGCTCCACCGACACGGAGAACTGGCTCTGCCCGCCCGGGCGCTGCAGGAACATCACCAGCTGGCGGGCCACGCGCAGCGCCACCTCCTGCCCGTGGTCGTCGGCCACGAGCGCCAGGGTGAGGTCGAGGCAGGCGGTGAGGCCGGCCCCGGTCCAGACGTCGCCGTCGCGCACGAAGATCGGGTCGGCGTCGACGCGGACGCCCGGGTGCTCGGCGGCGAGCTGGGGTGCGGTGGACCAGTGCGTCGTGACGCGGCGGCCCTCCAGCAGCCCGGCGGCCGCCAGCACGTGCGCTCCCACGCAGACCGACGCCACGCGGCGGGCGCCGTCGGCCAGCGCCTGCACGCGGGGCACCAGGGCCGGGTCGACGAGGGCCCGGACGCGGCGGGCGTCGTCGACCTCGACGGCGCCCGGCACGACGAGGGTGTCGACCCGCCGCCCGGCCAGGTCGTCGAAGGTGGCGTCGGGCAGCACGCGCACGCCCGCGGACGTGCGCACGGGGCCGGCGGTCTCGGCGGCGAGGACCACCTCGTACCCCGTGGGGCCGTCGAGCTCCCGGGCCAGAAGCGCGAAGACCTCGGCCGGGCCGGTGACGTCGAGCAGGTCGACGCCCTCGAACAGCGTGACGACCACGAGCCGCTCGATCATGATGTCCGGATCTGCAGGTTGCACGACATTGCCGACACGATAGCCGCTTCGTAGCGTGGAGGGGCGGCGTCCGACGACGCCCGCCCGCTCTCGAAAGGACCCCCGATGACCGGCACGACCAGCACGACGCTGCGCGACCTCTCCGGCCTGGACCAGGCCCCCGCGTCGCTCGCCCGATCGACCCTGATCTTGGTCGACTACCAGAACACCTACACGCGGGGCGTGATGGAGCTCGACGGCTGGGAGCCGGCCCTCGACGCCGCGGCCGACCTCCTCGCCCGGGCCCGCGCGGCCGGCACCACCGTGATCCACGTGCGGCACGACGGCGGCGCCGGGTCGCCCTACGACCTGGACGGCGAGCTCGGGCAGATCCACTCCCGCGTCGCGCCGGCGCCCGGCGAGTCCGTGGTGACCAAGACCGCGCCGGACTCCTTCGTCCGGACCGAGCTGGGCGACCTCGTCGCCGCCGCCGGGCACGACGACGTCGTGGTGGTCGGGTTCATGACCCACATGTGCGTGACGTTCACCGCCCAGGGCGCGTTCCTGCGCGGGCTGCGGCCCACCGTCGTCGCCGCGGCGTGCGCGACGCGGCCCCTGGCGAGCGCGGCGGGCGAGGCCCCCGCGGCGCAGCTGCACCGCGGGGCCCTCGCCACCGTCGCGGACCTGTACGGGGTGGTCGTGGCCACCGCCGACGACCTCACGGGCGAGGCCGCGGCCGCCTGACGCGACGCGTCAGACCAGCACCTCGTCGTCGCGGGCCACCACGCGGCCGCCCGCGACGACGAGGGCGCGTCGCGGCGCGCGCACCACGGCGTCCGGCACGTTCTCGGCGTCCACGAGCAGCACGTCCGCGGGCGCGCCGGCCACCAGGTCGTGGACGTCGCGACCCACGAACCGTGCCGCGTCCGCCGAGGCGACGCGGGCCGCGGTCACGAGGTCCTCGTCATGGCGCAGGCCGGACAGCCGGGCGAGCTGCGTGGTGAGCGCCAGCAGGTCGCCGGTGCCGTACGGGGACCACAGGTCGCGGATGCCGTCGGTGCCGAGCCCGACGGCCACCCCGGCCTCCCGCAGGCGCAGCAGCGGCAGGGGCGCGGCCCCGATCGGGGCCACCGTCGTCATCGTGATGCCGGCCTCGCCCATCGCGGCGACCAGGTCCGCCTGCCGCGCGGCCGGCAGCTGGCCGACGGCGAAGCCGTGCGCCACGTTGACCCTGCCCTGCAGGCCCGCCCGCAGCGTGCGGTCGATCATCAGCTCGATCTGGAACGCGCCCAGGTCGCCGCCGTCGTGCAGGTGCACGTCGATGCCGACGCCGCGCTTCTCGGCGATCGCGAAGAGGCCGTCGAGCTGGCCCACCGGGTCGCGGTCGATCGACGCCGGGTCCAGGCCGCCGACGTGCTCCGCGCCCGCGGCCGCCGCCTGGTCCAGCAGCTCCAGGACGCCCGGTCGGCGCAGCACGCCGTCCTGCGGGAACGCGACGATCTCCGCGTGCACGGCGCCGCCCAGCGCGGCCACGGCCTCTCGCACCACCTCGATGCCCCGCAGCCCGACGCCGAGGTCGACGTCGACGTGCGTCCGCACCGCCGTCGTCCCCGTGCGCACCGACTCGCGCAGCACGGCCAGCGTGACGTCCACGCCGGGGATGCCGAGCTCGTCCCGGTGCGCGCGCTCGTGCGCGATGCGGCCCTGCGTGCCGCCCTCGCCGCCGTAGCTCACCCACGGCTTGCCCCACCACGACTTGTCGACGTGCGCGTGCGCGTTGACCAGGCCGGGCAGCGCGAGCAGCCCGCCGCCGTCCACCACGCCGTCCGTGCCCGCGGCGGGCGCCGCCGCGTCGTGCGGCACGACGGCGGTGATCACGCCGTCCGCCACGTGCAGGTCGGAGCGCTCGCCGCCCCAGGGCCGCACGTCGCGCAGCACGGTGACGGTGGTGGGTGAGCTGGTCATCGGGGTTCCTCCTCGAAAGGGGCGACCGTCTGCGGCCGCCCGGGGATCGTGATCTCGTAGCTCGCGTCGGCGCCGTCCAGCGCCTCGGCGAGCGGGACGACGGTGGCGCCGTCCCAGGCGCCCTGCTGCGTGTACCCGCCGGCCAGGACGGCGTGCTCGGCCCCGTCGGGCCCGCGCCACACCGCCACCGTCTCGTGCCGGCGCTCCGTGGGCAGCACGACGTCCGTGCCGTCCGCGCCGACCACCTCGATGCTCGGCCCCGACGCGGCGTTGCCGAACGGGCCGTTCCCGGCGACGACGAGCGTGCCGTCGTCGGCCCGGGCCACGCCGTGCTGGTGGGTGTCGGCGGCCAGGTCGGTGGTCGTGACGCGGCCGGTGCCCGGGTCCACCCGCGCGAGGGCGCGGCCCTGGTACGGCAGGAGCAGGTCCCCGTTCGCGTCCAGGACGGCGTAGTGCGGCTTCTCGAACGACGCGAGGCCGCCCTCACGACCGAACGGCGCGACCTCGATCGCGCGGGTGCGCCCGCGCTCGGGGTCGACGATGGTCACGGTGAAGCCGTCGTGGTCGACCGTGTAGACCTCGTCGCCGTCGTCGCTCACCAGCACGTCGAACGGGCGCAGGCCCACCGGCACGGAGGAGACGACCTCGCCGCTGGTGGCGTCGAGCGTCTCGAGGAACGCGCCGTCCCCGGTGCTCACGGCGACGTGCACGCGCTCGCCGTCGGGGGAGACGGCCAGGCCGAGCCCGCCGCGGCGGTACTCGCCGAAGGCCACGGCGGCGGGCCGGTGGTCGTAGGGGAAGAGGTCGGTGCGGACGCGGGAGTCCAGGTCCACGACGGCGACGCCCTCGGCGGTGGAGACGAACGCGCGCCGGGAGCCCTCGTCGACGGCGACGTCCCACGGCGCGGCGCCCACGGCGATCTCGTCCACGACGGCGGAGCCGCGGCGTGCGGCCGGGTCGACGACGGCGAGGGTGTCGCTCTCGGCCTGCGTGGCCAGGAGCAGCTGCGCGGGCCCGGGCTCGGTGGCGGGCTCGGCGGCGGGCTCGGCGGCGGGCGCGGTGGGTGCGGGTGACGCGGTGGGTGAAGTCTCCGCCGGGCCCGCGGGGCCCGGCCCGGCACCGGGCGCGGCGCACGCGGCGAGGGTGAGCAGGGCGGCGGTCGTGGCTGCCGCCGAGCCCGCGAGCCGTCCCGTGCGCGCGGGGTGGCGCGCGGCTCGGGAGCGGGAAGTCACCACGGGATGGTATGCCATTTTTCCTCCGGATGGGCTGGCAGGATGAGCGCATGACCTCCGAGCACGCCGCGGTCTTCGAACCCGAGTCCGTCCGGGTGGCGCGGGCCGTCCGCGAGCAGATCGTCGACGGCACGCGGGAACCCGGCAGCAGGCTCGTCGAGCGCGACCTGGCCGCCGAGCTGGGCGTGAGCCGCATCCCGGTGCGCGACGCGCTCCGCACCCTCGTGGCGGAGGGCCTCGTGACCCCGCGACCGCGCACGTGGGCCGTGGTGCGGGAGTTCACGGACGCCGACGTCGCCCAGCTCCAGGAGGTGCGGGAGGCGACCGAGCCGCTGCAGTTCCGGCTCGCCGCGCGGCGCCGCACCGAGGCGCAGCTCGCCGAGCTCGCCGAGGCGTGGCAGCGCGAGGACGCGGCCGCCCGGGCCGGCGACGCGCCCGCCGCACGACGGGCGGGCGCCGACTTCCACGAGCGGGTGGTGGACGCCGCGGGCAACCCGGTGCTCGCCGAGCTGCACGTCGTGACCGCCAGCCGTGTGCGCTGGCTGCTGGGCCAGCACACCGACCTCGCGGCCATGGCCGACGAGCACCGGACCCTCCTGGACGCCGTCCGCGGCGGCGACGAGGAGTCCGCGGCCCGGCTGGCGGCCGAGCACCTGGGCACCAGCCGCACCGCGGTGACGGAGCGTCGCGCCTGAGGTCATGCCGCCAGCCTCGCGGCGACCACGGCGGGCGCGCATCGGGCCTCCGGGGCGCGCGGGATCGTCCGAACGGATGAGGTGCGCACCGCCCCCGCCCGGCTAGCGTGGCTGACCGTGCCCGGATCACTCACCCGCGGGGTGCACCTCGCCTTCGCCGCCCTCGTCGCGACGTCGGCGGTGCGCTACCTCACCAACCACGGCCTGGACGGCCGGTGGTGGCTGGTGGTCGCCCTCCTGCTGGGCGTCGTCGCGGCCTACGCCGGTCTCGTCCTGCTCACCCGCCGCCCGGCGCCGGAGGGCGCGGGGCCGGGCGCCGTCGCGGGCACCGTGCTCGGTGTCCTGCTGGTCGCGTGGGCCGCGCTGGTGCTCGTCGCGCCGAGCTTCGCCTGGTCGGCCGTCCCGCTGTTCTTCGTGTGCCGCAGCCTGGTGCCCGTGCCGACGGCGCACGTGCTGGTGGGCGCCGTCGCGGTCGTCACCGGAGTCGCGCTCTTCGACCTGTCGGGCCGCAGCGACTGGGCCGCAGCCGTCGCGCCGCTCGTCGTCGCGGTGCTCCTCAGCCTCGCCTACGACGCGATCGTGCGGCAGGCGGGCGAGCGCGTGCGCCTCCAGCGCGAGGTCGCCGTCCTCGCGGAGCGCGAGCGCGTGGCGCGCGAGATCCACGACACCGTGGCGCAGTCGCTCTCCTCCGCCGTGCTCCGGCTGGAGGCCGCCGACCAGCGCTGGGACGTCGACCCCGACGCGGCCCGCGACGACGCGCGGCAGGCCGCGGTCGCCGTCCGGGCCAGCCTCGGGCAGACCCGCGAGCTCGTCCACGACCTCGTCGACCCGTCCCCGGCGACCGGGGGCGTGGCGCCGGCCGACGTCGAGGCCGCGATCCGCGCGGCCGCGCGGCGCCACGTGCCCGACGCCGCGCTCACCGTGGTGGGCGACCCGGTGCCGGTGGGGCCCGAGGTGGCGCACGCGCTCGCGCGCATCGCCCAGAGCGCCGTCACGAACGTGCACCGGCACGCCGGCCCCGCCCGGCTCGGGCTCACCCTCACCTACCTGCCCGACGCCGTCGCGCTGGACGTCTTCGACGACGGGCGGGGCTTCGACGTCGACGCCGTGGCCTCGCGCGCCGCCGGGCCGGCCGGCGGGTTCGGCCTGCGGGCCATGCGCCAGCGCGTGGAGCAGCTCGGTGGCACGATCACGGTGGAGAGCGCGCCCGGGGACGGCACCGTCGTCGGGGTGCAGCTCCCCGCGCCGCGCCCGACGTCCGCGGGCCCCGCGACCGAGCCGACGAGCCAGGAGGACGCATGAGCGACCCGATCACCGTGCTGCTCGTCGACGACCACCACGTGGTCCGCGCCGGGCTGCGCGCCCTGCTCGACTCGCAGCCCGACATCAGCGTGGTCGGCGAGGCCGGCACCGCGGACGAGGCGCTCGACGCCGTCGGACGGCTCGCGCCCGCGGTCGTCGTCATGGACCTCGAGCTCGGGGCGGCCGAGGACGGCGTGGCCGCCACCCGCCGCATCCGCACCACCCGCCCGGACGTGCCGGTGCTCGTGTTCAGCGCCTACGACACGGATGCCGACGTGGTGCGCGTGGTCGACGCCGGCGCCATCGGCTACGTGCTCAAGGACGCCCCGCCCGCCGAGATCTTCGCGGCGGTGCGCGGCGCCGCCGTCGGGCGCAGCGTGCTGTCCCCGCCCGTCGCGTCCCGCCTCCTGCAGCAGGCGCAGAACCCCGGCAGCGCGCTCACCCCGCGCGAGGCCGAGCTGCTCACGCTGCTCGCCCAGGGGCTGAGCAACCGCGAGCTCGGGCGGCGCCTGTTCATCTCCGAGGCGACCGTCAAGACCCACCTCGCCCACGTGTACGCCAAGCTCGGCGTGGAGTCGCGCGCCGCCGCCGTGGCGCACGCCCTGCGCGGGCAGACGGTGCGCTGAGGTCCCGCCGCCGGCTCAGCCCTCGACCTGCACGTCCGCGGGCCGCTTGTCGTCGCGCCACCCGCGCCACACGGAGTGCCGCAGCCGCGGGCCCTCGTCGTCGGGGAGGTCGTCGTCGGCCTCGCCCAGGTCGCCCGGGTCGCGAGTCCAGTCGCCGTACTCGACCTCGGCCACCTGCTCGGGGGCGGCCCACCGCGCGTGCACGGCCTCGGCCCGCGGCACGCCGTCGAGCGGTGCGTCGTCCACCGGCCGCAGCCGCCGCACGACCTGGCGCCGCTCCGCCTCCTTGAAGCCGGTGCCGACCTTGCCCACGTAGCGCAGCGCGCCGCCGTCGTCCGGCACCGCCAGCAGCAGCGACCCGGCGACCGTCGCGTCCTCCCGGCCCGTGCCCGCGTGCAGGGGTCGCCAGCCGACCACCACCACCTCCTGCGTGCGCGCGTGCTTGATCTTCAGCCAGTCGCGGGAGCGGCGGCCCGGCGTGTACGGCGCGCCCCGCCGCTTCGCGACGACGCCCTCGAGCCGCATGAGGCGGGACGTCTCCAGGGCCTCGTCGAGCGTGCCGTCCAGCGCGTCCGGCACGTGCACCGGGCGGCGCGGCCTCACGACGCGCGCCAGCTCGGCCCGGCGTTCCTCGTACGGCAGGTCGGTGACGGCGCGGCCGCCGACGGACAGCGCGTCGAACAGCACGAGGTCGACCCCCACGCGGCGGCGCGCCTTCTCCACGTCGCGCGGCTTGGCGAGGTTCGCCCGCTGCTGGAGGCGGTGGAACGACGGGCGGCCGTCGGCGTCGAGCGCCACGATCTCGCCGTCGAGCGCCATGGGCAGGTCGTCGGCGGACACCATGCCGCCGAGCGCCTGCAGCTCCGGGAACGTCGGCGTGAGGTCCTGCCCCGAGCGCGACGTGAGCCGCACCCGCGGGGCGTCGTCGGCCTCCTGCCGTGCGTCGACCTGCACCACCGCGCGGAAGCCGTCCCACTTCACCTCGAACGCCCAGTCGTCCGGGTCCAGGCGGGCCAGCTCCGCCGGCGGCGCGGTCGACGCCAGCATCGGGCGGGGCGCCTCGGCCGGGGCCGGGGGAGCGGCGTCCGACGCCGCCGCGGCGCGCGGTGGCGGGGCGCCGTCCCCGCGCTCCGCGGTCCCGGTGGCCTGCCCGGTGGCCTGCCCGGGGTCCTGGCCGGGGTCCTGCCCGGCGTCCGGCGCGCCGTCGTCGCCCGGCTGGGCCTTGGTGCGGTGGATGAGCCACGAGTTCTGGTCGTCCCCGCCGCGCCCGCCCGTGCGGATGAGCGCGAGGCGCCGCGAGCCGCGCCGGTCGCTGTGCAGGGTGACGATCACCTCGCCCTCGCGCCACTTCTCCAGGTCGTACGTGCCGGCGTCCCAGATCGTCACCTCGCCGCCGCCGTACTCGCCGGCGGGGATGCTGCCCTCGAACGACCCGTACTCGAGCGGGTGGTCCTCCGTCTGCACCGCGAGGTGGTTCTGCTTCGGGTCGGTGGGCTCGCCCCGCGGCAGCGCCCAGCTCACGAGGACGCCCTCGTGCTCCAGCCGGAAGTCCCAGTGCAGGCGGCGGGCGTGGTGCTCCTGGATCACGAACGTCGGGGCGCCGTCCCGCTCGCCCGGCACCTCGGGGCCGAAGGGCTCGGGCGTCCTGCCGGGGTCGCGCTTGGCGCGGTAGGTCTCGAGCCTCTCGGCGGGGGTGCGCTCGAACGTGGCCATCCGCTCCGGCGTCGGCTCGAGCTGCGCGAGGTGCCCGGCCGCGAGGGGCTCCAGGAGGTCGCCGTCGCGCTCCAGCCGCTCCAGCACCTCGGTGAACGACAGCTGGCGCAGGCCCGGGTCGTCGAGCTCCGCCCACGAGCGCGGCGCGGCGACCGTGGGCTCGTCGCGCCCGCGCAGCGAGTACGGCGCGATGGTCGTCTTGGCGCCGTTGTTCTGCGACCAGTCCACGAGCACCTTGCCCGCGCGCAGCGACTTCTTCATGTCGCTGACCACGAGGTCGGGGTGCTCGGACTCCAGGTGCCGCGCGAGCTCGTGCGCCACGGCGGACACCGCGTCCGTGGTCAGCGACTCGTCGTGGCCGGTCAGCGCCGCGTACAGGTGGATGCCCTTGGAGCCGCTCGTCACCGGCAGCGGGTCCAGGTCCATCCCGCGCAGGATGTCGCGGGCCAGCCGCGCCACCTCCGCGCACTCCGCCAGGCCCGCGCCCGGCCCCGGGTCGAGGTCGAGCACCAGGCGGTCCGGCGGCATCGGCGCGCCGGTGCGCCCGAACCGCCACTGCGGCACGTGGATCTCCAGCGTCGCCGTCTGCCCCAGCCACGTGAGCGTGGCCAGGTCGTTGACCAGGACGTAGTCGTTGGTCGACGTGCGGTGGCGGATGGCGTGCCGCGGCACCCACGACGGCGTCGACGCGTCCAGGTTCTTCTGGAAGAACATCTGCCCGGAGACGCCGTCCGGCCACCGCTTGCGCGTCGCGGGCCGGTACGCCGCGTGCCGCAGCAGCGCCGGCGCCACCTGGGCCAGGTACGCCAGCACCTCGCCCTTCGTCGTCCCCGTGGCGGGGAAGTACACCTTCTCCAGGTTGGTCAGCTGCAGGCGCCGGCCCTCGACGGTGACCGTCTGGGGCTTGCTCGACGACGCGCGTGCCATGGGCACATCGTCGCGCGCGCTTCGACCGCGCGCGCCCGGGAGGGCGCGCCGGTCGGCCAGTCGACGACCTCGGACGTCGGCATACGGGGTAGGTGTCGTCGGCGAGGTCGCGCAGGAGCTGGGGCTCGTTCAGCCGTCGCGCGGGTCCGCGAGGTCAGGCCGGCCGACGGTCCTCGGCTCCGGCGACCTCGGCCAGCCGGTCGAGCCACGTCCGGTAGCGGCTGCCGAACGGCTCGACGCCGTCGCGCAGGGCCACCGTCAGCCACGCGGACGCGGCCTCCGCCCGCTCGACGACGTCGGCCGGATAGCCGTAGCGCACCTGGTGGTCGGCGAACTCGTCCTCGTCGTCGACGTAGACGGACATGTCGTCGCGGACGCGGCAGACGTCGAGGTCCAGGTCGACCATCGTCACCTCGCCCGGGTGGGGCCACGAGGCCGGGGTCGCGACGTCGCAGTACGCGTCGAGCCGTGCCGGGTCCGCCTGGAACTCGGCGGTCCACCAGTCGTCGCGGGGGATCAGCAGCACCCGGTCGTCCTCGACCGCCACGACGGCGGTCTCCCGCCCCGGCTCGCCCCGGCGGTAGACCGTGCCGGCCGGCGCCCCGAGCCACACGCCGAACTCGTCCTCGCCGAGTCGTGTCATGGGGTGGCGCCAGTGCAGGCCGCCGTCGAACTTGCGCCACACCACGCGGACCTCGTCGTCGCTCATCGCCCGAGGCTATCGGCGCGACGGCACGGGGTGGTCGCCCGGCGGCCACGGGAGGCCGACGCGCACGCCGGCCGGCGTTCCGTACTTTCGTCGGTACCGGGCGCGAGAGCGGAACCGCCATCGTGTGGCCCATGCTCCAGTTCGCAGAGGTCAGCAAGCGCTACGGGCCGGTGCCGGCCCTGGACCACGTCTCCTTCGGCGTCGAGGAGGGGACGGTCACCGGGCTGCTCGGGCCCAACGGCGCGGGCAAGTCGACGCTCATGCGGCTGCTGGTGGGTCTCGACCGTCCGACGAACGGGTCCGCGACCGTGGCCGGCCACCGCTACCGGGACCTGCGCTGGCCGTTGCGGGTGATCGGCACCCACCTGGGCGGCCGTCCGGTGCACCGCCGTCGTTCGGCCCGTGCCCACCTGACGAGCGTGGCGCAGACCCACGGCCTGGCGCGGGCGCGCGTCGACGAGGTGCTGGAGCTGACCGGCCTCGCGGAGGTCGGGCACCGCGCGGCGGGCGGCTTCTCCCTGGGCATGGGGCAGCGTCTGGGCCTCGCCGGCGCCCTGCTGGGCGACCCGGCGGCCCTGGTGCTGGACGAGCCCGTGAACGGGCTGGACACCGACGGCGTCCGGTGGATCCGGCGGCTGTTGCGGCTGCTCGCCGACGAGGGCCGGACCGTGCTGGTCTCCAGCCACCTGATGAGCGAGGTCCAGCTGGTGGCGGACCGGGTCGTCGTGCTCGGCGCCGGGCGCCTGCTCGCCGACACGACGGTCGCCGAGCTCGCGGGTCGGGCGCGCGACGAGGTGGTGCTGCGGACGGCGGAGCACGGCGCCGACGACCGGCTGCGGGCGCTGCTGCCCGGCGCCGCGATCCGGCCCGGTGACGACGGGGCGTGGCGGGTCACCGGCGCGTCCGAGCGGGAGGTGGGGCTCGCGGCGCGCGGCGCCGACCTCACGGTGCTGCACCTGGCACGGGAGATGGCGGACCTCGAGGCGGGGTACCTGACGCTGGTCGGCGACCGGGTGCCGCAGGTCGACGGCGTGGAGGCCCGCTGATGCCCGGGCGGAACGCCACCATCGAGGTGGGAGCCACGCCCGCGGCACTGGTCGGCCTGGTCCGCTCGGAGTGGGGAAAGGCATGGTCGGTGCGCGCGCCGGCCGCGGGCCTGGCGGGGGCGGTGCTGCTCGCCGTGGCCACGGCGTTCACCCTGGCGAACGACCAGGTCCGCGCCGTGCAGACCGGGGAGCTCCCGGTCGGCACCCTGGTGCCCGTCCCGGAGGTCCTGGCGTCGTCCGTCGTGTTCGCGCAGTTGGTCGTCGTGCTGGCGGCCCTCCAGCTCGTGACGCCCGAGTACGCCGGCGGTCAGATCGCCACCACGTTCCTGTCCCATCCGCGCCGGTGGGCGGTGGTGCTCACCAAGGCCGCCGTCGCGGGGGTCCTCGGCGGGCTCACCGGCCTGCTGACCGGCCCCCTGGGCGTCGCGGCGACGGAGCTCGCCCTGGGCGACGCGCCACGGGCCACGGTCCCGGTGGCGGAGGCGGCCGTCGTGACGGCGGGCGTGTTCGCGTGCGCCGCGATCGTCGCCGTGGCCCTCGGCTTCCTCACCCGGAGCGGGGTGGCCGCGCTGAGCGTCGCCTTCGTGCTGCTGGTCCTCACGCTGGCCGCCCCCGCGGCGACAGGTCAGGTCTTCCCGGGGGTGGCGGGCAGCGCGCTCGTCTCCGGCACCGGCGACCCGTACGCGCGGTGGGCCGCCCTGCTGGTGCTCCTCGCCTGGGTCGTCGCGAGCGTGGGCGCGGCCGTGGTGAGCGTCGAGCGGCGTGACGCCTAACCTCGTCCCCATGGCTCGCTCGGGTGCAGCACGCTGGCTGCCGGTGCTCCTGGTCGCGGCACAGGTGGTCGTGGGCGCGATGGCCTGGCAGTCCCGGAGCTGGATCCTGCTCGCGTTCGGCGAGCTCGCCCTGCTGGTCGGCGGGGTCGGTCTGTACGGCGTGGTCCGCTACCGCGACCTCCGCGACCGGTACCGGCGCGAGCAGGAGTCGGCGCGCCAGGTCGCCGAACGCCGGCAGCTCGCCGACGAGGTGCACGACCTGGTCGGCCACGAGCTGAGCGTGATCGGGATGCGGGCCGCCCTGCTGCAGCTCCGCACCACCGGCGACGAGGCGGTGCTCGCCGGCCAGGTGCGCAGCGACGCGGAGCGCGCCGTCGTGATGCTGCACGAGACGGTGGCCACGCTGCACCGCACGCCCTGGAGCGACCCGGCCGACGCCGACGTCGCCGCGGTGGTCGAGCGGTTCCGCCGCGCGGGCGCTGACGTGCGCCTCGTCGGCGACCCGGACGTGCTCACCCGGGCCTCGGTGCCGACGCGCGTCACCGCGCACCGGGTGGTGCGGGAGGCCCTGACGAACGCTGCCCGGCACGCACCCGGCGACGCGGTGACCGTCGTGGTCCGGCGCGCGGACGACATGGTGACCCTCGAGGTCCGGACGCACGGCTCCGGCGGGCCCGCGCCCGCCGTCGACCGCGACGAGCGGGAGGGCCGTGGCCTCGACTCCCTGCGCCGCCGGGTCGAGGCGATCGGGGGAACCTGGCAGGCGGCCACGTGCGCGGACGGGCACCGGGTCGTCGCGCGGCTGCCGGCGCGGGCCGTGCTCGAGCAGGAGCCCGAGGCCCCTCGAGGGCGGGCTCCCGAGGCCTCCCGTGCCCGCTCCCGCGCACGTCTGCCGTTCGCGGCGCTCGTCGGGCCGCTCGTGCTCCCCGCGGTCCTGGTGCTGCTGGGCGGGGCCGGCTACTGGGCGTGGGCGTCGCACGACGCCACCGTCGAACCGGTGGACGCGGCCGCCCTCCGGGTCGGCATGCGCGCGGCCGACGCGGCGGAGCTCCTGCCCGGCCGCGAGGCGCCGGTCCGGCTCGCCCGCGCGCCGGGACCCGGACCCGGCTGGGAGTGCCGGCAGTACACGGACGGCAACGTGCCGCTCGCGATGGCCACGCTCGAGGTGTGCACGGAGGACGGGATCGTCGTGCGGGTGACCGACCTGAGGGAGATGCCTCTCCTGTGACACCTGTGGCTCCTGCGACGACCGCTGCTGCCGGCGCCCGCCCCGTCCGGGTCGCCATCGTCGACGACGACCCCCGGGTCCGCCAGACCCTGCGCGAGATCCTGGCCAGCGACCCGAGCCTCTCCGTCGTCGGCGAGGCGGGCGACGGCCGGGAGGCGCTGGCGCTGCTCGACCGCTGGGCCACGGAGGTCGTCGTCCTGGACGTGCGCATGCCGGTCCTGGACGGCATCGCCACCCTCCGCCGGCTCCGGGCCCGACCGGACGCCCCCCGGGTGCTCATCCTGACCAGCTTCGGGGAGTCCGAGTACGTCCGCGCCGCCATCGATCTGGGCGTGGACGGGTTCCTCCTCAAGTCGGGCGACCCCCACGAGCTGCTGCGTGCGGTCCACGGCCGGTCCGACGCGGAGACCTACCTCTCGCCCGGCGTCGCGCACATGGCGGCCGCCGAGCTCAGGCGGGGCCGTGCCAGGCGCCAGGCCGGTGCGGACGCCGCACGACGGCTCGACGCCCTGACGCCGCGTGAACGTGAGGTCGTCGCGGCGCTGGCGGAGGGCGCCACCAACGCCGAGATCGCCCGGCGGCTCCACCTGGCCGAGTCCACGGTCAAGGCCTACGTGAGCGCGGCGATCGACCGTGCGGGCGTGCGCAACCGGGTCGAGCTCGCGTGGCTCCTGTGGGTGTCGGCCGCGGCGGAGGCCTGAGGCTCGGCGCGGGCCGACCCGGGGGCCGCGGGATGGCAGAGTGTCCGCGTGACCGACGCGTACCTGTCCTCCCTGTTCGCCCTCGACGGCCGCGTCGCGCTGGTGACCGGCGGAAGCTCCGGCATCGGCCGGGCGATCGCCGGCGCACTGGCGCGGGTGGGCGCACGCGTCGTGGTCGTGGCCCGGAGGGAGGCCGAGCTGGACGACACGGTCGCCGAGCTGCGCGCCGACGGGTGCACCGCCGACCGCGTCAGCGCCGACCTGGGCACGCGCGCCGGCGTGCGCGCCGCGGCCGAGGAGGCCGCCGCCGTCTTCGGCGAGCCGGACGTCGTGGTCAGCTCCGCGGGCATCAACCTGCGCCCGCCGCTGGGGGAGACGGATGACGCCACCTGGGACGCGACGATGGCGGTGAACCTCGAGGCGCCGTACCTGCTGGGCCAGCGGTTCGGGCCCGGGATGGCCGAGCGCGGTTTCGGGCGCCTGATCCACGTGTCGTCCCAGCAGGCGCACCGCGCGTTCGTCCAGTCCGGCGTGTACGGGGTGTCCAAGGGCGGGCTGGAGTCCCTGGCGCGCTCGCAGGCAGAGGCCTGGTCGGGCCGCGGCGTCACGGCGAACACCCTGGTGCCCGGCTTCGTCCTCACGCCCCTGAACGCGCGGCTGCAGTCGGACCCGGCGCGGGTCGAGGCGCTCGCGGCGCGCACGATGGTGGGGCGCAACGGCCTCGCGGAGGACTTCGCGGGCGCGGCCGTCTTCCTGGCGAGCGGCGCCTCCGCCTACGTCACGGGGCAGTCGATCCACGTCGACGGCGGATTCTCGGTGCACTAACCCTCGGGGGGTATGGTGCTGCGCATGACCGACGACATCAAGCGCCCCCAGACCCTCACGATGTACGGGGCGCAGTGGTGCGGCGACTGCCGCCGCGCCAAGCGCGTGCTCGACACCCGCGGCGTGGAGTACGTGAACGTGGATCTCGTGGTCGACCCGACGCGCGCCGACGACGCCGAGGCGATCAGCGGCCGCAAGAACATCCCCGTCGTGGTGTTCCCCGACGGCGAGTTCTTCGTCGAGCCCACGGACGCCGAGCTCAGCGCGAAGCTGGACGCCGTCGGCCTCTGACCGACGTCTCCCTGAGGCGCACCCCGCCCGGGTCGGGGTGCGTCACTCCCACCGGAACCACAGCGCCGCCGCGCCGCCGGCCAGGACGGTGCTCGCGCCCAGGCCGACCAGGGCGGACGCCGGCACCGCGACCCCGGCCCACGCCGCCCCGAGGCCGTCGACGGCGGCGCCGAACGGCAGCCAGCCGCCCAGCGCGGCGAGCGACTCCGGCAGGTTCTCGCGCGGGCCGAACATCCCGCCGAGCGCGGCGAGCCCGAAGAACGCGACGAGGCCGATCGCCACGGCCGACCCCGGCGTCGGCGCGACCGCCGCCACGAGCATCCCCACCGCGTACATCGCGGTGATGGTCAGCGCCAGCACCCCCGCCGCCGCTCCCGGGTCGGCCGGCGGGGACGCGCCCCTCCACGCGAACGCGACGCCGAGCGCCAGGGCGACGCCGACCAGGATCTGCGCCACGCCGACGAACGCCTGCGCGCCGAGCACCATCGCCGGCGACGCGGGGGTGACGCCCAGGCGCCGCAGCACCCCGGTGCGCCGATAGGTCGCGAGGAAGCTCGGCATGTTGATCACCCCGACCGTCGCGACCACCATCGTCAGCGTCAGGGGCAGCACGTAGACGTCGAGCGCGGTGCGCCCCCCGGTGCCGGGGACCACCTGGTCCAGGCCCGGCGCCAGGCCGTTCATCACGAGGACGAGCAGCGGCATGCCGAGCGGGATCACGAGGCCCGCGGTGTCGCGGGCCACCATCCGCGCCTCGGCGACGGTGAGGGCCAGCCAGGCGCCCGCGCCCGGCCGCGCCACGCGCGGGGGCACGCCCGGTTCCGGCAGCTCCAGCACCCGCGGCAGGTCGTCGCGGGTCGCGCTGTCGCGCATCGTGCGGTGGGCGGTCATGGTGCCTCCAGGGCGCTGCCGGTGAGGGTGAGGAACGCGTCGTCCAGCGTGGGACGCCGCAGCCGGGTCTCGGTGGCGACGACTCCCGCGGCGGCCAGCGCCGCGCCGACCTCGTGCAGCAGGTCGCCGTGCCGGGGGAGGGCCGTGCCGCTCGCCCCGGGCGCGGGGTCGGCGCCGGTGACGGTGAGCCGTGGGCCCGCCGCGTCGACGCGCCCGACGGCGGGCAGCCGGGCCAGCAGGTCGGCGGCGGCCGGGTCGTCGGTGCGCAGCGTCACGGTGGGGCGCAGCCCCGCCCGGTCGACGAGCTGGGCAGGCGTCCCCCGCGCGACGACGCGGCCGGAGTCGAGGATCGTCACGTGGTCGCACAGCCGCTCCACCTCCTCCATGAGGTGGCTGACGAGCAGCACGGTCACGCCGTCGGCGCGCAGGTCCTCCACCAGCGCCCACATGCTGCGCCGGGCCTCGGGGTCGAGCCCGGTGGTGAGCTCGTCGAGGATGACGACGCGCGGCGCGCCCACGAGGGCGAGGGCGATCGACACCCGCTGCTGCTGGCCGCCCGACAGCTTCTCGAAGCGGGTGTCCCGGGACGCCCCCAGGCCGACCCGCTCCACGAGCCGGTCCGGGTCGACGCCGCGCGCGTAGAACGACCGGTACAGGTGGACCAGCTCGCGCACCGTCAGCGCGCCGTGCAGGTCCGCGCCCTGCAGTTGCACGCCGAGCACCGCGCGCACCCGCCGCCGGTCGGCGCGCGGGTCGAGCCCCAGCACCCGCGCGCGGCCGCCGTCCGGTGCGCGGGCGCCGGCGAGGAGCTGCACGGCGGTGGACTTCCCGGCCCCGTTGCGGCCCAGCACCCCCGCCACCTCGCCCGGCGCCACCGAGAGGCTCACGTCGTCGAGCGCGACCACCGGTGGGCGGCCGCGCCCCCGGGTGCGGTACGTCTTGCGCAGGTGCTGCGCCACGAGTGCGGTCATGGCGGCGACGCTACGGACGGGCCGGGCGCCGTCGCGCGTGCCGCCCGTCACGACCCGCACCCATGACCATCGGCACGGTCCCCGCGGCGCCCGGGCCGGTTAGCGTGGTGCCGTGCGCCGGCTGGGACCCGAGGAGACGTCCGGGCTGACGATCCTGGTCGTCTGCCTGGCGATCGTCGTGCCCGTGCCCTTCGTGGCCGGGCCGGACCGCATGCTCGTGCCCCTCGCGGTGTGGGTGGCGCTCGCGGTCGCCTGGCTCGCCACGACGGTCGTCACCGTCGTGCGGCCGCCGCGCACCGGGGCCGCGTACCTGGCGCTCGCGGCGCAGATCCTGCTGACGGCGGCACTCGTCGTGACGGTGCCCGGCATCGGTTGGCTGCCCATCCTGCTCGTCTTCGGCGCGGCGCTGAGCACCTACGTGGGCCCCACCCGCGTGACCGCGGCGGTGATCGCGGTCAACACCGTGGCCCTGCTCGTCGCGTTCCTGCTCGCGCCGGGCCCGGCGCACGGCTTCGAGGTGGCGCTGTCCCTCGGCCTGTACCTGCTGCTGCAGGTGGCGAGCGCGGCCGTGAGCGTCGCGCTGCAGCGCGAGCAGCGGATGCGCACCGAGCTGACGGTCGCGCACGCCGAGCTCGCGGCGGCGGCGGTGCTGGACCAGGAGGCGACCCGTGCGTCCGAGCGGCTGCGCATCTCGCGCGAGCTGCACGACCTCATCGGCCACCAGCTCACGGTGCTCACGCTCGAGCTCGAGTCCGCCGCCCACCTGCCGGGCGACCGCGCGGCCGAGCACGTCGAGCGCGCCCGGACGGTGGCGCGCGAGCTGCTCGGCGACGTCCGTGCCACGGTCGGCGAGCTGCGCCGCCGCGCCCCCGACCTGCGCGAGGCCCTCGGCGCGGTGGCCGCCGCCGTCCCCGCCCCGCGCGTGGAGGTCCACGTCGCGCCGGACGTCGTGGCCGACGAGGAGCAGACGGCCGCCCTGGTGCGCGTCACCCAGGAGGTCGTGACCAACGCGGTGCGGCACGCCGAGATGGCCACGGTGCTGCGGATCGAGGTGGCCACGGACGACGACGGCGCGCTGACGCTGGTGGCGCGCGACGACGGCCTCGCGTCCGGGCCGGTGCGGCTGGGCCACGGGCTGTCCGGGATCGTCGAGCGCGCCGAGGCGCTGGGGGGCGGCGCCACCTTCGACGCGTCCGCCGGGTTCACCGTCGAGGCGCGGCTCGCCGGGCGGGCGGCGTCGTGACGGCCGCGGCGGACCGCGTGCGCCTCGTGCTGGCCGACGACCAGACGCTGGTGCGGCACGGCATCCGCAGCCTGCTCGAGATCGCGGGCGGCATGGACGTCGTGGCGGAGGCGGACGACGGCGCCGCGGCGGTGGACGCGGTGCGCGAGCACGACCCCGACGTGCTGCTGCTCGACCTCCGCATGCCCGGCCGTGACGGGATCTGGGCGCTCGAGACGCTGCAGGCCGAGGGGCGCGACGTCGCGGTCCTGGTCCTCACGACCTTCGACGACGACGAGCTCGTGCTGCGGGCGCTGCGGGCGGGGGCGCGCGGTTACCTGCTCAAGGACGTGACGCTGGAGCAGCTCGCGGACGCGGTGCGCACCCTGGCCGCGGGCGCCACGCTCGTGCAGCCCGCCGTGACCGCGCGGCTCCTGCGCGCCGTCCGCTCCGGTCCGGCGCTGCACGACGCGGCGCGGGCCGACCTCACCGAGCGCGAGCTGGAGGTGCTGCGCCTCATGGCCCAGGGCTGGTCCAACCGGCAGATCGCCCGCGCCCTCTACCTCGCGGAGGGCACCGTGAAGAACCACGTCTCGGCCGTGCTGCTCAAGCTCGGCGCCAAGGACCGCACCCGCGCGGTGCTCCTGGCGCTGCAGACCGGCCGCCTGGGCTGAGCGGCGGCCGGGGGATACTCGACGGCGTGGAGATCCCCGTCGTCTGGTCCGTCGTCCTGCTCGTCGCCGCCGTGTGGAACCTCATGGTGTGGCCCTCGTTCTGGCGGCGGGTGACCAAGGACCCGCGGGCCCGCGACGAGGCCGGCCGCCCCACCCGCTTCTTCACCGTGCACGCCGTGCTGGTGGGCGTGTCGATGCTGCTCGCCGTGCTGGTCGGCGTCGTGGGGGTGCTCGGCCTCGTCGGCTGACGCCGGGCGGTCGGCCCGGCCGGTCAGCCCGCGTCGTACCGCTCGACCAGGTGCTCGCGCCCGGCGGGCGGCTCGAACGGCTCGGGCCAGACGTCGGTGACGCGCCGGACCAGGCCGTCGTCGGAGACGTCGAGCCAGACGTTCGCGATCATCGGCTCGTCGCCCACGCGCGCCTCGAGCCACAGGGCGGCGCGGGCGCCGTCCGCGACGACGTGCCGCACCGACAGGTGCCAGTCGCCCGGGTACTCCTGGTTGAAGCGGAGGTACGCGTCGCGGCCGCGGATGCGCTCGCGGCTCTGCGGCATCTCGTAGACGACGTCGGGGTCGAGGAGCGCGCCGAAGGCCGCCCAGTCACGGCGCTCGAGCGTTCCGACGTAGGCGTGCGCGACGTCGCGCGTCGTGGCGGTGTCCATGCCGTGACGGTAGGCACCGCCTCCGACAGGCGCCCGGCCGGCGCGGGCGCACGCTGGCGGGGTCTGCCGGCTCGCGTGACGATGGTCACATGAGGGCGATCTGGAAGGGCGCTGTCACCTTCGGCCTGGTCAACGTGCCGGTCAAGCTGTACAGCGCGACCGAGGACCACGACGTGCCGCTGCACCAGGTGCACGACGCGGACGGCGGACGCATCCGCTACCGGCGCGTGTGCGAGCTGGACGGCGAGGAGGTGGCGTACCAGCACATCGACCGCGCCTACGACGACGGCGAGCGCACGGTGGTGCTGACCAAGCAGGACCTCGGGGCGCTGCCGGCGGAGGCGAACCGCGAGATCGAGGTGGTCGAGTTCGTGCCGAGCGACCAGATCGACCCGATCATGCTGGACCGCACCTACTACCTGGAGCCGGACTCGAACAGCCCGAAGGCGTACGTGCTGCTGCGCCGCACGCTGGAGGAGACGGACCGCACGGCGATCGTGAAGTTCGCGCTGCGCCAGCGCACGCGGCTCGCGGCGCTGCGGGTGCGCGACGAGGTGCTCGTCATCCAGACGCTGCTGTGGGCCGACGAGGTGCGCGAGGCGGCGTTCCCGTCCCTCGACGGGTCGGTCACCGTCTCGGACAAGGAGCTCGCGATGTCGGGCCAGCTCGTCGCGAGCTACGAGGCGGACTTCGCGCCCGAGGACTACGAGGACGAGTACCAGGTGCAGCTGCGCCAGCTCATCGACGCCAAGATCGAGCAGGGCGAGGCGCTCGACACCTCCGAGACGTTCGGCGAGCAGCCGGAGAAGGAGGAGGCCGACGTCATCGACCTCATGGAGGCCCTGCGGCGGAGCGTCTCCGGCTCGAAGGGCGCGAAGGCGTCGAAGGACGAGGCGCCGGCGAAGAAGCCGGCCGCGAAGAAGGCGCCCGCGACGAAGGCTCCTGCCAAACAGGCCTCAGCGAAGAAGAGCCCGGCGAAGAAGCCGGCGGCGAAGACGGCGGAGCGGAAGACGGGCTGAGCCCGGCTCAGGCCCCGGCGCCCGCGCCGCGGGCCGCGGCGACCTCGCGCACCAGCGAAAGCAGCTCGTCGATCTCGTGGTCGGAGGGGCCGCTGGCGCCGACGGAGGCGAGCGCGTACAGGCCCTCGCCCATGAGGGACACGGCGCGGGCGAGCACGGGGTCGCCGAGCTCGTCGCGCACGGCCTCGGTCCAGGCGGCCTGGGCGTCGTCGAGGACGGCGCGGGCGCGGGGGGACGCGCCCTGCGCCACGCGCGAGGCCGCGAGGTAGACGACCTCGAACTCGCCGCCGATGACGGTCGACGTGCGCAGCAGGTAGTCGGACGCGCCCTCGGGCGCGGTGCGCATGGCCTCGACGTCGGCGGCCGTGAGGACGCCCAGGTGGTCGAGGAGGCCGTCGACGAGGGCGTCCTTGGAGGGGAAGTGGTAGAGCAGGCCGCCCTTGGAGACGCCGGCCCGCTCGGCGACTGCCTCGAGGGTCGCGGAGCGCTCCCCGGACTCGACGAGGAGCTCGGCGAACGCGCGCAGGACCTTGGCTCGGGCGGCGGGGGGAGGCGGCATGTCGACAGCCTAGTGGCGAGGTGTTACTGTACCGGCTGGACGGTACGGAAGTTCGGCATCACCATGTCGCCCCGGCCGTCCCGCAGTGTGTGAAAGGCACCTCATGGTCTCCACCCAGGTGACGACGCACCGCGCCCCTTCCGCCGCGCGACGCCCCGCCGTCCCCGCGCGCCCCCGCGGTCTCCGGACCGCCGGGCGTCGCTGGGCGGCCCTCGCCGTGCTGATGCTGCCGGTGCTCCTCGTCTCGATCGACAACACGGTCCTCAGCTTCGCCCTGCCGCAGATCTCGGAGGCCCTGGCCCCCGGCGGCACGCAGCTGCTCTGGATCGTCGACGTCTACCCCCTCGTCCTCGCCGGCCTGCTCGTGCCGATGGGGTCGGTCGCCGACCGCGTCGGCCGCCGCCGGCTGCTCCTGATCGGGGCCGTCGGCTTCGCCGCCGTGTCCGCGGTCGCCGCGTTCGCGCCCACCGCGGGCGCGCTGATCGCCGCCCGCGCCGGCCTCGGCTTCTTCGGCGCGATGCTGATGCCGTCCACGCTGTCGCTGCTGCGCAACGTGTTCACCGACCGCGACGAGCGCCGCCTCGCCATCGCGATCTGGGCGGCCGGCTTCGCCGCGGGCTCGGCCGTGGGGCCGATCGTCGGCGGCCTGCTGCTCGAGCACTTCTGGTGGGGCTCCGTGTTCCTCCTCGCGGTGCCCGTGCTGGCGCTGCTCCTCGTGCTCGCGCCGATCTTCGTGCCGGAGTCGCGCGACCCCGCCCCGGGGCGCCTCGACCCGGTCTCGATCGTCCTCGTGATGGCCGCCATGACGCCGGTCGTGTTCGGCATCAAGACGCTCGCCAAGGGCGGGCTGCCGTCGCTGGGCCTGGCCGCGATCGCCGTCGGCCTGCTCATGGGCGTGCTCTTCGTGCGCCGCCAGCTGCGCCGCCCCGACCCCATGCTCGACGTGCGACTGTTCGCCGTCCCGGCCTTCACCGGCAGCGTGCTGGTGAACCTGCTGTCCGTGTTCTCGCTGGTCGGCTTCCTGTTCTTCGTCTCGCAGGACCTGCAGCTCGTCATCGGGCTGTCTCCCGTGCAGGCGGGCATGGTGCTGCTGCCGGGCACCGTCGCGATGGTCGTCGCGGGCCTCGCGGTGGTGAAGGTCGTGCGTCACGTGCGGCCGTCGCACGTGGTCGCCGCGGGCCTGGCGATGTCGGCCGTGGGCTACCTCGTCACGGCGCTCGTCGCCGGGCGCGGCGAGTCCGGGTGGCTCGGCCTCGCGTTCGTCGTCCTCGCGATCGGTGTCGGCTCGGCCGAGACCGTGTCGAACGACCTCATCGTCTCGACCGTGCCCGCGGCCAAGGCCGGCGCGGCCTCGGCGATCTCCGAGACGGCGTACGAGGTCGGCGCGGTGCTGGGCACCGCCGTCCTCGGCGGGATCCTCACCGGGTCGTACCACGCCAACGTCGTGGTGCCGGCCGGGCTGTCCGCCGCGGACACCGGCGCGGCGGCGGAGACCCTCGGCGGCGCCACGAGCGTCGCGGCCGACCTGCCCGCCGGGCAGGCGCAGGCCCTGCTCGACTCCGCGCACGCGGCGTTCGGCAGCGGCGTGGTCGTGACGTCCGTGATCGGCTTCGTCGCGGTGCTCGTCGCCGCCGGGATCGCCCTGACGACGTTGCGCGACGCGCGGTCCTGACCTGCGGGCACGACGGCGCCACCCGGTGAGCAGGGTGGCGCCGTCGCCCGTGTTCCGCGAAGGTGGGACGCGATGAGCGACCAGCACGACGAGAAGCCCGGCCCCGACGCCCCTGCCCGCCCCGCCACCCCTTCCGGCCCTGCCAGCCCGCCCGACGACGACGCACCCGTCGCGCACGGCGCCCCCGCACGGCGCACGCCGCCGCGCTGGGTGCGGTGGACCCTCGTCTCCGTGGCGGCCGCGCTGGCCTGCGTCGTCGTCGGCGTCACGACGGCGCAGGCCGAGCTGAGCCTCGGCCCGCACGAGGCCGTGTACGAGGTCGACACCGACGGCCTGGTCGTCGCCGACCTGGGCCCGCTGGGCACGCTCGAGATCGACTCGCCGCTCCCGCTCGGGCTGGGGCTGGACGTCGTCGTCAAGGAGATCCCGGCGGACCTGTCCGCCGTCGACCAGGCGGGCACGCTCGACATGCTCGCCGGCGACCTCCAGAACTACCTGCAGTTCTTCTCCAGCCCGCAGGAGACGGCGAGCACCGTCGCGCGGGCCCTGCTGTGGGACGCCGGACGGCGCACCGTCGCGGCCATGGTCGTCGTCGTGGCCGTCGGCTTCGGGCTGCGGCTGCTGCTCGGCGCGGCCCGGCGGCGCGAGCTGTCGGCCCGGCTCGCCCCGCGCACGTGGGAGATCACCGCCGGCGTGGCCGTGACGAGCCTCGTGGTGGTGACCGTGGCGTCCGGGGGAGTGGTGCAGCCGGACACCCAGGGCCGGCCCGCGTCGTCGGTGTTCGCGGGCACCGCGCTCGAGGGGGCGACGATCACCGGCCGGCTGGCCGGCGTCGTGGACACCTACGGCGGGCAGCTCGTGGGCCTCTACAAGCAGAACGAGGAGTTCTACGCCGCCGCGGACGACGACCTCGTCGCCGCCTGGGACGCGTGGGACGCCACCCACGCCGACGCGGCGGACGCCTCCGGCTCGCCGTCGCCGTCGGGCACGCCCGACGAGGCGGTGGCGCCGCCCGACGGGTCGGCCACGCCGTCGCCCTCGCCGTCGGACGACGACCTCGTGACCCTGCTGGTCGTCTCCGACCTGCACTGCAACACCGGCATGACCCCGCTGATCCGCACCACCGCGGAGCGCGCGGGTGTCGACGTCGTCCTCAACGCGGGCGACACGACCATGAACGGCACGTCGGTGGAGAAGGTCTGCGTCGACTCGTTCGCGACGGCCCCGCCGCGGGGCGTCCCGATGGTCGTCTCCGACGGCAACCACGACTCGCAGCTCACCTCCAACATGGAGGCCGCGCGCGGGCAGACGGTCCTCGACGGCAAGGTCGTCGAGGTCAAGGGCGTGCGCATCCTCGGCGACCGCGACGCCCTGGAGACCCGCGTGGGCGGGGGCACCAACGTGGCGCGCGAGCGGACCCCGGAGGAGCAGGCGGCCGACCTCGCCGCCACCGCCTGCGAGGACGGCGGCGTGGACCTGCTGCTGATCCACACCCCGGCCGTGGGGCTCGACGCCCTCGACACCGGCTGCGTGCCGTTCCAGGTCTCCGGCCACACCCACAAGCGGTCCGGGCCCGAGCAGGTGGGCCAGGGCATCCGCTACGTCAACGGCTCCACGGCGGGCGCGGCCCCGAGCCAGCCCACGGTCGGTCCGCTGCACGGCACCGCGCAGATGACCCTGCTGCGCTTCGACCCCGAGGCGCGGCGCATGGTGGACGTCCAGGTGGTGAGCGTCACGCCCGACGGGGACGCGACGATCGGCGACCGGGAGCCCGTGCCCGAGATCGTGCCGCCGTCGGACGACGCGCTGCCCTCGTGACCGCATCATCGCGATCGATGCGGCAGTTCGGGTTGGGGGGGGGCGGGAGGAAAGCGGCCCCCCACACCCAAAGCCCCCCGCGGGTAGCGGCGCCCCCCCCGGGCGGGGGCGGCAAGCCCCCCGGGGGGGGGGGGGGTGGC
>NZ_JBHVHP010000002.1:670046-946518 GCF_042799955.1 Isoptericola sp. NPDC057653 | reverse complement strand
GGGCCCCGGGCCCCCGGGCCCCTAGCCCGCGCCGCCGCCGCCCCCCGCGCGGCCCCGGGCCCCGCACCCCGGCTCGCGCGGCGGCTGTCCGGGTGCGGGTCGGCAGTTCGAACTGCCGACCCGAACCCGAACTGCCGCGCTGGATAGGCGGCTCCCACCGGGGACGTGTCCGGAACGCGCCGGATAGGCTCGGGACGTGCCCGAACCTGCGCTGCCCGCCCGTGCCGAAGACCCCGCCGTCGACCCCGACGAGCTGACCCCCGTCGCCCAGGACTACCTCAAGGCGGTCTGGTCGGCCCAGGAGTGGTCCGACGAGAAGGTGACGACCGGGCTGCTGGCGGACCGGCTGGGCGTGGGGCCGTCGACGGTCTCGGAGACGGTGCGCCGCCTCACGACGCAGGGCCTGCTGGGTCACGAGCCGTACGGCGGCGTGTGGCTGACCGAGCTGGGCCGCCGCTACGCGCTGGTGATGGTGCGGCGCCACCGGCTGCTGGAGACGTGGTTGGTGCGCGACCTCGGGTACGGCTGGGACGAGGTGCACGACGAGGCCGAGGTGCTGGAGCACGCGGTGTCCGAGCGGCTGGTCGAGCGCATCGCGACGCGCCTCGGCCACCCGGAGCGGGACCCGCACGGCGACCCGATCCCGTTCGCCGACGGCCGCGTGGTGCGCCCGGACGCCGTGCCGCTGGTCGACCTCGCGGCGGGCGCCGGGGGAGTCGTGGCGCGCATCTCGGACGCCGACCCGGAGGCGCTGCGCTACCTGGCGGACCTGGGCATCGACCTGGACCTGCCGGTGCGGCTGACGTCGCGGCGCGAGTTCGCGGGCACGGTCGGCGTCGCGTGGGAGGCCGACGGCCGCGAGGTGTCCGTGGACCTCGGCCTGCTGGCGGCCTCGCGCATCTGGGTCGTGCCCGCGTAGGCTGACCCGGTTCCCCGACGACGTGCTCACGGCTCATCCGTGTCACGTCGTCGAATCGTTTCGAGCCGCGACGTGTCCCGGCTCGGGCCCGACCGCCGAGAGCGAGTGCACCGTGACCCAGACGACCGTTCCCCGGGAGGCGACCTCCCGCGGACCCCGCCCGGAGCACGTCGGGGCGGCGCTGTTCGCGCTCGCCGTCGGCGGGTTCACCATCGGCACCACCGAGTTCGCCACGATGGGCCTGCTGCCCCAGATCGGGGCGGACCTGGGGGTCAGCGACCCGGTAGTGGGCCACGCCATCACCGCGTACGCGGTCGGCGTGGTGGTCGGGGCTCCGCTGCTGACCGTCGCGGCCGCGCGGATGTCCCGCAAGCGCCTGCTGCTGTGCCTCATGGGCTTCTACACCGTGGCCAACGTCGTCTCGGCGGCGGCACCGGGCATCGAGTCCCTCGTCGTGGGCCGGTTCCTCGCCGGGCTGCCGCACGGCGCCTTCTTCGGCGTCGGTGCGGCCGTCGGCGCCGCGGTGGCCGGGCCCGGGCGGCGCGGGCACGCGGTGGCGATGATGATGACCGGCCTGACGGTCGCGAACGTCGTGGGCGTGCCCCTGTCCACCGCCGTCGGCCAGAGCCTGGGGTGGCGCGCCGCGTTCGTCGTCATCGGGGCCCTCGGGGCCGTGACGCTGCTGGGCATCTGGCGCTTCGTCCCCGAGCGCGGGCCGGTCGACTCCAGCGTCCGCCAGGAGCTCGCGACGCTGCGCAACGGGCCGCTGTGGATCTCGTTCGCCGCCGGCGCGATCGGCTTCGGCGGGCTGTTCGCCGTCTACACCTACGTGGCGCCCACGGTCACCCGCGTGGCCGGCCTGTCCGAGAGCGCCGTCCCGTGGGTGCTCGCGGTGTTCGGCGTCGGCATGACGGTGGGCACCCTGCTCGGCGGCCGCCTCGTGGACCGGAACGTGCTGCGCACCGTGGTGGGCGGGTTCGTCGCCACCGCCGTCTCCCTCGTCGTGTTCGCCCTGACCGCGACGTCCCCGGTGGCCGCCGTGGCGGGCCTGTTCCTGCTGGCCGTCGCGTCGCAGGTGCTGGGCCTCGCGATGCAGACGCGGCTCATGGACCTCTCGCCCCGGGCCCAGTCGCTCGGCGCCGCGCTGTGCCACTCCGCGCTGAACATCGGCAACGCGAGCGGCGCGTTCTTCGGCGGCCTCGTCATCGCCGCCGGGTACGGGTACCTCGCGCCCGCCTGGGTCGGACTCGCACTCACGGTCATCGGCCTGGCGATGGTGCTCGCGTTCGGCCGTCAGCGGGTCGCGCACGCGGGCTGACCTGCGCCGCGGACCGTGCCCGGCACCCTGCCCGGCACCCTGCCCGGCACCGTGCCCGACGTCGGTCCGCCGCCCCCAGGATCGTGCGGTACGGTCGCGCTCGTGAGCCCGAGCGTGCGCGACGAGACCCACGACACCCCTGACGGCGACGCGGCCGAGGTCGCGCCCGCGGCCGGCCCCCGCGGCCTGTCGTCCCGTGCCTACGGCACGCTGCTGACGGTGCTGGGCGCGATCGGATTCGGCGCCGCGTCGTGGCTCGCCATCGAGGAGTACCTCAAGCTGCTGGACCCGAACCGGGTCACGACCTGCAGCTTCAACGTCTTCCTCGACTGCGGCGTCGCGATGATGTCCTGGCAGGGCACGTTGCTCGGCTTCCCGAACCCCTACCTGGGCGTCGCGGCCTTCCCCGTGGTGGTCACGACCGGCGTCGTGCTCCTGGCGGGCGCGCGGCTGCCGCGGTGGTACCACCTGGCGCTGCTCGCCGTGACCGCGGTGGCGCAGCTGCTCATCTTCTTCCTCATGTGGACGAGCTTCTACGCCCTCGTCCGCCTGTGCCCCGCCTGCATGGTCGTGTGGACCATCCTCTGGCCGCTGCTGTGGTTCCAGGTGGTGCACGCGGTCCAGGAGCGGCACCTGCCCGTGAGCGACGGCCTGCGCCGCGCCGTCGTGCGCAACCGGGGCCTGGTGCTGATCATCGGCTACGTCGTGGCGGTGGGCTGGCTGCTCGCGGCCGTCGGCGGCCCGCTCGTCGAGTCGTTCGGGGTGTGAAATACCGGCCGGGGGCGACAGCCCCGGCCGGTAGACTCGCCGGGTGAGCACGCCCGACACCGCACCCGCCCGAACCGAGGCTCCGACCGAGCCCACCTTCCGCTACACGCCCGCCCTCGCCCAGCAGATCGAGGAGCGCTGGCAGGACCTGTGGGAGGAGCGCGGCACCTTCTGGGCGGCGAACCCGACCGGCGCGCTCACGGACGGCGACGGCGAGCACGGCTCCGGCAAGCCGTTCTTCATCATGGACATGTTCCCGTACCCCTCCGGGGCGGGGCTGCACGTGGGCCACCCGCTGGGCTTCATCGCGACGGACGTCGTGGGCCGGTTCCGCATGATGAGCGGCGACAACGTGCTGCACGCGCTGGGCTACGACGCGTTCGGCCTGCCCGCCGAG
Source organism: Isoptericola sp. NPDC057653 (assembly GCF_042799955.1). NCBI lineage: Bacteria > Bacillati > Actinomycetota > Actinomycetes > Micrococcales > Promicromonosporaceae > Isoptericola > Isoptericola sp. NPDC057653. The sequence goes on along the minus strand of NZ_JBHVHP010000002.1, from coordinate 943,116 downwards.
CAGTACGCGGTGCAGACGGGCCAGCACCCGCGGGTCACCACCGAGCAGAACATCGTCACGATGAAGCGCCAGATGCGCCGCCTGGGCGTCGCGCACGACGAGCGCCGCACGTTCGCCACCATCGACCCGGACTACGTGCGCTGGACGCAGTGGATCTTCCTGCAGATCTTCGACTCCTGGTACGACACCGAGGCGGACGGCGGCACGGGCCGCGCCCGCCGCATCGCCGAGCTGGAGGCGGAGTACGCCTCGGGCTCCCGCGCGCTGGAGGACGGCCGCGCCTGGTCCGCGCTGACCGACCTGGAGCGCCGCGACGTGCTGGACGCCCAGCGCCTGGCGTACGTCGACGAGTCCGTCGTGAACTGGTGCCCGGGCCTGGGCACCGTGCTGGCCAACGAGGAGGTCACGGCGGACGGCCGCTCCGAGCGTGGCAACTTCCCCGTCTTCCAGCGCGAGCTGCGCCAGTGGAAGATGCGGATCACGGCGTACGCCGACCGCCTGACCGACGACCTGGCCCTGATCGACTGGCCCGAGAAGGTCAAGTCGATGCAGCGCAACTGGATCGGCCGCTCCACCGGCGCCAACGTCCGGTTCGACGTCGTCGGCACCGCCGACCACGACGCGGTCGGCGCGGGCGCGCAGGTCGAGGTCTTCACCACCCGCCCCGACACGCTGTTCGGCGCGACCTTCATGGTCGTGGCGCCCGAGCACCCGCTGCTGGACGAGGTGCCCGCGGCCTGGCCCGACGGCACGCGCGGCGCGTGGACCGGCGGGCACGCCACTCCCATCGAGGCCGTGGCCGCGTACCGCCGCGAGGCGGCGTCGAAGACCGCCGTCGAGCGGCAGGCCGACGCCGGCAAGAAGACCGGCGTCTTCACCGGCCACCTGGCCGTGAACCCCGTCAACGGGGCCACCGTGCCGGTGTTCACCGCCGACTACGTGCTGATGGGCTACGGCACCGGCGCCATCATGGCGGTGCCCGGCGGCGACCAGCGCGACTTCGACTTCGCCGAGGCGTTCGAGCTGCCCGTGATCCGCACCGTGGAGCCCGCCGGCGGGCTGCCGGCGGACTTCGCCGGCGCGTACACCGGCGACGGCGTGACGGTGAACTCCGCCAACGACGAGATCAGCCTGGACGGGCTGGGCGTGGCCGAGGCCAAGGAGAAGGTCGTCGCGTGGCTGCAGGCCCGCGGCGCCGGCGAGGGCACCACCACCTACCGCCTGCGCGACTGGCTGTTCAGCCGTCAGCGCTACTGGGGCGAGCCGTTCCCCATCCTGTGGGACTCCGAGGACCGCCCGGTCGCGATCCCGAGCCACCTGCTGCCCGTCGACCTGCCCGAGGTGCCGGACTTCGCGCCGCGCACGTTCGACCCGCAGGACGCCGACTCCAACCCCGAGGCGCCGCTGGGCCGCAACGAGGAGTGGGTGCACGTCACCCTGGACCTGGGCGACGGGCCGAAGACCTACCGCCGCGACACCAACACGATGCCGAACTGGGCCGGGTCGTGCTGGTACTACCTGCGCTACCTGGACCCGACGGACTCCACCGACGGGCCGTCGGAGGGCACGGCCGTGGTCGACCCCGCGCTGGAGTCCTACTGGATGGGCCCGCGCCACAACGCGACCTCCGGCCCGGCCGGCGGCGTCGACCTGTACGTCGGCGGCGTCGAGCACGCCGTGCTGCACCTGCTGTACGCGCGGTTCTGGCACAAGGTGCTGCTGGACCTGGGCTACGTCTCCTCGGTGGAGCCCTTCGGCAAGCTGTTCAACCAGGGCTACATCCAGGCGTACGCCTTCACCGACTCCCGCGGGTTCTACGTGCCCGCCGGCGAGGTCGAGGGCGACGAGCAGACCGGCTTCACGTACCAGGGCGAGGCCGTCACCCGTGAGTACGGGAAGATGGGCAAGTCCCTGAAGAACGTCGTCACGCCGGACGAGATGTACGAGCAGTACGGCGCCGACACATTCCGCGTCTACGAGATGTCGATGGGCCCGCTGGACCTGTCGCGGCCGTGGGAGACGCGCGCCGTCGTCGGGTCGCAGCGCTTCCTGCAGCGCCTGTGGCGCAACGTCGTGGACGAGGAGACGGGCGCGCTGGTCGTCACCGACGACGAGCCGGACACCGCCACGCTGCGGGCGATGCACCGTGCGATCGCGGACGTGCGCGTCGAGATGGAGCACATGCGTCCCAACACGGCGATCGCGAAGCTCATCACGTACAACAACCACCTGACGTCCCTGGACCGCGTGCCCCGCGCGGCCGTCGAGCCCCTGGTGCTGATGGTCGCGCCGATCGCCCCGCACATCGCGGAGGAGCTGTGGGGCCGGCTCGGCCACGAGAGCTCGCTGGCCCGCCGGCCGTTCCCGGCCGCCGACGAGCAGTACCTGGTCGAGGACACGGTGACCTGCGTCGTGCAGGTCAAGGGCAAGGTGCGCGGTCGCCTCGAGGTGCCGCCGTCCATCTCGGACGCCGACCTGGAGGCCGCCGCCCTCGCCGAGCCGAACGTGGTCCGCGCGATCGACGGTGCCCCCGTGCGCAAGGTGATCGTGCGCGCGCCGAAGCTCGTCAACATCGTCGTCTGAGCTTGTCGACGCCGCGCACGGGATCCCGGCAGGCGGGCTCTCGCCTCGAGGGCGCCCTGGCACGCAGCCAGGGCGCCTTCGGCACGCCCGCGCTCGCCCTGCTGCACCGCAAGGAGGGGCCGCTGGTCGTCGCGCTCCTCTCCCTGATCTTCACGCCCGGGCGGGCCACGGTCCCCACCGAGCAGATGCACGTGGAGGTCGAGGACCTGCTCACCGAGGCGAGGTCGGCCGGCCACGACGTGCCCGACGACGCCGCGCGGGCGCTGTGCTCGCGGTGGGTCGCCGGCCGGTGGCTGGTCCGCGCGCTCGACGACGACGGTGTCGAGCAGTACCAGGTGAGCTCGCACGCGGCCGAGGCGCTGGCGTTCGTCGACCGCACCCAGGGCGCGCGCGCCCTGGTCAGCGAGTCGCGCATCCGCACGCTGCTGGTCGCCCTCGACGGCCTCGCGCGCGACGCCCGCCCCGACCGCGAGTCGCAGCAGCGCGCGCTGCGCGAGCAGGCGGCCCGCGCGCGCGACGAGATCGCGGCCGCGGAGGCCGAGCTCGCCCGCCTCGAGGCGGGCGGCGAGGTCGTGCAGGCGCCGACCGAGCGCCTCGTCGAGCAGTTCGACAACGTGGCCGCCCTCGTGCGCGAGCTGCCGGCCGACTTCGCGCGCGTCGCCGAGTCGATCGCCGAGCTGCAGCGCAGCATCGTCACGAGCCTGCGCCAGGACGAGCGGCCCACGGGCGAGGTGCTGGGCGCCTATCTCGAGGCGTCCGACTCGCTCATGCAGCGCACGCCCGAGGGGCGGGCGTTCTCCGGCGCGATGGAGCTGTTGCGCGACCCGCTGCTGCTGGGCCAGGTGGACGAGCGGGTCCGGGCGGTGCTGGCGCACCCGTTCGCGGCCGGCCTGCCCGCGGACCGGCGCGAGGCCGTGCGGGCGCTGTACTCCCAGCTCCTGGCCGCCGTCGACGGCGTCCTCGACGCCCAGGCGCGCGCGTCGCGGACCATCACGCAGCAGCTCACCGTGCACAACCCGCTGCGCGACCGCGAGCTCGACGCCGCCCTGCGGGAGGCGACCGCCGCGATGGCGGAGTGGTTCCCCGGGTCCGGCCGCGCCGCGCGGGTCGAGCCGCTGCGGTGGCTGGAGCGGGCGCGCCTCGGGCGGTTCCGCGCCCAGCTCCACGACCTGCGCCCCGAGACCCTCCCGGACGCCCTGGCCGACCTCGACGACCCCGCTCACGACGCGGGCGGCGAGCCCGGCCAGGTCCTGGGCGGCCTGCGGGGCATGGGCGGACCCCGCTACGAGGAGACCGTCGCGCACGCCGCGCGCGTCCTGCGCGAGCGGGGCGGCGCGACCGCCGACGAGGTGTTCGCGGCGGCGCCCGCCGAGCTGCGCCGCCCCGTCGAGCTGCTGGGCTACCTGGAGCTCGCCGCCCCCGGCGCGCTCGACGACGCGCTCGGCGACGGCAGCGGGATCGGCGACGTGCCCGCCGCCCGCCTGAGCCGCGTCACGACCGTGCGCGCGGACGGCAGCACCCGCGAGCTGGTGGTGCCGCGCGTGCCGATCGAGGTGCCGGGCACCGACGACATGGAGGACGACGCATGACCGACACGGCGCTCGAGACGCACGACGAGGCGGGCACCTTCGTCGAGGCCCCCGCGATGGCGGACGACGACGCGGCGCTGTTCGCGGGCGACACGGGCGTGCTGCCGTACGAGGCGCGCCGTGCGCTGGCGCTGGTGCTGCAGCGCCGCTACCTGTCGGCGGCCGCGCACCCAGTTGAGTGGAAGGCGCTGCTGGCGCACCAGAACGCCCTCGCGTCGCGCTGCCACGACCTCTTCGTGGAGCTCGTCGTGGACCGCGACTACGAGATCGCCTACAAGCGGCAGGTGCGCGAGGCGGGCCTCAGCATCCCCGTGCTGCTCAAGGACGAGCCGTACAAGCGGGTCGAGACGCTGCTCATGCTGTTCGCGCGCAACCGCTTCCGTCAGGAGCAGGGCGCGGGGGAGCGGGCCGCGCACGTCGACGCCGAGGAGCTGGTGGACTACGCGCTCGGCTTCCTCGCCGCGGACGAGACCAACCTGGCCGCGCGGCGGCGCGAGATCGACAACGCGGTCGCGACGCTCGTGCGCGAGCACGTGCTCGACGAGGTCGCCGAGGGGCGCTACCGGGTGCAGCCCGTCGTGGAGATCCTGCTGCCGGTGGAGCGGCTGCGCGAGCTGACGGCGTGGCTGCGCGACCCCGCGGCGGCGGACCTGAGCAGGACCGAGGCCGGGGACGACGAGACCGACGCGGTCGACGAGGACGAGGAGGCCCGCGCGTGACGATCACGAGCGACCCCGCGGAGCAGACCGCTGCCCCGCGCATGCAGCAGTCGCTGTTCGGGCTGATCCCGACGGCGTCGGACGGGCGGCAGTGGACGGCCCGCTCCATGCAGCTGGTGAGCTGGGGCGGCTACCACGGCTTCCACGAGGTGCGGTTCGCGGGCACGACGACGCTGCTCACGGGCGCGTCCGGGTCCGGCAAGTCGACGCTGCTCGACGCGTACATCGCGCTGATGATGAGCCACACGACGCCGTTCAACGGCGCGTCGAACACGGCGACCAGCGGCCGGGCGCGCGGGCTGGAGCAGCGCAACGTCGTCTCCTACGCCCGCGGCAAGCTCGACGAGGAGCGCAGCGCCGGGTCGGCGCGCGCCAAGGACCGCGTGCTGCGCGGCGAGACGTCGGACACCTGGTCCGCGATCGCGATGACCTGGTCCTCGCAGTCGGGCGAGCGGTTCACGGCCCTGCGCGCCTGGTACGTGCCCCGCGGGGCGCAGCGCGCCGACGAGACGGTCGCGGTGCGCGCCGTCGTCGACGCGGACTTCAGCCTGCGCGCGCTCGAGCCGCTCGTCGCGCAGCGGTTCGCCAAGCCCGGGCTCACGGCGGCGGGGCTGGCGACGTTCGACACCGACAAGGCGTTCGCCACGCGCCTGCACGCCGCGCTCGGCATCGGCGCCGCCGGCGACGGCGAGAAGGCGATGCAGCTGCTCGGCCGGATCCAGGCGGGCCAGCAGATCACCACGGTCGACTCGCTCTACAAGGCCATGGTGCTCGAGGAGCCGGAGACGATCCGCGTGGCCGAGCGCGCCGTCGAGCACTTCGACGAGCTCAGCGAGGTGCGCGCCGAGATGACGACGGCGCAGCGCCAGGTGGACGTGCTGCGCCCCATGCTCGAGCACCGGGCCGCGATCGACGAGGCCGCCGCGGCGGCTCGCCTGGTGGAGGCGCTCGGCCCCGACGGCGGTCCCGACGGGGCGGTCACGCCCTTCACCGCCTGGCGGGACCGCACCCAGCTCGACCTCCTGCGGGCGGCCGAGTCGGAGAACCGGGCCCAGCACAAGGCGGCCGCCGAGCGGGTCGCCGTCGCCGACGAGAGGCTCGGCGCGGCCGACGCCGAGCTGGAGCAGGTGCGCGCGGACCAGCGACGCAACGGCGGCGACGCCATCGAGGCGGCGGAGCGCGACGTGCGGACCGCCGAGCAGCGGCTCGCCGAGGTGCGCCGCGCCCGCGCCGAGCTCGAGGGCCACCTGGCGCCGCTGGAGCGGGAGGTGGGCACGCGCCGCGAGCTCGACGCGCTGCACGCCGACGCCCGCCGCTACCTCGAGGCGCGCGACGGGCACACCGACGCGCTGTCCGAGGCCGTCGTCGAGGCGTCCGCGCGCGAGAAGGACGCGATGCGCGCGCTGGCCGACCTCGAGCGCGAGGAGGCCTCCCTCAAGGCGCGCCGGGGCAACGTGCCCCGCGAGCTGCACGAGGCGCGCGAGGCACTGGCCCGCGCCGCCGGGCTGCGCGCCGAGGACGTGCCGTTCGTCGGCGAGCTGCTCGAGGTCCGGGGCGAGTACGAGCCGTGGCGCGACGCGATCGGCCTCGCCCTCGGCGGGTTCGCCGTGACGATCCTCGTCGACGACGCGCGCCTCGACGCGTTCCGCGCGGCGATCGACGCCGTGCGCTCGCCGGTCCGCGTCCGCTTCGAGGGCGTACCGACCGGGCTGCCCCTGCACGAGGAGGCGGACCGCGCCCTGCTGCCCGGGCGCCTCGAGGTGAAGGCGGGGCCGTTCGGCGGCTGGCTCGCCGGCCGGCTCGCCGAGCGCTTCGCGCACGTCTGCGTGGACGACCCGACCGAGCTGCACCGCCACGACCTGGCGCTCACCCGCTCCGGGCAGACGTCCGAGGGGCGCCGCGGCGCGCACGGCGGCCAGGGGCGGTCGTCCGCGCTGGGCTTCAGCAACCACCGGCGGCTGGAGCAGCTCGCCGAGCAGATCGGCGCGGCGCACGCCGAGCTGCGGCAGGCCGCCGAGTCCCTCGCGGGCGCCCGGCTGCGGCAGAAGGGCGAGGCCGACCACTTCGTCGCGTACAGCCAGGCCCTGCGCGCCGCGTGGGACGACGTCGACGGGCGCGGCGCCGAGGACCGGCTCGCCGAGCGGCGCGACCGGCTCGAGACGCTGGTCGCGGGGTCGGACGTGCTGCGCGCGCTCAAGGCGGACGAGGACGCCCTGCGGGCGCGGGTGACCGAGCTGCACCGCGAGCGCGCCGCGGCCCAGCACCGCGTCACCGAGCTGGGCTCCGCGTGGGAGCAGATCAGCGACCAGGTGGACCAGGTGGCGGACGCCGTCGAGCGCGCCGACGCCGACGAGGTCGAGCCCACCGCGGAACAGGAGCGGCGCCTCGCCGACCTCATGACCCAGGTCGGCTGGTCGGGCGTCGCGGGCGGCCCGGGCGGCGGGCTCGCCGACCTCACCACCGCGGTGGCCGCCGTCGTGCGCGAGCTGCGCCACGAGCAGGAGACGGCCGCCGACGCCGAGCGGGCGGCCCGAGCCGCCCTGCAGGCACTCTTCGAGCGGTTCAACGACACCTGGCCGGACCCGAACCGCACCGCCGACCCGGACGCGGCCTATGCGGACTTCCAGCGCATCTTCGAGGAGCTGGAGTACCAGCAGCTCTACCGGCTGCGCGACCGCTGGTCGGCGCACCTGCGCCAGATGTCCGGCGACCAGCTCACCCGGCTCAACAACGGCATCGCGCAGGCGGTGGCGGAGATCCGCGACCGGATGGAGCCCGTCAACGCCATCCTCGCGACGCTGCCGTTCCGCGACGACGAGCACCGGCTGCGGATCACGGCCACTCCCGTCGAGGGCAACGACGTGGCGTCGTTCCGCCGCCTGCTGCGCGAGCTGGCCACCGCCCCGGCGGGCGACGTGCCGCTCGCCGAGCACGAGCGCCGCTACGCGCGGATGACGCGGCTGATCGACCGCATCCGCCCGGACAGCCCCGAGCGGCGCCGCCTGGTGGACGTGCGCGACCACGTGCGCATCAGCGCCGAGTGCGTGGACCTCGAGGGGAACCACGTGAGCGTCTACGACCACATCGCCGGGAAGTCCGGCGGCGAGTCGCAGGAGCTCGTGGCGTTCATCGTCGGGGCCGCGCTGCGCTACCAGCTCGGCGACGCCGGGGCCGAGCGGCCCCGGTACGCGCCGGTCTTCCTCGACGAGGCGTTCATCAAGGCCGACGCCCGGTTCGCCGGCCGCGCCGTGGGCGCCTGGCGCGGGCTGGGCTTCCAGCTCGTCGTGGGCGCGCCGCTGGACAAGGTGAGCGCGCTGGAGCCCCACGCCGACGTCGTGCTGCAGGCGATCAAGGACGCGACCGGCCGCTCGCGGCTGGTAACCCTCGTGGGGGAGTGAGGCCCCGTCCCCGCGGGCGCAGCCGTCAGGGCGTGGTGGGTGCGGTCGCGAGGGGGATGAGGATCTCGCGCAGGAGGCGCTCCACGTACGCCGGGGTCACCTCGACGCCCTCGACCACCTTGCGGTAGGAGATGAGCGCCGGCACCACCGTGCTCACGAGGTCGAGGTCGCGGTCGGCGGGGACCTCGCCGCGGTCGCGCGCACGTTCGAGGAGCGTGCGCATCTGCCGGATCTTGGGCCGCACGAAGCTCGCGTGGAACTGGCGCGCGAGCTCGGGGTCGTGGCGGACCTCCGCCATCAGGCCGGGGATGAGGCGGTCCGTGGCGGCCGACTTGCGCGCGCGCCGCAGCTCCTCCAGCGCCAGCAGGTCGCCCTCGAGCGAGCCGGTGTCCGGGATGTCGGCGGGGTCCAGGTCGTGGCCCAGCCCGCAGGTGACGGCGTCGACGGCGAGGTCCGACTTCGTCGTCCAGCGCCGGTAGAGCGTGGCCTTGCTGGCGCCCGCGCGCCCGGCGACGGCACCCATCGTCATCCCGCCGTAGCCGACCTCGGCGAGGAGCTCGCGGGCGGCGTCGAGGATCGCGACGTCACGGGAGGCGTCGCGCGGGCGCCCGCCGCGCACGGCGGGGGCGGGGGGCGCGTCGTCGACGACGTCGTCGGCGGCCTTCATGGTGGTCCTTCCGTCCGTTCCTCGGGTGCCACGGCCGATCACCGCGGGCGACGTGTTCGCCGTCGGTGAACCCGAGGTTAATTCCGGTACTCACCGGTTTCGAAACCGGTGGGTACCGCTTAGTGTCGATCCTACCCGCGCCGGCCCGTCCGGCGCCCCGGTCCCCTCCGCCTCCTCGGGAGCACCCTCCATGACCACTCCTCCGGCGCCCTCGCGCGCCACGGACCCCCGCCGCTGGCTGGTCCTGGCGACGGTCGCCATCGCCCAGCTCATGGTCGTGCTCGACGCGACCATCGTGAACATCGCCATGCCCTCCGCCCAGGCCGAGCTCGGCTTCAGCGACAACGACCGCCAGTGGGTCGTCACCGCCTACGCGCTCGCCTTCGGCAGCCTGCTGCTGCTGGGCGGCCGGCTGTCCGACCTCCTCGGTCGACGGCGCACCTTCCTCGTCGGTCTCGTCGGGTTCGCCGTCGCGTCCGCGCTCGGCGGCGCGGCGCAGAGCTTCGAGATGCTCGTCGCGGCCCGCGCGCTGCAGGGCGTCTTCGCGGCCGTCCTGGCACCCGCCGCGCTGTCCGTGCTGACCACGACCTTCACCGAGCCCGCCGAGCGCGGCCGCGCCTTCGGCGTCTTCGGCGCGATCGCCGGGGTGGGCGGGGCCGTGGGCCTGCTGCTCGGCGGCTTCCTCACCCAGAACTTCGACTGGCGCTGGAACCTCTACGTCAACCTCGTCTTCGCGGCGATCGCCGTCGTCGCCGGGCTCCTGCTCCTGCCCCGCGGCGAGCAGGGGCGCCGGCAGCGGCTCGACGTGCCCGGCGTCGCCCTGGGCTCCGGCGGGCTGTTCCTGCTGGTGTACGGCTTCTCGCAGGCGGAGCCCCAGGGCTGGGGGTCGGCCTGGACGTGGGGCTCGCTCGTGGCCTCGGTGGTCCTGCTCGTGGCCTTCGTGGGCTGGCAGCGCCGCGCCGCGCAGCCGCTGCTGCCGCTCTCGATCGTGCGCGACCGGGACCGGGCGGGCTCGTACGTCGCGATCTTCGTGGCGGGCGTCGGGATGTTCGGCGTCTCCCTCTTCCTCACCTACTACCTCCAGGCGACGATGGGCTACGACCCGATGCGCACCGGCGTCGCGTTCCTGCCGATGGTGCTGGCCCTCGTCGCGACGGCCCAGGTGTCCAACAACCTCACGCTGCCGCGCCTCGGCGCGAAGGTCCTGGTCCCGGTCGGGCTCGCGGTCTGCGTGGTGGCGATGCTCTGGTTCGCGCGGCTCGACGTCGACAGCACCTACGCCACCGGGGTCCTGCCCGCGCTCGTGCTCCTCGGGATCGGCATGGGCAGCGTGATGCCGCCGTCGATCCAGACGGCGACCGTCGGCGTCCAGGGCCCCTACGCGGGCGTGGCGTCCGCGATGGTCTCGACCTCCCAGCAGGTGGGCGGCGCGGTCGGCACCGCCGTGCTGAACACGCTCGCGGCGACCGCCGCGACCACCTACGTCGCCGACCACCTCCCGGCCACGCCCGGCGTCCTCGCGCAGGCGGCCGTGCAGAGCTACGACCTCGCGTTCACCTGGTCGGCGGGCATCTTCCTGGTGGGCGCGCTGCTCACCGTGGCCCTCTTCCGCACGCGCGCCGCGCGCGAGCGGCGCACGACGACGGCGGTCGGGGTCCCGGCCGGCGCCCTCGCCGGGCTGCGGCCCGTCGAGGCCTGACCCGCGGTCGTCCCCCGACGTCCCCCGACGGCCCCCGACAGCCGCCGGCCGGCGCCCGCACCCCGGGCCGCCGGCCGGCGGCGTGTGTAGGGTCGGGACGTGACCGAGACCACGCCTCTGATCACCACGCCGGAGCACTCCGTGGAGGGGTTCGTGCGCGAGTACCTGCGCGAGCTGAACTACTCCCAGGGCACGATCCTGGAGCGGGCCACCACCAACGACGAGTACCTGGCGCTCGCGCGCACGGTGCGGCACTACCTGATGTCCCGGTGGATGCAGACCACGGTGAGCCAGTACCGCACGCAGGCCAAGGCGGTGGCGTACCTGTCGGCGGAGTACCTGCTGGGCCGCCAGCTCGACAACGCGCTCATCGCGACCGGGCTCGAGGAGATCGCGGGCGAGGCGCTGGCCAGCCTGGGGATCGACCTCGACGAGCTGCGCGCGGTGGAGGTCGAGCCGGGCCTCGGCAACGGCGGTCTGGGGCGGCTCGCCGCCTGCTTCGTCGACTCGCTGGCGACGATGAGCGTGCCGGCGATCGGGTACGGCATCCGGTACGAGTACGGCATCTTCCGGCAGAGGTTCGAGGACGGGCGGCAGGTCGAGGAGCCCGACACCTGGCTCGACAACGGGGCGCCGTGGGAGTTCGCCCACCCGGAGCACGAGGTGACCGTCGGGTTCGGCGGGCACACGGAGAAGTACACCGACGACGACGGCCGCGAGCGCTCGCGCTGGGTGCCCGGCTGGCAGGTGCTCGGCGTCCCGTACAACTACATGGTGCCGGGCTACCGCAACGGCCGGGTCAACACGCTGCGGCTGTGGAGCGCGCGGGCCACGCACGCCTTCGACCTCAAGATCTTCAACTACGGCGACTACGCCGAGGCGGTGCGGTCCCAGACGTTCGCCGAGAACATCTCCAAGGTCCTGTACCCGGAGGACTCCACGCCGCAGGGCAAGGAGCTGCGGCTGCAGCAGCAGTACTTCTTCGTGGCGTGCTCGATCCGCGACTTCCTGGACCAGCTGCTGCCGCCGGGGTTCGACCTGCACGACCTGCCCGACCGCATCGTCTTCCAGCTCAACGACACCCACCCGGTCATCGCGATCCCCGAGCTCATGCGCATCCTCGTGGACGAGCGCGGCTTCGAGTGGGACGACGCCTGGCAGGTCACCCAGCGCTGCTTCGCGTACACGTGCCACACGCTGCTGCCGGAGGCGCTGGAGGTCTGGCCCGTCGAGCTGGTCGGGCGCCTCCTGCCGCGCCACCTGGAGATCATCTACCGCATCAACGACGAGTTCCTGGCGCAGGTGCGCGAGCGCTCGGGCGGGGACGAGCTGCTGGTGCGGCGCATGTCGATCATCGCGGAGCACCCCGAGCGGTCGGTCCGGATGGCCTACCTCGCGACCGTGGGCGGCTCGAAGGTCAACGGCGTGGCCGAGCTGCACTCGCAGCTGCTGCGCGACAAGGTGCTCGCCGACTTCGCCGCCTTCTGGCCGGAGAAGTTCACGAACGTCACCAACGGCGTCACGCCGCGACGCTTCGTCAAGCTCGCCAACCCGGGGCTGTCGGGGCTGATCACGGAGGCGATCGGGGACGGGTGGGTCACCGACCTCGACCGGCTGCGGGAGCTCGAGCCGCTCGCGGACGACGCCGAGTTCCGGCGCCGGTTCCGCGAGGTCAAGGCCGCGAACAAGGACCGCCTGGTGTCGCTGCTCGCCGCCCGCGACGGCATCGCCGTCGACCCGGCGACGATGCTCGACGTCATGGTCAAGCGCCTGCACGAGTACAAGCGACAGCTCCTCAAGCTGCTGCACGTCGTGACGCTGTACGACCGCATGACCTCCGGCGAGCTGGCGATCGGCGACGTCACGCCGCGCACCGTCGTCTTCGGGGCGAAGGCGGCGCCGGGCTACGTGATGGCCAAGGAGATCATCGCGCTGATCAACCACGTGGGGGCGGTGGTCGAGGCCCACCCCGACGTCTCGCGGGTGCTGCACGTGGCGTTCCCGGCGAACTACAACGTCACCGTCGCCGAGACCTTGATCCCGGCCGCGGACCTGTCGGAGCAGATCTCGCTGGCCGGGAAGGAGGCGTCCGGCACCGGCAACATGAAGTTCGCGCTCAACGGCGCGCTGACCATCGGCACCGACGACGGCGCGAACGTCGAGATCCGCCGGCTCGTCGGCGACGAGAACTTCTTCCTCTTCGGGCTCACGGAGCCGGAGGCGAGCGCCATCGCCGAGGCGGGCTACCGCCCGGCGGCGTACTACGAGGAGAACCCGTCGCTGCGCCGGGCGCTGGACCTGGTGGCGCGCGGGACGTTCTCCGGCGGCGACGCCTCCGTCTTCGAGCCGATCGTGTCCAACCTGCTCACCGAGGACCGGTTCATGGTGCTCGCGGACTATCAGGCCTACCTCGACGCGCAGGAGCGGGTGGAGCGGGCGTACGCCGACCCGGACGCGTGGAGCCGGTCGGCCGTGCTCAACGTGGCGCGCTCGGGCTTCTTCTCCTCCGACCGCTCGATGCGGGACTACCTCGACCGCATCTGGCACGCGGCGCCGCTCACGACCGCCTGACGCGGGTCAGCGCCGGCGGCGCGTGCCGAAGACGCTGCGGGTGATCTCCCGCGCCAGCGTGGTGCCGACGGTCGTGAGGATGGCGTCCATCGGGTTCCGGGCGCTGCCGCGCGAGGAGCCCGACGAGCGTGAGGTCTTCTGCGCCCGGCGTGCGTCGGCCTCGGCCTCCTTGCGCGCCTGCGCCGCCTCCTTCTCCAGCTCGGCGGCGCGCTCGGCCGCCTCCCGCGTGGCGGCGTCCTGCGCGGCGCGCGCCTGCAGCAGCTCGTAGGCGGACTCGCGGTCGACCGCGGCGCCGTAGCGCGCCTGCCCGGGCGACGCGGCGACCGCCGCGTCCAGCACCTGCTGCGGCGCGGGGTCCATCGAGGCCTGCGGCGCGCGCACCCGCGTCCACGCGACGGGGGTCGGCGCGCCCTTCTCGTCGAGCAGCGTGACGACGGCCTCGCCGGTGCCCAGCGACTGCAGCAGCCGCTCGAGGTCGTAGGGCGACGTCGGGAAGGTGCGCGCCGCCGCCCGCAGCGCCGTGGCGTCGTCGGGGGTGAAGGCGCGCAGCGCGTGCTGCACGCGGTTGCCGAGCTGGGCCAGCACGTCGGCGGGCACGTCCTTGGGGGACTGGGTGACGAAGAAGACGCCCACGCCCTTGCTGCGGATCAGGCGCACCGTCTGGACCACCTGCTGGAGGAACTCCTTCGAGGCGCCCGTGAACAGCAGGTGCGCCTCGTCGAAGAAGAACACGAGCCTGGGCTTGTCGGGGTCGCCCACCTCGGGGAGCTCCTGGAACAGCTCGGCGAGCAGCCACATGAGGAACGTGGAGAACAGCGCGGGCCGGTCCTGCACGCCGGGCAGCTCGAGCGCGGAGACGAGCCCGCGCCCGTCCGGGGCGGTGCGCAGCAGGTCGGACGTCTCGAACGCGGGCTCGCCGAAGAACACGTCCCCGCCCTGCGCCTGCAGCCCCACGATCTCGCGCAGGATGACCCCCGCCGTCGCCGCGGACACGCCGCCGATGCCCTTGAGCTGTGCCTTGCCCTCGTCGGAGGTGAGGTACGCGATCGTCGACTGCAGGTCCTTGAGGTCGAGCAGCGCCAGCTGCTGCCCGTCCGCCCAGTGGAAGATCAGCTCGAGGCTGGAGGACTGCGTGGCGTTGAGGCCGAGCACCTTGCTCAGCAGCAGCGGCCCGAAGTCGGTGACGGTCGTGCGGATGGGGACGCCCGTCCCGAGGCCGCCGAGCGAGTAGAACTCGACCGGGTACGACGTCGGGGACCACTCCTGCCCGATGCTCGCGGCCCGCGCCGCGACCTTCGGGTTGTCCGGGCCGGCGACGGCCAGGCCCGACAGGTCGCCCTTGACGTCGGCGAGGAACACGGGGACGCCCTGCGCCGACAGGCCCTCGGCCATGCCCTGGAGAGTCTTCGTCTTGCCGGTGCCCGTCGCGCCCGCGACCAGGCCGTGCCGGTTGAGCGTCGCGAGGGGGAAGCCCACCTGGACCGTCGCGTCCGGGGTCGGGTCGCCGCCGAGCGCCCCCGACAGCAGCGCGCCCAGCGGGAGCGTCGGGCCGTCCGAGGCGTAGCCCGCGCGCACCTCGTCCGCGTACGAGGCCGGCGCCGCGGCCTCGCCGTCCGGCGTCTCCGCCGTGGGGGCCGCCGCCGGCTCCGGTGCGGGCTCCGGTGCGGCCGTCGTCGCAGGCCCGGGCTCGGCGGCCGGTGCGTCGGCGGCCGGTGCGTCGGGGGGCGGCGTGGCCGGTGCCGACGTCGTGGTCCGGCTCGCGGCCTCCGCCGCCTCGAGGGCGGCCTGCGCCGCCGCGGCCTTGGCCTCGGCGGCCTCCGCCGCGGCCTGGGCGGCGGCCGCCCGCAGCGCGGCGAGCCCGGCGTCGTCGGTGGGCGGTGTCCCCTCAGCCATGGGCCGCACGCTAGCGCGCGGCCGGGAGGGCTGCGCGGCGAGCGGGTGCCGCCGCCGGGCTACCGGGAACGCCGCACCCGGCGCGCGCGAGAGTTGAGAACGATTCTCACATCTGCTTCACTGATCGCGCACCTGAGAAACGTTCTCATTTGCGTCCTCGACCGTCCGACCCTGGAGACACCCATGCCTTCGCCCACCCGTCACCGCCCGAGCGCCCGCCGCCTGCCGGCGCTCGGGCTCGCCCTGTCCGTGCCGGCCGTGCTCGCCGGCTGCGCCACCGCCGACCCGGCCGCCGACGCCGCCGGGTCGCCGGAGACGACGTCCGGGCCGGCGACCGAGGCGCCGGCGCCCACGCCGCGCCTCGCGCTCACGTACGACGGGGGCGTCGTCGTCCTCGACGCGCAGACGCTCGACCAGGTCGCCGACCTGCCGCTCGACGGCTTCACCCGGCTCAACCCCGCCGGCGACGGGCGCCACCTGCTGGCCTCCACCACCGGCGGCTTCCGCGCCCTCGACCTCGGCGCGTGGGGCGAGGCGCACGGCGACCACCACCACTACTGGCGCGCCGAGCCGCGGCTCACCGACGTCGCCTACGACGCCCAGGAGCCGGGGCACGTGGTCGTGCACGAGGGGCGCACCGCCCTGTTCGACGACGGGACCGGCCGGGTCACCGTGCTGGACGCCGCGCACGTCGCCGACGGGGAGGCGCGGGTGCGCGAGCTCACCACGCCGTCGGCCCACCACGGCGTGGCCGTGGCGCTCGCCGACGACACGCTGGTCGTCACGGAGGGCACCGAGGAATCGCGCTCCGGCGTGCGTGTCCTGGACTCCGACGACCACGAGGTGGCTGCGAGCGACGCGTGCCCGGGCGTCCACGGGGAGGCGGTCGCGGCCGACGAGGCCGTCGTGCTGGGCTGCGAGGACGGCGTCCTCGTCTACGCGGGCGGCGAGCTGACCAAGGTCGCCGCCCCCGACGCCTACGGCCGCATCGGCAACCAGGCCGGCTCCGCGGCCTCCCCGGTCGTGCTCGGCGACTACAAGGTGGACCCGGACGCGGAGCTCGAGCGGCCCACGCGGGTGTCCCTGGTCGACACGCGCACGGCGACGCTGACGCTGGTCGACCTGCCCGCCAGCTACACGTTCCGCTCCCTCGCGCGGGGCGACGACGGCGAGGCCCTGGTGCTCGGCACGGACGGCGCGCTGCACGTCGTCGACCCCGAGAGCGGCGCCGTGGAGGCGTCCATCCCCGTGATCGACGCGTGGGAGGAGCCTGCCGAGTGGCAGGAGCCGCGGCCCGCCGTGCTCGCCCTCGACGGGTCGGTCTACGTGACCGACCCGGCCACCCGGTCCGTGCACGCCGTCGACGTCGAGTCCCGCTCCGTGTGGAAGAGCGCGACGCTGGACGTCGTGCCGAACGAGATCTCCGGCGTGCCGGGCGGTGCCGAGGAGCCGGGGCACGACTCCGGGCACGACTCCGGGCACGACTCGGGGCACGGGGAGGGGCACGACGAGCACGGGGCGCACGAGCACGACTGACCGCCGTCGCCGCCCGGTGCGCCCTGGTGCGCCCGGGCGGCGTCGGTAGACTCCCCGCCGATGCCCACCGACCCGCCCAGCGTCCGCGTCGTCACCGACTCGACCGCGTGCCTGCCCGCCGAGCTCTCCGGCTCCGACGCCCCCGTCGTCGTCCCGCTCCGCGTCGTGGCGGGGGAGGAGTCGTGGCGCGAGGGCGTGGACATCACCCCGGAGGAGGTCGCCGCCCGGATCGCCGCGGGCGAGCGGCTGAGCACGTCGCAGCCCGCGCCGGCGGAGTTCGCGGCGGTCTACCGGGACCTGGCCGCCGACGGCGCGCGGGCGGTCGTGGGGGTGCACCTGTCGGGCGACCTGTCCGGCACGGTCCGGGTGGCGGCGGGCGCGGGGCAGCGCAGCATGATCCCGGTGCAGGCGATCGACTCCCGCACGGTGGCGATGGCGCTCGGGTTCGCCGCCCAGGAGGCCGCCCGGTGCGCCGCCGACGGCCACGACGCCGCGGCGGTCGCCGCACGGGCGCGTCAGGTGGCGGCGTCGAGCACCACGATCTTCCTCGTCGACTCCCTCGACCACCTGCGCCGCGGCGGGCGTCTGTCCGCCCCCGCGGCGGCGCTCGGCACCGCGCTCGGGGTGCGGCCCATCCTCGCCGTCCGCGACGGGCGCCTCGAGATGGCGCAGCGCGTGCGAACGCGCCGGGCCGCGACGGACCGGCTGGTCGAGCTGGCGCTGCGCCGCGCGGAGTCGTGCGAGGAGCCGGGCGTCGCCGTGCACCACCTCGGCGCGCCGGAGCGGGCCGCCGACCTCGCCCGGCGGCTCCGGGACGGGTGCGGCGCCGAGCCCGTCGTCACGCCGGTGAGCGCGGTGCTGGGCGCGCACGCCGGGCCGGGGGCGCTCGCCGTGGTCGTCGCCGAGCTCGGAGGACACTCGCACGGCGCCACGGGCTGAGGAGCCTGCCCCCAGGTCGGCGTCGTCCACAGACGCCTTCTCGGCCGGTCGAGTGAGGGCCCCGCGAACCTAGCGTCGCGGCGTGACCTCGACCCTTCCGCACCACACCGACGGCGCCGCACCCCTCGGCCCGGACGACGCCGGCCGGCACGACGGACCGTCCGACGGCGCCCGGCCCGACGCGCGCGCGGCGTCGCCGTTGGACGAGGCGGCGGCGCGCCTCGCTGCCTGGCACGCCGTCCGGGGGCCCGCGGCGGCAGGCGCCGGCGACGGACCGGGTGCCGACCCGTGGGGCCACGGAGGGGACCTGGGCGGGCCGCCCGGCCCCGAGCACGACGCCGAGGACGAGCTCGCCGCGCGGCTGCGCGCGCGCCGGTCGGCGCGCCACGTCGCGGCCGCCTATGCCGCTGCGCACGGGCACGCGCAGCTCGACGACCACGCAGACCACGACGGCGGCCGGCCGCGGTGGTCCCTGGGCCTGCGTGCCGCCGTGGTCGCGTCGGTGGCCGTGCTGCTCGTGGCGGTCGCCGTCGCGGTCGTGGCGACGCTGCGGCCGGGCGAGGTGGTCACCCTCGCGGGTGCCGGGGACGCCGGGAGCGCAGGGGCCGCCTCCGCCGCGGCGTCCCCGGCCGCGTCGGCCCCGGACCCGCCCGCGACCCCGGGGCCGGCGGGCCACGGGGACGTGACGCCGGGGCAGGACGGCGACGCGGAGGGTGCGGCCGGTCCGGGACCCGGCACCGTCGTCGTGCACGTCGTGGGCGAGGTGCGCGAGCCCGGCCTGGTGACCGTGCCGGTCGGGGCCCGCGTGGCGGACGCGGTCGCGGCGGCGGGCGGAACCACGAAGCGGGCGGACCCCGCGGCGCTCAACCTGGCCCGCGCGGTCGTGGACGGCGAGCAGATCCGCGTGCCTCGCCCGGGCGAGCAGCCCGAGGCGGAGGGCGGCGGCACGAGCGACGCGGACCCCGGCGCGGGCGGGGCGGACGGCGGCGGGCTCGTGCCCCTCAATTCCGCCGGGGCCGCGGAGCTCGAGGAGCTTCCCGGCATCGGGCCCGCGCTGGCCGGGCGGATCGTCCAGTGGCGCGACGAGCACGGCCCGTTCACGAGCGTCGACGAGCTGGACGAGGTGTCGGGCATCGGCCCGTCCGTGCTGGGGCAGGTCCGCGACCTGGTCCGGCTGTGACCGTCGCGACCGCCCCCGACGAGCGGGCGGGCCGGCCCGCGGACGACGTCACCGCGGCGGCCGGTCCTGGCGCTGCCCTGGGTGGTGGTGGCGCCGCGCGGCCGGGGCCGCCGGCCCGGCGCGTGGACCTGCGCCTGGTGCCCGCGGCGCTGGCGTCGTGGGGAGCGGCCTGGGCGCTCACGGGGCCCGCCGCTCCGTGGGCGGGCACCGCCGTGGTGGTCGCGGTGGTCGCCGCGGCCGGCGGGGGAGCGGCGCTCCGGTGGGCAGGGGCGGCGGCCCGCCGCCGCCCTGGCGCGGGGACCGGGACGGGATCACGGGTGCGGCGGGTCGCCGTGCAGGCGGTCCTGGTGCTGGTGTGCCTCGCGGCGGTGGCTCTCGGCGCGCACGCCCAGGCCGCCCGCCAGGCCCCGCTGCGCGAGCTCGCGGCGCAGGGCGCCCGCGCCGAGCTGGTCGGCCGGGTCGTCTCCGAGGCGCGGGCGTCGGCGTTCGGCGGCGGGTCCCGCTGGGTGGTCTCCGTCCGCGAGGTCGCGGGACGCGGCGTGACGACGGGCGCCGCGGGGCTCGTCGAGATGACGGCCGACGGCACGGCGCCGCGGTACGGGGCCACCGTCGCGGCGACCGGTGTGCTGCGCCCCGTGGCCGGCGGCGACGGCCCCGTGGCGCGGCTGGCCGCCTCGGGGCCCGTCGCCGAGCGGGCGCCGCCGTCCGCCGTGCTGCGCGCGACGCACACGCTGCGGTCCGCGCTGCTCGACGTCACGGCGTCGCTCTCGCCGCAGGCGCGGGGCCTGGTGCCGGGCGTCGCGGTCGGCGACACGAGCCTGGTGCCGGACGACGTCGACCAGGCGATGCGCGCCACGAGCCTCACGCACATCACGGCCGTCTCGGGCGGGCACTTCGCGATCGTGGTCGCGACCCTCACCGCCCTGTGCGCGCTGGTGCGGGCGCCGCGGGGCGTGCGGGTGGCCGTCGTGGCGCTCGCGGCCACCGCGTTCGTGCTCCTCGTGCGGCCCGAGCCCAGCGTGCTGCGCGCGGCGTGGACGTGCGCGGCGGCGCTGCTCGGGCTCGCGCTCGGGCGGCCGTCGTCGGGCGCGCCCGCGCTGGCGGCCGCGGCGACGGCCCTGCTCGTCGTGGACCCCTGGCTGTCCCGCTCCTACGGGTTCGTGCTGTCGTGCGCGGCGACCGCCGGGCTCGTGCTGCTCGCCGGGCCGCTGGCACGACGGCTGGCCCCGTGGACAGGTCGCCCCCTGGCGTTCGCGCTCGCGGTGCCGTGGGCCGCGCAGGCGGCGTGCGGCCCGGTGCTGCTCCTCATCGACCCGCACGTCCCGCTGATGTCCGTGCCGGCCAACCTGCTGGCCACCCCCGCGCTGGTGCCGGCCACGGTGCTCGGCCTCGTCGCGACGCTGCTCGCGCCCTGGGCGCCCGGGCTCGCGCTCCCCGTGGCCTGGCTCGCGGGCGGCGCGACGGCGTGGATCGCGACGGTCGCCCGGGCGTTCGCGGCCGTGCCCGGGGCCCGGCTCCCGTGGCCCGGCGGCCTGGCGGGCGCCGCGGCGCTCGCCCTGCTGACGGTCGCCGGGCTGGTCCTCGTCCTCCGCCGCCCGCCCGGGGAGGGCTGGCGGCGTGAGTGGCGCGAGGCCGGCCCGCGCACGGTCCGGCGCGTGCGGCGGCGGGTCCGGCGGGCGGCCGCGCGCCACGGACGTGGCCGGACCGCGGCCGTCGCCGGCCTCGCTGGGCTGGCGGGGGTCGCCCTCGTCGCCGCCCTGGTGCTCGCGGTCCCGCGGCTGGTCGCCGCGGGGCACCGGGCGCCGCCGGACTGGCAGGTCGTCGCGTGCGACGTCGGGCAGGGGGACTCGCTCGTCGTGCGCACGGGACCGGCATCGGCGGTGGTCGTCGACGTCGGGCCGGACACCGGCGCGGCCGGGACCTGCCTGGACCGGCTGGGCGTCACGCGGGTCGACCTGCTCGTGCTGACCCACTTCCACGCCGACCACGTGGGCGGTCTCGCCCCCGTCCTCCGGGGACGGACGGTGACGTCCGCGCTGGTCTCGCCGCTGGACGACCCCGCCGCGCAGGCCGCCGCGGTGCGGTCGCGGCTCGCGGAGGCCGGCGTGCCGGTGCGCGACGCCGCGCCGGGCGCCTCCGGGACGGCGGGTTCGGTCGCGTGGCAGGTCCTGGCCGCCGCGGGGGCCGCCGGCGGAGGGGGCCCGGCGGGAGACGGGTCCGGACGCCGTCCGGGCGCCGGGGCCGGCGGGGCGAACGAGGGGAGCGTCGCGCTCGAGCTGTGGACGTCGGGCGGCCTCGACCTGGTCGCCCTCGGGGACCTGGAGGAGCCCGGCCAGGACGCGCTGGCCGCATCGCTCGCCGCGTCGGGCCGGGCGGCGGACGTCGACGTCGTCAAGATGGCCCACCACGGCTCGCGGTCGCAGTCGGAGGCGCTGGCCCGGCACCTGTCCCCGCGGGTGACGCTGGTCAGCGTGGGCGCGGGCAACACGTACGGACACCCCACCGACGACGCCCTGGACCTGTACGCCTCGGTCGGCTCCGCCCTGGTCCGCACGGACGAGTGCGGCACGGCCGCCCTGGTGCCCCGGGGAGCGGAGATCGGCCTGGCGTGCGGGTGACCGGGCGCGTCGGTCGTTCGTGGCAGGCTGGGGGCGTGCCCGCCGCCCCCGCCTCCCGCCAGTCCCGTTCGCCCCGTCGAGGCGGCCGCTCCACGGCGGCGAACAGCCGGCCCTGGGACGACCCGACGCTGGCGCCCGTGCTGCTGGTGCGCGGCCCGGAGGGGCTGCTCGCCGAGCGCGCGGTGGACGGCGTCGTGGGCCTGGCGCGCGAGCGTGACGCGACCACGGAGAAGGCCGAGCTCGAGGGCGGCACCTACACCGCCGGTCAGCTCGCCGTCGCGGCCAGCCCGTCGCTCTTCGGCGAGCCCAGCGTGGTCGTCGTGCGGGGCGCCGAGGCGGCCACCGAGGACCTGGTGGCGGACGTCGTCGCGTACGTGGCGTCGCCCGACCCGGAGACGGTCGTCGTCGTGGTGCACGGCGGCGGGCAGCGCGGCAAGAAGATGCTCGACGCGATCGTCGCCACCGGCGCCCCGGTGCTCGAGTGCGACCCGATCACCAAGGACGCCGACAAGGTCCAGTTCGTCACGGCCGAGTTCCGGGCGGCGCGCCGCCGGGCCGACGCCGCGGCGGTCCGCGCGCTGGTCGACGCTCTCGGCACCGATCTGCGAGAGCTGGCGTCCGCGTGCTCCCAGCTCGTCGCCGACACGACCGGCACGATCAGCGAGGCCGTCGTCGACCGGTACTACGGCGGCCGCGTCGAGGCCACGGGCTTCAAGGTGGCCGACGCTGCGGTCGCGGGCGACGCCGGGGGAGCCGTCGCGCTCCTGCGGCACTCCCTGGCCACCGGCGGGGACCCGGTGCCGATCGTCGCCGCCCTCGCGCTGCGGCTGCGCACGCTCGCCCGGGTCGCGGCGATCCGTGGCGGCGCCGTCACCGCGCGCGAGCTCGGGCTGCAGGACTGGCAGGTGCGCAACGCGCAGCGGGACCTGTCGCGCTGGACCCCCGAGGGGCTGGCCACCGCCATCGGCGCGGTGGCGCAGGCGGACGCCGACGTCAAGGGTGGCGGGCGCGACCCGGTCTACGCCGTCGAGAAGGCCGTGCTGACCATCGCCCGCTCGCGCCGGGGCTGACGCTGTCCCGCGGTGAGCGGGACCGTGGCCGTCCGTCTCCGCGCCCGGGCGGGCCGTCGCGCGGCGCGGCACGTCGCCCGGGGACGCGCGAAGGGCGCCGCACCCTCAGGTGCGACGCCCTTCGAAGTCTTGCCGGCCCGCCGTCAGGCGGACGGAGCGCGACGACTCAGAGAGCCTCGACCGACTTCGCGATGGCCGACTTGCGGTTCGCGGCCTGGTTGGCGTGGATGACGCCCTTCGAGACAGCCTTGTCGAGCTTGCGCGACGCGGCCGTCAGCGCGGTGGTGGCGGCCTCCTTGTCGCCCGCGGCGACGGCCTCGCGCACCTTGCGCACGTAGGTCTTCAGCTCAGACTTGACGGCCTTGTTGCGCAGGCGCGCCTTCTCGTTCGTCTTGATGCGCTTGATCTGGGACTTGATGTTTGCCACGTGTGGACTTCCTGGTGTGTTCGCCTGCCGGCGAGCGGATAGGTCGTAGAGGGCGGCCACAGCTCCGGGACTGGGGTGGGGAACCCGTGGAGAGGAACTGCGGCGGTGCCCGCCGACCTGGGCGGACACGCAAACATCAACGATAGCAGAGGCACCCTCGGCCGGAGAACCGTCGCCGGCTGTGGCGTACCGCACCGGGTCGGGGCCCGGTCGGGCTCCGACCCGGCCCCGGCGCGCAGGTCAGCGCCGCGCCTCGGCCATCGCCCGCGCCACCCGGTCGAACGTCCGGCGGTCCATGACGGCGCCCTCGCGGCGGACGGCGCCCGGGTCCACCCGGACGACCCGGTTGAGGCGCACCTCGCTGGGGCGCTTCTGGGAGTCCCACGCGCCGGTGCCGACGTCCATCCACAGCCGCCCGTGACGGGCCTCCTGCGCGGCGTCGCGGTCGTGGTCCTTGCTGGTGAGCTGCAGCGCGAGCAGCCACGGCCCGTCCCTGCCGACCAGCAGCACGGGGCGGTCCTTGCCGCGCGCGTGGTCCTCCTCGAACGGCACCCAGGTCCACACGACCTCGCCCGGGTCCGGGTCGCCGTCCGGCCGCGGGGAGTACACGGGCTTCACGATGCCCGTGAAGTCGCCGGGATAGGCGCCGGCGCCGGCCGGGCCGCGGCCGGGCGTCGGCGTCCCGCCTCGCGGGCGGGGCGTGGTGGACGGGCGGGACGTGCCGCGCGACGACGGCCGCGTCGCCGATCGCAGCACGTCCACCAGCAGGTTCAGCCATCGGTTCGCCACGGCCGACAGCCTACGTGCGGGTCAGGCGAGCACGAACCGGGCCAGCCGTGCCGCCATCGGCTCCGGGTCCCACGAGTGCTCGGCGCCGGCCAGCGTCTCGGCCGAGCCCTGGGGGACGGCGGCCGCCAGCCGCGCCGCCGCCTCGGGCATGCCGGGGAAGGTCTCGGTCCCGGTGAGGGCGAGCAGCGGCACGGGCACGCCGGCGAGCCCGCCGTCCGCCACGGCCCGGGTGGCCCAGGTGAGGGCCTGCGCGTCGGCGCGCTGCGAGACGACGGACGCGGCGATCGCGGGCCAGTCCGGTGACGCCTTGGCGCCGG
Source organism: Isoptericola sp. NPDC057653 (assembly GCF_042799955.1). Lineage (NCBI taxonomy): Bacteria > Bacillati > Actinomycetota > Actinomycetes > Micrococcales > Promicromonosporaceae > Isoptericola > Isoptericola sp. NPDC057653. Next base: position 919,121 of record NZ_JBHVHP010000002.1, on the reverse strand, counting down.
CCAGCCACTCCGGGGGCATGTCCTTCATGAAGTGCTCGGTGGCGCCCTCGAGGTCGCCGGCGTCCATGCGGCGCTCGATCTCCGCCGCCCACGCGCGGGTCTCCTCGGCGCCGAGCTCCAGGGGCGCCTCCCACAGGACCAGGCCGGTCACGGGCAGGCCCCGGTCCGCCGCGCGGAGGGAGATCGCGCAGCCCGACGAGTGCCCGCACAGCACGGCCGACCCGCCCGCGAGGTCGATCGCCGCGGCGACCGCGTCGAGCTCCCGGTCGAGGTCGAGCCGACCCGGGGCGGGGGAGTCGCCGCGGCCCAGCCGGTCGAAGACGACGGTCGTGGTGCCGGCGTCGGCGAGGAGCTCCGCCGTCCGGGTGGTGATCGGGTCGACGGCGCGGAACGGCCCGGCGCCGGCGACGAACACCACCCCGGGGCCGGAGCCGCGCACGTCGGCGGTGATGCGGTCGCCGCGCGCCGTCCTGCCGGTGGTCGTGGTGGTGGACGCGGGCGCGGCGGCCGTGCCGCCGGTCGTGTTCTGGGTCATGGCGGGTGGACCGGGCGGTCCGGGCGGACTCATCGGTCGAGCGCGTCCCGTGCTGCCGCGCGAGGTCAGGGGACGAGGGGCGCGTCCAGCACGCGACGCGCGGCGGCCCCGTCGCCCTCGACGACGGCGCCCGCCTCGGCGAGGGTCAGGCGGCCCCACAGCAGCAGGGCGAGCCCGCGCGCCGGTCCGCGGACGACGGCCCCGGGTGCGGCGCCGAGCGCGCCCGCACCGAGCGTCCACGACCAGCCGAGGTCGTCCGCCTCGAGGCGCAGGACGTCGGCGAGCGGGGCCATCCGGCCCAGGCGCACCTGCCGCGGCTGGAAGAGCGTCACGACCTCGTCCACGGCGTCGGCCCAGACGTCGGGCCCGACGCCGACCGCGCCCAGGGCGGCCGCCCCGGAGCCGGCGCGCGCGGCGTGCAGGTCGTGCAGGTGCACGAGCGTCTCGTAGCCCTGCCGCCGCCACCAGAACGACGCCGGCCCGTCCCCGACCAGCGTGACCGCCGCGCCGTCGGGCCCGGCGACGTCGAGCGCGGCGAGCAGCGCGGCCGCGTGCCGGCGGTAGAGGGCCGCGAGGGCGGGCGCGCCGCCGTCGGGCTCGGCCAGGTCCTCCGAGCGGGACGTGTCGCCCTGGGCCATCCCGGCGGCCCAGTGGTGGACGCCGGCGAGGTGCACGACGAGCTCGCGCGCCCGCCAGTCGCCGCACGCGGGCACGCGGGCGTCCGGGTCGACGCCGGGCACCGCCGCGGCGAACTCGTCCTGCAGCCGCGCGAGGAGGGCGAGGCGGTCGGGCTCGGGCCCGCCGTCCGTGCGTCGCCCGCTGCGCGGGTCGACCTCGGGGCGGGGCGTCGGTACGGCGGTCTCGCGCATGGCGCCGAGGCTAGCGGGGTGGCGAGCGTCGGGGGAGGTCCGGGCCGTGGCGGGCATGGGACAATGGCCGGGCCTCGCCACCACCGACGGCACCCACCCAGCGACCTGACGGAGCGAGATCGCGTTGCCCATCCCCGGACCCGCGCTCAGCGCGCGCATCGAGCCGAACGCCACTGCGCCGGAGCTCATCCGCAACTTCTGCATCATCGCGCACATCGACCACGGCAAGTCGACGCTCGCCGACCGCATGCTGCAGCTCACCGGCGTGGTCGAGCCGCGGGCCATGCGCGCGCAGTACCTCGACCGCATGGACATCGAGCGCGAGCGCGGCATCACCATCAAGTCGCAGGCCGTGCGGATGCCGTGGCAGGTGGCCGAGGAGCCGTTCGCGCTCAACATGATCGACACGCCGGGCCACGTGGACTTCACCTACGAGGTGTCCCGGTCGCTCGCCGCGTGCGAGGGCGCCGTGCTGCTCGTGGACGCCGCGCAGGGCATCGAGGCCCAGACGCTCGCCAACCTGTACCTGGCGATGGAGAACGACCTGGAGATCATCCCGGTCCTCAACAAGATCGACCTGCCCGCCGCGCAGCCGGAGAAGTACGCGGAGGAGCTCGCGAACCTCGTCGGCGGCGACCCGGCGGACGTGCTCAAGGTCTCCGGCAAGACCGGCGCCGGCGTCGAGGAGCTGCTCGACCGCATCGTCGAGCGGGTCCCGGCGCCCGTCGGCGACGCGGACGCCCCGGCCCGCGCCATGATCTTCGACTCGGTCTACGACACCTACCGCGGCGTGGTGACGTACGTGCGCGTCGTGGACGGCAACCTCAGCCCGCGCGAGCGCATCGCCATGATGTCGACCCGCGCGACGCACGAGCTGCTCGAGATCGGCGTCATCTCCCCGGAGCCGATCATCACCAAGGGGCTCGGCGTCGGCGAGGTCGGCTACCTCATCACCGGCGTGAAGGACGTGCGCCAGTCGAAGGTCGGCGACACGGTCACCAACATGGCCAAGCCCGCCGACGAGGCCCTCGGCGGGTACAGCGACCCGAAGCCGATGGTGTTCTCCGGCCTGTACCCGGTGGACGGCACGGACTACCCGGCGCTGCGCGACGCCCTCGACAAGCTCAAGCTCAACGACGCGGCGCTCAACTACGAGCCCGAGACGTCGGTGGCGCTGGGCTTCGGCTTCCGCGTCGGGTTCCTCGGCCTGCTGCACCTGGAGATCGTGCGCGAGCGGCTCGAGCGCGAGTTCGACCTCGACCTCATCTCGACGGCGCCGAACGTGGTCTACGACGTCACGCTCGACGACGGCACCGAGGTGAAGGTGACCAACCCGTCCGAGTTCCCCGGCGGCAAGATCAAGGAGGTCCGCGAGCCCGTCGTGCGCGCGACCATCCTTGCGCCGAGCGAGTTCGTGGGCACGATCATGGGCCTGTGCAACGACCGCCGCGGCCAGATGCTCGGCATGGACTACCTGTCGGAGGACCGGGTCGAGCTGCGGTTCACGCTGCCCCTCGCGGAGATCGTGTTCGACTTCTTCGACCAGCTGAAGTCCCGGACCCGCGGCTACGCGTCGCTGGACTACGAGCCCACGGGCGACCAGGCGGCCGACCTCGTGAAGGTCGACATCCTCCTGCAGGGCGAGCAGGTGGACGCGTTCAGCGCCATCGTGCACAAGGACAAGGCCTACGACTACGGCGTCATGATGACGGCGAAGCTCAAGGAGATCATCCCGCGCCAGCAGTTCGAGGTGCCGATCCAGGCCGCCGTCGGCGCCCGGGTGATCGCCCGCGAGACGGTGCGCGCGATGCGCAAGGACGTGCTCGCCAAGTGCTACGGCGGCGACATCAGCCGCAAGCGCAAGCTGCTGGAGAAGCAGAAGGAGGGCAAGAAGCGCATGAAGAACATCGGGTCCGTCGAGGTCCCGAAGGACGCCTTCATCGCCGCGCTCTCCTCCGACGGCGCCGGCGGCAAGGAGACCAAGGACAAGAAGAAGTAGTGCCCGCGCTGCCTGACGGCGTCCCCGTCCCGGCCGACGGCGCCCTGCCGCCGTGGGTGCGCCCGGCCGCGGCGGGCGCGGAGCCCCGCCCGTTCGGCGTCTACGTCCACGTGCCGTTCTGCTCGGTGCGCTGCGGGTACTGCGACTTCAACACCTACACGGCGGCGGAGCTGGGCGGCGGCGCCAACCAGGCGGCGTACGCGACGACGGCGTTGCGCGAGGTCGAGCTGGCCGCGCGCGTGCTCGACGACGCGGGCCTCGGCGGGCGCCCCGTCTCCACCGTGTTCTTCGGCGGCGGCACGCCCACGATGCTGCCCGCCGCCGACCTGGCGCGGGTGCTGCGCGGCGTCGACGACGCGTGGGGGCTGGCCGACGACGCGGAGGTGACCACCGAGGCGAACCCGGACTCGGTGACGCCCGCGTCGCTGCGCGTGCTGGCCGACGCCGGGTTCACCCGGGTCTCGTTCGGGATGCAGTCGGCGGTGCCGCACGTGCTGGCCACGCTGGAGCGCACCCACGACCCGCGTCGGGTGCCCGATGCGGTGGCCTGGGCGCGCGACGCCGGTCTGGACGTCTCCCTCGACCTCATCTACGGCACGCCGGGGGAGTCCCTCGACGACTGGCGCGCGTCGCTGGAGGCGGTGCTGGCCACCGGCGTCGACCACGTGTCGGCGTACGCGCTCGTCGTCGAGCCGGGCACGAAGATGCACGCCCAGGTGCGTCGCGGGGAGCTGGCGCTGCCCGACGAGGACGACCAGGCCGCGAAGTACGAGCTGGCCGACGACCTCCTCACCGAGGCGGGGCTCGGCTGGTACGAGGTGAGCAACTGGGCCCGCGGGCCCGAGCACGCGTGCCGGCACAACCGCGCGTACTGGCGCGGGGACGACTGGTGGGGCGTGGGCCCCGGTGCGCACTCCTACGTCGCGGGGGCGGGCGACGGCGAGCACGCCGGCGTGCGCTGGTGGAACGTCAAGCACCCGCGTCGCTATGCGGCGCTGCTCGAGGACGGCGCGTCGCCGGGCGCCGGGCGGGAGCTGCTCACGCCCGCCGAGGCCCAGCTCGAGCGCGTGCTGCTCGGGGTGCGGGTGCGCGAGGGCCTCGACGTCGACGCGCTGGACCCCTCGCGCCGCGCGGCGGTCGCCGGGCTCGTGGCGCGCGGGCTGCTCGACGGCGTCGCCGCGGTTCGCGGCCGCGTCGTCCTCACCCGCCAGGGTCGCCTGCTCGCCGACTCCGTCGTCCGCGAGCTCACCGCCTGACGGCACGCTCGATGCGTCCGCCGGTCAGGAGACCATGCGGATGTTGATGGGGTAGCGGTACGCCTCGTGCCGGTTGACGGCGACCGCGGCGAGGATCCCGAAGACGATCGACAGCACCCAGACCGCGATCCAGAGCACGAACCCGATGAAGACGAGGAACAGGACCACCGAGATCGCGTAGCCGATCAGCAGCGTGATCTGGAAGTTCAGCGACTCCTTGGCCTGGTCGCCCACGTAGGCGCTGCGGTCGCGCAGGAACAGCCAGACCAGCAGCGGCGTGAGGAACCCGAGGAACCCGAAGCTCAGCAGCGACAGGACCGGCGGGCCCAGGTGCGCGACCATCGCCCAGGTGCGCTCGTCCGACGGCGACAGGGGCAGCGGGCCGTACCCGTAGGGCGGGTGCCCGGGCGGCGGACCGGCCGGGGGCTGGCCCGGCGGACCGGCCGGGGGCTGCTGCGGCGGGGGCCCGTACGGCGGCTGGCTCATGACCCCATCCTCGCGCATCCGTGGAGGTCACGTGCGGTGGCGACGCGGCACGGCTCGGGCCACAGTGGGCCTAGCCGGCCAGACCCCGCCGGGTGAGTCACCTGGACGACTCAGGAGGAACCATGAGCGAGAACACGCCGCAGCAGCCCGGCGACCCGCAGGAGCCGCCGCACCAGCCGCCGCAGCAGCCGCCGCCCGCCCGGCCGGGCCCGGCGCACGGTCAGCCGCCGGCCGGGCCGCCGCCGCACGGCGGGCAGCCGCCGTACGGGGACCAGCCCTACGCGCCGGCGCAGCAGCCGTACGAGGGACAGATGCCCGACCCCGGCCTGTACGGGGGGTTCGAGTACCCGCCGGACCGGTCCGCGGGCCCGCACATGCCGGGCGGCGGGCAGGGGAGCGGCTTCCTGTCCGCGATGTTCGACTACTCCTTCGGCCGTTACATCACGCCGAGCGTGGTGAAGGTCGTCTACATCATCGTGACGGTGCTGGTCGCGATCGCCTGGCTCGGCGGGATCGTCGCCGCGTTCCAGGCGTCCGTGTGGGCCGGCATCCTCTACCTGGTGTTCGGGTGGATCATCGCGCTGGTCTACCTCGCGATCGCGCGCATCACGCTGGAGTTCTTCATGGCCGTGATCTCCGTGTCGGAGCGGGTCAACGCCTACGCGAAGCGGGACGGCATCATCTGAGCCGGGGCGGCCCGGGCACGGTGCGGCGCGGGCCGAGCCTCACGCCGTGACGAAGTCGATCAGCTCCTCGACCCGGCCCAGCAGGGCCGGGTCGAGGTCGCGGTAGTCGCGGACCGTCCCCAGGATCCGCTGCCAGGCGCGGCCCACGTCCTCCGTCGACGACGCCGGCCACCCCAGCTCGCGCAGGATGCCGCGCTTCCACTCCGTGCCGCGCTCGATCCTCGGCCACGACGCCAGACCCAGGCGCTCGGCCTTCACCGCCTGCCAGACGTCGACGTACGGGTGGCCCAGGACCAGCACGGTCCCGCGCGGCACCCCGCGCAGCGCCTCGTCGGCGAGGCGGCGCTCCTTCGACCCGGGCACCAGGTGGTCGACCAGCACCCCGACGCGGCGCTCGGCCGTCGGGGCGAACTCGTCGAGGGCGTCCGCGAGGTTGTCGACGCCGTCGAGCATCTCGACGACCACGCCCTCGACCCGCAGGTCGTCGCCCCACACCTTCTCGACCAGCTCGGCGTCGTGCTTGCCCTCCACCCAGATGCGGCTGCCGCGTGCGACGCGCGCCCGCTGGTCGTGCACGGCGACGGAGCCGGACGCGGTGCGCGTCGGGCGTCCGGGGGCGCGCCGCGTGACGGGGGCGGTGAGCTCGACGGGCTGCCCGTCCACCCAGAACCCGGGCCCGAGGGGGAACGACCGGGTGCGGCCCCGCCGGTCCTCGAGCACCACCAGGTGCATGCCGCCCGACTTCTCGACGCGCACGACGGCGCCCACCCATCCGGACGTGACCTCCTCGACGACGAGGCCGTGCTCCGCCGGTTGGGGCCGCGACACCGGCCGGCGGCGGTGGTGGGCGGAGCCGTCCGGCGCGCCGGGGGCGCGGGAGCCGGCGGAGGACAGGATGTCGGAGCCGTAGCGGTCGTGCACGGCCGCGAGCCTACGGTCGGGCCCGGGCCCGGGACGGTCCCGACACGCGGCACGCGCCGCCCGGTCGGGACCGGGCGGCGCGTGCGGGGCGAGCGGGTGGCTCGTCGACGGCTCGAGGACGGCGGGCGGTCGGTGCGGCCGACCGTGCGCCTGGTGGGTCAGGCGTGGCGCGGCAGGCCCAGCGACGCGGCCGCGGCGCGACGCCGGGGCTCGCGGGGGGCTGGTGCCACGGCATCGTCCCGGAGCGCCCGCCGCGAGGCGCGGAGCTCGTGCGCCAGACGGCGCAGGGCGACCTCGCGCTCGAGCTCCTCCTGCCGGCGCTCGAAGAGCATGTCGTACACGTGCGGATCCATGATGGCCTCCCAGCCGGGTGTGGTGACACGGCTAGAGAGGGGGCACCCGGGCGGTCCGTACACGACTGCTCAGGGCATGTGTACAGGTGCGTCGGGCGACGTCAGCACGGTCGCCGGGAGCTCGTCACGGGGTCTCGGAGCGCGCGACGACGGCGGCCTCGGTGCGGCTGGCGACGCCGAGCTTGCGCAGGATGGCGGACACGTGGACCGACGCCGTCTTGCGGCTGATGAACAGGCGCTCGGCGATCTGCCCGTTCGTCAGCCCCTCGGCGACGAGCGCGAGCACCTGGCTCTCGCGCTCCGTGAGCGCCCGCTCCGCCGCCGGGGCGCGGCCGCCTCGGCCACGGACGCGGCCGAGGCCGGCGCCGTCCAGCAGTGCCCGCGCCTGGTCGGCGACGAGCCCGCAGCCGATGGCCTCGGCCGCCTCGACCGCGGCCTCGAGGCGCACCCTGGCGGCCTGGCGGTCGCCCGTCGCGAGCAGGGACCCGCCGTCGCGGAACAGGGCGTAGGGCCGCAGGGACGCCGGCCCGTCGGCGGCGAGCACGGCCTCCCAGGAGCCGTCGCCGAGCTCCGCCGCGAACACCGCCGCCCACGTGGGGTAGGTGGGCCACGACGCGCAGGTCGCGAGCGCGGCCCGGTACGGGGCGACGTCCACGGGCCGGCCGGCGGCGCGCGCACGGTCGAGCACCCGGGCGGCGACCGCCAGCACGGACAGGCGGTAGTAGGAGGACAGGGAGCCCTCCTCGAGCGCGATGGACACGAGGTCGAGCGCGTCGTCCAGGTCGTCGCGCAGGAGCGCGAGCTCCGCGAGCGTCCCGGCGACGCGTGCCCGGATCTGCTCCTCGACCCGGCCGAACCGGAGCCAGGTCGCCCGGTGCGCGAGGGCCCGCGACTGGGCCGCCCCGACGTCCCCGCGCCACATCGTCAGCCACGTCCACCGCTCACCCAGGTAGACGGAGTAGTCGCTGAGGTCGATCAGCGGCACCGACCGCTCGTACCAGTCCGCGGCGTCGGCCCACCGCCCCAGCTCGATCCAGGCCTCGGCCACGTTCCCCTCGAGCATCGCGCGGGTGGCCCACCCCGCGCCGAGGGCGCGCGCCAGCCGTGCGCCGGTCTCGGCCAGGGACTCCGCCGCCGCGTACTGCCCGAGCTTGAGCCGGATGTCCGCGGCGTTCGTGTAGTAGTGGCACTGGGCGCGCCAGTCGTCGCCCGCGACCACGCCCGACAGCTCGAGCTCCTCGAGCCCGTCGAGGTCCCCGCCGTTGATCCGGCTCATGGCCCGCATGTTGAGGGCGAGGGAGAAGTTCTTCTCGTCCCCGGCCGCCCGCGCGGCGGCGAGCGCCTCGCCGGCCACAGCGACCGCCTCGACGTCGCGCGCGTCCATCATCGCGTTGCGGGCCTTGAGCCGCAGCAGCGGCGCCCGTCCCGCGTGGTCGTCCGCGGGGAGGAGGGCCAGCGCCTCGTCGATGAGGCCGTCGGACGCGGGGTCGCCCGCCTTGCCGAGGATGTGCGCCAGCGTCGAGAGGGCCTGCGCCCGCCCGGCCGGGTCGTCGGCGGGCCACTCCGCGACGGCCTCCCGTGCGAGGCCGGCCCCCCGGTCCACCTGTGCGGCGTCCTGCAGCGCGGCGGCGACGTGCCGCAGGAGCGACGCGCGGTGCTGCCCGGCCACCCGGTCCGCGTCGGGCACCAGGTCCCACAGCTCCAGCGCGCGCTCGCCGGCCGCGACGGCCGTCGACGTGGCGCCGTCCGGCTCGGAGGACGTGACGACCTGGACCGCCGCGGCCAGCGCGCGGTCGGGCACGCGGGCCCGCCACCAGTGGTCGGCGGCGGCCGCGGCGTCCGCGAGCGTGCGGCCGGTCTCCTCGAGGGAGCGGGCGCACGCGGCATGGAGGCGGCGCGCCTCGCCGGGCAGCAGCTCGTGGTCGACCGCCTCCTGCATGAGGGCGTGGCGGAACCGGTAGCCGTCGCCGTCGGCCACGAGCACGTGCGCCTCGACGGCCTCGCGGGCGGCGTCCTCGGCGTCCTCGAGCCCGTCCTCGCCGAGCATCGCGGTGAGCAGGCCGTGGGGGGCGTGCGGGCCGGCGGCCGCCACCGTGCGACAGAAGGTCTGGGCGGCGTCGCTCAGGGCCGAGTAGCGCAGCAGCAGCAGGTCGCGCAGGGACACCGGCATCGCCTCGCCCGCGAACGCCGCGAGCTCCTCGGCGTAGAACGGCACGCCCTCGGAGCGCTCGGCGAGCTCGCCGAGCACCGGGCCGGGCAGCTCGCGGCCTCGGCCGCGCGTGGTGACGAGGGTCGTGACCAGGCGGGCGGCGTCGGCGGCGTCCAGGCGGGCCAGCTCGACGCGGGCGGCCAGGCGCGAGCGCTCCAGCTCGGCCAGGGTCGTGCGCAGCGGGTGGCGGCGCCCGACGTCGTCGCTGCGGTAGGTGGCGACCACCAGGAGGGTCGACCGCGGTGCGGACCGCGCCAGCCGGGCGACGACGGTCCGGGTCACGTCGTCGGACCAGTGCAGGTCCTCGAGCACGAGGACGACCGGCCGCGTCGCGGAGACGGCCGAGACGAGGTCGGCGAGCACCTCGGGCAGGCGGCCGTGGTCGACGTCGCGCCGCACCTCGACCAGCCCGGGGGCGAGCGTGCCGAGCGCGTCGGCGGCCGGCCCGGCCGCCTCGAGGGTGCCCTCGGGGCCGAGCGCGTCCAGCACGTCGGCGAGGACGCCCGTGAGCGCCGCGTAGGGGAGCGGGCCGGAGCCGGAGTCTGCGCACTGCCCGTGCAGCACGAGGGTGCCGGCGCCCGCGGCGTCGGTGAGCCCGGTGAGCCCGGCGAGCCCGGTGAGGAACTCGGCCACGAGCCGGGTCTTGCCGATACCGGCCTCGCCGCCCACCACGACGGTGCCGCCGGTGCCCCCGAGGGCTGCGGCGAACGCGTCGCGAAGGGCGGCGAGGTCGGCCTCGCGACCGATCATGGGCGGTCGCGAGGGGAGGGTGGGGTGCGGCCCGAGGGCCGACCCGGTCGAGGTGGCGGGCACCTCGTCATCGTGCCAGGCCGGCGGTGCGCCCGCCGGGGTCGCGCCGACCGGCGAGACGTGGTCCGCGGCGGGCGCCGCGGCCGCCGTCACCGGGTCGGTCACAGCGTCCAGGACCGGCTCAGGCCCGCGGGCAGCAGGCCCCAGGCGCGACGGTCGGCCCGGCGACGGGCCGCGGCACGGCCGCGCCCCCGCCGGTCGCCGCCGGTCATGGCCTCCCGACGCTCGACGTCCTGGAGCAGCGTCTGCTCGGCCTCCGCCTCGCGGAGGCGGAACTCGTCGTAGTACAGGAACTCGTTCATCACGGATCTCCTTCGCCGGAAGCCCCGGTGGCTGCCGGTGGTTCCACCTTCGGCTCCTGAGGTACGGCGGCGGATCGGTCAGGTGCCGCATCTTCGGGCGGAGGGGTACCTCAGACGGGGGCCGGGGTACCTCAGACGGGGGCCGGGGCATGCCGGGCGGGCCTCCCGCGGACCTGTCGTGACCCCGCGTAGGATGGCACTCGGGATACGAGAGTGCTAAGCGTCGTGCACGCGCGCGCCACACGAGGGAGGACCGTGAGCGAGGAACGTCGGCTGGCCGTGCTGCGCGCGATCGTGGAGGACTACGTCCACACGCGCGAGCCGGTGGGGTCGCGCATGCTCACGGAGCGGCACGGCCTCGGCGTCTCGCCCGCCACGATCCGCAACGACATGGCCGCGCTCGAGGAGGCCGGGTACATCGCCCAGCCGCACACCTCGGCCGGCCGCATCCCCACCGACAAGGGGTACCGCCTCTTCGTCGACCGCCTCGCCGAGGTGCGGCCCCTGACCAGCCCGCAGCGCCGGGCGATCGAGACGTTCCTGTCCGAGGCGATCGACCTGGACGACGTGCTCGGCCGTGCCGGGCGGCTCATCGCCCAGCTCACCGGGCAGGTCGCCGTGGTCCAGTACCCGTCGCTGCGGGTGTCCGGCCTGCGCCACCTGGAGATCGTCCCCGTCGGGGGCGCGCGCCTCCTGGTCGTCGTGATCACGGACACCGGCCGCGTGGAGCAGCGCTTCCTCGACGTCGGCGCGGGGCCCGGCGCGGAGCCCGCCGTCGTCACGGTGGACTCGCCGGCCGGCCCGGCGCCCGACCTGGGTGCCCTCGACGAGGGCACGCTCGGCGAGCTGCGGGGCCGCCTCAACGCGGCGGCCGCGGGCCAGCGGCTCGTGGACCTGCCGGACGCGTTCGCGCGCGTCGTGGGCGGGCTGGACGCCGAGCTGGCCCCGCTGGCCCGCGGGATCGCCGACCTCGTGGTCGACACCCTCGGCGCACAGCGCGAGGACCGCATCGTCCTCGCCGGCACCGCGAACCTCGCCCGCGCCGAGATGCGCTTCGAGCAGGGGCTCAGCCCCGTGCTCGAGGCGCTCGAGGAGCAGGTGGTGCTGCTCGGGCTCCTCACCGAGCTGGCCGCGGAGCCCGGCCCCGGGGTCGGGATCCGCATCGGCCACGAGAACCGTCTCGACGGCCTCATCGAGACCTCCGTCGTCGCCTCCGGCTACGGGACCGACGGCGACACGGTGGCCATCCTGGGGTCGATCGGCCCCACCCGGATGGACTACCCGGGCACGATCGCCTCGGTGCGCGCCGTCGCCCGCTACCTGTCCCGGGTGCTGCCCAGCTGACGGCCCCCGGGGAACCCCCGAACCAGACGACCTGACCGTGCACGTCACCGACACGTCACCGAAGAGAGACCTGTGACCGACTACTACGAGATCCTGGGCGTCCCCCGCGACGCCTCGGCCGAGCAGATCAAGAAGGCGTACCGCAAGCTCGCCCGCGAGCTGCACCCCGACGTCGCCGGCGAGGCCGGCGAGGACCGCTTCAAGGACGTCGCCCGCGCCTACGAGGTGCTGTCCAACCCGGACAAGCGCCAGCAGTACGACATGGGGGTGGACCCGAGCTCGCCGTCCGGCGGCGCCGGCGCCGGCTTCGGCAACGGGTTCGGCTTCCAGGACATCTTCGAGACGTTCTTCGGCGGCGGCGGGGCGCCCGCCGGCCCCGTGCCGCGCGCCCGCCGCGGCCAGGACGCCCTCGTGCGCATGGACATCGACCTCGCCGAGGCCGCGTTCGGCGCCAAGCGCGAGCTGCAGGTGGACACCGCCGTCGTGTGCGGCACCTGCGGCGGCAACGGCTGCCGGCCCGGCACCGACCTCAAGACCTGCGAGGTCTGCCAGGGCCGCGGCAACGTGCAGCGTGTGGCGCGCTCCTTCCTCGGCCAGGTCATGACGACCGCGCCCTGCGCCGCGTGCCAGGGCTTCGGCACCGTCATCCCCGAGCCGTGCGCGGACTGCTCCGGCGAGGGGCGCGTGCGCTCGCGCCGCACCCTCACGGTCAACGTGCCGGCCGGCGTCGACACGGGCACGCGCATCAAGCTCACCTCGCAGGGCGAGGTCGGCCCCGGCGGCGGCCCCGCCGGCGACCTGTACGTCGAGATCCGCGAGAAGCCGCACGACACGTTCGTGCGGCGCGGCGACGACCTGCACTGCACGCTGCAGGTGCCGATGACGGCGGCCGCGCTCGGCACCGTCCTCGACCTGGAGACGCTCGACGGCGAGCAGGAGATCGACCTGCGCCCGGGCACCCAGCCGGGGCAGGTCGTGACGCTCAAGGGCCTGGGCGTCGGCCACCTGCACGCGGGCGGGCGCGGCGACCTCAACGTGCACGTCGACGTCCAGGTGCCCACCGCCCTGGACGAGGAGCAGACGGAGCTGCTGCGCTCGCTGGCCACGCTGCGCGGCGAGGAGCGCCCGGAGCCGCGGCTGACCGCGGCGCACCCGGGGGTCTTCTCGCGGCTGCGCGACAAGCTGAGCGGCCGCTGAGGTGAGCGCGCCCGTCTTCCTCGCCGAGGGCGGCGCGCTCGGCGCGCTGTCCGCGGGCGACGTCTACGTGCTCGACGGCGCGGAGGGGCGGCACGCGGGTGTCGTGCAGCGCCGCGGCCCCGGCGAGCGGCTGGACGTCGTCGACGGCGCGGGGACGCGGCTGCGCTGCGTGGTCGACGTCGTCGAGGGCGGCGAGGTGCGCCTGCGCGTCGACGAGGTGGTCGCGGAGCCCGCGCCCGCCGTCGTGCTCACGCTGGTGCAGGCGCTGGCCAAGGGCGACCGGGACGAGCTGGCCGTGGAGGCCGCCGTCGAGGTCGGGGTCGACGCCGTGGTGCCGTGGCAGGCCGACCGGTCCGTCGTCGTGTGGCGCGGGCAGCGGGCCGCGAAGTCGCACGCCAAGTGGGTCGCGACCGTGCGATCGGCCGTGAAGCAGGCGCGGCGCGCGTGCCTGCCGCCCGTGGCAGAGCCGGTCACCACGCGCCAGCTCGCCGCCCGCGTCCGCGAGGTCGTCGCGGCGGGCGGGGCCGCCGTGGTGCTGCACGAGGAGGCGACCGTCCCGCTCGCACGGGTCCCGCTGCCCGCGGGGTCGCCCGGGGCGGGGACGGACGGGGCCGGCGCCCCGGCGGTGCTGCTCGTCGTCGGTCCTGAGGGCGGCATCGCCGACGCGGAGGTCGCCGCCCTCGAGGAGGCGGGCGCCGTCGCCGCGCGGCTGGGCCCGCACGTGCTGCGGACGTCCACCGCCGGCCCCGTCGCCGTCGCGCTGCTGTGCGAGCGCCTCGGGCGCTGGTCCTGACCCGACGCGTCCGGAGCGGCACCCCCGGCCGGCGCGACCGCGCGGGGAGGCACCGCGGCGCGGTAACGTCCGGGGCATGACGAGCGCCACCACCGACTGCCTGTTCTGCAAGATCGTCGCCGGCGACCTGCCCGCGGACGTGGTCGCCAGCTCGGACCGCGTGATCGCGTTCCGCGACATCGACCCGAAGGCCCCGGTGCACGTCCTCGTGGTGCCGAAGGAGCACCACGGCGACGTCGCGACGCTCGCCGTCGCGGACCCGGCCCTGCTGGCCGAGGTGGTCGGCCTGGCCGACCGCGTGGCCGGCGACCTCGCCGACGGCCAGTACCGCTTCATCTTCAACTCCGGCCCCCGCGCCGGGCAGAGCGTCTTCCACGTGCATGGCCACGTGCTGGCCGGCGCGAAGCTCGGCTGGACCCCCGCCTGACGGAAACGGCGTGCCGGGGTGGGCGCCCGCTCGATAGACTCGTGTCGCCCACGAAACCCGTCTCGCGAAGGAGGGCCCCGGCGCAGCCGGCCCCATGACATCGACACCCCACGCCGCCTCCGGCACCCCCGGCGCGTCGGCCGCGCACGCCGAACGGTCCACCGAGCACCGCATCGTGGTGCCCACGCACGTGCCGATGGTCGCCCTGCTCGGCAGCAGGGACTCCGTGCTGCGGGCCGTCGAGGACGGGTTCCCGGGCGTCGACGTGCACGCGCGCGGCAACGAGATCGTGGTGAGCGGCCCCGCCGGCGAGGTCGCCCTCGTCTCCCGCCTGCTCGACGAGCTCGTCGAGGTGGTCGAGTCGGGCACGCCGTTGACTCCCGAGGTCGTGGCGCGGTCGGTCCAGATGCTCACGGCGGCCTCCGCCCAGCGTCCGGCCGAGGTGCTCACCTTCAACATCCTGTCGAGCCGCGGCCGCACCATCCGCCCCAAGACGGTGGGCCAGAAGCACTACGTCGAGGCGATCGACGCGAACACGATCACGTTCGGCATCGGCCCGGCGGGCACCGGCAAGACCTACCTCGCGATGGCCAAGGCCGTGCAGGCCCTGCAGGCCAAGCGCGTGAACCGCATCGTGCTCACCAGGCCGGCCGTCGAGGCGGGGGAGAAGCTCGGCTTCCTGCCCGGCTCCCTGAGCGACAAGATCGACCCGTACCTGCGGCCGCTGTACGACGCGCTGCACGACATGATGGACCCCGACGCGATCCCGCGGCTCATCGAGGCCGGCACGATCGAGGTGGCCCCCCTGGCCTACATGCGGGGCCGCTCGCTCAACGACTCCTTCATCATCCTGGACGAGGCGCAGAACACCTCGGCCGAGCAGATGAAGATGTTCCTCACGCGCCTCGGCTTCGGCTCCACGATGGTCATCACGGGGGACGCCACGCAGGTCGACCTGCCCGGCGGCACGACGTCGGGCCTGCGGGTCGTCGAGGACATCCTCACCGGCGTCGACGACGTCGAGTTCTGCCGGCTGACCTCGGCGGACGTCGTGCGGCACAAGCTCGTCAGCGACATCATCGACGCGTACGCGCGGTGGGACGTCGCGACGGCGCGACCCGACCAGGGACGACAAGCGCGACAAGGACGACAGGGCCGCGGCCCGTACGAACGAGGGGCACGCAGGTCATGAGCATCGAGGTGGCGAACGAGTCGGGCGTCGAGGTCGACGAGGCCGAGTTCGCGGCGCTGGGACGGTACGTGCTGGACGCGCTGCACGTGCACCCGCGCAGCGAGCTCTCCATCATGTTCGTCGACACGACGGTCATGACGGAGCTGCACGTGCAGTGGATGGACGAGCCCGGCCCCACGGACGTGCTGTCGTTCCCGATGGACGAGCTGCGCCCGGGCCGCGAGGGCGAGGAGGCGCCGCCCGGCACGCTCGGCGACGTCGTGCTGTGCCCGGAGGTGGCCGCCCAGCAGGCGCAGGTCGCGGGCCACTCGACGGCGGAGGAGCTGCTGCTCCTCACCACGCACGGCATCCTGCACCTGCTCGGCTACGACCACGCCGAGCCGGAGGAGGAGAAGGAGATGTTCGCGCTGCAGCGACGCCTCCTGCTCACCTTCCTCGCCGGCCGGTGACGGCGGCGGTGGCCTGATGGACGGACCCGAGCTGCTGCTGGCCCTGGTGGCGCTGGTCGCGCTCGCCCTCGCGGGGATGCTGTCGGCGGGCGAGGCGGCGGTGCTGCGGATCACGCGCACCTCGGTGGCCGACGCGGTCATCGAGGCCGAGACGTCCGAGGAGCTCACGCCCACCGCGCGCCGCACCCGGCTGGCCCGGCTGCGGGCCGTGCAGGGCCTGGTCGTGGACCCGCCGGCGGCGGTGGCGGCGTTCGCCCTCGTGCGCGTCTTCGCCGAGACCGTCGCCCTCGCGGCGGCCACCCTCATGATCGCGGACTGGTTCGACACGTGGTGGCAGGTGCTGCTCGTCGCCGCGGTCGTGGGCCTCGCGGCGGGCGTCGTCTTCGTGCGCCTGAGCCCGCGCGCCCTCGGCCTGCGCCGGCCGCTGCCGGTGCTCCTGGCCCTGGCGGGCCCGCTCTCCGGGGTGCACCGGGGCGCGGCCTGGCTCACCGACCGGACGAGCGAGCGGGCCGCCGGCCGGTCCGGCGAGCGCGACGGCGAGCACGACCCGGGCGAGGACGCGCTGCGCGAGGTGGCCGAGCGCGTGCGCGACAACGAGGCGATCGAGGACGCCGAGCGCGAGCTCATCCGCTCGGTCGTCGAGCTCGGCGGCACCCTGACCCGCGAGGTGATGGTGCCGCGCACCGACATGGTGACGGTGACGGCGGCGACGCCGCTGCGCAAGGCCATGCGGCTCTTCCTGCGCTCCGGGTACTCGCGCGTCCCCGTCGTCGGCGAGGAGGTGGACGACCTGGTGGGCGTCGCCTACCTCAAGGACGTCGCGCGGGTGCTGGAGGGCGAGCCCGGCGCGGGCTCCCGCCCCGTGGTCTCGGTCGCCCGCGACGCCGTCTTCGTGCCCGAGTCGAAGCCCGCGGACGAGCTGCTGCGCGAGATGCAGGCCTCCCGCTCCCACATCGCCCTCGTCGTGGACGAGTACGGTGGCATCGCCGGCCTCGTCACCGTCGAGGACGTCATCGAGGAGCTGGTCGGCGAGCTGACCGACGAGCACGACACCGCGCCCGTCGTCGAGCCGGAGGACCTGGGGGACGGCACGTTCCTCGTGTCCGCCCGGATGCCGGTCGACGAGCTCGGCGAGCTGTTCGACCTGCGGCTCGACGACGACGACGTGGACACGGCCGGCGGCCTGCTCGCGAAGGCGCTCGGCAAGGTGCCGCTCACCGGCTCGACGGCCGACGTCGGCGGCCTGCACCTCGTGGCCGACCGCGTCGAGGGCCGCCGCAAGCAGCTCGCCACGCTGCTCGTGCAGCGCGCGGCACCCACGGACGACGACACAGCAGCGGGCGACGGAGTCGCACCGCCAGACCAGAAGGAAGCACACGCATGACCACCGACCCCGCGCGCCCCGGCGCCGCCCCGCACCGCTCCGGCTTCGCCTGCCTCGTCGGGCGACCCAACGTCGGCAAGTCGACGCTCACCAACGCCCTGGTGGGGGAGAAGGTCGCGATCATGTCCGCGCGGCCGCAGACCACGCGGCACACCATCCGCGGCATCGTGCACCGTGACGACGCCCAGCTCGTGCTGGTGGACACCCCCGGGCTGCACCGCCCGCGCACCCTGCTGGGCGAGCGGCTCAACGCGCTGGTGCAGGACACGCTCGGCGAGGTCGACGTCATCGCGTTCTGCCTGCCCGCCGACCAGAAGATCGGCCCGGGCGACCGGTACATCGCGGCCCAGCTCGCGCCGCTCATGGAGGGCCGGCGCGCGGTGCCCGTCGTCGCCGTCGTGACCAAGTCGGACCTCGTCGACCGCGGCCGGCTGATGGAGCACCTCCTCGCCGTCGACGAGCTCGCCCGCTCGGTGGACCGCGACTGGTCCGCCATCGTGCCCGTCTCGGCGCGCGACGGCTACCAGGTCGACGAGCTCACCGACGTCCTGGTCGCGCACCTGCCCGAGGGGCCCGAGCTCTACCCGGGCGGCGAGCTGACCGACGAGCCCGAGCAGGTCATGGTCGCGGAGCTGGTGCGCGAGGCGGCCCTGGAGGGCGTCCGCGACGAGCTGCCGCACTCCCTGGCCGTCGTGGTCGAGGAGATCCTCGAGCGCGAGGGCAGCGGCGACCCCGCGAAGGGGCGCCCGCCGCTGCTCGACGTGCGGGTGAACCTGTTCGTGGAGCGCGACAGCCAGAAGGCGATCGTCATCGGCAAGGGCGGGGCGCGACTGCGCGAGGTGGGCACCACCGCGCGTCAGGGGATCGAGAAGCTGCTCGGCACGCGGGTGTACCTCGACCTGCACGTGAAGGTCGCGAAGGACTGGCAGCGCGACCCGAAGCAGCTCCAGCGCCTGGGGTTCTGAGCGGTCCGCGTGCTCCGACCCCCGCCGCCCGGGCGGCGGGGGCGCCCCTCGGCACGGGGGACGTCCCCCGAGGCCGCGGGGGATTTCCGGGCCGTCGGCGCAGGCCACGCCGAGTAGCATCGCTACGTGGTGTTCCGGACTATTGCGACGACGGCGGCGATCCTGGTGGGCCTGGCACTGACCGGGGCGGTGGCCGGCCCGCAGTGGGACCCGGTGCCCGTCACCGACCACCTGGTCCCCGCCACGACGGACACCACGATCGGCGGCGTCGACCCCGACGCCGACATCGGGACCGTCGGCGAGTTCGAGGTCCGCGAGACCACCGTGACGATCCCGCTCGACGGCGCCGTCGTGCAGGGCCTGCTGCGCCAGCCCCTCGGCGAGGACGGCGCGCCCCTGCACGACCGCCCCGGCGTCGTCTACGTGCACGGCGCCGGCACGGGCAAGTCCACCGTCGCCTTCATCGAGTCGGCCACGGCGCTCGCGAGCGCGGGCGTGGTCACGCTGGTGCCCGACAAGCGCCTGGACACCTACACCACCCGCGACCGGGACTACGTCGCGATGGCCGGCGACTACGAGCGTTCGGTCCAGCTGCTGCGCACCGTCGACGGGGTGGACCCGGACGAGGTCGGCGTCTACGGCGAGTCCGAGGGCACCTGGATCGTGCCGGTGATGCAGGCGCAGGACCCGACGATCGCGTTCACCATCCTCGTGTCCGCGCCCGTCGTGCCGCCCCGCCAGCAGGCGGCCTTCGCCGTGGACAGCTACCTGCGCAACACCGGCGTGCCCGAGCAGGTGTTCCGCGCGATCCCGCGCGCGGTGGGCATGCAGCTGCCCGGCGGCGGGTTCCAGTACGCCGACTTCGACGTGCGGCCGTGGCTCGAGAAGCAGACCGCGCCCGTCCTCGTGGTCTACGGCACGGCGGACCCGTCGATGCCGATCGAGCAGGGCGCCCGGCAGGTCATCGCCGACACCTCCGTGAACGGCGACCAGGCCCCGGTGACCGTCCGCTACTACCAGGGCGCGAACCACGGCATCAACGTGCCCCAGGACGGCGAGATGCACCTGCACCCCGACTTCGCGCGCGACGTCGCGACCTGGGTGCAGGGGATGCCGGGGACGGCCGCCGCGCCGCCCCGCATCGCCGGCGACACCCCGAACCAGCTCTACCTCGCGTCCGCCGTGCCCCAGCCGCGCTGGTGGGGCAACGGCGACATCGTCGTGGGCGCGGTGATCGTGGGGATCGGGCTGCTGGTCCTCGGGCCGCTGGTCTGGTCGGCGCACGCGCTCGTGCGTCGCGTCGTGCTGCGGCGGTCGACGACGACGGCGCCGCGGCTCGCCCGCGGGCTGCGCTCGTCCCTCCTGGGGCTCGGGCTGGGCACCGTCGCGACGATGGCTGCGCTCGTGTTCTACCTGCTGTCGGTCGCGCGGCTCGCCCTGGACTACCAGCGCGACGACCTCGTCGTGCAGGGCGGCTGGATCGTCGTGCGGCTGCTCGGCGTCGCGACGGCGGTGGCCGGGGCGCTCGTGATCCGGCGGGTGGCCGACGCCCGCGCGGAGCGCCGGGGCGGCGCGGACGTCGCGGTGGCGCGCGGGTGGCCCGCGGTCGTGACCTTCTGGGCCACCCTGGCCGGCGCGCTCCTGCTGCTGTGCACCCTCGCGTACTGGGGCGTGTACCAGCTCGGGATCTGACCCCTCGCGCGGGTGGTGTGACCAACCCACCCGCGCGGGACACGACGCCGGGGCGCCGCGTCGGGTAGAAACGGAGCGGAGGCGTGCACGCGCCGCCGCCCGCCCCGGAGCACCATGGAGAGACCCGCATGACCGATCCCGCAACCACCGACGCACCCGAGCAGGAGCGCTCGCCGTTCGGCGGGGTGCCGGTCCGTGAGCTCGTGCGCGACGTCGTGGCGGCGTTCGCGCTCCTCGTCGCGCTCCCGCTCCCGTGGGACCACGCGCACCGTGGCAGCGACCGCCTCGAGATCGTGCTCGTCACGGTGCTGGCGCTGCTCGCCGTCGCCGCCCCCTACCTGCGCCGCGGCGGTATCGGCCCGTCCTCCTGGGACGTGCTGACCGCGCGCCGCACCGTCGCGATCGCCTGCGTCCCGTACGCGGTCGTCGCCGTCGTGTACCTCGTGCTGGACGCCACCGCGCCCGCGGACGCCGCGGGCGGCGTCGGGGCCGGGCTCGCGGTCGGGCTGGCCGGCGCCGCGCTCGCGGCGGCGACCCGCTGGGTGCACCTGCCCGCCGTCGTCGCCGGGGTCGTCGCGCTCGGCACGCTGGCCACGCCCCTCGCCTCGCTCGTGCAGGGCGCGTCGTGGACGACGTCGGTCGTCGGCACCCTCAACGCCCTCGTGGTGCTCGGCGTCCTGTGGTTCACCGTCGGCACCTACCTGCGGTCCGGCGACCTGTCGGCCGGCTACGTGCTCCTCGCGCTGGGCGGCGCGGTGGCCCTCGAGCTCGTCCTGTTCTCCGGCGGCAACCTGCGCCCGTGGTTCGAGAGCGTGCACGAGCAGCGCCTCGGCCTGCTCCTGCTGCCGGTGGTCGCGGCCGTCACCGCGCGGCGCATCGTCGACGACGGCGCGCGGACGGCCGACGAGCCCGACGACGTGCGGGCGCGGCGCTGGGTCGCGGTGGCCGAGCGGGCCCTCGGCCTGGTGGCGCTCGTCGCGGCGTTCGTGGCCCTGGTCGCCCTGGTCCGGATCATCGACGACGGGGTCGCGGTGGCCCTGGTGCTGCGCCTGGTCGTCGGCGTCCTCATGGTCGCGGTCGCCTTCGCGGCCCGGCGCGCCCTGGAGCGCGACCCGCGCTCGGGCCACGTCACCGCCGTCGGCGCCTCCTGCGTGCTCGTCGTGCTGGGCCTGGTGATCGTCGTCGCGCGCGCCGGCCTGGGCACGCAGTCCAACGTGGAGGAGCTGCTGATCGCCTTCGGGCTGCCGGGCATCGCGCTGGCCGTGCTGCTGGTGCCGCCGTCGGTCCGCGAGCTCGCGGCCTCGGCGCCCGAGGCGCCCGAGCCCGCCGCGGAGCCCCTGACCGAGCCGGCCGCGGAGCGGTCCTTCGGCGAGGCCGTCCCCGTCGCCGTCGTCGCGCCGACGACCGGAGCCGCCCCGGCGGCCGTCACGCCGGACGCGGGCCGGCCGGCGTCCGCACCCACCTCGGTCGCGCCGAGGTCGAGGCCGGCCTCCGCCCCGGTCGCCGCGACGCGGCCCGTCGCGGCGGAGCGCCCGATGGACGCCACCCAGCAGATGGAGCCGGTGCGCGTCCAGCAGGCGCCCGACTCCACGCAGGTGCTGCCGCCGGTCCAGGCGCCGGTGGCGCAGGCTCCCGGCTGGAGCGCTGCGCAGGCGATGGACCCGGCCACGCCGCTCGCCGACCTGGCGCGGATCGCGGCCGAGGCGCCCCACCTGCGGTCGTACGTCGCGGCCAACCCGTCGACGTACCCGGCGCTGCTCGACTGGCTCGGCGCGCTCGGCGACCCGGCCGTCGACGCCGCCCTGCGGTCACGGCGCTGACGGGCCGTGACGAAGGTGTACCGTGGCAGCGTGCATCGCACGGTGAGCCTCCTCCTTCGGTGCCGCGGCGGGGCCCTCTAAGGCCGGACCCCCCGTCGCGGAGGTTGTGGCGCGCCGGCCGACTGGTCACGACCGTCGGTCCCGAACCCGGGACCACGGTCACCGAGCCCCCACCGAAGGACGCGACACCATGACCCACCACCCCGACGGCATCGCCGGCGCCAACCCGCAGCGCCCCTCCGGGATGCCGTACACGCGCTACGTCCCCTTCCACGAGCAGATCCGCGTCGACCTGCCGGACCGCACGTGGCCCGACCGGCGGATCAGCACGGCGCCCCGCTGGTGCGCCGTCGACTTGCGCGACGGGAACCAGGCCCTCATCGAGCCGATGGACGCCGAGCGCAAGCTGCGCATGTTCGACCTGCTCGTGCAGATGGGCTACAAGGAGATCGAGGTCGGCTTCCCGTCCGCGTCGCAGACGGACTTCGACTTCGTGCGCCAGCTCATCGACACGGGCCGCATCCCCGACGACGTGGTCATCCAAGTGCTCACCCAGTGCCGCGACCACCTCATCGAGCGCACCTACGACGCGATCCGCGGCGCCAAGCAGGCGATCGTGCACATCTACAACTCGACGTCGATCCTGCAGCGCGAGGTCGTCTTCCGCAGCGACATGGACGGCATCGTCGACATCGCCCTGCAGGGCGCCCGCCTGTGCCGCAAGCTCGAGGAGACCGTCCCCGAGACGACGGTCTACTACGAGTACTCGCCCGAGTCGTACACCGGCACGGAGCTCGAGTTCGCCGCCCGCATCTGCAACGAGGTGCTGGAGGTGCTGGAGCCCACGGCCGAGCGCCCCGTGATCATCAACCTGCCGGCGACGGTGGAGATGGCCACCCCGAACGTCTACGCCGACTCGATCGAGTGGATGAACCGGAACCTCGCCTTCCGCGAGCACGTCGTGCTGTCCCTGCACCCGCACAACGACCGCGGCACCGCGGTCGCCGCCGCGGAGCTGGGCTACCAGGCCGGCGCGGACCGCATCGAGGGCTGCCTGTTCGGCAACGGCGAGCGCACGGGCAACGTCGACCTGGTGACGCTCGGCATGAACCTGTTCGGCCAGGGCATCGACCCGCAGATCGACTTCTCCGACATGGACGGCATCCGCCGCACCGTGGAGCACTGCAACCAGATCCCGGTGCACGAGCGGCACCCGTACGTGGGCGACCTGGTCTTCACCGCGTTCTCCGGCTCCCACCAGGACGCGATCAAGAAGGGCTTCGAGCACATGGCGGCCCGCGCCGAGGCCGAGGGCAAGGCCATGGACGACCTGACCTGGGGCGTCCCGTACCTGCCGATCGACCCGAAGGACGTGGGCCGGTCGTACGAGGCCGTGATCCGCGTGAACTCGCAGTCCGGCAAGGGCGGCATCGCGTACCTGCTCTCCGCCGAGCACTCGCTGGACCTGCCCCGTCGCCTGCAGATCGAGTTCTCCGGCGTGGTGCAGCACTACACGGACGCCGAGGGCAGCGAGGTGACCGGCTCCGACATCTGGCGGATGTTCAGCGACGAGTACCTGCCCGTCGAGGAGCACGACGCCCGGGGCCTGGAGCCGTGGGGCCGCCTGCGGCTGCGCGAGACCCGCACCACGTCGGCCGAGGGCGGCGCCACCGCGCTGTCGGTCGACGTCGTCGACCACGGCGAGAACGTGACGCTGGAGGGCTCCGGCAACGGCCCGCTCGCGGCGTTCGTCGACGCGATCTCGAAGGTCGGCGTGGACGTGCGCGTGCTGGACTACGCGGAGCACGCGCTGTCCGAGGGCGGCGACGCCACCGCCGCGGCGTACGTCGAGTGCCAGGTGGGCGACGACGTCCTGTGGGGCGTCGGCATCGACCCGTCGATCACCACCGCGTCGCTCAAGGCCGTGGTCTCCGCCGTGAACCGCGCCGCCCGGGGCTGACCCGCCCCGCGAGCCGTCAGGACCAGGGTGGGGTACACCTCGCCCTGGTCCTGACACCTTTCGTGGGTGGGGGCTGGGACAATGGGACCGTGCCCCTGTACCGAGACGACGCGATCGTGCTGCGCACCCACAAGCTGGGCGAGGCGGACCGCATCGTGACGTTCCTGACCCGCGAGCACGGCAAGGTGCGCGGGGTGGGGCGCGGGGTACGCCGCACGTCGTCGCGCTTCGGCGCGCGGCTGGAGCCGTTCATGGTCGTGGACGTGCAGCTGCACACGGGCCGCAACCTCGACACCGTCACGCAGGTCGAGACCGTGGGCCCGTACGCCCGCGCCATCTGCGAGGACTACGCCCTGTACACCTCCGGCGCGGCGATGCTCGAGGCCGCCGACCGGCTGGTGGCGGCCGAGCACGAGCCCGCGGTGCAGCAGTACTGGCTGCTCGCGGGGGCGCTCCGGGCCCTGTCGGAGCGCGCGCACGCCCCGGGCCTCGTGCTCGACTCCTACCTGCTGCGCGGCCTCGCCGTCGCCGGCTGGGCGCCGTCGTTCACCGACTGCGCCCGCTGCGGGGAGCCGGGCCCGCACCACGCGTTCTCCGTGGGGCAGGGCGGGGCGGTCTGCTCGCGCTGCCGCCCGCCGGGCTCGACGGCGCCCGCGCCGGAGACGTTCGCGCTGCTGGGCGCCCTGCTCGGCGGCGACTGGGAGACGGCGGACGCCTCCGACGCGCGCCACCGCACCGAGGCGTCCGGGCTGGTCGCGGCCTACTCGCAGTACTACCTGGAGCGCACGCTGCGTTCCCTGCGCATGATCGAGCGCGCATGACTGGATCGCGCATGACCGGATCGCGCACGACCGAGAGAGAGGCCTGATGCCCCGCACCCCCGACGCCCGGTACGCCGAGCCCTACCCGCACCCCTCGGGGGCGACGCCGCCGGACATCCCGGCCCAGTTCGTGCCGAACCACGTGGCGATCGTCATGGACGGCAACGGCCGGTGGGCCAACGCGCGGGGCCTGCCCCGGGTGGAGGGGCACAAGCAGGGCGAGAAGTCGCTGCTCGACGTCGTGGCCGGCGCCGTGCAGATCGGCGTCAAGCACGTGTCGGCGTACGCGTTCAGCACGGAGAACTGGAAGCGGTCGCCGGACGAGGTGAAGTTCCTCATGAACTTCAACCGCGACGTCATCCGCCGCCGCCGCGACGAGATGTCGTCGTGGGGCGTGCGCATCCGCTGGGCGGGTCGCCGGCCGAAGCTGTGGGGGTCGGTGATCAAGGAGCTGCAGGTCGCCGAGGAGATGACCAAGGAGAACGACCGCTGCACGCTGACGATGTGCGTCAACTACGGCGGCCGGGCCGAGATCGCGGACGCCGCGGCCGCCATCGCGCGCGAGGTCGCCGCCGGCCGGCTCAACCCGGCGCGGGTCACCGAGAAGACGGTGCAGCGCTACCTCGACGAGCCGGACCTGCCGGACGTCGACCTGTTCCTGCGCTCGTCGGGGGAGCAGCGCACGTCCAACTTCATGATCTGGCAGGCCGCGTACGCGGAGATGGTGTTCCTGCCCGAGCCGTGGCCCGACGTCGACCGCCGGCACCTGTGGCGCGCGGTCGAGGAGTTCGCGCGCCGCGACCGGCGCTACGGCGGCGCGGTGGACACGCCCGACGCCGAGTGAGCGCGCCGGACGAGAACCCCGGCCGAGCGCACGGCTGAGCATGCCGGCCGGACGACGGAGACCCCCGCCCGCTCCCGAGGAGCGGACGGGGGTCTCGGTGCGTCCGGGCGGCGACGTCAGTCGCCGAGCACCGTCGCCATCGAGTCGACGAGGGCGGGGAAGCCGTCCTCCCAGTACACCGACAGGGCGGTGGGCGGGGAGACCGACGAGACGGGCGCGGTGCCGACGATCTGCGCGACCTTGCCGGCCTTGACGGCCGGGATCGCCTGCAGCTCCTTCTTGGTGAGGAACGCCTTGGCGTCCTCGGGCGTGTAGGCGTAGTCGACGATGAAGTCGGACGTCAGCTTGTCGAGCTCCTCGTACGACAGGGCGTAGAAGAACCCGCCGTCGGAGGTGTCGAGCTCGGCCACCGAGGGCGCGATCTTCACGCCGAGGCCCTCGAGGAAGCCCGCGCGCGGGTCGGCCTGCGGGTACACGTAGACCTTGCCCTCGGTGGGCGAGTCGACGACGGCCGCGAACGTCTTGCCGGCGAACTCGGGGTGCTTCGCGGCCTTGTCGGCGACGAAGGCGTCGATGTCGGAGAGCACCTTGTCGCCGGCGGCCGAGCGGCCGAGCGCCTGCGCGGTGATGCGGATCGTGTCGTCCCACGGGGTGGTCCAGGCCGTGTCGGGGAAGGCGACGACGGGCGCGATGTCCTTGAGGACGTCGTACTGCTCCTTGGTGAGGCCGGAGTACGGCGCCACGATGAGGTCGGGCTTGGCCTCGACGAACTCCTCGTAGGGGACGGACGCGCCGGCCTCGGGGTCGTCGAGGATGGTCGGCTTGGCGACGCCGGCCTCGTCGTAGGCCTCCTCGACCCAGGGGAGCAGCGCGTCCTCGCCGACGGTCCAGACCTGCTCGGCCACGGCCACGGGGTACACGCCGACGGAGATGGCGGCCTCGGTGGAGCCCCAGCCCCAGGTGGCGACGCGCTCGGGCGCCTTGTCGATCACGGTCTCGCCGAAGGCGTGCTCGATGGTGATCGGGAACTCGTCGGTGGCGCCGGACGCCGACCCGCTCGGGGCGGCGGACCCGTCGCCCTCGGGGGAGTCGCCGGAGGCGCAGCCGGCGAGGGTCAGGGCTGCCGTCGCCGCCAGGGCGGCGGCAGCGGCGAGAGGACGGCGAAGACGCACGGGTTCTCCTCGGTGTGCTCGCGCCGACGCGGCGCGAGAGGAACGGTAGGTGAGGAGAGCCTAACCTATGCAGCGTTGCCGGAATGAGTCCGTCCGAGGGGCACGACGAGTGGCGTTCCCGACACCGGGTCGGGCACGACGCGGGACCGCAGGCCGAACGCGGCGTGCACCGTCTCCTCGGTGAGGACGTCCCCGGGCCGGCCCCCCGCCACGACCTGCCCCGCGCTCATCACCACGAGGTGGTCGGCGTAGCGGGCGGCGAGGTTCAGCTCGTGCAGCACCATGACGACCGTGGTGCCGCGGGTGCGGTTCAGCTCCGACAGCAGGTCGAGCAGGTCCACCTGGTGCGCGACGTCGAGGTATGTCGTGGGCTCGTCGAGCAGCACGATGTCGGTCTCCTGGGCCAGCACCATCGCGATCCACACGCGCTGCCGCTGCCCGCCGGAGAGCTCCGCCACGGGTCGGTCGGCGAGGTCGGCGACGCCGGTGGCGTCCAGCGCGCGCAGCACCGCGGCGTCGTCGGTCGAGCTGTGCCGCCCGAACCAGCCCTGGTGGGGGTAGCGGCCGCGCGCCACGAGCTCGGCGACCCGCACGCCGTCGGGGGCGATCGACGCCTGCGGGAGCACGCCCACGCGCCGCGCGAGCTCCTTGCGGGGCAGGGCTCCCACGTCCTCGCCGCCGAGCGTGACGCTGCCGGCCTCCAGGGGGTGCAGCCGTGCCAGGCCGCGCAGCAGCGTCGACTTGCCGCAGGCGTTGGGTCCGACGATCGCCGTGACGCTCCCCGCGGGCAGCTCGAGGTCGAGCCCCTCGATCACGCGGCGCCCGTCGTAGCCCAGGCTGACGCCGTGCGCGCGCAGGGTGACGTCGGTCATGCGAGGGACTTCCTTCCGTCGGTGGCGAGCAGCCACAGCAGGTACGGGGCGCCGATGAGGCCGGTGACGATGCCCGTCGGCGCCTGGATGCCGAAGAGCAGGTGCTGGCCCACGACGTCGGCGGCGAGGACGAGGAGGGCGCCCGTGAGGACGGACGTGGTGAGGGCGGCGCCGCCGTCGTCCACCAGCCGGCGGGCGATGGCGGGCGCCACCAGCGCGACGAACGCGAGCGGCCCGACGAACGACGTGGCGGTGGCGACGAGGCCGACCGCCAGCAGCAGCGTGAGGACACGTGCGGTGTCGACCCGGACGCCGAGGCCGCGGGCGTGGTCGTCGCCGAGTGCGAGCGGCGCCTGCCAGCGCGACGCCAGCGCCACCCCGGCGCCGAGCGCCACGACGGCCACCGCGAGGGTGAGGAGCTCGGCGCCGCGCACGTCGGCGACGCTGCCCACGGTCCACAGCAGCGCGGACTGCGCCTCGCGGACGTCGGCGCTGGCCAGCAGCCACGCGAGCAGGGACGAGCACAGGTAGGCGAAGCCGACGCCCACCAGCACGAACCGGATGGAGTGCAGCCCGCGGCGCCACGCGAACAGCCAGATCAGCAGCGCGACGACCAGCGCCCCCGCGAAGGCGGCGCCGGAGACCGCCAGGCCGGTGAGGCCCGCGACGAGCAGCGCCCACACGGCGCCCAGGCTCGCGCCGCTGGCGATGCCCAGGATGTCGGGGCTGGCCAGCGGGTTGCGCAGCGTCGTCTGGAAGAGCGCGCCCGCGAGGCCGAACGCGGCGCCCGCGAGGACGGCCGTCTCGAGGCGGGGGAGGCGCAGCCGGTGCACGACGAACACGTCCGCGTCGGAGCCGACGCCGAACAGCGCGGCGAGGGCGCGACCGGGGGAGAGGGAGGCCTCCCCGAGCGTGAGCGCGAGCGTGGCGACCGCGACGAGGAGCACGACCAGGGTGATGACCACGATCGCGAGGCGGCGCCGCCGGCGGGCGCGCAGCGCGGTCACCGGGCTCAGGTCGGCGCCGGGGTCGAGGTCCAGGGCGGTGGTCCCGGTGGCCATGTCAGACCCCCGCCACGGACTTGCCGCGGGCGACCGCGACGAGGACGGGGGCGCCGATCGCGGCGGCGACGACGCCGGCCTCGAGCTCGGCGTGCGGCAGCACGAGGCGCCCGATGACGTCGGAGCCGAGCAGCATCACCGGGCCGAGCAGGGCGGTGAGCGGCACGATCCAGCGGTAGTCGGTGCCCACGAGCCGGCGCGCGGCGTGCGGCACGGCGAGGCCGACGAGGGCGATCGGCCCCGCCAGCGCGGTGGCGCTGCCGGCGAGCAGGACGACCGCGGCGGCGGTCAGCCCGCGCGTGAGGCCGACGCGCTGGCCGAGCGCCCGCGCGACGTCGTCGCCCAGCGCCAGCATCGTGAGGCGGTGCGCCAGTGCGCCCGCGAGGACGACGCCGATCGCGACGAACGGCCAGAGCTTGTCGAGCGTCTCCATGCCGCGGCCGGTGAGCGAGCCGACGGCCCAGAACCGGTAGGTGTTGAACGCGGCCGGGTCGCGCAGCAGCACGAGGGTGATCATCGGCGTGATGAGCGCGGTCACCGTGGCGCCCACCAGCGCCAGCTTCACGGGCTGTCCCGCGCCGATCGAGAAGACCAGCAGCGCCGCGACGGCCGCACCGGCGAACGCGAACCAGACGAAACCCAGCGGCGACGTCACGCCGAGCAGGGAGACCGCGACGACGACGGCGAGCGACGCGCCCGCGTTGAGCCCCAGCAGGCCGGGGTCGGCGATGGGGTTGCGGGTGACGCCCTGGATGAGGGTGCCGGCCACGCCGAGCGCGGCGCCCGCCGCGAGGCCGATGAGGGTGCGGGGCACGCGCTGGTCGCGCACGACGTCGTGGTCGACGTTGCCCGCCACCGGGTGCGTGAGCGCCTGCCAGACGGTGCCGAGGTCGATGTCGCGGACACCGAGGGCCAGGCTCGCCGCGGCGATCGCGAGCAGCACCAGGAGGGTGAGCGCGACGACGAGCAGGCGCCCGCGCGTGCGCCGGGCGACGAGCGCGGCCGCCTCGCTCGGGGTGGTCGCGACGGCGGCGGGCGCGCTCACCGGGCCTCCCGGTCGGCGTCCGGCAGGGTGTCGGGCAGGGTGTCGGGCAGGGTGCCGGGCGTCGCGTCGGTCGCGGCGTCCGCGAGGTCGAGGGAAGCGGCGCGGGAGCGGCGGGTGAGGCGGCTCGCGACCCACGCCACGAGGGCCACGGCCGCGGCCCCGACGACCGCGAGGGTCACGGGGTGGTGCAGCCCGACGGCGATCGCGCCGTTCACGGCGGCGGTGCCGATCGTCGTCCAGATGCCGGCCCACACGGCGCAGCCGGCGAGCAGCGCCACGAGGTAGCGGCCGAACGGCATGCGCAGGTAGCCCGCGGCGAGGTTGACGAGCGTCTGCACGCCGACGGTGAAGAACGAGAGCGTGACCGCGGGCGGGCCCCACCGGTGCACCCGGTCCACGACGGCGACCGCGCCCGGCCGGGCCAGCATCTCGGCGAACCGGCCGCGGGCGGTGCCGCGGGCCACGCCGCGGCCGGCCCAGTACGTGGCCTGGGCGCGCACGAGGACGATCGCGAACGCCGCGGCGTACACCACCCAGAACGGCACGCCGGCGATCGTGAAGACGCCGGTGGCGGTGGCGCCGTCGGACGCCAGGGTGAGCGCGGGGGTGGTCGGGTGCACGGCACTCATTGTGCCCGACTGAGGTATGGCTGCCCTAATTCCTCACCGGTCGGACCCGGCCGCCGCCGGGGCCTCCCCGGCGCGGCACTGGGCGCACGTGCCCCACAGCTCCACCGTGTGGTCGATGTCGGCGAAGCCGTGGGCGGCGCCGACCGACGCGGCCCACGCCTCGACGGTGGGCCCGTCGATCTCGACGGCCCGCCCGCAGGCCCGGCAGACCAGGTGGTGGTGGTGCTCGCGGCGCTCGCAGCGGCGGTACAGGCTCTCGCCGTCCTCGGCCCGCAGCACGTCGACGTCGCCGCCGTCGACCATGGCCTGCAGGGTGCGGTAGACGGTGGCGAGGCCGACGGCGTCGCCCCGCGCGTGCAGCAGCTCGTGGAGCTGCTGCGCGCTGCGGAACTCGTCGGTCTCGCCGAGCGCGTCGGCGACGGCGGCGCGCTGCCGGGTCATCCGGGGCGCGGTCCCGGTGGTGGCGCGGGAGGTGGTGGCGTTCACGGGGTGCACTCCTCCTGGGCGGTCGCCCGGCCGGTGGCGGGGGCGAGCGCGACGTCGTCGGGGATGTCGGGGTGCGGGTCGACGGGCGGGCGGCGGCGGGCGAGCACGGGGTGCACCAGCGCGACGACCGCGTAGATGGCGATCGCGAGCACCACGATGAGCGCGCCGGGCGACACGTTGTACCAGTAGGTGACGGAGAGCCCGGTGACGCAGACCGCGACGCCGATGACGGACGCGACCAGCATGGTGCGCCGGAACGACCGGGTCAGGAGCTGCCCGATCGCGACCGGGACGATCATGAGCGCCGACACCAGCAGGAGCCCCACCACGCGCATCGCGACCGTGACGGTCAGCGCGGCGAGCACGGCCACGGCCATGTTCAGCGCCCACACGGGCAGCCCGGAGGAGATGGCGAACTCCTCGTCGTGGCTCACGGAGAACAGCGCGGCGCGCAGGCCGAGCCCGATCAGCAGGATCAGCCCGCACAGCGCCACGGTGACCCAGACGTCGGACAGGGTGACCGACGAGATCGAGCCGAACAGGTACGCCATGAGGCTTCCGGACGAGCCGCCGGCCAGGCCGATGAGCAGCACGCCGCCGGCGATGCCGCCGTAGAAGAGGATGGCGAGCGCCAGGTCCCCGGACGTGCGGCCCCGGCGGCGGACGACCTCGATGAGCACGGAGCCGGCGACGGCGGCGACGACCGCGCCCGGCACGGCGAGCGCGTCGTCGGGCACGAGGCCCATCGCGGCGCCGACGAGCCAGCCCAGCGCGACGCCGGTGAGCGCGACGTGCCCGATGCCGTCGCCCAGCAGGGCGAGGCGCTTCTGCACCAGGTAGGTGCCGACGACGGGCGCGCTGAGGCCCACGAGCAGCGCGGCGACGAGCGCGCGCTGCATGAACGGGTCGGTGACCATCTCCCACAGGCCGCTCACGGTGCCACCTCGTCCTCGGTGCTCTCGGGTCGGGCCTCGAAGGGGCCCTCGGCCAGCCGCACCTCGTCGGTGCGCGGCCGGGCG
This sequence comes from Isoptericola sp. NPDC057653, assembly GCF_042799955.1. NCBI lineage: Bacteria > Bacillati > Actinomycetota > Actinomycetes > Micrococcales > Promicromonosporaceae > Isoptericola > Isoptericola sp. NPDC057653. Next base: position 887,523 of record NZ_JBHVHP010000002.1, on the reverse strand, counting down.
GTCGGATGGGCGTGCGGGTGCACGTGCTCGTGCGCCTCGCCGCCGTGCCCCGGGCGGGGCGTCGGCGGGGCGCCGTCGTGCACCACGCGCCCGTGGCGCAGCACGACGGCGCGCTGCACCAGCGGCGCGAGCTCGCCGAGCTCGTGCAGCACGACGAGCACGGTCATGCCGTCGTCGACGAGCCGCGTCATGGTCGCGGCGAACGCCTCCTGGCTGGGGCGGTCGACGCCCGCGACGGGCTCGTCGAGCACCAGCAGCTCGGGCCTGCGCACCAGGGCGCGGGCGATGAGCACGCGCTGCTGCTGCCCGCCGGAGAGCTGGTGCGTGGCGTACCGGGCGCGGTCGGCGAGGCCGACCAGGTCGAGGGCCTCGCCGACCTGGGCGCGCCAGCCGCGCGGCAGGCGCAGGCGGCGGCCGTGCAGCAGGCCGGAGGCGACGACCTCGGCCGCCGTCGACGGGACGCCCGCGACCGCGCTGACGCGCTGAGGCACGTAGCCGACCCGCGACCAGGGCACGTCGTTGCCGAGCTCGTGGCCGAACAGGCGCACGCTGCCCGCGGTGGCGGGCAGCACGCCCACCAGCGTGCGCACCAGCGTGGACTTGCCGGAGCCGTTGGCGCCGAGCAGCGCGACGACGTCGCCGCGCCGGACCGTGAGGTCCACCCCGCGCAGCACCGGGCTCGCGCCGAGGCGCACGTGCACGTCGCGGGCCTCGATCGGGGGAGCGTCGCCCTCCGGCGGCGTGGCCGCCGCGGGCAAGGAATCGGTGGCGGGCGTCGTCATGAGCACTGGAGCCCTTCGGTGAGCGCGGCCAGGTTGTCCTGCATGACCGAGACGTAGTCCGCCCCGGACGCGGCGTCGTCCTTGGACAGCCCCTCGAGCGGGTCGAGCACGGCGGTCGTGACCCCGATGTCCTGGGCGAGCGTGTCGGCGACCTTCGGGCTGGTCAGCGTCTCGGTGAAGATCGTGCTGACGTCGTTCTCCTCGACGATCGCACCCACCTCCCGCAGGCGCGCGGGGGACGGCTCCGCCTCGGGGTCCAGGCCGACGATGCCGACCTGGGTGAGGTCGTAGCGCTCGGCGAGGTAGCCGAACGCGGCGTGCGAGGTCACGAGGGTGCGCGTGGCGCACTCCTTCAGGCCCGCGGAGAGCTGGCCGTCGAGGTCCTTCAGGGACGCCGCCAGCGCGTCGGCGTTCTCCGCGTACACGGCGGAGTGCTCCGGATCGACGGCGCCGAGCTGGGCGGCGACGGCGTGGCCGACGTCGACCAGCCGCGTGGGGTCGAGCCAGAAGTGCGGGTCGAGGGCCGCCTCGTCGTGGTCGTGCCCGTCGCCCTCGTCCTCCTCGGCGGCCGTCCCCGCCGCCGTGCCGGGGTGCGCCTCGAGGTGCACGACGTCGCTCGTGTCGACGACGTGCTCCGGGTCCTGGGTGCCGACCGCCTCGTCGACCGCGGCCTGGAAGCCCGAGGAGTAGACGACGAGGTCCGCCCGGCCGATCTCGCGCACCTGCGCGGGGGAGAGCTCCAGGTCGTGCGGCTCCGCGGCCGGCGGCGTGAGGTTGGAGACGGAGACGAGGTCGCCGCCCACCTGCTCGGCCACGTACTGCAGCGGGTAGTAGGAGGCGAGGACCTCGAGCGTGCCGTCGGAGCCGCCGTCGTCGGTCGGGGCGCACGCGGCCAGGAGGGCGGGCAGCGCGAGGGCGGGCAGGGCGGCGAGGGCCGCGCGTCGGCGAAGCATGAGAACGATTCTCAGGAAGTTGAGAACCGTTGTCAACTCGCGCGGGGCGACGGCAGCCCGGCGCGCCGGGCCCGGAGGTGGGCGCGGAGGGCGGGGTCGGAGGTCAGCGCGAGCGCGCGGTCGTAGGCGACCGCGGCGTCGCCCGGGCGGCCGAGGCGGGCGAGGAGGTCGGCGCGCACGGCCCAGGCGGGCTGGAACCGGGAGACTCGGGCCTCGGGCCCGCCGGGTCCGTCCGGGTCGCCCAGCGCGTCGAGGGCGGCCAGCCCGGCGGCGGGGCCGTCGGTCTCGGCGACCACGGCCGCGCGCGCGACGGCGCCGCCGAGCGAGGGAGCCACCTGCTGCAGCGCGTCGTGCAGCCGCCGCAGCGCGTCCAGGTCGGGCGGCTCACCGGGCCGGCGGGCGCAGTGCACGGCCTGGACGGCGGCCTCGAGCTGGAACCGGCCCACCGCGCCGCGGGCGTGGGCCGCCCGCAGGTGCGCGTGGGCGCGGGCGATCGCCGCGGCGTCCCACCGGGCTGGGTCCTGGTCGGCCAGGGGCACGAACCGCCCGGCGGCGTCGGTGCGGGCGGCGGCACGCGCGGAGGAGAGCAGGACGAGGGCGGCCAGGCCGCGCACCTCCGGGTCGTCGGGCACGAGCTGCGCGAGCACCTCGGCGAGGCGCAGGGCCTCGGAGGGCAGGGGGCGGGGCTCGGCGTCGGCGGTCGCCCACTCCACGACGTACGCGCCGTAGACGGCCTCGAGCACGTCGACCATGCGGCCGGGCAGGGCGGAGCGGTCGGGGAGCGCGAACGGCACGCCGGCGTCCCGGATCCGCCGCTTGGCGCGCGTGAGCCGCGTGGCCATCGTCGCGGCGGGCACCGAGAACGCGGGCGCCACCTGGGCCGCGGTGAACCCGAGCACGGTGGTGAGCATCAGCGGCGTGCGGGCCACGGGGTCGACGGCGGGGTGCGCGCACGCGAGCATCAGCTCCAGCCGGCGGTCGCCCACCGCGTCCGGGTCCACGTCCTCGAGCCGCGCGGGCGCGTGGCGCTCGGGCACCAGCGGCACGGTGCGCGCCACCTCGGCCGACCGCTGCCGGTCGCGCAGGCGGCGGCGCGCGACGGTGAGGAGCCAGCCGGCGGGGTTGTCGGGCACGCCGCCGGCGGGCCACGTCCGCAGGGCACGCTCCAGCGCGTCGCCGAGCGCGTCCTCGGCGGCCTGCAGGTCGCCCGACCCGGCGGCCAGCAGCGCGACGAGGCGGCCGTAGCCGTCCCGCGCGGCCGCGGCCGCCGCGTCGGACGCGCCGTCGCCGGCGGTCGTCGTGACCGGCACGACGGCTCCTACTCCGCCGGGCCGTTCCCGGTCCAGGAGCCGCCCACGACCGACGTCGCGACCGGGCGCACCTCGACCGACCCGTAGGTGGCGCCGGGGCACTTCTCGGCCCAGGCGACGGCGGCGTCGAGGTCCGGCACGTCGACGACGAAGACGCCCGCGAGCGCCTCCTTGGTCTCGGCGAACGGGCCGTCCTGGACCTGCGTGGCTCCGGTGCGGCGCGTGACGGTGGTGGTGGCGTGGGAGAACTGCAGGATGTCGGCCCCGACGAGGACGCCGGCGCCCACGAGCGCGTCGGCGTACTCGGAGAACAGCCGCTCCATCTCGGCGATCCCCTCCGCGGGGATCTCGCCGGGGGCGGGCTCGGGGTTGTGCAGCAGCAGTGCGTAGCGCATGGTGCGCCTCCTCGGGTCTCGATCATTGTCGTGCGTACCCCCATGACGATCGAGCGGGCGCGAGATCGTCACCCCGACCCGGCGACGCGCCCCGGTAGGCTGGTGCCACCGCAGCCGGTCGACGTCGGACCCCGACGTGCCGAGGCTGCGGCGTTCCCCGCACCGGCCCCACGAGCCACGTGGCGGCCCGACACCCAGGAGTGATCCGTGGCAGCACCGTCCCCGACCGCCAAGCTCGACGCCGTCGTCTCCCTCGCCAAGCGGCGAGGTTTCGTGTTCCAGTCCGGCGAGATCTACGGCGGTACGCGCTCCGCGTGGGACTACGGGCCCCTCGGCGTGGAGCTGAAGGAGAACATCAAGCAGCAGTGGTGGCGTGCGATGACGCGCCGCGACGACGTCGTGGGCCTGGACTCCGCGGTCATCCTGCCCACCCCGGTGTGGCACGCGTCCGGCCACCTCGGCGCGTTCAACGACCCGCTGACCGAGTGCCTCTCGTGCCACAAGCGGTTCCGCGAGGACCACATGATCGAGGAGTTCGAGGAGAAGAAGGGCCGCGCGCCCGAGGGCGGCCTCGCCGAGATCGCCTGCCCGAACTGCGGCACCCGCGGCCAGTGGACCGAGCCGCGCGACTTCAACATGATGCTCAAGACGTACCTCGGCCCGGTCGAGGACGAGTCCGGCGTGCACTACCTGCGCCCCGAGACCGCGCAGGGCATCTTCGTGAACTTCTCGAACGTGGCCGCGGCGTCGCGCAAGAAGCCGCCGTTCGGCATCGCGCAGATCGGGAAGTCGTTCCGCAACGAGATCACGCCGGGCAACTTCATCTTCCGCACCCGCGAGTTCGAGCAGATGGAGATGGAGTTCTTCGTCGCGCCGGGCACGGACGCCGAGTGGCACCAGTACTGGATCGACACCCGCATGGCCTGGTACACGGACCTCGGCATCGACCCCGAGAACCTGCGCCTGTACGAGCACCCGGCCGAGAAGCTGTCGCACTACTCCACCCGCACGGTGGACATCGAGTACCGCTTCGGCTTCTCCGGCAGCGAGTGGGGCGAGCTCGAGGGCGTCGCCAACCGCACCGACTTCGACCTCAAGACGCACTCGGAGCACTCGGGCAAGGACCTGTCGTTCTTCGACCAGTCCACGAACGAGCGCTGGCTGCCGTACGTCATCGAGCCGGCCGCGGGCCTGACCCGCTCGCTCATGGCGTTCCTCGTCGAGGCGTACGCCGAGGACGAGGCGCCCAACACCAAGGGCGGCGTCGACAAGCGCACGGTGCTGCGCCTCGACCCGCGCCTCGCGCCGGTCAAGGCCGCCGTCCTCCCGCTGTCGCGCAACGAGGCCCTGTCGCCCAAGGCGCGCGACCTCGCCGTGGAGCTGCGTCGGAGCTGGAACGTCGACTTCGACGACGCCGGCGCCATCGGCCGCCGCTACCGCCGCCAGGACGAGATCGGCACGCCGTTCTGCGTCACCGTCGACTTCGACACCCTCGACGACGACGCGGTCACGATCCGCCACCGCGACACGATGACGCAGGAGCGCGTCGCGCTGCCCAAGGTGACGGCCTACCTCGCGGAGCACCTCGCCGCGTTCTGACCCGCCCCGCACGACGGTGCCCGGGTCCGCTGCGGCGGACCCGGGCACCGTCGTGCGAGGCGCCGTCCCCGCTAGGCGCGGTTCCTGCGCAGCAGGCCGAGCACCAGGCTCACGACCAGGACGATCACGCCGATCCAGATGAGGAACTGGCCGATGTTGGTCGCGACGCCGAGGATCACCAGGACGACGCCGATGATGATGAGGACGAGCCACGCGGGCATGGGAACCTCCAGTCTCCGCACGCCGCCCGTGCGGCGGCGTGGCGGACCGACCGTGCCACGTCTTCTGGATGCACGCACGGTGTCGGGTACGTCCGTGATGCCCGTCCTCGGCCGAGGGGCAGGCGCCGCGCGGGGTGGGGTGCGCTCACGCGTCCGCGACCCGCTCCACGGCGCCGCCGACGGCGGCCAGCGCGCCGGCGTCCCACGGCCGCGGCGTGATGAGCACGAGGTGGGTGATGCCCCATCCGGCGGCGGTCTCCGCCTTCGCGGCCAGCTCGTCGGCGGTGGTTCCGGGCGCGAGCCGGGCGCTGAGCGTGCGGTCGATCGTGGCGACGTCCCGCCCGACGTCGGCGCAGTGGTCGGCCAGGACGGCCAGCTTGTGCCGCACCGTGGCGCCGTCGTCGGGCAGGTCGAAGACGTTGCAGGCGTCGGCGTGCTCGGCCACGAGGCGCAGCGTGCGGCGCTCGCCCGCGCCGCCCACGAGGACGGGCGGGCCGCCGGGCGTGGCGGGCGCGGGCCGGCAGCGCGGCCGCTCCAGCCGTAGCCCGTCGCTGCCGGTGAACGGCGACTCGTCCCCGGCCCACATGCGGCGGGCCAGGCGCAGCACGTCGGCCAGCCGGTCCAGCCGGGCCCGGGTGCCGGGCAGGTCCAGGCCCATGTCCGCGGCCTCCTGCGCCTGGTGGCCGGCGCCCACCCCGAACCAGGCGCGGCCGCCGCTGAGCACGTCGAGCGTCGTGACGGCCTTGACGAGCAGCGCCGGCGTCCGGAACGTCGCGGCGCTCACCATCGTGCCCAGCCGGATCCGCGACGTGCGCGCGGCGAGGTAGCCCAGCGCCGTGTACGCCTCGAGCTGGTCGTCGTGCTCCGGCGGCAGCGTCGGGTCGGCCTGCACCAGGTGGTCGGGCAGCCAGAGGGTGTCGGCGCCGGCGTCCTCGGCGCGGCGCGCGACGTCGGCGAGCCCGTCGGGCAGGGCGCCGGGCCAGGACTGGTCGGTGACGTTGATGCTGATCCGCACGGGGTCTCCTCGGTGGGCGCGGTCGCCGTGGTGGGCGCGGTCGACAGGGCCCGCGGGTGCGCCGGTGCCCCGGTCACCATCCTGGGTGCGGGGCGCCGTCGTCGCCCGTGAGGCTGCCGTGCACCACCGACTCGATCACCCGGGTGAGCGCGTCGACGGCGGGCCGCCGCGGCGCGCCGCTGGGCTCCAGCAGCACCACCTCGCGCTCGACGAGGTCGCGCAGCGTGCTGGTGTGCAGGTCGCCCCAGGTGCGCAGGGTGCGCATCATCGGGGTCGCGAGCGCGACGCCCAGGCCCTGCGCGACGAGCGCGAGCGTGGTGGACGTGTCGTTCACCTCGTGCGCCGCGCGCGGCTCGAACCCCGCGGCCCGGCACGCGTGCCGCACCGCCGCGCCGTAGTGCGTGGCCTGCGGCGGCAGGATCCACGGCACCTCCGCCAGGTCGGCGAGCGCGAGGCGGTCCGGCAGGTCGGACGTCGGCGCGGAGACGAGGGCGAACCGCTCCGTGCGCAGCGGGCGCAGCGTGGTGCCGGGGACGCGGGGGATCGGCGCGCCCGGGTAGTCGAGGCCGAGGCCGAGGTCCACGTCGCCGCGGCGCACCGCCGCCGCCACGTCGTCGACCGTGAGCTCGAAGCCCTCGAGCGTCACCCGGGGGTGGGTGGCGGCGAGCCCCGCCACCAGGCGGGGCAGCATGTTCGCGGCCACGGTGGCGAACGCCCCGACGCGCACCGTGCCGACCGTGTCGCGGGTGGCGGCCCGCGCGGCGTCGACGGCGTCGCGCTGGGCCACCAGCAGGTCCTCGGCCCGTGCGGCGAGCACGGCGCCCGCCTCGGTGAGCGCGACGCCGCGGCCGTGCGGGCGCACGACCTCCGTGCCGAGGTGCCGCGCGAGGACGGCGAGCTGCTGGGAGACGGCGCCCGTCGTGTACCCGAGGGCGGCCGCGGCGGCCGTCATCGTGCCGTGCTCGGCCAGCGCTCGCAGGGCCCGCAGCGCGGGCCAGGGCAGATCGTGCGACGACGTGTCCACCGACCACCTCCACACTCCATCGTGCGCCCGGTCGCGCGCCTCCTACCGTAGAGAGAATCTGCACGGTAGGCACGAGGAACCTTCGATGGTGCTGACCGCTCCCGCTCGGCACGATGAGACCGGGCGAGCGCCGTCGACGTCACGACGGACCGCCCGCAGCGCAGGACGCCGAGCGAGGGAGGTCGGGTGCCGGACGCAGGACCCGTGGCGGTGCCCGGGACGGCCGACGCCGTGGTGGTCGGCGGCGGGGTGATGGGCGCGTCCGTCGCGTTCCACCTGGCCGAGGCGGGCGCGGACGTCGTGCTGCTGGAGTCCGGCGAGCTGGGCCGCGGGAGCTCGGGCAAGCCCATCGGCGGCGTGCGCGCGCAGTTCTCCGACCCCGCCAACGTGGATCTCGGCCACCGCAGCCTGGAGCTCTTCGAGGACTTCGGGCGCCGGCCCGGGGCGGACGTCGGGCTGCGCCAGGCCGGGTACCTGTTCGTCCTGCCGACCGACGACGACGTCGACCTGTTCGCCGGGTCCGTCGCGATGCAGCGCTCCCGCGGCGTCGACAGCCGCCTGCTCACCATGGCCGAGGCACGCCGTCTCAACCCCTACCTCGCCGCGACCGCGTACGCCGGCGCGGCCTTCGCGCCGCGCGACGGCTGGGCGCACCCCGCCGAGGTCGTCGCCGGGTACGCGGGCGGGGCTCGGGCCCACGGCGCGACCGTGGTCACCCACGCGCCCGTGACGGCCGTCGAGGCCGCCCCGGACGGCCGGGCGACGGTCGTGACGCCACGGGGCCGGGTCACCACGCCCGCCGTCGTCGTGTGCGCCGGGGCGTGGTCGCGCGCCGTCGGCGCCCTCGTGGACGTCGACCTGCCCGTGGAGCCGGTGCGCCGCCAGATCGCCTTCACGGCGCCGCTGGAGCCGGCCCCGCCGACCCTCCCGTTCACCATCGACTTCGGCACCACCTACTACCTGCACAACGCCGACGCCCGCGGCACGCTGCTGCTCGGCGCCTCCGAGCCCGCCACCCCGGTCGGGTTCGACACCACCTACGACCCCGCGTGGGAGCCGTGGCTGCGCGGCCTGGCCGCGCGCGCCACCCCGGCGCTCGCCGACGCGCCGCTGACCGGCGGCTGGGCCGGGCTGTACGAGCTGACGCCCGACCACGACGCCCTCATCGGCGAGGCCCCCACCGGCCCCGGCGGCGCCCGCGTCCTGTACGCCTGCGGGTTCTCCGGGCACGGCTTCCTGCAGGCGCCCGCCGTGGGCGAGGCCGTCACCGACCTCTACCTGGGACGGGCGGGGACGCCCGCGGCGCGCGGCGTCGACGTGTCCGCGTTCGACGCCGGCCGCTTCGGGGCGCGACGGGCGCGCACCGAGGCCAACATCATCTGAGCGAGGGAGCAACGCACCGTGACGACCGACGCCTTCTTCGAACCGTGGCAGCTGCGCGCCGCGTTCGCGCGCTCCCTGTCCGACATGTACGGCCGCGAGGTGCCCGCCTACACGACGCTGCTCGAGGTCTCCCACGACGTCAACGCCGACGTCGTGCGCGCCCGCGGCGCCGACGCCGAGCGGCTGGGCTCCATCGACCGGGTCACCGCGGAGCGGCACGGCGCCATCCGGGTGGGCACGCCCGAGGAGATCCGGCAGGTCGCGCGGGTCTTCGGCGCGATGGGCATGCACCCGGTGGGCTTCTACGACCTGCGCGACGCCTCGTCGTCGTCCGTGCCGGTGGTCTCGACGGCGTTCCGACCCGTGGACCGCGAGGAGCTGGCCCGCAACCCGTTCCGCGTCTTCACGTCCCTGCTGGTGCCCGGCGACCGCCGGTTCTTCAGCGCGGACCTGCAGCAGCGGCTCGAGCGCTTCCTGGGGAGCAGGACGCTCTTCGGGCCCGAGCTGCTGGCGCTCGCGGACCGCGCCGAGGCCGGCGGCGGCCTGGCCGGCGACGACGCCGCCACGTTCCTCCGGCTGGCCACGGAGGCGTTCGAGCTGTCCCACGAGCCCGTCGACCAGGCCTGGTACCGCGAGCTGGAGGCCGTCTCCGCGGTCGCCGCCGACATCGGCGGCGTCGCCTCCACGCACATCAACCACCTCACGCCCCGCGTGCTCGACATCGACGACCTGTACGCCCGCATGGAGGCGCGCGGCATCACGATGATCGACGCCATCCAGGGCCCGCCGCTGTGGGAGGGGCCGGACGTGCTGCTGCGGCAGACGTCGTTCCGGGCGCTCGCGGAGCCGCGGACGTTCCGCACGCCGGACGGCCGGGTGGTGCAGGACTCCCTGCGGGTGCGGTTCGGCGAGGTCGAGGCGCGCGGCATCGCCCTCACCCCGCAGGGCCGGGCGCGCTACGACGCCGCCATCGTCCAGGGCGCGACGCCCGACGTCTGGCGCGAGACGTTCCCGGACACCGAGGCCGGGTTGGTGGAGCAGGGGCTCGGCTACTTCACCTACGAGGTGCCCGCCGCGGCCGCCGGGCCGGGCGCGCTCACCCGCGAGCCGATCGTGTACGAGGACTTCCTGCCCCGCTCGGCGGCCGGCATCTTCCAGTCCAACCTCACCGAGGAGGGCTCCAAGGACGCCAGCCAGGCCGGCGAGGACCGGGACGCCGACTGGATGGCCGGCGCCGTCGGGCGCGAGCTGTTCGACCCCTTCGACCTGTACGCCGCGCAGGTGGCGGCGTCGCGCGACCGCGCGGCGGCCCGCCTCGGCGTCGACCCCGAGTCCCTCGAGACCCCGTCCCTCGGGGACCGTTCCTCCACCACCCAGGGAGCCCAGGCATGACCACGTCGACCACCCACACCCCGACCTCGAGCACGCTCACCGCCGAGCTGCGCGACGCCGCGCTGGCCGCCCTCGGCCGGATCGGCGCCGACGCCCCCGCGGCGGCCGACGGCGGGCTGCCCGTCGTCTCGCCGCTGACCGGCGAGGCGCTGCTGACCCTGCCCGAGGCGGGCGCCGCCGACGTCGACGCGGCCGTCACCGCCGCCGCGGAGGCGTTCCGCACCTGGCGCTCGGTGCCCGGCCCGGTGCGCGGCGCCGTCGTGCGCCGCCTCGGCGAGCTGCTCACCGAGCACAAGGCGGACCTGGCCGAGCTCGTGACGATCGAGGCCGGCAAGATCACCTCCGAGGCCCTCGGCGAGGTGCAGGAGATGATCGACGTCTGCGACTACGCGGTCGGACTGTCGCGGTCGCTCGGCGGGCGCACCATGCCGTCCGAGCGCCCCGGCCACCGCCTCATGGAGCAGTGGCACCCGCTCGGCGTCGTCGGCGTCGTCAGCGCCTTCAACTTCCCGGTCGCGGTGTGGTCGTGGAACACGGCCGTCGCGCTGGTCTGCGGCGACACCGTCGTGTGGAAGCCGAGCGAGAAGACGCCCCTCAGCGCCCTCGCCTCGAACGCCCTCCTGCGTCGGGCCCTGGCCGAGGCCGGGTTCCCGGAGGCGGTGAGCACCGTGGTGCTCGGCGCCCGCGAGGCGGGGGAGGCGCTCGTCGCCGACCGGCGCGTCGCGCTGCTGTCCGCCACCGGCTCGGAGCGCATGGGCCAGCAGGTGGCGCCCGTCGTCGCCGGGCGCGGGGGCCGCTACCTGCTGGAGCTCGGCGGCAACAACGCGGCCGTCGTCGCCCCGTCGGCCGACCTGGACCTCGCCGTGCGCGGCATCGTGTTCGCCGCGGCCGGCACCGCCGGGCAGCGGTGCACCTCGCTGCGCCGCCTCATCGTGCACACGTCGGTGGTCGACGACCTCGTGGACCGCCTCCGGTCCGTGTACGCCGGGCTGCCGGTGGGCGACCCGCGCGCCGCGGGCACGCTGGTCGGGCCGCTCACCGACGCCGGCGCGCGCGAGCGGATGATCGCCGCGCTCGACGAGGCCCGGGCGGACGGCGGCACGGTCGTCGTCGGCGGCGAGGCGGTGGCCGTGGACGGCGCCCCCGCCGCGGCGTACGTGTCGCCGGCGCTGGTGCGGATGCCGGGGCAGACGGACGTCGTGCGCCGGGAGACGTTCGCCCCGCTGCTGTACGTGCTGACCTACGACGCGCTGGAGGAGGCCATCGCCCTGCACAACGACGTCCCGCAGGGGCTCAGCAGCGCGATCTTCACGCTCGACGTCCGCGAGGCGGAGACCTTCCTGTCCGAGGTCGGTTCCGACTGCGGCATCGTCAACGTCAACATCGGCACCTCCGGCGCCGAGATCGGCGGGGCGTTCGGCGGCGAGAAGTCCACGGGCGGCGGCCGCGAGTCCGGCTCCGACTCGTGGAAGCAGTACATGCGACGCGTCACCAACACCGTGAACTACTCGACCGAGCTCCCGCTCGCGCAGGGCGTGAACTTCGGCTGACGGGCGGCCCCGCCGTGGTGGTCAGTGCCCGCGTGAGACCTGCCGCGGCAGGGCGAACACGAGCGCGAAGGCCACCACGGCGAGGGCGGCGCTGACCGCCATCGCGAGCGACGCGGCGTGCGTGAAGACCTCCGCCACGACGTCGGGCGTGGGCGCCCCGGCGGGGAACGTCAGGGCGCCGAAGAGCACGGAGCCGACGACGGCGATGCCGGCCGCGGACCCGACGCGCTGCGCGGTGCCGACCACGCCGGAGGCGGCCCCTGCGCTCGACGGCTCCACCGTGGCGACGATGAACTGCGCGTTCGGCGCGATGAACATGCCGGACCCGAGGCCCGCCACCAGCAGCGGGGGCAGCAGCATCCAGTGGTTGAGGTCGGTGGCCGGCACCGTGGCCAGCAGGATCCACAGGGCGACGAGGCCGACGGCGACCATCGCGGTCCCCGCGACGAGCACCGTGCGCCCGAGGCGGGCGGCCAGCCGGTCGCTCTGCGACGCCCCGATGATCGAGCCGATCGCGAACGGGATCGAGACGAGGCCCGACTCCAGCGCGGTGTGCCCCAGGCCGGCCTGCCAGAGGATCGAGATGGTGAAGAAGATGCTGGTGAAGGCCGCGAAGTAGACCAGCGCGAGGATGACGCCGCCCGTGAAGTGGCCGTGCGCGAACAGCTTCGGCGGGACCAGGGGGGTGCGGCCGCCCCGGTCCACGGCGACCTCCCACGCGCCGAACGCCGCGAGGAGCAGGACGCCGCCGACCAGGCTCACCCAGGTCCAGACCGGCCAGCCCGCGTCCTGGCCCTGGATGAGCGGCACGAGGATCGCGACCAGCGACCCGGCGAGCAGCACGAGGCCGACCCCGTCGACGCCCCGGGCCTCCCCGCCCGCCACGATGCGCGGCAGCAGGGCGAGCGCGGCCACGACGGCGATCACGCCGAACGGGAGGTTGACGAAGAAGATGGAGCGCCAGCCGTCGCCGGTGCCGAACCACTCGATGAGGAGCCCGCCGACGATCGGGCCGAGCGCGGTGGAGAAGCCGATGGTGGCGCCCATGACGGCGAACGCCCGGCCGCGCAGGGGGCCGGGGAACATGAGCTGGATCAGCGCGGTGACGGCGGGGAAGAAGATGCCGCCGAACAGGCCCTGCACGACGCGGGCCACGACCAGCGACGTCGGGCCGTCGGCGAGCCCGCACCACAGGCTGGCCAGCGTGAAGCCGGCGAGGCCCACGACGAACACCCACGTGTGGCCGAACCGGTCGCCGACGCGGCCGGCGGGGATGAGGGCGAGGCCGAAGGCCAGGGCGTAGCCCGAGATGATCCACGACAGGGTGGCCTCGGAGGCGTCGAGGCTGGTGCGGATCGTGGGCAGGGCGACGTTGACGATGGTGGTGTCGAGCAGGGCCATCGCGACGCCGAGCAGGATCACCGCCAGGGAGACCCAGGTGCGGCGGTCGACGGTCGGTGCGGCGGCCCGCGCGGGCGGGGTGGTGTCGGTCATGAGGGGTCCTTCGGGGAGCGCTCGTCGGCGATGATCTCGGGGACGGACGCCAGGAGGCGCTCGTGGAACGTGATCTCGGCCCGGAGCCGGTCGGTGGTGTGGGAGACGGACAGGCGCTCGGCGACCGTGAGGTAGCGGTCGATCTGCGCCCGGTGCTGGTCGTGGTGGTCGAGGGCGTCCCGCAGGGCGGCGAGGCGCGCGGCCACGACGTCGGGGAGGTCGTCCAGGGTGTCGGGCTGGGGGCGGGCGACGGCCAGGTCGACGGGGTCGGGGCGCAGCCCGACCTCGTTCAGGGTGGCGGCGTGCAGCCGGGACAGTGCGGCACGGCCCGCGGCCGTGATGCCGAGCACGCGGCGCTCGGGGTAGTTGCCCTCGCGCTCCGTGCGGACCGCCTCGATGAGGCCGTCCGCCTCGAGACGCTTGAGCGCCCCGTAGAGGGAGCCGACGGTGATGTCGGTCCACTGGTCGACGTGCTCCTCGTCGGCGAGCGCCCGCATCTGGTGGCCGTGCATCGCGCCGCGGCGCGCCAGGGAGTCGAGGACGAAGAGACGGATCGTGGACACCCGACTACTCTCGCACGAGTAGTGGGGTGCTCACCAGCGCCGTGACAGATGTCATGGCCACGTCGTGACAGGCGACCCTGCAGGTCAGAGCGTCCCGCGGCGAGGATCGAGACATGACCTCGACGACCCGCCCCGTCCCCGCGCTGAGCCTGCGCGGGCTGCGCAAGGAGTTCCCGTCGTCCGCCGGCCCGGTCCGCGCGGTCGACGGCATCGACCTGGAGATCGCCCCCGGCGAGGTGGTGGCCTTCCTCGGCCCCAACGGCGCCGGCAAGACCAGCACCATCGACATGGTGCTCGGCCTGAGCGCCCCCAGCTCCGGCACCGTGCAGGTGTTCGGCGCCGACCCGGCCGCCGCGATCGCCGCCGGCCGTGTGGCCGCCGTCATGCAGACCGGAGGCCTGCTGCGCGACATCACCGTGGGGGAGACGGTCGCCCTCACCGCAGCGCTGTTCGGCCAGACCGGCTCGCCGGTGCCGTACCTGGAGCGCGCCGGCATCGCCGACCTCGCCGACCGCATGGTGGGCAAGTGCTCCGGCGGCCAGCAGCAGCGCCTCCGCTTCGCGATGGCGCTGGTCAGCGAGCCCGACCTGCTCCTCCTGGACGAGCCCACCACCGGCATGGACGTGGAGGGCCGCCGGGAGTTCTGGTCGGCCATCCGTGCCGACGCCGCCGCCGGCCGCACCGTCGTGTTCGCCACCCACTACCTGGAGGAGGCCGACACGTACGCCGACCGCGTGGTGCTGGTCAGCCAGGGCCGGGTCGTCGCCGACGGGTCCACCGCCGAGGTCAAGAGCCTCGCGTCCGGCCGCACCGTGAGCGCGCGGATCGACGACGACGGCGACCGCGCCGCCGTCGCCGCGCGGCTGCGGGAGATGCCCGCCGTGGACGCCATCGACCACCGCGGCGCACGGCTCGTCGTGCGCACGCCCGACTCCGACGTCGTCGCCCGGTTCCTGCTCACCCAGACCGCGGCGCGCGACCTCGAGGTCGCCTCCGAGAACCTCGAGGACGCGTTCGTCGCCCTCACCGCCACCGCAGCACCCAGCACGGACGGAGCCACCCGATGAGCGCCACGACCTCGACCGCCGGCACGACGCCGGCCCTCGCCGGCACCCCCGCCGCGCGGCCGCGCATCCGCACCACGACCGCGGTGCGCACCTACCTCGCCGTCGAGCTGCGCCGCGCGCTGCGCAACCGGCGCAACCTCGTCTTCTCCGTCGTGATGCCGCCCGTCTTCTTCCTCATCTTCGGGCTGCAGGGCGACTACCAGGACCAGAGCGCCGGGAACGGCAACGTCACCGCCTGGATCGCCGTCTCGATGGCGCTGTACGGGGCGATGGTCACCGCCACCGGCGGCGGCGCGAGCGTCTCCGTCGAGCGCGCCCAGGGCTGGACCCGGCAGCTGCGCCTGACGCCGCTGCGGCCCGCGGTCTACGTGGCGGTCAAGCTCGCCGCCGCGATGGCCCTCGGGGCCGGGTCCGTCCTCATCACCCTCGTGGTGGCCGGGGTCGCCGGGGCGCAGATGCCCGTGGGCGCCTGGGTCCTGTGCGCCCTGCTCGCCTGGGTGGGCTCGCTCGTCTTCGCGGCGTTCGGCCTGTTCATGGGCTACCTGCTGCCGGCGGAGAACGTCATGCAGATCCTCGGCCCGGTACTCGCGCTCCTGTCCTTCGGCGGCGGCCTGTTCGTGCCGCTGGGCGACGGCTGGTGGGCGGACGTCGCCCGGTTCTTCCCGACGTACGGCCTCGCCGAGCTGGTGCACGCCCCGCTCGGCGGCGACCTGGGCGTCGCCGCCGTCCTCAACGTCGTGGCCTGGGCCGCCATCTTCTTCGTCGGCGCCGCCTGGCGGTTCCGCAAGGACACGGCGCGGGTGTGAGCACCGGCTCCGGCGCCCGCGTGCGCGGCCGTGGCACGGTGGGGGACGTGACCTCGACGTCCCCCGCCGCGCCGTCCGCCGAGCCCGCGGGCGGCCTGGCGTCCGACCCCGTCGGCCCCGTGGCCCCGGGCGCGCCGCCCTGGGCACGGCGGCGCATCGGGCTGCTCGTCTCGGTCGTCTGGGTCGTCTTCCTCGCGGAACCGCTCACGGCGTCGCTCGACGCCGAGAACCTCGCGCTGCGGGTCGTCGGCGTCCTCGGCGTGCTCGGTGTGGCCGGGATCTTCGCCGGGACCGTGCTCACCCTGCAGCGCCGCGGCCGGGTGCCGCGCCGTGCCGCCACCGTGCTGATCGTGGTCCAGATCGCCTGCGTCGCGCTGTCGTGCCTCGCCGCGCACGAGCACGGCCTGGTGGGCCTCGTCTTCGTGTGCGTCACGGCGATCTACTCCCTCGGAGGCCGTCCGGCCCTGTGGATCGTCGCGGCGAGCATCGTCGTCATGCTCGTCCTGCCTCGCGTGCTGCCCGGCTGGGCGCCCGAGGACGGCAACGCGCTCGCCGTCGTCCTGGCCAGCGCCGCCGTCTACGGGTTCACGCAGGTCATCGACCGCAACCGGCGGCTGATCGCCGCGCAGCAGGAGCTCGCCGACCTCGCCGTCGCCCGCGAGCGCGAGCGCATCGCCCGCGACATGCACGACGTGCTCGGCCACTCGCTCACCGTCATCTCCGTCAAGGCCGAGCTGGCGGCCAAGCTCCTCGCCGCGGCCGGCACCGCGCCCGTCGGCGCGGCCTCCTCTCCGACGGCGCGGGCCGCCGCCGAGGTCGCGGACATCCAGGACCTCGCCCGCGGGGCGCTCGCCGACGTGCGCGGCACCGTCGCCGGCGCCCGGCGCGTCACCCTCGCCGGCGAGCTCGCCGCCGCCCGCACGGCCCTCGACGCCGCGGGGGTCGCCGCCGAGCTCCCCGGCACCGTCGACGCCGTCCCCGCCGAGCGGCGCGAGCTCTTCGCCTGGGTGCTGCGCGAGGGCACCACCAACGTGCTGCGGCACTCGGGCGCGACCCGCGTCGTCGTGACCCTCACCGCCGGCACGCTCGCCGTCGAGGACGACGGCCGCGGCGTGCCCGCGGCCCGGGAGGAGGGCGGCGGGCACGGGCTCGCCGGCCTCGCCGCGCGCGCCGGGCAGGCCGGCGCCGTGCTGGAGACGGGCCCCAGCCCGCTCGGCGGCTTCCGTCTCGCCGTGACCGCGCGCGACGACGTCGCGCCCGCGGGTGCCAGGATCGACCCGTGATCCGACTGCTCCTCGCCGACGACCAGGCCCTCGTGCGCGGCGCGCTCGCCGCCCTCCTCGACCTCGAGCCCGACCTCGAGGTGGTCGCGCAGGTGGGCCGCGGCGACGAGGTGCTCGACGCGGCCCGCGAGCACGCCGCCGACGTCGCCCTCCTCGACGTCGAGATGCCCGGGCTGGACGGCATCGCGGCGGCCGCGGCGCTGCGCCGCGAGCTGCCGTCCTGCCGGGCGCTGGTCGTGACGACCTTCGGGCGCCCGGGCTACCTGCGCCGCGCCCTGGACGCCGGCGCGAGCGGGTTCGTCGTCAAGGACACCCCCGCCGAGCAGCTCGCCGACGCGGTGCGGCGCGTGCACGCCGGGCTGCGCGCCGTCGACCCGGAGCTCGCCGTGGCGTCGCTGGCCGTGGGCGCGAGCCCGCTCACCGAGCGCGAACGGCACGTGCTGGCGCTCGCCGCCGACGGGGGCACCGTCGCGCAGGTGGCCGCGGACGCCTTCCTGTCCGAGGGCACGGTGCGCAACTACCTCTCCGCGGCGATCGGCAAGACCGGCGCCCGCACGCGGGCCGAGGCCGTGCGCATCGCCCAGGACAACGGCTGGCTGTAGGCCTCCGGCCCGCGGTCCGTCAGGGCACCGGGCGCCGTCGCGCGACAGATCACGTCCGGGGAGGTCAGGGCGGCCGGCGGGGTTTGCGACAATGGGGAGGTGACCTCCACCCTCGATCCCGTCAGCACGCCGGCGCCCGGACCCGGCGTCCCCGCCGACGCCGCGCGCGTCCTGCCGCCGCTGCAGATCGGGCCGATCACCGTGGACACCCCGGTGGTGCTGGCCCCGATGGCCGGCGTCACCAACCGCGCCTTCCGCACCCTGTGCCGCGAGGCGGGTGCGTCGCAGGGCTTCGACCCCGGGCTGTACGTCGCGGAGATGGTGACCAGCCGCGCCCTCGTGGAGCGGAACGTCGAGTCGCTGCGCATCGTCACGTTCGGCGAGGAGGAGACCCCGCGCTCGGCGCAGGTCTACGGCGTGGACCCGGCCACCGTCGGGGCCGCGGTGAAGATCATCGCGTCCGAGGACCGCGCCGACCACGTCGACCTCAACTTCGGCTGCCCGGTGCCCAAGGTGACGCGCAAGGGCGGTGGCTCCGCCCTGCCGTGGAAGCGGCAGCTGTTCACCGACATCGTGCGGGCCGCGGTCCGCGCCGCCGAGCCGTACGGCGTGCCCGTCACCGTGAAGATGCGCAAGGGCATCGACGACGATCACCTCACCTACCTCGAGGCCGGCCGCATCGCGGAGTCGTTGGGCGTGGCGGCCGTCGCCCTGCACGCCCGCACGGCGGCGGAGTACTACTCCGGGCAGGCCGACTGGACCGCGATCGCGCGGCTCAAGGAGGCCGTCCGCACCGTCCCGGTGCTCGGCAACGGCGACATCTGGTCGGCCGAGGACGCGCTGCGCATGGTGCGCGAGACCGGCGCCGACGGCGTCGTCGTCGGGCGCGGCTGCCAGGGCCGGCCGTGGCTGTTCGCGGACCTCGCGGCCGCGTTCCACGGCGTCACCACGCGCGTGCGCCCCGGCCTGCGCGAGGTGGCCGACGCGATCTACCGCCACGGCGAGCTGATGATCGAGTACTTCGACGGCGACGAGGGCAAGGGCATGCGCGACCTGCGCAAGCACATGGCCTGGTACCTCAAGGGCTACGCCGTCGGCGGCGACGCCCGCCACGAGCTCGCCATGGTCTCCACGACGGCCGAGCTGCGCGAGCGCCTCGACGCCCTCGACCTCGACCTGCCCTACCCGGGCGAGGGCGCGGAGGGACCGCGCGGCCGCGCCGGCTCCCCGAAGCAGCCGCACCTGCCGTACGGCTGGTTGGACTCGCGCGACCTCGACGCGGAGTTCGAGGCCAAGCTGCGCGAGGCCGAGCTGAGCGTCAGCGGCGGCTGACCCGCCGCGACACGGAGGGGCCCCCTCGCCGGCTCGGCGAGGGGGCCCCTCCGTCTCGCGGGTCCCGGTCCGCTCGCGGTCAGGCGCGCAGCCAGACCGTGGTGTCGGCGGGGACGCGCGTCTGCGGGTCGGCGGAGCGGTCGGTGACGACCGGGCCGGACGCGAGCAGCACCCGGGCGCCGCGGGGCAGCAGCACCGGCTCGGTGCCCAGGTTCGCCACCACGACGACGTCCTGGTTGCGCAGCGCGATGACGTCCGCGGACGTCTCCCAGCCCGCGAGCCAGGCGAGCCCGCCGAGGCCGAGGCCCTCGGCCTTCCGCAGCGCGAGCGCGGCACGGTAGGTCTCGAAGGTCGAGTCCTCGACGCCGTACTGGACGTCCGCGGCGTAGCGCGCGAACGACGCGGGCTGCGGCAGCCACGGGTCGCCGGCGGGGCCGAAGCCGAAGCCGGGGGCGTCGGCGGACCAGGGCAGGGGCACGCGGCAGCCGTCGCGGCCGGCCTCGGTGCCGCCGGTGCGGAAGAACGCCGGGTCCTGGCGCACCTCGGCGGGCAGCGCGGTGTGCTCCGGCAGCCCGAGCTCCTCGCCCTGGTACAGGTACGCGGAGCCGGGCAGGCCGAGCATGAGCAGGCTGGCGGCGCGGGCGCGGCGCAGGCCGAGCGCCTCGTCGGGCTGCGGGTCGGTGGCGAAGACGCCGTTGACCTTCTTCGACGGGTCGGCCGAGCCGAGCCGCGAGGGGTGCCGCACGACGTCGTGGTTGGACAGCACCCAGGTGGTGGGCGCGCCGACCTCGTCGTTCGCCTGGTACGACGCCGCGATGACGGTGCGCAGGGCGGCGGCGTCCCAGCCGGTGGTGAGGAACGAGAAGTTGAACGCCTGGTGCATCTCGTCCGGGCGCACGTAGCGGGCGAGACGGCTCAGCGGCTCCACCCACGCCTCGGCGACGAGGCAGCGGTCGCCGTCGTACTCGGCGAGCACGCGGTGCCAGGCGCGGTAGACGTCGTGCACGCCGTCCTGGTCGAACATGGGGCCGTGGTTGCCGGCGCCGGTGGAGCCGTCCTCGGGCGCGCCGGGCTCGACGGCGGTGTCGTCGGCGGAGCCGGCCACCATCTCGGCGTGGCCGTGCCAGTCGGGCAGGCCGTCGGCCTTGATGAGGCCGTGCGCCACGTCGACGCGGAAGCCGTCGACGCCGCGGTCGAGCCAGAAGCGCAGCACGTCCTCGAACTCGGTGCGCACCTCGGGCCGCTGCCAGTCGAGGTCGGGCTGCGTGGAGTCGAACAGGTGCAGGTACCACTGCGGGCCCAGCGGGCCGTCGTCCTCGCGCGGGGCGAGGCGCGTCCAGGCGGGACCGCCGAAGATCGACTGCCAGTTGTTCGGCGCCTCGGCGCCCTCGGGGCCGCGGCCGTCGCGGAAGAGGTACCGGGCGCGCTCGGGGGAGCCGGGCGCGGCGGCGAGCGCGGCCTGGAACCAGGCGTGCTGGTCGGAGGTGTGGTTGGGCACCAGGTCGACGACCACGCGGATGCCGCGGGCGTGGGCGCCGGCGAGCAGGTCGTCGAAGTCGGCGAGCGTGCCGAACAGGGGGTCGACGTCGCGGTAGTCGGCGACGTCGTAGCCCGCGTCGTTCTGCGGCGACCGGTAGAAGGGCGACAGCCAGACGGCGTCGACGCCGAGGGTCTCGAGGTGGTCGAGGCGCGCCGTGACGCCGGGGATGTCGCCGATCCCGTCGCCGTCGCCGTCCGCGAACGAGCGCGGGTAGACCTGGTAGATCACGGCGTCGCGCCACCACTGCCGGGCGGTGTCGCTCCCGGCGTGCACGACGACGCCGGTGCGCAGCAGGTCGTCGGCGGTGCCCGCCGCGGTCGCGGCGGGGGTGGTCTGGGTGGAGGTCATCGCTGGCTTCCTCACCTGGTCGAGGGGCCGTGCACAGCGGACGAGGCACGGGCGGGCACGGTCGGGGCACGGCGGGACCGTGCACGACCGTCGAGTGTAAGCGTTGCAGCAAGGTTTGCAGCAACTGCCCGCCCCGAGGGGGTCGGTCAGGCGCGCGGAGCCGCCCCGGTGGAGCCGCGGACGACCAGCTCGGGCGCGAAGAGGAGCTCCGTGCGCGGCGCCCGCTCGCCCTGGATCTCGGTGAGCAGCGCGCTCACGGTGGCCCGCGCCATGGCCTCGACCGGCTGGCGCACGGTGGTCAGGGGCGGCTCGGTGAACGCGATGAGGGGCGCGTCGTCGTACCCGACGACCGACACGTCGTCGGGCACGGACAACCCGCGCGACCGCGCGGCGCGCACGGCGCCCAGGGCCATGAGGTCGGACGCGCAGACGATAGCGGTGTGGCCGGCGTCGAGGAGCTCGGCGGCCGCGGCCTGCCCGCCCTCGAGCGTGTACAGGCTGGAGCGCACGTGGTCGCGGGCGGCGGCCTCGTCGGCCGCGAGGCCGTGCCGCACGAGGGCGGCGAGGAATGCCGCGAGCTTGCGGCGCGACGGCACGTACCGCTCGGGGCCGATCGCGAGGCCCACGCTGCGGTGGCCGAGCGTCACCAGGTGCTGCACGGCGACGTCCACGCTGGCGGCGTCGTCGGGGGAGACGAAGGGGGCGTCGACGCCCGGCGCGTAGCCGTTGACCAGCACGATCGGCACGCCCTGGCTGCGCAGCATCGAGTACCGGGTGTGGTCGGCGCGGGTGTCGGCGTGCAGCCCGGAGACGAAGACGATGCCGTCGACGGAGTGGTCCACGAGGGTGCTGACGTACTCGTCCTCGGTGGTGCCGCCGGGTGCCTGGGTGCACAGCAGCGGGGTGTACCCGCGCTGCGCCAGGATCGACTCGATGGCCTGGGCGAAGGCGGGGAACACGGGGTTCGTGAGCTCGGGGACGATGAGGCCCACGAGGCCGGCGGAGCGACCCCGCAGCGCGGAGGGTCGTTCGTAGCCGAGGACGTCCAGGGCGGCGAGGACGGCCTGACGGGTGGAGCTGGCCACACCCGGCTTGCCGTTCAGCACGCGCGAGACGGTGGCCGTCGACACTCCTGCCTGCTCCGCCAGGTCGCTCAATCGGGTGCGCACCCGAGGAATCGTAGGGGACACGGGACCTCCTCGTCCTGGGGTGGGATACCGGCGGTCCGATCGCCGGGTGGTGGGGACGCTGCGACGTCGTTGCCACGCGTTGCTGAAAAGTTATCGCAAGATCTTGCATCGCGCTGCAACGGTCCGTACGTTGTGGGCATTCAGGGTCCGGCGGCGAGGCTGCGCGGACCGTCCACCGAAGACAGCTGGGAGTAACCACGATGCGAAGGAGCATCCTTCTCGCCTCGGCCCTGGCCACCACGCTGGCCCTCGCGGCCTGTGGCAGCGGCGAGCCGGCCGCGGAGTCCTCCGCCGACGCCGACGCGAGCGCCAAGCCGTCCGCCTCGGGCACCCTCACCGTGTGGGTCGACGAGACCCGCGAGGCCGCCGTCAAGGCCTCCGCCGAGGCGTACGAAGAGGAGTCCGGCGTCGACGTCGAGATCGTCCAGAAGAACTTCGAGGACATCCGGGCGGACTTCCTCGCCCAGGTCCCGACGGGCGAGGGCCCCGACATCACCGTCGGCGCGCACGACTGGCTGGGCGAGTTCACCGCGAACGGCGTGGTCCAGCCCATCGAGCTCGGCGACAAGGCCGACGACTTCATCCCGGTGTCGGTGCAGGCGTTCACGCAGGACGGCCAGGTCTACGGCCTCCCGTACGCCATCGAGAACATCGCGCTCATCCGCAACACGGAGCTCGCCCCCGAGGCCCCGAAGTCCTACGACGACATGATCGCCGCGGGGAAGAAGGCCGGCACCAAGTTCCCGTTCCTCATCCAGTCGGACGGCGACAAGGGCGACCCGTACACGTACTACCCGTTCCAGACGTCGTTCGGCGCCCCCGTCTTCGAGCAGAACGACGACGGCTCGTACCGCCCCGAGCTCGCGCTCGGCGGCAAGAACGGCGAGGCGTTCGCCACCTGGCTCTCGGAGCAGGGCAAGGCGGGCAACCTCAGCACGGACATCTCGTACGACATCGCCGTCGAGGCGTTCGCCAAGGGCAAGTCGCCGTTCATCGTCGGCGGCCCGTGGATGCTCGACCAGTTCAAGGACCTGAAGCTCTCGGTCGACCCGATCCCGGCCCCCGGCGACCAGGCGGCGCAGCCGTTCGTGGGCGTGCAGGGCTTCTACGTCAGCGCGCAGAGCAAGAACGCGCTCGTCGCCAACGACTTCCTCGTCAACTACATGTCGACCCCGGAGGCGCAGACCGCGCTGTTCGAGGCCGGCGGCCGCCCGCCGGCTCTCGTCGAGGCCGCGGACGCCGCGTCCTCCGACCCGCTGGTCGCGGGCTTCCGCGAGGTCGGCGCCACCGCCGTGCCGATGCCCTCCATCCCCGAGATGGGCTCGGTCTGGTCCTTCTGGGGCGTCACCGAGGCGAGCATCATCTCGGGCAAGGCCTCCGACCCGGTGAAGGCCTGGAACAAGATGGTCTCCGACATCCAGGGCGCGCTCGACTGATGTCGCGTTCCCGCTACAGGGGCGCCGAGGCCGGCTCCGGGAGCTTCTCCGGAGCCGGCTTCGCCGTCAAGATCGTGCTCATCGCCCTCGTGGACGCCCTCGGCGTCCTCGCCGTGCTGGCCGCGTGGCGCGCCGGGTCGTGGGGGATCCTCGCCGCGATGGTGGCGCTGCTCGTCGCGGCCAACTGGGTGTACTTCACGAAGCGTGCGCTGCCGCTGAAGTACATCCTGCCCGGGCTCGCGTTCCTGCTCGTCTACCAGGTGTACGTCGTGGGGTACACGGGGTACGTCGCCTTCACGAACTACGGCGACGGCCACAACTCCACCAAGGAGCAGGCGGTCGACGCCCTCCTGGTGCAGAACGAGCGCCGCGTCGAGGGCTCGCCGGCGCTGCCGCTGACGGTGGTGGAGTCGGGCGACGGCGACCTCGGGTTCGCCGTGCTCTCCGACGGCGCGGTGGAGGTCGGCACGGCCGAGGAGCCGCTGACCGACGCGCCCGACGCGACCGTCGACGGCACCACGGTCACGCAGGTGCCCGGCTGGACGGTGCTCGACCGCGCGACGGTGCTGCAGCGCCAGCAGGAGGTCACGACGCTGCGGGTGCCCGTCTCGGACGACCCGGCCGACGGCTCGATACGCACCCAGGACGCCCGCACGGGCTACGTCTTCCAGTCGGTGCTCGAGTACGACGAGGCCGCCGACACGATGACGGACACGTCGACCGGCGTGGTGTACACGCCGAACGACGAGGGCCAGTTCGAGGCGGCGGACGGCACCACCCTCCCGGTGGGCTGGCGCGTCACGGTGGGCTTCGAGAACTTCGCGACGGCGTTCGGCGACTCCCGGTACGCGGGACCGTTCGTCAAGATCCTCGCGTGGACGTTCGCGTTCGCGCTGCTGTCGGTCGTGACGACCTTCGCGCTGGGCATGTTCCTCGCGATGGTGTTCAACGACCCCCGCCTGCGGGGCCGCAAGGTCTACCGCACGCTGATGATCCTCCCGTACGCGATGCCGGGGTTCCTCGCGGCCCTGCTGTGGTCCGGCATGCTCAACAAGAGCTTCGGCGTGATCAACCAGGTGCTGCTGGGCGGCGCGGCGATCCCGTGGCTGACCGATCCCTGGCTCGCCAAGCTGTCCGTGCTGGGCGTCAACCTCTGGCTCGGCTTCCCCTACATGTTCCTCATCTGCACGGGTGCGCTGCAGTCGCTGCCGGGCGACGTGTACGAGGCGGCCCGCATCGACGGGGCCGGCCGCTGGCGCATGTGGCGCTCCATCACGATGCCGCTGCTGCTGGTGGCCACGGCGCCGCTGCTCATCTCGAGCTTCGCCTTCAACTTCAACAACTTCACGCTGATCAAGATGCTGACGGGCGGCGGGCCACGGTTCGACGACGCGTCGGTGCCGCTGGGGCACACGGACATCCTCATCTCGATGGTCTACAACGTGTCCGGGCTGGACGGCTCCGCGCCGCGCGACTACGGCCTGGCGAGCGCGCTGTCCATCGTGATCTTCGTGGTGGTGGGCGTGATCTCCGCGATCGCCTTCCGGCAGACCCGCAAGCTCGAGGAGCTGAGCTCATGACGGAGCAGACCGCGCACGCCGCGCAGACCGCGCCGCGGGCCCCGCAGGAGCTGCGGCACCGCATGTCGCCGGGCCGCTGGGCCCGGGAGCTGGGATGGCGGCACGTCGTCGGGGTCGTGGCGGTGCTCTACGCCGTCTTCCCGATCGTGTACGTCGTCTCGGCGTCGCTGTCGCCGAACGGCACCCTCACCGGTTCGAACGAGCTGTTCGCCCAGGTGAGCGGCGTGAACTACGCCGCCCTGGGGAGCACGAAGTTCTGGACGTGGATGGGCAACACGCTCGTCATCGGCGTCGCGACGTCGGTGGGGACCGTGCTCATGGGCGCGGCGGCCGCGTACGCGTTCTCGCGCTTCCGGTTCGCCGGGCGGCGCGTGGGGCTCACGTCGCTGCTGATCATCCAGATGTTCCCGCAGATGCTGGCGTTCGTCGCGATCTTCCTGCTGCTCATCTCGCTGGGGCAGGTCGTGCCGGTGCTGGGCCTCAACTCGAAGCTCGCGCTGATCTGCGTGTACCTGGGCGGGGCGCTGGGCGTGAACACGTTCCTCATGTACGGGTTCTTCAACACCGTGCCGCGCGAGCTCGACGAGGCGGCGAAGATCGACGGCGCCACGCACGCCCAGGTGTACTGGACGATCATCCTGCGGCTGGTGACGCCGATCCTCGCCGTCGTGGCGCTGCTGAGCTTCATCAGCACGTTCGGCGAGTTCATCATCGCCCGCGTGGTGCTCCAGTCGGAGTCCAACTGGACGCTGGCGGTGGGTCTGTACGGCTGGGTGTCGTCGCTGCTCGAGGCCAACTGGGGCCTATTCGCCGCGGGCGCCGTGCTGTCGGCGATCCCCGTGCTCGCGCTGTTCCTCTTCCTGCAGAAGTACATCGTGGGCGGCCTCACGGCGGGCTCCGTCAAGGGCTGACCGGCGGCCGCCACGAAGTTCGTCGGGATCCACCCGCGATCCTTGTGGCGGCCGTCACAGCGCGGTCCTAGCCTGGGCGTCATGACCGACGACTCGCGCTCCTACTCCCCGGACCTCGCGCGTCTCACCGACGCCGCCGACGACTCGTTCTCCGTGCGCCGTGCGTACGGCGAGCCCTACGAGCACCAGGGCCAGCTGATCATCCCCGTCGCCAAGGTGTGGGGCGGGATCGGGACCGGCTCGGGGGGCGGTGGCGGCGCCGGGTCCGCGCTCGGCACCGGCACCGGCTCCGGCAACGGGACCGGCAGCGGCTCGGGCCGCGGCACCGGCAAGAGCTCGGGGGAGGGCAGCTCGCCGGGCTGGCGCCGGTCGTTCAGCTTCGGCTCGGGCTCCTCCGACACCGCGGCCGACGCCGGCGAGGCCGAGGTCGCGGACGACGCGGCCGGCGCGCCGGGTGCGCCCGGCGGCCAGGGTGGTTCGGCGCACGGCGACGCGTCCGGCGAGGCGCAGGGCGACGCCCAGGGAGAGCTCAAGGGCGAGGCCCGCGGCGAGGCCCGGGGCGAGGGGCACGGCGAGGGCGGCGGCGGTGGCGGCGGCTACGGGCTGCGTGTCAAGCCGCTGGGCGTCTTCGTGGTCTCGGCCGAGGGCACGC
Source organism: Isoptericola sp. NPDC057653 (assembly GCF_042799955.1). Classification (NCBI taxonomy): domain Bacteria; kingdom Bacillati; phylum Actinomycetota; class Actinomycetes; order Micrococcales; family Promicromonosporaceae; genus Isoptericola; species Isoptericola sp. NPDC057653. The sequence goes on along the minus strand of NZ_JBHVHP010000002.1, from coordinate 861,095 downwards.
GCTACCAGCCGGTGCTGGACCTCAACAAGGTGATCCTCGGCGGGCAGATCGTCGGGATCGCGATCGCGCTCGCCGCGGGGTGGGCGATCGGGCGCCGCCGCCACTGAGCCGTCCTCGCGTCGGCCGGGCGGCACGCCCGCCGGACCGACGAGAGGACGACATGACCACGCAGGCCTTCACGGGGGTCGCGACGCCGACCCGCACGCTGCTCGACGAGCCGCACCACGACGGGTCGGAGCTCTTCGCGCCCGACGGCACGCCCGCCCTGGGCGACGAGGTCACGGTGCGCGTGCGCGTGCCGAAGGGCGCGGGGGTGCGCGACGTGCGCCTGCGGACGGTGCGCGACGGCGAGCCCCGGCTGCTGCCCGCCCGCCGCGACGGGGGCGACGAGCACGAGGACTGGTACGCGGCCGACCTCGTCGTGCACCACCCGGTGACGTCGTACCGGTTCTTCCTCGACGTGCCCGGCGGCTACCGCTGGCTGGACGGCCGCGGCGTGCACGACCGCGAGGTGCCGGACGCCGCGAGCTTCCGCCTCACCACGCACGCACCCGCGCCGGGCTGGCTGCGCGACGGCCTGGCGTACCAGGTGTTCCCCGACCGGTTCGCCCGCTCGGCGGCCGCGGCCGGTCGTGACGCGCCCGCCTGGGCCGCGCCCGCCGGGTGGGACGACGAGCCCGCCGGTTCCGGCCCGCTCGCCGGGACGCAGCTGTTCGGCGGCGACCTCGACGGCGTGGTCGACCACCTGGACCACCTCGAGGCGCTCGGCGTGCGCACCCTGTACCTCACGCCCGTCTTCCCCGGACGGTCGAACCACCGCTACGACGCGTCGACCTTCGACCACGTCGACCCGCTGCTCGGCGGGGACGCGGCCTACGCGCGCCTCGCCCGTGCCGTGCACGCCCGCGGGATGCGTCTCATGGGCGACGTGACGACCAACCACACGGGCGCCGGCCACGAGTGGTTCCTCGCCGCCCGGGCCGACGCCGCGGCGCCCGAGCGCGACCTGTACCTCTGGGAGGACGGCGGGCCCGACGTCGTGCCCCCCGGCGACGGCCCGGGCGCCGACGGGTACGTGGGCTGGCTGGGGCACGGGTCGCTGCCCAAGCTGGACTGGGCCGCCGAGGAGACGTGGCGCCGGATGGTCACGGGCGAGGACGCCGTGGTGGCCCGCTACCTGCGCGAGCCGTTCGCCCTCGACGGCTGGCGCGTGGACGTCGCGAACATGACCGGCCGCCGGGGGAGCGCGGACCGCGCCCACGCCGTCGCGCGGGCCCTGCGCGCGCGCATCCTGGCCGAGCGGCCCGACGGCGCGCTGGTCGCCGAGCACTTCCACGACGCGTCGGGGGACCTGGCCGGCGACGGCTGGCACGCGAACATGAACTACGCCGGCTTCACGCGGCCCGCGTGGTCGTGGCTGGTGCCGGACGGCTCGGACGTCCCGTTCCTCGACCTGCCCGTCCCGGTGCCGCGCCGCCCGGCCGCGTCGATGGTCGAGACGATGCGCGAGGTCGCGGCCCTGGTGCCGTGGCGGGTGACGGCCACGCAGTGGAACATGCTCGGCTCGCACGACACGCCGCGGCTGCGCTCGATCGTCGGGTCGCCGGACCTGGTGGAGGTCGCCGCGACCCTGCTGTTCACCTACCCCGGCGCACCCGTCGTGTTCGCGGGCGACGAGGTGGGCGCCACGGGCACCAACGGCGAGCACGCCCGCACCACGATGGCGTGGGACCAGTCCGCCGGCGGGGGCCCGCGCTGGGACCCGGCGACCCTGGAGGTGTACCGGCGGCTGTCGGCGCTGCGCTCGTCGTCGGGCGCCCTGCGCGACGGCGGGCTGCGGTGGGCGGCCGTGCACGACGACGCCGTCGCCTACCTGCGCGAGACGCCGGGCGAGCGGGTGCTCGTCGTGCTGGCGCGCGCGCCGTGGCCGGGCGTGCGGCTCCCGGGGCACCTGCTCGCCGCCGGTGCCGCGCCCGAGGTGCTCTACGGCGGCCTCGGCGTCCGCGCGACCGCCGACGGCCTCGAGGTCGCCGGCGACGGGCCGGGCGTCGCCGTCGTGCGCCTCGCCTGAGAGCCGAGCAGGCGGTTGCGCACGTCCTGAGCGCTCAGAGCGCGCGCAACCGCCTGGTCGACACGCTCGAGGCGGTGCTCGCCGACGTCGCGGTACGCGGAGGGGGAGCGTGAGCTGCGCACCGGCGTCTACCGCGGCATCGTGGCGGCGTCCTCGTCGGCCTGAGCGGCCGCGCGCGTCACGGCGGCGACGAGCAGCCCGTTCTCCGGCGCGGCCCCGCCGCCCGCGCCGAACAGGGACCGCGCGTACCCGTAGGCGATCCCGGAGCCCGGGTCGGCGAACCCGAGCGCCCCCGCGGCGCCCGAGTGGCCGAACGCGCCGGCCGGCGCGGCGGCGAACCGGGAGGCGATGCGCTCGAAGCCGGCGCCGAAGTGGTCCGGCTCGCCGGTCACGACGTCGCGACCGGCCTGCCGCGGCGTCGCGAGCCCGGCGGCCGTCGACGCCGCCAGCAGCGCGGGCCGTGAGCCGGACCCGCTGATCGCCGCCGCGTACAGCGCGGCGACCCCTCGGGCCGTGCCGAAGGCGCCCGAGGACGACGGACCGCCGGCGTGCACCCGCGGGTCGGAGGCCAGCCCGACGACGTCGGTGGGCTCGGCGGCGTGCTGGTTGAAGGCGAGCTCCATGAGGGTGGCCTCGGCGAGCGGCACGGGCGCGCGCCGCGGTCCCGGCGCTCCGGCGGCCCGGGTGACCGGCGCGAGGCGCGCGCGGTCCGCCTCCGGCAGGCCGAGGTGGAGGTCCACGCCGAACGGCTCGCGCACGCGCTCGGCGTACAGCTCCGCGAGGGTCGCCCCGGTCGCGCGCCGCACGACCTCCGCGACGAGCGCCCCGACCACGAGCGCGTGGTAGCCGTACCCGTCGCCGGGCCGCCACCAGGGGCGCTGACCGGCCAGGAGCTCGGCGAGCGCCGCGTCGTCGGCGAGCTCGTCGACGCCGAACCCCTGCGGCACGGCGACGAGCCCGGCGCCGTGCGACCAGAGCGTGCCGACGGTGACGGCGCCCTTGCCCTCGGCCGCGAACGCCGGCCAGTAGTGGGCGACCGGGCGGGCCAGGTCGACGGCACCGTCCTGCACGGCGAGCGCCCCGACGAGGTGGGCCACGCCCTTCGCGACGGAGAACAGGCCCGTGACCGTGTCCGCGGTGGTGTCGGGCGCCCAGAGGTCCACGACGACGCGCCCGTGGTGGCGCACCGCCAGCTGCGCCCCGACGGGCTCGGGGTGGCGCGCGAGCGCGCGCTCGAAGGCCGCGCGCACCTGCGCGAAGCCCGGGGCCACGGTGCCCTGCACGCCCTGCGCGCCCTGCGCCGGGGGAGCGGCGCTCACCGGCCGTCGCCGGCGGACGGGGTGGCGGAGGCGGCGGCGACCGCGGTGCCCGACTCGGCGGCGAGCAGCTCCGCGATCGGGGCGAAGAAGGCGGCCACGGCGGGGTCGTCGCCCCCGCGACGCTGCGACTCGGCGAGGTCCTCGGGGGTGGCCCAGTGCACGACGTCGACCCAGGTCTCGGCGTCGAGGCGCACCAGCTCGGCGTCGACGAATCCCCGGCGGCCGGCGGCGAAAGCGGCGAGCATCCCGGGCCGCGCGGCGAGGAGCTCGTCGGCGCGCTCCGCAGGGACGCGGAACCGGGTGAGCTCCACGGTGACGGGGCGGCCGTGCGCCGCGCCGGGTCGGGTGGTGGTCATGGTCGCTCCGCTCGTCGGACGTACGATGTGGTCACCTACCTATATCGTCAACATAGGTGACTATATTCCCGGCCGCCAGCCCGAGGAGGAGACCGCATGGACGAGGCCCGCACGTCGCGCGCGGCGGCGAAGGCGGAGCGACCCGACCTCGGCGTGCTGGCAGGGCGGCTCCTGTTCGCCGTCCAGGGCGCCCTGTTCGGCCGGCTCGCCGCCGAGGGGTTCGACGACCTGCGCCCGCAGCACGGCGCGGTGCTCGCCTGGATCGAGGCCGACGGCAGCCGCGCCACCGAGCTCGCGCAGCGCTCCGGCCAGCACAAGCAGGTCATCGGCAAGCTCGTCGACGAGCTCGAGGCGCTCGGCTACGTGGAACGGCACCCCGACCCGGACGACCGTCGCGCCAAGCTCGTCGTGCCGACCCCGCGCGGGCGCCGGCAGATGGCGCGGTCCGACGCGATCGTCGCCGACGTCGAGCGCGAGCTCGCCGACGCGGTCGGCGCCGCGCGCTACGCGAGCTTCGACGCCGGGCTGCGGGAGGTCGTCGAGGCCGCGAGGCGAGTCGGCGGCGCTCGCTAGGCTTCGTCTCGTGCAGACGTTCGAGCAGGGCGCGTTCGACGCCGAGGTGATGGGCCGGTCGGTGCGCCCGGACACGGGCGAGGAGTGGCTCGGGTCGTACACCGACGCCGACACGGAGCGCTGGTACCCCGAGCCGCCCAAGTCCAAGCACCGCACGGCCTTCGAGCGCGACCGCGCCCGGGTGGTGCACTCCTCGGGGCTGCGCCGGCTCGGCGCGAAGACACAGGTGCTGGGCCCGGGCAGCGACGACTTCGTCCGCACGCGGCTCACCCACTCCCTCGAGGTGGCGCAGGTGGGCCGGGAGATGGGGCGCGCCCTCGGCTGCGACCCCGACCTCGTGGACACCGCCTGCCTGACGCACGACCTGGGTCACCCGCCGTTCGGCCACAACGGGGAACGGGCGCTCGCGGAGATCGCGGAGGGGATCGGCGGCTTCGAGGGCAACGCCCAGACGCTGCGGCTGCTGACGCGGCTCGAGCCCAAGGTCTTCGCGGGGGACGGCTCGCCCCGCGGCCTGAACCTCACGCGCGCCAGCCTGGACGCCAGCGTCAAGTACCCGTGGGGCCTGGGCGCGGGCCCGGCACGGCCCGACGGCGGCGCGACCGGCAAGTTCGGCGTCTACCCCGACGACCGTCCCGTCTTCGAGTGGCTGCGCCGCGGGGCGCCCGGCGGGCGCGTGCGGTGCATGGAGGCGCAGGTCATGGACCTCGCCGACGACATCAGCTACTCGGTGCACGACGTCGAGGACGCCGTCGTGGGCGGCCGCCTCGACCTGCGGATGCTCGACGACGCCGACGAGCGGGCGCGGGTCGCCGCCCACGTGCGGGCCTGGTACGGGTCGTGGCACGAGCCGGACGCGATCGACGCGGCGCTGTGCCGCCTGCGCGACACCGGATACCTGGTGACGGACTTCGACGGCTCGCGTCGTGCGCTCGCCCGGCTGAAGGACGCGACCAGCCAGCTCATCGGGCGCTTCAGCGGCGCGGCCCAGGACGCGACGCGCGAGGTGTTCGGCGACGGCCCCCTCACCCGCTACGTCGCGCGGCTGGTCGTGCCGCCCGAGACGGCGGACGAGATCCTCGCGCTCAAGGGCGTCGCCGTCGCGTACGTCATGGCCCCGCGCGAGGCCGAGCCCGTGTACGGCGCGCAGCGCGAGATGATCGCCGACCTCGTCGACGTCCTGACCGACCGCGGGCCGGACGCGCTCGAGGCGCCGTTCGTCGCGGACTGGCACGCCGCGGCCGACGACGACGCGCGGCTGCGCGTCGTCGTCGACCAGGTCGCGTCGCTCACGGACGTGTCGGCCAGCCAGTGGCACGACCGGCTCGTCCGCGGACACTGACCGCTGCTCCGCCGGACCCGGGTCAGGACTGCTCGGCCATCCACGCGTCGCTGGCGCGCTGCACGTCCTCGGGCGTGACGTGGTCGGCGACCTGCGCGAAGAACCAGCGGTGCCCCGCCGGACAGCGGACGGCCGCCTGCCGGAACCCCGGGAACCAGTCGCCCGGCTCCTGCGTGCTGGTGGCGCCGGCCGCGACCGCGCGGGCGTGCGCGGCGTCGGCGTCGTCCACGTTGAGGGTGAACGAGCCCGTGGTGCCGCCGCCCGGCTCGGGCGCCACCGCGCCCTCGGACGGGAACGCGGCGGCGACGGTGAACGTCGACCAGGCCGAGCCGGAGGCGATCCTCAGGTCCGAGTGGATGATCGCGTCCCCCGCGGTGATCTCGTCGATCACCTCGGCGCCCAGGCCGGCGACGTAGAAGTCGATCGCGGCCCGCGGGTCGGCGACCGTGAGGTTGGGGTGCAGGGGTGACAGGTCCATGGGGGCTCCCTCCAGCGGTGCTCCGGCCAGGGCCGGCTGACGTTCCCCATGCTGGTGTCGGAGGGTGGGGGCAGTCTTGGAGGAATGCGACAGGTGTTCGAACCGCGACCGACGGCGTCCACCCGCGGCATCGTCGACCCGACGGCGGCCCGCGGCGGGTTCGCGCTGGTGCGCCTGGACCCGGCTCCGGACCTCGCCGACCTGGTGGAGCGGCACTGGGTGGTGCGGTGGGACCTGCCGCCGGGCGTCGAGTTCACGCAGGTGGTCATCCCGCACCCGAACGCGAACGTGGTCGCCGAGGCCGACGGGTTCGCGGTGCACGGCATCCCCGGCGGGCTGTTCGAGCGGACGCTGCGGGGCGCGGGCGCGGTGCTGGGCACCAAACTGCGGCCGGGTGCCCTGCGCGTCCTGCTCGACGGGCCCGACGCCCTGCGCCCCGGCCTGGTCGCGCCCGCGGCGAGCGCCCTGGCGACCGGACCGGGCGGGCCGACCGGCGCCGACGTCGAGGTCGCCGGGCGGCGCGCGGTCGCCGCGGCCCGGGCCGGGGACGACGCGGCGGCCGTCGCGGAGGTCACGCCGCTGCTGCGCGCGGCGGCGGCGGTCCGGCGCACGCCCCGCGCGGGCGACGCGCTGGACCGCGTCGCCCGGGTGCTCGCCGCGGTGGTCGGGGGAGAGCTCGGGCCCGACGCCGGCGTGGCCGAACTCGCCGCGCTCGCGGGCACGACGCCGCGCTCCCTGCAGCGGCTGTTCGCCGCCTGGGTCGGCGTGAGCCCCAAGTGGGTGCTCCAGCGGCACCGCGTGCACCTCGCGGCGGACCTGGTCGCCGCCGACCCCGCGCGCCCCCTTGCGGACCTGGCCGCCGCCGTCGGCTACTACGACCAGGCCCACCTGAGCACCGACTTCGCGCGCGCCCTCGGGATGCCGCCGGCCGCCTACGCACGGCGCTGCGCGGCGTCGCGGGACGAGGTCGGGTCGCTCGCCGGCCGGACGCGGGGGACGGCCGACCTGGTCGGCGCCGGGCGCGCATAGACTCGGCCCGTGGCGGGGCTGATCAAGCGGGAGGATGTCGAGGCGGTACGAGAGCGCGCGCGGATCGAGGAGATCGTCTCCGCGCACGTGACGCTGAAGCCCGCGGGGGTGGGATCCCTCAAGGGGTTGTGCCCCTTCCACGACGAGCGGACGCCGTCGTTCCACGTGCGGCCCGGCGTCGGGCGCTGGCACTGCTTCGGGTGCGGCGAGGGCGGCGACGTCATCTCCTTCGTGCAGAAGGTCGACGGCATGGGGTTCACGGACGCCGTCGAGTTCCTCGCGGACCGCGTGGGGGTGCAGCTGCGCTACGAGGACTCCCGCACGGGCGCCGCCGCGGACCGCGGCCGCCGGGAGGAACCGGGCAAGCGCCAGCGCCTCGTCGAGGCGCACAAGGTGGCCGCCGAGTTCTACGCCGAGCAGCTCTTCGGCCCGGGGGCGCAGGCCGGTCGCGCGTTCCTCGCGGAGCGCAGCTTCGACCGCGCCGACGCCGAGCACTTCGGCGTCGGCTACGCCCCGACGGGCTGGGACGCGCTGCTGCGCCACCTGCAGGGCCGTGGGTTCACGCAGGCCGAACTGGTCGCCTCCGGTCTGGTCAGCCAGGGCCAGCGCGGCATCTACGACCGGTTCCGCGGGCGCCTCGTGTGGCCGATCCGCGACGTCACCGGGGCCGTGATCGGCTTCGGCGCCCGCCGCCTGTACGACGACGACCAGGGCCCCAAGTACCTCAACACCCCCGAGACGTCCCTCTACAAGAAGTCTCAGGTGCTGTACGGGATCGACCTGGCCAAGCGGTCGATCGCGCAGGGCAAGCGCGTCGTGATCGTCGAGGGCTACACCGACGTCATGGCGGCGCACCTGTCCGGCGTCGAGTCCGCGGTGGCCACCTGCGGCACCGCGTTCGGGGCCGAGCACGCCAAGGTGGTGCGGCGCCTGCTCGGCGACACCACCGCCGGCGGCGGGCTGCAGCTCGCGTCGGGGGCGTCGCTGGGCGGCGAGGTGATCTTCACGTTCGACGGCGACGCGGCCGGGCAGAAGGCCGCCGTGCGCGCGTTCGGCGAGGACCAGCGCTTCCACGCGCAGACGTTCGTCGCGGTCGAGCCCAGCGGCATGGACCCCTGCGAGCTGCGCATGGCGCGCGGGCCGGAGGGGGTGCGCGCGCTCGTCGACGGCCGCCAGCCGCTCTTCGAGTTCGTCATCCGCACCACCCTCGACACGTTCGACCTCGACACGGTGGAGGGCCGCGTCGGCGCCCTGCGCGCCGCGGCGCCGCTGGTGGCGGGCATCCGCGACCGGTCGATGCAGCTCGGCTACGCCCGCTCGCTCGCGCGGTGGATCGGCATCGACACCGAGGACGTGCGCCGGGAGGTGGCGCGCGCGGCCTCGACGCCGGCGCGCGCCAGGCCCGACCACGACCAGCGCCGCGACTCCCGGGCCGAGCCGGAGGCCGCGCCCGCGGTGCCGGTCCTCGCGGCGCCCGACCCGCGCGACCCGGTGGCTCGGCTGGAACGCCAGGCCCTGATCGTCGTCCTGCAGTACCCGCAGCACGTGCCCGCGTCGTTCGACGAGCTGGGCGAGGCGGCGTTCGGCGTCCCCGCGTGGCGCGCGGTGCACGACGCCGTGCGCGCCGCGGGCGGCGTCGCGGCCGGTCGCGACGTGGACGGCGGCCGGTGGGTGGAGAGCGTCGCGGAGCAGGCGCCGGAGACCGTCGCGCCGCTGGTGACGGAGCTCGCCGTCGCCCCGGTCCCGGAGGACCGCGAGGCGGTCATCGGCAAGTACGTGGCCGACGTCGTGCGCGCCCTCGTGGACCTCGGCCTCACGCGGCGCATCGCCGACGCCAAGAGCCGCCTGCAGCGCCTCGACGCCGAGAAGGACCCGGCCGCCTACCAGCAGGCGTTCACCGACCTGCTCGCCATCGAGCAGCAGCGGCGCACGCTGCGCGACGGGGCCTGAGCCCGGGCGTGCGCCCCGGGCCCGGCCTCCGTTGCCGCTCGCGGTCAGGCGCGGACCCGCCGGTACCGCGTCCGGACCGCCGCCCCGGCCTGCTCCACGGCCAGGCACTCCAGCTCCGCGGGTGCGGACCCCGCGGGGAAGAGTCGTTCCCCGTCGCCCAGCACGGTGGGGAACGTCAGCAGCCGGTACTCGTCGACGAGGTCGGCCGCAAGCAGGGCGCGCACCACGCTCACGCTGCCCATGACGACGACGTCCCGCTCCTCGCGGCGTGCGGCGTCCACCAGGTCGCCCGCGACCACCCGCGAGCCCGGCCAGGTCCGCCCGGCGGCCTCGTCGGCGAGGCTGCGGGACGCGACGAGCTTGGCCGCGGCGTTCATCCGCGCGGCGAACGGGTCGTCGCGGTGCGGCCAGATCCGGGCGAACAGCTCCCAGGTGCGGCGCCCGAGCAGCAGGACGCCCTCGTCCAGGGTGCTCCCGAGCCGGAAGGCGTCGCCGGAGACCGGCTCGGGGCCGTGCCGGAACGCCCAGCCCGCGTGCGGCGCGCCGGTCGACGGGTCGGGGTCGGAGACGACGCCGTCCAGGGTGATGAACTCGATCACGACGGTGCTCATGGTGGTGCCTCTCGGTCGACGGTCGGACAGGTCGTCCGTACGTACCGCCGAGGGCACCGGAACTCATCGCGGCGGCGCGAGCCCCTCGCCGTCGAGCGTCGGGGGCAGGTCGAACGACGCGAGGACGCCGGGGTCGATGAAGACCACGTTGGACGACACGAGGCCGCCGGTCACCGTGAGGACCTGGAGGGTGTGCAGCCGGTGCCCTCCGCCCGGCGCCGGCGCGTAGGCGGCGAGGGCCGGCTGCCCGTTCGCCGTCAGGGTGCGCACCGACCAGCCGGTCCCGTTCATCGCGAACACCCGCTCGATGAAGCGGCCGTAGTCGTCCCGCCCGCGGTACCAGAGGGGCACGGGCGGCATCTCGAGCACCGCGTCGGCGGTGAGCAGCCGCACCAGCGCGGTGACGTCGGCCGCCTCGAACGCCTGCACGTACCGCTGGACGGCGGCGCGGGTCCCGGCGTCGTCCGGGTCGCCGACGTCCTCGGCCGCGCCGACGTGCGCGACGGCCGCGCGGGCCCGTTGGAGCGCGCTGTTGACGCCCGCGACGCTGGTGCCGAGCAGCTGTGCCACCTCGGCCGCGCTGAGCTCGAGCACCTCGCGCAGCAGCAGCACGGCGCGCTGACGGGGCGGGAGGGACTGCATCGCGGCCACCAGGGCGAGCCGGAGGTCGGTGCGGGCGGCCGTGTCGTACCGGGCGTCGGGGAACGGCTGCAGCCACGGCACGTCGGCGGCCGGGGTGAGCGGCGCCCCCGGGTCGTCGCTCGGCGCGCCGAGCCCGGACGGCAGGGGCCGCCGCGCCCGGTGCTCGAGCGCGGTGAGGCAGACGTTCGTCGCGATCCGGTAGAGCCACGTCCGCTGCGACGCCCGCGCCGGGTCGTACCGGTCGCGGGCGCGCCACGCCCGCAGCATCACGTCCTGCGTCAGGTCCTCGGCCTCGTGGAACGAGCCCGTCATCCGGTAGCAGTAGGCGACGAGCTCGCGGCGGTAGGGCTCGAGGTCGAGGTCCACGGCGTCATCATGGCGCAGGCCGGGCCCCGCCCGCCCGGGCGCGGCGGGCGGGGCGCCGCCTCACCGGAGGTGCCGCGCGAAGAACCGTGCCGCGTCCTCGCCGGCGAAGGCGGGGACGCCGGTGTGGCCGCCGAGGTTGGCCTGCAGGGTCTTCTCGGCGGACCCGAAGGCGTCGAACAGGTCGAGGGCGGCCTGGCGGTCGTTGCCCTCGTCGTCCCACTGCAGCAGCACGTGCAGCGGGATGGTGACACGGCGCGCCTCGTCCAGGGTGGACCGAGGCACGTAGCTGCCGGCGAAGAGCCCGGCGGCCACGATGCGCGGCTCGACCAGCGCCAGGCGGACGCCGACGGCGATCACGCCGCCGGAGAAGCCGACCGGCCCGGCGACCTCCGGGAGGGCGAGGAGCGCGTCCAGGGCGGACCGCATCTCCGGTACGGACCGGTCCACGAGGGGGAGGACCAGCCGGTCGACGATGTCGCCGGAGACGGGCTCGCCGGCGGTGATCGCCGCGCGCAGGTCCGCGCGGACCTGGTCCGCCCCGGGCAGCGGCGGCCGGTCGCCGCTGCCCGGGAGCTCGAGGGCGGCGGCCGCGAAGCCGTCGACCGCGGCGCCGTGGGCCCGGCCGGCGAGCCGGGGGTACATCCGGTCCATGCCGAGGCCACCGGGTTGGCCGAGCAGGATCAGGGGTGCGGGGTCGGACGGCGTGGCGCTCGGGGGCGTCCAGAGGATGCCGGGGATCTCGCCGAGGGCGAAGCGGCGCTCGAGGACGCCGTCGTCGAGCCGCGCGGAGGAGGTGAAGGTGAGGGCGGAGGAGGTCGAGGTGCTCATGGTCGTGCCTTTCGGGAGGACTGCGTGAAAGGCGCTCCCGGGCGACCTATCGCCCGACCATGACTCCGCGGAGGAGCACCCACGTCGATACGTTCACGGGTACCACCTCCTTGCTCTGTCTCGCACGGCCTCCGCGAGGCTAGCAACGCCACCGGCACGCCTCAACGTGTTTCCGCTCACCGCCCCGGCGGGGCGGTGGGCGCGAGGGCGCCGTGCACGATGGCACGGGCCAGCTGCCGGGTGGTGCCCGCGTCGGCGGGCGCGGCCCCCGTGACGAGCGTCAGCAGCGCGCCCCCGTACAGCAGCACGAGGGTGGGCACCGCGGCGGGGTCGACGTCGAGACCGGTGTCGGCGTGCATCGCCGCGGTGAGGTCGGACGCCTGGGTCGCCAGGCCGGCGAGCGCGCCGGCGAGAGCGGGGCGCCGGCGCGCCTCGAGCTGGAGCTCGGCGATCGCGAGGTAGCGGTCGCGGTGCGCGGTGGCGGCGTCGAGGAGCGAGGCGGCGAGCAGGTCCGTCATGCGCTCGTGGAGGTCGCCGTCGTGCCTGGGCGCCCGGCCCGCGGGCTCGGCCGCGACCGACGCCTCGGTCGCGGCGCGGGCGTCGGCGAGGTGCAGCTCGACGACCCGCTCGGCCGTGGCGACCAGCAGGTCCTCGCGCCCGGGGAAGTAGTTCGCGGCCGTCCCGGCGGGGAGGCCGGCCGCGCGCTCGACGGCGCGGTGGCTGAGGCCGTGCACCCCGGCGGCGACGAGCAGGCCGATCGCGGCATCGGTGAGGGCGCGGCGGCGCTCGGGGTTCGTCCTGGGCACGCGGCCAGTATGGCAAGATGAATACCACTACGCACGTGGTGGTATGAGCGCGGAGGTGGACGGATGACACGCACGGCGGTCGTGGTCGGTGGCGGCATCGGCGGGCTCGCCTCGGCCGTGGCGCTCGCGGACGCGGGGTGGCGCACGACGGTCCTCGAGCGGGCGCGGGAGGTCGGCGAGGTCGGCGCAGGCGTCGCGCTCACCGCCAACGCCGTGGCCGCGCTCGGCGGGCTGGGCCTCGACGGCGTGGCCGTCGCGGAGATGGGGCCGCGCACCTGGGCCGCCGGCACGTGGGACTCCCACGGGCGACCGATCCTGCGTCTCCCCGACGACCTGGCCGCGGGAGCGAGCACGGCGCTGCGCGGCGTGCACCGCGCGCGCCTGCACGGCGCCCTGCTGGAGCGGGCGCGACGGCTCGGCGTCGAGGTCGTGACCGACGCCCGCGTGACGACCGTCGACGCGGGCGGCCCCGCTGCGCCCGCCCGGGTGCGGCACGTCGACCGCTCGGGGGCGGAGCACGAGCACGAGGCGGACCTCGTCGTCGGGGCCGACGGAGTGCGCAGCGCGGTCCGGGCGGCGCTGTATCCGGGCCACCTCCCCGTGAACTCGGGGTACTCGAGCTGGCGCGCCGTCGTGCCCGGGCTGTCCGCCGGGCCGAGCCTTCGGCAGTACTGGGGTGCGCGCGCGGAGTTCGGCACCATGCCCGTCAGCGACGGCGCGAGCTACTGGTACGGGTACGTGGCCCTGCCGGAGGGCACGCGGTTCGACGACGAGCACGCGGCCGCCGTCGAGCGGTTCGCCGGCTGGGCGCAGGAGGTGCAGGACGTCGTCGCCGCCACGCCGCCGGGCGCGGTGCTCCGCCACGACGTGCACCACCTGCCGGGCGGGCTGCCGCGCTACGTGCGCGGCCGCGTCGTCATGGTCGGCGACGCGGCGCACGCCACCCTGCCCACGATGGGGCAGGGCGCGGCGACCGCGCTGGAGGACGGCGTCTGCGTAGGGCGCATCGTGGCCGCCGGCGTCGCGTCCGGCCGGTCGCTCGGCGACGCGCTCGCCGCGTACGACGCCGCCCGCCGCCCCCGGTGCCGGGCGCTCGCGCGGGCCTCGGTCGCCAGCGGCCGGTTCGGCTCGCACCTGGGGCCGCGCTGGCAGGGCCTGCGCAACTCGCTGATGCGCCGCACCCCGACGTCGGTGATCACCCGTGGTACCCGCGCCGTCATGGGCTGGACGCCCCCCGGCCTGCCCTGACCGGCTGTGCGGGTCCGTGGGGGTCCGTGGGTCAGGCGGGCGCGACGTCCGCCGTCGCGGCGCGGCGCTCGCGGGCCGCCTGCAGGTCGGCGGGCATGAACGCCGCGAGGACGACGAGCAGGGCGGCCACGCCGACCAGCAGCGCGAAGACGAGGTGGAGCGCCGCCATCAGCCCGGGGCCCTCGGGGGTGCCGTCGGCGCCCACGGTGGTGCGGGCGTTGACGATCGCGCCGCAGACGGCCACGCCGACGGCCGAGCCGATCGACCGGGCGAACATGTTGGTGCCGGTGACGGCGCCGCGCTCGGTGAACGACGCCTGCGACTGCGCCGCGATGAGGGTCGGCACGGCCGTGAGGCCCATGCCCGCGCCGATGACGAAGCACGCGCCCGCGACGGCGAGCACGGACGACCCGGACGCGAGCAGCAGCGTGAGCGCCGTGCCCACCAGCGCCAGGGACGTGCCGATCACGGCGGTGAGGCGGAACCCGATCCGCAGGTAGAGCCGTCCGGCGTTCGATGCGGACAGGGGCCAGCCGATGGTCATCGCGGCGAGGGCGAAGCCCGCGACGAGCGGGCCGGTGCCGAGCACGCCCTGGGCGTAGATCGGCACGTAGGTGGACAGCGCGAGCACCACCACGCCGACGAGGAGGGAGACGGAGGTCGAGACGCCGACCACGCGGCGGCGCAGGATGGCGAGGTCCACGATCGGGTGCCGGGCGCGGCGGCTGTGCACGGCGAAGCCGGCGAGCAGCAGCACCGCGACCGCGAAGACCACCACCGACGGGAGCGAGTTCCATGCCCACCGGGTGCCGCCCTCGAGCAGGCCCAGGAGCAGCAGCGTGCTGCCGGCGGCGAGGAGCGAGGCGCCGAGGTAGTCGATCGGCTCGCGGGCGCCCTCGCGCGCGGGCTCGTGGTAGCGGCGGGCCAGCATCCAGGCGGCGAGCAGGCAGAGCGGGATGTTGACGAGGAAGATCCAGCGCCAGCTCGTGAACTGCGAGAACACGCCGCCGAGGGTGGGGCCGACGACGGCGGAGATCGCCCACACCGACGCGAGGTAGCCCTGGGTCCTGGCGCGTTCCTCGAGCGTGTAGATGTCCGCCGCGATGGTCATCGACACGGGCATGACGGCGCCGGCGCCGAGGCCCTGGAGCACGCGCCCGGCGATGAGGACGCCCATCGTGGGCGCGAGGCCGGCCACCAGCGACCCGGCGAAGAAGAGGGCGACGCCGGCGAGCATGAGGCGCTTGCGCCCCAGCACGTCGGCGAGCCGCCCGAACACCGGCGTGCTGACGGCCTGGGCGAGCAGGTAGGTGGAGAACAGCCAGGGGAGCTGGTCGAAGCCGCCGAGCTCGCGGGCGATCGTCGCCGACGCCGTGGCGATGATCGTGGCGTCGAGCGCGACCAGCGCCGTCGCGAGCATGAGGGACAGGAGGATGGGCCCGCGCTCGGAGCGCAGGCCCACGGAGGCACGACCGGTCGTGGGCACGACAGGCACAAGCCGCGAGCAACCACCGGGTATTCCCGGCGGCCGGGGGCGCTCAGGCGGTGACGGACTGCAGCACGCGCAGGTGCCCGGCGCGCGGCGGCACGATGACCTTCGCGAGGTAGAGCGGCTGCCCGCCGTGGCGCGCGGTCTGGGTGAGGACCAGCACCGGGTCGGCGGGGTCGACCTCGAGCAGCGCGCCGCGCGTGTCGCCCGGCACGCCGGCCACGATCTCGCACTCGCCCGCGGTGAGCACGGGCCCCACCTGCGCGGTGAGGTTGGCGAGCAGCGTCCCGGGCCCCTCGACGGCGCGGGGGAGCGCGTCCGCCACGGCGCGCGAGACGTCGGCGAGGTCCCGTCCGGCGGGCAGGTGCTCCTGGACGAGGGCCACCGGCTCGCCGTCGCGCAGCAGCACGTGCTCGGCGAACCAGGTGCTGGCGTCCTCGCGCAGGCCGAGCGCGCCGGAGACGAAGTCGGTCGTGGGCTGCGTGCGCACGTCGACGCGCCGCACGTCGACCGCGCCGTCGCCGTCCGCGAAGACCTGCTCGTACGGGCGGACCCGCTCCAGGCCGGCGCGGGGGAGCGCCGCGGCGACGAAGCGACCGATGCCCCGGCGCGTCTGGATGAGTCCGTCCTCCTCGAGCAGCATCAGGGCCTCGCGCACCACGGTGCGGGAGACGCCGAGGGCCGTGCCGAGGTCGGTCTCGTTGGGCAGCACCGAGCCGAGGGGGAACACCGCGCGCCGGATCCCGTCCGCCATCCGGGAGTAGACGGCCACCCGCATCGGCTGCCCCGGCGGGACGGCGACGGGGCGGGACAGGAGCTCGGCGACGGGCTGGTCCACGCGTTCCTCCGGGGTCGGTGCGGTGGGGTCGGTCCATTCAAGCACGTCAGAGGCCTGGTGCTTAGACGTCATACAAGGTCGTATGATGTCCAACGATCCCGCGCCGTCGCGGGCCGTGACGAAGGAGTCCTCGTGCACACATCCACCGCCTCGCGCGACGCCGACGCGTCCGCGCGCACCCCCGAGACGGGGCTGACCGGCCGCGCGGCCGCCACCCTGGTCGCCTCGCTCCTGGTCGCCGTCGTGGCGTTCCAGCTCGGCGCCAGCATGGTGACGCCGGCGCTGCCCGCCATCGCCCGCGAGCTCGGCGTCGGCGCCGACGACGTCGCGGGCGTCTCCTCGTACTTCTTCCTCGCCGGGGCCGTGGCAGGCGTCGTGCTCAGCCGCTGGAGCGACTACGTCGGCCGCCGGCGGATCATGCTCCTCACCCTCGGGATCATGCTCACCGGCACCGTGGTGTGCCTCCTGGCGCACAGCCTCCCGCTGCTGCTGGCCGGCCGCGTCATGCAGGGCACGTCGAGCGCGATCTTCCAGCTGTCGTACATCATCCTCAGCGAACGGCTCGCCGCCCGTGTCTTCGGCACCGCGCTCGGCGTCGTGACCGCGATCAACGGCGGCGTCGGCGGCGTCGACGGGTTCGTGGGCGGCCTGCTCACGGACCGCTTCGGCTACCGCTCGGTGTTCGTCGTGATCGTCGCCGTCGGGCTGCTCGCCCTCGTGTGCGTGCTGCGCACCGTGCCCGCCGCCGGTCGGCCCGCCGTCACGGGCGCCATGGACTGGTGGGGCGCCGCCGCCCTGTCGGTGACGCTGGTCTGCGTCACCCTGTTCGTCAACCAGGGCCCGGCACAGGGCTGGACGGCGCCCGGCACCCTCGGCTTGATCGCCGGCGCCGTCGTGGCCGCCGTCGCCTTCTGGCAGATCGAGCGTCGCCGCCGCTCGCCGCTCTTCCCGCTGCAGCACCTGCGCTCGCGCGAGGTGTGGCCGCTGGTCGTCACCACGCTGCTCACGCTCTCCAGCGTGTTCGCCGTCGTCAACTTCACCGTCGTGATGCTCAGCCAGGACGCGACGGTCGGGTTCGGCATGACGGCGTCGATGTCCGCGCTGCTCTTCCTGTCGCCGCCCGCGCTCATCGGGCTGTTCGCGGCCCCGCTCTCCGGCTGGCTCGCGGGCCGGCACGGCTGGGTCGTCGTCCTGCGCTGGGGCCTGGTGGCCTGCCTCGCCCTCCTCGTGGTCGTGGCGCTCGCGCCCACCCACCGCTGGGTCGTGGTCGCCGCCGTCGCCGGCCTCGGCGTCGCGTACAACGGGCTCGTCCTCACGACCGCGAACGGCCTGGGCGTGCTCCAGTCCCCGCCCGACGCCCCCGGCGCGCTGCCCGGCCTCAACAGCTCCGCCTTCGGCATCGGCGCCGGGCTCGGCATCGGCATCGTCGCCCCGTTCGTCGCGCAGGGCGGCCTCGGCGGGTACACCACCGCGCTGTGGATCTCCGTCGGCATCACCCTGCTCGCGCTGTGCACCAGCCTGCTGCTGGTCGCGCGCCCCGCCGCCGCCCCCGGCGGTCAGGCATGACCGCTCCGGTGCGCGACACTGGACCCCGCTCCCACGACCGCGAAGGATCATCCGTGACCCAGCACGCCCCGTCCGCCGCCCCCCTCTACCTCGACTGCGACACCGGCGTCGACGACTCGCTCGCCCTCGCCTACCTGCTCGCGTCGCCCGAGATCGACCTGGTCGGGGTCGGCAGCGTCCACGGCAACATCGACGCCCCGCAGGGCGCCGTCAACACCCTCGACCTGCTGGCGCTCGCGGGCCGCGACGACGTGCCCGTCGCCGTGGGGGCGCACGACCCGCTGGTCGGCTCCTACGACGGCGGGGTCGCCCACATCCACGGCGCGAACGGCGTGGGCGACGTGACGCTCCCGCCGTCGGGCCGCACGCCCGCGGCGGAGTCGGCCGTCGAGCTCCTGCTCCGGCTGTCGCACGAGCACGCCGGCCGGCTGCGGGTCGTCGCCGTCGGGCCGCTGACCAACCTCGCGCTCGCGCTCCGGGAGGACCCGACCCTCGTCGAGCGCGTGCTCGACGTGACCGTCATGGGTGGCGCCGCCCTCCACCCGGGCAACGTGTCGCCGGTCGCCGAGGCCAACATCGCGAACGATCCCGAGGCCGCCGCCGAGGTGCTCTCCGCCGACTGGGACGTCACCCTCGTGCCGCTCGACGTCACCATGGCCAACCTGCTCGAGGAGACCGACCGCAAGACGCTCCTGGAGGCGGGCACCGCGCTGGCGCCCTGGCTCGGCGAGGTGCTGGACCTGTACTTCGGGTTCCACGTGCCCACGTTCGGCCGCCGCTGCTCGGCGCTGCACGACCCGCTGGCCACGGCCATCGCGGTCGGGGGCGTCCGGGCCACCGTCGCGCCGCGCGTGCCGGTCGTGGTCGACGCCACCGACGGCCCCGGGCGGGGCCAGACGCTGTGCGACCTGCGCGGCCTGTACGCCGGGCACCCCGACGTGCCCGGCGCCCGCACCCGCGTCGTCCTCGCCACGGACTCGCCGCTGGCGCCCCACCTGGTCGAGCGCCTGCGCGGCCTCTGACCGCCGCCCCGCCGCCCGCCCCACGAACCGGAGAGACCATGACCACCAGCCCCGCCGAGCCTGCGACCGTCGTCGTCGTGGGGTCCACCAACGCCGACCTGCTGGCCCGCACCACCGTGCACCCGGCGCCGGGGGAGACGGTGCTGGGCCGCGACCTCCAGGTGCTCCCCGGCGGCAAGGGGGCCAACCAGGCGGTGGCCGCCGCCCTGCTGGGGGCGCGGGTCGCGTTCGTCGGGGCGGTCGGCGAGGACGAGTTCGCGCAGGCCGCCACCTCCGGCCTGCGCGACGCCGGGGTGGACCTCGCGCGGCTCGACGTGGTGCCGGGCGGCACGGGGGTCGCCGTCGTGACCGTCGCGGCCGACGGCGAGAACGCCATCGTGGTGATCCCCGGCGCGAACGCCGCGGTGGGCGCCGCGCAGGTGCGGCGGCACGCCGACCTGCTCGACACGGCCGCCGTGGTGGTGCTGCAGGGCGAGATCCCGCGCGACGGGATCGAGGAGGCGGCCCGGCTGGCCGGCGGGCGCGTGGTGGTCAACCTGGCGCCCGTGATCGACGTCGACCCGGCCGTGCTGCGCGGTGCCGACCCGCTGGTGGTCAACGAGCACGAGGCGCACGCCGCCCTCGGCCTGCTCGAGCACGGCGGCCCGACGGGCGCCGAGCTCTCCGACGAGGACGTCGTCGCCGCGCTGCGGCGCCTCGGCGTCCCCTCCGTCGTGCTCACGCGCGGCGCGCAGGGCGCGCTGGTCGCCGGGCACGGCGTCGACGGCGTGGTCGCCGTCCCGTCGCCGCGTGTCGCCGCGGTCGACACGACGGGTGCCGGCGACGCGTTCGTCGGCGCCCTCGCGGGCGAGCTCGCGCGGGGGACCGGTCTGGTCGACGCCGCCCGGCTCGCCGCCCGCGTCGGCGCGTTCGCCGTCCGCGGCTCCGGCGCGCAGCCGTCCTACCCGCGCGGGGGCGACGAGCTCCCCTGACAGAGCCGTGTGTCGTCGAGCGAGGCGGCCCGGCGAGGACGCGCGAAGGGCGGGGTCGTCGACCCCGCCCTTCGCCGTCGTCGGGGACTACTTGTCGAAGGCGTCCTTGACGTCGTCGCCGGCCTTCTTCAGGTTGGCGGCCGTCTGGTCCTTCTTGCCCTCGGCCTCGAGCCGCTCGTCGTCCGTGGCCTTGCCGGCGCCTTCCTTGACCTTGCCGGCGACCTCTTCGGCGGTGTGCTTGGCCTTGTCTCCGATACCCATGCTGTCTCTCCTCGGTGGTGCCGATGTCCGCGGCCGGTGATGCCGGGCCTTCGGACGGTGGGCGCCCTGGTCTCGAGCGCCCGGTGGTTCAGGAGCGCCGCGCGTCTCCCGTCGCTCGTGCGTAAACCGACTATTCGGAAATAACTCCGATTCGCTGGCCCGCCGACGATGGCACAGGAGCTCGTTCCTCGCACGTCCGGCGACGCCGGTCGCGGCCCTGGTTCGCGTCGCCGGGGCGCACCGCGACCGGAGACGACAAGAGGCCCCGCACCCCCACAGGGGTCCAGGGCCTCGTCTCGGCTCCCGCGGTTGGACTTGAACCAACGACCGTCCGATTAACAGTCGGATGCTCTGCCAGCTGAGCTACGCGGGATCGCTCGGTCGTCGGGCCGTGGCCTTCGAACCGGGAAGAACATTACCAGGCCTACACCGGTAGTCCGGACGCCCCTCGGACCCTGGACTCCGTGGCGTCCACCACTCGGGCGACGGCGGGGTCGTCGAGGTCGACCCCCGGCCCGGCGACCGCCTGGGAGAAGAACCGGCCGCCCGCCGTCCGCCGCACGGCGACCTTCACGTCGCCGCCGCCGGGGACGGCGACGGTCTCGGAGAGCACCACCGACCACTGCACGCGTTCGCGCAGGGCCTGGGGGAACGGGGTGCGCTCGGGGTCGACGAGGCGCAGCACGAGGTCCGGTGCGGCGTCCACCCAGGAGATCTGCAGCTCGGACCGCTCGGGGTCGAACACGCCCCGGTCGACGTCGCACCACGGGCGGCGCGTGCCGACGTCCTGCGGCTCCGGCCCGACGACGACGAGGTCGGCGGTGGTCGCGACCGCCCAGCGGCCGTCGGCGAGGTCGGCGGACGCGAGGACGCGCTCCCCGCGGGCGAGGGGCAGCGCGCGGCGCACGTCGTCGGGCAGGGGGGACCGGCTGAACCACATGGCGCCACCGTACCGAGGTCGGCCGTGGTCGCGGGGCGTCCTCGCGGCGGCCGCACGGCAGGATGTGCCCGTGACCATGTCCCGCACCGCCGCACCCGTCCGGAGCTCCGCCCGTGGCTGACCTCGCGCCCCCGGCGCCCGCCGCCTCCCCGACCACGGACCCGCGTGCGACGCGGCGCGACATGGTCGGACTGGTCGTGACCGGTCTCGTGACGCTCGTCGCGATGCCGTTCGTCGCGTTCTTCTACCTGGTCGCCGCGTTCGGCGGGCACGACGGGATCGCCGGCCTGATCGTCGTCCCGATCGTCGTCGCCGGCCTGGTCGGTACGTGGATGATGTGGCGCCGCGGCGCCGGCGGGCGGGTGCTGGGTGCCGCCGGGCCCGTCGGGGCGCTCCTCGCCTGCTGCGTCTACTTCTCCACGAACATCGACGGACCGGCGCTGGAGCTGCCGGCGCTCGCGGTGGCGACGGGTCTGCTCGCGGCCGGGATCGCCGCGTTCGCGCTCCCCGGTCGAGCGGCGAGGAGCGGTGTCGCGCTCCTCGTCCTCACGGTCGTCGTGGTGGCGGTGGGCCTCCTGACGGCCTCGTGACGGCCCGAGCGGCGAGGTCGCCCGGCTCGGCCTAGCCGGCCACGCCGCCCGGCACCTCGTCGTCGGGGCGAGGGGTCGCCTCCCGCGCGCCCTGCTCGCGCTCGTGCTTGAGCCGCGCCTGCTCCAGCAGCCACCGCATCTCGGGGTCGTCGTCGGGATCGGCCTCCGACTCGGCGGTCTCCCAGGTGCGGCGGCGGCCCGGGTACTGCGCGGGCGGCACGGGACCGGCCGGGTAGCCGGTGCGCGGCGCCGGTCGCCGGTTCGCCCGGGCGCGCCGGCTCACCAGGAGCCAGGCGATCGACCCGGCGAACGGCAGCAGCAGGATGATGATGATCCAGAAGCCCTTCTGGATGCCGCCGCCGTCCTCCTCGTCCGACTGGACGACGTCCACCAACGTGTAGACGACGAGCGCGAGGAAGGCCAGCATCAGCAGCACGCGGGGCATGGCCCCGCAGCGTAGCGGTCGGCGGCCGGTGCGTGGCGGACCCAACCGGGTGAGAACCGTCCGGTGCCCCGTGCAGGACTTGAACCCGCGACCGAGAGATTATGAGTCTCCTGCTCTGACCAGCTGAGCTAACGGGGCGCGCCGCGAGCATACCGGCCGGCGCTGCGGGTGCGCTCGGCCGGGGGGCGCGGTGTCATGGGGGCGTGACCATCGCCGTCAAGCGCGTGTACGAGCCGCCGGAGCCTGACGACGGGACCCGCGTGCTCGTGGACCGGCTGTGGCCGCGCGGGGTGTCGAAGGGGCGCGCGCACCTGGACCGGTGGTGCAAGGAGGTGGCGCCGTCCACGGAGCTGCGGCACTGGTTCCACCACGAGCCGGACCGGTTCGCGGAGTTCGAGCGCCGATATCGGGCGGAGCTCGCCGGCAACCCGGAGGTCGCAGAGCTCGCGGCGCTCGGCGCCGGCGACGCCCGGCTGACGCTGCTCTACTCGGCCCGCGACACCGAGCACAACCAGGCGCTGGTGCTGCGCGACGTCCTGCGGGGCTACCTGGACGACACGGCCTCCGGCTCGGACGCCTGAGCGGGACGCGCCTCGCGTGGCGCACGGCCGAACGCGCGGCTCGTGCGCTCGAGGTCCCGCGCCACGGCGTGGCGCAGCCGCGGGCCGAACGGTCGCTCCACGAACCGGTGCACCAGGTACGCCGCGAGGAGCATCGTGCCGGTGACGAGGACGAACGTGGCGCCCGCCGGGAGGTGCGGGCTCGTCTCGCCGATGAGCCACTGCCCCCACGAGGAGTGCAGCAGGTACAGGGGGTAGGTCATCGCGCCCACGACCGTGAGCCACCGCCACGAGAGCCGGTCGATGCGCGTCAGCGCCACGACGGCGACGAGGGCGAAGCAGGCCACGATCGCCACCCAGTACGTCTCCGGTCCGATGGTGACGCCCGTGCTGTTCGCGATGCGGAGGGACTGGCTGCGGCCCGACACGACGCCCGCGAGGGCCACGTTGAGCCCCAGCACGAGCCAGAGCACGAGGGAGCGGCGTTCCTTGGTGAGCAGGTAGAGGACCATCCCGCCGGCGAACAGCGGCGCGTCGCTGCCGACGAGCAGCGTGGACCACAGCTCGTTGCCCGACCGGACGGCGACGGCCGCGAGGACGGGCCACACGGCGGCGAACGCGATGAGGCGACGGTGGGTCATGCCGACGGCCAGCAGGATCCCGATGAGCACGTAGAACCGCAGCTCGGTCCAGAGGGTCCAGTACACCGGCTCGATGTCCTGCACCCCGAACGCCCGTTGCACCATCGTGAGGTTGGCCGCCGCCTCCGGGATGCCGACCGCCTTGCGGCCGGGCGCCACGAGCACGAGCAGCGCGACGACGGCGGCGACCGAGAACCAGTAGGCGGGGAAGAGCCGGCCCACGCGGGAGGCGGTGAAGGACCGCACGTCGCGGCCCCAGGCCGACATGAGGATGACGAAGCCGCTGATCACGAAGAAGAGCTGCACGCCGAAGGAGCCGAACACGGCGATCGGCTGGAGGTGGGGGAACGAGTCCTCGGTACGGGCGCCCCACGCGGAGTGGTTCACCGCCACGTAGTGGTAGGCGACCACCGCCATCGCGGCCAGGAAGCGTAGGCCGTCCAGCGCGGCGAGCCGGGGGCGGCCCGACACGGGCGGGGCGACCCTCCTGGTGCTCGGCGCGGGCGGCGTGGTTGACTCAGTCATCCGTCGTAGCATCGCTGAGCACGTTATCAAACCGTGATAATCGGCGCTGCCACCCGCTCGCGACGTGGGAGAATGCCGCCCATGGCGATGCGAGAGATCCGGGTGCTGCCCGACCCCGTGCTGCGCACACCCTGCGACGAGATCACGACCGTCGACGACCGGGTCCGGTCGCTCGTCGAGGACCTCGTCGAGACCGTCGACGCCGACGGGCGGGCCGGCCTGGCGGCCAACCAGATCGGCGTGAACCTGCGGGCGTTCTCCTGGAACGTCGACGACGAGATCGGCTACGTCCTCAACCCGCGGATCGTCGAGCTGTCCGAGGAGACGCAGGACGGCGACGAGGGCTGCCTGTCGGTGCCGGGTCTCTGGTACCCGACGACGCGTGCCTGGTACGCCCGGGTGGTCGGCACGGACCTGGACGGGAACGAGGTCGAGGTCGAGGGCACCGGGCTGATGGCCCGCTGCCTCCAGCACGAGACCGACCATCTCGACGGCATGCTCTACCTGGACCGCCTCGAGCGCGGCGCGCGCAAGAAGGCCATGCGGGAGCTGCGCGAACGGCTCTGAGTTCCTCAAGGACTGCTCAAGTCTGCGTTTCCTCTCGCACGGCCGCCCGCCATCGGGCAGGATGTGTCAAGACGACACACCGTCGGAGCTCGCCGACCAGCAGGCCGACCGGTTCGAGGACGTAGGGGAAGACGGACCTCGGAACCAGGGAGGACAACATGGCTGGTGCGATTACCCGTGGTGTGCTGTTCGTGCACTCGGCACCCCGTGCGCTCTGCCCTCACCTCGAGTGGGCGGCAGCAAACGTGCTCGGGGGACGTGTCTCGCTGGACTGGACAGCCCAGCCGGCGGGGCGCGGACTGTTCCGTGCCGAGTATTCGTGGCAGGGCGCCCAGGGAACGGGTGCCCGGTTGGCCTCTGCCCTGCGGGGCTGGGACCACCTGCGCTACGAGGTGACGGAGGAGGCGAGCCACGGCGCCGACGGCGCCCGCTGGTCGCACACCCCTGACCTCGGCATCTTCCACGCCATGACGGACGTGCACGGCAACGTCGTCGTCCCCGAGGACCGGGTGCGCGCGGCGCTGGACTCGGCGCACGACGGCCGCGGCGTGCGCGAGGCGCTCGACCTGGCGCTGGGCCGGGCCTGGGACGACGAGCTCGAGCCGTTCCGCTACGCCGGCGCCGGGGCCCCCGTGCGCTGGCTGCACCGGGTGGGCTGAGCCCGGACGCACGCACGACGACGCCCCGCCACCTCTCGCGAGGTGGCGGGGCGTCGTCGTGAGCCCGGCCGGTCAGGCCCCCGGCGTGGTCCGGCGCCGGCGGGCGAGCAGCGTCCCCGCACCGGCCGCGAGGAACGTGAGGGCCAGGACGAGCATCGGGACGAGCCCGTCGCCGGCCCCGGTGCGGGGCAGGGTGCCCGTGCCCGGCGTGCCCGCGCCGGGCGTGCTGCCGGCCCCGGGATCGAGGGTCCCGTCGTCCCCGCCGCCGATGTCGGAGCCGACGAGCACCACCTGGAAGGTCGCGGAGGCACTGTCCTCCTCGGAGACGCGGGTCGCCGTCCCGGTGTGTGTGCCGAGCTCGAAGTCCGCCGGGACGACGAACGTCCAGGTGGCGACGCCCCGGGCGTCGGCGACGGTGACCGGCAGCTGCACGGGCTCGGAGCGGATCACGGCCCGCACCTTCTCGCCGGGCTCGAAGCCGGAGGCGTGGAAGGTCTGGAGCTCGCCCTGCGCGACCTGGTCCGTCGAGAACCAGGCGCGCAGCGTGCGCGTCCCCGGGCCGGTCGTGGGCTCGGTGACGGTGAGCGACCCCTCCGCGGTGGTGCCGTCGGGACCGGTGCCGACCACCGTGTGGTCGCCCGGTTCGGCGTCGTCGGGGACGGGGAGCGTGACCGTCCCGGATCCGTCGTCGCCCGGGACGCACTCGACCGGGTCGCCGACCGGCTCGCCGTCCGGGCCCACGAGCTGGACCTGGACGGGGCCGTCGCCGAAGCCGTCGCAGGTGACGGTCACCGTGTCGCCGGGGGCGGCGGTGCCGGGGTCGACGCCGATCGACGGCTCGCCCGGGGAGGTCAGCGAGGTGACCTCCAGCGGCGCCTGCACGGTGCCGCCCGAGGAGTCCGTCGCCACGACCGTGTGGTCGCCGGGGGTGGCGTCGGCCGGGACCGGCAGCACCACGCTGAAGGTGCCGTCCGGGTTCACGGTGACGTCGACCGGGTCGCCCACGGGGTCGCCCGCGGCGTCCTCGAGCTGGAGTGTCACCTGGTCGCCCGGGACGAAGCCGCCGCCCGCGACGGTCGTGCTGCCGCCCACCGGGACGACGCCCGGGCTGGCGGTGATCGCGGGCTCCGCCGGCGCGGTGACCTCGAGCGGCGCCTCGGCCTGCGCGCCGGACGGGTCGGTCGCCACGACGGTGTGGTCGCCGGGCTCCGCGTCGGCGGGAACGGGGATCTCGGCGGTGATGGTGCCGTCCTCGCCCGCGGTGACCGTGACGGGTTCGCCGACGGGGTTGCCGTCGTGGTCGGTGAGCTGGACGGTGACGTCCTCGCCCGGGGTGAAGCCGTCGCCCGTGACCGTGGTGCTGCCGCCCGCGGTCACGGTGCCCGGGTCCACGGCGACGGTCGGGGCCGCCGTGACGGCCAGCGGGCC
The DNA here is from genome assembly GCF_042799955.1 of Isoptericola sp. NPDC057653. Classification (NCBI taxonomy): domain Bacteria; kingdom Bacillati; phylum Actinomycetota; class Actinomycetes; order Micrococcales; family Promicromonosporaceae; genus Isoptericola; species Isoptericola sp. NPDC057653. The sequence goes on along the minus strand of NZ_JBHVHP010000002.1, from coordinate 834,974 downwards.
CTCGGCGGTGGCGCCCGAGGAGTCCGTGGCGACGACGGTGTGGTCGCCGGGCTCCGCGTCCGCGGGGACGGGGACCTCGGCGGTGATCGTGCCGTCGTCGCCCGCGGTCACGGTCACCGGGTCTCCGACGGGGTTGCCGTCGGGGTCGGTGAGCTGGACGGTGACGTCCTCGCCGGGGGTGAAGCCGTCGCCGGTGACGGTCGTGGTGCCGCCGGCCGGGACGGTGCCCGGGTCGACGCCGATCGTCGGCGCCGCGGTGACGGTCAGCGGGCCCTCGGCGGTGGCGCCGGACGGGTCCGTGGCGACGACGGTGTGGTCGCCCGGCGTCGCGTCGGCCGGTACCGGGACGTCGACGGTGAATCCGCCGTCGTCGCCCGCGGTGACGGTGACGGGTTCGCCGACGGGGTTGCCGTCGGGGTCGGTGAGCTGGACGGAGACGTCGCCACCGGGCGTGAACCCGGTGCCGGTGACGGCGGTGGTGCCGCCGGCCGGGACGGTGCCCGGGTCGGCGGTGACCGTCGGGGCCGCGGTCACCTCGAGCGGCGCGGTGGCCGTGGCGCCGCTGACGTCCTGCGCCGTGACCGTGTGGTCGCCGGCGGGGGCGTCGGAGGGGACGGGGACGTCGACGACGAAGCCGCCGTCGTCGCCCGCCGTGGCCGTGACCGGGGCGCCGACGGGGTTGCCGTCCGGACCGGTGAGCTGCACCGCGACCTCGGAACCCGGTGTGAAGCCGGAGCCCGTGACGGCGGTGGTGCCGCCGGCCGGGAGCGACCCCGGGTCGGGGACGAGGGCCGGCGCGGCGGTGACCACGAGCCCGGCCTCCGCGGTCGCGCCGGAGGAGTCCGTGGCGACGACGGTGTGGTCGCCGGGCTCCGCGTCCGCGGGGACGGGGATCTCGGCGGTGATGGTGCCGTCGTCGCCCGCGGTGACGGTGACGGGGTTTCCGACGGGGTTGCCGTCGGGGTCGGTGAGCTGGACGGTGACGTCCTCGCCGGGGGTGAAGCCGTCGCCGGTGACGGTGGTGGTGCCGCCGGCCGGGACGGTGCCCGGGTCGACGCCGATCGTCGGCGCGGCGGTGACCACGAGCCCGGCCTCCGCGGTCGCGCCGGAGGAGTCCTCCGCCACGACGGTGTAGTCGCCGGGCTCCGCGTCCGCGGGGACGGGGATCTCGGCCGTGATGGTGCCGTCGTCGCCCGCGGTGACGGTGACGGGGTCTCCGACGGGGTTGCCGTCGGGGTCGGTGAGCTGGACGGTGACGTCCTCGCCCGGGGTGAAGCCGTCGCCGGTGACGGTGGTGGTGCCGCCGGCCGGGACGGTGCCCGGGTCGACGCCGACCGTCGGGGCGACGGTCACCCGGAGCGGGGCGGTGGCCTCGGCGCCGGTGACGTCGGTCGCGACGACCGCGAGGTCGCCCGGGGTCGCGTCCGCCGGGACGGGGACGTCGACGGTGATGGTGCCGTCGTCGCCCGCGGTGGTCGTGACGGGGTCGCCGACCGGGTCGCCGCTCCCGTCGGTCAGCTGCACCGTGACGTCGGAGCCCGGCGTGAACCCGGAGCCCGTGGCGGTGGTGGTGCCGCCGGCCGGCACGGTGCCCGGGTCGACGGCGACGGTCGGGGCCGCCGTGACGGCCAGCGGTGCCTCGGCGGTGGCGCCCGTGACGTCCGTGGCGACGACGGTGTGGTCGCCCGGGGTGGCGTCGGCGGGGACGGGCAGGTCGACGGCGATGGCACCGTCGTCGCCCGCGGTGGTCGTGACGGGGTCGCCGACCGGGTCGCCGTCGCCGTCCGTGAGCTGGACCGTGACGTCGGAGCCCGGGGTGAACCCGTCGCCCGTGACCGCGGTGGTGCCGCCCGCCGGGACGGTGCCCGGGTCGGCGACCAGCGTCGGCGCCGCGGTGACCGTCAGGGGAGCGTCGGCGGTGGCGCCGGTGGAGTCCGTGGCGACGACGGTGTGGTCGCCCGGGGTGGCGTCGGCGGGGACGGTGAGGTCGGCGGTGATGGTGCCGTCCTCACCCGCGGTGGTCGTGACCGGGTCGCCCACGGGGGCACCCGCGTCGTCGGTGAGCTGGACGGTGACGTCCTCGCCGGGGGTGAAGCCCCCGCCCGTGACAGCGGTGGTGCCGCCGGCCGGGACGGTGCCCGGGTCGACGGCGACCGACGGCGGACCGGTCACGGCGAGGTCCGCCTGCGCGGTGGCGCCGCTGACGTCGGTCGCCGCGACCGTGTACGGGCCGCTGGGCGTGTCGCCCGCGACGGTCAGGGGCGTGGTGATCGCTCCGCCCGGCCCGGCGGTGACGGTGACCGGGTCGCCGACCGCGCCGCCGCCGGCGTCGGTGAGCTGCACGGTGACGTCGGAGCCCGGCGTGAATCCCTCGCCGGTGACGGTGGTGGTGCCGCCGGCCGGGACGGTGCCCGGGTCGGCGGAGAGCGTCGGGGCGGCGGCGATGGCCAGGGCCGCGGAGGCGGTCGCCCCGGTGACGTCCGTCGCCACGACCGAGTGCGGGCCCGGGTCGGTCCCCGTGCCCGTGGGCAGGGACACCTCGATCGCGCCCGCGTCGTCGGCGGTCGTGGTGACCGGGCCGCCGACGGGCACGCCGTCGGAATCGGTGAGCTGCACGGAGACCTCGGAACCCGGGGTGAACCCCGTGCCCGTCACGGTCGTCGTGCCGCCGGCCGGGACGGTGCCCGGGTCGACGGCGACCGTCGGGGCGTCGGTGACGGCCAGAGGCGTCTCGGCGGTGAGGCCCGAGACGTCGGTCGCGACCACGGTGTACGCGCCGGGCGTCGTGCCCGCGCCGGTGGGCAGGTCGACCTCGATCGCGCCCGCGTCGTCGGCGGTCGTGGTGACGGGGTCGCCGACGGCGGCGCCGGTCCCGTCCGTGAGCTGCACGGTGACGTCCCCGCCGGGCGTGAACCCGGTCCCGGTGACGGTGGTGGTGCCGCCGGCCGGGACGGTGCCCGGGTCGGCGGCGACGGCCGGGTCGATGACGGAGAGGTCGGCCTGCGCGCCGGCGCCGGTGACGTCGGTCGCGACGACGGTGTACGCACCCGGGTCCGCGACGTCCGGCACGGTCAGCGGCGTCGTGACCGCGCCGTCGCCGGTCGCGGGGACGGTGACGGGGTCGCCGACGGGGGCACCCGCGTCGTCGGTGAGCTGGACGGTGACGTCGGAGCCCGGGGTGAAGCCCGCCCCGGTGACGGTCGTCGTGCTGCCCGGGACCACCGTCGCCGGGTCGAGCGCGACCGAGGGCGCGTCGGTCACCGTGAGGGTCGTGTCGGCCGTGGCGCCCGTCGAGGCGTCCGTGGCCACGACGGTGTACCCGCCGGCGGCGGTCCCCGCCGCGGTGGGCAGGTCGACGGAGAGGGTGCCGTCGTCGCCGGCCGTGCCGGTCACGGGGTCGCCGACGGGGGCGCCGGAGCCGTCGGTCAGCTGGACCGAGACGTCGCCGCCGGGGGTGAAGTTCTCGCCCGTGACCGTGGTGGTGCCGCCGGCCGGGACGCTGGCCGGGTCCGCCGCGATGGCGGGGGCGGCCGTGACGGCCAGCGGCGTGGTCGGCGTGACGCCGGACGGGTCGCCGGAGGCGGTCACCGTGTAGTCGCCCGCCGCGGTGGCCGCGGCCACGGGCAGCGGGACCGTGAAGGTGCCGGACCCGTCCGTGGTGACGGGGACCGGGTCGCCGACGGGAGCGCCGTCGGAGTCCGTGAGCTGCACGGTCAGGTCGGTGTCGGGGGAGAAGCCCGTGCCCGAGATCGCGGTCTGGGCGCCCGCCTGGACCGTCGTGGGGTCGGCGGCGATCGTCGGGGCCTCCACCGCGCGCACGCTCGCCGAGGCGAGGTTCACGGTGGCGAGGTCGTCACCCGTGCCCAGCGAGAGCAGGCGCAGCGACAGGGCGCGCTCGGTGAACGACTCCGTGCCCGTCGGGTCCTGGTCGGGCAGGTCGCCCGGCTGCTCCTGCACGTTGCCGGTGAGGGAGACGACGCCGGTGAGCACGTCCAGCACGGGGCCGACCACGTCCGCCGCGAGCGATCCCGTGATGCCGTCGAGCGTCGTCTCCAGCGTGTCGACCAGGGTGAACACCGCCCCGACCGGGGCGAGGAGGGCGTTCACGACGGCGGACGCGAGCGCCTGGGTGGAGCCGAGCCCGAGGGCCCCGAGCAGGGTGTTGACGAGCGCCGTGCTGCCGAGGACCTCGATGTCCGCGGTCGCCTGGCCGGCGTCGATCTCGCCGAGGCTGGCGTCCAGGTCGATGTTCAGGACGTCCTGCCACGTCAGGGCGAACGCCTGGAAGGCGATGTGCACGTCGACCGCGGTGGCTTCGACGGCGCCCCGGACGCCGTCGGCGACGTCCTGCACGACGGAGGTGATGGTGCTGGTCACCGCGTCGGAGATCGCGGCGACGACGTCGCCGTCGAGGATCTCGTAGTTCGCGGGCAGCGCGTTGAGGTCGGGCAGGTCGGGGTCGTCGTTGAGCAGCTGCTCGAGGTCGACCCTGACCTCGCCGGTCTGGAGGTTGACCTGGACCGCCCCGTCGCCCACGAAGCCCGTGGGCAGGGCCTGCGTGAGGTCGGGGACGGTCACGTCCACGGTGCCGGTGGAGCGCGCGACACCGAGGTTGACGTTGATCAGCCCGTTGAGGGCCGTGGTGAGCGTCGTCTCGAGCCCGTTCAGGGACGTCTGCACGGGGGTGATGGCGTCCTGCAGCTGCGTGTAGACGTCGCCGACCAGCGGGCTGGTCAGGTCCACGGTGGCGCCGGCGACCTGGTAGGCCCCGGTCGCGGCGGCGCCGGGCTCGGCCTGCGCGGTCGCGGACAGCGCGCCGAGCGACAGGTCGAGCTGCGAGACGGTGGAGTCGCGGAGGGCCTCGGGCACCAGGGGCGTCAGGGTCACGGTGGCGTCGGCCGGGAACTGCTCCGACCCGCCGACCGAGATCGCGCCCTGGTCGGTCACGGCCCCCGAGGCGGAGGTCGACCCGTCGGCGTCGGCACCCGCGTACTGGTTCACGGCCCCGAGCTCGATGATGCCGCCCGGGCCGAACAGCTGGAGCGTGTCGGTGAGGTCGACGTCGAGCGTGTTGAGCACGTCGGCGGCGAGCGGGTTCGTCTCGGGCGAGGCGCCCGACGGGTAGGCGGCGTCGGCGCCCTCGACCGTGGCGATCGAGTCGAGGTCCATGTTCCCGAGGACGACGTCGCCGCCGAGGAACTTGCCCAGCGACTCCGACACGTCGGTGGGCGCCGCGGACGCGCTCGGGGCGCCCGCGAAGGCGAGCGCCCCGAGCACGGCGGCGGAGGTCACGCCGGCGGTGAGGTTCCGCAGGGCGCCCCCGCGCCGTCGGGAGCGTGGCGGGGGAGCCGCACCGTTCCCGTGAGCTGTCGAACGACCCTGCTTCGCATGACGGCGCGCACGTGCCATCGGTCTCCCCCTTGGACCTTGACTGCGGCACACCGTCGTTGGTGGCCTCGGGCGCCAACATAGGTTGCTCGGGTCATGCAGGCATCGCGAAGGACAAATGCACCCGGGTGCAACATTCGGGCATCGGGGGCAGGTGTCGCGGAGGGGGCGACGGGGGCGGAACGGACCTCTCAGGCGTTGGTGACGGTGAGTGCCACGTTGTGCCCGCCGAACCCGAACGAGTTGTTGATCGCGACGATGTCGCCGTCGGGGAGCCGCTCGGGGGTGTCGCGCACGAGGGGCACCTGGAGCTCGGGATCCGGGTTCTCCACGTTGATCGTGGGCGGCGCGAGGCGCTCCGACACGGCCTTGACGGTGAAGAGGGTCTCGAGCGCGCCGGCGCCGCCCAGCAGGTGGCCGGTCATCGACTTGGTGGCCGAGAGGCGCACGTGGTCGGCCTCCCCGCCCATGAGGGTGCGGATCGACGCGGTCTCGGTGAGGTCGCCGACCTTGGTGGACGTGGCGTGCGCGTTCACGTGGACGACGTCGAGCGAGGTGGCACCGGCATCCTCGAGCGCGCGGCGCATCGCGGAGACCTGCCCGGTGCCCTCGGGGTCCGGGGAGGTGATGTGGTAGGCGTCGGCGGACAGGCCCAGGCCGGCGATCTTCGCGTAGACGCGCGCCCCGCGAGCCGCGGCGTGTTCGGCGCTCTCGAGCACCAGCACGGCGGCGCCCTCGCCGATGACGAAGCCGTCGCGGTCGATGTCGTAGGGGCGCGACGCGTGCTGCGGGTCGTCGTTGCGCAGCGAGAGGGTGCGCGAGGCCGCGAAGGCGGCGATCGGCATCGGGTGGATCGTGGCCTCGGTGCCGCCGCACACGACGACGTCGGCGCGGCCGTTGCGGATCATGTCCACGCCGTACCCGATGGCCTCGGCGCCCGAGGCGCAGGCGGAGACGAGGGCGTGCGCCCCGGCCTTGGCGCCGAACTCGAGCGAGACGTACGCGGCGGGGGAGTTGGGCATGAGCATCGGGACCGTCATGGGGAGCATGCGGCGGGCGCCGCGCTCCTTGAGGGTGTCCCAGCCGTCCAGCGTGGTCCAGATGCCGCCGATGCCGGACGACACGACCGCGCCGAGACGCTCGCCGTCGACCTCGGGGGCGCCGGCGTCCTGCCAGGCCTCGCGGGCCGCGACCATCGCGTACTGCGTGGACGGGTCCATGCGCTTGGTCTCGGGGCGGGAGAGCACCTGGTCGGGGGTGACCTTGATGGTGGCGGCGAAGGTGACCGGGAGCCCGTACTTCTCCGCCCAGTCGTTGTCGAGGGGGCGCGCACCCGACTCTCCCGCGAGGGCCGCGGCCCAGGTGCTGGGGGCGTCGCCACCGAGCGGGGTGGTGGCGCCGAGGCCGGTGACGACGACGTCGCGCGAGGCGGGGGCGGCAGTCATGGGTGGGTCACTCCTGAGGTGAGAGCGGGTGTGGGGTGAGGGCTGCTCGATCAGGTTGCCGGGCGGGCCGGGTGCTCCCGGCCCGCCCGCGCGGCGGGGCGTGCGCCCCGCGGGCGTCACGCGGCCTGCGCACCCTCGATGTACGAGACGGCGTCGCCGACGGTGGTGAGGTTCTTGACCTCGTCGTCCGGGATGCGGACGCCGAACTTGTCCTCGGCGTGGGTCACGATCGTCATCATCGACAGCGAGTCGATGTCGAGGTCGTCCGTGAACGACTTCTCCGACACGACCGCGTCCGTGGGCAGACCGGTCTCCTCGGCGACGATCTCGGCAAGACCCTCGAGGATCTCCTGGGAGGTGTAAGCCATGGGGTGCGTCTCTCCTTGAACGGGGTACCGGCCGTCCGGCACCGTGGGGTGTTGCGGTGCGATTGTCCCGCACCACGGGGGTCGGTCACGACCTCGGGCGCAGATCCGGGCGGATCCTGGCCGGGGCGGGACCGGAGGCTAGGGCAGCACCACGACCTGTGCCGCGTAGACGAGGCCCGCGCCGAAGCCGATCTGCAGGGCCAGGTCGCCGGAGCGGGCCTGCCCCTCGGCCAGCAGCCGCTCGGTGGCGAGCGGGATCGACGCGGCCGACGTGTTGCCGGTGTCGGCGATGTCACGCGCCACGACGACGCTCTCGGGCAGCCGCAGCTGCTTCACGAGCTGGTCGATGATGCGCATGTTCGCCTGGTGCGGCACGAAGACCTGGACGTCCTCGGGCTCGACGCCCGCCTCCGCCATCGCCTTGGCCGCGATCGGGGCCATCTGGAAGCTGGCCCACTTGAACACGGTCGGGCCGTCCTGGCGGAGCGTCGGCCAGCCGGCCGTGGGCTCCGCACGCAGGTCGGACCAGCCGCGGGTCTGCGAGATGGCCTGCGACTTGGCGCCGTCGGAGCCCCACACGGTCGGGCCGATGCCCGGGGTGTCCGACGGGCCCACGACGGCGGCGCCCGCGCCGTCGCCGAGCAGGAACGAGATCGACCGGTCGGTGGGGTCGACGAAGTCCGACATCTTCTCGGCGCCGATGACGAGCACGTTCCGCGCGGCGCCGGAACGCACGAGGGCGTCGGCCTGGCCGATCCCGTACGCGTAGCCGGCGCAGGCGGCGGACACGTCGTAGGCCGCGGCGGGCGTCGCGCCCAGGCGCTCGGCGAGGACGGCGGCCCCCGCGGGCGTCTGGTGGAAGTACGTCACCGTGGACAGGATCACGACGTCGACGTCCGCGCCGGTGAGCCCGGCGGCGTCGAGCGCCCTGCGGGCCGCGGCCTCCGCCAGGTCGAGCACGTCGACGTCCGCGGCGGCGTACCGACGCGTGACGATCCCGGTGCGCTGGCGGATCCACTCGTCGGACGAGTCGATCGGGCCGGCCACGTCGTCGTTGGTCACGACGCGCTCGCCGCGCTCGCCGGCCACGGCCAGGATCCGCGAGAAGCGGACGGGCTCGGCCTGGCGGAGCGTCGGGCGGGCCCCGGTGCGGGGGTGGGTCACGCGGAGGTCTCCGCGCCACCCGCGACGGAGTGGCGGGCGATGAGGTCGCGGGCCGCCTCGATGTCCTCGGGGGACTTCACCGCGACCGACTCGACGCCCTTGAGCGCGCGCTTGGCCAGGCCGGTGAGGACGCCGCCGGGGGCGAGCTCGAGGATGCCGGTGACGCCGCGCTCGGCGAGCGTCGCCTGGCAGAGGTCCCAGCGCACCGGCGCGGTGACCTGGGCCGCGAGGCGGGCCAGGACGTCCGTGGCGGTGCCGTGGCCGTGCGAGCCCGGCGCGAGCGCGTCGTAGGAGGCGCCGTCCGCGTCGGACAGCAGCGGCAGGCGCGGGTCGGTGGCGAGCCAGCCGGTCGCGACCTGCTCGAACGCCACGCGGGCCGTCTCCATGAAGGGCGTGTGGAACGCGCCGGCGACCTGCAGGGGGATGACGCGGGCGCGCGTCGGCGGGTCGGCGGCCAGCGCGGCGAGGCGCTCCAGGTCGCCGGCGGCCACGACCTGGCCGCCGCCGTTGACGTTGGCCGGGAACAGCCCGGCCGCCTCGATGGAGGCGAGCACCTCGTCGGGGTCGCCGCCCACGACGGCGCTCATGCCCGACGGCGCGGCCGCGGCGGCCTCCGCCATCGCCCGGGCGCGGTGGGAGACCAGGCCCACGGCCCCGGCGTCGTCGAGCGCGCCCGACACGGCGGCCGCGCTGAGCTCGCCGACGGAGTGCCCGGCGGTGACGTCCACGACCTCGGTCGTCGGGCGCCCGTCGAGGATCGCGCGGAGCGCGAGCAGCGAGGTCGACACGATGAGCGGCTGGGCCACGGCGGTGTCACGGATCGTGTCGGCGTCCGACGTCGTCCCGTGCTGGGCGAGGTCGGTCCCGGCCGCGGCCGAGAAGGAGTCGAGCAGGTCGGCGGTGCCGGGCAGCTCCAGCCAGGGGCTGAGCATCCCGGGGGTCTGAGAGCCCTGTCCAGGGCAGACAACGGCGAGCACGGACCCACGGTGCCACTCCGCGCCCCTGACGGGTCGTCGCGACCCGCACGAACCTCGCGGAAGGCGATTGTGGGAATCCTCCAACGGGCCTCAGCCCGCGGTGGCGCCGCCCTCGAGCTGGCCGAGGGCCAGCGCGATCTGCAGGACGAACGACTCGCGCGCGTCGAGCGGGTCCCAGCCGGTGATCTCCGAGACCTTGCGCAGCCGGTACCGCACCGTGTTGGGGTGCACGTAGAGGCGGCGGGCCGCGGCCTCGAGCGAGCGGCCGGTGCCCAGGTAGGCGGACAGCGTCTCCAGCACGGAGCCGGACGCCTCCTGCAGGGGGCGGAACGCCTGCGCCACCAGGGTGCGCCGCGCCGTGACGTCGCCGGTCAGGACGCGCTCGGGCAGGATCTCGTCGGCCAGCACGGGGCGCGGGGCCTGCGGCCAGGCGGGCGCGGCGGCGAGGCCGGCCAGGGCGGCGGCGGCGGACGCCGGCGCGTCGGAGACGTCGGGCACCACGCCGCCGATCACCACGGGGCCGGGGCCGAACCGGTCCAGCAGCGACGTGGCCGCCGCGACCAGGTCGCCCTCGCCGCCCAGCACCAGCACCAGCCGGTCGCCGTGGATCCCGACGAGGGCGTCGCCCGCGGCGCGGCGGGCCAGCCGGCGCAGCTCGGCCGTGCGGACGTCGTCGAGCCGCGTCGTCGCCTCGCCCACGACGACGAGCGCCTGGCCACGACCGCTCCAGCCGAGCGCCGAGACGCGCGAGCGCAGCGAGTCGTCGCCGTCGCCCCGCACGAGGGCGTCCACGACCAGGGCCTCGAGGCGTGCGTCCCAGGCGCCGCGGACCTCGGCCGCCCGGGCGTACACCTCGGCGGCGGAGAACGCGATCTCGCGGGAGTAGCGCAGCACCGCCTCGCGCAGCTCGCGCTCGTACCCGGGGGCGGCGATCTCGTCGGAGTGCTGCTCCACGACGTCGACCATGAGGCGGACGAGCTGCAGGGTGTGCTGCAGGGAGATCGAGCGCGTGAGCTCGGGCGGCGCCGCCGCGAACATCTCGCCCACGCCGTGGGGAGTGGGCGTGGGCTCGGCGAACCAGCTCACGAAGGCGTTGATGCCGGACTGCGCCACGAGGGCCACGTAGGAGCGGTCCTCGGCCGGGAGCTGCCGGTACCAGTGGACCTCCTCGTCGAGGCGGCGCATCGCCGCCGAGGTGAGCACCCCCAGGTGCTCGCGCACCCGCGCGACGTTCTCGCCGCGGCTGACGGGCGTCGGCCCCCCACCCGTCGAGGTGCTGCCGTCGCCGGCGTCCGTCCCGCTGACCGTGGACGTCGGTGTGCCGCTGCTCGTCATGGGTCGAGGATACGGGCGAGGTTGTGGGGAGTGCACAAACGGACGCGGTCGGCGCGGGCCCCGGCCGGTGCGGGGGACATTGGATAGTGTCGGTCCATGGCCCTCTTGCCCCGGCTCCGGCAGCTGCTGCGTCGGCCCTTCTCCGCGTCCACGGTCGCGGCACGCCGTCCGACGCCCTCGCAGCCGCACGGCGAGCACCTGCACGAGGACGCCCTGCGCACCATCCTCACCGACGACCCGAACGACGCCCGCGCGTTCCGGGCGCTCGCCGAGATCGTGCGCCGGCGGGCGGCGCAGACCCCGAACCCCGAGGACCCGCTCACCGCGCCGCCGGAGGAGGCCCGGCAGCGGGCCGCCGACCTCGCCGTCTGGTCGCTGGCGGAGGAGCTCGCCGGCCACCCGCGCGCCTGGCGCCCGCTGCTCGAGCTGGGGCGGCTGTCCGTGGCCGACGACCCGGAGGGTGCCTCCCGCCGGCTGGCCACGGCCGCCTCGCGGGAGCCGAGCGGCGAGGCGCTCGCCGAGGGGCTGGCGATCCTGCGCGAGGCGGGCATGCCGACCGAGGCGCTCGGGCTGGGCATCGGTCACTGGCGGGCGCGCGAGCACACGCCGGAGGTGGGCCGCCACCTCGTGCTGGCCGCCCTCGAGGCCGACCGCGTCGCCGAGGCCCGCCAGCACCTCGCGTCGCTCGAGCTGCATCCCGGCACGAAGGAGCTGCGCGCCGAGCTCGGCCGCGCCGTCGCCGCGCGCGAGCAGACCTCGCCGCGGTAGCCCTGGCGGGGCCGGCGGGTCCCCGGACGCGAGGAGGCCCCGAGCCGTACGGCTCGGGGCCTCCTCGCTACCTCGGCGGGCGGGTCAGCTGTCGCCGCCCGCGACGCCGGAGGTGCCGGCGTTCACGTCGAGCAGGCGGTACTTCTCGACCGCCTTGGCGACGACATCGGCCGGGACCTCGCCACGGCGGGCGAGCTGCTGCAGCGTCTTCACGACCATCGACGGACCGTCGATGAGGAAGAAGCGGCGCGCGGCGGCACGCGTGTCGGAGAAGCCGAAGCCGTCCGCCCCGAGCACCGCGTAGTCGCCGGGCACCCAGGCGCGGATCTGGTCGGGCACCAGGTGGTCGTAGTCGCTCGTCGCGACGAACGGGCCCTGGGCGCCCGACAGCTTCTGCGTCACGTACGGGGTACGCGGCTCGGCGGCCGGGTCGACGAGGGCGTCCTTCTCCGCGGCGAGCGCGTCACGACGCAGCTCGTTCCAGGAGGTCACCGACCACACGTCGGCCGACACGCCCCAGTCCTCGGCGAGGAGCTGCTGCGCCTCGAGCGCCCACGGCACGCCCACGCCGGAGGCGAGGAGCTGCGCCTTGGGGCCCTCGGCGCCGGACGTCGAGATCCGGTGGATGCCGCGGAGGATGCCGTCGACGTCCACGTCCTCCGGCTCGGCCGGCTGGATCATCGGCTCGTTGTACACCGTGAGGTAGTACATGACGTTCTGGTCGCGGCCGTCGGACCCGTCGCCGTACATGCGCTCGATGCCGTCGCGCACGATGTGGCGGATCTCGTAGCCGAACGCCGGGTCGTACTGGACCATCGCCGTGTTGGTGCCGGCGATGAGCGGCGAGTGGCCGTCGGCGTGCTGCAGGCCCTCACCCGTGAGGGTGGTGCGGCCGGCCGTGGCGCCGATGATGAAGCCGCGGGCGAGCTGGTCGCCGGCCGCCCAGAACTGGTCGCCGGTCCGCTGGAAGCCGAACATCGAGTAGAAGATGTAGACCGGCACCATGGCCTCGCCGTGCGTCGCGTACGACGTGCCCACGGACTGGAACGCGGCGGCCGAACCCGCCTCGTTGATGCCGGTGTGCATGATCTGCCCGGCCTCGGACTCCTTGTAGCTCAGCATGAGCTCACGGTCCACGGCGAGGTAGTTCTGCCCCTGCGTGTTGAAGATCTTGGCGCTCGGGAAGATCGCGTCCAGACCGAAGGTGCGGGCCTCGTCGGGGATGATCGGCACGATGCGCTTGCCGAACTCCTTGTCCTTGATGAGGTCCTTGAGCAGGCGCACGAAGGCCATGGTGCTGGCGACGTGCTGCGTGCCCGAGCCCTTCTTGAGGATCTCGTAGGCCTTCGGCTCCGGGAGCGTGAGCGGCTTCGGCGTCGCGCGACGCTCGGGCAGGAACCCGCCCAGGTGCCGGCGGCGCTCCAGCATGTACTGGATCGCCTCGTCGTCCATCCCCGGGTGGTAGTACGGGGGCAGGTACGGGTCGGCGTCGATCTGCTCGTCCGTCAGCGGGATGCGCAGGTTGTCGCGCAGCGCCTTGAGGTCCTCGTTCTTGACCTTCTTCATCTGGTGCGTGGCGTTGCGGCCCGCGAAGCTCGAGCCGAGGGCGTAGCCCTTGACCGTCTGCGCCAGGATGACCGTCGGCTGGCCCGTGTGGGCGCGCGCGGCCGAGTACGCCGCGTAGATCTTGCGGTAGTCGTGGCCGCCGCGCTTCATGTTCCAGATGTCGTCGTCGGTCATGTTCTCGACGAGCGCCTTGGTCCGCGGGTCGCGGCCGAAGAAGTGCTCGCGGATGAACGCGCCGGACTCCGCACGGTAGGTCTGGTAGTCGCCGTCGGGCGTGGCGTTCATGAGGTTGACCAGCGCGCGGTCCTTGTCCGCGTTGAGCAGGGCGTCCCACTCGCGGCCCCAGATCACCTTGATGACGTTCCAGCCGGCGCCCTTGAACTGGGCCTCCAGCTCCTGGATGATCTTGCCGTTTCCACGGACCGGGCCGTCGAGGCGCTGCAGGTTGCAGTTCACGACGAAGGTCAGGTTGTCCAGCGACTGGTGCGCCGCGAGCTGCAGCATGCCGCGCGACTCCGGCTCGTCCATCTCGCCGTCGCCGAGGAACGCCCAGACGTCCTGCTGGCTCGTGTCCTTGATCCCGCGGTTGTGCAGGTACCGGTTGGTCCACGCCTGGTAGATCGCGGAGGCCGGGCCGAGGCCCATGGAGACCGTCGGGAACTCCCAGAAGTCCGGCAGCATCCGCGGGTGCGGGTAGGAGGGCAGGCCGCCGCCGGCGTGCGACTTCTCCTGGCGGAAGCCGTCCAGCGTCTCGGCGGACATGCGGCCCTCAAGGAAGCTGCGGGCGTACTGGCCGGGCGAGGAGTGGCCCTGGAAGTACACCTGGTCGCCGCCGCCGGGGTGGTCCTTGCCGCGGAAGAAGTGGTTGAGGCCCACCTCGTACAGCGTCGCCACCGACGCGTACGACGAGATGTGGCCGCCCACCGCGACCTCCGGGCGCTGCGCGCGCGTCACCATGACGGCGGCGTTCCAGCGGATCCACGAGCGGTAGCGCCGCTCCATGGCCTCGTCGCCCGGGAAGTACGGCTCGTCGTGCACGGCGATCGAGTTGACGTACGGCGTCGCCACCGACGCGGGGATGTGCACGTTGCGCTCCCGCGCGCGGCGCAGCAGGTTCAGCATGACGTAGCGCGCCCGCGGGCCGCCCTTGTCGTCGATCAGGCCGTCGAACGACTCGACCCACTCGCCGGTCTCGGCGGGGTCGATGTCCGGGACGGCGCTGAGCAGGCCGTTGATCAACGGTCCGGTCTCGTCGTACGAAGCCACCAGCAACCTCTCTCATCTGCGGACGGTGTGCGGCACATGGTCGCCGCCCCGGTCCGTGTCAGGCATCCCGTCGTGAGGGCACCGCGACGCGTGGTCGCGACGGTGCGGCCCCCGAACGGGTGGTCATCACTCATTGTGTCCCCAGACGGCCCGGGGGAACACCATCAGGCGGTCAAGGATCCGTGATCTACGTCATGCCGGGCCTACCGGTTGTTGCGGAGGTCACTGTCCCGTCCCGGCATCCGGCAAACCTGGAGGCCACCCGGGGGTTGCCGGGCGGCGCCGCTTCCGGTGGACTACGTTGGCGCACACGACCGAAGAGCGCTTCGCGCGCGCGTCGGTATTCGTCAGACGGAGAGGAACGAAGGTCCAACGTGGGTAAGCAGGCGGAATCCCCGGTAGCTCGATTCGGGTTCGCCCCCGGCCAGGTGGTGCAGGAGTTCGGATGGGGCGACGACGTCGACGACGCGCTCCGTGCGGCGGTCGAGGAGGTCGTCGGCGGTGAGCTCGTCGACGAGGACTACGACGACGTCACCGACGGCGTCATCGTGTGGTGGCGTGACGACGACGGCGACCTCACGGACATGCTGGTCGACGTGCTGACCGTGCTGGACGACGGCGGGCTGGTCTGGCTGCTCACGCCGAAGCCCGGACGCGACGGCCACGTGGGGCACGACGAGATCCAGGAGGCCGCGACCACGGCCGGCCTGCACGCCACCAGCACCTTCGCCGTCGCGCCGGACTGGTCGGCCACGAAGCTCGCCAACCGCGGTCGCGGGCGCTGAGCCGGTGAGCGGTACCGCCCCCGAGGTGCGGTGGCGGCCCGGCGACCCCGCCCCCGACTTCACGCTGCCGGACACGCACGGGACCCCCGTGCACCTGGCCGACCTCCGGGGCGAGAACGTGCTGGTCGTGTTCTACCCGTTCGCCTTCTCGGGCATCTGTACGGGCGAGCTGTGCGAGCTGCGCGACAACATCGAGGACTTCGAGGCCGCGGGCGTGCGCCTGCTGGCCGTCTCGACCGACCCCGTCTTCGCGCTCAAGGCGTGGCAGGAGCAGGAGGGGTTCGGCTTCGACCTGCTCAGCGACTTCTGGCCGCACGGGGCCGTCGCGGAGTCCTACGGCGTCCTCGACGCCGGCAGCGGGCACGCCCTGCGCGGGTCGTTCCTCGTCGACGTCGACGGGATCGTGCGCTGGTCGGTCGTCAACCCGCGCGGGCAGCGTCGTGACCTGGAGTCCTACCGGGGGGCGCTCGCCGAGCTCTGACGCGGCCGGCGCCGGCGGCGGCGCGGCGCTGGTACCGGCGGGACCCCGGCGCCCGGTATTCTTTCCTGCGCTGCCCAGGGCCTGTAGCTCAGCTGGTCAGAGCGCCACGCTTACACCGTGGATGTCGGGGGTTCGAGTCCCTCCGGGCCCACCCTCGGCGCCGCCGCGCCGCTGACCTGCCGCTTCACCCGCCTGCGCCGCCTGAGCGATGGTGACCCGCCCGGCGCGGGGGTAGAACGAAGCCATGGAGCGGGTGCGGGTCTACCTCCTCGACGACCACGAGCTGGTGCGGCGCGGTCTGGAGAGCCTGTTCGAGACCGAGGACGGCCTCGAGGTCGTGGGCAGCTCCGGGACGGCGGCCGAGGCGATGCGGGAGATCCCGCGCGCCCGGCCCGACGTCGCGCTGCTCGACGTGCGGCTGCAGGACGGCTCCGGGATCGAGGTCTGCCGCGAGCTGCACTCGTCGGTGCCGGGGCTCCGGGCGCTGATGCTCACGTCGTACGACGACGACGAGGCGCTGTTCTCGGCGATCATGGCGGGCGCGGCCGGCTACCTGCTGAAGGTGATCAGCGGGTCCGACGTCGTCGACGCGGTGCGCCGGGTGGCCGCCGGTCAGTCCTTGATCGACCCGGCCCTGACGGCGCGCGTGCTGGAGCGGCTGCGCGCCGGGCCCGCGCAGGCTCCCGCGCTGGCGGTGCTGAGCGCGCAGGAGCACAAGGTGCTGACCCTGATCGCGGAGGGCCTGACGAACCGGCAGATCGGGGCGCAGATGTTCCTCTCCGAGAAGACGGTGAAGAACTACGTGTCGAACATCCTCACGAAGCTCGACCTGGAGTCGAGGACGCAGGCTGCCGTCCTGGCGACCCGGCTGCTGGGAGCGCCCGAGCACGGCCCTGCCTGACGGGCGCCCCTCAGGCGGGGGCGGCGGGGCCGCCGGCACCGCGCACCGGCACGCGCCAGGTGAGCACGCTGCCGCGCGGCGCGCGGGGCGCGAGCTCGAGGGTCCCGCCGAGCTCGCGGGCACGGTCGGCGAGGTTGAGCAGCCCGCCGCGCGCCGCCGCGGGGTCGAAGCCGCGGCCGTCGTCGCCGACCGTGCAGGTCAGCTCGCCGGTGGTCGCGACGACGTCGACCCAGACGGTGCCGGCGGCCGCGTGCCGCGCGCTGTTGGACAGCCCCTCGCGCAGGACCGCGACCACGTGGTGGTGCAGCGCGCCGTCGACGACCGTGTCGACGGGCCCCTCGATCCGCAGCACCGGGGGGCGGTCCAGCACCCGGGCGTACTCCGCCACGAGCGTCTGGACCTTGGAACGCAGGGAGTCCTGCCGGCCGTGGGCCGGCCGCAGCTCGGCGATCGAGTGCCGCACCTCGCGGATGGTGGCGTCGAGGTCGTCGGTCACGGTGCGCAGGCGCTCGCGCACGTCCGGCGGGGAGCGCCGCTCGATGGCCGTGATCTGCAGCCCGAGCGCGAACAGCCGCTGGGTGACGACGTCGTGCAGGTCGCGCGCGATGCGGTTGCGCTCCGCGAGGACGGCGATCTCCTGCTGCATGGCCCGGGTGTGCCGCCGCTCCAGGACGAGGGACGCCTGGCCCGCGAAGGCGGTGACGAAGTCGGACTCCTCGGTGAGGTTCTCCGCGTAGCCGCGGCCGGGCAGCACGACGACGAGCGCGCCCCGGGTGAGCGTGTCGATGGAGAGCCGGGTCATGACGGCCTCGCCGTCGTCCGGCACCTCGGCCCAGCGGGTCTCGCTGCTCGCCATCGCGAGCATGAGGGCGGGGTGCAGGTCGGCCAGCGTGCGCGCGGGGTCGCGGGACAGGTCGCCGACGGCGGCGCGGACCGTGAACGTCCGCAGCGCGTCGGCCGGGTCGGGGGCGATCGCCAGCGCGGTCCGGCCGCCCGACGCCCGCAGGGCCGCGCGCAGCACGGCGTCGACGGCCTCGTCCGTCCCCGCGGCGCGCAGGACCGCCGCGGGCACGGCGGCGGTCGCCTCCAGCCAGCGCGCGCGCCGCTCGGCCGTGAGGAGGAGGTGGGCGTGGTCGACGGCGAGGCCGGCCAGGCTCGCGAGCGCGGCGACCGCGCGCTCGTCGTCGGCCGTGAAGGTCGGGCCGGTGGTCTTGTCCGTGAGGTACAGGTTGCCGAAGACGTGGCCCCGCACCTTCACGGGCAGCCCGAGGAAGGTGGTCATCGGGGGGTGCCCCGGCGGGAAGCCCGAGGACGACGGGTGCCGGGACAGGTCGTCGAGGCGCAGGGCCTCCTGGTGGACGATGAGGTGGCCGAGGAGCCCGCGCCCCGTCGGCAGGGGCCCGATCCGCGCGCGCTCCTCGTCGGTGACACCCTCGGCGACGAACTCGACGAGGTGCCGCCGGGAGCGGCCGATCACGCCGAGCGCCCCGTAGCGCGCGCCGGACAGCGCGCACGCGGCCCGCACCACGCCGACCAGCAGGTCGCGCAGGTCGAAGTCGGCCGCGGGGCCGCTGACCGCCTGCAGGACGGCGTCCTGCACCTCTTCCGAGGTCCTGTCCACGTGTGGAGCGTATTCCGGCCGTTCCCGCCGGGCACGGCCGACCCCCGGGGAGCGCCCGGGGGCGGTCGGGTGCGGCCCCGTCACACCAGGACGGGCCATCGACGGACCAGCGACGTGCGCTGCCACCAGCCGCCGAGCCCGAGGGTGCGTCCGGCGTCACCGAGCGCGAGGGCGACCAGGACCAGCGCGTAGACCAGGTGGTCGTCCATGAACGGGTTGTTCGCGGGCGGCAGGACCGCGGACCACATGAGCACCAGCAGGAGGGCGCCGGTCACGGCCGCGACACGCATGCCGATGCCGAGGATCAGCGCCAGACCGAGGCCCAGCAGCCCGACCATGAACAGCCAGTCCACCCACGCCTGACCGGCGAGGCCCTGGTAGAAGTCGGCGAACGGGCCGGCCGTGGCGTTCCCGAGGAACCCGGCGGTGGGCTGGCCGCCCTGGAGCCAGGCGCCGTCGGCCGGGGTCTCGTGGCCGAGGCCGAAGAGCTTGTCGAGGAAGGCCCACAGGAAGATCCAGCCGAGGCAGATCCTGATGACGCCGCCGACGTACCGCAGGGCCCGCCGCGCCCCCGGCGAGATCCCGGTCGACGCCTCGTCGGGGCCGCCCGGTCGCGCGACGACCGGAGGAGCCGCGTCGTGACGACTCTCGTGCGTGCTGCTGCTCATGATGGCGATCCTCCTGAGGACGGGCCGCCGACCGACGCGGCGGCGGGGGCTCCGGCGACCGGGGCGGTGGCCGGGACGAGGAGCTGTCCGTCGTCGGCGGGCTCTGTCGCCCGCCCTTCCTCGGCGTGCGCGCGGGACGCCTCCATCGGCGGCCGCGGCGGGACGACCTCGACCGGGCACCGGGCGTGCTGGAGCACGGCCCGGGTCACGCTGCCGAGGACGGCGGCCATCATCCGCGCGCCGAGGGCGCCGTGCCCGTGGCGGCCCATGACCAGGAGGTCGGCGTCCGCGGAGCGGCGCACCAGGGTGTCGGCCACGCCCGCGTACTCGAGGTGGTTCTCGAACGGCACGTCGGGGTGCGCGCGGGCGGCGTCCGCCACGAGGGCGTCGACGATGCCGTGCGCCTGCGCGCCCCACTCCTCCTGGACCGCCCACTCGTCGACCAGGTAGCTGTAGAACGGGTCCAGGCGCCAGCAGTGCAGGACCTCCACGCGGGCGGAGCGCTGCGCGGCCACCGCGAAGGCGTGCGCGAGGACCTCCGGCGAGCACCGCGACCCGTCGACGGCGGCGACGACCCGGCCGCGGTCGTCGTCCTGCGCCCAGCCCTCGGGCACGCTCACGACGGGGCAGACGGCCCTCGCCACGACGCCGAACGTCGTGCTGCCCGTGAACATCCGCTCGACGAAGGGTGCGGAGCGGTGGCCGAGGACGACGAGGCGCGCCTGACCGCCCGCCGCGGCGAGGAGCTCGACCGCGGGCCCGAGGGCCACCTGGAGCCGCGTCGCGACCCTCCCGTCCGACAGGTCCTCCACGAGGTCGCGCGCCTCGGCGAGCAGCTGGTGCCCGACGTCGACCAGCGGGTCGCCGCGGAGCACGGGCAGCATGGGGCCGACCGGCACGACCTCGTGGATCGCGTTGATCAGCCACAGCGAGCACCCGTCCCGCTCGGCCTGGCGGACGGCGAACGCCAGGGCCCGCGCGGACTCCGGCGACCCGTCGACGCCGACGACGATCGGGCGGTCCTCCCTGGTGTCCATCGGAAGCTCCGGTCCCTCGTGGGTCGTGGACGTCTCGCTGACCCCACTCTTCGCCGGGGCGGGCCCGCTGGGCAGGGCCGTCGGCCGGGTCCCCGCCAGGGCCGTTGGTCACGGCGCGGACCCTGCCCGCGCTCCGTGGCGGCCCGGCCGGCCGGGACCTTCGCCTCTGGCAGCCCGCCGGTCGCGCGTCGCACCGTGGGACCCATGGCGGGCGACGACGGGCGCATCGGACAGATCATCGACGCGGGGACGCGGGCGCCGAGCGTGCACAACACCCAGCCCTGGGCCGTGCGGGTGCACGACGAGCGGCACCTGAGCCTGCGGGCCGACCCGGCGCGCCGGCTGCCGCGCACGGACCCGCAGGGCCGGGAGATGTTCGTCAGCTGCGGGGCGTTCCTCCTGAACCTGCGCGTGGCCGCCGCGCACGAGGGCCTGGACGCGCACGCCCGGCTCGTGCCGGACCCCGACGACCCGATGCTCGTCGCCCGCGTCGCGCTGGGCCCGCTCACCGCTCCGGGCTTCTTCGACCCGCACCTGTACGCCGCGATCGGCGCGCGCCGTACGGCGCGCGGGTCGAGGGTCTCGACGCCGCTCGACCCGGCCACGGTCGCGCTGCTGCGGCGCGCCGTGGCGCTCGAGCAGGCCGGCCTCGTCCTGGTCGGCCCGCGTGCCCCCGCCCACGGGGCGCTGGTGACCGCGATGCGCCGGGCCGAGGCCTTCGTCGTGCTGGACCGGGAGCGGCAGGAGGAGGACCGGGACTGGCTCGGCGTCCCCCGCGGCGCGCCGGACGGGGTGCCGGCCGACGCCATGGGGACGTGGTTCCGCGAGCCGGTGCGCGACGTGCCCCCGGCGGGTCGCGACGAGGCCTCCGGGGCGCGGACCTTCGAGAGCGGCGCCACGGCCGTCATCGTCACGACCCGTGCGGACGGCCCGCGCGACTGGGTCGTCGCCGGCCAGGCCCTGGAGCGGATGCTCCTGGTCGCCACCACCCGGGGCGTCCAGGCGTCGTTCGCCACCCGGGTGCTGGAGGACCCCGCCACGCGCGCCGAGCTGGAGCGCGCGTGCTGCCCGGAGTCCCGGGCGCAGATGCTCCTGCGCCTCGGGTACGGCACGGGCGCGCCCGCGACGCCGCGCCGCGACCTGGACGACGTCGTCCTCGGCCCCGCGCCAGGCCCCGCGCTCGAACGTGACCGACACTGAGGTGGACCGACCACCGACCCGACCACCGACCCGACCGCCGGGAGGACCGCCGTGCTCGCCGCCGACATCATGACCACCGCCGTGGCCACCGTCGGGCCGGACGCCCGGGTGGAGGACGCGCTGCGGCAGCTGGGCGACCGCGCGGTGACCGCGCTCCCGGTCGTCGACGGCGACCGGCGCCTCGTGGGCATCGTGAGCGAGGCCGACCTCCTGGCGAGCGGGGTCGCGCGGGACCCCCGGGCGACCCTGCGGCGGGACGACGCGCCCGGCGCCGACCCCGCCCTGGTCGAGACGCGGGTGGGCGACGTCATGACGCGCGCCGTGATCACCGCCGCGCCGAACCAGGACGTCGCGGCCCTGGTCGGGACGATGCTCGCCCACGGCATCCGCTCCGTCCCCGTCGTCCTGGGGTCGCGCGTGGTCGGGATGCTCAGCCGCAGCGACGTGGTCCGCGCGCTGGCGCGCCGGGACGAGCAGGTGCGCCGGGACGTCGTGGCGCAGCTGCGGGGCGCCGGGCTCGACGACGGCGGCTGCGTGGTGGAGGACGGCGTCGTGCGGCTCAGCGGCGGGACGCCCGCCGACCTCCGCCTGGCGTCGTCGCTCGCGCGCACGGTGGCCGGCGTGCGCGCGGTCGTCGTGGACCCGCCGCTGAGCTGACCCGCCCCGTCAGCTCTTGAGGATCTCGCCGAACCGCTCGAGCACCAGCGGCGCATGCCTCGGCACGCCCGTCATGGGCACGACCTCGACCGGGACGCCGGGTCGCCCCAGCACCGCCCGGGTGGTGGGGCCGAGCCGGCCCGGGTGCTCGAGGTCCCGTCTCCGGCGGGCCAGGAGCAGGACGTCGGCGGAGGCCGCGGCGTCGACCAGCTGCGCCGCCGGCCGGCCGGGCACGACCGTGACCTCGACCTCGACGTCCGGGAAGCTCGCCCGCCAGTCGGCGACCGTCGACTCCAGCAGCCGGGTGGCCGCCACCACCCACTCGCCGGTGACGGCCCGGTGGTGGTCGAGGGCCGCGTAGGCGTCGGGCACGTGCCAGACGTGCACGACCTGCAGCAGCGCGCCCCGCGAGGAGGCCAGCGGGAAGGCGTACGACAGGAGCTCGGCCCCGGCCGGCTCGATGCCCGCGACCACCCGGCCGTGCTCGGTCGGCCGCCAGTCCCCGTCCACCACCGCCACGGGCACCGTGGCGCGTGCCGCGACGCCGGCCGTCGTGGTGCCGGTGTAGACCCGGTCGGGTCCCTGCCGCGTCTCGCGGCCGAGCACGACGAGGCTGCCGGAGGCCCCGGCGACGGCGATCTCGACCACCCGCCGCCCCTGGCGCAGCACGCCCTCGACGTCGAGCTCCGGGGCCGCGGCGCGCGCCTCGGCGACCGCGCGGCCGAGGATCTCGCGCGCAGTGCCCAGCAGGTCCTCGCGGGGGTAGTTCATGTAGGGCATCGACCCGCCGACGGGCAGCGTCGCGGGGGCGACGTGGACGACGCGCACGCCGGCCCGCCGTCGCCGTGCCTCGTGGAGCGCGTACCGGACGGCTCCGGCGCTGCGGTCGGTGCCGTCGACGGCGACGACGACGGGCGACGGGCGTTCGCGGGTGTTCATGGTGGCGTCCTTCCGGGTCGGGCCGGAGGGCGTGCCGGGGCGGACCCGTCGCACCTCGGCGGGACCCGCGGCGCGTCCCTCGGTGCCCAGCCTGGCAGGGGCTCGGGCGGCGGGACAGGGCCGTTGGTCACCGGTCGTCGGGACGCGGCCCCAGGGGGAGTCCGGGCCGATCGACCTGGGACGGTGCGGTCAGGAGGTGGTGCCGGCGTCGCCGCCCGTGCCGCCCGTGCCGCCGGCGTCGCCGGTGGGCGTGGGGTCGGGCTCCGCGGGGGCGGTGGTGGTCGGGTCGGGGTCCGGCTCGACGTCGGTGGGCGTGGGGTCCGGCTCGGTCGGCTCGTCGGTGGGCGTCGGCTTCGACGTCGGCGTCGGCGTGCTCGTCGGCGTGGGCTTGGCGGTGGGCGTGGGGGTCGCGGTGGGCGTCGGCGTGTCGGTGGGTGTCGGCGTGGGGGTCGGCGTGCTGGTCGCCGTCGGCCGCGGCCGTGACGTCTGACCCGTCTCCGGCTGCGTGGGCGGCGCGGTGGTGGGCTCGGTCGCCGTCGTGCTGGGCGACGGCGACGGGCTGTGGGTCGCGGGGACGACCGGGCGGCCGTCGTCCGGGTCGCGGAGCGACCAGAACGCGAACGCGCCCGCGGACGCCAGGAGGAGCGCGAGCACGACGACGATCGCGATGCGGCGGCCCCGACGCGCGGGCTCCTCGGCAGCGTCCTCGCCGGCGCCCGGGGCGGGGGGTCCGCCGGCGGGCGTCTCCTCGCCGGGAGCGTCGGGCGGGAGCTCCGACGGCGGCACGGCGCCGAGCTGGCGCGTGCGCTGGACCTCGGCGTCCGCGGCCGCCGCCGCGCCCGCGGCGGCCGCCATCCCGATCACCGCCGTGCGGTGCGGGTCGTCCTCGGCGATCTGGCCGAGCGTCTGGGTCTGGTCGCCGTCGGGTGTTCCGGGTGCCGCGGGCGCCGCCGGTGCGGTGGGTGCCACCGCGGCGGCCCCCAGGACGGCGGTGCCGCCCGTGCCGAGGAGCGTCGCGACGGCGCCCTCCATCGCGGCGGTCGACGCGTACCTGCGGGCCGGGTTCTTGGCCATCGCCCGGGCCACGAACCGGTCCACGGCGGCGGGGACGGCGGGGCGTCGGGCGGACGGAGCGGGAACGGGCGCCTCGACGTGGGCGCGCAGGACGTCGGCGGGCCGCGCCCGCTCGTACGGCGGGTGCCCGGTGAGGGCGAAGTACGCCAGCGCGCCGGCCGAGTACAGGTCGCTGCGGGCGTCGAGCGGCTTGCCCCGCGCCTGCTCGGGCGACATGTAGGCCGCGGAGCCGGTGACGAGGTCGCCGTCGCCGTCGCCGCCCCCGGGACCCGCGAGGCCCAGGTCGAGCAGCCCGACGGACATCGTGCCGTCCTCGTGCCGGTCGACCACGACGTTGCGCGGCCCGACGTCGCGGTGCACCAGCCCCGCGGCGTGCACGGCGCCGAGCCCGTCGAGCAGCCCGGACACCACGGCGAGCGCCTCCTGCCAGGGCAGGCCCGTGCCGGCCGCCAGCTCCGAGAGGGGGACGCCGGGGAGGTGGCGCATCAGGAGCCAGGGGACGTTCGCGCCCGCGACCTCGTCCTCGCCGGTGTCGAGGACCTTCGCGACACCCGGATGGTCCACCTCGGCGGACGCCGCGATCTCGCTGGCGAGCGCCGTGCGGGCCACCTCGTCGTCGACCAGATGGGGGTGGAGGACCTTGACGAGCAGCTCCGGCTCGTCGGCCTCGTCGGCCTCGTCGGCCTCGTCGGCCTCGTCGGCCTCGTCGGCCTCGTCGGCCTCGTCGGCCTCGGCCGGCTCGTCGCCGTCGGCGGGGGCGTCGCTCTCGCCGGGCGCCTCGCGCGGCAGGCGCGAGGCCTCGTAGACGGTGTAGGTGCCGCCCGTGCCGAGGATGTCGCCGAGCACGTACTTCCCGCCGAGCACCACGTGCCCGCCTGCCGACTCCTCGGTCGGTTCCTCCGGTGTCATGCGGTCACCGCTGCCGGGGCTGGACGTCGTGGTGGGCGGCCGCGCGCGGGGGAGCCGGGGGCGCGGCGAACTCGGTCATTTCAGTCATGGGCCTTCACAGGATAGGTGGTGGAGGCACGAGGTGCACGACCGGGTCTTCCGGTGGACTCAACTATCAGGTAACCTGCCTGCTAGTTATCCGACGATGGTTGACGAGTTCGAGGAGGAACGCGGTATGGGCGCTGGACCGGACCGAGGCCTGTCGGTCAACGAGCGCCTGGTGGTGGACCTGCTCCTCGACCACGGACCTCTCGCCCGGCCGGCGATCGCCCGCGCGGCGGCCCTCTCGCGCCCCGCCACCGGCGACCTCGTGCAGCGGCTCCTCGACCGCGGGTTCCTCGTGACCGCCGGCGAGGCCGAGACCGTCCAGCGCGGGCCCAACGCCATGACCTACGAGGTGCGGCGGGACCTCGCGCACGTCGCCGGCGTGGAGATGCAGCCGACCCGCGTGCAGGTGGCCGTCGCCGACGTGACGGGCGCCGTGGTCGCCGAGGTCGAGGCGGAGCACGGCTCCGGGGACCGCGCGGAGGACCTGGTGGCGCGCGTCCTGGGGGAGGCCTCGGCCCAGGTCGGGATCTCCACGACGGCGCTGCGGAGCGTCGTCGTCGGGACGCCCGGCGTGGTCACCCCGGCCGGAGACATCGACTTCGTCTCCGGCCACGCGGACTGGGGCGCGGGCCAGCTGGCCCGCCTGGAGAGCGCGGTCGGCGCGCCCGTGCGCCTCGAGAACGACGTGAACCTCGCCGCCCTGGCCGAGCAGCGCCTCGGCGCGGGCCGGGAGTCCCGGAGCTTCGCGCTGATGCGGTGTGACGAAGGCCTCGGCGTGGGCATCGTCCTGGACGGCGAGCTGCTGCGCGGCGCCCACGGGTACGCGGGCGAGGTCGGCTACGTCCCGTGGGGCCGGCCCTACGGCCGGCCCGAGGCCGGCTTCCAGTCGCTGGTCGCCCGGGCCCGCCTCGCCGACCTGCTCGCGACGCACGACGTCCTGGACGCGACGCCCGAGGAGATGCTGGCCGACCCGTCGCGCCACCCCGACGTGAACGCCACCTACCTCGCCGAGGTCGCGGAGCGCTTCGCGCTCCTGTGCCTCACGGTCTGCGCGGTGCTGGACCCCGAGCGGCTGGTCCTGTCCGGCACCGTCGCCGCCGCCGGCGGGGAACGGCTCACGGACGCGATCGCCGGCAACCTCCACGACATGTCCCCGATGCGGCCGGCGGTGAGCGTCACGGCGCTCGGCGCCGGTGCGGTCGTCGCGGGCGCGGTCACCACCGCGCTCGCCCTCGCGCGGGAGGAGCTCTTCGGAGTCCCGGACCGTGTGCCCGTGCTCGGCGTCGTGCCCTGACGACGCCGAGCCGGCAGGTGCCGCGCGTCGGGACATGACCCGACGCGGACAACCGACGTCGCGAGTTGCCGCTCGCGACTGCCGGTCGGGCCGAGGCCCGGACCGGCGCGAACCCCGAAGAGAGGATCGACATGGAACTTAACACCCGTGCCCGGGGAGGGGCCCGACGCAGCGCGGCGTTGCGTGCCACGGCACTCGTCGCCCCGGCGCTGCTGCTGGCGGCCTGCGGTATCGGCGGTGGGTCGGGCGGCGGCGACGCCGCCACCATGGCCGGACCCTGCGAGCTGTCCGACGAGGTGACGAGCGGCGAGCCCGTCACCGGCGAGCCGCAGGGCGAGATCGTGCTCCAGACGACGGCCTTGAAGTCGTCGTTCAGCGAGTACTTCGACGGGGTCATCGACGCCTTCGAGACGAAGTACCCGGGGGTGACGGTGACCTGGCAGGACGACCCCGGTGACGCGACGTTCACCCAGCGCCTCGTCACCGACGCGCAGTCGTGCGCGCTGCCCGACGTCCTGAACCTCAACCAGACGACGGCCTACGCCCTGTACAAGGAGAACTTCCTCCTCGACCTGTCCACGGCCGCGCCCGACGCGGGCGCCGACTTCATCCCGTCCCTGTGGGACTCGATGACGTTCCCCGGCTCGGACCACCACTACGTCATGCCCTGGTACTGGGGCCTGCTCGGCATCCAGACCTTCAACACCGACCTCATGACGAAGGTGGGGCTCGACCCGTCGACGCCGCCGACGACGATCATGGAGCAGTTCGACCAGTCGGCGGCGGTCGCCGAGGGCTCCGACGGCCAGGCCTACGCCTTCGCCGCCAACCCGTTCACCCGCGTGCCGTCCGACTGGCAGTTCATGGACGCGGCGATCACCACCGAGGACGAGTCGGAGTTCACCTTCGCCGACGACCCGAAGGTGCTCGCGTGGGTGCAGAAGTACGCGGAGCTGTACCGGGACGGCGCGCTGCCCAAGGACACGCTGTCCAGCGACGTCGACGTCACGCAGCTCTACTCCGCCGGCGACGTCGTGTGGGGCTCGAGCATCCCCTCCTACCTGCGGTACGTGCAGGAGACCAACGAGACGACCTACGGCAAGACGGGCGTCGCCCCGCTGCTGGACGCCCGCGGCGCCGCCATCGCCGAGAGCCAGCTCGTCGCCGTGCCCTCCACGAGCAAGAACCCCGCCACCGCGCTGGCGTTCGCGCGGTTCCTGCTCGACCCGGAGAACCAGAAGGCGTTCGTCTCCGACGAGCGGGTCTCGAACTTCCCGTCCACGACCGACTCGATGGACATCCCGAAGTTCACCGACATCTCCGGCGACACGCCGCTCGACCAGGCCAACCGCCTCTCGGTGGAGCTCTCGCAGGAGGCGACCAACGCCTTCATCTACAACTGGTCCGACGCGGTGCAGTCGGCCGTCGTGTCCGAGCTGCAGCTCGCCATCTCCGGGAAGAAGGGCGCCCAGGAGGCCCTGGACGCCGCCCAGGAGAAGGCGAACCGGATCCTGGCCGACCAGGACTGACGGTGGCGACGACGAGCCCGGCGGAGGCCGGGACCCTGGCGGCCGACCGGCCGCGGACCGAGGAGCGGGGGCGCGCCCGGCGCTCCCGCCCGACCTCGGGGGCTGCGCTCTACCGTGCGTGGTGGGTGCCCCTGCTCTGGATCCTGCCCACGGTCGTCGTGATCGGGGTGTTCGGGATCTTCCCGTTCGTCAACACCGTGCTGCTGTCGTTCACGGACGCGCGCCCGCTGGGCGGCGGCGGCGACTTCGTCGGGTGGGAGAACTACGCCCGGCTGCTGGGGGACCCCGACTTCTGGCTGGCCACCCGCAACAGCGTGGTCTACGCGGTGATCGCCGTCCCCCTGCTCGTGGTGCTGCCGCTGGTCGCGGCCCAGCTCGTCTACCGGAAGCTGCCCGGCATCGGGTTCTTCCGCGCGGCCTACTACACGCCCGTCGTCGCCTCGATGGTGGCCGTCGCGCTCGTGTGGCAGAACCTCCTGAACGAGCGCGGCCCGATCAACACGGCGCTCGAGAAGTTCGGCCTGATCCACTCGCCGATCCCGTTCCTGTCGGACACCACGCTCCTGCTGCTGTCCGCCATCGCGCTCACCGTCTGGAAGGGGATCGGCTGGTACATGATCTTCTACCTCGCGGCGCTCGCGAACGTGCCCGGCGCCCTGTACGAGGCCGCCGAGCTGGACGGCGCGGGACCGGTGCGGCGCTTCGTGCACATCACCGTGCCCGGGGTGCGGCTGACGATGCTGCTGGTCGGGATCATGTCCGGCATCGGGTCGCTGCGGGTGTTCACCGAGATCTACGTGCTCGGCGGGGCCACGGGCGGGCCCGGCGGCGCGGACCGCACGCTGCCCTTCTACATCCGCGACACGGCGCTCGACCCGGTCTCCGGCAACGCGGGCTACGGCGCGGCCGTCTCCGTGGCGCTCTTCGTCCTGACGATCGGGCTCGCGATCGCCTCCCACAAGCTCGGCGGATCGGAGGACGACCAGTGACCGCCACCACCACACCCCCCGGCGTCGCGCCGGCCGCCGCGACCCGCCCCGACGGGCCGACCCGACGGCGCTCGCCGGTGCAGACCTGGCGGGACAAGGGCCGGCAGCGCGCGGTGCTCGTGCGCTACCTGGTGCTGCTGCTCGTCCTCGGGATCAGCGTGGGCCCGATCGTGTGGCAGCTCGCGTCGTCCCTCAAGGGACCGGCCGACGCCATCTTCGGCGCGTCCGCCACGTTCCTGCCGCGGGACCCCAGCCTGGACGCGTACCGCACGGTGTTCGACCAGGTGCCGATGCTGCAGTACATGCGCAACAGCCTGATCATGTGCGTGCTGACGGTGACGTCCCAGGTCGTCTTCCCGACGCTCGCCGGCTACATGCTGTCGCGGGTCGCCTGGGCAGGCCGCCGGGTCTTCTACTGGCTGCTCATCCTGTCGATGATGTTCCCGTTCGAGTCGATCATGGTGTCGCTCTACATGATGGTCCGGGACATGGGGCTCAGCGACAGCTTCGTCGGCGTCTGGCTCCCCGGGGCCATCGCCGCGGTCAACGTCCTCATCATGCGGGCCACGTTCGCCGCCGTGCCGAACGAGGTCGAGGAGGCCGCGCTGCTCGACGGCGCGAACGAGTGGACCAGGTTCCGCCGCATCTTCCTGCCCGCGGCCAAGGGGTCGATGGTCGTGGTGGTCATCAACTCGTTCATCTCGGCCTGGGACGACTTCCTGTGGCCGTTCATCGTGCTGCGCAGCGAGGAGCACTTCACCCTCGCGCTCGGCCTGGCGCGGCTCTCCGCGTCCGCCCTCTCGTTCGACCCCCGCGTCATCATGGCGGGGTCGATCATCGCCATCGCGCCCATCATGGTGCTCTTCGTCGTGCTCCAGCGGTACTTCTTCCGCGGAGTGGAATCAGGTGCAATCAAGTGATCTCTCCCTCACCGCAGCAGCTCGCCTGGCAGGACCTGGGCGTGGGCGTCTTCTTCCACGTGGGGGTCAACACCTTCCACGGCAAGGAGTGGAGCGACGGCACGCTCGACGCCGCCTCCTTCGACCCGACCGAGCTGGACGCCGCGCAGTGGGTCGAGGTGGCCCGGTCCGCGGGCGCCCGCTACGTCGTCGTGACCGCCAAGCACCACGACGGGTTCTGCCTCTGGCCGACCCGCACGACCGACTACTCGGTGGCCTCGTCCCCGTGGAGGGGCGGCCGGGGCGACGTCGTCGGCGAGCTGGCCGAGGCGTGCCGCGCGGCGGGCCTGGGCCTCGGGGTGTACCTGTCGCCCTGGGACCGGCACGCGCCGGAGTACGCCGACCCGGAGGTCTACACCCGCCTCTACGCCGAGCAGCTCCGCGAGCTGTGCACCTGGTACGGGCCGCTCGTCGAGCTCTGGTTCGACGGCGCGGGGTCCGAGGGCTACGCCTACGACTGGCCGGCCATCATGGCCGTGGCCCGGGAGCACCAGCCGGACGCCATGGTGTTCAACATGGGCGACCCGACGATCCGGTGGGTGGGCAACGAGGACGGTCTCGCGTCCGACCCGGTCGAGTACGTCGTCGACCACACGCAGATGAGCAACTACACCGTGGTGACCTCCGAGTTCACCGAGGCCCTCTACCTGCCGCCGGAGTGCGACGTCTCGATCCGGCGCGGCTGGTTCTGGGCCCCGGACGACGAGCCGAAGTCGCTCGAGCACCTGCTCGCCATCTACTACCGGTCGGTGGGGCTCGGCGCGAACCTGCTGCTGAACCTGCCGCCGGACGTCCGGGGCCTGATCCCCGACGAGGACGCCGCGCGGGTCCGAGAGCTCGGCGCCGAGGTGGAGCGCCGGTTCGGCACGCCGGTGGCGGCCGGGACGCCGTCGGACCCGGCGCCTGCGGGCCACGACGGCGACGTCGTGGCCTGGACCGTGCGCTTCGACGGGCCCGTCGAGCTGGACCACCTGCGGCTGCGGGAGGACCTGCGCGAGGGCCAGCGAGCGACGGTGCACACGGTGCGGGCCGGGGGCCGGGTGCTGGCCTCCGGCGGGACGGTCGGAGCGGGCCGGATCCACCTCGTCGAGCCGGTGACGGTCGACGGGCTCACGGTGGAGCTCGCCGGGGACGGCGCCCGCCTGACGGGCGTCGAGGCGTTCCGCACCGGCGTCACGTCGGTGCCGGAGGTCCCCGCGGGGTACCTCGCCCCGACCGACTACCCGGAGGTGTGAGCGTGCTGCGCACCGTGGACCTCGGCGGTCCCGCATGGGTGGTGCGCCCGGTGGGCGCGCCCGCGGAGGGAGCGCCCGACCGGACCGCCGCCGGGTGGGAGGTACCCGCCGTCGTGCCCGGGTGCGTGCACACCGACCTGCTGCGGGCGGGCGTGATCCCCGACCCGCTGCAGGGCGGCAACGAGGCGGCGGTCCAGTGGGTCGGGCTCACCGACTGGGAGTACACGACCCGCGTCGAGCTGGACGAGGCGCCGGCCCAGGGCGAGCGCCGGCACCTCGTGCTCGACGGGCTGCAGACCGTCGCGACCGTGACCGTCAACGGCGCGGAGGTCGCCGCCACGCGGAACATGCACCGCCGGTACCGGGTGGACGTCACGGACGTCGTCGCGCCGGGGGACAACGAGCTGCGCGTGCGGTTCGCGTCGTCCGCGCGCGCGATGCTCGACGCGGCCGGCGACGACCCGCTGCCCTACGACTGGGCCTACCCGTACAACGAGCTGCGGACGATGGCCTGCGAGGTCGGGTGGGACTGGGGCCCGACCCTGGTGTCGGCGGGGATCTGGCGCCCCGTCCGGCTCGAGCGGTGGCACACCGCCCGCGCGGAGGTCGACGTGACCACGACGACGTCGGCCGACCTCGCCCGGGGTGTCCTCGTCGTCGGGCTCGACGTCGAGACCGCCCCGCGGGGCGCGCACGCCGGCGGCCTGGAGGTGGAGGTCGTGCTCGCCCGGCCCGGCGACGCGGCGCCCGCGACGACGTGGCGCCGCCCGGTCGGGCCCGGGCGGAACCGCCTCGAGCTCGACGTGGAGCGCCCCGAGCCGTGGTGGCCCCGCGGGTACGGCGAGGCGGCGCTGCACGACGTCGCGGTGCGCCTCGTGGACGCCGCCGGTCGCGTGCTGCAGCAGGACCACCGCCGCGTCGGCTTCCGGCACGTCGCCGTCGACACGACGCCGGACGAGCACGGGCGGGCGTTCACGGTGCGGGTCAACGACCGGCCCGTGTTCTGCAAGGGCGCGAACTGGATCCCGGACGACGTCCTCGTCTCCCGGATGACGCCCGCCCGCTACGCCGAGCGCGTCGGGCAGGCCGTCGACGCGCACATGAACACCCTGCGCGTGTGGGGCGGCGGCATCTACGAGGACGAGGCCTTCTACGCCGCCTGCGACGAGCTCGGCGTCCTCGTCTGGCAGGACTTCGCCTTCGCGTGCGCCGCCTACCCCGAGCACGACGAGATGCGGGCGGAGGTCGCCGCCGAGGCCGACGACGTGGTGCGGCGGCTCGCCGCGCACCCGAGCGTCGTCGTGTGGAACGGCGCGAACGAGTGCGTCCTCGGCTGGGAGGACTGGGGTTGGCGCGCGCAGGTGCGCGACCGGGCCTGGGGCGAGGGGTACTACCGCGAGGTGCTGCCCGCGGCCGTCGCCGCGCACGCGCCCGGCGCGGTGTACGTGGCGAACAGCCCCGTCGCGTCCGAGCCCGGGGTCCACCCCCAGGTGCCCGGTGACGGCCCGGTGCACCTGTGGGACCCGTGGAACCTCTTCGACTACGCCCACTACCGGGACGAGATCCCCCGGTTCGTCGCGGAGTTCGGCTACCAGGCACCGGCGACCTGGCCGACGCTCGCCGAGGCGCTCGGCACCGTCCCGGACCGGCCCGACGACGCCGCCCTCGCGGCGCGGCAGAAGCAGCCGGCGGGGCAGCGGAACCTCGTCGACCGGCTCGCCGGGCGGTTCCCCGACCCGGCGGCGATCGCCGCCGGCACCGAGCGCTGGCACCTCGCGACCGGGCTCAACCAGGCGCACGCGCTGCGGACCGGCATCGAGCACTTCCGGTCCTGGTGGCCCCGGACCGCCGGCGCCCTGGTCTGGCAGCTGAACGACGTCTGGCCGGCCCTGTCGTGGTCGCTCGTCGACCACGGCGGCCGCCCCAAGCCGGCCTGGTACGCCGTCCGCCGGGCCTTCGCCGACCGGCTGGTGACGATCCAGCCGCGAGAGGCCGGGCTCGCCGTCGTGCTCGTCAACGACACCGACGAGGTCTGGGCCGACCTGCTCACGGTGCGCCGCGCGCACGTCCTCGACGGCGAGGTCGCCCGCGAGGCGCGGGAGGTGGTCGTGCCGGCGCGGTCCGTCCTCACGGTCCGGGTCGGCCCGGGCATCACCCAGGCGGGCCACCGGCGGGAGGAGCTCGTGGTCGCGGAGACGTCGCCGGCAGGGGACGGGGCCGACGGCGCGCACCGCGCCGTGCACGCCTTCGTCCGCGACGACGGCGTGCGGTGGCCGGCGCCCGCGGTGACGCACACCGTCGAGCGGCGCGGGGAGGACCTGCTGGTGCGCCTGGAGGCCGGCGTCGCCGTCGCCGACGTGCAGGTCGAGTCGCCGGGCCTGCGCGCGGACGCCGCGCTGGGCACCCTGCTGCCCGGCGAGCGGGCCACCGTCGTCCTGCGCCCCGAACGCCCGGGGACGGGCGGCCTCGACGCCGACCCCCCGATCCGGGTCCGCACCAGGAACGAGCTCTTCCATGCCTGACACGACCCGCGCCCCCGCCCACGACGCCACCGAGGCGAGGCTGGACGCCCTGGTCGCCGGCCTCACCCTGCGGGAGAAGGTGGGCCAGCTCAACCAGCGGCTGCTCGGGTGGCAGGCCGTCGAGCGCGTCGGTGGCGGGTACCGCCTCACGGACACGTTCCACGCCGAGGTCGAGAGGTGGGGAGGGCTGGGCGCCCTCTACGGGCTCTTCCGGGCCGACGCCTGGTCCGGCCGGGACTGGGAGACCGGGGTGCTGCCGCAGGACCGGGCGGAGGTCGCGGTCCTGGTGGCGGACGCCGTGCGTGCCGCGTCGTCGCACGGCATCGGCGCCCTCGTGGTCGAGGAGGCGCCGCACGGCCACCAGGCGCTCGGGGGTCCGCTCCTGCCGACCAACCTCGCGGTCGGCTCGGCCTGGGACCCGGACCTCTTCGCGGAGGCGGCCGAGGCGGTCTCGGCCCTGCTCCGGGCCGACGGCGTGCACCTGGCGCTCGTCTCCGCGCTCGACCTGCTGCGCGACCCGCGGTGGGGGCGCAGCGAGGAGTGCTTCTCCGAGGACCCGGACCTGTCCGCGGCGCTCGCGGCCGCCCTCGTGGAGGGGATGCAGGGCACGGACCGCGCCCGGGTCCGTGCGGGCGAGGGCGTCGGCGTCGTGCTCAAGCACCTCGCCGGGCAGGGCGAGGGCGTCGGCGGGCGCAACGGCCACTCCGCGTCCCTCGGTCCGCGCGACCTGGCCGCGCTGCACCTGCGCGCGGCCCGCGCCGGCGTCGACGCGGGCGCCCTCGGGCTCATGGCGGCCTACAACGACATCGACGGGATCCCGTGCCTGGCGAATGCCGGCCTGCTGACCGGCACGCTGCGCGACGACTGGGGCTTCGACGGCCTCGTGATGGCGGACGGCAAGGCCGTGGACCGGCTCGTGGAGATCCTCGGCGAGCCGCGCGCCGCGGCCGCGGCGGCGCTGTCGGCCGGCGTCGACCTGAGCCTGTGGGACGAGTCGTACACGCGGCTCGAGGAGGCGGCCGACGACGACCCCGCGCTCCACGGTGCGATCGACGCGGCCTGTCGGCGCGTGCTCCGGGTCAAGGCCGAGCTGGGCCTGCTCGGAGACGCCGTGGACGGTGGCCGCCCCGCCGCCGCCCGCGACCGCGTCGACCTGGCGGATCGCGCGCTGGGACTGTCCGAGGCGCTCGCCGAGCGCTCGGCCGTCCTCCTGCGCCGGGGCCCGCTGCCGTGGGCGCCGCGCGAGGGCGCACGGTGGGTCGTCGCCGGTCCGCACGCCGACCTCGCGACCTCGCTCCTGGGCGACTACGTGCCTCCCCTGCGGCCCGACGAGGCGGTGTCCGTCGCACAGGCCCTGGAGGACCGGCTCGTGCCGGACGGGGCCGACGTCGCGCTCGTGCCGGGCGTGCCCGCGGCGGACGACCTCCGGGGGGCGGACGTCGTCGTCGCCGTCGTCGGGGGGACCAGCCACCGCGAGCCGGACGAGCAGTTCGCCGACAACGGCGCCTCCGCCGGAGCGACCGCCGCCGACTGCGGCGAGGGCGTCGACCGCGCCGACCTGCGCCTGCCCGCCGGCCAGGACGGGTTCCTGCGGCGGCTGCGCGGCGAGGTCGACGCCGCCGGGCACGCCGGGGACGGCGGGCGGAGGCCGTGGCTCGTGGCGGTCGTCGTCGCGGGGCGCCCCTACGACCTGTCCGGTGTGCTCGCCACGGCCGACGCCGTTCTGCTGGCCTGGTACCCGGGCCCGCGGGGCGGCCGGGCGCTGGCGCGCCTGCTCGTCGGCGACGCGCAGCCGGTCGGCCGGCTGCCGGTGACGCTCCCGGCGGGACCGGGCGTGGTGCCGGCGCGGTGGAACGAACGGATGACGCCCGACGGGGTCTACCGCGACGCGCCCACCGCGGCGCTCGCCACCGTGGGCGCCGGCTCGGGCTACGCCGACGTCGGCCTGCTGGGCTGGCGCGTCGCCGCGCGCCACGGGGGCCTCGTCGTCGAGGTGGACGTCCTCGGCCGCGCGGCGGGCGGCGCGGTGGCGTGGACGGGACCGGCGGAAGAGGTGGTGCGCGTGGTCGTGCGGCGCCGGGGCTCGCTCGAGTGGACGCGGCTCGAGCTGGCGGCGTTCGCGCGGGTCCGCGTGCGGCCGGGGGAGCGGGCGACGGTGGTGCTCACCGTTCCCCGCGACCGGGCGTTCGTCGCCGAGCCCGCGCCCCTGGCCCTGGTCGAGACCGACCTGACCGTCGTGGTGGGCACGCGGTCCGAGCGGCGCACGGTGGCCCCGGCGGCCGCGCCGGCACGCTGAGCGCCGTGGTGCCTCAGGCGCGCACCACGGCGGCCAGGACCGCGTCGTCCAGGTCCCGGTCGGCGAGGACGAGCCGCACGGCGCCGGGGTCGGGGTTGCCGGCGTCGGGCCCGCGCCACACGAGCCGCAGGCCGGCCCTCTCCGCCGTCGCGCGCGACGCGGCGTTGTGCTCCAGCAGGAACGCGACGACGGGGACGTCGGGCCGGCGCTCCGCGGCGAGGTCGAGGGCCGCCCGGGCGAGCTCGACGGCGAACCCGTGGCCCTGCTGCTCGGGGGACAGGCGGTAGTAGAGGTTGAGCGCACCGGTGGGGCGCAGCCGCACGCCCCCGATCCCGACGAACGTGCCGTCGTCGCGCCGCCGGACCGTCCAGTAGCCGATGCCGTCGCGCTCCCAGTCGGCCGCGAAGCCCTCCACCTGACCGGCGGTCTGCTCGCGGCTGGTGTGCCGCCCGACGGGGTAGTGCACCCACACGCGCGGGTCGGCGTGCAGGTCGTGCAGCGCGTCGAGGTCGGCGAGCGTGACCGGCGCGAGGTCGAGGCGGTCGGTGGCGTGGTGCCCGGAGGCCGGGGTCCCGGTGGCGTGGTGCGAGGTCACGGCGTGACGCTACGGGCCGGTACCGACAGGCGGGTCACCCCTCGTCGAGGTCGGCCAGCGCGCTCTCGATCGCGCGGTGGAACGTGGGGTAGGCGTAGATCATGTGGCGCAGCTCGGCGACGGGCACCCGTGCCTGCACCGCGAGCGTGAGGACGGCGAGGATCTCGCCGCCCGCCGGGCCGGCGACGGTCGCCCCGACCAGCACCCCGGCGTCGGCGTCCTCCACCAGCTTCACCAGGCCCGCGTTGCCCGGCCCGTGCACGAAGCCGCGCGAGGAGGCGGCCAGGTCGGTGCTGCCGGTGCGGACGGTGAGCCCCGCGCCGCGGGCGGCGGACTCGGTGAGGCCGACGCCGCCGATCTCCGGGTCCGTGAACGTCACGTGCGGGACGGCGCGGTAGTCCGCCCGCTCGCCGTCCTCGCTCCCGTCCGCGCTCCCGACGCCCTCGACCGTGCCGAGGATGTCCGCGACGGCGATGCGGGCCTGGTACATCGAGACGTGCGTGAACGCCCCCTTGCCCGTGACGTCGCCGATCACCCAGACGCCGTCGGCGGCGCGGAGGCGGTCGTCGACGGCGATCGTGCGGCCGGTGTCGTCGATGCCCGCCGCGGCGACCCCGAGCCCGCGCAGGTCGGTGCGGCGCCCCGCCGCGACCAGCAGCCGCTCGGAGACCAGCTGCGTGCCGTCACCGAGGGTGAGCGTGAACCCGGAGCCGTCGTGGCTCACCCCGGTGACCTTCGCGTCGGTGCGCACGCCGATGCCCTCGGCGGCGAACCGGCCGGCCAGCAGCTGGCTCGCCTCCGGCTCGTCGAGCGCGAGCAGGCGCGGCCCGGCCTCGACGACCTCGACCGCGGTGCCGAACCGCGCGAAGACCTGCGCGAGCTCGCAGCCGATGGCCCCGCCGCCGAGCACCGTGAGGGACGCCGGCGCCTCGGTGGCGCGCACCGCGTCCCGGTTGGTCCAGTACGGCGTGCCGGCCAGGCCCTCGACGGGCGGCACCGCGGGCTCCGTGCCCGGGTTGAGGAGCACGCCCCGCGCGGCGCGGAACCGGCGCTCGCCGTCGGCGGTGTCGACCACCACCTCGCGGGGCCCGACGAGGCGGCCGCGGCCCCGCACCACGCGGGCGCCGGCCTTCTCCAGCCGCTCGACCGCCGCGGTGTCGTCCCAGTCCGCGGTGGCGTCGTCGCGCACCCGTCGCGCGACCGGCGCCCAGTCCGGCGTGACGTCGACGCGCCCGGCGAGCGTGCCGGCGCGCCGGGCCTCGGCGAGGGCGTCCGACGCGCGCACCATCATCTTGGTCGGGATGCAGCCGTAGTAGGGGCACTCGCCGCCCACGAGGCGGGCCTCCACGGCCACCACGTCCAGCCCGGCGCGCGCCAGGCGGCCGGTCGCGTCCTCGCCCCCGGGGCCGGTGCCGATCACCACCACGTCGACGGTCTCGACGGACGGTGCGGCGGGTGACGTGGCGGTCATCGGTCCTCCTCGCTCGGGGTGGCCCCCGGGATGCCGGGGCGGCCTCGCACAGCGCACCACATCGGCGTCCTGGTCGCGCGGCGACACACGCGTCGGTGGCGCGGGGCAGGATGGCGGCGTGCACGTCGTCCTGACCCGAGAGCCCGGCGGCACGGTCCGCGTGCACGACGGTGCGCCTCGCGCCGTGCCGGCCGCCGACCTGCCGGCCCTCGTCGCCGACGGCGAGTCCGCCGGCCGCGACGCGCCCCGTCCGCGCTGGACGTGGGACGACACGAACCGCTGGTACCCCGCCCTGCTGCGCGCCGGGGTCCGGGTGGAGCGCGCGCACGACCTGCGGCTGGTGCACAGGATCCTGCGGCACTCCGCCCCCGCGGCCGGCTCGGCGCTCGCCGCCGCGCCGCCCGGTGTCTGGGACGCCATGGCGCCCACCCCGGCGGGCACCGTGCCGTCGGTGGGCGCGCGCCGGCCGCCGCAGGACGACGCGCTCTTCGACCTCGCCGGCCCGGCACCGTCCGCCCCGACGGCGGAGGCGGAGGGGTGGGACCCGGCCGCGGAGCTGGGGCTCCAGGAGGACGCGGTGCGCGGGTCCGCCGCGCCCGGGCGCCTGCGCCTGCTCGCGGCGGGGGAGTCGGCGGGCGCCCTGGTGGCCGCCGAGATGCACCACGCCGGGCTGCCGTGGCGCGGCGACGTGCACGACGCGATCCTCACCGAGGCCCTGGGCCCGCGTCCCCCGGAAGGGCAGCGGCCCGTGCGGCTCGAGGAGCTCGCGCGGCAGATCCGCGCGGCGCTCGACGCCCCGCCGTCCCTGAACCCGGACTCGCACCCTGACCTGCTCAAGGCGATGCAGTACGCCGGCGTGGGGGCCCGCAGCCTGCGCAAGTGGGAGCTGTCGACGATCGACCACCCGGTGGTCGCGCCGCTGCTGGAGTACAAGAACCTGTACCGCCTGCTCACGGCCAACGGCTGGCACTGGCTCGACGAGTGGGTGACCGACGGCCGCTTCCGCACCGAGTACGTGGTGGGCGGCGTGGTCACGGGCCGCTGGGCGTCGACGGGCGGTGGCGCGCTGCAGCTGCCCAAGGGGGTGCGGCGCGCCGTCGTCGCCGACCCGGGCTGGTGCCTCGTCGTGGCGGACGTCGCGCAGCTCGAGCCGCGCGTGCTGGCGGGCATGGCGGGCGACGAGGCGATGGCGGGCGCGGGCCGGGCGGGCGACCTGTACGCGGGCATCGTCGCGTCGGGGGCGGTGCCCACCCGCGAGCTCGCCAAGGTGGGCATGCTCGGCGCGATGTACGGCGGCACGACCGGGGCCAGCGCCCAGGTGCTGCCGAGGCTCGGCCGGGAGTACCCGCGCGCGATCGCGCTGGTGGAGGAGGCGGCCCGCACCGGTGAGCGCGGCGGGGTCGTCTCGACGTGGCTCGGGCGGTCGTCGCCGGCGCCCGGCTCGGCCTGGGACGAGGCGCAGGCGGGCGCCTTCGCGGACGACGCCGGCGCCGACGCCGCGGCGCGCGCCCGGTCGGTCACGCGGTCGTGGGGCAGGTTCACCCGCAACTTCGTGGTGCAGGGCACCGCCGCGGAGTGGGCGCTGTGCTGGATGGCGTCGATCCGGCGGCGGCTCTGGGCGCTCGGCACGGCGCCGGAGGCCCGCCCGGGCCTGGCGCCCGCGCCGTTCGCCGACCGGCCCCACCTCGCGTTCTTCCTGCACGACGAGGTCGTGGTGCACGCGCCCCTCGAGCTCGCCGACGCCGTCGCCGCCGAGGTGCGGGCCGCGGCCGAGGAGGCCGGCCGGCTGCTCTTCGGCGACTTCCCGGTCGACTTCCCGCTGACGGTCGCGACCGTCGACTCGTACGCCGACGCCAAATGACCGTCCCCGGCTTTAGGGTCGGGCCATGACCACCGGCACCACAGACAGTTCCCCCGCCCTGCGCGACGTCGTCGCCGTCCTCGAGGACCTGTACCCGCCGGCGACGGCGGAGGGCTGGGACGCCGTCGGGCTGGCCCTGGGCGACCCGGCCGCGCCGGTGCGCAAGGTGCTGCTCGCCGTCGACCCGGTGGCCGAGGTCGTCGACGAGGCGATCGCGTGGGGCGCGGACCTGCTGGTCACCCACCACCCGCTGTTCCTGCGGCCGGTGCACTCGGTGGCGGCCACCACGTTCAAGGGCGACGTCGTGCACCGCCTGCTGACGGCCGGCTGCGGCCTGTACGTGGCGCACACCAACGCCGACGCCGCGCCGCGCGGGGTCGCGGACGCGCTGGCCGACCTGGTCGGCATCGGCGAGCGCCGGCCCCTGGTCGCGCGGGACGACGCGGACGGCGTCGAGCGGGGGATCGGGCGCGTGGGCCGGCTGGCCGAGCCGACGACGCTCGGGGCGTTCGCCGAGCGCGTCGCCGCCGTGCTGCCCGCCACGGCGCAGGGCGTGCGGGTGGCGGGCGACCTGGACGCCCCGGTCACGACGGCCGCCGTGGTGGGCGGGTCGGGCGACTCGCTGTTCGACGCCGTCCGCGCGGCCGCCGTCGACGTGTACGTGACCGCGGACCTGCGCCACCACCCGGCCTCCGAGCTGCGCGAGCGCGCCGTCTTCGAGGCCCGCGGCACGGACGCCCCGTCGGCGACGCCGTACCTCGTCGACGTGGCGCACTTCGCGAGCGAGTGGCCGTGGCTGCGGTACGCCTCGGAGGATCTTCTGGGGCGGCTGCCAGAGGGTACGGTGACCACCAGGGTGAGCACGATCGGCACCGACCCGTGGACCGCGCGGGTGGCGAGCACGGCTCGCTGACGCCGCCGAGCCCCCGACCAGCTGAACACACGCGAGAGGACCCACCCGTGGCCACTGCACCGTCCGAGGACCAGCGCCGACTGCTCGAGGTCCAGGCCTTCGACACGCGGCTGCAGCAGCTCGTCCACCAGCGCCGGAACCATCCGTCGCTGGCCACGATCGCGGAGCTCGACGGGCGCATGGGCGACCTGCACACCTCGCTCGTCGACTCCCGCACCGCGGTGGGCGACCTCGAGCGCGAGGTCGCGAAGGCGGAGGCGGACGTCGCGCAGGTGCGCACGCGCGCGGCGAAGGACCAGCAGAAGCTCGACTCCGGCGCCCTGTCCGCGAAGGACTCCCAGGCCCTCGTCAGCGAGCTCGAGTCCCTCGCGCGCCGGCAGTCGGTGCTGGAGGACGCGGAGCTCGAGGTGATGGAGCGGCTCGAGGCGCACCAGGGCGCGCTCGCCGAGGTGGAGTCCGCGCACGCGGAGCTCCAGGCCGCCAAGGACGCCGCGGTCGCCGAGCGCGACGTGGCGTGGGCGGAGATCAACGCGACGGGGTCGAAGGTCAAGGCGGAGCGCGAGGCGGCCGCGGCGGGACTCGACGCGGGCCTGCTCGCCCTGTACGACAAGCTGCGCGCGCAGCTCGGCGGCGTGGGCGCCGCGGCCCTGCGCGGCGGCCGGTGCGAGGGCTGCCGGCTCGAGCTCAACCCGGGCGACCTCGCGGCCGCCAAGGGCGCGCCGAAGGACCAGATCGTGCGTTGCGAGGAGTGCGGCCGCATCCTCGTGCGCCTGCCCGACGAGGGCGCGGCGGCCTGATGGCCCGCCCGTCGGGGGCGAGCCCGCTGGACCCTGCCGCCACCCGGACGGTCGTCCTGGTGCGGCACGGCGTCACGGCCCTGACGGAGGCGCGCGCCTATTCCGGCGGCAGCGTCCCCGGACCGTCGCTCAGCCCGCGCGGGCGCACCCAGGCGGCGCGCGCCGCGGACGCCGTCTTCCGGATCGGCAAGGACCTGTGGCCCGACCTGCCCCGCGCCGGTGCCCTGGTCGCGTCGCCGATCGTGCGCGCGGTCGAGACGGCGGCCTCGATCGGACGCCGGACCGGGCAGCACGTGCGCACCGACGCGCGGTTCGCCGAGGGCGACTTCGGGGCCTGGGAGGGCCTGACGCCCGAGGCCATCGCCGACGGCTGGCCGGACGAGCTGGCGGCGTGGACCGCGACCGGCACCGCCCGCGCCCCGGGTGGCGAGTCGTACCAGGACGTGGGGGAGCGGGCCTGGCCGGGCCTGCGTGACGTCGTGGCCGCGGCCGACCCGGCCGCCTCGAGCGTCGTCGTCGCGCACACGGTGACGATCCGCGCCCTGGTGGGCCGCGCGCTCGGCGCCCCGCCGGCGTCGTGGCCCCGGCTGCGGGTGCCGCCGTGCTCGCTCACGGTGCTGCGGTTCGCCACGGCGGCCGGCGGCGACGAGCCCGCCCTCGCCGAGGTCACCGTGACCGGGTTCCCGACCGACGTCTGAGGACGGCCGCCGGGGCCGCCCGTCAGCGCTTCGGGGGCTTGGGCGGGGTCGCGAGCGCCAGGTCGACGCCGCGGGCCACCCAGCCGTGCAGCGCGGCCTCGTCGGCCGTGACCGACGGGGGCACCCCGACCATGCCGTGCATGACGCGCTCGCCCATCCGCAGCTCGTGCGCGCCGTCGGCGAGGGCGTCGTCGTAGCCGTCCGTGCCGACGCGCACCATCAGCTCGTCGCGCGTGATCCCGACGGCCATGTGCGTGTGCACCATGAACGCCAGGCCGCCGAACATCTTCTGCTCGGTGAAGTCGGCGCGCTCGCCGACGGCGTCACGCACGCGGGCGGCGAGGTCCTCGTCGTAGGCCATGCGGCCAGTGTGCGCCGGGTGGGCTCGATCCCGCCCGCCGGCCGGGCGGTCAGGCGATGACGACCTCGAGCGTGCGCGGCCCGCGTCGCGTGGCGGCGGCGTGCAGCGTCGCCTCGACCATCCGGTACGACAGGCCGGTGCCCACCTCGGTGCCGATGACCTGGCCGTCGAGCTCGCGGGCGGCGTCGAGGAGGGTGGCGGCGGTGGTCGGCGCGGGGCCGGAGCGGCGCAGCAGGTGGCCGGTGAGCACGCCGCGCGTGTGCTTGGCGTTGTGCGAGACGACCGTGCGCCTGCCGTCGGCCTCCCGCACCACCCGCACGGTCACCCAGTCGGCGGCTCCCTCGCCCGTCGTGACGGGCTTCCATGCGGCCAGGTAGGTCGCGGAGCGGCAGTCGACGACGACGTCGCCCGCGGCCCGCGCGTCGAGCGCCGCGGCCAGGTGCGGGCGCCACGCGGCGGCGAGCTTGCCCACCCCCGGCAGGTCGACACCCATCGAGAGCCGGTAGGCGGGGATGAGGTCGGCGGGGGAGACGGCGCCCCACAGCCCGGAGAACACGCGCACGTCGCGGGCGGCGACGCCCGTGAGGTCGGCGGGGAGGTCGGCCAGGCCCGCGGCGGCGTACAGGACCCCCGTGTACACGCGGGAGGCGGCCGCGGTGGGCGCGGCCTTGAGCTCGGTGTTGCGCGCGACCTCGTCGCCGAGCGACGCGCCCACGCCGAGGAGGTCGGTGGCGTCCGGCCGGGCGCTCGCGGCGGCGAGCGCGTCGAGCACCGTGCGGCGCTGGTCGGTGAGGTGCTCCGCCGCCGTGAGTCGGGCCAGGTCGACCGGGGCGGCACCCTCGGGCGCGGGGGTCTTGCCCTCGGAGGGCGGCAGGCAGATCAGCACCCCGACACCCTAAGCGGGCGCGCCCCGCGGGCGGTCACCGGGACGTCACCGGGGGAGCGCGACCGGCTCGTCCCACTCGACGCGGTAGTCGGTGACCCAGTCGTGGGTGGCGCGCGCGGCGGCGCGGCCCACCAGCGGCAGGACGACCCGGTCGCGCAGCGTGCGCGTGGCGAGGCTCGGTATCTTGAGGTTCGCGGTGCGCCGGGCCTGGGCGACGAGCCGCTCCACCCGCCGGCGCCGCAGCCCCTCGAAGGCCGCGAACGCGGCGGCGGGTTCGCCGACGTCGCGCAGGCAGCGGGCCAGGACGAGGCCGTCCTCGACCGCGAGCGACGCGCCCTGGCCGGACGTCGGGGAGATGGCGTGCGCGGCGTCGCCGACGAGCCCGAGCGGGCCGCGGTGCCACACCGGGACCTGCGGCAGGTCGCGGGTGCTCCACGGGCCGAGGACCTCGGGGGTCGCGTCGAGCAGCGCGAGGGCCGGCGACGCGTCGTCGGAGAGGAGGCGCCGCAGCTCGGCGCGCCAGACCTCGGGGGACCGGGCGGCCAGGTCGGCGTCGGAGGGCTCGGCCGCGTGCGGGACGTTCGCGAACCACCACACGTCGCCGGGCCCGCGCCGGACGTAGGCGAAGAACGCGCGCCTCCCGAAGAC
Organism: Isoptericola sp. NPDC057653; assembly: GCF_042799955.1. NCBI lineage: Bacteria > Bacillati > Actinomycetota > Actinomycetes > Micrococcales > Promicromonosporaceae > Isoptericola > Isoptericola sp. NPDC057653. Next base: position 791,284 of record NZ_JBHVHP010000002.1, on the reverse strand, counting down.
CATGGTGAAGACGCCGTCGGGGCCGTCCACGTCCACGCCGCGCGCGTAGCCGCCCGTGTTGAGCAGGCCGGTGTAGCGCGGGGCGGGAGTCGCCGGGTCGAGGATCCGCCGCGTGCGGGAGCCGATGCCGTCGGCCCCGACGAGCAGGTCGGCCGTGGTCTCGCTGCCGTCGGCGAAGGCGGCCGTGACCCGGCCGTCGGCGCGGACCTCGGCGTCGACGAGGCGGCGGCCGTGCTCGACCACGATGCCGCGCCGCTCCGCCTCGTCGCGCAGGGCGGCGTAGAGGTCGGACCTCCGCACCGTCTGGCTGCGCAGCCCGCCGGCGGGAGAGCCCAGGGGGATGGTGGCCAGCAGCTGGCCCGCGGCGTTGCGCATCTGCATGGTGGGGGTGGCGAAGCCGCCCAGCGCCGCGGGGTCGACGCCGAGCACCCCGAGCGCGTGCAGGCCGTTCGGCGCGACGGTGAGGAACGCCCCCGCGTCGTCCGCCGAGCGGTCGTGGGCCTCGGCGACGCGCACGCCGATGCCGGCCTTCTGCAGTGCCATGGCGGTCGCCGGCCCGGCGACCCCGCCTCCGATCACCAGTGCATCCATGACGACACCATAAAATGGATATCCATAAAATGGCAAGGGGAGGGTCGACGACCTAGGCTGTGCCCGTGACCGACCGACCCCGCTCGCCGCTGGCGATGGTGCTGCTCGCGCTCCTCGCCGAGCAGCCGATGCACGCCTACCGGATGCAGCGACTGCTCAAGACGCGCCAGAAGGACGCTGTCGTCAACGTGGCGCGCAGCAACAGCGTCTACCAGGCGCTCGACCGGCTGGAGCGCGACGGGTACGTGGCCGTGCACGAGAAGGTCGCCGCCGACTCCGCGCCCGCGCGCGTCGTGTACGCCCTCACCGACGCCGGGCGCGACGTCCTGTGGCAGTGGATGGACGCCGCGCTCGCCGCGCCCGCCCGCGAGTTCCCGGAGTTCCGCGCCGTGCTCGCCGTCATCGCCCTGCACGACCCCGCCGCCGTCGCCGACCGGCTCGAGGAGCGGGCCGCGCACCTGGAGACGGCGCTCGCGGCGGCCGAGGCCGAGGACGACGTCGTCGCGGGGATGGGCCTGCCGCGGGTGCTCATGCTCGAGCACGAGCACTTCGTCGTCGTGACCAGGGCCGAGCTCGCCTGGGTGCGGGGCGTCGTCGCCGACCTGCGCTCCGGTGCGCTGACCTGGGACGCCGACCAGATGCGCGCCACCAGCGCCGCCCACGACCGCGCCTGAGCCGCCGCGGCGTCCGTCTGCTGGGATGCCCCTGGGCCGTGCCGCGGGGCCTCCGCTAGCGTCGCCGGGCATGGTCCACGTGAAGGTCTACGGCAACCGTTCGGTGTGGGGTCAGCGGCGCGCGGAGGTCTCCGACGCCCTGCACGCGGCGCTGGTCGGGGCCTGGCAGATCCCGGAGGAGAAGCGGTTCCACCGCTTCCTGCTGCTGGACGACGGCGACCTGGTCGCGCCGCGCTCGGACGGCTACCTGATGATCGAGATCGTCGCGTTCGCCGGGCGCTCGCGGGAGGCGAAGCGGGAGCTGATCCGCCGCGTCTACGACGACGTCGCCCCCGCGCTCGGCGTGGACGCCGACGACGTCGAGCTCGTCGTCATCGAGTCGCCCGCCGAGAGCTGGGGCATCCGCGGCCGGTCGGGGGACGAGCTGTCGCTCGGCTACAAGGTCGACGTCTGAAGCCGCAGGCGGGACCGCATAGACTGTGCGGCGCGGACGAGTCGGTCGGACGGTCGCGTCGGCGGTGCCCTCGGGCGTCGTCGCCGAGGAACGTCCGGGCTCCGAAGGGCGAGGTGGTGGCTAACGGCCACCCGGGGTGACCCGCGGGACAGTGCCACAGAAAACAGACCGCCGTCGCCGGGCGACCGGAGGCGGTAAGGGTGAAACGGTGGTGTAAGAGACCACCAGCGCGGCCGGTGACGGTCGTGGCTCGGTAAACCCCACCTGGAGCAAGGTCAGACAGGGAGCGTTCGAGGGTTGCCCGCCCGATGCTCCCGGGTAGACCGCTCGAGCCCTGTGGCAACGCAGGGCCTAGATGGATGACCGTCGCCCGTGCCGGGGCAACCCGGCGCGGGAACAGAACCCGGCGTACAGACCGGCTCGTCCGCACTCATCTGCTCGCGGCCAGCACGGCCGCGAGGCCCGCGCGCAGGTCCTCCACGAAGAAGTCGGGGACCTCCAGCGACGGGAAGTGGCCGCCGCGCTCGGGCTCGGTCCAGCGGACGATCCGCCGGTAGCGCCGGTCCGCCCACGCGCGCGGGGTGCGCGACTCGATGTCGCCGGGATACATGGTGAGGGCGGAGGGGACGTCCACCCGTAGGTCGGGGTCCAGCGAGCCGGGGCTCTCGGCGTAGATGCGGGCCGCCGAGGCGCCGGTCCGGGTGAGCCAGTACAGGGTGACGTCGTCGAGGATCCTGTCGCGCGAGATCGTCTCGAACGGGCTGTCCACGGTGTCCGACCATTCGGCGAACTTGTCGAGGAGCCAGGCGAGCAGGCCGACCGGCGAGTCGACGAGCGAGTAGCCGATGGTCTGCGGCCTCGTCGCCTGCTGCGTCGCGTACGCCCGGTGGTGGAGCCAGAAGTCGCTGGTCTCCTCGGTCCGCCGGCGCTCCTCCGTCGTCAGCCCGTCCGTCGTCATCCCGGGCGGTGCCAGGGCGAGCGTGGTGTGGATGCCGAGCACGTGCGCCGGGAACCTCCCGCCGAGGACCGCGGTGACGTTGCCACCCCAGTCGCCGCCGTGGGCGACGAACTCGTCGTAGCCGAGCCGGCCCATCAGCTCCACCCACGCGGCCGCGGTCTTCTCGACGCCCCATCCGGTGGTGGCCGGCCTGTCGCTGTAGCCGAAGCCTGGCAGCGACGGGACGACGACGTGGAACGCCGGCGCGTCGGGGTCTGGGGGATCTGCCAGCTCGTCCACCACGTCGACGAACTCGGCGATGCTGCCCGGCCACCCGTGCGTGACGACCAGCGGCGTGGCGTCCGCGCGCGGCGAGCGGCGGTGCAGGAAGTGGATGCCCAGGCCGTCGATCGTCGTGCGGAACTGGCCGATCCGGTCCAGGCGGGCCTCGAACGCCCGCCAGTCGTACGCGGTGCGCCAGTGGTCCACGACGTCCACGAGGTCGGCGAGCGGCACGCCCTGGTCCCAACGGCGCGGGTCGGGCGCGGGGCGGCGGACCGTCTCGGGCTCCGGCAGCCGCGCCGCGGCCAGGCGTGCGCGGAGGTCGTCGAGCTCGGCGTCGGTGGCGCGGGACTCGAACGCCTGGACGTCGCCGGACAGGTGGGGCATGGGGGCTCCTGGTCGTCGCGAGGCCGGCCCCGCCGTCGTGGGCCGACCTCACGGTTCTACCAAGCGGCCCTGACACGCCCCCGCGGCGGCACAGTGCGGCGCCGGGGGCGGGTGCCGCCCCCGGCGCGTCCGCCTCGGCCGGTGTCAGGCCGTGGCGCGCTCGGCCCCCTGCGCGTGCTCGAGCGCCCAGGTGAGGGCGTGGTCGGCGACCCGCTCCCACCCCGGCGCGCCGCAGGTCCAGTGGTCGCGGCCCTCGAACTCGTAGTACTCGGTGAGCGCCGGGGACTTCTCCCAGTGCTTGGCGTTCGACCGGTTCACGGAGGCCGGCATGATGTGGTCCTGCTCGCCGGCGATGAACAGCAGCGGCGCCCGGTCGGTCGAGAAGTCCACCCAGGTCTCCTGGTGCCCGGGCTTGAAGTTGGCGATGAGGCCGTAGTCCCAGACCCAGCGTCCGGGAGCCGGGATCGCGTACCGGTCCCACACCGCGCGCGACTCCTCCTCCGAGAGGGTGTTCGTGAACGCGTAGTGGAACTCCTCGGGCGTGAACCCGACCGCACGGTGGCGGTTCGCGGGGTTCTTCAGGGCCGGGAAGATCGACCTCGCCTGGGACGGCGGGGTGACCCGGACGCCCTCGGTCGGGGCCGAGTCGATGACCACGCCCGCGGCGCCGAGGCCCCGGGCCAGCAGCATCTGGGTGAGGAGGCCGCCGAAGGAGTGGCCCATGATGATCGGCGGGCGGTCCAGGGCGGTGATGACGCCGGCGAGGTGATCGACGGTCTCGGGGACGGTGAGGTCCGCGATGACCTGCGGGTCCTCGCGCAGCGCCTCGACCTCGACCTCCAACCCCGGGTAGGCCGGGGTCACGACGGTGAGGCCCTTCTCCTGGTAGTGCTGGACCCAGCCCTCCCAGCTGCGGGGGGTCATCCAGAGGCCGTGGATGAGGACGACGGTGTCGGGTGCGGTGCTGCCTGAAGTGTCGGAGCTCATGGTCGTGGGGTCCCTCTCAGGAGTCGATGAACGCCAGCAGGTCCGCGTGCAACCGGTCGCGGTCGGTGTCGGGCAGGGCGTGGCCGCTGCCCGGATACGTCAGGAGGCGGGCGTCGGCGATCAGCTCGACCGACCGCTTCCCCCCGACGTCGTAGGGCACGATCTGGTCGTCGTCGCCGTGGATCACGAGCGCGGGGACGTCGATCTTGGCCAGGTCGGGCCGGAAGTCCGTCGCGGAGAACGCCGCGATGCACTCGTAGGCGGCGCGGTGCCCGCACGCCATGCTCTGGAGCCAGAAGGCGTCGCGGAAGCCCTGGTCGACGTCGCCGCGGCGGTTGTGACCGAAGAACGGCCCGTCGGCCAGGTCCCGGTAGAGCTGCGACCGGTCCGCGCGCTCGCCCGCGCGGATCTGGTCGAACACCTCCATCGGCAGCCCGTCGGGGTTGTCGTCGGTCCGCACCATGAGGGGCGGGACGGCCGACACCAGGACGACGCGCGCGACGCGGTCGGTGCCGTGCCGTGCGACGTACCGCACCACCTCGCCGCCGCCGGTGGAGTGACCGACCAGGGTGAGGTCGTGCAGGTCGAGCGCGTCGACCAGGCACGCCAGGTCGTCGGCGTAGGTGTCCATCTCGTTGCCGTCCCAGGTGCGGCTCGACCGTCCGTGGCCCCGCCGGTCGTGCGCGATGGCGCGGTGGCCGTGCTCGGCGAGGAACAGGGCGGCGGCCGACCAGGCGTCGGAGTTGAGGGGCCAGCCGTGGCTGAGCAGGACGGGTGTCCCCTCGGTGCCCCAGTCGGTGTAGTAGATCTCGGCACCGTCGTCTGCGGTGATGTAGGGCACGGTGTGCCTCCCTTGCGCTGATCGGGACGAGGACGCTCCGAGCGTCCCCGTGCGCGGCCCCGCGCGGACCACGTGGTTCACGTAGTCCGAGGTTCCGGCCTACGGGGCGACGGGGTCGAAGTGCTCGGAGAGCTGTCGCCGGGACGTGACCCCGAGCTTCTGGAAGACCTTCCTCAGGTGGTAGTCGACGGTGTGGGGGCTGAGGAACAGGCGGGCCGCGATCTCGGCGTTGGTCCGTCCGGCCGCGGCCATCGTGGCGACGGCGCGTTCCTGCGTGGTCAGGTCCTGGCCGGACCTGGGCGCCGGCGCGCCCGCCGTGCCGCCGGCCGCCTCGAGCTCGGCGCGGATCCGGCCCTGGAAGACGGCGGCGCCGCTGCGGGTGGCGTGGTCCAGGGCGAGGTGGAGGTGCGCGGCGGCGTCCCGCCGTCGCCGGGCGCGCCGGAGCCACTCGCCGTAGACGAGGTGCGAGCGTGCGAGCTCGACGGTCGCGCCGGTGCGTGAGAGCGCGTCGACCGACGCCGCGTAGTGGGACTCGTCGTCGTCGGAGCCGGCGAGGGCGAGGGCGCGTTCGGCGAGGCCGCGGCACCATGCGGACCCGTTCGCCCCCGCGCGCGCGTCGAGGGCGGCTGCGGCGCGTGCCGCGTCCTCGGGCCGACCGCTCCGCACGGCCGCCTCGGCGTAGTCGGCGTAGTGGAGCGGGGTGACCTGCAGGAACGGGTCCTCGACGAGGGGATGGAGCCGTGCGAAGGCCCGTTCGTAGCGCCCCTCGGCGAGGTTGCGGACCGCGAGGGCGGCGGTGGCGGACGCCTCGACGCCGCCCCACCCGGACGCGGCGGCGCCCTGGCCGACGGCCTCCACGGTCTCTTCCGGGCTGCCGCTCCAGGCCATGACCGCGGCGTTGACGACGTTCTCGCCGTCGTAGCCCATCGCCCGGCGGACCTCGCGGACCGTCGCGTCGAAGGAGAGGGCGCGGCCCACCGTGCCGCCCATGAGCTCCGACAGCGCCCCGACCCAGAGCAGGGTGTCGAGCGCCTGCAGGGCGCCCGCGTCCCGGGCGGCGCGCATCGCCCGATCCAGCCCGGTCCGGCGCCCGGCCTCGTCCCAGAGGAAGGCGCCGATCGCCGCGATCAGGGTCCCCAGGTGGAGCAGGTCCCGGTCCGGCAGCGCGAGGATCGCGTCGAACGCCTCGCGCACCGGGCGGACGGCGCGGTCGTACGGCTCGAGGATCAGTGCGGACACGCCGCGCAGGATCACGGAGGCGGCGCCGGGCGTCTCGGCCCCGGCCGCGAGCCGGCGTCCCAGCGTCGGGACGTCGACCCCGACGAGGAGCCGGTCCGCGCTGCTGCACCGTTCGAAGGCCTGCAGGAGGGCGCGCTGCTCCCGTTCGACGTCGTGGCCGTGGAACTCGTCGGCCGCCCGGAGCTGGTCGGAGGTGGCCGCCCGGACGCCGTCGGGATCTGCGACGAACAGGGCGGCGGCGCTGCGGACGAGGATCGCCCGGCCGCGCGTCACCCGGTCGAGGCCCTCGTCCCGGACGCCGGCGAGCAGGCGCACGGCGACGTCGGCGGCGCCCGCCTCCAGGGCGGCCTCGGCGGCCCCGACCAGCCGCTCGCCGCGCACCCGCCCGGCCGGCGTGAGCTCGGCCGCACGGGCGAGGATGCTGGCGCGCGACGACGAACCGCCACGCTGTGCCGCGAGGTGGGCGGCGCGCACGAGGCGTTCAGCGACGGCCTCGTCGGTCCCGCTCGCCGCGTGCGAGGCGTGCCACGCCTCGGTCTCGACGAGGCCGAGCTTCGCGGCGGCCTCCGCCAGCGCGCCGTGGACCCTCCGTCGCTCGGCCCGGGACGCCGACCCGTACACGGCGGAGCGGACGAGGGGGTGCCGGAACCCGACGGCCGGTTCGAGGTGCACGAGGCCCGCCGACTCCGCGTCGTCCTCGCGGGCCGGATCGATGGCGAGGGCCGCACCGGCGACCTCGAGCAGCTCCAGGTCGCCGGTGGAGTCGGTCGCCGCGAGCAGGAGCCAGCGCTGCGACTCCGGTGGCAGGTGCATGACGCGGCGCAGGTAGTGGGCCTCCAGGTGCTGCCCGACGGGCACCGGCTCGGGGCCGAGGCCGAGGTCGGTCATCTCCCGCAGCAGCGGATCGGCCGCCAGGTCGACCAGGGCCAGCGGGTTGCCGTCCGTCGCGCGGACGATCGCGGCGGTGGCGGTCGGGGTGAACGGCCCGGCCGCGGACCGGTTCAGCAGCGCCGCTGCCGGCTCGGGCGACAGCCCGGCGAGGGCGAGGACCGGCACCCCGCGCAGCACCGCGTCGAGCCCGCGCTCCTCGCGGCCGGCCAGGACCAGCGCCACGCGCTCCGCGCCGAGGCGGCGCGCGACGAACGCGAACGCCTCGAGGCTCTCGCGGTCGAGCAGGTGCGCGTCGTCGACGGCGCAGAGCAGGCCGGCCCTGGTGCTCGCGGCGGCGAGCAGGCTGAGCACCCCGAGGCCGACCAGGTAGCGGTCCGGCGGGGGCCCGTCGGCGGCGCCGGTGGCCACCCGGAGGCTGAGGCGCTGCCGCTCCGGGATCTCGGCCAGGTGCTCCCGCAGCAGTCCGGTGAGGCGCTCGACCGCCGCGTACGGCATGGACGACTCCGACTCGTAGCCGTCGAGGCGCAGCACCCGCGCCCCGGGCCCCGGCGACGCGTCGCGCAGCAGGGTCGTCTTGCCCATGCCGGGCTCGGCGAGGACCAGGAGTGCGCTGCCGTGCCCGTTGCGGGCCGCGCCGATCACCTCGGCGACCCTTCGCTGTTCGCTCTCGCGGCCGAGCAGGCCGCCGGTGCCGTGCACGAGCGACAGGATAAGGAAGCGCTCCCACGGCTGCGCGGCCGAGCACGAAGATCACCCGCGCCGGGCCCCGCCCACGCCGCAGTGCGGCGCGGGCAGGGCCCGGTCAGGGGCTGCGACGCCCGAGGTGGCTACCTCGCGGCCGCCTTGATGACCTGCAGGACCTGGAGGGGATGGCTGATCATCACCGCGTGCGAGGAGCGGATCTCCACCGTCGTCGCGCCGGCGCGCTTCGCCATGGCCCGCTCGGCCTCCGGGGGGATGGTGCGGTCGTCCTTCGCCACGACGTACCAGCTCGGGACGGACCTCCACGCCGGCTCGCCGGACGGCTCGAGCAGCGACGCGAGGGCGACCGGTCGCTGGGCACCGGCCAGCGTCTCGGCGAGACGTCGCGGGAGGTCCTGGGCGAACAGCCGCGGGTACCACTCGGGGTCGATGTACGCGTCGGCGTTCCCCTCCCCGGCGCCCGGGAAGGGCCGCAGCACCAGGTGGTCGGTCACCGTCGTGTGGCCCCCGCCGAGCGCGTTCGCCGCGGCGACGGTCTCGCCCTCGTCGAGCGCGTAGCCGGCCACGTACACGAGCGACTTCACCTGGTCGTTCCCGGTCGCCGCGTTCGTGATGACCGCACCGCCGTACGAGTGGCCCACGAGGACGATCGGGCCGTCCACCGTCGCGAGGAACTGCCGCAGGTACTCCGCGTCGTGCTCGATGCCCCGCAACGGGTTCGAGAAGGCCAGGACCGGGTAGCCCTCGTCCAGCAGCCGTTCGGCGACGACGGTCCACCCGCTCGAGTCGGCGAACGCCCCGTGGACGAGGACGACCGTGGGCCGGGGTGCGTGCGGGCGGCCTTCCGCGAGGGCGGCGGGCGCGCCCGAGGGGCCCGCCGACGCCGTGAGCGGAGCCAGACCGAGGACGGCGACGAGCACCGTGATGAGGGCCGCGACGACGCGGCGCGACCGGATCGCCTGCGAGGACTGCTCAGACATGGCATCTCCTTCGACGAGTTCAGGGGATCCCAGCCTCCGTGGCGTCGAGGCGACGCGGACCACGCGTCGCGCGTAGTCCGACGGCGTCACACGAGCGAGCGGAGGTACCGGCGGCGGTAGACCTTCTGGGCGACCAGGACCGCGGGGAACAGCGCCCGCCACGGGCCCCGGCCCGCGCGCGTGAGGGAGCGCAGCGTGAGGTGCACCGTCCCGTCGTCGTCCCGGTGCACGACGAACGCCTCCTCGCCGGCCACGGGATGACCGTCGAGGGTGCCGTAGGCGAGGGCGACGCGGCGGTCCGTCACGACGGTCTCGACCACCTGGACCGGCTCGCGCACCCGGAGGGGCCCGATCCGCGCGACGAGCCAGGAGCGCTCGCCCGCCCGCGCCGCCCGGCCCGGGGCGAGCGGCGGGTCGACGGCGAACCCGCTGCGGGTCTTCACGCCCCACGACAGGACCGCTGCCGACGCCTCGGCCCACAGCCCGGGCCCCGAGCCCACCGGCACCGTGCGCTCGTACGCACGCCAGCCGGCGGGCGGGGTCCAGCGCGCGGCGGCGGGCGCCGTCCCGCCCACGACCTCGTAGGCGAAGCCCTTGCGGCCCAGGTGGTGCGCGGACAGGAGCACCAGGTCGCCCGGGTCGCCGCCGGCACCCACGACGGCGGAGCGCACGACCTCCTCCTCGGCGGAGGTGAGCCGGAAGGCCGCGCCGGCGCCCGTGTCGTTCGCCTCCCACACGAGACGCCCGCCGTGGTCGACGGCCGAGCACCCGATGCTGAACGGCGCGAGCGTCAGGGCGAGGTCGAGCTCCTCGTCGGCGCGGGGGTCCAGCGACAGGGAGGTGCCCCGACGACCGCCCGCGGCGAGGCGCTGCTGGGCGGTGCGGACGGCGGGCCGCGCCTCCTCGGGCCACTCCTCGTCGGAGAGGACGTCGACGTCGACCCGGCCGAGCCGACCGCGCTGCGTGCGCAGCGCCGCGCGGGCTGCTGCCGCGGTGACGGCGCGTCCGGCACCGTCGCGCACGGTGAACCAGCGTCCGTCGTCGCTCACCGCGTCGGTCACGGCGCCTATCGTGCCGCACCCCGCAGAGCCGGGGGGCGCCTCACGCGGGCTGGGCGGTCGTGCTCGGCGCAGCCGGCGCGGCGCGCATGCCCGGCAGCGCGGCGGCCACGACGGCGGCGACGGCGGCCGGGGCGAAGAGGATCCCGACGCTGAGGGCGCCGAGCAGGGTCATGAGGACGAGCAGCACCGCGGTCGTGACGCGCAGGGCGAGGAAGCCGCGGGCGCGCCGGGCGAGCAGCGGCAGGGCTGCGACGACCACCGGCAGGGCGAGGACGACGAGGATGCCGGGGCCGTTCACCTGCGCCAGCGTGGCGGTGGTCTCCGTCGTCCTGACCGCCGCGCCGGTGACAGGGTCGCCGGACATCTCCGCCGTGGACCCGGAGTACACCGGGAGCAGCGCAGCGACGGCGAAGCCCGCGAGGGCGAGCACCAGCGTCACGACGGCGGCGACGCGGGCCGGGCCGCCCGCGGCGGGCCCCGGCGGGGCGGAGGGAGCGGGCTGGGTCATCGGTGACCTCCTCCGGGTCCGTGCGGCCCGGGTCGGGGTGCCGCCCGGGCGCGGCCTCCGGGCCAGTATGCGGGCGCGGTGGACCGCCCCGCACGCGCCCGGACCGCGCTCGCTGCGGATTCCTGGACCGAGCATGCGTGGTACCACGTACGCGGCGCCGTCGGACCGGTGGAGCGGGCGTGGGATGTGCAGGTCCTGATCGCTCGTCCGGAGGCACTCCGTGGACCGACGTCCCTCGCTCACCCCGCCCACCGTCGTACCCGGCGCCCCGCCCCACGGCACGCTCGACGCCCTGCCGGCACCTCCGCCTGCCGCGGTCGAGGTGGACGCGCGCGGTCCGGTGGTGCTGGTCCGGATGTCCGGTGAGGTCGACGCGGCCTGTCTCGCCGAGGCGAGGCGGGCGCTCGGGGCGCTCGACGCGGTGGCCGGGCACCGTCCCGTCCTCGTGGACACCCACGACGTGACCTTCATGGACTCCTCGGGGATCGCGCTGCTGGAGCGCGTCGTGCGCCTGTGCCGGTCGGCCGCCGTCCCCGTGGCCCTGCTCGATCCGGCGACCACCGTCACCGAGGTGCTCGCCGTCCTCGGGCTGGACCGCTGGTTCCCCGTGGTGCGCTCCGACGCCCGCGCCCGCGCCTGACCCGGCCGCCCGGGCACGATGGTCGGGCAGGCCACCACGACAGACCCGCGGGTGACACACGCCCGCGGCCACGACACCGAGGGGTGGAGATGAACGCACCGCAGAACGTCCTGGTCGGCGTCGACGGTTCGGAGGAGAGCCTGCACGCGCTCGACTGGGCCGCCGCCTACGCCCGCCGCGCCGCCGTGGAGCTGCACGTCCTCAGCGCATACACGCTGCCGGGGTTCACGGGCAGCTACAGCTTCGCCCAGGACATCCCGATGGTCGACGACCCGTACGCGAAGCGCTACGTCGAGGAGCTGCTGGCCCGGGCGCACGAGCGCGTCACCGCGACCGGGGTCCCCGCCACCACCGAGGTGACCGTCGCCGATGCGACGACGGCGCTCGCGGAGCGGTCCGGGCGGTTCGGCCTCGTCGTCATCGGCGCCCGCGGCGCCGGCGGCTTCGTCGAGCGGCTGCTCGGCACGGTGTCGGCGAACCTGCCGGTACGGTCGGCGTGCCCGACGGTCGTCGTGCCGGGCCGCGCGAAGACGGACGACGACGGCGCGCTCTCCGTCGACGCCCTGGACCGCTTCGGCAAGGTCGTCGTGGGCGTCGACGGCTCGCGGTCCTCGGACGCGGCGCTCGACACGGCGCTCGCGCAGGCGCGCGCCTGGGGCGCCTCCGTCGAGCTCGTCCGCGCCGTCTCCCTCGTGGGCTGGAGCGGCTCCCCGTGGCTGGACCCGGGCTTCCGGGACTCCGTCCTCGGCGGTGTCCGCGAGGAGCTCGACCAGGACGTCGCCCGCCTGCGCGCGGCGCAGCCCGACGTGACCGTGACCGCCGACGTCGTCGAGGGGCACGCGTCCGACGTCCTGGTCCACGCCTCCGGCCCGGCCGACCTGCTCGTCGTCGGCTCGCGCGGGCGCGGCGGCATCCGCGGCCTCCTGCTCGGCTCGACGAGCCAGGCGGTGCTGCGCCGCGCGGAGTGCCCCGTGCTGGTGCCCGCGCGCGTGTCGGAGCGCGCGGGCGGGGAGCGCACGGACGGCGACTGATCGGGCGGGGAACAACCTGGGCTGCCTACCATCGGCGGCATGGTGACCCCCCGCACCCGTGTGGGCATCGTCGAGGACGAGGCCCTGATGCGAGGGATGCTCGAGCAGGCGCTGGCCGCGGAGGAGTCGCTGCACGTCGTCCACGCGGTGCCCGGGGTGACCGAGGCCCGACTGGTCTTCACCCCCGGGTCGTGCGACGTCGCGGTGCTGGACGTGAACCTCCCCGACGGCAACGGGGTCTCCCTGGGGGTGGCGCTGCAGCGGGCCGACCCGCGCCTCGCGGTCATGCTGCTGTCCAGCGAGGACGTCATGGGCCTGTTCACGGCCGTCCAGAGTGAGACGACCCGGCCGTGGAGCTACCTGTCCAAGCGATCGAGCTTCGCGCGCGACGTCCTGGTGCGCGCGGTCGTCGCGACGGCGCAGGGCCAGGTGGTGCTCGACCCGTACCTGGTGCAGCGCTCCACGCCGCGGCCCGGGTCGGCGGTCTCGGCGCTGACGCCCGCACAGTTCGGCGTGCTGCGGCTCGTGGCGGAGGGCCTGTCGAACCGCTCCACCGCCGACCGGCTCGGCATCAACGAGCGCTCTGTCGAGAGCCACCTCAAGTCGATCTACCAGCGTCTGGGCGTCGACGGCAGCGAGCACAACCGTCGTGTCGCGGCCGTGCTCGCGTTCCTCGAGCAGACGGGGCGCTCGTGGCGGGCCTGACGGCGCGGGCCGCGCCCGCCTCGGCGCAGGCCGCCCAGGCCGTCCCGTCGCGCGACCGCACGCGGATCGCCGTGGTGGTCGCCGGTGCCAACTTCGTCCTGTACTCGTTGATGACCGTGGCCGGGTGGGCCGGCTGGGGCGGGCTGCAGACCGCGATCACGCACGAGCACAGCGCCCTCGGAGTGGCCGTCGACGGCGTGGTCGTGCTTCTGGTGAACCTGGCGTTCGGCGCGGTCGTCATCGCCGGGACGCTCGCCTTCCGCGCCCTGGCGCGCCGGTGGCCCGCCCGGATCCTCGTCGTGACGTGCGTGTCGGCGGTCGCCTCGGTGCCGCGGATCCTCGCGCTCGCCGCGATCAGCAGCACGCCTTCCGGGGGCGCTTACGTCGCGGCGGTCGGCACGCTCGGGCTCGCCGCGGGCGTCGTCGGGATGTCCGCAGGCCTGCTCGCCGCGTCGCTGGTGGACCGGGCCTGGACCGAGCAGCAGCGCCGCGAGGAGGAGGCGCTGCGCGCCGCCCGCGCCGTCGAGGAACTCCAGGACGAGGAGATCCGCGTGCGCCGCCTGGTCTTCGACCAGCTGCACGGCACGCTGCAGTTCCACCTCGTGACGGTGACTGCGGGACTGGACCAGGTGGCCGAGCAGCTGGAGGCGGCCGGCGACGCCCCGCGCGCCGCCGCGGTGCGGCGCTGGGCGGAGACCCTCGAGGAGATCCGCGAGGACGACGTGCGCTCGCTCAGCCACAGCGTCTTCCCGTCCGGCGCCGACCTGGGGCCGCAGGAGGCGATCGGGCTGCTGCTGCGGCGCCTGCCGCCGCAGGTCGACGCGTCGATCGAGCTCGGCGACCGGTACCGCGACCTGGTGGCCGAGGCGGGGCTGCGGATGCCGATGGCCGAGCGCCTCGTGGTGATCTACACGGTCGAGGAGGCGGTGACCAACGCGCTGCGGCATGGCCGGGCGCGCACGGTCACGGTCCGCGCGGACGCGGAGCCCACCGCCGACCCCGACCGCTGGGTGTTCGTCACCGAGGTCGACGACGACGGCACCGGGCCCACGGAGACGGCGCCGACGCTGCACGGCCTGCGCCGCCACCTCGAGCGCATCGAGTACCGCGGCGGCACGCTCGAGCTCGGGACGAACACCGGAGGCGGCGGCCGGCTCGCGTTCCGCCTCCCGTTCACGGCCGACCCGACGGCGCCGGGCCGATGAGCCCCGCGCCGCGGGCCGCCGACGTCAGGTGAGGGCCTTCGCCTTGAGCTGCGCGAACTCGGTCGCGTCGATCGCGCCCGAGTCCAGCAGGGCCTTGGCCTGGGCGATGTCGTCGGCGGCGGACCGTGACGTGCCGGCCGTGGACCGGATGTAGTCGTCGGTCATCTGCTTGTGCGCCATCCGCTCCTCGTAGTGCCGCTCGGCCATCCCGCGGCCGCGCGCGATGAGGTAGACCAGCGCGGACAGCAGGGGCAGCAGGATGAGGAGGACGACCCACAGCGCCTTCCACCAGCCGTTGAGCGACCGGTCGCGGAACAGGTCGCTGACGATCTGGAACAGCATGATCAGGTAGGCGAAGAGGAAGAACCACCAGAGCATCAGCCAGAACCAGTCCCAGAAGGTGTCCATCGCGGGCTCCTCAGGTCGCAGGGGCGGCCGTCCGGCGTGGCCGGCCACCCCCACTGTCGGCGCGGGCGACGGAGGGGGCCTCACCCGCCGGGGGTAGTCGCGTCCCCGCAGGCCGGAGGGCACGCCGGCACGCTCACCCGGGGCGGGTGAGGCAGCCGCGCCGGGTCGCTGTGAGGGTGGACGCGCACCGTGAGGAGGGCGCGATGACCGCTGCGCAGATCCCCCGGCACGCCGCCGGCTGGCACACCGCGACCGGGCCGGAGGTGTGCGCGCAGCTCGGCGTCGACCCGGCGCGCGGGCTCACCTCGGCGGAGGCCGTCGAGCGCCGCGCCCGCTACGGACCCAACGCGCTCGCGGAGGAGCGCCGGGAGCGGCCGTGGCAGGCGTTCCTGCGCCAGTACCGCGACCTCATGCAGCTGGTGCTGGTGGCCGCCGCGGTGGTGAGCATCGTCGCGCTGGGCGACGTCACGACCGGCGTCGTCGTCTTCTCCCTCACGGTGCTCAACGCCCTCATGGGGCTGCACCAGGAGGGCAAGGCCGCGCAGAGCGTGGCCGCGCTGCGCCAGATGCTGGTCATGACGGCGACCGTGCGCCGCGACGGCCGCCAGGTGCAGCTGCCGGCCGAGGAGCTGGTGCCCGGCGACGTCGTCGGCTTCGAGGCGGGCGGCAAGGTCCCCGCCGACGGCCGCCTGCTCGTGGCCGCGTCCCTGGAGATCGAGGAGGCGGGCCTGACGGGCGAGAGCACGCCGGTGTCGAAGACGGTCGACCCGGTCGACGCCGTCGAGGCGCCGCTCGGCGACCGCACCGACATGGCCTACATGAACTCGCAGGTCACGCGCGGGCGCGGCGAGATGGTGGTCACCGCGACGGGCATGGACACCGAGGTGGGCCGGATCTCCGGGATGCTCAGCGGCGTCGAGCAGGACCGGACCCCGCTGACCCGCCAGCTCGACCGGATCACCGTGATCATCACGGTGATGGCGGCGGTCGCCCTGGTGGTGGTGGTCGTCCTCGGGCTGGCGCGCGGCGAGGACTTCGACAGCCTGTTCGTCGTCGGCATCAGCCTCGCCATCGCCGCCATCCCGACGGGGTTGCCGGCCGTCGTGACGATGCTGCTGTCCATGGGCACGCGGAACCTCGCGGCCGAGGGCGCGATCGTCAAGCGGCTGAAGTCGGTGGAGACGCTCGGCTCGACGTCGGCCATCTGCTCCGACAAGACCGGCACGCTCACGCTCAACCAGATGACGGCCCGGCGCCTCGTCCTCGCGGGCCGGCGCTTCACCGTCGAGGGGGAGGGCTACTCGACGACGGGCCGGATCCTCGCGGCGGCGGGCGACGAGGGCGCGCCGCTGGACCAGGTCGCCCTCCCGATGGCGCTCGCGAGCGACGCCGTGGTGGCCGACGGCGCGTGCGTGGGCGACCCGACGGAGGGCGCCCTGGTCGTGCTGGCCGCGAAGGCCGGGCTCGACGTCGAGGAGACGCGCCGGGAGCACCCGCGCATCGCGGAGGTGCCGTTTGACGCCGAGTACAAGTTCATGGCCACGTTCCACGAGATCGACGGCGCGACCCGGTGCTTCGTCAAGGGTGCGCCCGACGTCCTGCTCGCCCGGTCCGACCGGTACCTCACGGCGGACGGCGGCAGCGCCCTGCTCGACGACGCGGGCCGGGCGCGGGTCCTCGAGGCGAACGACGCCCTGGCGGGCGAGGGCATGCGGGTGCTGGCCGTGGCCCGCTCCACGGTGCCCTCCGGCGGCCTGCGCGGCGACCTGCTCGACGTCGTGCGCGGGCTCGAGCTCGTCGCCCTCGTGGGGATCGTGGACCCGCCGCGCCGCGAGGCGCGCGACGCGATCGCCGCGTGCGCGAGCGCGGGGATCCGCGTGCGGATGATCACCGGCGACCACGTGACCACCGCGGGCGCGATCGCCGCCCAGCTCGGCATCACGGGCCGGGCGCTCACGGGCGCCGAGTTCGCCGCCCTGTCCGACGGCGAGCTCGACGCGCACGTGGACGAGATCGGCGTGGTGGCGCGCGTCGCGCCCGAGGACAAGGTGCGCCTGGTCGACGTCCTCAAGCGGCGCGGGGAGATCGTCGCGATGACGGGCGACGGCGTGAACGACGCGCCGGCGCTCGCGCGGGCCGACATCGGCGTCGCGATGGGGATCACCGGCACGGAGGTCACCAAGGACGCGGCGGAGATGATCCTCACCGACGACAACTTCGCGACGATCGTCACCGCTGTCGAGGGCGGGCGCGGCCTCTACGACAACCTCATGAAGTACATCCGCTTCCAGATGGTGGTGCTGATCGGCTTCATCCTGACGTTCGTCGGGGCGGGCGTGTTCGTCGTGGCGGCCGGCACGCCGCTGACGCCGCTGCAGATCCTGTGGATCAACTTCGCGATCGACGTGCTGCTGGCGATCGGGCTCGGGTTCGACGCGCCCACGCCGGGCCTCATGGCACGACGCCCGCGGTCGCCGTCCGAGCCGGTGATCGGTCGCGGGCTCGCGGTGCGGCTCGCGGTCGGGGGAGTGCTCATCGCCACGGGCACGCTCATCGCGGTGGGCTACGGCGAGGCGCGGTTCGACCTGACCGTGGCCACGACGATGGGCCTGACCGCGATGTCGCTGCTGCACGTCGTGGCCGCGCTGGAGTGGCGCGACCAGCGCGCCAGCATCCTGTCGCACGACACGCTCGCCAACGGCCGGTTCGTGGTGCTGATGCTAGTCGCGCTGGGGCTGACCTTCCTGGTGACGACCCTCGACGGCCTGGAGCGCATCTTCGGCACGACGCCGCTCGACGGCGGGCAGTGGGGCGTCTGCGCGCTGGTGGCCCTCGGGTACCTGCTGGTCGTGGAGGCGGGCAAGGCGGTGCTGCGCGCGCTGGAGCGCCGCGGCGGGGTCCGGGGCTGATCCCGGGGCTGATCCCGGGGTCCCGCCACCGGGCCGGCGCCTAGGGCAGGAGGCCCAGGCGGCGGCCCTGCCGCACGGCGTCGCGCCGCGAGCCGACCCCGAGCTTGCGGTACAGCGCCTTGAGGTGCGCCTTGACGGTGTTGACGGAGACGAACAGCTCCTCCGCGATCTCGGCGTTGCTCGCCATCGTCGGCAGCGCGGCCAGGACGGCGAGCTCCCGGGCCGTCAGGGGTTCGAGCGGCGCGAGGGGAGCGGCGGGGTCGAGCTCGGGGAGGGCCGCGCGCAGCCGTTCGGCGAGCGGGCCGGCGCGGCCGGCGACGGCGGCGGCCACGACGGGTCGCAGCTCGGTCGTGGCGGCCGTGAGGAACGGGGAGACGAGCAGCTCGGGGGCCGCGGCGCGCAGGGCGCGCTCCACCGCGGGCTCGGCGTGGCGGGCGCCCGCACGCACCAGCACCGCACCCTCGACGAGGGCGGCCTCGACGCGGGCGAGGTCGTCGACGTCCGCGGCGGCCGCGAGGCCGTGCACGGCACGCAGGGCCTCGCCCGTGCGACCGGCGGCGAGCAGCAGGCGGCCGCGGCACACCCGCGCCACGGGGGTAGGACGGACGACGGCGTCCCCGGCCACGGCTCCGGCGAGGGTGCCCGGCACGGTCGCCGCGGCCAGCGCGGCCTCCGTCGCGGCGCGGGCGCGCAGGTCGTCGAGCAGCGGGGGCACGGGGTGCGGCGCGGTCGGCTCGGTGGCGGCGGCCAGCTCCCGCCGGGCACGGCGGGCGTCGCCCTGGCGCGCGGCGAGGAGCGACTCGAGCAGGTGTGCCGCGACCTGCGGCGCGGGGTCGGGCAGGCCGGACGACGCCGCGCGTGCCTGCGCGAGGAGCGCTCCCGCGCGGGACTCCTCCGCGCGGTGGAGGGCGACCCACGCGAGCGCGACGAGCGCCGGCGCCGTCTGCACGTGACCGACCCAGCCCCGCGCGGATGCCCGGTCCACCACGGCCCGCGCCCGCTCCGTGCCCGCCGTGAGGCGCCCGTCGGCGACGTCCTGGAGCGCGGTCGCCGCGTGGGCGCCGAGGGTGACGAGGCCCGCGGCGTGCAGGTCGTCCTCCGGGCCGTCCGGCGGGCCGACCTCGTCGGCGGCATCGTCCCGGCGGGGGACGGCGCACCACGCCCGGCCGGCGTCGTGGTGGGCGCGCGCCAGCGTCCGGTAGGTGGCCAGCGCGGGGAACGGGAACGGGACGCGCTCGGCGGCCGTGAGCGCCGCGCCCGCGGTGCGGTAGAGCCGGCGGACGTCGCCGACCGCCCGCGCGGCGGTGGCCTCCAGGTCCTCCAGCAGCACCGCGGCGGCCGGGTCCTGCGCCGGGTCGCCGAGCAGCTTGCGGGCCCGCCCGAGGTGGTGGAGAGCGCCCTCGGGGCGGCCGTCGACGAGGGCGAGCGTCGCGGCGCACAGGTGCAGGGGGACGGTCGGCGCCAGCGACGCGTAGGGCACTCGGCCCAGCGCGTCGACGACGGCCTGTCGCCGCGGCCCCACCAGCTGCGCCGCGGCCACGTCCACGAAGACGTCGCCCACCAGGCCCCAGTCCGCCGACGCGACCGCGTGGTCGAGCGCGCGCACGGCCTCGCCGCGCCGGGCGAACCACCGCGCGGCCGCGCCGTGCGCCTCCGCGCTGCCCGCCGGGTCCTCGAGCCGCAGCTGCTGCTGCAGCATCTCGCGCAGCAGCGGGTGGTAGCGGAGCCACGACCCCTCGGCGTCGACGCGTGCCACGAACCCGTTCGACGCCGCGAGCTCGCGCAGCAGCCGGGGCGCGGGGGCACCCGGCGCGAGCGCGGCGGCCAGGTCCGCGCACACGGTCGGGGTCACGCTCGTGCGCAGCAGGAAGGCCCGCGCCGTCGGGTCGAGGCGCTGCAGCACCTCCGTGAGGAGGAACTCGGCGGCCGAGCGCTGCGCCCGGTCGCGGCGGACCGGGTCGTCGGCGGCGTCGAGGTGCAGCCGGACGCCGACGGGCCACCCGTCGGTCTCCGCGAGCAGCCGGTCGACGTCCTCGGCGGTGAGGGGCTGCCCGGTGCCGGCGGCGAGCGTCCCGGTCTCGGCGGCGTCGAGGGCGAGGTCGGCCGCGCCGAGCTCGGCGACCTCGCCCTGGGCACGCAGGCGCTGCAGGCTCAGCGCGGGGTCGAAGCGGGTGAGCGTCACCAGGTGCAGGGGCAACTGGTAGCGCAGCACGTCGTCGACCGTCTCGAGGACCTCGGGGCCGGCGAGGTGGAAGTCGTCCAGGACGAGGACGACCGGCTCCGGCAGCAGGTCGACGGCGAGCAGGATCCGGCGCACCAGGTCGGGGGAGAGGCGCGACGGGACGGAGACGGCGCCCAGCGGATGACCGGGCGGGACGGCGCCCGAGCGGCGCAGCGCGGTGAGGACGTCGGCCCAGAACGCGGTCGGCGCGCCGTCGGCCGCCTCGAGGGTGAGCCAGGCGACCCGCGGGCCGCCGGCGGCGCGGGCCCAGGCGGCCACGGCGGTGGTCTTGCCCCAGCCGGGCCCGGCCGAGACGAGCGTGAGGCGGCGCCGTCCGGCCTCGGCCAGGTGCCGCTCGACCCGCGGCCGGGCGACCGCGCCGGGGGCCTGCGGCGGCACCTCCGTGCGGGCGCGCAGCGGCCCGGAGGCGCCGAGCCTGCGGGCCCGGTCCTCCGGCGCGCTGCGGGTGCCCACAGTGGCCATGGCCGCAGGCTAGGACCGCCGTCGAGGCTTCGCGCGTCCTGCCGGGACGAGGGCGCCGGGCGGTCGGCGCCCCGAAGACGCTGCGCCCTCCGGCCGTCCGGGGCAGCCGGCGGCGGCGCCCCGCCCGCGTCACCCGGGCGGGGTGACGCGCCGGGCGCGGTCGCTCGGTAGCGTCGGGACGACGCCGCTGCTCAGGGGGGCGTGGCGCCCGCCCGGGGCGCCGCGCGGGGCCCGGGCGGCGGCGGTCGGGGACCGTGCCCGGCACCGGCGGCCGGCGGGCCGCGCGGCCCTCGGCACGGTGCACGACCCGCGGCGAAAGTTCACCCGCGGGGACGGACGGAGCGGTCGGGCGGACAGGTGGTCGGGATGCCGTGGGTCGAGCTGACGGTCGTGGGCCGGGCGGGCGGTGACGCCGCGAGCCTGGTGGAGCTGGGCGCGGTCCGCTCCCACACCCGCACCGTGCTCGAGGTGTCCGTGCGCGACCAGTCCGCGCTGTACGGCCTGCTGCACCGGATGGCCGGCCTGGGGCTGGAGCTGGTCGAGCTCCGCACGGTCCCGGCCCGGCGCGCGGACGTCGAGATCGTCGTGCGCGGCGCGATCGGACCGGTGGTGCGGGGGATGCTGAGCGGCGTCGACCGGGCGGCGCCCGCCGAGGTCACCTCGCACCGGGTGCGGGAGGCGGACCTGGGCGCGCTGCTCGCCGTCCTCGACGGCGCCTCCTCACCCGTCGCGGGTGAGGACGCGCCCGCCGGCGCGCGGCACCGTGGGGCACGGAGCAAGGCGGCCGCCGCGCCGCGCGACCCACGGACGGGAGGACGACCCATGGACCCGACGGGTGAGGACACGGGACCCGACGAGATGGGCCCCATCGACTACATCGTCGTGGAGTTCCCGCAGAACCGGCTCGACGGGCACGCGCTGCCGCTGCTCGTCGACCTCGTGGACCGCGGGATCATCCGCGTCCTCGACCTCGTCTTCGTCCGCAAGAGCGCGGACGGCGAGGTGACGGCGGTCGACCTGGAGGACCTGGAGATCGAGGGCGACTTCGACGTGTCGGTGTTCCAGGGCGCGTCGTCCGGCCTCCTCGACGAGGACGACCTCACCGAGGCGGGCGGCGTCCTGACCCCGGGCAGCGCGGCCGGTGTCCTCGTGTACGAGAACGCGTGGGCCGGCCCGTTCGCCGCCGCGCTGCGTCGTGGCGGGGGGATGCTCGTCGCCAGCGGCCGGATCCCGGTCCAGTCGCTCCTCGGGGCGCTGGAGGCCGCCGAGGCCCGCTGACCCGCCGCCGGCGCCGCGTCGCGGCGCCCCTCACCGATCCGCACACACCACCCGTCGCCGGCCGGGCCCCGGCCGGCGACACCGACCCGAGGAGGTCGACATGCCCGGTCTGCTTCGGGGCGTCGCCCGGACCGCCGTCGTCGCCGGCACGGCCAGCGCCGTCTCCGGGCGCGTGCAGCGCCGCCAGCAGGGGCGTTGGGCCGCCCAGGACGCCCAGCGCGCCCAGGACGCGGGGTACGCGCCCGCGCCGACGTACGCCCAGCCCGTCTACGAGCCGCCGCCGCCCGCGCCGGCACCCGCGCCCGCGCCGTCCGGCGGGGCGGACGCGACCATCGCCCAGCTCCGCGACCTGGCCGAGCTGCGGGCGCAGGGTGTGCTCACCGACGCCGAGTTCGCGGCGCAGAAGGCGCGCATCCTCGGGTCGTAGCCCGCCCGAGGGCAGAGGCGCACCGGGATGGTGCGCTCTGTGAACGGTCGGTAAAGAATGTCCATGGCGAGGTTCCGCTGCGGGTTCGCGAAGGTGTAGCGTTGCGGTCGTCGCGACGACGAGGTCGCGAGTCCGGAACGCAGCGCCCGAGACCGTGGCGCGCTGGACGCAGGACGTGGGACGAAGGTGTGGCAGTGACTTTCACCGACGAGGCTCAGGCCGGGGGCATCGCCCTCGTGGAGCGCACCGACGTGAGCGTGGTGGACATGTGGGGCGAGATCGACATCGCCCTGCGCAACGAGGCGAGCGCGGCCCTCGCGCGGGCCTTCGAGCGGGACCTGCCCGTGGTGGTCGACACCTCACGGGTGACCTTCATCGACTCCGCCGGGGTCGCCTTCCTCGTCCAGCTCTGCCGCATCGGCAGGGACGAGGGGCTGCGGGTCTCGTTGCACCGGCCGCCGGCCGCGGTGCTCGACGTGCTGCGCATGCTCGAGCTCGACGTGCCGCCGGAGACCGGCGTCGACTGGGGTCGCGTCCCGACCGCGCCCACGCCCACGGCGCCGCACAGCCTGGCGGGCTGACCGCTCCGGACCTCCGTCGGACGCCCCGCGGCTCAGTGGTCGCGGCCGCTCGCCGCCAACGCCGCCGCCCCGACGATGCCGGCGCGGTTGCGCAGCGTGGCGGGGATGATGGGCGCGCGCAGGTCGAGCAGCGGCAGGAACTTCTCGTGGTGCTTGCTCACCCCGCCGCCGACGACGATCAGCTCGGGCGAGATCAGCATCTCGACGGTCTCGAAGTACCGCTGCAGCCGGTGGGCCCAGTGGTGCCACGACAGGTCCTCGCGCTCGCGGGCGGACTCGGCGGCCCGCGACTCGGCGTCGTGGCCGTCGATCTCCAGGTGGCCGAGCTCGGTGTTCGGCACGAGGACGCCGTCCACGAGCAGCGCCGACCCGATGCCGGTGCCCAGCGTGACGACCAGCACCACGCCGTCGCGGCCCTCGGCGGCGCCGTACCGCTGCTCGCCGACGCCCGCGGCGTCGGCGTCGTTGACGGCGGTGACCTCGCGACCCGTGGCCTCGCGGGCGAGTGCCGGCAGGTCCACGCCCTTCCACGACTGGTCGAGGTTGGCGATGAAGCGGACGACGCCGTGGTCCATCGGGGCGGGGAAGGCGACGCCGACGGGCACGTGCTGGGGCAGCTCGAACGAGTCGACGAGCTCGGCGAGCACCTGGGCGACGGCCTCCGGGGTGGAGTTCTCCGGCGTGGGGATGCGGCGCCGTTCGGCGGCGAACTCGCCGGTCGCGAGGTCGACCGGGGCCCCCTTGATCCCGGACCCGCCGATGTCGATGCCGAACGCGACCGGCTGCGCTGCCTCCACCATGGGCCCATCTTGATGCAGGATCGTCCTATGAGCGACACAAGCCCGGTGCAGTACTGGTACAACACCAAGACCGGCGAGGTCGAGGAGAGTCGCGACCGCTCGAGCTGGAGCCACCGCATGGGTCCGTACCCGTCGCGGGAGGCCGCTCGCAACGCCCTGGACTCCGCGCAGCGCCGCAACGAGACGTGGGAGGGCGAGGACGCCGACTGGCGCGGCAAGGACTGACCCTCCCCGCCCTGCGCGGCGCGCCGATGAGTTCCCGCCGCCCGCGGCGTCGACCCGGGGAGAGGGAGGTGCCGGCATGACGGTGACGGTGGAGGCGAACGGCGTCCGGCTGGGCGTGGAGCACTTCGGCGACGCGGCGGCGCCGCTGGTCCTGTGCGCCGGCGGGACGACGATGCTCTCGTGGCCCGACACGGTGTGCGAGGCCGTGGCCCGCGGCGGGCGGCACGTGGTCCGGTACGACCTGCGCGACTCGGGCGCGTCGACCACGGTCGACCCCGACGCGCCGGCCTACTCCCTGCGGGACCTCGCGGCCGACGCGGCGGCGCTCGCGCGGGAGCTCGACGACCGGCCGGCGCACCTGGCGGGCCTCGGCGTCGGCGGCATGGTCGCCCAGGTCGCCGCGCTCGACCATCCGGACGCGTTCGCGGCGCTCACCCTCGTCGGGACGCGGCCGGTGGCACCGGGGCCGGTCGACGACGACCTGCCCGACCACGACGCGGAGACGATGGCACGGCTCTTCTCGCGGCCGATGCCCGACTGGGCCGACCGGGGCGCCGTGGCCGAGCACGCCGCCGCGAGCGCCGAGATCCTCGGCGACGACCCGGCGTCGGCCCGCGAGGTCGCCGGGCGCACCTGGGACCGCACCCCGGGCAGGGCGCCGTCGGTGCACCTGGCCAACCAGCTGGGCACGGTGTTCGCCGCGCTCGACTGCACGCCGCGGTGGCGTGAGCGCCTGCCCGAGGTCGCCGTGCCGACGCTGGTGGTGCACGGCCGCCGCGACCCGTTCTTCCCGGTCGGCAACGCGGAGGCGCTGGCCCGCGAGATCCCGGACGCGCGGCTGCTGATCCTCGACCGGGCGTCCACGACGGTCCCCGACGAGGACGCCGGGCGGGTCGCGGCGGCGATGCTCGGCCTCGCGGCCGGCGTCACCGGGTGGCCGCGGGCCTAGCGCTCGAAGGAGTGCGCGGCGTCGGGGAACGTGCCCCGGCGGACCTCGTCGGCGTAGTCCTGGGCGGCCTGGCGCAGCAGGTTGCCCACCTCGGCGAACCGGCGGGCGAAGCGCGGCGACCAGTCGGTCATGCCGGCCATGTCGGTCCAGACCAGCACCTGCCCGTCGACGCGGGGGCCGGCGCCGATGCCGATGGTGGGGATGCGCAGGATCTCGGTGGCGCGCGCGGCGACCTCGACCGGGACCATCTCGAGCACGACGGCGACGGCGCCGGCCTCCTGCACGGCGAGGGCGTCCTCGCACAGGGCCTCGGCGGCCTCGTCGCCGCGGCCCTGGACGCGCGGGCCGCCCAGGAGGTTCTCCGACTGCGGTGTGAAGCCGAGGTGGCCCACCACGGGGATCCCGGCGTCGGTGAGCGCGCGGATCTGCGCGGCCGAGCGTCGCCCGCCCTCGAGCTTGACCGCGGCGGCGCCGGTCTCCTTCATGATCCGCACGGCCGAGCCGAGCGCCTGCTCCGCGCCGGCCTCGTACGACCCGAACGGCAGGTCGACGACGACGAGCGCGTGCTCGGCGGCGCGGGCGACGGCGCGGGCCGGCGGGATCATGTCGTCGAGCGTGACGGGCAGCGTCGTGTGGTGCCCGTGCATGGTGTTGCCGATCGAGTCGCCGACCAGCAGCAGGTCCAGGCCGGCGGCGTCGAAGAGGCGTGCGGTGACGGCGTCGTAGGCCGTGAGCATCGTGAGCTTCTCGCCGCGTTCCTTGGCCTCGGCCAGGTGGTGGACCCGCACGCGACGGCGGCGGGTCAGGTCGGCGGCGGGGGAGGGCGCGGCGGCGTCGACGGTGGCGTCGTGACCGGGGTTCGACATGCCGGTCAGCCTATGCCTCCGACCCGCGGTACCGGATATCCGTCCAGGTCGGGACGGGGGCGGTCCGGGCCGGGTCCCACGACATACCCCGTTAACACTTCTCGGGCAGGATGGGTTCATGGACAGGCAGCAGGAGTTCGTGCTCCGCACGGTCGAGGAGCGCGACATCCGCTTCATCCGGCTCTGGTTCACCGACGTGCTCGGCGTGCTGAAGTCGGTGGCGGTCGCCCCGGCCGAGCTCGAGCAGGCGTTCACGGAGGGCATCGGCTTCGACGGCAGCTCCATCGAGGGGCTGACGCGGGTCTACGAGGCGGACATGATCGCCAAGCCCGACCCGACCACGTTCCAGGTGCTGCCGTGGCGCGGCGACCGGCACGGCACCGGCCGCATGTTCTGCGACATCCTCACGCCGGACGGGGAGCCGTCCCTGGCGGACTCGCGCAACGTGCTCAAGCGCGCGCTCGCGCGCGCGAGCGACCGCGGGTTCACCTTCTACACGCACCCCGAGGTGGAGTTCTACCTGTTCAACCAGGTGGCCTCCCCGGAGGAGTCGCTGGTCCCCGTCGACAACGGCGGCTACTTCGACCACCTGGCGCGCGGCAGCACGCACGACTTCCGCCGGGCCGCGATCACGATGCTCGAGTCCATGGGCATCTCGGTGGAGTTCTCCCACCACGAGGCCGGCCCTGGCCAGAACGAGATCGACCTGCGCTACGCGGACGCGCTCACCACCGCCGACAACCTCATGACCTTCCGCACGGTGGTCAAGGAGGTGGCGCTGGAGCAGGGCGTCTTCGCGTCGTTCATGCCCAAGCCGATGGTCGACCAGCCCGGCTCCGGCATGCACACGCACCTGTCGCTGTTCGAGGACGACCGCAACGCGTTCCACGAGCCGGGCGCGCAGTTCGAGCTGTCCAAGACGGCGCGGCAGTTCATCGCCGGCCTCCTGGTGCACGCGGCCGAGATCACGGCCGTGACCAACCAGTACGTCAACTCCTACAAGCGGCTGTGGGGCGGCGCCGAGGCGCCGAGCTACATCTGCTGGGGCCACAACAACCGGTCCGCCCTCGTGCGCGTGCCCATGTACAAGCCGGGCAAGGGCAACTCGGCCCGCGTGGAGTACCGGGCGCTCGACTCGGCCACCAACCCCTACCTCGCGTTCGCGGTGCTGCTGGCCGCGGGGCTCAAGGGCATCGAGGACGGCTACGAGCTGCCGGAGGCCACCGGCGACGACGTGTGGGAGCTCACCGACCGGGAGCGCCGCGCGCTCGGCATCGCGCCGCTGCCGCAGTCGCTGAACGAGGCGATCGAGCTCATGGAGCGCTCCGAGCTCGTGGCGGAGACGCTGGGGGAGCACGTCTTCGACTTCGTGCTGCGCAACAAGCGGCAGGAGTGGGACGCCTACCGCGCCCAGGTCACGCCCTACGAGCTGCGCCGGTTCCTGCAGTTCCTGTGACCGCCCGGCGCTCCACCCTCACTGGCCGGCTGCTGCACGCCGGGTTCGTCGACCTCACGCGGTCGGCGACGCTCTGGTCGGACGCCGCGCTGCAGGAGGTGCTCGACGCGCCGGGCCGCGAGGACGCGCTGCTGGCGGCGCTGGGGGCGTGCGCCGACGCCGACCTCGCGCTGCTCCAGCTCGTGCGGCTCGCGGAGTCGCCGGGGGCGGGGGCACGGCTGGGGGAGCTGCTGGACGCCGCGTCGCCGCGGGCGCGCACCCGCCTGGTCGCGGTGCTGGGGGCGTCGTCCGCGCTCGGCGACGAGGTGGTGCGGCGCCCGGAGCTCCTCGACGTCGTCGCCGTCCCGGACGGCGCGTCCGAGGAGGCCGACGGCGCGAGCGGCGAGAGCAGCGGGAGCAGTGAGAGCGGCGAGAGCGACGCCGGCGACGACGCGGACACGTCCGGCGCCCCGGGCCCGCGGACGTTCGCCGGGCCCGCCGCCGTCCGCGCCGGCCTCCTGCGTGCCGTCGGGGCCGACCCCGAGGCGGACGTGCCCGTGGCGGCCGACCCGGACGGCGAGCCGGGCGTGGCCTGGCCCGACGCCGGCGCGGCCACCACCACCGACGCGCTGCGGCGCGCCTACCGCGAGCGGCTCCTGGCCCTCGCCGCGGACGACCTCACCGCGGGCGAGCCGCTGACGCGCCTGCCCGTCGTCGCCGCCGCGCTCGCCGACCTGGCCTCCGCCGCCGTGGAGGCGGCGCTCGCCGTCGCGCGCGCCGACCTCGACGACCACGGCGCCGGCGTGCGGCTCTGCGTCATCGGCATGGGCAAGACCGGCGGGCGCGAGCTCAACTACGTCTCCGACGTCGACGTCGTGTACGTCTGCGAGCCGGGCGAGGCGCCCGACGGCGGGCTGCTCGACGAGGCGACGGCGCTGGCCGTCGGCACGCGCCTCGCGACCGGGCTGCAGCGGGTCTGCTCGGCCACGTCCGCCGAGCCGGCCCTGTGGCCCGTGGACGCCGCGCTGCGGCCCGAGGGTGCGCAGGGGCCGCTGGTGCGCACGCTCGCGAGCCACGTCGCCTACTACGAGCGGTGGGCCGAGACCTGGGAGTTCCAGGCGCTGCTCAAGGCGCGCCCGATCGCCGGGGACGCGGCGCTGGGGCACGACTACCGCGCCGCCGTGGACCCGTTCATCTGGTCGGCCGTGCACCGCGAGCACTTCGTCGAGGACGCCCGCGCGATGCGGCGCCGGGTCGAGGCCCACGTGCCCGCCGCCGAGGCCGACCGGCAGATCAAGCTCGGCAAGGGCGGCCTGCGCGACGTCGAGTTCACCGTGCAGCTGCTGCAGCTCGTGCACGGGCGCGCCGACCCGAAGATCCGCTCCCCGCACACCCTGGCGGCGCTGGCGGCGCTCGCGGCGGGGGGCTACGTCGGCCGCGAGCACGCCGCGCGGATGGCGGTCTGCTACCGCTTCCTGCGGGCGCTGGAGCACCGGGTGCAGCTGTTCCGGCTGCGCCGCACGCACCTGCTGCCCACGGCCGAGGAGGACCTGCGCCGCCTGGCGCGGTCGCTCGGCATGCGCGCCGAGGGCGCCAAGGGCCTGCTGGAGCGCTGGCGCGCGACGCGCCGCGAGGTGCGGGCCCTGCACGAGGAGGTCTTCTACCGGCCGCTGCTGCCGGCGTCGGCGCAGCTGTCGGACGCGGAGCTCTCGCTGTCGCCCGGGGTGGCGCGCGAGCGCTTCGCCGCGGTCGGCTACCGCGACCCGGACGGCGCGCTGCGGCACGTGGCGGCGCTGACCTCGGGCACGTCGCGGCGCGCGGCGCTGCAGCGCCAGCTGCTGCCGGTGCTGCTCGGCTGGTTCGCCGAGGGTGCCGACCCGGACGCGGGGCTGCTGGCATTCCGCAAGCTCTCCGAGGAGCTGGGCGCCACGCCCTGGTACCTCCGGCTGCTGCGCGACTCGGAGAACGCCGCGTACCACCTGACCCAGCTCCTGGCGTCGTCCACCTACCTCGCCGACGCGCTGGCGCGGTCGCCGGAGTCCGTGCGCTGGCTCGCGGACACGTCGGGCCTGGAGCCGCGGGGCGCCGAGCGGCTGGCCGCCGAGGCGGACGCCATCCTCACCCGGGCCGACGAGCCGCAGCCCGCCGCACAGCGCCTCCGCGCGCTGCGCCGTCGCGAGCTCGCCCGCACTGGGGCGGCGGAGGTGCTCGGGCTGCTGCCGCCCGTGGACGCCGCGGCCGCCGTCTCCGACGCCGCCGACGTGGTGCTGGTCGGCGGGCTGCGGGTCGCCGAGCACGCCGCCCGCGCCGAGCTCGGCCTCGGCCTCTCGCCCGACGCCAACCCGACCCGCATGCTCGTGGTCGCGATGGGCCGGCTCGGCGGGCGCGAGATGGGCTACGGCTCCGACGCGGACGTGATGTTCGTGCACGACCCGCTGCCCGGGGCCGAGCCGAAGCTCGCCCAGGACTTCGCCGCCCGCGTCGCGACGCGGCTGCGGGCCCTGCTGTCCGAGGTCGGGCCCGAGCCCGCGCTGCCCGTCGACGCGGACCTGCGGCCGGAGGGTCGGCAGGGTCCGCTGGTGCGCACCCTCGCCTCGTACGCCGAGTACTACGAGCGCTGGTCGAGCGTCTGGGAGGCGCAGGCCCTGCTGCGCGCCCGGCCGGTGGCGGGCGACGTCGCGGGCGACGACGCCCTGGGCGCCCGGTTCGAGGCGGTCGTCGACCCGCTGCGCTACCCGGCCGACGGGCTCGACGACGCGCGCGTCCGCGAGGTGCGGCGCATCAAGGCGCGCGTCGAGGCCGAGCGCCTGCCCCGCGGTGCCGACCCCGCGCGGCACCTCAAGCTCGGCCGGGGCGGCGTCGCCGACGTCGAGTGGACCGCGCAGCTGCTGCAGCTCCAGCACGCCGCGGCGGTCCCGGGGCTCCGGACGACCGGCACGGTCGCGGCGCTCGACGCCGCGGCGGGTGCCGGACTGCTCGACGCCGACGACGCGGCGCAGCTGCGCGACGCGTGGGTGCTCGCCTCGCGGCTGCGGTCCGCCGTCGTGCTGTGGTCCGGGCGCACCACGGGCGCGCAGGTCGACCAGCTGCCGCACGACTCCCGCGACCTCACCGGCGTGGCCGGGCTGCTCGGCGACGTCGGCACCGGGGGAGAGCTCGAGGAGCTCTACCTGCGCACCGCCCGCCGCGCCCGCGCCGTCGTGGAGCGCGTCTTCTACGGCGAGGAGTGACGCCCCGAGATCCTCCGGGGCGCTGCGCGGTGGTCCCGCTCGGCCGAGGTGGCTCCCGCACGTCGTCGGCTGCTGGTGAGGGTGCGGGCGAGCCCGCGTGCCCGGCGACCTGGTCGTCCACGACGGCCTACGGCGGCGGCCGGACGGCGGCGCACCACGGACGCGCGTGGGAGGCCCGCTGGTGGACGCAGGGCAACGCCCCCGGATCCACGGGCGTCTGGGTCGACCGGGGGCCGTGCGCGGACGGGGGTGACGACTTCGTCGTGAGCCGGGCGGAGTTCGACGCGCTCTTCCCCGACCGCGACCCGTTCTACACCTACGACGGCCTCGTGGACGCCCTCGGCGCCTACCCGGCGTTCGCCAGCACCGGCACGGAGACGACGCGCACCCGCGAGGTGGCGGCGTTCCTCACCCACGCCGACTTCGAGTCGGTCGGGCTGCGGTACGTCAAGGAGATCAACGAGGCCAACTATGGGATCAAGTGCGACCGGTCCCAGCCGTTCGGGTGCCCGGCGGGTCAGGAGGCGTACTACGGGCGCGGGCCGATCATGTTCAGCTGGAACTTCAACTGCAAGGCCGCCGGTGACGCCCTGGGCCTCGACCTCCTGGACGACCCGTGGCTCGTCGAGCGGGACCCGTCCGTCGCCTGGCAGACCGCCCTCTGGTACTGGAACACCCAGAACGGCCCGGGCGTCATGACGTCGCACCAGGCGATGGTCGGCGGGGCCGGGTTCGGGCAGACGATCAACTCCCTCAACGGGGCGCTCGAGTGCGGCGGAGGCAACCCCGCGTCGGTCGACGCGCGGGTCGACCGCTACGTGCGCATCACGGGCGTGCTCGGCGTCTCGCCGGGGTCGGGTCTGCGCTGCTGAGCAGGGCTCCCGCGGGCGCCCGCAGGTACGGCACGATAGGTCCATGCACCAGCCTTCGATGCCGCCTGCGGGCGCTTCGCCCGCCCGCTCGCACCCGGTGGGAGCGGTCGCGTGAGCGCCGGCCTGCTCGGCCTCCTCGACGACGTCGCCGCGATCGCGAAGCTCGCCGCCGCGTCCCTGGACGACGTCGGGGCCGCCGCCGCGAAGGCGACGGCGAAGGCCGCGGGCGTCGTCGTCGACGACACCGCCGTGACGCCGCAGTACGTGCACGGCGTCGCCGCGAACCGCGAGATCCCGATCGTCAAGAAGATCGCCAAGGGCTCGATCCGGAACAAGGTGTTCTACATCCTCCCGGTGGCCCTGATCCTCAGCCAGTGGGCGCCGTGGCTGCTCACGCCGATCCTCATGGTGGGCGGCACCTACCTGGCCTTCGAGGGCGCCGAGAAGATCTGGGGCCGCCTGCGCGGGCACGAGGGGCACGACAAGCCCGCCGCGACCGTCGGCCCCGACGCCGAGAAGAGCCTCGTCGCCGGCGCCGTGCGCACCGACCTCATCCTGTCGGCCGAGATCATGGTGATCGCCCTCAACGAGGTGGCGCACGAGCCGTTCTTCTCCCGGCTCGTGATCCTGCTGATCGTCGCGTTCGCGATCACCGCCGTGGTCTACGGCGTCGTCGGCCTCATCGTGCGGATGGACGACATGGGTCTCGCGCTCGCGGGTCGCGACTCCCGGGCCGGTCAGCGCGTGGGCCGCGCCCTGGTGACGGGGATGCCCAAGGTGCTCGCGGTCATCTCCGTGGTCGGCACCGTCGCGATGCTGTGGGTGGGCGGGCACATCCTGCTCACCGGCGCCGACGAGCTGGGCTGGCACGCCCCGTACGAGGTCGTGCATCACCTGGAGGAGGCCGTCGCGCACGCCGTGCCCGGCATCGGCGGGTTCCTCGGCTGGCTGGTGAACACGCTCTGCTCGGCCGTCGCGGGCCTGATCGTCGGTGCGGTCGTCGTCGCGGTGATGCACGTGCTGCCGTTCGGCAAGGCCCACGATGACGGGCACGACGACGGGCACGACGCCGCGACCGCGGCGTCGGACACCGAGCCGACGACGGACGACCGGCCGGCCGCGGGCCACGACGCGCCGGAGGGCGACGACCGGACCCGCTGACCGCTACTCGGCGGACGCGAGGGTGAGCAGCCGGAGCCGGTGACCGGCGTACCAGGTCGCGGCGGCGAACCCGCCCACCACGAGGGCGAGCGCGAGGCCCGTGCCGACGTCGGACGCGACCAGGCCGGGCGGCGCGATCGACCCGGTGACCGACAGGGCCCACTGCTGCACGCTGAGGTTCCGCGCGCCGGGCACGAAGCTGCCCACGAGGCTCTCCCAGAGCAGGGCGTAGACCAGGCCGATGATCACCGCGTGGCGGGTGAGGATCGACAGCAGCAGGAAGAGCACCCCGTACACGGCGCCGGCCGCGAGCGCGCCGACGCCGAAGGCGAGCACGGCGCGCGGGCCGAGGCCGAGCACGGCGGCCGCGACGACGGTCGGCACGACCGCGAACACGAGCAACGCCCCGACCGCCACGGCGAGCTTGCTCTGGACGATCGCGTGCCGGGAGACCGGCTTCGCCAGCAGGTGCACGATCGACCCGTCGTCGATCTCGGGGGCGATCGCGCCGGTGCCGACGACGAGGCCGAGCAACGGCAGGAACGTCGCGAAGGTCACGCCCTGGAGCAGGGTCGCAGCCTCGGCCTCGGTGACGGGGACCAGGACGCGTGCGAGGACGGCGATGGCGACCAGGAGCAGGGCGAGGGCCGCGAGCAGCCACACGCGCCGGCCGCCCAGCATCCCGAGGGCGGTCAGGCGGACGACGGTGCCGTTCACGACGGGTCCCTCCGTGCGGTCGATGTGGTGCGGGACGAGCCGTCGACGAGGTAGGAGAACACGCTCTCCAGGGACTCGTCGGCCGGGGTGACCTCGTACAGACGGACGTCGACGTCGCGCGCGACGCGGGGCAGGAGCGTGGCGAACCGCAGGAACTCGCCGGCCTGCACGCGCAGCCCGCCGCCGTCGAGGCTGACCCCCGCCGTCGAGCCGTCGGCCACCAGGGCGGAGGCGAGCGCGCGGTCGTCGCTCGAGGAGATGGTGTAGCGGTGGGGCCGGTCGGTCATGAGCCGGCGGATCTCGCGGTAGTCGCCGGACGCTGCGTGGCGGCCCGAGACGACGACCTCGATCTGGTGGGCCAGCTGCTCGACCTCCTCGAGGATGTGCGAGCTGAACAGCACGGTGCGGCCCTCGTCGCCCATGGCGCGCAGCAGTCCGATGAGGTGCAGGCGCTGGCGGGGGTCCATGCCGTTGAACGGCTCGTCCAGGAGCAGCACGGCCGGGTCGTGCACCAGCGCGGACGCCATCTTCACGCGCTGCTTCATGCCCTTGGAGTACTCGCCCACCTTGCGGTCCTGGGCGTCCGTCATGTCGACCGTGACCAGGGCGCGGTCGGCCGCGGCGCCCGGGTCGGGCAGGCCCTGCAGCTCGGCGCTCGCGCGCACGAGCTGGCGCCCCGTGAGGAAGTCGTACGTCGCCTCCCGCTCGGTGACGATCCCGAGGGTGCGGTAGATCTCCTGGTTCTTCCAGGTGGGCGTGCCGTCGAGGGTCACCGACCCGGCGGACGGCGGCAGGAAGCCGCCGAGCATGTGGATCAGCGTGGACTTGCCCGCGCCGTTGGGCCCGAGCAACCCGGTGATGCCGGGGCCTACCGTCATCGTGACGTCGTTGACGGCGACGACGTTGCCGAACCAGCGGGAGCAGGTGTCGATCTGCAGCGTGGCCATCAGAGCCGGACCCTCCGGTATCGGGCGGCGACGGCCGCGTAGCACAGGGCGATCACTCCGAGGGTCACCGCGAGGAAGACCACGCCGGCGACGTCGCCGGACGGGCCTGCAGGGGTCGACGGCTCGGCGCCGAACGCCCAGACCTGGACGCCGTCCACGAGCGTCATCGGGGAGAACAGGCCGATCCACCCGGCGGTGGCAGGGTCGTCGGCGTCGAAGGCCACGAGCGCCTGGAGGCTGGAGACGACGGCGTAGGTGAGCGCGAGGACGGTGACGATGGCGGCCACGCCGAACCCGCGGCGAGCCGTCCACGACGCGATGAGGACGGCGACACCCGAGAGGATCGCGGCGAACAGGAGGGCGCCGACCAGCGCCTCGAGCAGGTCCACCGTCTGACGGCCGGCGTCGAGCCCCGCGGCGAGGCTGCCGAGGTACATGACCAGCAGCGGGGCCGCGAGGAGGAGGAACACCGCCGACGTGACCGCCGCGAGCTTGGCGCGTGCGTAGTCCACACGTTCCAGTGGCCGCGAGAGGTAGAGCGGCAGGGTGTGGAACCGCAGGTCGAGCGACACGGCCTGCGGCGCGGCCACGGCGAGGAAGATCGCGACGGCCGCCTGGGTCACCATCGCGTAGCGGGTGTACGGCAGCGCCGGGCCGGTGAGCGCACCCTGCCCGACCAGGACCACCGTGACGACGGCGAGGATCACGGCCGGGAGCAGCATGAGGACGGCCAGGCCCATGGGTACGACCTTCGACCGCGGCGCGCGGCCCAGCCCGAAGGCGCCCCGCAGCGTGTGGGTGTAGAGCCCGAGGGCGACCCCGCGCCGGGCAAGCCTCGGGCCCTCGTACTCGCGGTAGCCGATGTCGTGGATGACGCCGGCGGGCGGGTCAGACGGCATCGTCAACCTCCCGGTCGAACACCTCGGAGATGTGGTGGCGGCGCGGCGTCAGCCGGACCAGGCCGTACCCGTGGTCCGCGACGACGTCACGGACCACGTCGTAGGTGGCGTCGCCGTCGAGCCCGACGAGCAGCAGCGCGCCCTCCCTCGCGACCCGCAGCCCGGCGGCCGTCAGTGCCGCCGCCGCATCGTCGGCGTCCGCGGTCACCTCGACGGCGATCTGCGCGCTGGCGCGGGTGAAGTCGGCGACGGCGGACGAGCGCAGCAGCACCCCCGCGTCGACGACGACCACGTGGTCGCAGATGCGTTCGAGCTCGCCGAGCAGGTGCGACGTCACCAGGACGGAGATGCCGAACTCGTCGTAGATGCGGCGGACCAGGTCGAGCATCTCGTCGCGGCCGGCCGGGTCGAGGCCGTTGGTCGGCTCGTCGAGGAAGACGACGTCGGGGTCGTGCACCAGGGCCTGCGCGAGCTTCACGCGTTGCTTCATGCCCGTGGAGTACCCGCCCACCGGCCGGTAGCGCTCCTCGTACAGCCCGACGTGCCGCAGCGTGTCCGCGGCGCGCTCGCGGGCCGCGTCCGCCGGGAGCCCCGACATGCGGGCGAGGTGGACCACGAGCTCGGTGGCCGACATGTCGCCCGGCAGGCAGTCGTGCTCGGGCATGTACCCGACCCGTGCACGCAGCGCGGCCCCGTCCGCGCGGATGTCGTGCCCGAGGACGGTCGCCGTGCCGGACGTCGGTGTCGCGAGTCCCAGGAGGATCTTGATCAGGGTCGACTTGCCCGCTCCGTTGGCGCCGACGAGCCCCGTGACGCCGTCGCCGACCTCGACGGACAGGCGGTCGAGCGCCGTGACCCGCGGGTACCGCTTGGTGAGCTCATCGGTGGTGATGACTGGCACGAGCCCGACCGTAGCCCCGCACGTCACCCGCCGGAACCCCTCGTCGCGGCCGTTCAGGGGGAATTCAGGGTGAACCCTCACGGGCGCGGGCGGCCAGGGCATGGCACGAGGCCGCGGTGGAACGTATGTTCGAATGCCGGGTAGCCTGGCGGCGTGGGACAGAGGGAGGGCCGCCCGGACGGGCGGCCGACGGGCGCGGTCGACCGCGTGCCGCTGCGCGACGCGGCCGAAGGGGCGCCCGGCAGGTCGCGGCAGGGCGCGCACATCACGCGGCCCGACCGCGGCATCCCCGTGCGCGCGTGGATCACGTCGCGCCAGTCCGGCGAGCAGCAGGTCGACGGCGAGGCCACCGCCTGGACGGACATGCAGGTGCACGTGCGGTACGTGGACGCCCACGGCCGCGAGGGCTTCGTCTGGCTCTGGGCGGGCGCGGTCACGCGGCGCTGACCGGGCGCGGCCAGTCTCCGTGAGTGGCAAGGTCTGTGGCTAGCCTGGGAACGGGCGTCCGCCGCGACGCGTCGCCGGGCGCCGTGTCGAGAGGAGCACGTGATGAAGGACGTGCGCTGCATGCTGGGCATGCACAAGTGGCAACGGCGGCAGATCGAGGACTCCCAGTACCTGCTCTGCGCGCGGTGCGGACAGGATCGCCCGACGGACAGGCCTGCGCCCCCTCTTGGCTCCGCGGGCTGACGGGTGCCGCGGCTGGGTCGGTCGAGACCGCCCTGTGGCGCAGAACGGCGGCTGTCGCTCCCGACGCCTGGTGGCGTGGAGAGCGGCAGCCGCCGTTCCGGCAACATCAGCAGGCCCTGGCGGGCCGCCGATCAGATGTCGTAGTAGAGCTCGAACTCGTGCGGGTGCGGGCGCAGGCGGATCGGGTCGATCTCGTTGGAGCGCTTGTAGTCGATCCAGGTGGCGATGAGGTCCTCGGAGAAGACGTCGCCCTGCGTGAGGAACTCGTGGTCGCGCTCGAGGTTGTCGAGGGCCTCCTCGAGGGACGCGGGCACCTGGGCGATCTGCGCGTGCTCCTCGGGGGGCAGCTCGTACAGGTCCTTGTCGATCGGCGCCGGCGGCTCGATGCGGTTCTTGATGCCGTCGATGCCGGCGAGGAGCTGCGCGGCGAACGCGAGGTACGGGTTGGCCGTCGGGTCCGGCACGCGGAACTCGACGCGCTTGGCCTTCGGGGACGAACCGGTCACCGGGATGCGGATGCACGCGGAGCGGTTGCGGGCCGAGTAGACCAGGTTGACGGGGGCCTCGTAGCCGGGCACCAGGCGACGGTAGGAGTTCACCGACGGGTTGGTGAAGGCGAGCAGCGACGGCGCGTGCTTGAGCAGGCCGCCGATGTACCAGCGGGCCGTGTCGGACAGGCCGCCGTAGCCCTTCTCGTCGTAGAACAGCGGGTCGCCGTTCAGCCACAGCGACTGGTGGGAGTGCATGCCCGAGCCGTTGTCGCCGAAGATCGGCTTCGGCATGAAGGTGACGGTCTTGCCGTGCTGCCAGGCGACGTTCTTGATGACGTACTTGAACTTCATCAGGTCGTCGGCCGAGTGCAGCAGGGTGTTGAACCGGTAGTTGATCTCCTGCTGGCCGGCGGTGCCCACCTCGTGGTGCGCGCGCTCGACGTCGAGGCCCACCTCGGCGAGGACGGCGCACATCTCGTCGCGCAGGTCGGCGAACTGGTCGTTGGGGGAGACGGGGAAGTAGCCGCCCTTGTACCGGGTCTTGTACCCGAGGTTGCCGCCCTCCTCCTCGCGACCGGTGTTCCACGCCGCCTCGACCGAGTCGAGGTGGTAGTAGGACTCGTGCTGGTTCGTCGAGAACCGGACGTCGTCGAAGATGTAGAACTCGGCCTCGGGGGCGAAGAACGCCGTGTCCGCGATGCCGGTCGACTTGAGGTACGCCTCCGCCTTGGCGGCGATCGTGCGCGGGTCACGGGCGTAGGGCTCGTCGGTGAACGGGTCGACGATCGAGAAGTTCACGATGAGCGTCTTGCGCTTGCGGAACGGGTCGAGGTACGCCGTCGTGACGTCCGGGACCAGCTTCATGTCCGACTCGTGGATCGCCTGGAAGCCGCGGATCGACGACCCGTCGAACATGAGGCCCTCGGTGAAGGAGTCCTCGGAGAACTGCTCCACGGGGATGTTGAAGTGCTGCATCACGCCCGGCAGGTCGATGAAGCGGACGTCGATGAACTCCACCCCCTCGCGACGGGTGAAGGCGATGGCCTCCTCGGCGTTCGTGAACATGCATGCACTCCTTGCGTGGATGGTGCCGTTCGGTCGGTGCCGCCGGACGGTTCCGAAGGACTGGTGCGGCGGGCCCGGGGCTCGCCGCTCGACGACCATGACGGTATGGCGGCGGCGTTTCTCCGGCATGGCGCCTTTGTTTCGAACAGGTTACGGGGGTCGGGCCTTCGGCGCCGCGTAGCCTGGGACCATGGCATCGCCGGAGGACATCTCACGAGAAGACGTCGGGTCGTGGCTCGAGGGCGGGCGACGGGACGACGCGGCCGGGTCCGCCGGCCGGCTGGGGCTCCCCGAGACCGGCCCGGGGTCGCTGGCCCGGCTCGGGCGCCGGGTCGTGGCCCTCCTCGTCGACTGGGCGGTGGCGACGCTCATCGCCTACCTGGTGACGACGCCGGCGTCGTTCGCCGAGCTGAACTCGTGGGTCACGCTGGGCGTCTTCGCGCTCGAGAACGTGCTGCTGGTCAGCACCGCCGGCTTCACCATCGGCCACCGGCTGCTGGGCATGCAGGTCCGCACGCTCGGCGCGCCCGAGGGGATGGCGAACGGGTTCGCGCGCGGCGCCGTCCGCACGCTGCTGCTGTGCCTCGTCATCCCCGCCGTCGTGTGGGACCGCGACGGCCGCGGCCTGCACGACCGCGCTGCGGGCACCGTCCTCGTCCGCCGCTGAGGTCGTCCGCGGCTCGACCGCACAGAGATCGACCCACCCGCCGCGACGCCGCCTCTCAAGAGAGGGCGGTCGCGCAGCGGGTGGGTCGATCTCGTGGTCGAGCTGGTCGGGCCGGCGCGGGTCAGCGGCCGCGGAGGCCCTTGCGGTCCGGGCGGGCGCGCATCGGGTCGACGCCCTTGGGGATCGGCAGGCGGGCGCCGCCGAGCGCCTTGAGGCGCTTGTTGACCTGGTCGGCCTCGGGCTTGGTCAGGGAGCGCTTGAGCTTCTGCACCTTGCGGGCGACCTTGGGCAGCGGGACCTGCCCCTCCTCGTTGCCGCACTGGATCAGCGTGATCGGCACGTTCGGCACGACGCGCGCCACCTTGCGGCGCTCGTCGTCCAGCAGGCGCTGCACGCGGTGCGCGGGGCCCTCGCTGACGAGGACGATGCCCGGGCGGCCGACGCCGCGGAAGACGAAGTCCTGGGTGCGCGGGTTGATCGCGACGGGCTCGTCCTCGAACGTCCAGCCGCCGCGGACCGTGCCGAGTGCCGCGCGGGCGGCGCCGGGCTGGCCCTCGATCTGCGTGTACGCGGCCCGCTCCGCCTTGCGGGTCAGGACGAACATCGAGCCCAGCATCGCGAACGGGATGCCGAGGACGACGATGTACAGGATCTTGAAGCCGGTCGGCACGTCGAGGAGCAGCACCACGGCGGCGACGACCGCGAGGATCCCGACGAACACGCCCAGGAGCAGCCACGTCACCGTGGGGTCCTGCTTGCGCGTCATCTGGTACGCGGCCCACACCTGGTGGTACCAGCGCTGCTTCTTGGGCTTCTTCTGCTTACCGGTGGCGTCGGCGGGCGCGCCGGCGTCGGACTTGGTGCGGGCCATGGTCGTCAAGTCTAGTGCGCTCGGGGGGCCAGCAGGCTCGCGGCCTCCTGGCGCGACGTCGTCGGCTCCCCGAGGTGCGCGAGCGCCTCCGGGATCGGCAGGCCGCGGCGGGTCATCGCCTGGCCCCAGAGGCGCCCGGCGCGGTACGACGAGCGCACGAGCGGGCCGGCCATGACACCCAGGAAGCCCATCTCCTCGGCCGCGTCGGACAGCTCGACGAACTCCTCCGGGCGTACCCAGCGGTCCACGGGGTGGTGGCGCAGGGACGGGCGCAGGTACTGCGTGATCGTCACGAGGTCGCAGCCGGCGTCGTGGAGGTCCTGCAGCGCGTCGCGGGCCTCGTCGATGGTCTCGCCCATGCCGAGGATGAGGTTCGACTTGGTGACCAGCCCCGCCTCGCGGGCACGGGTGAGCACCGACAGCGACCGCTCGTAGCGGAACGCGGGGCGGATCTGCTTGAAGATGCGGGGCACCGTCTCGACGTTGTGCGCCATGACCTCGGGCCGCGACTCGTTGACGACGTCGAGCAGCTCGGGGATGGCGTTGAAGTCGGGGATGAGCAGCTCGACGCCGGTACCCGGGTTGAGGGCGTGGATCTGGCGCACGGTCTCGGCGTACAGCCAGGCGCCGCCGTCGGCCAGGTCGTCGCGCGCGACGCCGGTGATGGTCGAGTACTTCAGGCCCATGGTCCGCACGGACTCGGCGACGCGGCGCGGCTCGTCGGCGTCGAAGTCGGCCGGCTTGCCCGTGTCGATCTGGCAGAAGTCGCAGCGCCGCGTGCACTGGTCACCGCCGATGAGGAACGTGGCCTCGCGGTCCTCCCAGCACTCGAAGATGTTGGGACAGCCGGCCTCCTCGCACACCGTGTGCAGGCCCTCGCCCTTGACCAGGCCCTTCAGCTCCCGGTACTCGGGACCCATCGTGGCCTTGGTCTTGATCCACTCGGGCTTCTTCTCGATGGGGGTGGCGGCGTTGCGGGCCTCGATGCGCAGCATGCGGCGGCCCTCGGGTGCGATCGTCACGGGTGTCTCCCGGTCGTCGTCGAGCAGGTGGACGTCCGGCGGAGCTGGCCTGTACGGACCCTGACCGTGCCGGACCCGGTCAGACTACGTGAGCCCGGCGCGGCGGCGCCGGGACCTGCTCACGGTGCGGACGTGACGTCAGCAACACCCGCGGGCGAGGGGTCGGCCCGGAGGGGGTCGAGGTGGCGGACGAGGGCGCCGACCAGCGGGTCCCGCGCGTCGTCGAGGGTGACGTCGCGCCCGGTCTCGATCGACAGGGACGTCACGTCGGCGTCCGTGATGCCGCACGGCACGATGTGGTCGAACCGGCTCAGGTCGGGGTCGCAGTTGAGGGCGATGCCGTGCATCGTCACGCCCTTGGCGGTGCGCACGCCGATGGCGCACACCTTGCGCTCGCGGCGCCCGGCGCCGGCGGCGAACCAGACGCCGGTGCGGTCCTCGACCCGGATCGTCCCCAGGCCGAACCCGGCGCAGACCTCCATCACCGCCTCCTCGAGCGCACGCACGTAGGCGACGACGTCGATCGGCTCGGCGAGACGCAGGATCGGGTAGACGACCTGCTGGCCCGGGCCGTGCCAGGTGATCTTGCCGCCACGGTCGACGTCGACCACGGGCGTGCCGTCGGTGGGGCGCTCGTCACGGTGGGTGCGCCGCCCGGCGGTGTAGACGTCGGGGTGCTCGACGACGATCAGGGTGTCCGTCCGGTCGCCGGCGACGACCTCGGCGTGCACGCGGCGCTGCAGCTCCCACGCCTCGTGGTAGTCGGTCAGTCCGGGCAGCGTCATCACGTCCACCCGGCCGAGGCTAGCCCTCGTCGCCGCCGCGGTGGGCGCGGACGAGGGTGACGAGCATCTCACGCAGGCTCGCCACCTGGTCGTCGTCCAGGCCCTGGGAGGTGAGGTCCTCGGCCGGCTGGAGGCGCCCCGCCTCGGCGGCGGCGCGGCGTCCGGCGTCGGTGACGGCGACCGTGCGCCGTCGGCGGTCGCGCGGGTCCTCGCCGCGGACGACGTAGCCGGCGCGCTCCAGGCGTGCGACGACCTTGCTCATCGTCTGCTCGGTGACGCCGTTGAGGTCGGCCAGCTCGCGCTGCGTGCGTGGGCCGGCGAACAGGTGCAGCAGCACGGGGAAGCCCGCGTGGTTGAGGTTCCAGCCCGCGAGGTGCGCGTTCCAGTCGTGCTCGATCCGCCGCACCACGGTGAACAGGAGCCGGCCCGTGGGCCACTCGGCGGGGTCGTCGCTCGTCGGGTCGACGGGATCGGGCCAGCCGGGGGCGCCGGACGAGGTCGTGCCGTCGGTCGCGTCGTGGGTCACTTGCTGCGCACCTCCTCGTGAGGCAGGATACTCAGCATGCTGAGCAATCGCGGATCGGGACTTTTCCGGGGCCTCGCCATTCTGGCAGCGATCGGCGTGTGGCTCGCCATCGGCGCCGTCGGCGGGCAGGCCCAGGGCAAGCTGAGCAGCGTCCAGACCAACGACGCCGCGGCGTTCCTGCCGGCGAGCGCGGAGTCCACGCAGGCCGCCGAGCTCGCCCGCGAGTTCACCGACTCCGAGACCCTCCCGGCCCTGGTCGTCGCCGAGACCTCCGACGGGTCGGCGCTGACCCCGGACCAGCTCGCCGACGTCCAGGCGTTCGCCGACGCGATCCCCGCCGCCCCGCTCGCGGGCACCTCCGGCGACGAGCCGCGCACCGTCGGCGACGTGAGCGTGGCGACCCCGGTCGTGGTCCCGTCCGAGGACGGGCAGGCCGCCCTCGTGGTGGTCTCCCTCGACGCCGCCAAGGCGTCCGAGGACGTCGGCGCGGACGAGTCGAGCGTGTCGCAGCTCGCCGTCGACGCGCTGCGCACGCTCGCGGCCGCGGACGCCGCCGACGGCGGCCTCGCCGGCACCGGGCTGGACGCGTGGGTCACCGGTCCCGCGGGCTTCGTGGCGGACCTCGTGAGCGCCTTCGGCGCCATCGACACGGTGCTGCTGCTCGTCGCGCTCGGCGCCGTCCTGGTCATCCTGGCGCTCGTGTACCGCTCGCCGGTGCTGCCGTTCGTCGTGATCCTCACCGCGGTCCTCGCGCTCTGCCTCGCGGGCCTCGTGGTGTACGAGCTGGCGGCGAACGACGTGCTGACCCTCAACGGGCAGTCGCAGGGCATCCTGTCGATCCTCGTCGTGGGCGCGTCGGTCGACTACGCCCTGCTCCTCGTCGCCCGCTACCGCGAGGAGCTGCGCACCGCCGTGTCCCCGTACACCGCGATGCGCCGCGCCGTCCGCGCGTCGGTCGAGCCGATCGCCGCCAGCGCGGGCACCGTGATCGTCGGCCTCCTGTGCCTCCTGCTGTCCGACCTGTCCTCCAACCGCAGCCTCGGGCCCGTCGCGGCGATCGGCATCGCCGCCGCCTTCCTCTCGGCGATGACGCTGCTGCCCGCCATGCTGCTCGTGGGCGGGCGCCGCGCCCGCTGGGTGTTCTGGCCGAAGGTCCCGCACGCCGTCGACGGGCGCTCCGGCTCGCCGGACGCCGTCGAGGCCGCCCCGGTCCCGGACGACGACACGCACGTGGACGTCGCGGGGCACGGCGTCTGGTCGCGCGTCGCGGGCTTCGTCGGGCGCCACGACCGGGCGGTGTGGGTCGTCACGGCCGTCGTGCTGGCCGCGGGCGCGGCCTTCGTCCCGACGCTGAACGCCCACGGCACCGGGGACTCGGAGGTGTTCCTCACGCAGGTCGGCTCGGTCGACGGCGAGGAGGCCCTCACCCGGCACTTCGAGGGCGTCTCCGCACAGCCGGTGACGGTCGTGGCACCCGAGGAGGACGCCGGGGCCGTCGTCGACGCCGCCGAGGCGACCGACGGGGTCGCCGCCGCGACCGTCGTCACGGACCAGCCCGCCACGGCGCCGGGCGCACCGGCGCAGGGCGACCCCCTGGTCGTCGACGGCCGGGTGCGCGTGGACGTCACGACCGACGCGCCGTCGGACAGCCAGGCGGCCGTCGACACCGTGTCCGCGCTGCGCACCGCGGTGCACGACGTGAGCCCCGACGCCCTCGTGGGCGGAGCGGCCGCGGAGCGGCTGGACACCCAGGTGGCGGGGGAGCGCGACCTGCGCACCATCGTGCCGGTGGTGCTCGCCGTGATCCTCGTGATCCTGGTGCTGCTGCTGCGCTCGGTGCTGGCGGCCGTGCTGCTGATGGCCGCGAACGTGCTCTCGTTCGGGTTCGCCCTCGGGGTCGCGGCGCTGATGTTCAACCACGTCTTCGACTTCCCGGGCGCGGACCCGGCGGTGCCGCTCTACGCCTTCTGCTTCCTCGTGGCGCTCGGCGTGGACTACTCGATCTTCCTCATGACCCGGGTGCGCGAGGAGAGCCTGCGCGTCGGGACGCGGCCGGGTGTGCTGCGCGGGCTGGCGGTGACCGGGTCGGTCATCACCTCCGCGGGCGTGGTCCTCGCGGCCACGTTCGCCGCGCTCGGCGTCATCCCGCTCCTGTTCCTCGCGCAGCTCGCGTTCATCGTCGCGTTCGGCGTGCTCGTCGACACGCTCGTCGTGCGCAGCCTCCTCGTGCCCGCCCTCGTCCACGACGTCGGCGACCGGGTCTGGTGGCCCGCGCGCCTCGGTCGTGGGCCGGCGGCCCCGCGTGGCAGCGGGTCCCACTAAGGTGCCGTCGGGCACGATGGGGACCATGGTCACGGACGAGGCGGCAGGGACGGGCGAGACCGGCAGGGCGGCTGCCCCGCCGCGGCTGGCGATCGTCGGGTACGGCGGGTCGGGGCGCGAGATCCACGCGCGCCTCGCGGCGGAGGCGGGCCTCCAGGTCACCGCCGTCGTGGCGCGCGACCCGGGCCGGCGCAACCAGGCGGCGGGGGACTGGCCGGGCGCGCGGCTCGTGTCGGACCTCGACGCGCTGATCGCCGCGCGCCGCAGCTACGACCTCGTGGTGGTGGCCAGCC
The DNA here is from genome assembly GCF_042799955.1 of Isoptericola sp. NPDC057653. NCBI lineage: Bacteria > Bacillati > Actinomycetota > Actinomycetes > Micrococcales > Promicromonosporaceae > Isoptericola > Isoptericola sp. NPDC057653. The sequence continues at coordinate 747,128 of NZ_JBHVHP010000002.1, read as the reverse complement.
CGTCCACCCTGCACGCCGAGCACGCGGCGGCGCTCGCCCGCGCCCAGATCCCCTTCGTGCTCGACAAGCCGATCGGCCTCGACGCGCACCAGGCGCGCGCCGTCGTCGAGGAGGCCGCCGCCACCGGCACGCCGTTCACCGTGTTCCAGAACCGGCGGTGGGACCCCGAGCAGCTGGCGCTCGCGGGCCTGATCGACGCGGGGGAGCTCGGCGACGTGCACACGTTCGAGCGCCGCTGGGAGCGCTGGCGGCCCGTGCCGCGGCAGCGCTGGAAGGAGAACGACCCCGTCGGCGGCGGCCTGCTCCTGGACCTCGGCCCCCACCTGGTCGACTCCGCGACCCAGCTCTTCGGCCGCGTGGAGTCGGTCTGGGCGCAGACCCGCAAGCTCACGACGCCCACCGAGGACGACGTCTTCCTGGTGCTGCAGCACGAGCCCGGCGGCGGGAGCGCGGCCAGCCCGCGCGGCGTCGTGTCGCGGCTCTGGGCCGGCTCGGTGGTGGGCGCTCCCGGGCCGCGGACGCGCGTGCTGGGCTCGGCGGGCGCGTTCGTCGTGACGACGTACGAGCAGGACGCGTCCCCGTTCGAGGTGCTGGACGACGGCGCCCCCGAGGGCACGGTCGGCTGGCTCACCCGCGGGCGCGAGCGGCGTGCCGTGCCGGCCGCGCCCGGCGGGCACGCGGACTTCTACCGGGCCCTCGGACCGTGGCTGGGCGGAGAGGGGCCCGCGCCCGTGGACCCGGCCGACGCCGTGCGCACCGCGGAGGTGCTCGACGCCGCCCGTGTGTCCGCGCGCGAGGGTCGTCGCATCGATCTGTGAGCGTCGAGCACCGAGGCCCCGGCCTCGGCACGGCGCCGGCCCGAGGCCTGTGGACGACGGGGCGGGCGGGGCGGGCCCAGGGTGTTCGATGGCACGGTGCCGACCCAGACGCTGCCGATACCGACCGACGCCGGCACCCGTGAGGTCCTGCTCGCACGGGTGAGCGCGCTCGCCGCGCTGCGCCACCCCTGCGTGGAGCCCGTGGCCGCCGTGGACGTCCGCGACGACGGCGCGCTGGCCGTGCGGCGCGGCGGCTCGGCGACCGACCTCCCCACGGTCCTCGCCGTCCGCGGCCGGCTCACGTCGCGCGAGGCCGCGGGCCTGCTGGTCGCCGTCGCCCGCGGTCTCGCCGCGCTGCACAGCGCGGGGCTGCGCCAGGGCCTCGTCGGCGCGGAGGACGTCGTGCTCGCGCCGGACGGCGCGGCGATGCTGCGCCCGCGGGCCGAGGCCCCCGGGCCGCCGGCGGCGGGCGGCGACGGGGAGGCGGCCGACGTGCACTCCCTCGCCGCCCTGGTCGCCGACCTCCTCGGCGACCGCAGCGACGACGACGCGACCGCCCTGCGCGCCGTGCTCGCGCCGGCCTCCGCCCCCGACCCCCGGGTCCGGCCCGAGGCCGGGACCCTCGCCGCGCAGGCCGACGCGGCGGTGCCCGCCGAGCCCGTGCGCCTGCCCGAGCCCGCCGCCCTCGCGGCGGCGGCGCTCGGCCGGCGGCACCCCCGGCAGGCCCCCGCGGCGGCGCCGGAGCCCCCCCGGCGCACCGTCCGCCGCGCGGGGGACACGGTGCCGCGCCCGCCGTCGCGCGCGACCCGCCGCGAGGTCCGGCACGCGACGGCCCCGCGGGCGGGCACCCGCCGGGTGCGGCGGATGCTCGGCGCGCTGGGCGCCGTCGGGCTGGCCGCGGTGCTGACGGCCGTCGTGGTCCAGGTGCGCCTGCCGGCCGACGCCGTCGACCGGGCCGCGACGGCGAGCTCGACACGGGTCCCGGCGGCCGCCGAGCCGCCGGCAGCCCCGGCCGACCGCCCCACGGCCGCGCCCACGTCGCCCGACCCGACCCAGGACCGCGCCGACCCCGCCCCGGCCGCGGCCGAGCTCACCAGGCGCCGGGCGGTGCTGCTGTCCGGCGTGGCGGACGGCGCCGCGAGCCCGGTCGGGCTCGCGGACGTGGACGTGCCCGGGTCGCCCGCGCACGACGCGGACGCGGCGCTGCTCGACGACGTGCGGCAGGCGGGCACGCGCGTGCGCGGCGCCGCGGTGCACGTGGACGGCGCGCGGACGCAGGAGCACGACGACGCGGAGGCGGACGTCGTGGTCCGCTACGCGATCGGTGCGCACGAGCAGGTGGCGGCCGACGGCGCCGTCACCGCGGTGCCCGCGACCGACGCCCGCACCGCCACGCTCAGGCTCGCCTGGACGCCCGACGGCTGGCGCGTCGCCGAGGTCGCCTGACCGGCGCGCCGCTCGATCGCGCCGGGAGAACGGCGCAGGGCGCCCCGGCCGTAGCCGGGACGCCCTGCGCCGTCAGTCAGGAGGTGCCTGTCAGAGCCCGACCTCGGACTCGAACGCGGCCTCCTCGATGCGGGCCTTGACCGCGGTGAGGAAGCGCGCGGCGTCCGCCCCGTCGACCAGCCGGTGGTCGTAGGACAGGAACAGGTACGCGAACTGGCGGATGGCGATGGTCTCCTCGCCGTCCGGGCCCGTCACGACGGCCGGCTTCTTGGTGATCGTGCCGGTGCCGAGGATCGCGACCTGGCCGCCGGGGACGATCGGCGTGTCGATGAGCGCGCCGCCCGAACCGGTGTTCGTGATCGTGAAGGTCGCACCGGACAGCTCGTCCGGGCCCACCTTGTTGGCCCGGGTGCGCGCACCCAGGTCGCCGATCTGGCGGGCGATGCCCGCGAGGTTCAGGTCGCCGGCGTTCTTGATGACCGGGACCACCAGGCCACGCTCGGTGTCGACGGCGATGCCGACGTTCTCCGCGGGGTGGTAGGTGATCTCGCCCTTCTCCTGGTCGATCGAGGCGTTGATCTTCGGGAACGCCTTGAGCGCCTCGACCGCGGCGAGCGTGTAGAAGGGGAGGAAGGTGAGGTTCGCGCCCTCGCGGGCCTTGAACGACTCCTTCGCCTTCGCACGCAGCTTGGCGACCTTGGTGACGTCCACCTCGACCACGGTCGTGAGCTGGGCCTGCGTGTGCAGGGCCTCGACCATGCGCTCGGCGACGATCTTGCGCAGGCGCGACATCTTCTCCGTGGTGCCCCGCAGCGGGGAGACCGGCGGCACGGTGGCCTTGGCGGCCGGGGCCGCGGCAGGCGCGCTCGTGGCAGCGGCCGGAGCCGGCGCGGCGGCCTTCTCGGCCGCGGCGAGCACGTCCTCCTTGCGGATGCGGCCGCCGACGCCCGTGCCCTGCACGGTCGTGACGTCCACGCCCTTCTCCGCCGCGAGCTTGCGCACGAGCGGCGTGAGGTAGGAGCCCTTGCCCGCCGCGGGCGCGGCGGCCGGGGCGGCGGGAGCCGGAGCAGCGGGCTTCTCCGCGGCGGGGGCGGCCGGAGCCGGAGCCGGGGCGGCGGGCTTCTCCGCGGCGGGCGCCGGCGCGGGGGCCGGAGCGGGCGCAGCGGGAGCCGCCGGGGCAGCCTCGGCGGGGGCCGGGGCGGCGGGCGCGGCGGGCGCGGCCGGAACCGCGGCACCGGAGCCGACGACGGCCAGCACGGCGCCGACCTCGACGGTCGCGTCCTCCTCGACGAGGAGCTGCTGGACGGTGCCGGCCACGGGGGACGGGATCTCGGTGTCGACCTTGTCGGTCGAGACCTCGAGCAGGGGCTCGTCGACCTCGACCGAGTCGCCGACCGCCTTGAGCCAGCGGGTGACGGTGCCCTCGGTGACGGACTCGCCCAGGGCGGGGAGCGTCACCTCGGTGCCCTCGCCGCCACCGGCGGCGGGGGCCTCGGCGGCAGGGGCCTCGGGGGCTGCGGGTGCCGGCGCCTCGGGAGCCGGAGCCGGCTCGGCGGGTGCGGCGGGCTGGGCGGGGGCCTCGGGCTCGGCGGCGGGGGCCTCGGCGGCCGGGGCCGCGTCGTCGGCGCCTGCGCCGGAACCGTCACCGATGACGGCGAGGGTGGCGCCGACCTCGACGGTCTCGTCCTCCTCGGCGAGGATCTGCTCGAGGACACCCGCGACGGGCGACGGGATCTCCGTGTCGACCTTGTCGGTCGAGACCTCCAGCAGGGGCTCGTCGACGGCGACGGTGTCGCCGACGGCCTTGAGCCATCGGGTGACGGTGCCCTCGGTGACGGACTCGCCGAGTGCAGGGAGCTGCACGTTCTCAGACATGACCTGTGGAGTCTCCTTCGATCAGTGGGTCAGGCGACGTGCCGAGGCGAGCCGGTCCTGCCGGCCCGCGACATCTCTGGTTGCCGCGTTCTGGTCACTGCCTGCCATCTTGTCACCTCGACCGGGTGCGCCCCAATCGTTCCGGGGTGCCGGTGGGTGTGACGCTGGGTACACCTGACCGCTCCATGACCTTCAGGACACCTCCGGTCGGTCTCCAGAACATGGCGCCGACGGCGGCGGTATTCTCGCGCCATGTCGCTTCGGACCTCCCTGGGACGCCTGCTGGGCAGGTCGTCGTCCCCGGCCCCCGGCACCGCGCCGACCTCCGGCTCGCGGGGCGAGACCGTGGCGTACCTGCAGGACTTCGTGCGGACGCGCGTCGGCGTCGAGGCGTACGTCGAGCCGCCCAACGCGCAGACCCCCAGCACGGTGCTGCTCGTCGCGACCACCGGGGAGTGGACGCGCCGCCGCGTGCCGGACGAGCGCACGGGCTTCGAGGTCGCGCGCTCGCTGGGCGTCCCGGTCTACAACGTGCGGTTCACGGGCTACCCGCAGCGCATGCGGGACTGGACCTCGGCGCAGCGACGCAAGGACTGAGCGGGGCATGACCGTCCCCGACGACGCGTGGTCGGCGGTGGCCGGCGCGTGGGCCGACCTGTGGGGCGGGCTCGCCACGCCCGTGTGGTCCCCGCTGCTGGCGGCAGCCGGCGTCGTGCCCGGGGCCCGCGTGCTCGACGTGGGCTGCGGCACCGGCGAGCTCCTCGCCCGGCTGACGGGCCGCGGCGCGCAGGCCACGGGCGTCGACCCGGCCCCGGCGATGGTGGGGCTGGCCCGAGAGCGTGCCCCGGGCGCGGCGGTCCTCGTCGGCGAGGCGGAGCGCCTCCCCCTCGGGGACGGCACGTTCGACGTCGTCCTGGCGGTGAACGCCCTGCAGCTCGCCGACGACGCGGGCGAGGCCGTGGCCGAGCTGGTCCGCGTGCTCGCGCAGGGCGGCCGGCTGGGTCTGGCCGGCTGGGCGGAGGGTTCGCGCAACGACCTCGACGTCGTCGAGCGCGCGGTCGCGGCGGCGTTCGAGGACGACCCGCCCCAGGACGGGCCGCTGCGCGGGCCGGGCGGCTTCGAGGCCGTGCTCGCCGCGGCCGACCTCGACGTCGTGGGGGCGGGCCTCGTCGACGTCGCGTGGGAGGTCGCCGACGACGACACGCTGGTGCGCGGCGTCCTGCTCGGGGAGGACGCGGCCACCCTGGCCGAGCTCGCCCCGGTGGTGGTCGCCGCGGCGGCGCCGTTCCGCGCGCCGGGCGGCGGCTACCGCCTCGAGGGCGCGTTCCGCTGGGCCGTGGGCCGCGCCGCCTGACCACGCCGGCCGGCGCAGGTCCCATCGAGGACGAGGACGGCGCCCGACCACCGGGGTGGCCGGGCGCCGTCCTCGTGCGGCGGGGCGGGTCAGAGACCGGCGCGCCCCTCGAGGAACGCGAGCATCGTGCGCACGCCGACGCCGGTGCCTCCGGCGGGGGTGTACCCGAACGACGAGCCCTCGTTGTACGACGGGCCGGCGATGTCGAGGTGGGCCCACGGGGTGTCGCCCACGAACTCCGCCAGGAAGTGCGCGGCGAACAGCATGCCGCCCCAGCGGCTGGGAGCGGAGTTGACCATGTCCGCGACGTTCGACTTCAGGCCGGACTTGAGCTCGGCGGGCATCGGCATCGGCCAGAACGCCTCGCCGGCGACGTCCGCCGCGGTCTTGACCTCGTCGCGCACCGCGTCGGTGCCCATGACGCCGGAGGTGCGGTTGCCGAGCGCCACCATCTGCGCGCCGGTGAGGGTGGCGATGTCGAGGACGACGTCGTGCCCGTCCTCGACGGCGGCGACCAGGCCGTCCGCCATGACGAGGCGGCCCTCGGCGTCGGTGTTGGTGACCTCGACGGTCTTGCCGCCGCGGATCGTGATGACGTCCGCGGGACGCTGCGCGTTGCCGCCCGGCATGTTCTCCGCGAGGCAGAGGTAGCCGGTCACGGCCACGGGCAGGCCGAGCTTCGCGGCGGCGACCACGGTGTGCAGCACCGCGGCGGCGCCCGCCATGTCGGACTTCATGGTCGGCATGCTGGCCGGCGGCTTGAGCGAGATGCCGCCCGTGTCGAACGTGATGCCCTTGCCGACGATGGCGACCTTCGCCGCGGCCTTGGCCGGCGTGTACGAGAGCTTGACCAGGCGCGGGCCGCGCGAGGAGCCCTGGCCCACGCCCACGAGGCCGCCGTAGCCGCCGGCGGCGAGCTGCTTGTCGTCCAGCACGGTCACCTTGATGCCCTTGACGCCCTTGAGCGCGGCCTTGGCCGCGTCGGCGAACGCCGCGGGGAAGAGCTCGTTCGGCGCGTCGTTGACGAGGTCGCGCGTGCCGTGCACGGCCGCGGCCAGCACCTCGCCGCGCGCGACGGCGGCCTTGGCGCGGCCCGAGCGGGCGAACGACGTGACGACCTGGATGCTGCCGACGGCGGACTTCTGGTCCTTGCCGGAGCGGTAGCGCGTGTACGTGTAGGCGCCGAGGAGGGCGCCCTCGACGACGGCGGCGAGCTCGTCCTCGTCGATGGCGGGCAGCGCGACGGCCACGGAGTCCGTGCCCGCGAGGTCGCGGGTCGCGGCGCCGGCGGCGGAGCGCAGCACCTCGTGCGCGAACGTGCCGTCGGCAGCGCGCTCGCCGAGGCCCGCGAGCACGAGGACGTCGGCGGCGACGCCGTCGCCCGCGGGCAGGCGGCGCACCTCGTCCGGGGCGCCGGTCACGCCGAGGCGGGGCGCGAGGGTCTCGATCTGCCGCACGAGCGCCTCGGGGAGCTGGTCCGCGACGACGGCGACGCCGTCCGACGTGGAGCAGGTCCCGACGACGAGCGCGTCGACCTTGAGAGAGGTGGGATTCTTGCCGGTGAGGGTGAGGTCAGCCACGCGCCGATGCTATCCCCGTCCCCGGGGGCCCACCGCCCGCGTCGTCCGGCCCGGCCGGCCGGTAGTCTGCGGGCGTGGTTCTTCCCCTCCTGCTCCTCGTCCTGGTGGCGTGCGCCGCGCTGGCCGGGTGGGCGCTCTGGTTCGTCGTCCAGGACCGGGCGGTGATCCTGCGCCAGCTGTTCGGTGCGGCCGTCGTCGAGGCGCTCGTCGTCGTCCAGGCGGTCGTGGCCGGCGTGCTCATGGTCACGCGCGACCATCCCGTCGACGGGCCCCTGTTCTGGGGCTACGTCGCGACGGCGCTGATCGTGCTGCCGATCGCCGCGGTCTGGGCGTTCGCGGAGCGCACCAAGTGGTCGTCGGTGGTGCTGGCCGTCGCGGCCGTCACCGTCGGCTTCCTCGACTGGCGGCTGTGGCAGATCTGGGGTGCGGCATGAGCGGGTCGAACGGCACGAGCCGGTCGGGCGGCGCGAGCCGTCAGATGGGCGAGGCGCGGCGCACGGGCGCGGGCTTCGGCCGCCTGCTCGTCACCGTCTACGGGATCCTCGCGTTCGCGGCGATCGGCCGCTCGTCCTACGAGCTGGCCACCAAGTTCTCCGAGGCGCCCGTCGCCTACTCCCTGTCCACGCTGTCGGCGGTCGTCTACGTGCTGGCCACGATCGCCCTCGCCAAGGGCGGCCCGCGGTGGCGCGTCGTCGCCTGGGTGACGGTGGGCTTCGAGGCCGTGGGCGTGCTCGCGGTCGGAGCCGCCTCCGCGGTCTCGCCCGACGTCTTCGGCGAGACGACCGTGTGGTCCGGGTTCGGGCAGGGCTACGGTTACGTGCCACTCGTGCTCCCGTTCGTCGGCCTGTGGTGGCTGTGGCGCACGCGCCCCCGCGCCGACGACGGGCACGCGTCGAGCGCACCCGACCCGACCGCACCCGAGCCGACCCCACCCGACCCGGAGGTCCGATGAGCCCCTACACGCTGCTGTTCAACGGCGTCTTCCGCAAGATGGACCCCGAGCGGGCGCACGAGCTCGCGTTCGGGGCCATCTCGCTCGCCGGCCGCGTCCCGGTGCTGCGGGACGTCGTCCAGGGCGCCGTCGCCCCCTTCCTGGGCCGCGGCAGCGGCGGGCCGGGCAGCATCGAGGTGCTCGGCCGGACGTTCCCGGCGCCCTTCGGCCTGGCGGGCGGCTTCGACAAGAACGCGCGCGCGATCCGCGGCCTGACCATGCTGGGCTTCGGCTTCGTGGAGATCGGCACGGTCACCCCCCGCCCGCAGCCGGGCAACGAGAAGCCGCGCATGTGGCGCGAGCTCGACGTCCGCGGCGTCCGCAACCGCATGGGCTTCAACAACGAGGGCGCGCCCGCCGCGGCCGCGCGGCTGCGCGAGCTGCGCGCCACGCCCGCGGGCCGCGCCGTCGTCGTCGGCGCGAACATCGGCAAGAACAAGACGACCCCCGCCGAGGGCGCCGCGGACGACTACGCCGCCTGCGCGCGCGAGCTCGCACCCTGGGCCGACTACCTCGTCGTCAACGTCTCGTCCCCGAACACGCCGGGCCTGCGCGACCTGCAGACCACCGCCGAGCTGCGCCCCATCCTCACCGCGGCCCGCGACGCCGCGGACGAGGCCACCGCCGCGGCCGGCACCCGGCGCGTGCCGCTGCTCGTGAAGATCGCGCCCGACCTGGCGGACGCCGACGTCGACGCGGTGGCCGACCTCGTCACCGAGCTCGGCCTGGACGGCGTCGTCGCGGTGAACACGACCATCGGCCACGACCGTGGCCCCGGCGGGCTGTCCGGCCCGCCCCTGCTCGAGCGCGGGCTGCAGGTCGTGGGCCGGCTCCGCGAGCGGCTGGGGCCCGAGCCCGCGATCATCGGCGTCGGCGGCATCGCGAGCGCCGACGACGTGCGCGCCTACCTGCGCGCGGGCGCCGACCTCACGCAGGGCTACACGACGTTCATCTACTCCGGGCCGCTGTGGCCGTCGCGGGTCAACCGCGCGCTGACGCGCACCCGCGGCTCCGTCGCGGCCGGCGCGCTCGCCGGGTCCGAGCCGGGGAGCGCGTCGTGATCCGCCCGCGCTGGGAGTGGGCGCTCGACGACGCCGCCGGCGGCGCGCTGTCGGTGCCCAGCCCCGTCTTCACCACCCAGTACGACGCCGAGCAGTGGCTCGGGGAGCACTGGCGCGACCTGTCCGCGGAGGGCGGGGCCGTCGCGCGGCTGCTGCACGACGGGAACCAGGCCGCGCCGAGCGTGCCGCTGCCCGCGGTCTGACCGGATCCTGCGGGGCGCTCGCGCCTCACCGGCCCGCGGTCACCTGGGCCCAGGCCTGCGCCAGCCGCGGCACGGCGGCCGCGAGCTGGTCCGGCTCGCGGGTGAACGTCAGGCGCACGCGGTCGCGGGAGGACCGGTCGGGGGTGAAGGCCGGCCCCGGCGTGACCAGGACGCCGTGGTTCACGGCCGCCGCGGCGAGCGCCTGCGCCAGCGGCCGTCCCAGGTCGGCCCACAGGCACAGGCCGCCGGCGGGCACGGGCACCCGCCAGTCCGGCAGGGCGTCGCGGACGAGGTCGACCAGCAGGTCGCGACGGCGCCGCAGCTCGGCGACGCGCCCGGGCAGGATCTCGTCGGCGCGGCGCAGCAGCTCGACGACGGCGAGCTGCTCCAGCACGGGCGTCGCGATGTCGGCGGACTCGCGCACCCGCGCGAGCCGGCGCACCACCTGGGGGTCCGCGCGCACCCACCCCACGCGCACCCCGCCCCAGAACGACTTCGATGCCGACCCGATGGTCACGACGTGCGGCGACGTGCCCTCGCCCGCGAACGGCCCGGGGACGCCGGCGCCGGCGTCGAGCGCCAGGTCGGTGAGGGTCTCGTCGCCCACGACCGTGACGCCGGCCCGGTCGGCGAGCTCGCGGACCGCGGCGCGGCCCTCGGCGGACAGCGTGTGGCCGGTGGGGTTGTGGAAGTCCGGCACGAGGTAGACGAGCCGCGGACGGGTGCGCCGCACGGCGGACGCGAGGGTCTCGACGTCCCCGACGGGCACGCCGACCAGCCGGCCCCCGAGGCGCCGCGCGGGCTCCAGCGCGTGGAAGTACGTGGGGGACTCGACGACGGCCGTCTCGCCCCGGCCCACGAACGCGTGGGTCAGCACGGAGATCGCCTGCTGCGCGCCCGTCGTGACGAGGATCTGCTCCGGCGTGGTCGGTACGCCGCGCGCCGTGTAGCGGCCGGCGATCGCCGCCCGCAGCGGCTCGATGCCGAGGTGGGCGTAGCCGCCGGTGCCCAGGTAGCCGGGCAGCATCTCCAGCGCGGCGGCGTACGCGTCGTGCAGGGCCGGCGTGGCCGACGGGGTCGCCTGCGCGAGGTCGACGGGCGGCTCTCCGTGGTCGCCCGCGGGGGAGTCGGTCGGGGCGTCGCCGGCCTCTGCCGGGACCCGGCCGCGCGCCGTGCCGGCGCCGTGGGGGAGGGTCGTGACGGTGCCCGACCCCACCCGGCTGACGAGGAAGCCGAGCTCGCGCAGCCGCGCGTACGCGCCGGACGTCGTGGTGCGCGAGACGTGGAGGGCCGCGGCCAGCTCGCGCTCGCTCGGCACGCGCGTCAGCGGCGGCAGGCTGCCCGACAGGACGGCGGCGCGCAGGGCGTCCGCCAGCGCGAGGTAGGCCGGACCTCCGGCCCGCCAGTCGCCGAGCAGCCGGGCCGTCGCGGCGGGGGAGAGCTGCCGGACGGCGGGGGCGGCGGTGGCCGCGGGAGGCGGCGGGGCGACGGTCACGGGGCCACTGTCACCCCATTGGCCATGGATTGCAAGGCCAATGTGTCCCATGGTGGGACCATGAGCACGACGCCCGCCCCCAGCCGCCGCCCCGCACGCCGGGGCTCCCGCCGCCTCCCCGGCCGTCCCTCGCGTCGGGCCGTCGCTCGGCGCACGGGGGCCGCGCCGTCCGACCCGGGCCCGGCGTCGGCGGCGGCGGTGTCCGCCGCGGAGGCGCCGCGGGCACCGCAGGGATCGGGCACGCAGGGATCGGGCGCGCAGGCGGCACCGGGAGCGTCGCCCGCGTCCGGGGCGTCCGGGGCGTCCGGGGCGTCCGCGCCGGCGGCGTCGATGGGGCCGGTCCGCCGCGGCGTGCAGCTCGTCCTGGGACTGCTCGGGTTCGCGTGGTCGATGGCGATGCTGCTGCACGCCGGCGAGGGCGGCATGCCCTGGGACGTTCTGCACCAGGGGCTGGTGCGGAGCACCGGGCTCGGGTTCGGCGCCGTGGTCGCGGTGACGTCCGTGCTCGTGCTCCTCGCGTGGATCCCGCTCCGGCAGCGGCCCGGCATCGGCACCGTCGCGAACGTCGTCGTGATCAGCCTGGCGATCGGCCCCAGCCTCACCGCGATGGCGTGGCTCGTGCCGGATCCCGGCCTGGCGGCGCGCGTCGCCCTCGCCGTCGGCGGCATCGTCCTGAACGGCGTCGCCACCGCGGCCTACATCGGCGTGCGGCTCGGCCCGGGCCCGCGAGACGGGCTGATGACCGGCCTCCTGCAGCGCACGGGGTGGTCGGTGCGCCTCGTGCGGACCGGTATCGAGGTCGCCGTCGTGCTGGTGGGTGTCCTGCTCGGCGGCACGTTCGGCTGGGCGACGATCGCCTACGCGCTCGGCGTCGGCCCCGTCGTGCAGGCCACGGTGCGCTGGCGGTGGCTGGTGCCCACGGGTCTGACGGGTGCGGCACCCGTCCCGGCCGCGCGGCCGGGGCCGACCGACGCCGACACGGCCCGCCGCGCCCGCGAGATCTCCCGCGCGCTCGACCTCGTCTCCCGCGAGCACGGCGACCGCTGACCGACCTGCCCTCAGGTGCCGGAGGCCAGGTCGCGGCGGTAGAACGTCGCCGACGCGTCGTAGCCGAGGGCCTCGTAGAAGGCGCCCGCGCGCCGGGTGGCCAGCGAGACGTAGGCGGCCCCGCGCGCCGCCGCCCAGCGCTCGGCGTGGTCGAGGAGGGCGCGGCCGAGGCCGCGCCCTCGGTGCGCCGGGTCGACCATGACCTCCTCGACCCAGCAGACCGGGCCGTCGGCGAAGAACGTCAGGTGCGCGCCGGCGAGCAGGTAGCCCAGCGGCCCGGGGCCGACGGCGGCGTAGGTGACGACGGCGACCAGCGAGTCCTCGCGTGCCGTGAGCGTGGCGAAGGACGACTCGAAGACCTCGCGCCGGGGCCGGAAGCTGGTGGCGAGGTCGCGGGCGAGCGGCCACACCGCGGCGGCGTCGTCGGGCCGGGCGGGCCGGACGGTCGGCAGCGGCATGGTGGCACCGTAGCGCGAGGCGACGTCGCGGTTCCTCCGCGTCCCGCGACGAGACCCGGAGGAACCGCGACGTCGACCGCGGGTCAGGCCACGCGGGTCCGGGGCGCGTTCTCGGCGGTCTTCGCCGGGTCGCGCTCGACGACGCCACCGAGCACCTCGTCGATGCGCGCCATGAGCTCGGCGGGGATGGTCACGCCGGACGCCTTGACGTTCTCCGCGACCTGCTCGGGCCGGGACGCGCCGACCAGCGCGGCGGCGACGTTGTCGTTCTGGAGCACCCAGGCGACGGCGAGCTGCGCCATCGACAGGCCGAGCTCGTCCGCGACGGGCCTCAGGCCCTGCACCCGCGTGAGGACGTCGTCGTCGAGGAAGCGCCGGATGCTCTGCGCGCCGCCCTTGGTGTCCGTCGCGCGCGAGCCGGCGGGCAGCGGCTGGCCGGGCAGGTACTTGCCGGACAGCACGCCCTGCGCCATCGGCGACCAGACGATCTGCGAGAGGCCGCACTCCTTCGAGGCGGGCACGACCTCCTCCTCGATGACCCGCCACAGCATGGAGTACTGCGGCTGGGAGGAGATGAGCTGGAACCCGAGGTCCTTGGCCAGCGCGGCGCCGGCGCGGATCTGGTCGGCGGTCCACTCGGAGACGCCGATGTACAGCGCCTTGCCCTGGCGGACGATGTCGGCGAACGCCTGCATCGTCTCCTCGAGGGGCGTCTCGGTGTCGTACCGGTGCGCCTGGTACAGGTCGACGTAGTCCGTGCCGAGCCGCGTCAGGGAGCCGTCGATCGACTCCATGACGTGCTTGCGCGACAGGCCGGTGTCGTTGGGGCCGCCGGGGCCGGTGGGCCAGTAGACCTTGGTGAAGATCTCGAGCGACTCGCGCCGCTCGCCCGCCAGCGCGTCGCCGAGCACCTGCTCGGCCTTGGTGTTCGCGTAGACGTCGGCGGTGTCGAACGTCGTGATGCCGGCGTCGAGCGCGGCCCGCACGCACTGCGTCGCGACGTCGTTCTCGACCTGCGAGCCGTGGGTGAGCCAGTTGCCGTAGGTGATCTCGGAGATCTTCAGACCGCTGTTGCCGAGGTACCGGTAGTTGACCATGCGCCCACCCTAGGGCGGGCGCACGGCCGGTCGATCACTCCGGGTAGACGCCGTGCTTCTTCGACGTCGGCTTGGGCAGGCGCGAGCGGCGGATCTGGAAGGCCCGCATGACGGCGTACATCATCGTGCCCTTGGGGACGTCGTGGAACTTGGCCAGCAGGCGCTTCTTGAGCCCCCGCCACAGCAGGAACGCGTCGGCGATGGTCAGCAGCACGACGGCGTACAGCAGCATCAGCACGAGGGCCGAGATGGTGATGTTCCGGCTGAAGATGAGGTTCAGGATGATGAAGAGGAACGCGACGGGCAGGAAGAACTCGCCGAGGTTCCAGCGGGCGTCCACGTAGTCGCGCACGTAGCGCTTGACCGGGCCCTTGTCGCGCGGCGGCAGGTGGCGCTCGTCGCCGGTCTGCATCGCCTTGTACTCGAGGTTGCGCTGCTCGCGAGACTTCTCCCGCGCCGCCTTGGTCGCCGCCTTGCGGTCGTTCGGCACCAGGGGCCGCTTGTTCGCGGCCTCGGACACGCTGCGCTTGGGGGTGGGGCGCCCCTTGCCGGCGGGCGCACCGGACTGCTCGATCTCGGCGGCCGCGTCGACGGGGTCGGTGGAGTCGGGGGACGACGACGTCGCGTCGGACTTGTGGCGAGAGAACACGCACCCAGGGTAGTCGAGCGCGCGGGTAGCGTGAGCCGCGTGACCGACACCCCCGCCCCCTCCCCGGCCGCCCCGCCGCACGACGACGCCGCCGCCACCCTGCGCGCGCACGTCGAGCGACAGTTCCCCGAGCTCCAGGCCGACCTGGAGCGCCTGGTGCGCATCCCGAGCGTCTCGGCGGCCGCCTTCGACCAGACCCACGTGGCCACCAGCGCCGACGCCGTGGCCGCGCTGCTGAGCGACGCGGGCCTGCCGGACGTGCGCATCCTGAGCTCGGCCCGCCCGGACGGGACGCCCGGTGCGCCCGCCGTGGTCGCGCGCCGCCCTGCTCCCGAGGGCCGACCCACCGTGCTGCTGTACGCCCACCACGACGTCCAGCCGCCCGGCGACGCCGCGGCGTGGGCCACCGACCCGTTCGTGCCCGTCCAGGTGGGCGAGCGCCTCTACGGGCGCGGCGCCGCGGACGACAAGGCCGGGCTGGTCGCGCACGTCGGCGCGCTGCGGGCGCTCACCGCGCTCGCCGCCGAGACCGGAGCGGACCTGCCGGTCGGCATCACCGTCTTCGTCGAGGGCGAGGAGGAGTCCGGCTCCCCGAGCTTCCGGCAGTTCCTCGCCGACCACCGCGAGCTGCTCGCCGCCGACGTCATCGTCGTCGCCGACTCCACCAACTGGAAGGTCGGCGTGCCGGCCCTGACCACCTCGCTGCGCGGCCTGGTGGACGGCGTCGTCGAGGTCGAGGTGCTCGGGCACGCGGTGCACTCCGGCATGTTCGGCGGCCCGGTGCTCGACGCGAACACGCTGCTGGCCCGCCTCATCGCCACCCTGCACGACGACGCGGGCAACGTCGCGGTGCCCGGCCTGGTGAGCGGCCCGGAGCCGGAGGTCGACTACGACGAGGCGGCGTTCCGCGCCGACTCGTCGGTGCTCGACGGCGTGGAGCTCGCGGGCGAGGGCACGATCGCGGGCCGGCTGTGGACCAAGCCGGCGCTGTCCGTCATCGGCATCGACGCCACGAGCGTCGCGCACGCGTCGAACACGATCGCGGCCCGCGCGGCGGCGAAGCTGTCGCTGCGCATCCCGCCGGGCCAGGAGCCGCAGGCGGCGGAGGACGCCCTGCGCGCCCACCTGGAGGCGGCGGCGCCGTTCGGCGCGCGCGTCACCTGGCGGCCGGGGGAGCAGGGGCGGGCGTTCCACGCCGCCGGCGACTCCGCCGCGATGCGCGCCGCCCGGGCCGCGTTCGCCGCCGCGTGGGGCACCGACCCGGTGGACATCGGCGTCGGCGGCTCCATCCCGTTCATCGCCGACCTGCTCGAGTTCTTCCCCGACGCCTCCGTGCTGGTCACGGGGGTCGAGGACCCGGACTCCCGCGCGCACGGCGCCGACGAGTCGGTGCACCTGGGCGAGCTGCGCAAGGTCGTGCTGGCCGAGGCGCTGCTGCTGCGCCAGGTCGCGGCGCAGGGCTGACCCGGTGCCGGGCGCCGGTCCCGCGGACCTGCACGGCGGCGCGTTCGACCGCGCCGCCGCGCGGGCGAGCATGGTGCCGCTGCTCCCGTGCGGCGGCGACGAGTCCGACCTCGACGCCCTGGTGGAGTTCTGGACCGCGCTCGGCCTGGAGACGACGTACCGGCAGCGCCGCCCGAACCCGTTCGTCGCGTTCGGCCGCGGCGGCATCCAGGTGCAGTACTACGGGATGCCGGGGTGGGACCCCGAGCAGAGCCACTCGTCGTGCGTGCTCGTCGTCCCGGACACGCAGCCCGTGCACGACGCCTTCGCGGCGGGGCTGCGCACGCTGCTGGGCCGGCTGCCCCTCGCCGGCGTGCCACGGATCACCCGGCCGCGCCGGCGGGCGAACAACGGGGGCCTCAGCGGGTTCAGCCTCGTGGACCCCGCGGGGAACTGGGTGCGCGTGACCCGCGCGCCCGACGCGCCCGTGGTCGCCGGGGAGGGCGGCACCACGACGTGGACCTCGGGTGGCGGCGGCCCCCTCGCCAGGGCCCTCGAGAACGCCGTCGTCGTCGCCGACTCGCACGGGGACGTCGCCCAGGCCCGCAAGGTGCTCGGCGGCGCCCTGCGACGGGCGCGGACGGGCGCGGACGCCCCGTCGACGGCGGAGGTCGCGCCGGTGCTCGCCTATCTGGCGGAGCTGGCGGTGCGTGCCGGCGAGGGGAGCGAGGCGCGGGAGCTCCGCGCGGAGCTCGAGGCGCTGCCGGCGGTCTCCGACGACGACGCCGTCGCGCTCGCGGGCGCGCTCACGGACGTGCGGGCGCTGCCGGACGTGCCGGAGGGGTGAGCACCTAGGCGCCGGCGGTGTCCGGGGAGCCGGGGGCCTCGTCGGCGGGAGCGATCGCCGTGCGGACGGCGTCGAGGGCGGCGGCGGCGTCCTGGGCTCGTCCGTCGTGCAGCGCGGCCTCCAGCCGCTGCGTCGCCCCGGCGAGCTCCAGGTCCCCGAACGTGCTCGCGGACCCGGTCACGGTGTGGCAGAGGTGCTCCGCCTCCTCCCGCGCGGCCCGGTCGAGCGGGGCGCCCGGTGCGTCCAGGAGCTCCAGGATGCGCCGCGCACGGCCGACGTTGCGCGCGCGGGCCCGGCGGGCGAGGACCACGACGGCGTCGCTGAGCCCGCCCTCCGGGTCGGCGGAGGTCACGCGTCCCACCCCAGCGCGGCCGCGAGCTCGTCCGACAGCCGCAGCGGGTCGAACGGCTTGGTGAGCACGGCGACGGCGCCCAGGCCGTCGAGGCGCGAGATCTCCGGGGTGCCGACCTTCGCCGTGAGGAAGACGACCGGCACGTCGACCAGCTCCGGGACGGCACGGATGCGGCCCAGCACCGTGGGCCCGTCGTGCACCGGCATCATGACGTCGAGGAGGATCGCGTCCGGCCGCACGCGCCGCGCGACCTCCAGCCCCGCCGTCCCGTCGCCCGCCGTGTGCACCTCGTGCCCGCCGACGGCCGACAGCGCCAGTGCGGCCACCTCCCGGATCGACGGGTCGTCGTCGATGACGACCACGCGTCGGCCCCCCGTCGCCACGTGTTGTTCCCCCTCGTCCGCCTGCCCGGTCCGCTCGACCGTACCTCCCGGCGGCCTCCGGCGCTCTCCGTCGCCCGAACCCCCGTGCCCCGTGCGGAGAGCGGAGCACGCCAACCTCTCCTAACCTCGGCCCCATGGGGGATGCGCGACAGACGACGGCGCGGGGGCACCGCACCTTCGTGCGCTGGTGCTGGGCCGCGGGTGTCGGGGTGCTGGCGCTGGTGGTGGTCCTGGCCGGACCGATGGACCAGGCGGCGCGGGCCGAGCTCTCGAGGACGGCGATCGCCGCCGCGGGCGTCGTCGCGGCGTTCAGCTGCGGGTGGCGGGCCGTGCGGTCGGCCGGACGCCGGCGGCGGGCCTGGGGGCTGCTGGCCGTCGGCGGCGTCGTGGGCGTGCTCGGCAACGTCTACGCGGTGGCCGTAGGAGACCCTGACACCGGGGACGTCGCGTACATCGCGGCGCTGGCGCTCGGCGTCGTCGGCCTGGCCCTGTTCCCGACGGTGCGCCCCCGCGGCCAGGAGGTCGTGCGGATGCTGCTCGACAGCATCGTCGTCGGCGGCTCGGTGCTGTACATCGCGGTGTTCGCCGTCGCGCTGGAGGGGCGCACCTTCTCCTCGACGCCGGCGCTCACCGCCTACGCGCTGCCCGTGGTCGACGCCCTCCTCGCGACCTTCGCGGTGCTGGTGCTCAACCGGTCCAGCGCCGCGGAGCGCGTGCCGCTCGGCCTCGTCGGCAGCGGGTTCGTCCTGTACGCCGTGGCGGACGTGTCGTTCGCGCTCCTCACGGCCCAGGGCGGCTTCACGTTCGGCAGCCCGATCGATGCCGCGTGGGTGGGCGGCTACCTCGCGATCGCGGTCGCCGCGCGCCACCCCGCCGCCTCCGGCAGCCCGTTGGCGGACGAGCGCGCCAAGGGGTCGGCGGTGCTCGGCACGGTCGTGACGTTCGGCATCTTCCTCGCCGCCGCCCTCGTGCGGGTCGGCCAGGCCGGGCAGGCGTTCCCGTGGGTGGCGAACGCGCTCTGGACGGCGGTCCTCGTGGCGGTCGTCGTCCGGCAGATCCTCGTGGTCGTCGACAACGAGTCGCTGCGGCACGACCTCGAGCGCCGCGTGGAGCTGCGCACCGCGCAGCTGCGCGCGCTGGCCAGCGAGCGGGAACGCACCCTCGAGTCGGTGGCCGACGGCATCTACGGCGTCGACACCGCCGGCCGGGTCACGTTCGTCAACGCCGCGGGCGCCCGGACCCTGGGGGTCACCGCCGCCGACCTCGTCGGCCACGACGCCCACGAGACGTTCCACGCGCCCGCCGCCGACGGCACCCCCTACCCGTCCGACCGGTGCTACATCACCGAGGCGGTGCGCGACGGCGTGACGGCCACGGCCGAGCAGGACGTCTACCGGCGGCTGGACGGCAAGGACGTCCCCGTCGAGGTCACGGCGAGCCCCCTGCGCGCCGACGGCGAGGTGACCGGGGCCGTGGTGGTCTTCCGCGACGTCACGGAGCGGCGCGAGGTGGAGCGCATCAAGGACGAGTTCGTCTCCGTCGTGAGCCACGAGCTGCGCACGCCGCTCACCTCGATCCGCGGTGCGCTCGGACTCCTCGACAGCGGCGTGCTCGACCGGTCGTCCGAGCAGGCCGCGCGCATGGTGCGCATCGCCCTGACCAGCAGCGAGCGGCTCGGCCGGCTCGTCGACGACATCCTCGACGTCGAGCGCATGGACGCCGGGACCACGCCCCTCGAGCTGGCCGACCACCAGGTCGACGCCCTGGTCGCGGCCGCCGTGGAGCAGGTGTCCATCCAGGCCGACGAGGCCGGGGTGGTGCTGGCGCCCGCGAGCAGCGACGACGTCATGCGGGTCGACGGCGAGCGCGTCGTGCAGACGCTCGTGAACCTGCTCAGCAACGCCGTGAAGTTCTCCCCGCGGGGCGGCACGGTCCGGGTGGCCGCCGTCCCGGTGGGCGAGCTGACGGAGGTGCGCGTCGACGACGAGGGCCGGGGGATCCCGCCCGACAAGCTCGAGGCGGTGTTCCGCCGCTTCGAGCAGGTGGACGCCTCCGACGCGCGCGAGCGCGGCGGCACCGGCCTCGGCCTCGCGATCGCCCGCAGCATCGTCGAGCGGCACGGCGGCCGCATGTGGGCCGTGAGCGAGGGGGAGGGACGCGGCTCCAGCTTCCGGCTCACGCTGCCGCGCGTCGTCTCGGCCATGGCGGCGCCCGCCGCGCCGGACGCGCCGGACGATGACGGCCCGGCGACGCGCGTGGTGGTGGTCGACGACGACCCGTACGTCGTGGAGGTGCTGCGCGAGGTGCTCGAGCTGCGCGGCTACGACGTGGTGGGGGTGACCGACGGCCGCGCGGCGGTCGACGTCGTCGAGGACGAGCACCCCGCGGCCATCGTGCTCGACCTGGCGATGCCCGGCACCGGTGGCACGGAGATCCTCCGACACCTCCGGCGGTCGGCGGCGACGGCGCAGCTGCCGGTCGTCGTGGTGTCGGGGACGGCCCCGGCCGACGCCCGGGAGACCGCGGCGCTCGCGGACGGCTGGCTGGTCAAGCCCGTCGACCCCGACCGGCTCGTCGAGACGGTCCGCGAGGTGATCCGGCTGCGTCCCCACCACGACCGGGTGCTGGTGGTGGAGGACGACGACGGCCTCCGGGACGTCCTGGTGACCGTCTTGGAGAACGGCGGCCTGGACGTGATCCCGGCCCGGGGCGTGGCCGAGGCGCGCGTGGCGCTCGCGCGGGGCGAGGAGCCGGACCTCGTGGTGCTCGACCTGCGGCTGCCCGACGGGTCCGGGAAGGACCTCGTGGCCGACCTGCGCCGCAGCGGGCGGCTGCGCCACGTCCCCCTCGTCGTGTACTCGGGGGCAGAGGTCGGGTCGCGCGAGCGGGACGACCTGCGACTCGGCAGTACCGTTTTCCTCACGAAGGGGAAGAAGGCACCGGACGCCGTCCTGCGCCCCGTGCTCGACCTCCTGGACGCGGCGTCCGGCCGCGTCGCCCCCGTGCCCCCCGACCCGTCGAACCCGAGGACCCCATGACCGAGCCCCTGACCATCCGCGTGAGCGCCGGCACCGGGAGCGGGCGCACCACCCTCGCGGCGTTCGACGCCGCGCTCGTCGCCGCCGGAGTCGGCGACTTCAACCTGGTGCGCCTCAGCTCCGTGGTCCCCCCGGGCAGCGTCGTCCTCGAGGTCGACGGCCCGGACCAGCTGCAGGGGGAGCACGGCGACGCGCTGTGGTGCGTGTACGCCGCGGGGTACGCGTCGCTGCCGGGCCACGAGGCGTGGGCTGGGGTGGCGTGGTCGCGCCGCGACGACGGCAGCGGCGCGGGCCTGTTCGTCGAGCACGACGGGCCGTCGCACGAGCAGGTCGCCACCGACCTCACGCACAGCCTCGAGGACCTGTCGACGACCCGCGGCGGCACCTACGCCCCGGAGGGGCGCATGGTCACCGGGCTGACGTGCGAGACGCTCCCGGTGTGCGCGGTCGTCGTCGCGACCTACCGGCGAGCAGGCTGGGAGGAGCAGGGCCGTGCACGCTGACGTCACGTTCGAGCCGACCGTGTCCGGCGACGTCGCCGACGGCTTCTGGCGCCTCTACCTGGAGGCGTTCGAGCCGCTGCGCACGCGCGCCGCGGCGCGGCACGTGCTGCACCGCGAGGAGTTCGACGAGGAGATGGCCGACCCGCGCGTGCTGAAGCTCCTCGCCCACGACCGGGCCGGCGAGCCGGTCGGCCTGACGACGCTCGCGACGGACCTGGCCGCGGTGCCGTGGGTGAGCCCGGAGTTCTTCGCGGCCCGCTACCCGGAGCACGCCGCGCGCGGCGCGGTCTGGTACATCGGCTTCACGCTCGCGCACCCCGGTCGGCGCGCCACGCGCACCTTCATGGACATGATCGACGCGTTGGTCGCCCACCTCGCCGAGCACCGGGTGGTGTGCGCGTACGACGTGTCCCGCTTCAACGACGACTCGCTGCGGTTCGCCGACAACCTGCGCCGCCGGCTGGAGCGCACGCAGGACGTCACGGTGGAGACGGTCGACCGCCAGACCTACTACGCGACGACGTTCCACTGACGGCCGGCGGGCCGGCTCAGACCCGGCCGGCGTCCCGGTGGGCGACGTCCACGGCCCGCGCCCACGCGGCGACGTCGGCGGGGAGCTCGGGGCTCCGCGGCGGCGCGTCGTGGCCCATCAGCGCGACGACGTCGGGGGCGGGGACCCGCGCGTTGCCGGGGCCCAGGAACCGCCCGGCCACGTAGCCGCGGGCGTAGAGGCGGCCCTTGCAGGTGAAGGCCTGCTCCATGTAGACGACGCGCTCGTCCCACCCGAGCACGCGGGTCGTGATCTCGAACCGGTCCCACAGCTGCAGGGAGCGCTTGTACGTCATCGTCGACGCGGCGACGACGGGGTACCACTTGCGGTCGCCGATCTTCGCGAACCCGTCGAGGTCGGCGATGAAGTTCGAGCGCGCCACGTCCATCATCTGCAGGTACGAGCCGTTGTTGACGTGCAGGTACAGGTCGAGGTCGCCGGGGTGCACCCGCATCGTCGTCACGGAGGGGTCGAGCAGGCCCTGGCCGGGGACGGGCTTGCGCGGCCGCAGGGAGGCCCAGGTGAGCTGGATCATTCGAGTCACCCGCGCAGGCTATATCGGCGACCGCCGGTATCAGGTACCCGGCGGTGCGGGGCGCGGGAGGCGGCGCTAGACCGGGGGAGCCGGGTCGTACTGGATGCCGCGCCGCACGGCGCGGGCGACCTCCGGCGACTCCAGGCGGGCCACGAGGTGCAGGGCCATGTCGATCCCGGCCGAGACGCCGGCCGCCGTGACGACGTCGCCGTCGTCGACGAACCGCGCCTCGGTGTCCACCACGACGCTCGGGTCGAGCTGCGCCAGCTCGTCGTAGTGGTCGCGGTGCGTCGTCGCGGGCCGGCCCGCCAGCAGGCCCGCCGCCGCGAGCACGAGCGCCCCGGTGCACACGCTCGCGAGGAGCGGCGTCTGGAGGCGCACCTGCCGCAGCCACTCCAGGTGCGCCGGGTCGGCGATCATGGCGCGCGTGCCCCAGCCGCCCGGGTACACGAGCACGTGCAGCGGCCCGACGTCGTCGGCGGAGTGCGCCGGCACGAGCCGGAGGCCCTTCGCCAGCCGCACGCCCTCGCCGTCGCGCGAGAACGTGCTCACGTGCGGCTTGAGCCCCGACTCGACGAGCGAGTGCTGCTCCCAGGCGGCGAGCACCTCGAACGGCCCGACGACGTCGAGCTCCTCGGCGTCGTCGAACACGAGGATCCCGATGTGGAGCCCGCTGTCCGTGCTCATGCCTTCTCCCGTGTCCCGGGCCGTGCGGCCCCCGGTCAGATCCCCGGCAGCGCCAGCATCTGGTCGAGCGCCACGCGCGCCCAGTGGGCGTCGTCGGCGTCGACCACGATCCGGTTGACCACGCGCCCCTCGACCAGGGACTCCATCGCCCACACCAGGTGCGGCAGGTCGATGCGGTTCATGGTCGAGCAGAAGCACACGGTCGAGTCGAGGTAGTGCACCTGCTTGTCCGGGTGGGCCTTGGCGAGGCGCCGCACCAGGTTGAGCTCGGTGCCGATCGCCCAGGAGCTGCCGGGCTCGGCGGACTCCAGGGCCTTGATGATGTACTCCGTCGAGCCGACCCGGTCGGCGGCGGTGACGACCTCGTTCTTGCACTCGGGGTGCACCATCACCTCGACGCCGGGCACCTTCGCCCGGACGTCCTCGACGTTGCGCACGGAGAACCGGCCGTGCACGGAGCAGTGCCCGCGCCACAGGATCATGCGCGCGTCGCGCAGCTGCTGCTCGGTGAGGCCACCCAGCGGCTTGCGCGGGTCGTACACCACGCAGTCGTCCAGGCTCATGGCGAGCTGGAGGACGGCCGTGTTGCGGCCCAGGTGCTGGTCGGGCAGGAAGAGCACCTTGCCGGTGCCCTCGACGCCACCCACGCGGTCGAACGCCCAGCGCAGCGCGACCTGGGCGTTGGACGACGTGCAGACGGTGCCGCCGTGCCGGCCGGTGAAGGCCTTGATCGCGGCGGAGGAGTTCATGTACGTCACCGGCACGGTGTCGTCGGCGATCCCGACGTCCTGCAGCACGGACCAGGCCTCCTCGACCTGACCGATCTCCGCCATGTCGGCCATGGAGCAGCCGGCGGCGAGGTCGGGCAGCACGACCTGCTGCGCGTCCGACGTGAGGATGTCGGCGCTCTCGGCCATGAAGTGGACGCCGCAGAAGAGCACGAACTCCGCCTCGGGGCGGGCGGCCGCCTCGCGCGCGAGCTTGAAGGAGTCGCCCGTGACGTCCGCGAAGTCGATGACCTCGTCGCGCTGGTAGTGGTGCCCGAGGACGAACGCGCGCTCGCCCAGCGCGGCGCGCGCGGCGCGGGCCCGGTCCACCAGGTCGGGGTCGGACGGCGCGGGCAGCGCCCCCGTGCACTCGACGCCGCGCTCGGAGGCGAGGTCGCGGCCCTGGCCGAGCAGCAGCAGCGCGGAGGGTGCGGGCTCGGCGAAGCCGGTCGAGGCGCCGGTCGGGGTGCCCGCGGTGTCGTTCAGCAGGGTGGTCACCCGCTCATGTTTCCACAGCGCACGCGTGCGCGAGGCCGTGCGTCCGGCCCGCGGCGTCGTCCCGCGGGCTCGCGCCGGACCCGTCGGCGTCCCGGCTGTGCCACGATCACGGCATGCACGTGCTGCTCTGCGTCGGCGAGGACGCCGACCTGGCCCAGGGGCTCGCGACCGCGTGGCGCGAGGCCGCGCCGTCCTGCGAGGTGCGGACCGCGGTGGTGCCCGGGGCCGCGCCCGCCCCGCCCGGCCACGGCGGGCCAGCCGGGGTGTTCGTCCCGCTGGACGCGCTGGGCCTGACCTCGGTGGCCGCGCCCGGGACGGGCCCGCTGGGCGCGCCGGCCGGCGCGGCGGACCTCGTGGTCGTGCACCTGGCGGTCCTGGACGCGACGACGCTGCGCGAGGGCCTCGTGGCCGCCGCCGTCCGTGCCGCCGCGCCCCTCGCGGTGCCCGTCGTGCTGCTGGTCGGCCGCAGCGAGGTCTCGCGACGCGAGTGGTCCGGGGCGGGCGTCAGCGGGGTGCACGAGACCGGTGCGGACGTCGTGGCGGCGACGGCGCGCGTGGCGCGGACGTGGGCGCCGTCGTGGGCCTGACGCGGCGTGACGTTGCCTGACGTTGCCCGACGTGGCCCGACGCGGCCCGAGGACCGCCGGTCCGGGCGTGCGGCACGCAGGCTGTGAGCCGCGTCATCGCGTCCGCGAGATTCGCGCGTAGGATCGGGAACAGCCGCAAAGGTCCGCCTGTTGGAGGAAGCATGACCGACACCACCGAGATCGCCACGCACGGCGTGGACCTGTCCGACGTCGCCGCCGACAAGGTTCGCAGCCTGCTCGAGCAGGAGGGCCGCGACGACCTGCGTCTGCGTGTGGCCGTCCAGCCCGGCGGCTGTTCCGGCCTGATCTACCAGCTCTACTTCGACGAGCGTCTGCTCGACGGGGACGCGCTGCGTGACTTCGACGGCGTCGAGGTCGTCGTGGACCGCATGAGCGTGCCCTACCTCGAGGGCGCGAAGATCGGCTTCGCGGACACCATCGAGAAGCAGGGCTTCACGATCGACAACCCGAACGCCGGCAGCTCCTGCGCCTGCGGCGGCTCGTTCAGCTGAGCCGCTGATCCCGGCCTCCGACGGCCCGGTCGCCCCTCTCGGGGGTGGCCGGGCCGTCGTCGTGCGCGGGCGTCGCGCTCACGGTCCGGCGGCGAGCCGCACCGTCAGCACCCACACGGCGTCACCCTCGTCCGGTTCGCGGAGCTCGGGGTCGCCCGCCATGGCGTGACCGCGCATCCGCGCCCACGCGGGGACGTCGTGCCGGGCGGCGGGGTCGGTCGACAGCACGGTGACGAGCGTCCCGGCGGGGAGGTCGCGGGCGGCGGCCGCGAGCCGGATCACCGGCAGCGGGCAGCGCAGGCCACGGGCGTCGACCACGACCGTGCCGGTGCCGTCCCCGGGGTGCGCGGTCACAGCCCGCTCACCCCGAGCACGTCGCGGACCCGCCGGACCGCACCGGGCAGCACGGCCAGGAAGCGCTCGACGTCGTCCTCCGTCGTGGAGCGGTCCAGCGCGACCCGGACGTTCCCGTGCGTGAGCACGCCCATCGCCGCGAGCACGTGGGAGGGCTCCAGGGTGCTCGACGTGCACGCGGAGCCCGAGCCGACGGCGAAGCCGGCCCGGTCCAGCTCGGTCACCAGCGCCTCGCCGTCGACGTAGAGGCAGGAGAAGGTCACGACGTGGGGGAGCCGGTCGTCCGGGTCGCCCACGACCTCGACGTCGGGGACCGCCGCGACGGCGGCCCGCACGCGGCCCACGAGCGCGCGGCGTCGCGCGTCCTCGGCGACCCGGTCGGCGACCGTGGCCTGCAGCGCGACGGCCGCGGCGAACGCCGCGGGCACGCTCACGCCGCCGGGCGCCCACGGGTCGGCGTCCTCGGGGCCGGGCGGCACGGTCCGCACGCGCTGGCGCACCGCGAGGACGCCGACGCCCGCCGGGCCGCCCCAGTCGGAGGGCTGGGCGGCGAGGAGGTCCCAGGCGTCGGGCACGTCGTCGTGGCCGAGGCTCGCGCCGGCGTCCACGAGGAGGGGCACGCCGGCGGCGCGGGCGGCCTCGTGGGCGGCGCGCAGCGGCTGGCGCGTCCCGACCTCCCCGTTGGCGTGCTGGAGCGCGGCGACCGCGACACCGGGTGCGGCGACGGCGGCGCGGAAACCGTCGAGGTCCACGCGGCCGTGGCGGTCGACGCCGACCGTCACCCGGGCCCCGCCGTGCGCCGCGGCGGACGCGGAGGCGGCGTGCAGCACCGCGGCACGCTCGGTCTCCCCGACGACGACGTCGCCGCCGGCGCGCCGCCGGGCCTCGGCGGTGCCGAGCACGGCGGCGTGGAGAGCGGCGACGTGGCTGGCGGTGAACCGGACCTCCTCGGTGCGCGCCCCGAGGACGGCCGCCACGGCCTCCCGGGCGCCGTCCAGCAGCCGGGCGGCACGCCGCCCCTCCGTGTGAAGACGGCGCGGGTCGGCCCAGCCGTCCTCGAGCGCCTGCAGCAGCCCCTGCCGCGCCAGCGGGTGCAGCGGCGCGCCGCCCCCGTTGTCCAGGTGCACCCGCGCGGCAGGCGCGGGTGTCGCGCGTGCGGGCGAGGCCGCGGGGGAGGGGGGCGCGGCGGGATCGGTGGTGTCCGTCACAGGTGTGCTCCGTGGGGGATGACGTGCGGCGCGACGGCCGGCGGACGGCGCGCGACGGGGCGCGGAACCCGCACCCAGGGCACGATCGTGCCATCTTCGGCGGGTCGGGGCGGGGCGCCGATCGGGCCGGCGGGCGGCCGAGGATCTGACACCCGAGGGCAACGATCTGACACTCCGCAGGGGTCTGTGTGCAACGAGCAGATGTGGACGTCCCGTGCGGAAAGAGTCACGTCCCGACGGGGCTTTCGCGGCGTCGAACCTGCTCCGGGCGCGCTAGGCTGCACCACATCGAGGACGAAGGTCCCGTCTGCGCGCCCGCCCCCCAGGGCGGTGGCGTTCGGGCAGGACGTGACGTGAAAGGCCTCCCTTGCACTCGAAGAGCCCCACCCGCACCCGGCGGGTCATCCTGCGCGCGACGGTCATCGCCGGCGCCGTCGCGGTGTTGGCGTCCGGTTGTGCCAGCGACTCCGTCAAGCGCGGATACCTGCCCGGCTACAGCGACGGGGAGGTGACCAACCAGACCGAGCGAATCACCAACCTCTGGGTCGGCTCCTGGATCGCAGCGCTGATCATCGGTGTCATCACCTGGGGCCTGATGCTGTGGTGCGTCGCGGCCTACCGCAAGCGCCGCAACGACCACCAGCTCCCGGTCCAGACGCGCTACCACATGCCGCTCGAGATCATGTACACGGCCGTGCCGACGATCATGATCCTCGTCCTGTTCTTCTACACGGACCGCGACATGTCCGCCGTGAAGGACACGAGCGCCGAGCCCGACGTGAACATCCAGGTCATCGGCAAGCAGTGGAGCTGGGACTTCAACTACCTGGACGACGGCGTCTACGACTCCGGCCAGCACCTCCTGGACGTCGGCGGTCAGACCGTCGACGACGAGGTGGACGGCGCCCCGGGCACATCGAAGGACGTCCCGACGCTGTACCTGCCGGTCGACAAGTCGGTCGAGTTCACGCTCGACTCGCGCGACGTCATCCACTCGTTCTGGATCCCCGCGTTCCTGTACAAGCAGGACATGATCCCGGGCCGCACCGGCACGTTCCAGGTGACGCCGACCCGCGAGGGCACGTACGCCGGTAAGTGCGCCGAGCTCTGCGGCGAGTTCCACTCCGGGATGCTCTTCAACGTCAAGGTCGTCTCCCAGGCGGAGTACGACGCACACATGAGCGACCTGCGCGACGCGGGGCAGACGGGCGAGCTCGGCCTCGACCTGAACCGCCAGCAGCACGCGAACTTCCCGCAGGACGACACGCTCCCGGAGGTCGAGAACTGATGGCGGCCACGACAGCCACCGCGTACGGCGCCGAGGTCATCCCCGGCCTCGCGCCGAAGCGCCAGAACCTCGGTCGCACCGTGGTCAAGTGGATCACCTCCACGGACCACAAGACGATCGGGTACATGTACCTCATCACGTCGTTCATCTGGTTCGCCGTGGGAGGCATCCTCGCCCTGCTGATCCGGGCCGAGCTGTTCTCGCCCGGCCTGCAGATCGTGCAGAGCAAGGAGCAGTACAACCAGCTCTTCACCATGCACGGCACGATCATGCTGCTGCTGTTCGCGACGCCGCTGTTCGCCGGCTTCGCCAACGTGATCATGCCGCTGCAGATCGGTGCGCCGGACGTCGCCTTCCCGCGGCTCAACATGTTCGCGTACTGGCTGTTCCTCTTCGGCGGCATCATCGCCGCGGCAGGCTTCTTCACCCCGCAGGGCGCCGCCTCCTTCGGCTGGTTCGCGTACGCACCGTTGTCGAACACGACGTTCAGTCCAGGGTTGGGCGGAGACCTCTGGGTGTTCGGCCTCGCGCTGGCGGGCTTCGGCACCATCCTCGGTGCCGTCAACTTCATCACCACCATCATCACGATGCGCGCGCCGGGCATGACCATGTTCCGGATGCCGATCTTCACGTGGAACACGCTCGTCACGAGCCTGCTGGTGCTGATGGCCTTCCCGCCGCTGGCCTCCGCGCTCTTCGCGCTGGGTGCCGACCGCCGCCTCGGGGCGCAGGTCTTCAACCCTGAGAACGGTGGCGCCATCCTCTGGCAGCACCTGTTCTGGTTCTTCGGCCACCCCGAGGTGTACATCATCGCGCTGCCGTTCTTCGGCATCGTGTCGGAGATCTTCCCGGTCTTCAGCCGCAAGCCGATCTTCGGTTACAAGGGCCTCATCATCGCGACGATCGCGATCGCGGCCCTGTCTGTCACGGTGTGGGCGCACCACATGTACGTGACCGGCGCCGTGCTGCTGCCGTTCTTCGCCTTCATGACGATGCTCATCGCGATCCCGACGGGCGTGAAGTTCTTCAACTGGATCGGCACGCTCTGGCGAGGCAAGCTCACGTTCGAGACACCGATGCTGTGGTCGATCGGCTTCCTCGTGACGTTCCTCTTCGGTGGTCTGACCGGCATCATCCTGTCGAGCCCCGCGCTGGACTTCCACCTGTCCGACTCGTACTTCGTCGTGGCGCACTTCCACTACGTCGTCTTCGGCACCGTGGTGTTCGCGATGTTCGCCGGCTTCTACTTCTGGTGGCCGAAGTTCACGGGGCGGATGCTGAACGAGCGCCTCGGCAAGGTCCACTTCTGGATGCTGTTCGTCGGCTTCCACATGACCTTCCTCATCCAGCACTGGCTGGGCGTCGAGGGCATGGCCCGCCGCTACGCGGACTACATGCCGGAGGAGGGCTTCACCTGGGAGAACCAGGTGTCGACCATCGGCGCGTTCATCCTCGCCGCCTCGACCCTCCCGTTCCTGTGGAACGTGTACACGACCTGGCGCAACGCGCCGAAGGTCACCGTGGACGACCCGTGGGGCTACGGTCGCTCGCTCGAGTGGGCCACCAGCTGCCCGCCGCCGCGCCACAACTTCACGTCGCTGCCGCGCATCCGCTCGGAGTCGCCGGCGTTCGACCTCCACCACCCCGAGGTCGCGGCGATGGAGCAGGCGCCCGGCCACGGAGCGCTGAACGCCGTGTACGGCGACTCGCAGCGCCGGGGCCAGCAGGAGGTCGTCGAGGAGCGGCGCGACAGCGCGCAGTCCGACGCGGCGCAGTCGACCACGACGGTCATCGAGGACGAGGGGGAGAACCGCAAGTGAAGATCGAGATCAAGCTCTTCCTGTTCCTCGCACCGTTCTTCGTCCTGGTGGGCGTGATCTACGGGCTCGTCACGCACTTCACGGAGCCGGTCGGCTACCTGGGCATCCCGCTCGTGGGTGCACTGATGGCCATGGTCGGTGCCTACCTCGCTCTGACGGCCCGGCGGATCGACGCGCGGCCCGAGGACGACGAAGAGGGCGAGATCGAGCAGGGCGCCGGCGACCAGGGCGTGTACTCGCCGTGGAGTTGGTGGCCTCTGGTCATCGCCGCGTCCGCCGCCATCGCCTTCCTCGGACTCGCGGTCGGCTGGTGGGTGCTCTACATCGGCTTCGTCCTCGGTGTGATCGGCCTCGTCGGCTGGGTCTTCGAGTTCAGCCGCGGACAGCACGCGCACTGACACAGCGGTAGCCGACGCGCCTCGCTCCTCCTCCGGAGCGGGGCGCGTCGTCGTTCGCCGGGCGGACACGGAACGGCAACGATCCGCGAAGGGTGCGGCCGCGCACCCCACCGTCGGGCCCTGCCGTGATGGAATGAAACCTCATCATTCCCTGAGAAGGAGCAGCACGTGCGCGTCCCCCAGAAGTCCGTGGCCCTGGCATCGGCGGGCCTGGTCGCCCTCGCACTGAGCGCCTGCGGGAGCGGAGAGCCCGCTGCCTCCACCTCTGGCGGCTCCGAAGCCGCCCAGGAGCAGACCGCCGAGATCACCACCGCGGCGGACCTCACCGACCTCGCCGAGCAGATGCAGGCGGCGCAGGAGAAGGCGACGACGTCGCACATGGAGATGACCTACGGCGGTGAGCTGGCCGACTCCGCCGGGATGAGCGAGACCACCACCACGGCGGACATCTCCTACGGCAAGACCGTCGAGGACACGGCCATGCAGATGTCCATGGGCGTCATGGGCATGGACATGGACATCATCCTGCTCGACGGCACGATCTACATGTCCATGGGCGAGCTGACGCAGGGGAAGTACCTCTCGCTGACGGCCGAGGAGATGGCCGCGGACCCGAACATGGCGGGCACCTTCGACTCGATGGAGTCGATGGACGCCGCCGCCCAGGCGGAGGCGATGGCCGACGCCGTCACGAAGTTCGAGCACACCGGCACGGAGAAGGTCGACGGCGTCGAGGCCGACGTCTACACGATGACCATCGACCCCTCGAAGCTCGAGAACGGCGCGACCGGCGTGAACGCGGACATGGCCGACCAGGTGGGGGAGATGACCCTGGTCTACAAGGTCGCCCCCGAAGGCCTGCCGGTCGCCGCGGACATCACGATGGACGTCAGCGGCCAGGAGATGGTCGTCTCGACGGCCTTCTCCAAGTGGGGCGAGCCCGTCGACATCAAGGCCCCGGCCAAGGACGAGGTCGTCCCGTACTCGGAGTTCGGCACCCAGGGCTGACGACCGGGCTCCACGACGACGGGGGCCCCGCACGCATCGCGTGCGGGGCCCCCGTCGTGCGTCCGGGCGGTCTGCGTCAGGCGGGGACGATCAGGCCGGCGGTCTGGGTGCGGGCGCGCTGCAGGCGGGCGGCGACGTCCTGCCAGTTGGCGATGTTCCAGACGGCCTTGACGTAGTCGGCCTTGACGTTGAGGTAGTCGAGGTAGAAGGCGTGCTCCCACATGTCGAGCATGAACAGCGGGGTGATGCCGACGGGCACGTTGGCCTGCTGGTCGAAGAGCTGGAAGATCGCGAGGCGTCGGCCGATGGAGTCCCAGCCGAGGACGGCCCAGCCGGAGCCCTGGATGCCGGTGGCGACGGCGGCGAACTGGGCCTGGAAGGCGGCGAAGGTCCCGAAGGCGTCCTTGATGGCCTCGGCGAGCTCGCCCTCGGGCTCGCCGCCGCCCTCGGGGGACAGGTTGTGCCAGAAGACGGTGTGGTTGGTGTGGCCGCCGAGGTTGAACGCGAGGTTCTTCTCGTGCAGGTTCACCGCGGCGTTGTCGCCGGACTCGCGGGCCTCGGCGAGCTTGTCGAGGGCGGTGTTGGCGCCCGCGACGTAAGCCGCGTGGTGCTTGTCGTGGTGCAGCTCCATGATCTTGCCGCTGATGTGCGGCTCCAGGGCGCTGTAGTCGTAGGGCAGGTCAGGGAGCGTGTAGACAGCCATGCTGAGATACCTCCGGTTGCGTGCCGCACGTCGTGGTCGGCGTGCGATGGGGACGTCGTCGAGGGCTGCGTCCGGCCGACACTAGGTGCCGGGAACGACGACGGCCCGCGCACCCCGCCCGACGAATCGGGGGAAGGGAGCGCGGGCCACCGTTCCAGCCTGCAGGAGACTCAGTGCTCCCGCTCGACGGATCCAGACCCCGAGACCAGCTCGGGGGTGTCGTGGGCCGGCTCGAGCTCGTCGTGCTCGCCGTGCGCGTGCGCCGCGGCCAGCTCGGCCGGGGTCACGGGCTCGACACGGTCCTCGTAGAAGAACCGCGACAGCTTCTGCCAGCGCTTGTCCTTCTTGTAGCCCTTGCGCTTGACGCCACGCGAGTCCGTCGCCGGCTCGATCTCGAGCGGGCGGCGCGGCTCGTAGTTCACGCGGAGCCAGCGCTCCTGCTCGTCGAGCGGGCGGTGGACCTCGATGTACTCGCCGTTCGCGAACCGGACGATGCGCCCGGTCTCGTGACCGTGGAGCACGAGCTCACGGTCCTTGCGCTGCAGGCCGATGCAGATCCGCTTGGTGACCCAGAACGCGAAGACCGGGCCGACGAAGAACAGGACCCGGAAGACCCAGGTGATCGCGTTGATCGACAGCGCGAAGTGCGTGGCGATGAGGTCGTTCGACCCGGCCAGCGCGAGGATGACGAACGCCGTGAGGAACGCGACGCCCAGGCCCGTGCGGGTGGGCACGTTGCGCGGCCGGTCGAGCACGTGGTGCTCGCGGTGGTCGCCCGTCACCTTCGCCTCGACGAACGGGTACACGAACAGGAACGTGAACAGCAGGCCCGGGATGATGACCGCCGGCACGAGGATGTTCAGCGAGAGCGTGAAGTCGCCCCACGTGACGATCTCGGCCTGGCCCGGCATGAGGCGTAGCGATCCCTCGAGGAACAGCATGTACCAGTCGGGCTGGGCGCCTGCGGACACCGGTGACGGGTCGTACGGGCCGTAGTTCCAGACGTTGTTGATCGCCAGGGTGCCGCCCATGAGGGCCAGCACGCCGAAGATGATGAAGAAGTTGCCGCCCATCTTCGTGGCGAACGCCGGGACCGCCGGGTAGCCGACGACGTTGCGGTCGGTGCGGCCGCCGCCCGGGTACTGCGTGTGCTTGTTGAGCACCATGAGGAACAGGTGCACGCCCACGAGCGCGAGGATCAGCGCCGGCACGAGCAGGATGTGCACCGTGAACAGGCGCGGGATGATGTGCTCGCCCGGGAACTCGCCGCCGAAGACGAACCAGGACAGGTACGACCCGATGATCGGGATCGACTTGATGACGCCGTCGGTGATGCGCAGACCGTTGCCGGAGAGCACGTCGTCCGGGAGGGAGTAGCCGGAGAAGCCGGCCAGCAGGCTCATGATCAGCAGCAGCGTGCCGACGAGCCAGTTGAGCTCGCGGGGCTTGCGGAACGCGCCGGTGAAGAAGACGCGCATCATGTGCACCACGATGCCGGCGACGAAGATCAGCGCCGACCAGTGGTGGATCTGCCGCATGAGCAGACCGCCGCGCACCTCGAACGACATGTCGAGGGTCGAGGAGAAGGCCACCGACATCAGCTGGCCGTCCATCGTCGCCGGGGCGCCGTGGTGCGTGGTGAGCGCCATCGACGGCTCGAAGAACATCGCCAGGAACACGCCGGAGATGAGGAGCACGACGAACGAGAACAGTGCGATCTCGCCGAGCATGAAGGACCAGTGGTCCGGGAAGACCTTGCGGACGAGCTGCTTCGCGAGCACGCCCATCTTGGTCCGCTGGTCGAGGTAGTCGGCGGACTTGCCGATCAACGTCGTGGGTTCCGCCGTGGCGGGGGGAGTTGTCGTGGTGCTCACTTCAGTCGCTCCCAGTAGCTCGGGCCGACGGGCTCGTCGAAGTCGTCCTCAGCCACAAGATACCCCTCGTCGTCGACGGTGATGGGCAGCTGGGGCAGCGGGCGCTTGGCAGGACCGAAGACCACCTTGGCGCCGTCGGCGACGTCGAACGTCGACTGGTGGCACGGGCACAGCAGGTGGTGCGTCTGCTGCTCGTAGAGGGCGACCGGGCACCCGACGTGGGTGCAGATCTTCGAGTACGCGACGATGCCGTCGTAGGAGGCACCGGGGCGGTGGTCGCGCTTGAGGTCGCGGGGGTCCATGCGCACGAGGAGCACGACCGCCTTCGACTTCTCGGTGATCCACTCGTGCGACTCGCGCTCCTCGGCGGGGACGTCGGGGATGACGTGGGCGACCGAGCCGACCGTGAGGTCCGAGGCCTTGATCGGACGACCGGACGGGTCGTACGCGAGACGCATGCCCTTCCGCCAGATCGTGTTGCGGAACGAGGCGACGTTCCAGGTACCGCCGACGCTCGACACGAGCGGCACGGCGATGGTCAGCGGGAAGAGGGCGAGCGCCGAGACGACCGCTCCCTTGAGCACGGGACGACGGGCGATGCCGGAGTCCTCGAGACCGTCCTTGAACTGCTGCTGGACGACCTCGCGCACGTCCTCCGAGCTCGCGCTCGAGTGGCGCTCCTCGACGTACTCCTTGGAGGACATCAGGGTCTTGGCCCAGTGCACGGCGGCGAAGCCGATGCCGAACAGCGAGACTGCGATCGCCACGCCGAGCAGCACGGTCGACATACGGACGCCGGGCGTCGTGCCGTCCGGCCGCACGGCGAAGTACGCCACGAGGGACGCGACGGTGCCCACGCAGGAGATCGCGAAGAGGATCGCGATGATCCGCTCGTTGCGCTTGGCGGCCTTGGTGTCGGTGTCCGCGAGGCGCGGGTGGTGCGTCGGGACGCCCGGGTCGGCGAAGCGGTCGGAGTGCTCGACCGTGCCGTTGCCACCGTGGGGGGTCACGTCGCGCGACGCGCCCTGGGGGTTCTGGTTCTCGCTCACGAGGACTTCGCTCCGATCCACACAGCGCCGCCGATGATCAGGCCGATGCCGATGATCCAGGCCCAGAGGCCCTCACTGACCGGGCCCAGCGAACCGAGGGTGAGGCCACCGGCCGAGCCCTGGTCCTGCTCGTCGAGGAACGCGATGATGTCGCGCTTCTCGGTCGGCGTGATGTTGGCGTCGTTGAACACCGGCATCGACTGCGGGCC
The DNA here is from genome assembly GCF_042799955.1 of Isoptericola sp. NPDC057653. Classification (NCBI taxonomy): domain Bacteria; kingdom Bacillati; phylum Actinomycetota; class Actinomycetes; order Micrococcales; family Promicromonosporaceae; genus Isoptericola; species Isoptericola sp. NPDC057653. The sequence goes on along the minus strand of NZ_JBHVHP010000002.1, from coordinate 712,441 downwards.
GGTGAGCATCGCCTGGTAGACGTTGCGGCCGGAGGTGTCCCACAGCGGCGGCGCGAACTTGCCCTCGGAGAGGGCGCCACCGGCACCGACGGCGTTGTGGCACATCGCGCAGTTGGTGCGGAACAGGGCCATGCCGTTGGCCGGGTCGCCCTGGCTGCCGTCCACCTGCTCGTCGGTGGGGATGGCCGGGCCGGCGCCGAGGGACGCGACGTACGCGGCGAGCGCGGCCGTCTGCTCCTCGTTCATCTGCCGGGGCTTGGCCTCGGCCTGGGGGCCGTTCATCTGCATGGGCATCCGGCCGGTGGAGACCTGGAAGTCGACCGCGGCGGCGCCCACGCCGACGAGCGACGGCGCCTGAGCGGTGCCCTCCGCGTTCGGTCCGTGGCAGGTGGCGCAGTTGGCCTGGAAGAGCTTCTTCCCGGTCTCGATGTCCGCGGTGCTGGCGGTGTCGGCCTGGGCCGGGCTCGGGGCAAGGGCGGCGTAGACGCCGCCCGTGACCAGCAGCGCCAGCAGCAGCAGCACGACCGGCGCCAGCCGGTGGTGCCTGCGGGCGGCGAGTGCCTTCACGAAATGATCCTCGTCTCGCAGATCGAAGGTGCAGGTTCAGAGCCGGCTCCGACGCCGGCCGGGGGGTTCATCGCAGGAGGTAGATGACGGCGAAGAGGGCGATCCACACCACGTCGACGAAGTGCCAGTAGTAGGACGTGACGATCGCGGTCGTGGCCTCGTGGTGGCCGAAGTTCCGGGCGGCGAACGAGCGGCCGAGCAGGAACAGGAAGGCGATGAGGCCGCCGAGCACGTGGAGGCCGTGGAAGCCGGTGGTCAGGTAGAAGACCGAGCCGTACGGGCTGGACGAGATGGTCAGGCCCTCGTGCACCAGCTCGGTGTACTCGAAGATCTGGCCGCCGATGAAGAAGGCGCCCATGAGGTAGGTGAGGGTCATCCACTCGTGCATGCCCCACTTGTTCACCTGGAAGATGGAGCCGGAACGCACCGGCTTGAACCGCTCCGCGGCCCACACACCCATCTGGCAGGTGACCGACGACAGCACCAGCACGGTGGTGTTGATCGTCGAGAAGGTGATGTTGAGCTTGTCCGCCTGAGCGGCCCACTCCGCCTCGGGCATCACCGAGCGCACGGTGAAGTACATGGCGAAGAGGCCGGCGAAGAACATGAGCTCGCTCGCGAGCCAGACGATCGTCCCGACCGACACGGGGTTCGGACGGTTGACGCTCACGTGCTGGTGGGCATGGGGGGCAGCAGCCGTTGCGGTCGACACGTCAGCCATTATGGCCGACATGTGGCCGGTTCGAGCCACTCGTGTGGGCGCTGCGCGAAGTCGATGCGCACAGAATCTGCGGAAACTCGCCACTCTGCCCCTACGAGGTGACGGATCGATGGAGAGTGCCAGTAAAAGACCACGTTTGGTGGCTGCCCGAGGTGACGTGGGTGTGCCACGATGCCAGCAAACGTCGACGTCCGGCAGCCGCGCGCCTGGCCCGGGCGTCGTGTCCGTGCCCGGTGCCGCGCACGTCCACGAAGGGGAGCCTCGATGACGGATCAGACGACGGAACACCCGACCAGCCTCGAGCCGGCCGCGCCCGCCCGCGGGCCGCGCGTCCTGCTCTACAGCGACGACCGGACGGTGCGCGAGCAGGTCCGGACCGCCGTCGGCCCCCGGCTGCGGGCGCACGCCCCGGAGATCGCCTGGGCCGAGGTCGCGACCTCCGCCGCGCTGATCGCCGCCGCGGACCGTGGCGGGTGGGACCTGCTGGTGCTCGACGGCGAGGCGGACAAGGCCGGCGGGATGGGGCTGTGCCGCCAGCTCAAGAACGAGGTGTACCGGTGTCCGCCCGTCGTGGTCCTCACCGGCAGGCGGGACGACGGATGGCTAGCATCGTGGTCGCTCGCCGACGCCGTGGTGCCGAGGCCGCTCGACGCGATCGAGCTGCAACGCACCGTGGCCGGCTTCCTGACCGCAGCCGCCTGACCCGCCGAGGGGCGTACGCCCTGCCCCGGGTGCCCGGCTCCGAACCGAAGGGACCCTCGTGGCATCCACCGACCCGGCAACCGACCCCACCTGGCCCGGCATCCTCACCGAGCTGGTCGCCGGGCGCGACCTGACCGCCGCGGAGACGGCGTGGGCCATGGACGAGGTCATGTCGGGCGAGGTCCCGCCCACCCGCCTCGCCGGCTTCCTCGTCGGCCTGCGTGCGAAGGGAGAGACGGCGGCGGAGCTCACCGGGCTCGCCGACGCGATGCTCGAGCACGCGACGCGGATCGAGGTGCCCGGGAGGACGGTCGACATCGTCGGCACCGGCGGCGACCGGCACCACACCGTCAACGTGTCCACGATGGCCGCCGTCGTCATCGCCGGTGCCGGGCTCCGGGTCGTCAAGCACGGCAACCGGGCCGCGTCCTCGTCGTCGGGCTCCGCGGACGTGCTCGAGGCCCTCGGGATCCGTCTCGACCAGGCGCCCGAGCGGGTCGCGGCCCTGGCGGGCGAGGTGGGGATCACCTTCTGCTTCGCGGGGCTGTTCCACCCGTCGATGCGGCACGCGGGCGTGGCGCGCCGCGACCTGGGCATCGCCACCGCGTTCAACTTCCTCGGCCCGCTCACCAACCCGGCGCAGCCGGGTGCGACCGCCGTCGGCTGCGCCGACGCGCGCATGGCGCCCCTCATGGCGGGCGTGTTCGCCGGCCGCGGGACGGACGCGCTCGTGTTCCGTGGCGACGACGGGCTCGACGAGCTCGCCGCCACCGGGGGAGCGACCGTGTGGGAGGTGCGCGGCGGCACCGTCGTCGAGCACCGCCTGGACGCCGCGGCGGACCTCGGCCTGCAGCGCATCGAGGTCGCAGACCTGCGCGGCGGCGACGCCCCCCACAACGCGGGAGTGGCGCGCCGGGTGCTCGACGGGAGCGACCGCGGACCCGTGCGCGAGACGGTGCTGCTCAACGCCGCCGCGGGCCTCGTGGCCGACGGCAGCCTGCCGGGCACCGGCGAGGGGTCGCTCGTCGAGCGGCTCGCGGCCGGGATGGGTCTGGCGGCCCGGAGCGTCGACGAGGGCGGCGCCGTCCGCGTGCTCGACGGCTGGGTCGCGGCGACGCAGGCCTGACGGCCCGGGCTCGGCCGCGCCGGTCGGCCGCGAGGCTCAGTCGTCGAGGCCGAGGGCGAACGCCTGCTCGAGGTCCACGTGGGAGTAGGTGCGGAACGCGATGAGGGTCTCGGTCCGCACCACGCCGGGGACCTTGCTGATCCCGTCGGCGATCACGTCGGCCAGCTCCTCGTGCTCGCGCACGCGCACCATGGCGACCAGGTCGGCCTTGCCGGTGACGGAGTAGACCTCGCTGACCCCCTTGAGATCCGTGACCTTGACGGCCACCTCGGGAATCTGGTCGGCCTCGGTGTCGATAAGCACGATGGCGGTCAGCATGCGGTCATCGTAGCCACGCCGGCCAGCTCCGCGACGCTGGCCGACACGGTCCCGAGGTCGACGTGGGCCGCGGCAGACCGGGCCGGGCACGACCACGGCTCGCTCACGTGCACGAGGCGGACCCCCGGCGACTCGAGCCAGGCGAGCACGAGGGCGGCCTCCTCCGGGTGGCACGCGGGCGCGGGCGCCACGGGCGGGGCGACGTCCTCGGCCGTCGCCCGCAGGGCGTCGACCACGGGCAGCGGGTCCTCGTCGGGGCCCGTCACCGCCGTGGCCGCCAGCCGGGCGTGCTTGACCACGACGAGCTCCCAGCCCCCCGCCGCCGTCGGCCTGCCGGCGACGAGCTCGGCGCACCGTGCGACGGGGGTGAGGCGCTGGGCCCGCGCGGCGCCCTGGACGAACGACCGGAGCCGGTGCGTGACCTGCCCGGCCTCCTCGAAGCGTTCCTGGGCGGCGAGGCGTGCCACCCGGGCGGCGAGCGCGTCGACGACGGCGGACGGGTCGCCGGTGAGGGCCGTGCGCGCCGCGTCGACCACGGCGTCGTAGCCGGCGTCGGCGGTGCCGGTGGCCGTGCACGGCGCGGAGCAGCGCCCCATCCCGGCGAGCGCGCACGGGCTGCCCGGCGTCCGCGCGACGCGAGGCAGCCGCGCGGTGCACTGGCGCAGCGGAAGGGCGTCGTGCAGGGCGTCCACGGCCGCCTGGGCCGCCTGCCGGGAGCTGAACGGGCCGATGTGCGGGGCGCCCTCCCGGACGTCGCGCACGACCGACAGGCGTGGGTACGCCTCGTCGGTGAGCCGCACCCACGTCTGGCGCTCGGGGTGCTTGGAGCGGCGGTTGTAGCGGGGGGAGTGCTCGGTGATCAGGCGCAGCTCGCGCACCTGGGCCTCCAGCGGCGTCGCGCACACGACCGGGGTGACCGCGTGCGCGATGCGGACCATCTCTGTGATGCGGCCGCGCTTCTCGGCCGCCGTGAAGTACGACCGCACCCGCTTGCGCAGGTTGGTGGACGTGCCGACGTACAGCACCTCGTCGCCGGGCCCGCGGAACAGGTACACCCCCGGAGCCTCGGGCAGGCCGTCGGCGAGCGTGCGCTTGCGGCGCACGTCGGGCGGCACGGGGTCCGCGGCGGTGGCGAGGTCCTCCAGGTGCGTGATCCCCAGCGGCGCCAGGCGCTCCAGGAGCGCGTGCAGCACGTCGACGGTCGCGCGGGCGTCGGCGAGCGCGCGGTGGTCGGGCGTCACCCGGGCGCGGAACAGCATGGCCAGCGTGGAGAGCTTGTGGTTGGGCGCCTCGTCGCGCGTGACGACCCGCCGCGCGAGCGGCACGGTGTCGACCACGCGGAACCCGGGCCAGTCGTAGCCCAGCCGGTCGCACGCGGCCCGCAGGAACCCGACGTCGAAGGGCGCGTTGTGCGCCACGAGCACGGCGTCGCGGGCGAACTCCAGGAAGCTCGGCAGGACGAGGTCGATCGGGGGAGCGGTGGCGACCATCGAGGTCGTGATCCCCGTGAGCCGGGCGACGAACGCCGGGACCGGGTGGCCCGGGTTGACGAGCGACTGCAGCTCGCCGAGGACCTCGCCCGCCCGCACCTTGACCGCGCCGATCTCGGTGATGCCTCCGTCGGCGGCCCGGCCCCCGGTGGTCTCGAGGTCGACCACGACGAAGGTGACGTCGCTCAGCGGCGTGCCGAGGTCCTCGAAGGACGGCTGCAGCGGGGTCGGGCTCGCCGCGGGCGGGGTGGTGCTCGGCATGTCGGGAACGTAGCGAGACCCACCGACACGCACCGGGCGTGCCCGCCCGGTCCTCAGGACGCCGCCGTGAGGACCGGGCCGGCACCGCCGGTGCCGAGGTGGGTCCGGGTCAGCTCGCGGACTTCTGGCGGGTGTCGACGTACAGGTTGTCGATCTCCGTGGCGAAGTCCTTGACGAACACGTGCCGGCGCACGCTCTGCTTGGGGGTGAGGTACCCGTTCTCGACCGTGAGGTCGCCCGGCAGCACCGCGAACTTGCGGATGGACTCCGCCTTCGACACGGCCTGGTTGGCGCGGGTCACCGCGGCGTCCAGGGCGGCGAGCACGTCGGGGTCCGTCGAGGCCTGCTCGGGCGTCATCTCCGGCTTGCCGTGCATCTTCAGCCAGCCGGGCAGGCCCTCGGCGTCGAGGGTGACGAGCGCGGCGATGAACGGCCGGTTGTCGCCGACCACGACGCACTGGCTCACCAGGGCGTGGGCGCGGATCCGGTCCTCGAGGAGCGCGGGGGCGACGTTCTTGCCGCCCGCCGTCACGATGATCTCCTTCTTGCGGCCCGTGATGGTGAGGAACCCGTCATCGTCGAGGACGCCCAGGTCGCCGCTGCGGAACCAGCCGTCGTCGAACGCCTCGGCGGTCGCCTCGGGGTTGTTGTGGTAGCCCCGGAAGACCTGGATGCCGCGCAGCAGCACCTCGCCGTCGGGGGCGATGCGCACGCCGCAGCCGGGCAGCTGGGGCCCGACGGACCCGATCTTGATGGCGTCGGGGCGGTTCACGCTGGTGGGCGCGGTGGTCTCGGTGAGGCCGTAGCCCTCGAGGATGGTGACGCCCAGGCCGCGGAAGAAGTGGCCGAGCCGCTCCCCGAGCGGTCCGCCGCCGGAGACGGCGTACTGGGCCTGCCCGCCGAGCACGGCGCGCAGCTTGGAGAACACCAGGGTGTCGGCGACCTTGTGCTGGAGGCGCAGCCAGAGCGACGGGCCGGACGGGGTGTCGAGGGCCCGCGAGTACGCGATGCCGGTGGCGGCCGCCCAGTGGAAGATCTTGAGCTTGCCGCCCGCCGCGGCGCTCTGCTCCGCCGCGTTGTAGACCTTCTCGAAGACGCGCGGCACGGCGAGGATGTAGGTGGGGCGGAACGCGCCCAGCCCGGCGGTGACGGTCTTGAGGTCCGCCCAGTGGCCCAGCACGGTGCCGCTCGCGATCGCGAGGATCTCGATGTAGCGGGCGAAGACGTGCGCGAGGGGCAGGAACAGCAGCGTGCGCCCGCCGTCCTTGAACACCTCGGGGACGGCGGCGACGGCGTTGACGCCGAGCAGCGCGAGGTTGCCGTGGGTGATCTCCGCACCCTTGGGGGTCCCGGTGGTGCCGGAGGTGTAGATGATCGTCGCGACGTCGACGAGGTCCGCGATCGCGCGACGACGGGCGATCTCCTCGTCGGGCACCTCGGCGCCCGCGGCGGTGAGGGCGGCGATCGCGCCGTCCTCGATCTCGAGGACCTCGCGCAGCGCGGGGGCGCGGTCGGAGACCTCGGCGACGGTGGCGGCGAGGCCGGAGTCCTCGACGACGAGCACGGTGATGGCCGAGTCGGTGAGGATCCACTCGACCTGCTCGGCGGAGGACGTCTCGTAGATCGGCACGGGCACCGCGCCGGCGGCCCAGGCGGCGAAGTCGAGGAGCGTCCACTCGTAACGGGTGTGCGACATGATCCCGACGGGGTCGCCGGGCTGCACGCCCTTGGCGACGAGCCCCTTGGCGACGGCCACCACCTCGGCGTCGAACTGCGCGGCCGAGACCTGCTCCCAGCCGTCGCCGGACGGGCGTTCGGCGAGCGTGGCGCGCGGGTCGTTCGCCACGCGGGTGGCGAGGAGGTCGTTGAGGTTCGACGTGGCAGGCAGCTTGACCGCCTGCGGAATGGTGATCTCGTCCATGCTGACTCCATCGTCCATGCTGATGCATTGCCAGGGGTTCGTTCCCAGGCGGTCACGATACCGGGTCTCACGAGTGGTCCAGGACACGGTTTGGTGACGGACGGGCGTCGCACCCTCGCGGCGGTGGTGGCTAGTCTGGACCCTGCGCGCACCGCGCGCCCCCGTGCCGCTCGCCGACCGGGTGACACGCCGTGCGGACGCGGCGTCCCGACACATGAACGTGAGGTTCCTGCATGCACGCCATCGGAGTCGACATCGGCGGCACCAAGATTGCCGTGGGTGTGGTGGACGAGGCGGGCACGATCCTCGCGAAGGTGCGGCGCGAGACGGTCGCCGACGACGTCGCGGGCATCGACCGCGCCATCGCCGACGCCTGCGCCGAGCTGGCCAAGGAGCACGAGGTCGGCGCGATCGGCCTCGCGGCGGCCGGCTTCGTCAGCCCGGACCGCCGGTCGGTGCAGTTCGCGCCCAACATCGCGTGGCGTGAGTACCCCCTCGCGGAGCGCATCGAAGGGCTGCTCGACCTGGACGTGCCGGTGGTCGTGGAGAACGACGCGAACGCCGCCGGCTGGGCGGAGTTCCGGTTCGGCGCCGCGCGCGACGCGACCGACATGCTCATGCTCACGGTCGGCACCGGCCTCGGCGGCGCGATCGTCGTGGACCGCGAGCTGGTGCGCGGCAAGTGGGGCGTGGCGGCCGAGGTCGGGCACATGCGCGTCGTCCCCGGCGGCCACTACTGCGGCTGCGGCCACGAAGGCTGCTGGGAGCAGTACGCCTCCGGCTCGGCCCTGGTGCGCGACGCCCGGCAGGCCGCCGTCGCCCAGCCGGCCCGTGCGGCCCGGCTCGTGGAGCTCGCCGGCGGCGACGCCGCCGCGATCGAGGGGCCGCAGGTGACCCAGGCCGCCCAGGAGGGCGACGAGCTCGCGACCGAGCTGCTGGCGACGCTCGGCCGGTGGATCGGCGAGGGGTCGGCGTCCGTGGCCGCCCTGCTGGACCCGGAGCTGATCGTCATCGGCGGCGGCGTCGGCGCGGCCGGCGACCTGCTGCTCCTGCCCGTGCGCAAGGCCTACGAGGCGCAGCTCTCCGCCCTCGGCCACCGTCCGGTGGCGCAGATCGAGCTGGCCGAGCACGGCAACGAGGCGGGCATCATCGGCGCCGCGGACCTGGCTCGCCGCTGACGGACCGGGCCGGCGGCTCCTGATGCCGGCCCCTCCGTCCTCGCCGCCGAGGTCGTGCACCGCCTCGTGCGGCCGGGCGCCTCAGACGACGGCGCCCGTGTCGTGGTCCTCCGGGTCGCGCCGGTGCGGCATGCGCCAGAGCAGGATCCCCAGGGCGACCAGGAAGAGCACGCCCGCGACGGGTCCCGACCAGGTGGGGATGCGGAGCGTCGGCACGGCGGCGCGCACGACGACCCCCACGACCACCAGCACCGGGACGGCGAGCACGAGGGCCCACGCCAGGGTCAGCAGCGGGTCGCGCGAGAGCACCGGCTCCGGCTCCGGCGGCACAAAATGAGACTCCGTCTCCTCGAGCGCTTCGACCTCCGGCGTGACGGGCCAGTCGCGCGGGCCGTTCCCGGTGGTGCGCACGGGCCCCTCGTCGGTCTCGGACGGAGACTCGGTGTCGCGCGGCGGGGTCGCCTCGGACGCCGTGGTGCTCCTGCCGTCCCCGGTCGTCGCGTCGGCGTCGTCGCCGAGGTCGCCCAGCTGCGCGACGATGTCGGCCCAGCGGGCCTCGACGGCGTCGTCGGGCAGGTCGTCGTCCGGCAGGTCCGGTTCGGCGTCCGGGTTCGGTGCGGGCATGGGTTCACTCTATTGTCGTGGGCGATGCTTCGTGTCGGTGGCGACGCCCGCCGGCGCCACGGCCCGTCGCAGGCGGTCCGCTGACGGGGCGCTGCCGGCACTGGGCGAGGAGGACAGTTGTTCTACTGGGTGATGAAGAACGTGGTGGTGGGGCCGTGGCTCCGGCTGGCGTTCCGCCCCTGGACGAAGGGCGTCGAGAACATCCCGTCGTCGGGCCCGGCGATCCTGGCGAGCAACCACCTCGCCGTCATCGACTCGTTCGTGCTGCCGCTCGTGCTGGACCGCCAGGTCCAGTTCCTCGGCAAGTCCGACTACTTCACCGGCGGCGGCGTCCGTGGCCGGATGGTGGCGGGGTTCATGCGCGGGGTCGGCACGATCCCCGTGGACCGGTCGGGCGGCAAGGCCAGCGAGGCCGCCCTGCGCACCGGGCTGCGCGTGCTCGACGAGGGCGACCTGTTCGGCATCTACCCCGAGGGCACGCGCAGCCCCGACGGCCGCCTGTACCGCGGCAAGACCGGCGTCGCCCGCCTGGCGCTGGAGTCCGGCGCCCCCGTGATCCCGGTCGCGATGGTCGGTACCGACGTCGCGCAGCCGCTGGGCCGGGCGATCCCGAGGCCGATGTCCATCGGCATCGTCATCGGGGAGCCGCTCGACTTCAGCCGCTACCGCGGGATGGAGAACGACCGGTTCGTGCTGCGGTCGGTGACCGACGAGATCATGTACGCCATCCTGCGGCTGTCGGACCAGGAGTACGTGGACGTCTACGCGGCCACCATGAAGGCCCGGCTCGCGGCGGCGGCCCAGCAGCCGGACCAGGACCCCGCGTCCCCGCAGGTCCCTTCCGAGGGGCCGTCCTCCACCTCCTGAGGCCAGCGCGTCCCGCGGGGCCGGCACGACGGGGTCACGACACGGCGAGCCGGACCCACGCGTCGGGCGGCAGGTCCGGCCGGCCCGGCACGGCGCGGTGCTCGAGCACCCAGCGCTCGCCCGCGACCTCGGTCGCGACCCGCGGCCAGAAGGCCGCGGCGGGCGCGTTGGCGTCCTGGTACGCGATCTCCCACGGGCCGGGCACTGCCCGGAGCACCGCGGCGGCGACGTCGCGCCCGACGCCGTGCCGCCGGGCCGCCCGCACCACGAAGAACGCCGACAGCACCCGCACCGGGCCGTCGAGGCCGCGGACCAGGGCGAACGCCACCGGACGGTCGTCGACGGTCGCGAGGTGCGCCGCCCAGCCGGCGCCGTCGTGGCGGTCGAGGCCGTCGAGGGCCGCGCGCAGCCGCTCGTCGCGGAACCGGCCGTCGGGCCCCGGCAGCTCGCCGGTGACCCCCGAGAGGTCGTGACGGAAGAGCGCCCACAGCCGTTCGAGGACGTCGCGGTCGTCGACGGTCGCGGGACGGGTGCGGGGGCGGGGGAGGGGAACGCGTGAGGTCGTCATACGCAAGAGCCTCCCGGCGCCGGACGGCGGGGGAGGCTCGGCCGACATCATCTCACGCGAGGGGCGCCGGGCGCGCGCCCGGCTCGCCCGGCGGACGGCGGGACCGGGTCCCGGGCGGTGCTCCTAGGATGGGAGTGATCCCGTCCCCCACCGAGAGGTAGCCCCTGTCATGTCGGTTCGTCGCGTGGCTCTCCTGACCGCCGGCGGCTTCGCGCCCTGCCTGTCCTCCGCCGTCGGCGGCCTCATCGAGCGTTACACGGAGCTCGACCCGTCGATCGAGATCATCGCCTACCAGTACGGCTACCACGGCCTCCTCACGGGCACGAAGATCGTGGTCGACGAGGAGGGCCGCAAGCAGGCCGGCATCCTGCACCGCTTCGGCGGCTCGCCCATCGGCAACTCCCGCGTGAAGCTCACCAACGCCGCGGACTGCGTCAAGCGCGGCCTCGTCCAGGAGGGGCAGAACCCGCTGGAGGTCGCGGCCGAGCAGCTCAAGGCCGACGGCGTGGACGTGCTGCACACCATCGGTGGCGACGACACGAACACCACGGCCGCGGACCTCGCCGCGTACCTCCACGACAACGGGTACGAGCTCACCGTCGTGGGCCTGCCCAAGACGATCGACAACGACGTGGTGCCGATCAAGCAGTCGCTCGGCGCCTGGACGGCGGCCGAGGAGGCCGCCGGCTTCGCCGGGAACGTCATCGGCGAGCACCGCTCCGGCCCGCGCATGCTCATCGTGCACGAGGTCATGGGCCGCCACTGCGGCTGGCTCACCGCGGCCGCCGCGCAGGAGTACCGCACGTGGCTCGACACGCAGGAGTGGGCGCCCGCCCTCGGACTCACGCGTGAGCGCTGGGACGTGCACGCCGTCTTCCTGCCCGAGCTGGAGATCGACATCGACGCCGAGGCCGCCCGCCTGCGCGCCGTCATGGACGAGATCGGCAACGTCAACATCTTCCTGTCCGAGGGCGCGGGGATGAACGAGATCGTCCAGCAGCTCGAGGCCGCCGGCGAGGAGGTGCCGCGCGACCCGTTCGGGCACGTCAAGCTCGACACGATCAACCCGGGCCAGTGGTTCGCCAAGCAGTTCGCGGAGAAGCTGGGCGCCGAGAAGGTCATGGTGCAGAAGTCGGGCTACTACTCGCGCGCCGCGGCCGCGAACGCCGAGGACCTGCGCCTCATCAAGTCCATGACCGACCTGGCCGTCGAGTGCGCGCTGCGCGGCGAGGCCGGCGTCATCGGGCACGACGAGGAGGACGGCGACCGCCTCAAGGCGATCGCGTTCCCCCGCATCGCCGGCGGCAAGGCGTTCGACGTCTCGCAGCCGTGGTTCGGCGAGATCCTCGCGGGCATCGGCCAGCCGCTGGTCCCCGCGAAGCCCGCCGCGCACTGACGTACCCACCCCGCAGCCACCGGCAGGAGCAGCCCGCATGACCACCGCCGTCGACACCGTGGCGCCCGGGAGCGACCCCGAGGGCCTGGACAGGTTCCGGAGCCTCGAGGCGCGCCAGCAGCCCACGTGGCCGGACGCCGACGCGCTCGCGGCGGTGGCGGGCAGGCTCTCGCAGGCGGCACCCCTGGTGGTGCCGGCCGAGGCGAGGCGGCTCACGGAGCGCCTCGCCTCGGCGGGCCGGGGCGAGGCGTTCCTGCTGCAGGGCGGGGACTGCGCCGAGACGTTCGCCGACGCGAACGCGACCCGGATCCGCAACAAGATCCGCACCATCCTGCAGATGGCGGTGGTGCTCACCCACGGCGCGAGCACGCCGGTGGTGAAGATGGGCCGGCTGGCGGGGCAGTACGCCAAGCCGCGGTCGTCGGACCTGGAGACGCGCGACGGCGTCACGCTGCCCGCGTACCGCGGCGACATGGTCAACGGGCACGAGTTCACGCCCGGCTCCCGCACGCCCGACCCGGTGCGCCTCGAGCAGGCCTACCGGATCTCGTCGGCGACGGCGAACGTCGTGCGCGCCTTCACGCAGGGCGGTCACGCCGACCTGCGGCGCGTGCACGAGTGGAACCGCGGGTTCATGCGCAACCCCGCGTACTCGCGCTACGAGCGCACGGCCGCCGAGATCGACCGGGCGATCCGGTTCATGGAGGCCTGCGGCGCCGACTTCGACGCCCTGCGCTCGGTGGAGTTCTACCTCAGCCACGAGGCGCTCATCCTCGACTACGAGCGGGCGCTCACCCGCGTCGACTCCCGGACCGGCGAGGCGTACGCGACGTCGGCCCACTTCCTGTGGATCGGCGAGCGGACGCGCCAGCTGGACGGCGCGCACGTCGAGTTCCTGTCGCGGGTCGCCAACCCCATCGGGGTGAAGCTCGGCCCGACGACATCGGCGGACGACGCGCTCGCCCTGGCGGCGCGGCTCAACCCGCGCAACGCCCCGGGGCGCCTGACGTTCGTCACCCGCATGGGGGCCGGCAAGGTCCGGGACGTGCTCCCCGAGGTGGTCGAGAAGGTCACCGCGGCGGGCGTGGCCGTCACCTGGGTGACCGACCCGATGCACGGCAACACGATCACGTCGGAGAGCGGCTACAAGACGCGCCGGTTCTCCGACGTCCTGGACGAGGTGACCGGCTTCTTCGAGGTGCACCGCGCCCTCGGCACCGTGCCCGGCGGCCTGCACATGGAGCTCACCGGCGACGACGTCACCGAGGTGCTGGGCGGCAGCGAGGAGATCGACGACGCGGGCCTGGCGCTGCGGTACGAGACCCTGGTCGACCCGCGCCTCAACCACCAGCAGTCGCTCGAGATGGCGTTCCGCGTCGCGGAGATGCTCACCAGCTGGTGAGCCTGGCGAGCCGGGCGGCTACCAGACCGTCAGCGTGACCGTGCTGCCCTTCGGGGCCTTGCCGGTGGTGTCCTGGAAGCGGACCGTGTCGAGCAGGCCGCCCAGGTAGGCGTTCTCCTTGACCTTGAGGCCGGCCTTCTCGAGCGCCTCGCGGGCCGGCCCGGTGCGCTTGCCGACGACGTTCGGCACCTCGACCAGCGGCGGGCCCTGGGAGATCGTCAGGGTGACCGTGTCCGTGCGGTGCGCCGCGGCGCCCTGCTCCGGGTCCTGCGCCACGACGTGGCCCTTCGGGACGTCCTCGGAGTACTTCGGGTCGGCCAGCTTCACCACGAGCCCGAGGCCCTCGAGGTCGGCGACGGCGGCGTCCTTCTCCTTGCCCACCTCCTGCGGCACCTGCACCGGCGCGGGGCCGTCGGAGAGGGTGAGCGTCACGGGGGTGTCGTGCCGCTGGCGGGTGCCCTCGCCCGCCGAGACGTCGAGGACGGTGCCGCGGTCGGCCTCGTCGTCGTACGCCCTCGTGGGCGACCCGACGGTGAAGCCCGCGCGCTCCAGCGCGGCGGTCGCGTCCTTGCGGTCCGCGCCCACGAGGTCGTGGGGCACCGTGAGCATCCGGACTCCCCGCGAGAGCACCAGCTCCACCGAGCCGTCGTGGCGGACCCTCTCGCCCGGCGCGGGGACGGTGGTGACGACCGCGCCGACGGGGACCTCGTCGTCGAACGCGCGGCTGGTCGTGGTGTCGAGACCGGCCTGCTCGAGGGCGGCACGCACGTCGTCGGCGGACGCGCCGGCCACGCCGGAGGGCACCGAGGTCCAGGCGCCCGGGCCGTCGGCGAACCACCACCAGGTGCCGAGTCCGCCCCCGCCGAGCAGCAGCACGAGGGCGAGCGACCAGGCGACCGCGCGCCGGCGCCGGGAGGGCCGTCGGTACGCCTCGGTGGGCTGCTCGACGAGCCGGGCGGTGGGCTGGGAGGGTGCGGTCGCGGACACCTCCTGGAAGAACGCCGTGGGGATCTGGTCCACGGCGTCGGTGGCCCCCGCGCCCTCGTCGCCCTCGTCGCCGTCGGCGTCGTCCGCGGCGTCGTCGGAGGTGCCCGGGGCGTCCTCTGCGGGTGCCTCCGCGCGGCGGTCGAGCAGCTCGGGGTCGAGCGACGCGCGCAGGGCCTCGACCGCCTCGAGGGCGGCGCCCGCGTCGGCGGGTCGGCGCTGCGGGTCGCGGGCGGTGAACGACGCGACGAGCGCGTCGAGCTCCTCGGGGAGCCAGTCGACGCGCTCCGAGGGCGCCGGGTGGTCCTCGTGCACGTGGTGGAAGGCGACCTGGATCGGCGTCTCGCCGGGGTAGGGGAGGGCGCCGGTCGCGAGCTCGTAGGCGAGCACGCCGACGGCGTACACGTCCGTGCGGGCGTCGCAGCGGCCGCTGGTGATGACCTCCGGGGCGAGGTAGGCCACGGTCCCGAGCACGGTGCCCGTCGTGGTGGTCGTGACCTCGGTGACGGCCCGCGCCAGGCCGAAGTCGGCGACCTTCACCCGGCCCTCGCCGGTGGGGCCGTCGCCGTCCCCCACGACGAGCACGTTCTCCGGCTTGACGTCCCGGTGCACCAGGCCCTTGCGGTGGGCCGCGGCCAGCGCCGCGAGCACCTGCGCGACGACGTCGAGGGTGCGGCCGAGGGTGAGCGCGCCGGCGTCGTGCAGCTCGCGCCGCAGGTTGGTGCCGGGCACGTACTCCATCGCCAGGTAGCTGGTGTCCCCGTCGACGCCCTGGTCGTAGACGGCGACGACGCCAGGGTGGGTGAGACGGGCGGCCGCGCGCGCCTCGCGGCGGAACCGGGACACGAACGCGGCGCCGTCCACGCCGTCGGCCAGGTGCGGGTGCATGACCTTGATCGCGACCTCGCGGTCGAGGCGGCGGTCGGTGGCCCGGTAGACCGTGGCCATGCCCCCGCGCGCGACGCGCGCGACGATCTCGTACCGCCCGTCGACCAGGCGGCCGAGCATCGGGTCGGTCGTCGCGATGGCCACGCGACGAGTGTAGGGGCGGCCCGATCGGCGGGCCCGTAGGCTTGCCGGGTGAACGACACCGCATCCCCCGCGCCCGTCCCCGACGGCGCCACCGACGACCGCGCCGCGCTCGAGTCCCTCGTGGACGAGTGGCTGACCCTCCCCGACGTCGCCGAGGTGCTCGGCACCCCGGTGA
The DNA here is from genome assembly GCF_042799955.1 of Isoptericola sp. NPDC057653. Lineage (NCBI taxonomy): Bacteria > Bacillati > Actinomycetota > Actinomycetes > Micrococcales > Promicromonosporaceae > Isoptericola > Isoptericola sp. NPDC057653. The sequence goes on along the minus strand of NZ_JBHVHP010000002.1, from coordinate 697,109 downwards.
GCAAGGTGCGGGGGCTGGTCGCCGAGCGGACGCTGGTGGGAGTCAAGCGCGGCGAGCGGAACACCTTCCAGGTGCCCGCCGTCTTCCTCGTCACCGACGGCGACGTGCCGCACGTGCTGCCCACGCTGCGCGGCACGGTCCTGGTGCTCTCGGACGTGGGGCTCGACGACCCGGCCATCCTGCGCTGGCTGTTCGAGACCGAGCCGTCGATCGGGAACGCACCGATCGCCGAGCTGCGGGCCGGCCGCCGCGCCGAGGTGCGGCGGGTCGCGCAGGCCCTGCTCTGACCGCTCGCTGACGGAGTCCGCGGAGGACCGCGCGCCCGGCTCAGGCCGCGCGGTCCACCGCGGCACGCGCCAGGTCCAGCAGCACCGTGCGCCCCGGCTCCGCGAGGTCCGCCGCGGCGAGGCTGGCGAGGCCGCCGTCCGCGAGCGTCCCGATGAGCGTCTCGACCCCGTCGAGCGCGCCGGAGCCCGCGATCACCCCGCGCAGCCGCTCGACCGCCGCGACGTCGAGGTCGGGGTCGCCGAGCCGGGCGACGACGAGGTCGCGGTCGGCGGGGCTCGCGGCGGCCATGGTGCGGGCCACGAGGACGGTGCGCTTGCCCTCGCGCAGGTCGTCGCCGGCGGGCTTGCCCGTGACCGACGGGTCGCCGAAGACGCCGAGCACGTCGTCGCGGAGCTGGAACGCCTCCCCGAGCGGCAGGCCCGCCGCGGAGACCGCGTCGACGCGGGCGGGCGCGGCGCCGGCCAGGACGGCGCCCAGCACGAGCGGGCGCTCCACCGAGTAGCGGGCGGACTTGGCGCGCAGGACGGCCCGCGCGCGCTCCTCGTCCGCCGCCGGGTCCAGCCCCCACGGCTCCGCCTGCACCAGCACGTCGAGGTACTGGCCGACGACCACCTCGGTCTGCATGGCGTCGAACAGGTCCCGGGCGTCGGCGGCACGGCCGGGGAGGGCGACCGACGCCGCGGCGATCTCGCGCTGGCACGCGACCAGGCACAGGTCGCCCAGCAGGATCGCGGCCGCCGTCCCGAAGCGCTCCGCCGAGCCCGACCAGCCGGACCCGGAGTGCCGGGCCTCGAACGCGCGGTGCGCGGTGGGCTCGCCGCGGCGCGTGTCGGAGGCGTCCATGACGTCGTCGTGCAGCAGCGCCGCGGCCTGGAACAGCTCCAGGGCCGCACCGACGCGGACGACGGCGTCGCGCTCGGGACCGTCCGCGGGGCCGCCGTGGGCCCGGAACGACCAGTAGCAGAACGCCGCGCGCAGCCGCTTGCCCCCGCGGAGCAGGACGGCGGCCTGGTCCGTGAGCGCGGCGGCGGGGGCACCGATCGCGGCCACCTCCTGCGCCAGGTCGGCGAGGTGCCGCTCGACCTGGGCGTCGACGTCGTGGCGGAGGTTCTCGAGGTCGACCAGGGACGGTGCGGTGGGCATGCGGCCAGCCTATGCGTCCGGCCCGGTGCCGGGGCCCGGGTCAGCCGACGAGGACCGAGCCGCTCACCGTCACGAGGCGGCGCTCGCCGTCGTCGAGGACGCCGAGGGTGACCGACTCCACGACCGGGCCGGCGTCCTTGGCGCCCTTCTTCGACTTCGGGGTGGTCTCGCGGCCGAACGTGGTCTGGGCGGTGAGCCCGGTGAGCGTCCCCGTCTCGGACTGGGTGAAGCCGGCCTTGTCGAGCCGCTTCGCGAGCTGGTCGATGACCTCCTGCGTGCTGCGGGTCGAGCTCAGGTTGAGCGTCACGTCGGTGAGCCTGCCCTCGCCGGGCGCGGCCGAGCTGGCGAGGACCGTGGCGTCCTCGGGGGCGCCGAGCAGCTTCTCGGGGAAGCCGGGGGCGTAGCCGCCGACCACGGTGTCCGGGTCGAACGTGGGCAGGGCCGCCGGGGCGTCCGGGTCGGGGCTCGCCGTCGCGTCCGCGTCGCCGCGGAGCCCGACGCCGGAGCCGTCCTCGCCGGTCGCGGAGACCTCGTCGTCGGGGGTGCCTCCGCCGAGCAGGCCGCACCCGGACAGCGCCAGGAGCACGGTGAGCGCCGTGGCGACGCCGCCCGCACGGGCACCGCGGACGGTGCGGGCGCGTCGCGTCGGGCGGGGGAGCGTGGGCACGGCGCCCACCGTAGCGGGCCGTGCGGGTGGACCCGGCAACGCCGACCGGCCCGAGGCCGGCGAGGACGCCTCACCGCGCGCCGTGGCCTGGAGGCTGCCCCCAAGGGCGGTACGTCCACAACCGGCCGCGGGTGGCGGTCGGGCCTCCGCCGGACCCGATGGGATCGGGTCATGGAAGCCGTCTATGCCACGCCGCACGCCGGGGAGCCGGGCTCCCCGTTCGACCTGCCCGTCGTGCTCCGCTCGTCCCGCGACCTGCTCGCCGCCGTGCCGTACCTGCTCGGGTTCCGGCCCCGCGAGTGCTGCGTGGTCGTCTGCGTGACCACCGAGGGCCGGATCGGGCTCGTCGCCCGGACGTCGCTCACCGACGCGGACGGGGTCGCCCGGGCCGACGGGCCGGGGCCGGACGCCCGCACGGTGGCCCGGGCCGCGGCGCGGGCCGGAGCCGCGTTCGTCCTCGTCGTCCTGTGCACCGCACGTCCCGAGGCCGCCGTGCTGCGGCACGCGGTCGACGTGCTCGCCGCCCTCGACGAGGTCCTGGACGTGGCGGCCGACGTCGAGACCTGGCTGATGGGTGCCGACGGCTACCGCGGTCTCGGCTGCTCCGACCCGGCGTGCTGCCCGCCCGGCGGCCGCCCGCTGGGCGAGCTCGAGCACGGCGAGGTCGGGGCGGCGTTCGTCGTCGCTGGGCGTGCGGTCGCGGCCTCGGAGCAGGAGGCGCACCGCATCGTTCGGGCGCCGGTCGCCGTGCGCGACCGGGCGGCGAAGGCCGCCGGCCGGGCCGAGCGGGCGCGCCCCACGGCCCTGGACGGCGAGGCCGCGGGCGTCTCGACGGCGCGATGGCGCTCGGAGGCCTACGGCGTGTGGCGCGACCTCGTGCGCCAGGCCGCCGACGAGCGGCGCGCCGCCGTCCCGGGCGGCGAGACGGTCCTGCCGCCCGCGAGGCTCGGACGCCTGGCAGCCGCGCTCGCGGACGTCTCCGTGCGCGACGCGGTGCTCCTGTCGCTCGTCCCGGGAGGCGCCGACGTGGCGGACCTGACCGCGGGAGGCGCCGAGGACGAGGCGGCGGTCGAGGTGGCCACGGCCCGGGCGATCGCGCGCGTGGTGGACCCGCGGGTCGGTGTCCCGCCCGACCCCGCGACCGCCGATGCCGCGCGGCTGGTCCTCGAGCAGGTGGTCGGCGCCGCGCCGCGCCGCTGGCACGCGGCCCCGCTCGCCCTGCTGGGGTTCCTCGCATGGTGGCGGGGCGACGGCTGGCTCGCCTCGCGACGTGTCCGCGAGGCGCTGCGCCAGGACCCGTCGCACCGCCTCGCGGCGCTCCTCGCCGGGGTGCTGCGGGCGGCCGTGCCGCCGGGCTGGGTGGCGTCCTCCGGGGGCCGGGTCCCGTCGGACGCGACCGGCCCCGCGACCGGGCTCGTGACCGGCCCCGCGACCGGGCTCGTGACCGGGCTCGTGACCGGCCCGGCGACCGGGGTCGTGGGCGGTCCGGTGACCGGGCTCGACGTCGGGTAGCGTGCCCCCATGGCGATCGTCGTCGGACTCCTGAGCACGGCCGAGGGACAGGCGGCACTCGCCGCAGCGAAGCGTGAGGCGCGGGAGAGGTCCGTCCCGCTCACGGTGGTCGCGACCAAGGGCGACGGCGACCCCGGGAGGCAGGCGGTCGAGGACGACCTGGCCGCCTCGGGGCTGCCCTACGCGGTGGTCGGCGGCACCGGAGACCTCGCCGAGGACCTCGTGCGCACCGCCCAGGAGGCCGGGGCGGAGCTGATCGTCGTGGGGCTGCGCCGGCGCAGTCCCGTCGGCAAGCTCATCCTCGGCTCGGGGGCCCAGCGGATCCTGCTCGAGGCCCCCTGTCCCGTGCTCGCGGTGAAGCCGTGACCGCGGCGCGCCGCGCCACGCCGCGGGGTGTGACGCTCGTGACCGTCGGCGGTCACCGGGCGGAACCGCCGGGCGACCGCACGGTGCGCCGTTCCCCGCGGTACGGCGGGAATCTTCGAGCGCTCCCGTGCGTTGAGCCAGCACCGGAGACCGCACGACGCGGGTACTGGAGCGGGCGCAGGAGCCCGCGGTGCCCCACCGTCGCGGATGTCGCCGGTACAATAGGGGTGTCCGCCTGAGCCACGACAGTCCGAGTCGGAGGCCTTGACGGCGGTGCACCGTCCCCTCGAATGCCGAAAGGTCGGTTTGTGGCGTCCACTGCGCAGAACCCTGCACTTCCCCGCGAGTTCGAGCACCCTGCCCTGCAGGGCCTGCTCGCTCGAGGCACCGCCGACGGCCGGGTCGACGCCGAGAGCTTCCGCGCTGCCTGCGAGGACGCCGCGGTGGCGGACCCGAAGCGTCTGAAGGCGGTCCTGCGCGCCTTCGCGACCGCGGGCGTCGAGATCGGTGTGCCCACGGCCACCAAGGTCGCCGCCGCCAGCACGAGCCGGAGCACCGCGACGCGCGCCAAGGCGCCGGCGGCGCGGTCGGGCGCGGTGAAGACCTCCACGGTGAAGTCGTCCTCCGCCACGACCCCGGCCGACGAGGAGTCGGGCGAGGCGGCCCCGGCCGCCAAGAAGCCCGCCGCCGCGAAGTCGGCGTCGGCCAAGGGCGCCAAGACGACGCGTGGGCGCAAGGCCGCCTCGAAGGACGAGCCGGGCCCGGACGACATCGAGGAAGTCGAGCTCGACGACGACGCGACCGAGGGCGCGGACGACGAGCAGGACAACACCGCCGAGCGTGCCGTGAAGGGCACGAAGGCCACCGCGGGCAAGGACGGCAAGGGCGAGGACGAGGAGACGGGATTCGTCGTCTCGGACACCGACGACGACGACCAGCCCGCGCAGCAGGTCGTCACCGCCGGCGCCACGGCCGACCCGGTCAAGGACTACCTGAAGCAGATCGGCAAGGTCGCGCTGCTGAACGCGGAGCAGGAGGTCGAGCTCGCGAAGCGCATCGAGGCCGGCCTGTTCGCCGAGGAGCGGCTGTCCAAGGACTACGCCGACTACGACAAGACGAAGGCGAGCGCCGACGAGCGTCGCATGTACCGCGACCTGCGGTGGATCGCGCACGACGGCAAGCGCGCCAAGAACCACCTGCTCGAGGCGAACCTGCGCCTCGTCGTCTCGCTCGCCAAGCGCTACACCGGCCGCGGCATGCTGTTCCTGGACCTCATCCAGGAGGGCAACCTCGGTCTGATCCGCGCCGTCGAGAAGTTCGACTACACCAAGGGCTACAAGTTCTCGACGTACGCCACCTGGTGGATCCGGCAGGCGATCACCCGCGCCATGGCCGACCAGGCCCGCACCATCCGCATCCCGGTGCACATGGTCGAGGTCATCAACAAGCTCGCCCGCGTGCAGCGCCAGATGCTCCAGGACCTGGGCCGCGAGCCCACCCCGGAGGAGCTGGCCAAGGAGCTGGACATGACCCCCGAGAAGGTGGTCGAGGTCCAGAAGTACGGCCGTGAGCCCATCTCGCTGCACACGCCGCTGGGCGAGGACGGCGACAGCGAGTTCGGTGACCTCATCGAGGACTCCGAGGCCGTGGTCCCGGCCGACGCCGTGAGCTTCACGCTGCTGCAGGAGCAGCTGCACCAGGTGCTCGACACCCTGTCGGAGCGCGAGGCGGGCGTCGTCTCGATGCGCTTCGGTCTGCAGGACGGGCAGCCGAAGACCCTCGACGAGATCGGCAAGGTCTACGGCGTGACGCGCGAGCGGATCCGTCAGATCGAGTCCAAGACGATGTCGAAGCTGCGGCACCCGAGCCGGTCCCAGGTGCTGCGGGACTACCTGGACTGATCCCGCGCAGCGCGCACAGGGCCCCGGTGCCGGTCGATCCCTCGACCGGCACCGGGGCCCTTCGACGTCCCGGCGTCAGGCGGCCGGGACGCCGGGGACGCCCTGGACGGCGGCCCAGCGGGAGGACGGCGCGAGCACGCCCAGCGGGTCGAGCCGTCGCCGCATCGACACCAGGCGGTCGTATGTGCCGGTCCCGAACGCCGTGCGCAGCAGCTGCGCCGAGGCGGCGTCGCGGGGCCCCGCGAAGTTGAGCAGCGACCCGCCGGTGCACCACGGACGCATGGCGTCGTGCACGGCCTGGACGTGGGCGGCGGCGTCCGGCGGCCCCAGGGGCACGCCGAGGGAGCCGACGAACAGGGTGCAGGCCGCGTCGCGGCCGGCGACGGCGTTCGGGACGGCGGCGGGCCGTCCCACCGCACCGCCGAGGAGGCGGATCTCGGCCATCATCACGGGCGAACCCGGCGGCACGGCCGCGAGGAAGACGTCGACGGCGTCGGCCGAGAGCTCGCGCAGCTGACCGCCGCGCTCGACGAACGGCATCGGGTCCTCCGGGTCGGCGTGGATCTCGCCGATCCGCACGTAGGGCAGGTCGCCGACGGTGTCCAGGATGGGTGCCGCGACCGACCGCAGCGCGTCGACGAGGCCGTCCGCCGGCGCGTCGTCCCGCCCGCCCTGCCCGTCGTCGCCGAGGTGGCGCACGTACCGCACCACGAGGACGGCGCGTCCGCGCATCGGCTCGGGCAGGTCGGGGAGCGGCGGCAGGTTCAGGCGCGCGACGGACGTGGACACGGACTCCGGCAGGTCGGGCACCAGCCCGCGCCAGCGGTGCAGGACGGGCGCCGCGTCGGCGACGTCGAACCACAGGGTGCCGCCGTGCACCGTGCGCAGCGGGAACAGGTCGAACGTCATCGACGTGACGACGCCGAAGGCGCCGCCGCCGCCCCGCAGCGCCCAGAACAGGTCCTCGTTCCGGGTGGGGGACGCGGTGACGAGCGCGCCGTCGGGGGTGACGACGTCGAGGGAGCGGACGTGGTCGGCGGCGAAGCCGAACGTGCGCGCGAGCGGCCCGAGCCCGCCGCCGAGGGTGTAGCCCACCACCCCGACGTGCGGCGACGACCCGCAGAGGCCGCCGAGCCCGTGCGGCGCGCCGGCGTCGAGCACGGCGCGCCACGGCGTGCCCGGCCCGACCGTGGCCGTGCGCTCCACGGGGTCGATCTCCAGTCCGTCGAGTGCGGACACGTCGAGCAGGACGTCGGCGGGCCCGGTCGGGGCCGCGCTGTGCCCGGTGGAGCGCACGCCGACGCCGAGCCCGTGGCCGGCGGCAGCCCGGACGGTGCGGGCCACGTCCTCGGGCGAGGCGGCGCGCACGACGAGGGCCGGGCGGTGCACCAGCGCGAGGTTGAAGCCCTCGAGGGCCGCGTCGTAGGCGGGCTCGCCGGGGAGGTGGACGGTGCCGGCGAGGCCGGGCCGGACCTCGTCGGCGACGGTGGAGGCCGAGGCGGTGAGGTGCTGCGCCGTCGGGTCGTCGAGCGACGCGGCGGCGGGGGTGGTGCTGGACATCGGTGACTCTCCTTCGGTGGACGGTGCCGGGGAGAGGGAGCCGTGCGCGGCCCGGCGGTGACGGGTCGGTGCCCGGGGCCCCGGGTGAACTGTGGGGGCATTCCCCTGGCCTGGGCCGATGTGGCAGGGTGTCCGCGTGCTCCAGACCACGGCCTTCCCCGGGCGGTCCCGGTTCGTCGCTCTGCTCGCGCTCGTCGTCTCGCTGGCGCTGGCGCTCGCGTCGGTGCTCGTGGCCCCGCCGGCACAGGCGGCCACCTGGTCCCTGACGGGCTCCGGCGGCGGGACGACGACGGCGGCGAGCGGCAAGACCCTCACGGTCCGCTACCTCAGGTCCGGCAAGCCCGTGAAGGGCGCGACGGTGACGCTCCAGCGCAAGAAGGGCTCGTCCTGGGTCAAGGTCCGTACCGTGCGGACCGGCACGAAGGGCCGCGCGTCGACCACGGTGAAGCCCACCGTGTCGGCCAGCTACCGCTTCCGGACCAGCCACGCCACGAGCGGCGCGGTCAAGGTGCTCGTCGTGCCCGTGCGGTTCGCGATCTCCGGCTCGGGGTCGGGCCACGGCGTCGGGATGGCCCAGTGGGGCGCGTACCAGCAGTCGCGGTCCGGCCGTACGGCGGCGCAGATCCTGGGCTACTACTACCCGGGCACCACGGTCTCGACGGCGAACGACCCGCGCACCAGCCTCGACGTGCAGGTGCTCGGACCGCCGTCGGACAGCCGGACCACGACCGTGCTGGCCATCGGCTCCGGCAGCTGGCAGCTCAAGGACCCCGCGGGCGCGGTGGTGGCGAGCGGAGGCGCCGCGGAGCAGGTCACGACGGGCGTCGCGTCCGCGGGCGTCACGGCCAAGGTCACCCGGGGCGGCGCGACCGTCAAGAGCGTGCCGGCGCGGTCCAGCCTCACCTTCGAGTGGTCCGGCACGCGCTACTTCCAGCCCACCGGGACGAAGGCGGTCGCGACCGTCGCGGGCGCCCAGGGGACGTACCGCAACGGTCGCCTCGTGGTGACCAAGCGGTCGAACCGGCCGAACGTCGTCAACGAGGTGGTCATCAACACCGAGTACCTCTACGGGCTGGACGAGATGCCGTCGGGATGGGGCGCGAGCGCCAACCGCGGCGCGGCGGCCCTGCAGGCGCAGGCGGTCGCGGCGCGCAACTACGCGATCGTCGAGAAGGTGAAGGGCCTCAAGTCCACCTGCGGCTGCCACGTCTACGACGACACCCGCTCCCAGCACTACACCGGGTGGAAGAAGCAGGGCGGCAGCTGGGGCGGTACCTGGGTCGCGGCCGTGGACGCCACGGTGCAGGACGGCACGGTGACGGTGCTGCGCGACGCCGACGGCCTGTTCGCCGAGACGCCGTACTTCGCGTCGACGGGCGGCGCGGGCGGGCGCCGCGGCACGGCGACCAACGCGGAGGTGTTCGGGACGACGGCCCTGCCGTACCTCAAGCACGTGCCCGACACGTACTCGGCCAAGGCGCCCGGCAACCCGTACGTGACGTGGAGCGACTCGATCACGCAGTCGAAGGCCCGGTCGCTCTTCGGGCTGTCGTCGGTGCGCTCGATCGCGGTGACGTCACGGTGGTCGAGCGGTCAGGTCAAGACGCTCACGGCCACGTCGGCGACCGGGAAGAAGGTGTCGCGGACCAGGACGGCGGACGGGTGGCGCACCGCCCTCGGGGTGCGGGCGTCGTGGGTCGGCTCGCTCACCGGCCGCAACAGCTGACCCGCGCGGACCACGCACGAGAGCCCCGCATCGTTCCGGTGCGGGGCTCTCGTCGTTCGTCGGTCGGGCCGAGGGGGTCGGTCGCGGGTCAGCGCGCCCCGTGCTCGGCGAGGAGCCGGTCCGTCTCGTCCTGGACGTGGACGGCGATGCCCTCGTAGGCGCCCGCGTGCGCACGTGCGTGGTGCCCGCAGAAGAGGAGCTCTCCGACGGGCAGGACCACACGCACGTACGCCTGGGCGCCGCAGCGGTCGCAGCGGTCGGCGGCGGTCAGCGGCTGGGTCGGTTCGGTCGTCGTGGTGCTCACGTCTCCATCCAACCAGACCGGTGGCCCGGAGCATCCCGGACCCCGGCCGGGTTCGCTCCCGGCATAGCGGCGTGGAGCACACGGAACACCTGTTCGGGTCGTCTACCCTCGTTCCCGTGACAGCCACCTCCGAGTCCGGGTACACCGCGCGCCACCTGACCGTCCTCGAGGGCCTCGAGGCGGTGCGCAAGCGCCCCGGCATGTACATCGGGTCCACGGACTCGCGCGGCCTCATGCACTGCCTGTGGGAGATCATCGACAACTCCGTCGACGAGGCCCTCGGCGGGCACGCGTCCGACATCCGCGTGGTGCTGCACGCCGACTCGTCCGTGACCGTCGAGGACGACGGCCGCGGCATCCCGGTCGACATCGAGCCGAAGACGGGCCTCACGGGCGTCGAGGTGGTCTTCACGAAGCTGCACGCGGGCGGCAAGTTCGGCGGCGGCTCGTACACCGCGTCGGGCGGCCTGCACGGCGTGGGCGCGTCGGTGGTCAACGCGCTCTCCGCGCGGCTCGACGTCGACGTGGACCTCGGCGGCAAGACGCACCGGATGACGTTCCACCGCGGCGAGCCGGGCATCTTCTCCGACCCGGCCTCGGGGGCCTCGCCCGAGTCGCCGTTCGCGCCCTTCACCGACCACAGCGAGCTCGCCGTCGTCGGCAAGGTCAAGCGCGGGGTCACCGGCACCCGGGTGCGGTACTGGGCGGACCGGCAGGTGTTCCCGAAGTCGGCCGTGTTCAGCTACGACGAGCTCGTCACCCGGGCGCGCCAGACCACGTTCCTCGTGCCCGGCCTGAAGATCACGCTGCGCGACGAGCGCGGGCTGCCCGGCACCCCGGGCGAGTCCGGGCCGTTCGAGGAGGTCTTCCAGCACGACGGCGGCGCCGTCGACTTCGTCGAGTTCCTCGCTCCGGACGCCCCGGTGACCTCGACCTGGCAGCTGCAGGGCAGCGGGCACTTCACCGAGACGGTGCCGGTGCTCGACTCGCGCGGCCACATGACCCCGCAGGACGTGCAGCGCGAGTGCGAGGTGGACGTCGCCCTGCGCTGGGGCGGCGGCTACGACACGGAGGTGCGCACCTTCGTCAACATCATCGCCACGCCCAAGGGCGGCTCCCACCTGTCGGGCTTCGAGCAGGGGCTGCTCAAGACGGTGCGCAAGCAGATCGAGGCGAACGCGCGCCGGCTGAAGGTCTCCACCAAGGACGCCGCGGAGCGCATCGAGAAGGACGACGTCCTGGCGGGCCTGACGGCGGTCGTCACCGTGCGGCTCGCGGAGCCGCAGTTCGAGGGCCAGACGAAGGAGGTCTTGGGCACGGCGCCCGTGCGCGCCATCGTCTCCCGCGTCGTGGAGAAGGAGCTGGGCGCGCTGCTCACCTCCTCCAAGCGCGACGAGAAGGCACAGTCGGCGCTGCTGCTGGACAAGGTGGTCGCCGAGATGCGCGCCCGCGTCACGGCGCGCAAGCAGAAGGAGATCTCCCGGCGCAAGAACGCCCTCGAGGCGTCGTCGCTGCCGGCGAAGCTCGCGGACTGCCGCAGCGACGACGTCACCCGCAGCGAGCTGTTCATCGTCGAGGGGGACTCGGCGCTCGGGACGGCGAAGCTGGCGCGGTCGAGCGACTTCCAGGCGCTGCTGCCGATCCGCGGCAAGATCCTCAACGTCCAGAAGGCGTCGATCAGCGACATGCTCCGCAACGCGGAGTGCGCCGCCATCATCCAGGTCCTCGGCGCGGGGTCGGGGCGGTCCTTCGACCTCGAGGCCGCGCGCTACGGCAAGATCGTCCTGATGACGGACGCCGACGTCGACGGCGCGCACATCCGCACGCTCCTGCTGACGCTCTTCTACCGGTACATGCGCCCGATGCTCGAGGCCGGCCGGGTCTTCGCCGCCGTCCCGCCGCTGCACCGCGTCGAGGTGCTGGGCAGCGGGCGGCGCAAGAACGAGTACGTCTACACGTACTCGGAGGCCGAGCTGACCGCCACCCTCAAGAAGCTGGACCGCGCGGGCCGCCGGTACAAGGAGGACATCCAGCGCTACAAGGGCCTGGGGGAGATGGACGCCGACCAGCTCGCCGAGACCACGATGGACCCGCGCCACCGCACGCTGCGCCGCGTGACGGTGGAGCACGCCGAGGCCGCCGAGCGGGTGTTCGAGCTGCTCATGGGCAGCGACGTGGCCCCGCGCAAGGAGTTCATCGTCGCCGGCGCGGGCACCCTCGACCACTCCCGGATCGACGCCTGACCCGGTGCGCCCGGGCCGTCCGGATGGCGGCCCGGGCGGCGGGTGACCACGGGTGATGGGTACCCTTCGGCCGTGAAGATCCCCCGCTCGACCACCTCCCGCCTGCTCGCCCTCCTCCCGGCGACCGCCCTGGCCGCCGGCCTGCTGGCCGGCTGCGCCGACGGCGGCTCCGCCGACACGAGCTCCTCGGCGTCGGCGTCCGTGGACGCGACCGAGCAGGTGGCGGAGAACCTCAGCGAGTTCTCCTACGCCGGCGAGGACGGCAAGACGGCGCTCGAGCTGCTGGAGAAGCACGACCCGGAGGCCCAGGTCCAGGGCAAGGGCGAGAACGCGTTCGTCACGGCCGTGCGCGGCCGCGAGGCCGACCCCGACACGGAGTTCTGGGGCCTGTACGTCGACGACGAGATGGCGCAGGTCGGCGCCGGCTCGCTCGAGACGAAGGACGGGCAGACCATCACCTGGAAGCTCGAGGAGATCGAGAAGTGACCGTCTCCGCGTCGTCGCGCCTCGAGGCCCCGCTGTCCGCTCGCGAGCTCGCCCACCGCTGGTGGCGGCCCGCCGTCGCCGTGCTGCTCGTCGCGGCCGCCGTCGTGTGGCGGCTGGTGAAGAACGACCTCGGCGCCCCGCCGAACCTCGAGATCTCGACCGCCGCGGCGTTCGCGGCGGCGGGCCTGCTGCGCCACCGCGTCGCGATGCTCGCACCGCTGGTGGTCGTCGCCCTGAGCGACGTCCTGCTCGGCAACTCGTCGGTGCTGGTGTTCACGTGGAGCGCCTGGGCCGTCATCGGCGTCGGCGCCTGGTGGGCGGGCCGCACCCGCGGCACGACCGGCCGCCTGGTGGCCGCGCTCGGCCTCGGCGTCGGCGGCTCGCTGTTCTTCTACCTGTGGACCAACGCCGGCGTGTGGTGGCTCGGTCGCGGCACGTTCTACCCCGCGGGCCTCGACGGGCTGCTGGCCAGCTACGTCGCCGGGCTGCCGTTCCTGCGGCCGATGCTGCTCGGCAACCTGGTCCTGGTGCCGCTCGCGGCCGGACTGGTGGCCCTGGTGGTGCGGCTGGAGCGCGCGTCGGCGGCAGCCCCCGCCGCGCTGCCGGCGCGATAGCCTCGACGGACCGACAGGGAGGCGAGGACCCATGCCCGCAGACCGGATCCGGCGGATGACGTTCGCCAGCATCTACCCGCTCTACGTGCAGAAGGTGGAGCGCAAGGACCGCGACGCGGCCGACGTCGACCGCGTCGTCTCGTGGCTCACGGGCTACGACGACGCGGGCCTCGAGCTGGCCGTCGCGGACGAGGTCGACCTGGAGACGTTCTTCGCCCGGGCGCCCGCGATGAACCCGCACGCCTCGCTCATCACGGGCGTGATCTGCGGCGTGCGGGTCGAGGAGATCGACGACCCGCTGATGCAGCAGATCCGCTGGATGGACAAGCTGGTGGACGAGGTCGCGAAGGGCAAGAAGATGTCGTCGATCCTGCGCGGCGGCACCGGCGCGGCCGCGTAGCCGACCGTACGACGGGCCCCCGGTGGGCGGGAGCGGCAGGTGCCGCCCCCGCCCACCGGGGGCCCGTGTCGTGCTGCGCCGGTGCCTCTCGGGCTACGGCGTCTCGAGGGTGAACGTCACCGTGGTGGCGTTCCCGGCGACGTCGCGGACGACGAGGGTGTTGGTGCCCTCGACCGCGCCGAACGCCCGCGGCTTGACGAAGTTCAGGTCCGACCACGTGTTGTCGGTCAGGTCCTTCGCCGTGCCGTTGAGGGTGAGGCGGTCGACCTTGCCGGCGTCGTGGAGCTTGAACGAGACCAGGCTGTAGGTGCCGTCGGCGCCGGCCGTGAACTGCGCGCCGTCCTTGACGGTGACGGTCGGGCCCGTGACGTCGAGGGTGAACGTCACCGTGGTGGCGTTCCCCGCGACGTCGCGGACGACGAGGGTGTTGGTGCCCTCGACCGCGCCGAACGCGCCCGGCTTCACGAAGTTCAGGTCCGACCACTCGTCGTCGACGAGGTCCTTCTCCACCCCGTTGAGGGTGAGGCGGTCGACCTTGCCGGCGTCGTGCAGCCTGAACGAGACCTTGCTGTACGTGCCGTCCCGGCCGGTGGTGAACTCGTCGCCCTCCTTCACGGTGACCGTCGGCCCGTCGACGTCGGCCGGCGACGTCGTGACCGTGAGGTCGCGCAGCCGCCCGTAGTTGTCGAACGAGCCGAACCCGACCCGGCCGGACGTGAACGTCGTGTCGTCCGCGGTCAGCAGCGGGGTGTCGAGGCCGTCGAGGTAGACGGCGATGTCGCCGCTGTCCGCGCAGCGCACGACGCGCACGTCGTGCCACTCCTCGTCGGTGATCGCCGGGGGAGCCCCGACCTTGCCGTCCCACTGGTCGTCGATCCGCTCCCGGTCCTTGCCGTCGACCTTGAAGATCCCGTTGTGGGGGTAGATCGTGTTGTCCTTCGAGAGGTGGGCGTAGTAGTACTTCGTGTCGGACTGCCACCCGAACACCACGATGACGTCGCGGTTGTTGACGCTGGCGGGCTCGTCGATCCGGACCTGGGCGCCGAGGTCGAACGACCCGAGCTCCGGCCCCTGGGTGAGGACGGCGTACTCGAACGGCCGCCGGATACCGTCGGCGGGGTCGGTCCCCGCCGAGGTCTGGACGATCTGGTCCCCGGGGAACTGCCACTTCGAGGGCGTCCTCGGGGCCCAGTTCTCGCCCGCCATGACGTCGGTGACCGTGGATCCGGCCGGCGTGCACGACGGCGGCTCGGTGGGCTCGGTCGGCGTGGCGCCGAACAGCGCGTACTGGGCGGCGACCTGCTCGGGCGACGGGACGGTGTCGAGGAACATCAGGTCGTCCATCCGGCCGTTGAACGGGTTCGCCTCCTTGGTGTCCTGCGGGAAGCTGCCGCCGATCTTGATGCCGCGCGACGTCGTCGCCGACGTCGGTCCGGAGCCCCACGGGTTGGACGAGGTGTACCGGCCCGCGAGCTCCTCGCCGTTGCGGTACAGCTTCATCTCGCCCGCCGCGAAGTCGAACGTCGCGGTGAGGTGGACCCACCGCCCCTGCGCCAGGATCTCGTCCCAGGGCATGTCGGCGGCGAAGGTCCACGACCCCGCGCCGTCGACGCGCCGCCCGAGGGCGACCAGCTTGAGCTCGTCGCCCACGGTGATGACCTCGAGCAGCGCCCGCACCCCGTGGCCGTCGGAGTCGCCCGTCAGCACGCCGGCGAGGCCGATCGCGTTGTACCGGTCGTCCGGGCTCGCCGTGCCCGAGTTGAGGCCGGCGACGTTCGCGCCCGTCCGCTTGAACCAGCCCATGACGGCGGCCTGGTCGGTGGCCGAGAACGCGTCGAGCGAGCCGACGCCCTTCGCGTCGTAGACGCCCGCCTTCCAGTCGTCGTTCGACGCGGTCGTCGGGCTCATCTGCTGGGTCTGCAGGGCCCGGCCGGCACCCGGGTAGGCCCGGTCGGTGACCCGCTGCTCGACGCCGCCGTTGATGAGCTCGATCTTCGTGCCGGACCATCCCTGGTCGGCCTCGAAGGTCGTGGCGCCCGCGACGGGGTGGTCGAAGTCGTAGTGGGCCACCAGGTTCGGCGCGAGCTCGGGGAGCGCGACCGGGGAGGTGGGCGCGAGCCGGTGCGCGCCGGTGACCTTCCAGATCTTCCCGTTCGCCTTCGAGATCAGGTAGAGCTCGCCGTCGGCGTCGGAGCCGAAGCGCAGGTCGACCCGCGTGTCGCCGACCAGCTCCTGGAACGTGGTCTCCTTGCCGCCGGCGAAGACGCGGAGCTGCTCGATCGGCGCCAGGTCCTCGAGGTCACCGTCGTTGCGGACCATCGTGTCGGCGTCGGTCGAGAGCACCCAGCCGTGCACGAGGTCCGTGAACAGGTAACGCCCCTGCAGGGCGGCGATGTCGCCGCGGTAGACGAACCCGCCGTTGTTGGCGACGCCGGCGTCGCCCGTCTGGCCGGGGTCGCGGTTGTGGTCGTAGGCGGCGACGGGGTAGGTGAAGCCGTTCCCGGCGTCGTCGGCCGGCAGCGGGTAGATCTGGCGGTTGTCCGCCCGGAACGGGCCCTCGCGCTCGGACCAGCCGAAGTTGTCGCCGGGCTCGACGGCGTAGATCGACTCGACCTGCCACTCGCCGATGTGCCCGAGGTACATGGTGTGGTCGCCGGCGGGGTCCCAGCTGATGCGGTGCGGGTCACGCATGCCGACCGCGTAGAGCTCGGGCAGCGCGCCCTCGGTGCCGAGGAACGGGTTGTCGTCGGGGATGCCGTACCGGCCGTTGGCGCTGTCGTCCCCCAGCGGGTCGATCCGCATGATCGTGCCCTGCGGCGTGGAGAGGTCCTGCGGGTTGCCGTTCCCGACCCCGTTGCCGCCGTCGCCCGCGAGGACGTAGAGGTTGCCGTAGTCGGCGTCCCCGGGCCGGACCGTCGGGTTGAAGGCGATCTGCTGCACGGTGTGCACGCGGCCGTTGAAGGGGACGCGCATGATCTCCCGGCTGGTGCCCTCGAAGACGGGGGCCGACGGGTCCGTGGCCTTCCACTCGGTGACCACGCTGTGGAACCCGGTGGTGCCGTACGCGGGGAAGTCGGGGGTGTCCTCGGTGAGGGCCGTGCCCGCCTCGGTGTGCACCGTGTAGAACAGGCCGTTCTCGGCGAAGTCCGGGTGGAACTCGGCGGCACCGAGGCCGGTGCCCAGGCCGGCGGAGTTGTGGAAGTTGTCGATGAACGCCTGGCGCACGTCGAGGTACGGCGTGTACTCGCCGGTGTTCTTGTCGACCGTGTAGAGGGTGCCGTTGTTGTCCGGCACCATGAGCCGCCCGGAGCCGTCCGGGATCTCGTCGAGGTGCGTGATCCGGTTGTACCGGTCGAGGCGCGGGTCCTGGGTCGCGGGCGTGGTGTGCGACTCGGGGAGCTGCGCCAGCTCCTCCACCTCGACGCCGAGCGTCGACATCTTGGGGTCGGGCAGCGGGTTGATCAGCGGTGCCTCCGACTGGCCGCCCGCGGCGCAGTCGCCGGGGTTGCCGGTCGCGATCGAGAGGTTCTCGCCCGCGGTGTCGACGGCGACGTCGTCGAGCATGAGGTTGCCGGCGCTGCTCGCGCCGTTGATCCACCAGAACCGGTCGAGCGCCGTCGAGACACCCTGGCGGAACCCGAACTGCTGCTCGGTGCCCTCGGGGAGCCGCGTGAGCTCCTCGTACGGACCGCCCTGGCTGTACACCGAGACCTTGTCGGCGGCGTTGTCGGCGACGACCCAGACGCACTGCCAGGCGTCGCGGCCCCAGACGCCGGCGGGCTTGAACGCGCCGCCGTCCCGGACGAGGAGGACGTCGCTGTTCTGGTTGTTGACGTAGGCGCGGCTGTCCCCGGTCCCGGACGGCTGGTCGACGTCCGTGAGCCCGAAGGACGTGTCGACGCTCCCCGTGCGCAGGAACCGGAAGAACAGGGTGCCGGTGGTGCCGTCGGCGATCTCCGGGACGGCGCGGTAGGCCTTCTGGTTGCCGCCGGTCATCTCGAGCACCTGGTTGTTGCCGTTGAGCGGGTCCGCGATCACCTTCGCGGCCCCGGACGCCGACCAGCCGTCCTGGCCGTTCAGCGCCGTGCGCTCGTACTGCTCGAAGCCGAGGAGCTCGGTGAACTCCTGGTCGGCGGCGGTCCTGGACGGCGAGCCCGCCGCGGTGCGCTCGGCGGCGAGGGCGGGCGCGCCGACGAGGAGGGTCGTGCCGGCGACGGCCGCGGCGGTGATCGCGGCCGCGAGGCGCACGGGCCCCGACCGTGGGGTGGTGGGTGTGGGCGGTCGGGCCGGTTCGGCCGACCGCCGGGGCATGAGCTCGCGCATCTGTGACCTCTCAACGTCGTTGTCGATCAGTGCTTCATGGTCCTGAAAGCGCTTGCCAGGCAAGCGCTTTCAGGATCCTAGGACGACCCACAGGATGCGGCAAGGGATGTCTCAGCGTGCTCGGAGGGCCGGCCCGGCCCGGGCGTTCAGGGGGCGGGCGAGCGGTCGGCGCCGGACGGCGGCACGGCGTCGACGGCCTCGGGCCCGCAGGTCAGCGGCCGGACAGGGGCATCCCCATCGTCCGGCCCCAGGGCTGCTCCTCGAGCGTGCGGAAGCCGAGGTGCTCGTAGAAGCCGATGGCGCGGAGGTTGCGTCCGCCGACGCCCAGGTGGATCCCCGGGGCGCCCGCGGCGGCGACGGCGTCGAGCACGGCCTCCAGCACGCGTCGCCCCGCGCCGCCGCCCTGCGCCCCGGGCAGCAGGTCGATGTGCAGGTGCGCCGGGTACTGCTCCAGCCACGGCGCACCCGACCGCGACGGCGCGTGGATCATGCGGAGCAGGCGCGCGTCCGCCGACTCGTCGTCGGCAGCCGGAGCGGCGAGCCTCGCCCGCAACGGCGGCCACCAGGACTCCTCGCAGCGGCGCTCGAAGTCCGTGGTGCTCGCCGTCGCGACGCAGTACCCGACCGCCGTGCCGTCCGCGCGCCGCAGCACGCGGGCCAGGTCGGGCTCCAGGGCGAGGTAGGCGCCGAGGTAGACGTGGCCGAGCAGCGCGCCGTCCTCGTACTGGCCCGTGGCGTCGTCGCCCGAGTCGCCGGTGCGCAGGCAGACGTCGTAGAGGGCGTCGCGGTCGGAGAGGTCGTAGCGGTCCACGGTGAGCGCGGGGCGGGCGCCCTGGGCGGGCGTGGTGACGTCGTGTCCGGGGTGGGGGCTCATGGACGTATCGTCCCCGGTCGCGCGAGCGGAGTCACGCGGTCGGCCGACGGGGGCGGCATGCGGACGGTGCCGCGTCCGGGGTCTGACGGTCGTCCCGGACGCGGCGGGTCGGGTCAGGCCCGCGGGACCCTCAGCTTCCGCAGGTTCGCGTACGAGACCTGGGCGGTGCGGACGGGGTCGGGCTGCTGGTCGCGCTCGACGACGAACTCGTGCCGCCCCAGCGCGTGGACGTGGGAGAGGATCCCCCGGAAGTCCACGCTGCCCTCGCCGAGGTCGTTCTCTATGCCCTGCGTCGGGATGCCGTCCTTGAGGTGGAACAGAGGGAACCGGTCCTGGTGCGCGTCGAGATAGGCCACCGGGTCGGCGCCCGCCCGCAGGATCCAGTACAGGTCGAGCTCGAACGCCACCAGGTCGGGGTCGGTCTCCCGCAGCCAGACGTCGAACAGGACCTCGCCGGTCGTGGGGTCCCTGTGGAACTCGTTGTCGTGCAGGTGGGCGTACCACCGCAGCCCGTAGGTGCGCGCCACCTCGCCCCAGCGGTTCATCTCCTCGGCCATCCGGCGGTAGCCGTCCGCGGTCTGGGCGCCGTCCATGTAGGAGACGCCGACGTACCTCTGACCGAGGGTCACCGCGCGCTCGAGGGTCACCTCGGCGAGGTCGCCCCGGAAGTCGTACGGGTTGTGGTGGCTGCCGACGACCCGCAGGCCGTTGGCGTCGACGATGGCGCGGAACTGCTCCGGGGTGCGGTTGCCGTAGTCGTATGCCGGCTCGACCGACGCGTACCCGGCCGCCGCGACCATCGCGAGCGTGCCCTCGGGGTCGGCGCGGAGCATGTCCCGCACCGAGTAGAGCTGGAAGCCGATCTTGCCGGGCGGGACCGCGCGGCCCCCGCCGTCGGTCGCGGCCGAGGCGGTGCCCGGCAGCGCGATGGCGCCGAGCCCGGCCGCCGCGGCGGCGCCGGCGCCCTGCAGGAAGATGCGACGGGAGTACTTCTGAGCGTGACCTGTCAACTTTTCCACCTCATCGTCAAAAGTCGGGTGAAATCGACTGTAGGCCTGGCCCCAGGTCTTGACAACACCCGCGGCCGACGCCGGTGGCCGTCGGCGATGTGCCCGGCGGGCTGGCGCGAAGCCTCGTCAGGCGTGCCCGGGGCTCCATGTTTCGGCCAAATCTGATGGGTCCTGACCAATTGCTGTGCTCCCGTCTGACAACTTCTGATTGACAGTCGACAGAAGGCTCCCTAAGGTCGGCACCGCACCTGTGATGTGCGTGCGCACCCCTTCGAGTCGTCGTCAGACTGATCCCTCGGGGAGGTACGCGAGCTGTGTCCTGGAGGGAACGACGATGAGGTCTGCCTTCGCACCACCAGCACGTGTCGTCCGCGGCGTCGCCGCGGACGGTCTCGCGCGCACGAGACCCGTCGCCTCCCGCACTTCTGTCCGCCGGACGAGCTGACCGGCCCCCGGCGACGTCGAACGGAGTCTCATGCCTGAGAACAGCACGGAGTACAGCGGCACCACGGCGGGACCACGGAAGGACCGGGTCTCGCGTCGGTCGATGCTGACCGGCACCCTCGCCGGTCTCGTGGTGCCGGCCACGACCGGCGCCCTCGGCGTCGGCGTCGGCGCCGCCTCGGCCGCCCCGAAGCCGATCCCGACCCCCACCCCGACCACGACGCCGACAGCGGCACCCCGCGCCACCACCCGGAACATCACGGTGTTCGCGGAGTCGCTCGGCAACGGGCAGATCGGGTACGGCCTCGCGCCGGGGGAGGCCACGATCCCCGGCCCGCTGCTCGAGATGTGGGAGGGCGACACCCTCCAGATCGAGCTGGTGAACACCACCGACAAGCGGCTCTCGATCCACCCGCACGGCGTCGACTACGAGACCGACTCCGACGGCAGCCCGTTCAACGACTCGTTCAACGAGCCCGGCGAGACCCGCACCTACGTCTGGCGCTCGCACACCACGCACCAGGCCGACGACGGCCGGTGGGTGAGCGGATCGGCGGGCTACTGGCACTACCACGACCACGCGCTCGGCGGCGAGCACGGCACGGCCGGGCTGCGCGCCGGGCTCTACGGCGCCCTGGTCGTCCGACGCCGGGGCGACCGCGTGCCCGACCGCCAGTACACGGTCGTGTTCAACGACATGACGGTGAACAACCAGATGGCCCCGCACACCCCGATGTTCGAGGCGAACCTCGGCGAGACCGTCGAGTGGATCGCGATCGGGCACGGCGACCAGCTGCACACGTTCCACCTGCACGCGCACCGCTGGGCGGACAACCGGACCGGGTACCTCGCCGGCCCGGACGACCCCAGCCGGGTCATCGACACGCGCGACCTCAACCCCGGGACGTCCTTCGGGTTCCAGGTGGTGGCGGGCGAGGCGGTCGGGGCCGGGGCGTGGATGTACCACTGCCACGTCCAGTTCCACTCCGACGGCGGCATGGCCGGCGTCTTCCTCGTCCGGAACGCCGACGGCTCCATGCCCGACGGCGCCCAGGCAGCGATCGACCGCTTCCAGCAGCACGGCGGCCACTCGATGTGATCCCGGGTGCGGGGACGCCCCCGCCCGACGCACTTCGGTCCCACGCAAAGGAGCAGTGATGGAACGGACAGCAAGAGGCAGCGCCCGGATCACACCACGGGCTGCTCGCGGCATTCTCGCCGCGCTCACCGGTGCCACCCTCGCCTTCGGGCTGGCGGCCACGCCCGCGGCCGCGCAGCGCACGCCGCAGGACGAACCGACGCAGGCGCCCTCGGCCGACGCGGCGAAGGCCCCGACGGCCAGCGTCGTGCCCTCGGCCGCGATCCTCCCGACCAGCGCCGAGAACCCCCGGGTGCTCGTGTTCCACGGTGACCCGGCCGAGCAGGTCGACCCCGTCAACGTCGCGACCACCACGATCAGGCAGCTCGGCAAGGCGAACGGCATCGCCGTCGACACGGCGACGGAGCCCACCGTCTTCACGGCGAAGAACCTCGCGGAGTACCGCGGCGTCGTCTTCCTCTCCTCGGAGGGCGTCGAGATGTCCACCGCCCAGGAGGACGCGCTGCAGGCGTACGTGCAGTCGGGCGGCGGGTTCCTCGGGATCCGGGACGCCGCGCGGGCGCAGGCGCGCTCGCAGTGGTTCACGGGCCTCATCGGCACGCGGCCGGCCGGCAACCTGCCGGACTCCGTGCCGGTCAAGACCGTGACGGCGAGCGCGGAGAACCCGCCGAACGAGGTCGCGACGAAGCTCACCGACCGCAACCCGTCGACGAAGTGGCTCGCGTTCCAGCCCACCGCGTGGCTCCGCTTCGACCTGAACGAGCCCGTGGCGGTGGCCCGGTACGCCCTGACGTCGGCGAACGACTCGGACGGCCGCGACCCCAAGGACTGGACGCTCCAGGGCTCGAACGACGGTGGCGCTACCTGGAAGGACCTCGACCGGCGGACCGGCGAGGACTTCCCCGAGCGGTTCCAGACCAAGGACTACGCCGTCGCGAACACGGACGCGTACTCGTCCTACCGCCTCGACATCACGGCGAACTCCGGCGAGGGCCTCACGCAGCTCGCCGACCTCGACCTCTTCGACGCGGCCTCCGCGGAGGAGCCGGAGCCCGAGATCCCGGTGCAGGAGGCGACGGTGAACGTCACCGACCGGAAGCACCCCGCGACCAAGGAGCTGCCGGTCAAGTGGACCCGGTCCGACCGGTGGCTGAACTGGTCCCCGAACCCCGTGGGCGACGTGCACACCGTCGCCCAGGTGCAGGAATGGGACTACGACCCGGGCGAGGGCGCGAACGGCCCGTTCCACCCTGTGTCCTGGTGCCGTGACTACGACGGCGGACGCTCCTTCTACACCGGCATGGGCGGCACCGCCGACAGCTACCAGGAGGAGGGCTTCCGCGACCACCTGCTCGGCGGCCTGCTCTGGTCCGCGGGCATGGTGCGCGGCGACTGCCAGGCGACCATCGCGGCGAACTACAAGGCCGAGCGGCTGACGCAGCAGAACGCGGCGGGCACCCTCGACCAGATCGGTGAGCCCCACGGCCTGACGGCCGCGCCCGACGGCGGGATCTTCTACGTCGGCAAGGCGGCGTGCCCCAGCGGCCCGATCGTCTCGTGGGACGACCCGGACGTCGGCCTCGGGTGCGGCACGATCCACCGCTGGGACCCGGAGACCAAGACGACCAAGCTCCTGACCACGCTGCCCGTGATGGGCAACCGTGGCTCTGGCGACGAGCTCGTCAAGAACGAGGAGGGCCTGCTGGGCATCACCCTCGACCCGAAGTTCGAGGAGAACGGCTGGTTCTACGTCTTCTGGATGCCGCACGAGTCGGTCGACCGGGAGCGTCAGGTCGGCGACCGCACCATCTCGCGGTTCACCTACGACGCCGAGGCGAACACGATCGACCAGTCGACGCGCAAGGACCTCCTGTCGTGGGAGACGCAGATCCACTCCTGCTGCCACGCGGGTGGCGGGATGGACTTCGACGACGAGGGCAACCTCTTCGTCGGGTCCGGCGACAACAACTCGTCGGGCGGCTCGGACGGCTACTCCGGCAACAACTGGACCAAGGAGTTCGCCGGGCTGTCCTTCCAGGACGCGCGCCGCACCGCCGGCAACACCAACAACCTCAACGGGAAGATCCTGCGGATCCACCCGGAGCCGGACGGGACGTACACCGTCCCCGACGGGAACCTCTTCCCCGAGAAGGACGACCCGGGCGACAAGACCCGGCCGGAGATCTACGTGATGGGCGTGCGCAACATCTCGCGCCTGGCGTGGGACTCCGAGAAGGACTGGCTGACGGCCGCCTGGGTGGGCCCGGACGCGTACACCCCGGACCCGGAGCTGGGCCCGGCGAAGTACGAGACCGCCACGATCATCACCGAGGCGGGCAACCAGGGCTGGCCCTACTGCATGGGCGACAAGCAGCCCTACCGTGACCGGAGCAACGAGGACGCGAGCGTCCTGACCGGTTGGTACGACTGCGACCACCCGAAGAACACCTCGCCGCGCAACACCGGCCTGGTGGACCTGCCCCCGGTCAAGAAGAACATGATCTGGTACTCGCCCAGCGGCGGTGGCCCCGTCTTCCCGATCGGCGAGGACGGCATCCCGTCCTACGTCGACGACGAGGCGACGTACACCG
This sequence comes from Isoptericola sp. NPDC057653, assembly GCF_042799955.1. Taxonomy (NCBI): domain Bacteria; kingdom Bacillati; phylum Actinomycetota; class Actinomycetes; order Micrococcales; family Promicromonosporaceae; genus Isoptericola; species Isoptericola sp. NPDC057653. The sequence goes on along the minus strand of NZ_JBHVHP010000002.1, from coordinate 673,558 downwards.
AGCCGTACCTGCGCGGCGGCGGCCAGGCCGTGATGAACGGCCCGACCTACCACCGGTCCGAGGTCGACACCGACAGCGGTGCCGCGTGGCCGGACTACTGGGAGGGCAAGTGGTTCCTCGGCGACCAGTCGAACGCCGCGAACCGCATCGCCGTCACGGTGGACCCGGACACGGTCGACGAGGCCGGGGCCCCGCTCTACGCCGAGGACCTGCGCCGCATCATCCGCGGTGGCAACGGCGCGACCCAGGTGCAGAGCTGGATGGACGCCAAGTTCGGCCCCGACGGTGCTCTGTACCTGCTCGACTACGGCGGCGGCTTCTTCACCCTGCACAACAACCAGAAGCTCGTCCGGATCTCCTACACGGGCGGCCCGGCGACGCCGGCCCCGGCCGCGTCGGGGGCGAGCGTGCAGAGCGACCCGCTGACCGTCGCGTTCGTCGGCAGCCGCTCGGGCGGCGTCTCGTACGCGTGGGACTTCGGTGACGGCTCCACGTCCACCGAGGCCAACCCGCAGCACACCTACAAGCGCGTCGGGAAGTACGCCGCGACGCTCACGGTGACGTACGCGGACGGCGAGAAGGAGACGGTCGACGTGTCGGCCGCCACCACCTGCACCATCCCGGACACCCGCGGCACCGTCGTGATCGGCGAGGTCGACTCGACGGTGAAGAACACGGACCTGGGCGGCTGCACCATCGCCGACCTCATCCGCGACGAGGCGCAGTGGGACTCCAACGGCCGGTTCGTCAACCACGTCACCGCCGTCGCCGACCAGCTCCTCGCCGACGGGAAGATCAAGGGCGGCGAGCGCAGCAAGCTGATCAAGGCGGCGCAGACCTCCCGCATCGGTGCCCCCGGGACCACCGGGTACCGGTGGCTCTTCGACGGCACCGCCTCCTCGCTCGCGGGCTGGCGTCAGGCGCCGAGCGGCGGCTTCGACCTGAGGGACGACGGGTCCATCCGGGCGCACGGCGGCCTGGGCATGCTCTGGTACGCGAAGCAGGAGTTCGGCGACTTCTCGGTCAAGCTCGAGTTCAAGGACGTCGCACCCGGGGAGGGCCATGCCAACAGCGGGGTCTTCACCCGGTTCCCGGACCCGCGGGTGCCGCGTGACCAGCGGCCCGAGTGCGGGCAGCTCACGTCCGCCGAGGCGTGGGTCGCGATCTATTGCGGCCAGGAGATCCAGATCTACGACGGTCCCACCGGCGAGGTCCAGAAGACGGGGTCGGTGTACAACTTCGACCCCAACACCCTGGAGGCCGCCCGGGTCACTCCGAAGGGGGAGTGGAACACCTACGAGATCCGCGTCGTCGGGCAGCAGTACACGATCATCCGCAACGGCGTCGTGATCAACGAGTTCGACAACTCGCCCGGGAAGCAGTCGTCGCGCGCGGGTGACCCGCCGACCGACCTGCGCCAGTTCCTGAGCGGGTACATCGGCCTGCAGAACCACAGCGACGCCGACGCCATGGAGTTCCGCAACATCCGGGTGCGGGACCTGTGACCGCCCCCGCGACGACGAGAGGAACGTCGATGTCCCGAAGGAGAGTGCCCCGCCCGTGGGTGGGGGCGTCAGTGGTAGCACTGAGCATCCTGTCGTTCGGCCTCGCCGGCGCCGCGTCAGCGGCGCCGGCCGGGCCGGCCGCCCCGGCGGCCCTCGTGGCCCTGCCGGCCGCGGACGCCGGCACCACGGCCGCCGACCAGGTGCTGACCTGGACCGGCAGCAACAGCGTCACCCAGTACGCGTCCGCGCCCGCCACGGCGAAGGCGGGGCCGGCGACGATCGTGTTCGAGAACAGCGTCGCCACCGGCAACACCGTCAGCATGAGCCACACGCTGACGTTCGACACCAGCACGCCGGGGTACAACCACGACGTCGCCCTCGACATCCTGGCCAACCCGCTGGACGAGAACGGCGGACGCTGGGAGGTGGACGTCGACCTGACGCCCGGCACGTACCGGTACTTTTGCGTGATCCCCGGGCACGGGCAGATGGTCGGCGAGCTCGTCGTGACCGAGGGGGGCGGCCAGGAGGACACCACCGCCCCCACGGTGACCCCGCAGGTCACGGGGGACAAGGACGCGGACGGCGCCTACATCGGCGCCGCCACCGTGAGCCTCGCCGCCGAGGACGCGGACTCGGGCGTCGCGAGCGTCGAGTACGCGCTCGACGGCGGCGACCTCCAGCCGTACACCTCTCCGCTGGTCCTGAACGAGCCGGGCATGCACATGGTCGACTACCGGGCCACGGACAACGCCGGGAACGTGTCGGAGACCGGCACCGTGCACGTCGTCGTCGTGGCCGCCGGGGAGGACACGACGGCCCCCGTCGTGTCGGCGGAGGTCACCGGCCAGCTCGACGACGACGGTGCCTACGTCGGTACCGCGACGGTCGCGCTGACCGCCACGGACGTCGGCTCGGGCGTCGCGAGCGTCGAGTACGCGCTCGACGGCGGCGAGTACACCGCCTACGCGTCGCCGGTCCCGGTGGGAGAGCCGGGCGAGCACACGGTGACCTACCGGGCCACCGACAAGGCCGGCAACGTCTCCGAACCCGGCTCGACCACGTTCACCGTGGTGGAGGCGCCCGAGGACACCACCGCACCGGTGGTGACCGCGGAGGTCACGGGCAAGCAGGACGCCGACGGCGCCTACGAGGGCTCGGCCACGGTGCAGCTGCACGCGGTGGACGACGGGTCGGGCGTGGCGAGCGTGGAGTACGCGCTCGACGGCGGCGACTACCAGGAGTACACCGCGCCCGTGGTCCTCGACGAGGTCGGCATGCACATGCTCGACTACCGGGCCACGGACAAGGCCGGGAACGTGTCCGAGGCCGGCATGGTGCACGTGGTCGTCGTGGAGGCCGGCCCCCCGCCGGACACCACGCCGCCCATCGCGTCGGCCCAGGTCGACGGCGTCCAGGACGCCAACGGCGTGTACGTCGACGAGGCCACCGTGACGGTCACGGCCCGGGACTCCGGCTCCGGGGTGGCGTTCATCGAGTACTCGCTCGACGACAGCGCCTTCCGCGAGTACGACGGCCCGATGGTGATCGAGGAGCCGGGGGCGCACGCCCTGCGGTACCGCGCCACCGACAACGTCGGCAACGTCACCCGGACGGGGACGCTGCGGTTCACGCTCCTGCGGCAGGGCATCGACGCGTGCCCCGCGTCGGACGAGCGGGCCACCGTGTTCTTCGGAAACCTCGACAGCAGGGTCGCCAACGTCGACACCGGTGACGGCTGCACCGTCGCCGACCTGCTCGACGCGGACGGGCCGTGGGTGAGCCACAAGGCGTTCGTCTCGCACGTCACGGACGTCGCGGGGGGCATCGCGGCGAAGGGCATCATCACGAGCGCCGACCTCAAGGCGCTCGTGCAGGCGGCGAAGCGTTCCAGCATCGGGAACTGACCCCCGCACGCGAGTCGGGGGGGGCCCCCCCCCGGGGGGGGGGGGGGCGCGCGGGGCGGGGCCCGGCGCTTATTAAAAAAAGAAACAGGCGGCCGAAGGG
>NZ_JBHVHP010000002.1:372010-670036 GCF_042799955.1 Isoptericola sp. NPDC057653 | reverse complement strand
TTCTTTTCGTGTTTGTGGTTCTTTTTTTTTTTTTAACCCCCCCCCCCCCCGCCCCCCCCCCCCCCCCCCCGCCCCCCCCCCCCCCCCCCGCGCGGCCCCCCCCCGACTCGCGCTGTCCTGCCCTCCCGCTCAGACGCTGAAGTACTTGGCCTCGGGGTGGTGGAAGACGAACGCGTCGGTGGACTGCTCGGGGTGCAGCTGGAGCTCGTCGGAGAGCGTCACGCCTACGCGCTCGGGCCGCAGCAGCTCGACCACCTTGCGGCGGTCCTCCATCTCGGGGCAGGCGGGGTAGCCGAGGGAGAAGCGGGCGCCGCGGTACTGGAGCTTGAACAGCCCCTCGACGTCGGTGGGCTCCTCGTCGGCGAAACCGAGCTCGTCGCGGACGCGTGAGTGCCAGAACTCCGCCAGCGCCTCGGTGAGCTGCACGGACAGGCCGTGCAGCTCCATGTACTCGCGGTACTTGTTCGCCTCGAACAGCTTCGCGGTGTGGCCCGACACGGTGTCACCCACGGTGACGAGCTGCACCGGCAGCACGTCGAACCGCCCCGTCTCGTCCGCGAACGACCGTGGGCGCACGAAGTCCGCCAGGCACAGGTGCCGGTCGCGGCGCTGCCGCGGGAAGTGGAACCGCAGCCGCTCGGTGCCCGGCTCGCCGCCGGAGCCGCCGTCGGGCCCGTCGTGATGGGCGACGACGAGGTCGTCGCCGTCGGACCACACGGGGAAGTACCCGTACACGACCGTGGGGTCCATGATCTGGTCCGTGCGGACCCGCTCGAGCCAGGCCGCCAGCCGCGGCCGGCCCTCGGTCTCGACGAGCTCCTCATAGCTCTGGCCGTCGTCACCCCGGCCGGGCTTGAGCCCCCACTGGCCCATGAAGGTCGCGCGCTCGTCGAGGAAGGCCGCGTAGTCGGCCAGCTGGATGCCCTTCACCACGCGCGTGCCCCAGAACGGCGGGGTGGGCACCGGGTTGTCGGCGGCGACGTCCGAGCGGGCGGGCAGGTCCTCGGGCGCCGTCTCGGTGACGGTGACGACGCCGTGGCGGCGCTTGCGCAGCGCGGGCAGCCCCACGGACTCCGGGTCGGCGCCGCGGGCGATGGCGACGAGAGGCTCCATGAGGCGCAGCCCCTCGAACGCGTCCTTGGCGTACCGGACCGTGCCGGGGAACGCGGACGCGAGGTCGTCCTCGACGTAGGTGCGGGTGAGGGCCGCGCCGCCGAGCAGCACCGGCCAGCGCCGGTCGAGCCCGCGCGAGGCCAGCTCCTCGAGGTTCTCCTTCATCACCACCGTCGACTTCACGAGCAGGCCGGACATGCCGATGACGTCGGCGTCGTGCTCCTCGGCGGCCTCGATCATCGCGGAGACGGGCTGCTTGATGCCGATGTTCACCACGGTGTAGCCGTTGTTGGTGAGGATGATGTCGACGAGGTTCTTGCCGATGTCGTGCACGTCGCCACGCACGGTGGCCAGCACCACGGTGCCCTTGGACCGGCCCTCGCCGCCCTCGACCTTCTCCATGTGCGGCTCGAGCAGGGCGACCGCCGACTTCATCACCTCCGCCGACTGCAGCACGAACGGCAGCTGCATCTGGCCCGAGCCGAAGAGCTCGCCCACCACCTTCATGCCGCCCAGCAGGTGCGTGTTGACGATGTCGAGCGCCTTCATCCCGTCGGCCAGCGCCTCCTCGACGTCCTCCTCGAGGCCCTTGCGCGCGCCGTCGACGATCCGGCGTTCCAGGCGCTCGCCGACGGGCAGAGCGGCCAGCTCCGCGGCGCGCTGGTCGCGCAGGGCGGTGGCGTCCACGCCGGAGAACAGCTCCAGCAGGTGCGACAGCGGGTCGTGGGTGAGGTTGCCCTCGTCGTCGTACGCGCGGCGGTCCCAGACCAGGTCCTCCGCGGCCTCCCACTGCTCGTCGGGGATGGCGTTGCGGGGCAGGATCTTCGCGGCGTGCACGATGGCGGAGTCGAGGCCGGCCTGCGTCGCCTCGTGCAGGAACACCGAGTTGAGCACGGCCCGTGCGGCCGGGTTGAGGCCGAACGACACGTTGGAGACGCCGAGCGTCGTGTGCACGCCGGGGAAGCGGGTGGTGATCTCGCGGATCGCCTCGATGGTCTCGATGGCGTCGCGACGCGTCTCCTCCTGCCCGGTGGCGATCGGGAACGTCAGGGCGTCGACGATGATGTCGTCGACGCGCATGCCCCAGTCGTTCGTGAGCTGCTCGATGAGGCGGGTGGCGATCGCGACCTTGGTCTCCTGGGTGCGCGCCTGGCCCTCCTCGTCGATGGTCAGCGCGACGACGGCGGCCCCGTGCTCGCGCACCAGCGGCATGATCTTCGCGTAGCGGGAACCCGGCCCGTCGCCGTCCTCGAAGTTCACCGAGTTCACGACGCCGCGGCCGCCGAGCAGCTCGAGGCCCGCCTGCAGCACGGCCGGCTCGGTCGAGTCGATCACCAGCGGCAGCGTGGACGCCGACGCGAGCCGGGAGACGACCTCCCGCACGTCCGCGACGCCGTCGCGCCCCACGTAGTCGACGCAGACGTCCAGCAGGTGCGCGCCGTCGCGGGTCTGGGCGCGGGCGATGTCGACGACGTCGTCCCAGCGGCCCTCGAGCATCGCGTCGCGGAACGCCTTGGAGCCGTTGGCGTTGGTGCGCTCGCCGATCGCGAGGTACGAGGTGTCCTGGCGCAGGTCCGTGTGCGAGTACAGCGACGCGACGCCGTTCTCGCGCTGCGGGTTCCGGTCCGGCAGCTCCGCGCCGCGCACGGCCTCGACCACCTGGCGCAGGTGCTCCGGCGTCGTGCCGCAGCAGCCGCCCACCAGCCCGAGGCCGAACTCCTGCACGAACTGCGTGTGCGCGGCGGCCAGCTCCTGCGGCGTCAGCGGGTACACCGCGCCGTGCGGCCCCAGCTCCGGCAGGCCGGCGTTCGGCATGCACGTGACCGGCACCTCGCTGTGCCGCGCGAGGTGGCGCAGGTGCTCGCTCATCTGGTCCGGGCCGGTGGCGCAGTTCAGGCCGATCGCGTCGACGCCGATCGCCTGGAGCGTGGTCAGGGCCGCGCCGATCTCCGAGCCCATGAGCATCGTCCCGGTGGTCTCCACCGTGACCGACACGATGACCGGGACGCGGCGGCCCACCTCCGCGATCGCGTCGTGGCAGCCCGTGACGGCGGCCTTGGCCTGCAGCAGGTCCTGGCTGGTCTCCACGAGGAGCGCGTCCGCGCCGCCCTCGAGCAGGCCCGCCGCCTGCTCCGCGAACGTGGTGCGCAGGTGCGCGTACGTCGTGTGCCCCAGGCTGGGCAGCTTGGTGCCCGGGCCCATCGAGCCGAGCACCCAGCGCGGGCGGTCGGGCGTGGCGAAGGCGTCCGCGCGGCCGCGGGCCAGGGCGGCGCCGGCGCGGGCGAGCTCGCGGATGCGGTCGTCGATCCCGTAGTCGGACAGGTTCGACCAGTTGGCGCCGAAGGTGTTCGTCTCGATGGCGTCGACGCCCACCTCGAGGTACGCGTCGTGGACGGCGGAGATGATGTCCGGCCGCGAGACGTTGAGCACCTCGTTGCAGCCCTCGTGCCCCTCGTAGTCCTCGAGGGTCGGGTCCGCGGCCTGGATCATCGTGCCCATGGCGCCGTCGGCCACGACCACGCGGGTGCGGAGGGCCTCGCGGAGGCCGGTGGACCGGGTGTCGGCAGCGGCAGGATCGAGCGTGGTCGTCACCCGTGCAGCGTAACGGCGCGCGGGGCCGCTCGAGCGGCCCGTCCACCGCCGCGGGCGCCGCGACGGGCGGCTCCGCGGGCCGGGCGCCTCAGACCAGCGGGGCGCCGTTCACGGTGAGCAGGATCGAGTACACCGACGTGGACGCCGTCACGAAGAGCCGGTTGCGCTTGGGGCCGCCGAACGCGAGGTTCGAGACCTCCTCGGGCAGGTGGAGCCGACCGAGGAGCGTGCCGTCGGGGTCGAGCACGTGCAGGGCCTCCCCGGCGGCCACCCAGACGCGGCCCGCCGTGTCGACGCGCAGCCCGTCCGGCCCCCCGTCGATGTCGGCGAAGAGGTCCCCGCCGGTGATCCGCCCGCCGTCGACGTCGAAGACCCGCAGGTGCCGGTGGCGCGTGTCCGCGACGTACAGGCGGCTGCCGTCCACGGACAGCGCGAGCCCGTTCGGGCGCTCGAAGTCCGTGGCGACGGCGGTCGTCCCGCCCGTGCCCGGGTCGACCCGGTAGAGGTGGCAGCCGTCGATCTCCGGCTCCGCGCGCTCGCCCTCGTAGTCGCTCGTGATGCCGTACGGCGGGTCGGTGAACCACACCGCGCCGTCCGCCGACACCACCACGTCGTTCGGGCTGTTCAGCCGTCGGCCCTGCCAGCGGTCCGCGAGCACGGTGGTGGAGCCGTCGTGCTCGGTGCGCTCCACCCGGCGGGCGCCCTGCCGGCACGTCACGACCCGCCCCTGGCGGTCGATCGTGCGCCCGTTCGCGTAGCGCGCCGGCGACTCGAGGACGCTCACCGACCCGTCCGCCTCGTCCCACCGCAGCACGCGGTCGTTGGGGATGTCGCTGAACAGCAGGTAGCGGCCGGCGGGCACGTAGAGCGGGCCCTCGGTCCAGCGGCCGCCGGTCCACAGCCGCTCGAGGCGGCTGTCGCCGCCCACGGCGGCGAAGCGCTCGTCGAGTCGCTCGTAGACGGCGGGGACGGTCTCGGTCATCGCGCGCTCCGGGGGTCGTCGTGCTCGGGTCCGTGCAGGTCAGCAGGCTGCACCGTGCCACACACGGCACGCCGCGGCAACAGCCCGGGTCCGGCGAATTCCCGTGCGCGGCGGGCCCCGGGAGTCCTACCGTGAGCACATGCCCGACGCCGACCTGCTCGCTCCGATCGCCGAGCGCGCCGCCGCCCCCGCCGTCCTGCCCGGTCCGACCGCCGGCGGGCTGACCTGGCGGCCCGCGACGACCGACGACGCGCCCGCGCTCCTGGAGCTGCGGAACACGGTCGCCGCCGCGGACCGCGAGCCCTACCGCGAGACGCTGGCGGAGATCGTCGAGCTCCTCGGGGCGCCGTGGCGCGACCTCGGGGCCGACACGGTGCTCGGGCTCGACGCCCAGGGGGCGCTGCGGGCCTACGGCTACGTGGAGTCGATGCCCGGCGACACGCTGCTCGTGCGGGCCTTCCTGTGGGGCGCGGTGCACCCCGAGCGCCGCGGCGAGGGGATCGGCCGCGAGCTGTTCGCCTGGCAGGTGGCGCGGGCCCGCCAGCTGCTCGCGGCGTCCGGCAAGGAGGTCCCGGCGCGGATCGCGAGCTTCCTCGAGGACGACGCGCCGGCCGCCAAGGTGCGGCTCTACGAGCGCGGCGGCTTCACGCCCCGGCGCTACTACTCCGACCTGGAGCGCGACCTGCGCGACCTCGAGGCCCGCCCGGTCCCCGCCGTCGAGCCCGACGCCGGCCTGCGGCTCGTGCCGCTCGGCGACGAGCACGACGAGGCCACGCGCCTGGCGCACAACGACGCGTTCCGCGACCACTGGGGCAGCCAGCCTATGACCGTGCAGCAGTGGCGGAGCGGGCGCAGCATGTACGCGCCCGAGTGGTCGTTCGTCGTCGTGGACCCCGCGCCGGACGTCGACGCGCTCCTGGCCGACCCCGCCACGGACGCCGAGACGGCGGCGGCGCTGCGGGCGGGCGAGCCGCTCGTGGTCGGGTACCACATCGCCTCGCGGTACACGGAGGACTTCGCGGTCCGCGGCTACCCGTTCGGCTACACCGACATCCTCGGGGTGCGCCGCGCGTACCGCGGCCGCAAGGTCGCCGTCGCCCTCCTGTCCGCGGGGATGCGGGCCTTCGCCGCCGACGGGATGGCGGTCGCCGCGCTCGACGTCGACACCCAGAATCCGAGCGGCGCCCACGGGCTGTACGCGAGCCTCGGGTACACCAAGCGGCACGGGTCGCGGCTGCTGTCGATCGAGCTCTGACCAGGCTCGGACCCGGCTCTGACCAGCCCGGACCCGGCTCTGACCGGGTTCGGACGACGCTCGGACGACGCTCGGACGACGCTCGGACGACGCTCGGACGACGCTCGGACGACGCTCCGACCGCGCTCCTGGCGGCGCGGCCCGGGGCCCGTCCGCGGCGGCGGGGGAGCGGCTTCCGGTCGGGGCCCCGGTGGGCCTAGGCTGCGCGGCGTGACCGACGTCGCTCATCCCGGGCTGCTGCCCGCGCCGCCGCAGCGCCTCCTGCCCACCGCCAGCTCGCGCGCGGCCGCCGTGGCGCTGTCCATGCTCACCGTGCTGCACCTCGTGGCCCAGGTCGCCGAGGCGAGCGCGTGGGCCCGGGTCACGCAGGGCACCCTCATGCCGCTGCTCGCCGTCACCCTGTGGTGCGCGGCGCCGGCGCCCCGGTCGCGGCTCGTGCGCCTGGTGCTGGTGGCGCTGGGCCTGTCCTGGCTCGGGGACACGGCGCCCGCCGCGTTCTCCGGGGACGCGGCGTTCCTCGTGATGGTCGGCTTCTTCCTGCTGGCGCAGGTGGCGTACGTCGTCGCGTTCTGGCCCACCCGCGCGCACAGCGTCGCGCGTCGGCCGGTGCTCCTGCTGCCCTACGCCGTGGCGGCCGTCGCGCTGGTCGCGGCCTGCGCCCCCGGGGCGGGGCCGCTGCTGGCCGCGGTCGTCGTGTACGGCGTGTGCCTGGTGACCATGGCGGTGCTCGCCACGGGCGTGCACCCCCTCGCCGGGGTCGGCGGCGCCGTCTTCCTCGCCTCCGACGCCATGATCGCGCTCGGGGCGTTCACCGACTGGTTCGCGCCGCCGGCGTCGGGCTTCTGGGTGATGCTGACCTACGTCGCCGGTCAGGCGCTCGTGGTCGCCGGTGTGCTCGCGCGCAGCTCCAGCCAGGTCCCCGGCTCGGGGACGGGCGTGAAGCCGAGCCGGTCGTAGACCGGCCGGCCGTCCTCCGACGCGCGCAGCAGCACCCGCTTGAGACCCAGGGGCTCGACGTCCGCCAGCGCCGCGGCGACGACGGCGGTGCCGAGGCCCCGCCCGCGGTGCTCCGGGTCCACGATGACGTCCGCGAGCCAGCCGAAGGTGGCGCCGTCCGTGACGAGCCGCGCGTACGCGACCGTCGCGCCCGTGGCCGCCACGAGCACCGCGTGGTTGCGGGACCCGGCCACCGCGCGGTCCTGGACCTCGCGGGCCCGCCCCGCGGCCCAGTACGCGTGCTCGGCGAGCAGCGCGTGCACGCGGGCCGCGTCGATGCGGGCGAGGTCGGTGGTGAGCTCGTAGCCGTCGGGCAGCGCGCGGGTGGGCATGGCGGAAGTGAAGCAGGAGCGGTGTCGGAGGTCACACCTAATCTCGGGGCATGGACATCATCCTGGTTCCCGGGTTCTGGCTGAACGCCTCCGCATGGGACGGCGTCGTCCCCGTCCTCGAGCGCGCGGGGCACACCGCGCACCCCGTGACGCTGCCCGGCCTGGGGTCGAAGGACGCCGACCGGGCCGGCATCCACCTGGCCGACCACGTGGCCGCGGTCGTGGCCGCGATCGACGCCCTGCCCGCGGACGCCCCGGTGGCCCTGGTGGGGCACTCCGCCTCCGGGGGCCTCGTCTACGCCGCGACGGACGCGCGCCCGGGCCGCGTCTCGCACGTGGTGTACGTCGACTCCGGCCCGGTGGGCGACGGCTACGCGATGAACGGGGACCTCCCGGCCGACGTCGTCGAGGTCCCCCTCGACTGGTCCTCCTTCGAGGAGGACTCGCTGCGGGACATGACCGACGAGATCCGTGCCGCCGTCGACGTCGAGTCGGCGCCGCAGCCCGGCGGGACGGTGCGCGAGCCGCACCGCCTCAGCGACGACCCGCGCCGGCTCGACGTCCCCTCGACGGTCGTGGCGTCGGAGATGCCGGCCGACGTGCTGCGCGGGCTCATGACCGAGGGGCACCCGTTCGTCGACGAGCTCGCGAAGCTGCACCACTACGAGATCGTGGACCTGCCCACCGGGCACTGGCCCATGTACACGCGCCCGGACGACCTGGGTGCCGCCATCGTCGCAGCGATCGCGTAGTCGGACGGCGCCGCCGCCCCTGTGACGCGCGCCACGTCACGAACGTCGCGAACCCGTCGTCGGAACATCGAGCAGCCCCCCGGCACCGAGGGCGGGCGCCGCGCTCCAGAGACGGGAAGCCCCACGATGACCCAGCACAGGACCTGCACCCACGGCGGGCGCACGACCCGCCCACCGGTCGCAGCGCCGGCCCGCGACGTGCGGGTGGAGTCGTGACGACGTGGGGGGTGGTGGTCGTCCTGGCGGCCGTCACGATGAACGCGGTCTCCGGCGTGCTGTGGGTGGCCCGGCCGCGGAGGGTCCTGCCGGGCCTGCAGAAGAACCTGGCCGCGATCGGCGTCCCGGAGTCGTGGGCGACGTTCCCGATCGGCACGCTGAAGCTGGCCGGCGCGGCCGGGCTGCTCGCCGGCCTCGTCGGGGTGCCGTACGTCGGGACGGCGGCGGCCGCCGGGCTGATCCTGTTCTGGGTCTGCGCGATCTTCAGCCACGTCCGCGTCGGCGACTGGTCGACGCCGCAGTTCTACGCCACGTCGTGCGTCTTCCTCCCGCTCGCGGCGGGGGCGCTCGCGGCCACCGTCGTGTGACGGCGGGCGACCGGCGCGAGGCGGGTCCCCACGACCCCGGACGCCGTCGCCTCGCCGGCTCGGACGTGCCTGCCCAGGTCAGCCGACCGCGGCGACGGGCGCGGCCAGCGGCTGCCCGGAACCGTCGCGGCGGTCGGTGCTCTCCGGCAGCTCGGCGGGTTGCCCGGCGCCGCCCACGGCGCGGGCGGGGCCCTCGCCCACCCAGGCGAGGACCAGGCCGTCCTCGCCCTTGAGGAAGCGGTGCGCGCGCACGCCGCCGGTGCCGCGGCCCTTGCCCGGGTACAGCTCGTAGGGCGTGACCTTGGCGGACCCGCCGCCCGTGCCCGGCAGGGCACCCGAGGTGCCCGCGACGGTGACCACGGTGTGCAGGTCGCGCGTCGCGGCCCGCGCGACGCCGAAGAAGACGACCTGCTGGCCCGCGCCGAGGCGGATGCCCGCCATGCCGGCCGCGGCGCGGCCCTGCGGACGCACGGCCGAGGCCTCGAAGTGCAGCAGGCTGGCGTCCGACGCGACGAAGACCAGCTCGTCGTCCTCGCCCACGGGGGCGGCGCCCACGACCCGGTCGCCGTCCTTGAGCGCGATGACGTCCCACTCGTCGCGGTTGGCGGGCACGTCGCCCGCGGTGACCCGCTTGACGACGCCGTTCGCCGTGCCGAGCGCCAGCGTCGGCGCCTCGTCGTCCAGGGAGACCACGGCCAGCGCGGTCTCGCCGGGCGCGAGCGCGACGAGCTCGCTGACCGGGATGCCGCCGGAGAGCGACGGCGGCCCGTCGACCGGGGGCAGCGCGGGCAGGTCGAGCACGGACACGCGCAGGAGACGGCCCGCGGTGGTGACGAGGCCGACGTCGCCGCGGGTGGACGTCGCGACGTCCCCGCGCATCGCGTCGTGGGCGTGCCGGCGGCCCGCCCGCTCGAGGGGGGCGTCCGCGGACTCGCCCGACGTGCGGGCCAGCAGCCCCGTGGCGGACAGCAGGGCCCGGGTGGGGGCGTCGGCGATCTCCAGGCTGATGGCGGGCGCCTTGCTGCGCCCGTTCGTGGCGGCGGGCGCGGTGGCGCCGCCGGCCGAGTCGAGCAGCACCGTGCGGCGGGGGGTGCCGTAGGTGGAGGCCACCTCGCTCATCTCGGCGCTCACGACGGCCCGCAGGCGGGCGTCGTCGGCGAGGATCTCCTGGAGCTCCGCGATCTCGCGCTCCAGCTCCGACTGCTCCTTCTCCAGCTCGATGCGGGAGAACTTGGTGAGGCGGCGCAGCTGCAGGTCGAGGATGTAGGTGGCCTGCGGCTCCGACAGGTCGAAGACGCTCATGAGGCGCTCGCGCGCGGCGGCCGCGTCGTCGGAGGTGCGGATGACCTGGATGACCTCGTCGATGTCGACGATGGCCAGCAGCAGTCCCTCGACGAGGTGCAGGCGCTCCTGCCGCTTGGCGAGGCGGAACGTCGAGCGCCGGCGCACGACGTCGATGCGGTGCGCCACCCAGACGCGCAGCAGCTCGAGGAGGCCGAGCGTGCGCGGCTGGCCGTCGACGAGGGCCACGTTGTTGATGCCGAAGGAGTCCTCGAGCGGCGTGGTGCGGTAGAGCTGCTCGAGCACGGCGTCCGGGTCGAAGCCGGTCTTCACCTCGACCACCAGGCGCAGGCCGTGGGTGCGGTCCGTGAGGTCCTGGACGTTGCTGACACCCTGGATCTTCTTGGCCTTCACGCCGTCGGCGATCTTCTCGATCACCTTCTCCGGTCCCACCCCGTAGGGGAGCTCCGTCACGACGATCCCCTTGCGCCGCGCCGTCACGTTCTCGATCCGGGCGGTCGCGCGGGTGCGGAAGGTGCCGCGGCCCGTGCGGTACGCGTCGCGCACGCCCTCGAGCCCGACGATCTTGCCGCCCGACGGCAGGTCGGGGCCGGGCACGAACCGCATGACGTCGTCGAGCGTGGCGTCGGGGTTCCCGATGAGGTGCTGCGCGGCGGCGACGACCTCGACGAGGTTGTGCGGCGCCATGTTCGTCGCCATGCCCACCGCGATGCCGGACGAGCCGTTGACCAGCAGGTTCGGGACGGCCGACGGCAGCACGGAGGGCTGCGTGAGCTTGTTGTCGTAGTTGGGGACGAAGTCGACGACGTCCTCGTCGAGCCCGGCCGTCATCGCCATCGACGGCGGGGCCAGGCGGGCCTCCGTGTACCGGGGGGCGGCCGGGCCGTCGTCGAGCGAGCCGAAGTTGCCGTGGCCGTCGACCAGCGGCAGGCGCATGGAGAAGTCCTGCGCGAGGCGCACCAGCGCGTCGTAGATGGCGGTGTCGCCGTGCGGGTGGAGCTTGCCCATGACCTCGCCGACCACGCGCGAGGACTTCACGTGGGCGCGGTCGGGCCGCAGGCCCATGTCCGACATCATGTACAGGATCCGGCGGTGCACCGGCTTCAGCCCGTCACGGGCGTCCGGCAGGGCGCGGGAGTAGATGACGGAGTAGGCGTACTCGAGGAACGACGCCTCCATCTCCGCCGCGACGTCGATGTCGACGATCTTCTCGTCGAACGGCTCGTCGGTGGCGGGTGCGCTGCTGCTCTTGCGCGCCATGCGGTGCGGCTCCTGGATTCGGACTGGCTCGGGCTCGGTCGGGGCGGGCCGCGGACGGCCCGACCAGACTCTAGCGGCCGGCGCCCACAGCCCGACGCAGGCGCGACGGCGGTCGGCGGTCGGGCCGGGGTCGGGGCGCCCCGATACCCTGCACGGGTGGACGAACCCGACCAGCCGGACGCCCGGCCAGGTGCTCAGCAGGACCCTCGGCCGGGACCCGAGTACCCGGTCGCGTGGGAGGCCGACGTCGTGCTGCGCGACGGCTCGACGATGCACCTGCGCCCGCTGCGGCCCGAGGACGCCGACGCCATCCAGCGCTTCCAGGAGGCGCAGTCGGAGCGCTCGGCGTACTTCCGCTTCTTCGCGCCCGTGCGCCGGCTCACCGAGCGGGAGCTGAACCGGCTCACCCACCTCGACCAGCACGACCGCGTGGCGCTCATCGGGGTGCGCCCCGGCGTCGACGAGGAGGGCGACCCCCGCGAGGACGTGCTCGGCGTCGCCCGGTACGACAAGGTCACCGACACCGAGGCCGAGGTCGCGTTCAACATCGCGGACGCGATGCAGGGCAAGGGCCTCGGGTCGGTGCTCCTGGAGCACGTCGCGGCCGCGGCGCGCGAGCGCGGAGTGCGCCGCTTCACCGCCGACGTGCTGCCGCAGAACGCGTCGATGCTCGCCGTCTTCCGCGACGCCGGGTACGCGATCAGCCAGCACCTGGACGACGGCGTCGTGACGGTGGCCTTCGACCTCGACCCCACCGAGCGCTCCCGCGAGGTGATGGCCGACCGCGAGCACCGCGCCGAGGCGCGGTCCATGCAGGCGCTGCTGTCCGCGCGCCGGGTGCTCCTGGTCGGTCCCGGGCCCGCCGGCCCGGGGCCCGCGACGCCGGAGCACCACCTCGCCCAGCGGGTGGTCGACTCCGCGCTCGCGGACCCGGGGGACACGGAGCTCACGGTGCTCGGCGCCCCCGGCCCCCTCCCCGACGGGCTGCCCGCCCCGTCGGGCCTGGCGGGCCCGGGCGTCGCGGTCGCCGCGTCGTGGGACGACGTCGCGGACGTCGACGTCGTGCTGCTCGCGGTGCCGCCGGGCCGCGCCGTGGCGGCGGTGCGGCGCCTCGGCGGCCGGGGTGTGCGGGGCGTGGTCGTCCTCGCGGCCGGGTACGCCGAGACCGGCCCCGCCGGGCTGGCGCGGCAGCGCGAGCTGGTGCGCGCCGCGCACGCGGGCGGGATGCGCGTCGTCGGCCCGGCGTCCTTCGGCCTGCTCACCACCACCCCGGGCGCGAGCCTGCACGCCAGCCTCGCCGAGCGGGCTCCGCGCGCCGGCGTCGTCGGGATGTTCTGCCAGTCGGCGCCCGCGGCCGTCACGCTCACGCGCACGCTCGAGCGGCGCGGGCTCGGCGTCTCGGCCCTGCTGTCGGCGGGGCACCGCGCCGACGTGTCCGGCAACGACCTCATGCAGTACTGGCAGGACGACGCGCGCACCTCCGTCGTCTGCCTCTACCTGGAGTCGATCGGCAACCCGCGCAAGTTCTCCCGCATCGCGCGCCGGCTCGCCGGGGTGAAGCCCGTGGTCGTCGTGGTGGCGGGGCAGTCCGGGCAGGTCGTGCCGCCCGGTCACGCGGTGCGCGCCACCCGGGCCCCGCGCCGGCTGCTCGACGAGATGCTGCGGCAGTCCGGCGTGATCCGGGCCGAGAACACCCACCAGCTCATGGACGTCGCGCAGGTGCTGGCGCACCAGCCGCTGCCCGCCGGTCCGCGGGTCGGCATCCTCGCGTCCTCGGCGGCGCTCGCGGCGCTGGTGGCGGAGGCCGCGGCCGCCGCCGGCCTCGTCGTCGCCGCGTCGTCCGACTTCCTGCCGCCCGACGCGACGGACGCGCAGATCGCCCAGGTGACGGACGCGCTGTACGCGCCGGGCGCGTGCGACGTCGTGGTCGCCGTCGACGTGCCCGTGGTCGTGCCCCGCACCGGGGCGGTGGCCCGCGCCGTCGCCGAGGCCGCGGCGCGGACCGGCCGTACCACCGTCGCGTCCATGCTCGGCCTCAGCGGGCTGCCCGACGAGCTCGCGGCGACCGGCCCGGACGGCACCCCCGTGCGCATCCCGGCCTTCTCCACGCCCGAGGACGCGGTGACCGCGCTGGGCAAGGTCGTCACCTACGCCCACTGGCGCACCGAGGACCGCGGGACGCACGTGCGGCCCGACGGCATGGACGCCCGCCGCGCCCGCCGGCTCGTCGAGGGCTGGCTCGCGGCGGCCCCGGGCGACGGGCGCACCCTCACCCAGGACGAGACGGCGGAGCTGCTCGACTGCTACGGGCTGCGGCTGCGGCGCTCGCGGACGGTGCGGACCGCCGACGAGGCGGTCGCCGCGGCGGGGGAGCTCGGCTGGCCGGTCGCGCTGAAGACGGCCTCGACCGCGCTGCGCCACCGCACCGACCTCGGCGGGGTGCGGCTCGACATCGCCGACGAGGGCGAGCTGCGCTCCGACGTCGAGCGCATGCGGCAGGTCGCGCAGGAGGTGCTGGGGGAGGCCGACCCGGCGATGGAGGTGCAGTCCATGGCCCCGGTCGGCGTGCCCTGCGTGATCCGCTCCGGCGAGGACCCGCTGTTCGGTCCCAAGGTGTCGTTCGGGCTCGCCGGCGACGCGACCGACCTCCTGGACGACGTCGCCTACGGCATCCCGCCCCTGACCGACGTCGACGTGTCCGCGATGGTCCGCACGGTGCGGGCCGCGCCGCGGCTGTTCGGGTACGGCGGGGCCCCGGAGGCGGACATCGACGCCCTCGAGGACGTGCTCGCGCGCGTGTCCGTGCTGGCGGACGACCTGCCCGAGGTCGCGTCCCTGGAGCTCTACCCGGTGGTGGCCGGCTCGGTGGGGGTGAGCGTGCTGCACGCCGGGGTCCGGCTGCGGGCCGCCCAGCGCGCCGACGCGCCCCGCCGGGCCCTGCCGGCCTGACCCGTGGTGGGGGCCGGGGACGGTGGTGGCCGCCCCCGGCACGACGGTGGGAGAATGCGCGGGTGCCGCATGCCACCGCTCGAGACAACCTCCGTGCCGACCTGTCCGCCCACGTGCGCCGGGCCGGGTACTACCCGGACCTCGTGGAGGACGTCCTGGACGTCGCGCTCGCCGACGAGGACGTGCTCGCCCACCTCGTGCAGGCGGAGACGACCTTCGACGACGCCGTGCGCCGCCACCTCACGGTGCTGGCCCTGACGCCCACGCGGCTCGTCACCGCCCACGTGGACGACCACGAGGGCGACGCCGCCCACCCGTCGTCCGCGGCAGCGACCACGGAGGCCGTGCCACTGAGCGAGATCCGGTCGGTCGCGCTCACCCACGTCGTCGACGAGCCGGCCGAGCACCGCCCCGGCGACAGCGCGTCCGAGCTGACCCTCGCGATCGGCTGGGGCGCCGTCTCACGCATCGACCTGGAGCCGGCGCAGTGCCCCGACCCCGCCTGCGAGGCCGACCACGGCCTCACGGGCCAGCTCACCCCGGACGACGTCGTCGTGCGGGTCAGCGGGGCCGCCGAGGGGCGCGACGCGCTCCGGCGCGCGACGGCGTTCGCGCGCTCGCTGTCGGCCGCGACCGGGACGGGCGGGCGCGTCGTCCGATGACGACCTCGGTCGCGCTGCCCGACGGTCTGCTCGCGCCGTCGTACGGGACGGGCTCGCTCGCCGCCGTGCTGCCCGCCGTGGCGGGTGCCCTCGGTGCCGACGTCACGACCTCCACCGGGCTGCGGTCCGCCGACTGCCGCGACGCGCTCGGCCTGCCGACCGGCGTGCAGCGCGCGGTCGTCGTGCTGGTCGACGGGCTGGGGCTCGCCAACCTCGCGGAGCGCGGCGGCCACGCCCCGTTCCTGCGCTCCCTCGCCGCGGACGGCCGCTCGGTGCTGTCCAGCTTCCCGTCGACCACGGCGGCCGCGCTCGCGACGTTCGGCACGGGCACCGCGCCCGGCCGTACCGGGCTGCTCGGCTACACGCAGCGCAACCCCGTCACGGGGGGCCTGGCCACCACCGTCTCGTGGACCGAGCAGTCGGACCCGTACCGGCGCACCAAGCTCTCCGGGCCGATGCGGGCGGAGCCCGAGGCGCTGCAGCGCGAGCCCACGGTGCTGGAGACCCTCGTCGCCGACGGCGTGCGCGTCGTGGCGCCCGGCCCGGCGCGGTTCGCCGGCTCCGGGATGACCCGCGCGGCGCTGCGCGGCCCGCGCTACGTGACCGCCGAGGGCCTGGACGCCCAGGTCGGCACGACGGTGCGCGAGCTGCGCGAGCCCGGCCTCGTGTACCTGTACCACGGGGCCGTCGACAAGGCGGGGCACCAGCACGGCCCGCAGTCGTGGCAGTGGGGCGACGCCCTCGAGGAGACGGACTCCGAGCTGCGCCGCCTGGTGCGGTCCGTGCCGCGCGGCACGCTCGTCGTCGTCACCGCCGACCACGGGCAGGTGACCGCGGACGCGGCCCGTCAGCACGACGTCGCGGCGCACCCCGAGCTGGCGCGCGACGTCGCCCTGCTCGGCGGCGAGCCCCGCGCCACCCACGTCTACGTCGAGCCCGGCAGGGACCCGCGCGACGTCGCGGAGCGCTGGGCGGGGGTGCTCGGCGACGACGCGCTCGTCATGCTGCGCGACGACGCGGTCGCCGCGGGCTGGCTCGGGCCCGTCGCCCCGCACGTGCTCCCCGCGGTGGGCGACGTGCTGGTCGCCGCGCGCGGCGCGGCGACCGTCGTGGACTCGCGGCTGCACCCGTCGGGCGCGCGCGAGATGCCGGGCGTGCACGGGTCGCTCACGCCGGCCGAGATGGTCGTGCCGCTGCTCGTCGCGCAGGCGTAGCCGGGCAGGTACCGGGGCCGCGGCGAGGGAAAGTCGTGGCGACGCGGTCCCGCGGGTGTCACGATGCCGGGATGGAACCCCGTGAGCAGGTGCCCGCGCCCGCGCCCCGGTGGACCCGGGCGACCGTCTACCCCGACATGTGGGTGGACCCGGACGACGACCCGCGCGAGAGCCCGCTCGAGCTCGAGCCCGGCACGGACGACGAGCGGGCCTTCCTGCTCGACGCGCTGCGGTCCTACCGGCTCACCCTCGAGATGAAGTGCGCGGACCTGGACGCGGAGCAGCTCGCGCGCCGCTCGGTGCCGCCGTCGACCATGTCCCTGCTGGGGCTGGTGCGGCACGTCACCGAGGACGAGCGGCACGTGCGCCGCATCATGACGGGGGAGGACGCGCCCTGGCTCTACCGCAGCGAGGAGCGCCGCGACGGCGACTGGGACGGCGCCGTCGCCGACCCGGCGGTGGTCGAGGAGGCGTTCCGCAGCTGGCGGGCGGAGATGGCGGCCACCGACCGGATGGTGGCGTCGGTGCCGGACCTCGGCACGACCAACGCCGGGCTGTCCGACCTCGGCCCCGAGCCGGGCGGCGAGATCCAGCTGCGCGAGCTGCTCCTCAGCCACGTCGAGGAGTACGCGCGCCACTGCGGCCACGCCGACCTGCTGCGCGAGTGCGTCGACGGGCGCGTCGGCCAGTAGGTCCGCGCGTCTGACAGGATCTGCCCCATGGCCGAGCTCGTCTTCTTCTCCGGGACCATGGACAGCGGCAAGTCGACGCTGGCGCTGCAGACCGACCACAACCACGCGGCGCGCGGCCGGTCCGGGCTGATCTTCACGCGCGACGACCGGGCGGGGAACTCCCGGCTCTCCTCGCGGCTCGGCCTCGAGGTGGACGCGCGCGAGGTCACCGACGGCACCGACTTCTGGGAGGTCGTGTCCGCGGAGCGGCAGTCCGGCCGGGTGGTGGACTACCTGGTGTGCGACGAGGCGCAGTTCTACTCCACGGCGCAGGTGGAGCAGCTCGCGCGCCTCGTGGACGAGGTGGAGCTGGACGTCTTCGCCTTCGGCATCACGACCGACTTCCGCACCCGCCTGTTCCCGGGAGCGGCGCGGCTCATCGAGCTCGCCGACCGCATCGAGGTGCTGCAGGTGCGGTCGCTGTGCTGGTGCGGCGCCCGGGCCACGCACAACGCGCGCACGGTGGGCGGCGTCATGGTGGTCGAGGGCGACCAGGTGGTCATCGGCGACGTGGCGGGCGCGCCCGACGCCGCGCCGGTGTCCTACGAGGTGCTGTGCCGGCGCCACCACATGCGCCGGATGACGGACGCCGACGCCCGCCGCCGTTCCGCGGTCACCGACCAGCTGGACCTGGGCGACGGGGCGTAGCGGGCGGCGCGCCCGCCGTCACGAGGACGACGGGCGGCCGCCGCCGAAGACGATCTCGTCCCAGCTCGGCACCTGCGCGCGCCCCTTGCGTCCCGAGCGGCGGGCCGAGGCGGGCTTGTCGGTGCGCGGCGCGGGTGCGGCCGGCTGCGGACCGGCGCCCTGGGCGGGCGGGCCGCTCGGCGCGGGCGCGTCGTCCACGACGTCGTCGCGGCCGCCGGCCTGGTCCTCCTCGCCGGTGGGCAGCTCGTCCTCCTGCGGCCCCGGCGCGCCGGGCACCCCGGGCATCGGTCGCCGCGCACTGCCGGACGGGTGGCTCGACCGCTCGGGCGCCACGGTCCGCAGACCGGCGCGTCGCGAGCCGAGGTCGACGATGCTGGCGCCCGCGCCCGCGCCCGCGGCCTCGTCGACCTCGGGGTCGGGGGGCGCGAGGTCGACCCCGGGCGCCGACACGCGGCCCACCGGGACGTCCGTCGTCGTCGGCGACTCCTCCTGCCGCCGGGGGGCGGGGGAGCGGTGCCGCTCGCCCGGCCGCTGGCCGCGCCGCCCGGCGAGGTCGTCCAGGAGGAGCGCCGTCGTGTCGTCCTCGACGTGCCGTCGCGGCGGGACGGTGCGGCTGCCGGCCGACGGCACGCCCAGCACGTCGGGCGAGACCGGGTCGTCGGGCTGGCCGAGCCAGCGTGCCTCGTCGTCGAGCGGCGTCACGACGCGGCCCTTGGGGTCGTAGGTCCAGCGCGCGGAGCGGTCGCGGTCGCCCGCGGAGAACCGCACCTCCACCACCCACGGCGCCGTGCCGTCGCGCCGGGCGGACCAGCGGGCCTCGGCCGCCGTCACGCCGCGGGCGGCCAGCCGCGTGTCCGCGACCTCCCCGAGCGTCGTCGACTCCTCGTCGCCGGGCAGCCGGTGGGCGCGCACCTGGCTGATCGCGTGGGCGCGCTCGGCGACCACCGGCCACTCGTAGCGCTGCACGTGCTCGACAGGGAGGCCCGCCTCCTCGGCCAGCTCCTCGGCCGACGCCCCGCCGCGCAGGCGCGCCTGCAGGTCGCGGGGGCGCAGGGTCGTCGCCTCCTGGGCGCGCAGCGCCTCGGTGCGCGGACGGTCCCGTCGCACCGCGGCGCGCAGCGCCTCCGTGATGGGCAGGGTGCTCTCGGTGCCGTCGGGGCCGCGCAGGACCAGGCGCTCACCGTCCTCGTGCAGCCTCACGAGCTCGAGCTCGGCCATGCTTCCTCCCTCACAGGTCGCCCACGGTGACGTTCCGTCGGGGCGGGTCCGCCGGTTCGAGGGTGCCACCGGCGCGGTGCGGTGCGGCGCAGGCGCGTCGGTGTGCCGTCGATTGGCGCGCCCACCGGGACGGCGCCTGCGAGGATGACGTCCCGTGGATGCGTTCACCTCCGGCCCGGTCTCCGTCGTCGAGCTCGTCGCGGTCTTCGTCGCGGCGGTCTCGGGCGGCCTCGCGGCCGTGCGCAAGAGGTTCGACGCCTTCGGCGTCCTCGTGCTCGCGTGGGTCACGGGCCTCGGCGGCGGCATCCTGCGCGACGTGCTCATCGGCGACACCCCGCCGGTCGGGATCTCGAGCTGGCGGCTGGTCGCCGCAGCCCTCGCCGCGGGGATCATCATCTTCTTCTTCCACCCGGGCCTGGAGCGCATGCGCCGCTTCATCCTGGTGCTGGACGCCGCCGCGCTGGCGCTGTTCGTGCTCCAGGGCACGACGAAGTCGCTCGGCCTCGGCGCGGGGGTGCTGGCGTCGGTCGTGGTCGGCGTGCTCACCGCGGTGGGCGGCGGCATCCTGCGGGACGTCCTCGTGGGGGAGGTGCCGCTCGTGTTCGCCGACCGCCAGCTCTACGCCGTGCCCGCCCTGGTGGGTGCCGGCATCACCGCGGCGCTGTGGCACGCCGGCGAGCTCGGGGTGTGGACGGGGCTCGGCGTCGTGGCGCTCGTCTTCGGCTTCCGCATCATGTCGCTCGCGCGCGGGTGGACCGTGCCGCACCCCGGGCCGGGCTGGACGGCGCGCTGGGGGCGCAGGTCCGGGAAGATGTAGCTCGTGGACGACATCGCGACGACGACCCCGGAGCACGACGTCGAGGCGCTGCGCGCCCTGGCCCGCAGCCTCGCCTGCGAGGCCGGCGCGCTGGTGCGCGACGGGAGGCCGGCACGCGTGGAGGTCGCGGCGACCAAGTCGAGCGCGGTCGACCCGGTGACGGAGATGGACCGCGCGTCGGAGGCGCTGCTGCGCGCGCGGCTCGCCGCGGAGCGGCCGCACGACGCGATCCTCGGCGAGGAGGGGGACGACGTCCCCGGCACCTCCGGCCTCACCTGGGTGCTCGACCCGATCGACGGCACCGTCAACTACCTCTACGGCGTCGCGTCGTACGCGGTGTCCGTGGCGGTCGTCGCCGGGCCGGTCGACCCGGAGCGCTGGACGGCGCTGGCCGGGTGCGTGCACTCGGTCGTCGACGGCCGCACCTGGACCGCTGCCCGCGGGGGCGGCGCCGAGCGCGACGGCACGCCGCTGCACGTGAACCGTCCGGCGTCGCTCGCCGGGTCCCTGCTGGCCACGGGCTTCGGCTACGCGAGCGAGCGGCGCGCCGAGCAGGCCCGGGTCCTGGTGGACGTCCTGCCGCGGGTGCGGGACATCCGGCGCCTGGGGTCGGCGGCGATCGACCTGTGCCTCCTGGCCGACGGCGCGGTCGACCTCTACTACGAGCGCGGGCTCAACCCCTGGGACCTGGCGGCCGGCGCGCTCGTGGCCGCCGAGGCCGGCGCGTGGGTCGGGGGGCTGCGGGGGCGCGGGCCGGGCACCACGATGACGGTCGCGGGTGCGCCGCCCGTGGTCGACGAGCTGGTCCGGCTGCTCGAGGACGCGGGCGCCGACAGCGGCGCCTGACGGCGAACGGTTTCGGGCCGGCGGGCGTCGTCGGGCGAGGTGAAAAAGTTCGTCACCGCTCGGCCGTCCGCTGGCGGCGAACGCCACGCAACCGCGGGTGTCGCCGCAGGTCAGGGGCCGATGACGGTGCTGTGACACGGGGAACACCTCGCGGTGTCGCGCGCCCGCCCGAAATGGTGCACAATCCGTGGGCCGACCGGGAACAAAACCCGGTCACCGAGCATTATCAGCGCGTACCGATACCGACACCACGGAGCGTGACCACACAGATGGCAACCGACTACGACGCCCCCCGCAAGAACGACGAGGACGTGGAGCAGGACTCGATCCAGGAGCTCCAGGCGCGTCGTTCCGACAAGTCGTCGGGTGTCGTCGACGAGGACGAGACGGAGGCCGCGGAAGGCTTCGAGCTTCCCGGCGCCGACCTGTCCGGCGAGGAGCTCGCGGTCCGCGTCCTGCCCCGCCAGGCCGACGAGTTCACCTGCACGAGCTGTTTCCTCGTCCACCACCGCAGCCAGCTGGCCTACGAGAAGAACGGCCAGATGATCTGCACGGAGTGCGCTGCCTGAGCCGCAGCCCCTGATCCACCGCCGGGGGCGCGCGCAGCACCACGGACGACACGGGCCGTCACGTCGAGGACGTGACGGCCTTCGTCGTTCCTGGCGGGCGCGCCGGGCGCGGGCCCGCGGCGGTCAGCCGCGCAGCGCGGCGGCGAGCTCTTGCGGGCGCCGCGTCGACAGGAGCCAGTAGGGCGTCGGGTCCAACGGGTCCTCGAGGTCCGCGCGCACCCCGGTGCGCGCCCACGCGCGCAGGCACACGAAGGCGCGGGCGTCGAGGGCGGTGCCCAGCGCGGTGCGCATCTCCTCGGGGCTGTCCATCGTCGTGATCTCGCCGAGGACGTCGACCCCGATCTGCGCGCGGCCGGCGCGCAGCCGGCCGTCCGCGACCTCGATGACGGGCGAGGTGGCGAGGAGGGCCGCGAGCGTGCCCGCCGCGACGACGAGCCCGATCACCGCCCCGACGGCGTGCGCGAGCGGCCACAGGGTCACCCCGACGATGATCCCCAGCCCGACCGCGCCGCACCAGGCGCCCGGGCCGGGCGAGAGGCGCTCGCGGAAGGCCGGTCCGGCGGTGGGGGAGAGGTCGGGCTGGGGCTCGCTCATGGGCCCATCATCCCAGCACCGTGCGGGCCCGGTGACCGCCCCTCGGTCGGCTGCTCGGTCGGCTACGCTTCGCGGGTGTCCGACACCGCCAGCCAGACCGTGACCCCGTCCGCGAGCCACGACGCGAGCACCGTGGACGTCCTCGTCACCCTGCTCGAGGACGTGCCGACCCCCGCGTACGCGCACCCTGGCGACGCGGGCGCCGACCTCGTGACGACCGTGGACGTCGAGATCCCGCCGCAGGGCCGCGTCACGGTGCCCACCGGTGTCGCGATCGCGCTGCCGGAGGGGTACGCGGCGTTCGTGCACCCGCGCTCGGGCCTCGCCGCGAAGCACGGCGTCACCGTGGTGAACGCGCCGGGCACCATCGACGCGGGCTACCGCGGCGAGATCAAGGTGATCCTCCTGAACACGGACGTGGCCGAGCCGGTGCGCCTCCGCCGGGGCGACCGGGTGGCCCAGCTCGTGGTCCAGCGCGTGGAGCACGCCCGCTTCCTCGTCGCGACGAGCCTGCCGGGCTCGCACCGCGGCGACGGCGGCCTCGGCTCCAGCGGCGGCTTCGCAGGAGCCTGACCGGCGGCGCCGTCCGGCGACGCCGCGGTCGGGCCGGCGGTGGGCCGAACCGGTCTACTGTGGGAGATGGGTAGGACCAGCTCGGACCGATCACCGGACGAGCAGGACGACGAGAAGGAGATCCTCCGTGGGGCTGTTCCGGCGCAACGCGTCGAAGAAGGAGACCGGCGAGGGCCGCGAGACGGCGCCCGAGGAGGTCGCGGCTCCGGCCGACGGCGAGGACGCCGGCGCGACGGAGCGCCCCGAGCGCGGGCCGTTCGACTCCTCCCAGGTGACGGGCATGGGCCCGCGCGTGGACCTGGGCGCCATCTGGCTGCCCGTGCTGCCCGGCCTCGAGCTGCGCATGGAGGTCGACAAGAAGACCCAGAAGGTCACCGGTGTCTCGGCGACCCTCGGCGGGTCCGGCCTGCAGGTGCAGGCGTTCGCGGCCCCCCGCACGGACGGGATCTGGGACGAGGTGCGCGCCGAGATCGGTACGTCCATCACCCGCCAGGGCGGCACCGTCGACGACGTGCCGGGCACGTTCGGGCGCGAGCTGATCGCGCGCATCCCGGCCACGGGCCCCGACGGGCAGCCGGCCGTGCGCCCCGCCCGCTTCGTGGGCTTCGACGGCCCGCGCTGGTTCCTGCGCGGAGTCCTGTCCGGCCGTGCCGCGATCGACCCGGAGGCGGCGCGCCCGCTGGAGTCCGTCTTCGCGAACGTGGTCGTCGTCCGGGACGGCAACCCCCGTCCGCCGCGCGACCTGCTCACCCTCTCGCTGCCGAAGAACGCCCGCCAGGGCGGCACCCCGGACGGCGAGCCCGCGGACGGCCCCGACGGCGCCGCGCCGCAGACGCCGTCGTTCGACCCCCTGACCCGCGGCCCGGAGATCACCGAGATCCGGTGACCGGCCCACGGCCCTGACCACCTGCCTGGAGCACTGATGTCCCTGCGTACCGCCGTCCAGCACGCGCTGGCCTCGGCCGACGAGGTCGCCGCCGACGAGGAACGGCACGAGGCGGCCACCTACCGCGGCTGCACGCCCGTGTCGGAGCTGAGCGACCGCAGGCGCGCCAGCGCGGCCGGGTCGCTGCGCTCGGTCGTGCTGCGGCCCCGCGAGGGCGTCCCCACCGTCGAGGCGGAGCTGTACGACGGGTCGGGCTCGCTCGACCTGGTGTGGCTCGGCCGCCGGTCCATCGCCGGTATCGACCCGGGTCGTCGGATCCGCGTGGAGGGCCTGGTCTGCGACGTCGACGGACGCCGCACCATGTTCAACCCCCGCTACGAGCTGCGCGCGCGGGCCGGCGAGTGAGCCACGCGACGGGCGGGGCCGCCGGGCAGGGCCCGGCGGCCGACGGGCGCGGCGTGCGCGCCGTCACGGGGGAGTCGTTCTCGTTCGGGCAGGCGGTCGGCGGCGCGCGCGGCGTGGTCGAGGCGGTCCTGCCCGGCCTCGTGTTCGTCGTGCTCTACGTCATCACCTCCGAGCTGACCTG
Source organism: Isoptericola sp. NPDC057653 (assembly GCF_042799955.1). NCBI lineage: Bacteria > Bacillati > Actinomycetota > Actinomycetes > Micrococcales > Promicromonosporaceae > Isoptericola > Isoptericola sp. NPDC057653. Next base: position 646,575 of record NZ_JBHVHP010000002.1, on the reverse strand, counting down.
GGCCCTCGTGGCGTCGGTGGGTGCCGCGCTGGTCGCCGTCGTCGCGCGCCTCGCGCAGCGCACGCCGATCACCCAGGCGCTCGGCGGGCTGCTCGGCATCGGCGTCGGCGTCTTCTGGGCGTGGCGCTCGGGCGAGGCGCAGAACTTCTACGCGTGGGGGCTGTGGACCAACGCGGCGTATCTCGCGGTGATCCTCGTGTCGCTCGCGCTGCGCTGGCCCGTCGTCGGGCTCGTGGTCGAGGCCGTGCGCGGCGGGCTCGCCGACGTCGCGGCCGACCGCGCCCGCGGCGGGCAGCCGGCCGACCGGGGCGACGGCGCCCACGACACCGACCCGGCCGGCGCTGCGCACACCACCGACCCCGCCGGCGCGGACACCGCTCCGAACCCACTCGCGGCCCTGGTCGCCTGGCGCAAGGACCCGGACCTCGTGCGCCGGTACACGCTCGCGACGTGGTTCTGGGCGGGGCTGTTCGCGGTGCGGCTGCTGGTCAAGGTGCCGCTGTACTTCTCGGGCGACATCGGCTGGCTGGGGACGGCCCACCTGGTGCTCGGCGTCCCGCTGTGGGGCCTGGTGCTGTGGCTGACGTGGGTCGTCGTGCGCGGTGCGCACGGCGGCGACGACCGGCCCGCGGTCGAGGACCGCGAGCCGGCCGGGCCCGCCGACCAGGACCGGCCGGCCGGTTGAGCCGCTGGTGAGCCGCGACTACCGGTGAGCCGCTAGAAGTCGTCGTCGCCCGCGTCGAGGGTGGTGGCCGCAGCCTCCGGGGCGACGAGCGGGGCACCCTCCTCGATCGCGGGGACGCTCGGGCCGCCGGTGGCCAGCAGCCGCTGGAGCGCCTCCTCGTCCGCCTGGCTGCCCATGACGAGCACCAGCTCGTCGCCCGACTCCAGGGTGTCGTCCACCGTCGGGGCGAGCGGCTGCGAGCCGCGCACGACGCACGCGAGCACCGTGTCCGTGGGCCAGCCGACGGACCCGACCCGCGCCCCGACGAGCGGGGAGTCGGTGGGCAGCGTCACCTCGACGATGTCCGCGCCGGACTGGTGGAACGTGAAGATCCGCACCAGGTCGCCGACCGCCACGGCCTCCTCGACCATCGCCGTCATGATCCGCGGCGTCGACACCGCGACGTCCACGCCCCACGACCCGTCGAACATCCACTCGTTCTTCGGGTTGTTCACGCGCGCGACGGTCCGCGGCACGCCGAACTCCGTCTTGCACAGCAGCGAGAAGACGAGGTTCGCCTTGTCGTCGCCCGTGGCCCCCACGACGACGTCGGCGCTGGCCACGTCGGTGGCCTCGAGCGAGGACAGCTCGCAGGCGTCGGCGAGCAGCCAGTCCGCCTCCGGCACCTGGGCCACGCGCATCGCGGCGGGGTTCTTGTCGATGAGCACGACCTCGTGGTCGTGCGAGAGCAGCTCGCGGGCGATGGACCGGCCCACCGACCCGGCCCCGGCGACGACGACGCGCATCAGCTGTCCCCCTGCCGCGGCTCGTGGGTGAGGACCCGCTCGACGGCGGCGGCGGCGTCGACGCGCATGAGCACGTGCAGCACGTCGTTCTCCTGCAGCACGGAGGACGCGGTGGGCACCACGCCGTCGGTGTACCGGGACAGGAAGGCGACGCGGGCGCCCGTGGCCTCCTCGATGCGGCGCACCGTGGTGCCGGCCCAGGCGGCGTGGTAGTCGACCTGGGCGAGGCGTACCTGCCCGGACGGGTCGCGGTACTCGTCGGTGGCCCCGAACGGGAGCATCCGGCGCAGCACCTGGTCGGCCGTCCAGCGCACCGTCGCGACGGTGGGGATGCCGAGCCGTTGGTAGATCTCGGCCCGCTGCGGGTCGTAGATGCGCGCCACGACGTTCTCGACGCCGTACGTCTCGCGCGCGACGCGCGCGGCGAGCACGTTGGAGTTGTCGCCGTCCGAGACGGCGGCGAACGCGTACGTGTCCTCGATGCCGGCCTGGACGAGGGTGTCGCGGTCGAAGCCGACGCCCGTCACCTTCTGGCCGGAGAACCCGGCCGGCAGGCGGCGGAACGCGTCGGGGTTCTGGTCGACGACGGCCACCGAGTGGCCGTGGGACTCGATCGTCTGCGCGAGCGTCGACCCGACGCGTCCGCAGCCCATGATCACGAAGTGCACGAGCGAAACGCTATACCTCGCGAGACCGTGCTTCCTCGCGGTGCCCCGGCGCGAGACGGCGGGCCTCGCGGGGCATAGCATTGCTCGACGTGTCGGACATCGCGGACGCTGCCAAACGGCTCCTCATCGGGCGCCCCATGCGCAGCGAGAACCTGGGGCACACGCTCCTGCCCAAGCGCGTCGCGCTGCCCGTCTTCGCGTCGGACGCGCTGTCGTCCGTGGCGTACGCGCCGGACGAGATCCTCCTGACCCTCGCGGTCGCCGGGATCGCCGCGACCACGGTCTCCCCGTGGGTCGGGCTCGTCGTCGTCGTGGTGCTGCTCGTGGTGGTGTCGTCGTACCGGCAGAACGTGCGGGCCTACCCGTCGGGCGGCGGCGACTACGAGGTCGCGACCACGAACCTGGGACCGTCCGCCGGCATCGGCGTGGCGTCGGCACTGCTGGTCGACTACGTCCTCACGGTGGCGGTGTCGATCTCCTCGGGCGCGCAGTACGCGGCGTCCGCGCTGCCGTTCCTGCGGGGCCACGAGGCCCTGTTCGCGGTGATCGTCGTCGTGATCCTCACGGTGATGAACCTGCGCGGCGTGCGCGAGTCGGGCACGGTCTTCGCGATCCCGACCTACTGCTTCATGGCGCTCATCGGGCTGCTCGCCGTGGTCGGGGCGATCCGCTGGTTCGCGGGCGACCTGCCGCTCGCCGAGAGCGCGAACTTCGAGATCACGCCCGAGGCGGGCTTCGACCAGGGGCTCACGGGGCTCGCGGGCGCGTTCCTGCTCGCGCGGGCCTTCGCCTCCGGCTGTGCGGCGCTGACCGGCGTCGAGGCGATCAGCAACGGCGTGCCGGCGTTCCGCAAGCCCAAGTCGCGCAACGCGGCGACCACCCTCGCCCTGCTGGGCGGCATCTCCGCCACGATGATGATCGCGATCCTGCTGCTCGCCCAGGCCACGGGCGTGAAGTACGTGGAGGACGCGCACGAGCAGCTGACCTCCGGCGGCCAGCCGCTGCCGGCGGACTACAACCAGCACCCCGTGATCAGCCAGCTCGCGGGCGCGGTGTTCCAGGGGTTCACGCCGTTGTTCGTGGCGATCTCCGTCGTCACCGGCCTGATCCTGGTGCTCGCGGCCAACACGGCCTTCAACGGCTTCCCGGTGCTCGGCTCGATCCTGGCGAAGGACGGCTTCCTGCCGCGCCAGCTGCACACCCGCGGCGACCGGCTCGCCTTCTCGAACGGCATCATCACCCTCGCCGTCGCGGCGATCGTCCTCATCGTGGCGTTCGACGCCCAGGTGACCCGCCTCATCCAGCTCTACATCGTGGGCGTGTTCGTGTCGTTCACGCTGTCCCAGCTGGGCATGGTGCGGCACTGGACGCGGGCGCTGCGCAAGGAGCCCGACCCCAAGGAGCGCGCGCGGATGCAGCGCTCGCGCGTGGTCAACGGCGTCGGCTTCGTGATGACGGCGACGGTGCTCGTCATCGTGCTCGCCACGAAGTTCACCCACGGCGCCTGGATCACGCTGCTCGCTATGGGGGTGCTCTTCGGCCTCATGAAGGCGATCCGCTCCCACTACGACCGGGTGCGCCAGGAGCTGGCCCTCGACGACGTGGCGGGGGCGCGCGCGCTGCCGAGCCGCGTGCACGCCATCGTGCTGGTCTCCAAGATCCACAAGCCGACGATGCGTGCGCTCGCGTACGCGCGGGCGTCCCGGCCGTCCGTGCTCGAGGCCGTGACGGTGGGCGTCGACGCCGACGAGATCGCCGACATCCGGCACCGCTGGGAGGAGCTCGACCTGCCCGTGCCGCTGCGCGTGCTCGACTCCCCGTTCCGCGAGATCACGCGCCCCGTGCTGAAGTACGTGCGGTCCGTGCGCCGTGACTCGCCGCGCGACCTGGTGGTCGTGTACATCCCCGAGTACGTGGTGGGCCACTGGTGGGAGCAGCTGCTGCACAACCAGTCCGCGCTGCGGCTCAAGGGACGCCTGCTCTTCACCCCCGGCGTGGTCGTGGCGTCCGTGCCCTGGCAGCTCTCGTCGTCGGCCGGCCAGACCGGCCTGGAGGGCACCTCGCCCCGCGGCCCGCGGTACTGATCCCCGCGGGCCTCTCCGTGGGTCGGGCACGACACAGCCGCCGCGGTCGGCCCGCGCCCGGGTCCGGGGGAGAATGGTGCCCATGCCCCGACCTCGCCGTTCCGCGCCGCGCCCCCGCACCACCGCCCCCGACCCCGAGGTGGGGCGCGAGGTCGAGCTGGAGGTCGGACCGGTCGCGCACGGCGGCCACTGCGTGGCCCGGCTCGACGGCCGCGTCGTCTTCGTGCGGCACACCCTGCCGGGCGAGCGCGTGCGCGCCCGCGTCACCGAGACCGGCTCCCGGTTCTGGCGCGCGGACGCCGTCGAGGTCCTCGAGGCGTCGCCCGACCGCGTCCCGTCCGCCTGGCCGGAGGCCGGCCCGGGCGGCGTGGGCGGCGGCGAGCTGGCGCACGTCGCCCTCCCCGCGCAGCGCCGGTGGAAGGCCGCCGTCCTCGTCGAGCAGCTCCAGCGCCTCGCGCGCCTCGAGCGCGACGTCGAGGTCGAGGCCGCGCCCGGCGACGACGAGCGCGGTGGCCTCGGCTACCGCACGCGCATCGACCTCGTGGCCGACGCCGAGGGCCGCGCGGGGATGCGGCGGTTCCGCAGCCACGACGTCGTCCCCCTGGAGGGGATGCCGCTGGGTACCGACGAGGTCGCCGCGCTCGCCGAGGCGGAGGGCGTGTGGACGCGGCGCTGGCGCCCGGGCGCGCAGCTCCAGCTGGTGGCGCCCGCGGACGGCGCCGACCCCGTCCTGCTCGTCGACGACGTGCCCTGGCGCCGCGGCCGCGGGGACACGCGCCCCAACGCCCGCCGCGCGGTCGCCGAGACGGTGCGCGCCGGCGGGGCCGAGCACCGCTACCGCGTCGCTGCCGACGGTTTCTGGCAGGTGCACCGGGCGGCGCCCGACCTGCTGACCGGCGCCGTGCTCGACGCCGTGCACGACGCCGACGGCGCCACCGTGCTCGACCTGTACTCGGGCGCGGGCCTGTTCACCGTGCCGCTCGCCGCGGCGGTCGGCGGCTCCGGCCGTGTCGTGGCGGTCGAGGGCGACGCCCGCGCCGTGAAGGACGCCCGCCGCAACGCCCACGACCTGCCGCAGGTCGAGCTGCACCTGGGCGCCGTCGACCGCGTCCTCGCCGACGGCGATGCCTCGGGGAACGACGTGGGCGCCGCCGACGTCGTCGTGCTCGACCCGCCCCGCGCCGGCGCCGGCCGGGCCGTGGTCGACGCGATCGCCGGCCGCGAGCCGCGCCGCGTCGTCTACGTGGCGTGCGACCCCGCGGCCCTCGCCCGCGACGTGGCGTACCTCGCCGGGCACGGCTACGAGCTCACCGGGCTGCGCGCGTTCGACCTCTTCCCGATGACGCACCACGTGGAGGCCGTCGCGGTCCTGGACCGCTGACCGGTCAGCATCGAGCGTGCTGACGTGATCCCTAGACCGGCCGTTCGAGGATCAGGGCAGCACGCTCGACGTCGTCCGGGTCAGGCGTGCCGGCCCGCCGTCGACGCGAACCCGAGCCACGTGTGCCGGTTGCGCCACCAGCACCAGCCGACCTTGGGCGCGCCGCGGCGCGCGCTCCCGTCGCGGCCCGTGCCGTTCGAGATCCAGACGGCGGGCGTGCGGGCGTCGTAGGTGCCGTTCGCGCGGCGCAGCCGGGAGCCGATGGTCATGAAGCAGAGGTTCCGGGCGAGCGCGTCGGGGGACTGCAGCACCCAGTGGATCCCCTCGGCGAGGGTGAGCGGGCTGCGGCCGCGGGCGGCGATCGCGGGCTCCGCCTCCTCGGGCGACCAGTTCGCCATCGCGTCGCCGCGGTCCACGGCGGCGACCGCGTAGACGTCGGCGTCGGGGACGTCGAGGCCGGGCACGGGCGCGAAGTCGTCGACGTCGGTCATGTCGACCACGACGAAGCCCTCGCGCTCCACGGGGCGCCCCCGCACGGCGGCCTGGCGGCGCAGGTGCCCGGCGAGGGCGGACGGCGGCAGCAGCCGCGGGTGCACGACCAGGAGCGACCCCGCGGGGGCCGTCCGTGCGAGGTCGGCGGCGGCGGCGCGCAGCGCGGCGGGGGAGAGGGACTCGGGCGGCACGACGCCGCGCCCGATCAGCACCTCGGCCTGGGCGGCGAGCGGCGGCAGCACGGGCGGCGCGTCGGGGGCGGTGGTCGCGGCGGGGGACTCGGGGGCGGGTGCGGGCAGCGTCATCGGGCGTCCTTCCGGTCGAGGGCAGCTGCACAACGTCCGGCCCCGCGGCCTTGTTCCCGTGCGCCGTACGGGAATGGCGGCGCCGCCCTCGACGCAGGGACCTGACGCCGAGATATCTTGACGTCAAGATATATGGGCTATGCTGGTGATGTGCCCGGCGTACGCTGGGCGGAGCCCCCCAGAACCCACGGCGTCGGAACCGTCGCGCCGCAGCGCGCACGGTGCCGCCGTCGGCCAGCCCCGCAGAAGGAGCCGCAGTGAGCAGCGTGGACACGTTCGGATCGAAGGGATCGCTGGAGGTCGGCGGGAAGGCCTACGAGATCTTCCGCCTCTCCGCCGTCGAGGGCGCCGAGCGCCTCCCGTACTCCCTGAAGATCCTCGCCGAGAACCTCCTGCGCACCGAGGACGGTGCCAACATCACGGCCGACCACGTGCGCGCCCTCGCGTCCTGGGACCCGGACGCGCAGCCCGACACGGAGATCCAGTTCACGCCGGCGCGCGTGATCATGCAGGACTTCACCGGCGTGCCCTGCGTCGTCGACCTCGCCACGATGCGCGAGGCCGTCGCGGAGCTCGGCGGCGACCCGTCGAAGATCAACCCCCTGGCGCCCGCCGAGATGGTCATCGACCACTCCGTGCAGATCGACGTCGCCGGCCGCGCCGACGCGTTCGTCCGCAACGTCGAGTTCGAGTACCAGCGCAACCACGAGCGCTACCAGTTCCTGCGCTGGGGCCAGACGGCGTTCGACGACTTCAAGGTCGTCCCCCCGGGCACCGGCATCGTGCACCAGGTCAACATCGAGTACCTGGCCCGCACCGTCATGACCCGCGAGGTCGACGGCGTCCTGCGCGCCTACCCCGACACCTGCGTCGGCACCGACTCGCACACCACGATGGTCAACGGCCTCGGCGTCCTGGGCTGGGGCGTCGGCGGCATCGAGGCCGAGGCGGCCATGCTCGGCCAGCCGGTGTCGATGCTCATCCCGCGCGTGGTCGGCTTCAAGCTGTCGGGCTCCATCCCGGCCGGCGTGACCGCGACCGACGTCGTGCTCACCATCACCCAGATGCTGCGCCAGCACGGCGTGGTCGGGAAGTTCGTCGAGTTCTACGGCGCCGGCGTCGCCCAGGTGCCGCTGGCCAACCGCGCCACCATCGGCAACATGAGCCCCGAGTTCGGCTCGACGGCCGCGATCTTCCCGATCGACGACGTCACCCTCGACTACCTGCGCCTCACCGGCCGCAGCGACGAGCAGCTCGCGCTCGTCGAGGCGTACGCCAAGGAGCAGGGCCTGTGGCTCGACCCGAGCGCCGCGTCCTACGTGGAGCCGAAGTTCTCGGAGTACCTCGAGCTGGACCTCGGCACGGTCGTGCCGTCGATCGCCGGCCCGAAGCGCCCGCAGGACCGCATCGAGCTCTCGCACGCCAAGTCGGCCTTCGGTCGCGACCTGCCGGTGTACGCCCCCGAGGTCACGGACGTCGTCGACGAGGCCGAGAAGGAGTCCTTCCCGGCCTCCGACTCGCCCGCCATCCACGCGAACGGCCGCCGCACGGTGCCCGTGACCGACAGCGAGGGCAAGCAGTTCGACCTGTTCCACGGAGCGGTCGCGATCGCCTCGATCACCTCGTGCACGAACACGTCGAACCCGTCCGTGATGCTCGCGGCGGCGCTCCTGGCCAAGAAGGCCGTGGAGAAGGGCCTCGTGTCCAAGCCGTGGGTCAAGACGTCGATGGCGCCCGGCTCGCAGGTCGTGACGAACTACTACGAGAAGGCCGGCCTCTGGCCGTACCTCGAGAAGCTCGGCTTCCACCTCGTGGGCTACGGCTGCGCCACCTGCATCGGCAACTCCGGCCCGCTGGACGAGAAGATCTCCGAGGCCGTCAACGAGCACGACCTCGCCGTCGTCTCGGTACTGTCCGGCAACCGGAACTTCGAGGGCCGCATCAACCCCGACGTGAAGATGAACTACCTGGCGTCCCCGCCGCTGGTCATCGCCTACGCGCTCGCGGGCACGATGGAGTTCGACTTCGAGTCCGACCCGCTGGGCCGCGACGAGGCCGGCAACCCGGTGTTCCTGCGGGACATCTGGCCCACGCCGGAGGAGGTCCAGGCCACGATCGACGCCTCGATCGACCGCGACATGTTCACCAAGGACTACGCGGACGTCTTCACGGGCGACGAGCGGTGGCGCGCGCTGGAGACCCCGGAGGGCGACACGTTCTCCTGGGACGGCGAGTCCACCTACGTGCGCAAGCCCCCGTACTTCGAGGGCATGGGCGCCGAGCCGTCGCCGGTCTCCGACATCTCGGGGGCCCGCGTGCTCGCGAAGCTCGGCGACTCCGTCACGACCGACCACATCTCGCCCGCCGGCTCCATCAAGGCGGACAGCCCGGCCGGCGTGTACCTGGCCGAGCACGGCGTGGGCCGTCGCGACTTCAACAGCTACGGCTCGCGCCGCGGCAACCACGAGGTCATGATCCGCGGCACGTTCGCGAACATCCGCCTCAAGAACCAGCTGCTCGACGGCGTCGAGGGCGGCTTCACGTTCAACTTCGTGAAGAACGCCCAGGACACCATCTACGACGCGGCGCAGGACTACGCGGCGCAGGGCACCCCGCTGGTCGTGCTCGGCGGCAAGGAGTACGGCTCCGGCTCGTCGCGCGACTGGGCCGCCAAGGGCACCGCGCTCCTGGGCGTCAAGGCCGTCATCACCGAGTCGTTCGAGCGCATCCACCGCTCCAACCTCATCGGCATGGGCGTGCTGCCGCTGCAGTTCCCGGCCGGCGAGAACGCGGACTCGCTCGGCCTGGACGGCACCGAGTCGTTCGACTTCGCGGGCATCACCGCGCTGAACGACGGCGCCACCCCGGAGACCGTCAAGGTCACCGCCACCAAGGCCGACGGCACGTCCGTCGAGTTCGACGCCGTGGTGCGCATCGACACGCCCGGTGAGGCGGACTACTACCGCAACGGCGGCATCCTGCAGTACGTGCTGCGCTCGCTCGTCGCCTGACGAGCCCCGCTCCGACGGCGCCCCGTCCCTCCTCGCGGAGGGGCGGGGCGCCGTCGTGCTCAGGGGGTGCGGGAAGGCATGTCGCCAGGACGCCGATCACGACGCCCCGCCGCACTCTTGTCCCCGTCCCGGCCCGGCGGCACGGAACCGGGGTGGATCGAGGCCGTCCCTGCGCCCTTCCGGTCAGGGGTAGACCTGGACCTCGCCGCCGTCCACGAACAGCTCGCTGCCCGTGATGAAGCTGGACTGATCCGATGCCAGGAAGAGGACGGCGTTGGCGATCTCGGCCGGATCAGCGGTGCGTCGCAGGGGTGTGCTGCTCGCCATCTCGTCGAGGAACGCGCCCGCCTGCTCCGGGTTCTCGGTGAGGCCGCGGAGCCCTGGCGTGTCGGTGGGGCCGGGCACGATCGTGTTGACGCGCAGGCCGCGGTGCGCGAGCTCGGCGGCCCAGACTCGGCCGAGCTGCCTGATGGCCGCCTTGGTGGCGGAGTAGACCCCGAAGCCGGAGGTGCCGCGGTGCGCCGAGCTGGACCCTGTGAGCACGATGCTCCCGCCGTCGTTCAGCAGCGGGAGCGCCTTCTGGACCGTGAAGGCGGTGCCGCGCAGGTTGATCCCGAAGGTGTGGTCGAAGGCCTCGGGCGTGAGCGAGGCGAGGGGCTGTCTCGCTTCGCCGCCGCCGGCGTTCGCGAAGAGGATGTCGAGGCGATTCCCGTCCGCGGCGATCCGTTCGAACAGCCTGTCGAGGTCGTCCAGATCGGAGACGTCGTTCTGGATAGCGATCGCATGGTCGCCCAGCTCGTGGGCCGCGGCGTCGAGCACCTGCTTTCGGCGTCCGGTGAGGTAGACGCGCGCGCCCTCGGAGATGAAGCGCTTCGCCGCGGCGAACCCGATGCCTGTGCTCGCGCCGGTGACCAGGGCTGTCTTGTCGGTGAGCTGACCCATGGGTAGACGTCCTCTGCGATGTGGTGTGTGAACCGCCGGAGTGGGCGGGTGACCGGCGGCCGCGATGGCGTGCGGGCCAGTTGTTGACCGATTGGTCCACGATATTCTTGGTGGACCGATCGGTCAAGAATTGATACGGTGGGGCGATGTCAAGGCCACGACAGTTCGACGAGGACGCGGTGTTGTGCGCAGTCCGTGACCAGTTCTGGAACGCGGGCTACGCGGCGACGTCGCTCCAGGACCTCATGCGGGTCAGCGGCCTGGGTAAGGGCAGCCTCTACGCCGCCTTCGGGGACAAGCACCAGCTCTTCCTCCGGGTGCTGCGCCGGTACGTGGCGTCGCTCGACCACGCGGTGCGTGGGTCGATCGACTCGGCTCCACGCGCGGTGGACGCGCTGCGCTCGTTCGTGACGATGCCGGTGGGCGACCCCGCAGGGAGGGCTGCCCGGCGCGGCTGTCTGCTCGCCAACAGCGCCACCGAGCTGGCTTCTGCCGATCGTGTCGTCGCCGCGGAGGCGCGGCGAGCCTACGAGGGGATCATCGCGGTGCTGACCGAGGGTGCGCGACGGGCTCAGGTGGAGGGTGACCTGAGCGCCTCCATCGACCCCGTCGGCGTCGCGCGGGCGCTGCTGGCCACGCAGCAGGGCTTGACGTTCATGGGCCGCGCCGGGATGGATGTCGAGACGCTAGCGGCCACCGCTCGCGAGCTGGCAACCCAACTTCTACCCACCGTGGTCGACCGTCGGGACGGTACGAATCCGCCTCATGGGCCGGGCGGTCCCGCCGCCCCGGCTCCTGGCGCTCGGCGCTGAGCCGCCTCTCCGGCGGGAAGTGCAGCGCCGTCGGCAGCACCGTGAGCACGATCCGCCGCGGGGTCCGGTGTCTCTCGTCGACACCTCGACGACATCCGCACGACCGCTCGTTCGCCAGCTGAATTCGGCGTCGCCCGAGTCTCTTCGTCGTTCGCGCGATCAGCGGTTCGTGAGCCGGTCGGCGAGGTGCACGACTCCGAGCCGGGCGCCGGGGCCGGGCAGCAGCTCGTCGCCGGTCACGGCGGCGCCGAAGTAGGTCGCGTCGGGGTCGACGACGACGGGTCGCGGGTCGCCCTGCGCGGCCAGCCCCGAGGCGACGAACGCGGGCAGCCGCATGGGGTCCGGGCCGGCGAGCTCGAGCGTCGCGTCGGCGGGCCCGGCGTCGACGACGCGCAGCAGCTCGGCCGCGACATCGTCCTCCGCGACGGGCTGGTCCGCGACGTCGGGCAGCCGGACCTCGGGGCCGCCCGCGCCGTCGCGCGTGGACGCGTCCGCGATCCCGGACGCGAAGCCGAAGAACTGTGTGGCCGCCAGGACGGTGCACGGCCGCCCGGAGCAGGCGAGGAGGTCCTCCTGGGCGACCTTGGCCTGCAGGAAGCCAGCCCCGCGCAGGCGGCGGGCCCCGACGACGGACAGCAGGACGTGGTGCCCGATGCCCGCGCGCTGCCCGGCGTCGAGCAGCGTGCGGGTGCCCGTGGTGAAGAACTCCCGGGCGTCGTCGGGCGCCATGGAGGGCGAGCGAGAGACGTCGACGACCGCGTCGGCGCCCGCCAGGGCGGCGTCGACGCCGGTTCCCGTCACGACGTCGACGCCCGTCCGCCGCGACGCCACCACGACGTCGTCCCCGCGCGCCCGGAGCCGCGCGACGAGACGGGCCCCGATCCGCCCTGAGCCGCCGACGACCACCACGCGCACCGTGCACCTCCCGCGAGCCTGCCCTGGGCGGGTGGGGCCCCGCTCACCGTCTCACGCTCACCGTCTCGCGGTCGCCGGCCGGGGCGCCGTGACGTGCGCGACGACGGCGGCCACGACGGCGGGGTCGTCCAGCACGCGGGTGTGCCCGAGTCCTCGGGTGGTCAGGAGCTCGCTTCCCGGCACCGCCGCGCGCAGCAGCGGTGCGCCCGACGGCAGGGACATCCGGTCGTCGTCGTCCTGGACGAACAGCGTCGCCACGCGTGCCGGGACCGGGTGCCGCACGAGGTCGACCCGTGTACGGATGTCGCGCACGTCGCCGGGGAAGGTGCGTTCGACGTGGTCGCAGAAGCGGTCGTGGAGGCTCGCGGGCATGCCCACGAGCCGCAGAAAGGCTCCCGCCAAGGCGTCGAACCCCGTCATGGTGGCGACGGAGACGAACCGGTCGGCAGGGAAGCCGTCGGCGAGGGCGAGGCCGGCCGCGAGGCCGCCGAGGGAGTGGCCGACGACGGCGGTGAACGGCCCCTCGGTGTCGTGGACGGCGCGGATGGCCGCCATGTGGTCGAGGGCGGACATCCGGCGTCCGGTCGAGTCGCCGTGGGCGACGCCGTCGAACGACACCGCGGCGAGGCCGGCCTCGCGGAGCGCGGTGACGAGCGGGGCGAACCGGGACGCCCTGCTCTTCCAGCCGTGCGCGAGCAGGACGGCCGGGGCGTCCCGGTCGCCCCAGCGGTAGGTGACAAGGCGCTCGTCGCCGACGGAGACCGTGCCGCGCGCGGCGCGGTCGTGCACGGCGCGGTCGGCGGGACGCACCGGCGCGGGCGGCCCGAAGTGCCAGAAGGTGCGGGCGGCAAGGCGCACGGCGAGCGGGGGAGCGACGGCGGACAGCACGCGGAAGCCCGTGCTGACGGCGGTGGGGACGTAGGGCACGGCGGACTCCTGGGGGGAGGGCGGGACAGGAGGAAGATGAACGATCGTTCGCACACTAACACCGAACGAACGGTCGTACACTCATCAGGTGACCATCGAGACGCGGACAGACCCCTCGACCGCACCTTCGACGGACGGGCGCCGTCTGCGGGGCGACCGGTCGCGCCGCGCCGTCCTCGACCTCGCCGTTCAGGACGCCTCCGTGCGCGGCCTCGAGGCGCTCACCCTCGGGTCGTTGGCCGCGCGGCTGCCGGTGAACAAGAGCGGCATCGCGGGGCTCTTCGGCGGCAAGGAGGGACTCCAGCTCGCGGCCGTCGAGCACGCCCGGGGGATGTTCGTCGACGCGGTCGTCGACCCCGCCCGGGAGGCGGCGCCGGGGCTGTCCCGGCTGTGGTCGCTCGTGCGGCGGTGGTCGGACTACTCCCGACGGCGGGTCTTCGCGGGCGGCTGCTTCTTCCGGACGGTGGAGGTCGAGTTCGACACGCAGGACGGGTCCGTGCGCGACGCGGTCGTCGCCGCCCACCGCGACTGGACCTCCTACCTGCGCCGGCACGCGGAGCTGGCGGTGGGAGCGGGGGAGCTCGCGGCCGACACCGACGTCGACCAGCTCTCCTTCGAGATCACCGCGATGCTGAACGCCGCGAACGACGGCTCGCTGCTGCTCGGCGACGACGGCGTCTACGCCCGCGCGCTCGCGGCGGTCCGAGGGGCGCTCGAGGCCCGCGGCGCGGACCCGGCGGCCCTCGCCGCCGACTAGCTCACCCGGCCGGCGGCGCGTGCTCTGGCCCGTCGCCGCCCTCGCGTGCCCGGAGCCCGTACGTGCCGGCCGTGAGCGCGGCGTAGGACGCGGCGACGATCCCCTCCAGGACGTCGAGGTCCACCTGCGCGAGATCCTTGAGGTACAGGCACCCCACGCCGGTCGTGTGCGGGCCGAGGCGGGCCAGCGCGCCGGCGTGCGCCTCCGTGCCGTCGGAGAGGTAGACGACGGTCGCGGCCGCCCGCGGAGAGAAGCCGGCGGCGGCCGCGTGGCCCGTGCGGCCGCTCGCGTACGCGTAGCGGTACTCGCCGAAGCCCACGATCGACGTGCCGAACATCCGTGGGGGCTGCCCGGTGGCGCGCTCCATCAGGGCGAGCAGGGTCTGCCCGTCCCGCCGCCGCACGGGTCGGGCGACGGCGGCGACGAACGCCCGCGGGTCCGCGTCGGTCCAGGTCGTCGTCTGCGCGTCGCGGGCCATGGCCCGAGTCTGCCGCAGACGTCCGTGCCGCCGCTCAGGCGGCGCCGTCGAGCAGCGCGGCGAGGGCGTGGCGTCCGATGGGGACCATCCGGGGGTGCAGCTGTGGGTGGGCGAGCATGTTCGTCGCGAACAGCAGCGACCAGCCCGCCGCGCGCGCCCATGTCGCCTCGTCCCAGCCGCGGCCCGCGTTCGCGCGCGCCTGGATCTCGGCCCGGCAGGCGGCGCGCCCGGCGTCGTCGAAGCACAGCCATAGCGACCCCAGGTCGGAGGCCGGGTCGCCGGACGTCACGTCGCCCCAGTCGACGACGGCGGACAGCCGGGGCGGCCGACCGTCCTCGCCGGGCGCCACGACGAGGTTCGCGGGGTGCGGGTCGCCGTGGAGCCAGACGGGCGGGCCGTCGAACGCGCGGGCGTCCAGGGCGCGGTCCCAGAGGCGGCGCGCGGCCGCGCGGGTGGCCGCCGGGGCGGCGGCGAGGCGCTCGTCGAGGACCGACGGGTCGCGGGCCTCCGCGCGCTCGCCCAGGGGCACCCCGCGCACCGGGTTCGGAGGCGCGTCGTCCGGCGCGGGGGAGTGCACCGCGGCGAGGAGGCGGCCGAGCGTGGGCGCCCAGGCGACGCGGGCCGCCACGTCGGTGGCCTCCGCGCTCACCCCGCCCGCCCACGGCACCACGTGCCAGGACCACGGATAGCCGAGCGCGGCGCTCGGCCGGCCCAGCCGCACCGGCACCGGCACGACGACGTCGGGCACCGCCGCGCGCAGCCGTGCGGCCAGGGCGGGCAGCGCCTGCTGCTCGTGCTCGACCAGAGGTGCGGCCAGCGCCCGCCGCGGCAGCCGCACCGCGAGGTCGTCGCCGAGCCGCACCATGACGTTGTCCCAGCCGTGGGCGACGATCTCCAGCGGCCGGTCGGCCAGGTCGGGGTGCTGCTCGGCGAGCAGCGCGCGGGTCAGGGCGACGTCGACGTCGATCTCGGCGGCAGGCACCGGACCATCATCGCGGACGACCGTCCGCCCGGCGGTCAAGCCTCGGAGGGGTCGTCGTCCTCGTTCCACCACGGCTCGGCCGTGAGCACCTGGAGATCGATGTGCACCCCGGTGAGCGCGCCGTCGGCGTCGTGCGTCGTGACCACCGGGTAGAAGCCGTCGCCCCACCCCGAGTGGGACAGCACGACGTTCTCGCCGTCGGCGTGGGGGAGCGGCGCGTTCGCCGCCCCGACGACGAGGTGGTCGGCGGAGTCCTGCAGCGCGAACCAGGAGTCGGGGCCGCCGTGGTCGACGACCTCGCCGTACCAGTCGTCGACCGCCGCGGTCGCGGCCCGGACGGCCCGGGCGTCGGCGAAGCCGACCGTGCCGGCGTCGACGCCCACGCCGAACCACAGCGGCTCGCCGTGCTCGTCCGTCGTGCTGCGTCCCTCGGGGACGAAGGGCCGGACCTCGGCGTCGGGCGCGTCGGCGAGGACCACCGAGAGGTAGGCCTCGCGCAGGTGGCTGGCGTCCTGCTCCTGCGAGACGTCGGCGACCGTGACGCGCACGGGGTAGGCGCCGGCCGGTACGGGGACCTCCAGGCCCTCGCCGAGCGTCACGAACGGGTCGGAGGCCTCGAGCCTGCCGGACGGCACGTGCACCAGCCCGAGGTCGTGGACGGTCAGGGTGTAGGGCGTGCCCTCGGGGCGGCCCGTGCGCAGGGCGAGGAAAGGGGAGCCGGGTTCCATGGCGCGGACGCTAGCGGCCCCCGCCGACACCGTAGGTCAGAGCTCGCGCTCGCGGCCGCGGTCCCACGGCTCGGTCCACCCCAGGCGGTCGAACGCGGCGTCGAGGATCCCCGCCGTGAACCCCCAGACGAGGTGCGGCACCCCCGCGGCGTCGAGCACCTCGAAGCCAGGCCCTCGCCAGGTGCGGCCGCCGCGGCGCAGGACGGTCGTCACGCGGTGGTCGGGGTCCAGCAGGTCGGCCACGGGGGCGCGGAAGACGTGCGCGGACTCGGCGACGTCCACCACGCGCACCGGGGTGGGCCGCGCCCACCACCCCAGCACCGGGGTGACGAGGTGGTTGCTCACGGGCATCGGCAGCTGGGCGAGGGCGCCGAGCACCTCGACGCCGCCCGCGTCGAGGCCGGTCTCCTCGACCGCCTCGCGCAGCGCCGCGTCGACGGGAGTCTCCCCGTCCTCCGCCCGCCCGCCCGGGAACGCGACCTGCCCGGCGTGGGAACGCAGCGTCGACGCCCGCTCCAGGAGGAGCACGTCGAGGTCGTGCGCGACGGCGAGGGCCTGGGCGTCGTGGTCCGCGGCGAGGTCGTCCAGCAGCCCGAACAGCACGAGGACGGCCGCCGGGCGGGCGGCCGCGGCGTCCAGCTCGCCGCGCGCGAGGCCCCAGTCGCCCAGGAAGCCACGGTCGGCGGCGAGCTCCGCGAGCTGGGCGCGCGCGGCGTGGGCGGCGGGCTCCGCGCCCGCCGCCCCGCCCGTCCCGGGTGTCGTCGTCACCGGCTCACCAGCTCGTGGCGACCGGCATGCCCTCGGCGTACCCCGCGGCGGACTGGACGCCCACCAGCGCCCGCTCGTGGAACTCCGGCAGGCTGCGTGCGCCGGCGTAGGTGCAGCTCGAGCGCAGGCCGGAGGTGATGTCGTCCAGGAGGTCCTCCACGCCCGGGCGGCGCGGGTCGAGGTACATCTTCCCGGTGGAGATGCCCTCCTCGTAGAGCGCCTTGCGCGCCCGGCCGAACGCCGAGCCCGCCCCGGCGGTGCGGGCGGCGACGGCGCGGGCCGACGCCATGCCGAACGAGTCCTTGTAGAGGCGGCCGGTGCCGTCGTCGTGCAGGTCGCCGGGCGACTCGTACGTGCCGGCGAACCAGGAGCCGACCATCACCTGCGACGCGCCGGCGGCCAGGGCGAGGGCCACGTCGCGCGGGTGCCGCACGCCGCCGTCGGCCCACACGTGCTTGCCGAGCTCGCGCGCGGCCGCCGCGCACTCCAGCACGGCGGAGAACTGCGGGCGGCCCACGGCGGTCTGCATGCGCGTGGTGCACATCGCGCCCGGGCCGACGCCCACCTTGACGATGTCCGCGCCGGCCGCGACGAGGTCGCGCACGCCGGCGGCCGTGACGACGTTGCCCGCGACGACCGGCACGTCCGGCGACACCGACCGCACGGCCTCCAGCGCCCGCAGCATGGTGGACTGGTGCCCGTGCGCGGTGTCGACGACGAGCACGTCCACGCCGGCGTCGAGCAGCTCGCGGGTCTTGGCGGCGACGTCGCCGTTGATGCCGACGGCGGCGCCGACGCGCAGCCGGCCCGCGGCGTCGAGCGCCGGGCGGTACACCGAGGAGCGCACCGCGCCCTTGCGCGTGAGCACGCCCGCGAGGACGCCGTCGCGCACCACCGGCGCGAGGTGGATCTTGGCGGCGTGCATCCGCTCGAAGGTCGCCTCGAGGCCGTCGGCCTCGAGCTGGACGGCGTCGAGCGCGACGACGTCCTCCGACATCACCTGGTGCACCTGCGCGAACCGGTCCACGGCCGCGCAGTCACCCTCGGTGACGACGCCCACGGGCTTGCCGTCGGCCACCACGACGGCCGCGCCGTGCGCGCGCTTGCCCAGCAGGGTCAGCACCGTGGAGACGGTGTCGGTGGGCGCGACGACGACGGGCGTCTCGATGACGGGGTCCTTGGACTTCACGTCGGCCACGACGTCGGCGACGACGTCCACCGGGATGTCCTGCGGGATGATCGCGATGCCGCCGCGGCGGGCGACGGTCTCCGACATCCGGCGCCCCGCGACGGCCGTCATGTTCGCGACGACCACGGGGATCGTGGTGCCGGTGCCGTCGTCCGTGGCGAGGTCGACGTCGAAGCGGCTGGTCACGTCCGAGCGGGACGGGACCATGAAGACGTCGCCGTAGGTGAGGTCGGTGGTGGGCTGCTGCCCGTCGAGAAAGCGCACAGGTGTCCCCTGAGAAGTGTGCCGAGGGAGGTTCGTCCGTCCCTCGAACGCTCGCCGGCGGTCACGTGTTCCCGTCGGCAGGGTCGAAACTACCCCGTGCGACGCCAGGAGGTGTCGGGGGACGGCCTGTGGGACGCTGCGGACCGCCTATTGTGGTGTGGTTATGAACGGGGAGGAACGCATGAGCCTGCTGAGCAGCATCGGCTCGCCAGAGGACGTCCGACGGCTGACGCCGGAGCAGACGACGCAGCTCGCGGCGGAGATCCGGGCCTTCCTCGTCGACCAGGTGTCGCGGACCGGGGGGCACCTCGGGCCGAACCTGGGCGTCGTCGAGCTGACGATCGCGCTGCACCGCGTCTTCGAGTCGCCGCACGACACCCTCGTGTTCGACACGGGGCACCAGGCGTACGTGCACAAGCTGCTCACCGGGCGCCAGGACTTCTCCGCGCTGCGCAAGGTCGGCGGCATGTCCGGCTACCCGTCGCGCGCCGAGTCGGAGCACGACGTCGTCGAGAACTCGCACGCGTCGACGGCGCTGTCGTGGGCCGACGGCATCGCCAAGGCCAACGCCGTCCAGGGCCGACCGGACAAGCACGTCGCAGCCGTCATCGGCGACGGTGCCCTCACCGGCGGCATGGCGTGGGAGGCCCTCAACAACATCGCCGCCTCGCAGGACCGCCGCCTCGTCGTCGTCGTGAACGACAACGGCCGGTCGTACTCGCCCACCATCGGCGGCGTCGCGAACCACCTCAACACCCTGCGCACCACGCGCGGCTACGAGGCGTTCCTGTCGTGGGGCAAGCGCACCCTGCACCGCACGGGCGCCCCGGGGCGTTTCGCCTACGACTGGCTGCACGGGCTGAAGAAGGGCCTCAAGGACGTCGTCGCGCCGCAGGGCATGTTCGAGGACCTCGGCCTGAAGTACATCGGGCCGGTCGACGGCCACGACGTGGTCGCCATGGAGCACGCGCTGCGGCGCGCGAGGGCGTACGGCGGCCCGGTCATCGTGCACGCGATCACGGAGAAGGGGCGCGGCTACACGCCCGCCGAGCAGGACGTGGCCGACCGCTTCCACGCCGTGGGGCAGATCCACCCCGAGACGGGCCTGCCCGTCGCGCCGTCGCGGTTCGGCTGGACCAAGGTCTTCGCCGACGAGATCGTCAAGATCGGCCACGACCGGCCGGACGTCGTCGCGATCACGGCGGCGATGCTGCACCCCGTGGGGCTCGCGCCGTTCGCGCAGGAGTTCCCCGCGCGCACCTTCGACGTCGGCATCGCCGAGCAGCACGCCGCGACGTCCGCGGCCGGCATGGCGTTCGCCGGCCTGCACCCCGTGGTGGCCGTCTACGCGACCTTCCTCAACCGCGCGTTCGACCAGGTCCTCATGGACGCGGCGCTGCACCGGGCGGGCGTGACCTTCGTCCTGGACCGGGCCGGCGTCACCGGCGACGACGGCGCCAGCCACAACGGCATGTGGGACATGGCGATGCTGCGCATCGTGCCGGGCCTGCGCCTGGCCGCGCCGCGCGACGAGCCCACGCTGCGGGCCGCCCTGCGCGCAGCCGTCGACGTGGACGACGCGCCGACCGTCGTGCGCTACCCCAAGGGTGCCCTGTCCGACCCGCTCCCGGCCCTCGAGGAGCTGGACGGCGTGGACGTGGTCGCGCGGCACACGCCCGGCGCGGGCGCCGCGACCGCGGACGCCAAGGTGCTCGTGGTCGGTGTCGGCTCCATGGTGGGCACGGCGCTCGCGGCAGGCGAGTCGCTGGCGGCACACGGCCTCACGGTCGACGTCGTCGCGCCCACGTGGGTGCTCCCGGTGCCCGAGGCGCTGGTGAAGCTCGCCGGCGAGCACGACCTGGTCCTCACGATCGAGGACGGCGTGGTCGACGGCGGCGTCGGCGCCATGACCGCGCAGCGCGCGGGGGAGCAGGGCGTGCGCACACCGTTCGTGCACGTCGGGCTGCCCGTGGCGTTCCTCGACCACGCCACCCGCGACCAGGTCATCGGCCAGCAGCGGATGCGGGCCGAGGACGCCGTGCGCGACGCGCTCGCGGCGCTCGCCCGGCGCTGAGCCGACGCTGAGCCGACGCCGCCGGCCGTGGTCGGCCGAGACGCCGGGCGCGGCGGCGCCCGGGGTCGGTAGCCTCCCGTCATGATCTGGCTGCTGGACCTCGACAACACGCTCGTGGGTCGCGCGGAGGCGTTCGCGTCCTGGGCGATCTCCGAGGTCGACGCCGCGGGCGCGACCGCCGACGACCTCGCGGCGATCCTCGCGGCCGACGAGGGCGGCCACGGGTCCAAGGAGGCGCTCGCACGCGTGCTGATCGCCCGGCTCGGCTGGGACGAGGGCGTGCCGACCGCGATCGAGCGGTTCCGGGCGGGGATCCTCGACGGCGTCCAGCTCTACGACGGCGTGCTCTTCTCGCTCGACGTGCTGCGCGGCGCGGGCCACCGGGTGGCGGTCGTGACCAACGGGACGTCCGCCCAGCAGCGGGGCAAGATCGCGCGCTGCGGGCTGGAGGGCCACGTGGACGCGGTCGTCGTCTCGGAGGAGGAGGGCGTCGCCAAGCCGGACCCCCGCATCGTGGAGATCGCGCTGGAGCGTCTCGGTGCGGCGGACGCCGACCGGCGCCAGGTGTGGATGGTCGGCGACGCCGCCCATGCGGACGTGGCGGTCGGCCGCGCGGCCGGCACGCGCACGGCGTGGGTCTCCCACGGCCGGTCGTGGGACGGCCCGGACCGGCCCGACGTCGTCGCCGCGACGACGCGCGAGGCGATCGCCCTGGCGGCCTCCCCGCCCGGGGCTGTCCTCGACTGATCCGAAGGTGTCTGCGACGTCACAGCCCCTCGACCTCGCTTGTGAAGGCTTTCACGAATAGGCTGTGGTCATACCTCAGAAGGAGGGGGCTCCCTATGACCACCGACGCGGCACCCACCACGACCACCGCCTGGCGCGGGTTCACGCCCGGGCCCTGGTGCGACGGCATCGACGTGCGCGACTTCATCCAGCGCAACTACACCCCGTACACGGGCGACGACGGCTTCCTCGAAGGTCCGACGGCGCGCACCACCGGGGTGTGGGAGAAGCTGTCGGCGATGTTCCCCGCGGAGCGCGAGAAGGGCGTCTACGACGTCGACCCGCACACCCCGGCGGGCATCACCGCGCACGGCCCCGGCTACATCGACCGCGACGCCGAGCTGGTCGTCGGCCTGCAGACCGACGCCCCCCTCAAGCGCGCGATCATGCCGAACGGCGGCTGGCGCATGGTCGAGGGCGCACTGGAGACCTACGGCTACCCGGTCGACGAGGACCTCAAGAAGGTGTTCACCGAGTACCGCAAGACGCACAACCAGGGTGTCTTCGACGTCTACCCGCCCGCCGTCCGCGCGGCGCGCAGCTCCCACATCATCACGGGCCTGCCCGACGCCTACGGCCGCGGCCGCATCATCGGCGACTACCGCCGGGTGGCGCTGTACGGCGTCGACCAGCTCATCGCCGCGAAGAAGGTCGACAAGCTCGGCCTCGACGTCCAGCCGTTCACCGAGTCGGTGG
This sequence comes from Isoptericola sp. NPDC057653, assembly GCF_042799955.1. Classification (NCBI taxonomy): domain Bacteria; kingdom Bacillati; phylum Actinomycetota; class Actinomycetes; order Micrococcales; family Promicromonosporaceae; genus Isoptericola; species Isoptericola sp. NPDC057653. Next base: position 624,846 of record NZ_JBHVHP010000002.1, on the reverse strand, counting down.
CGCGCGAGCGCGAGGAGCACGCCGAGCAGATCCGCGCGCTCGGCGAGCTCAAGGAGATGGCCGCGTCCTACGGCTACGACATCTCCGGCCCCGCGACGACGGCCCGCGAGGCCGTGCAGTGGCTCTACTTCGGCTACCTCGCCGCGGTGAAGGAGCAGAACGGCGCCGCGATGTCGCTCGGGCGGACGTCGACGTTCCTCGACGTGTACATCGAGCGGGACCTGCAGGCCGGGCGCCTCACCGAGGCCGGGGCGCAGGAGATCATCGACGACTTCGTCATCAAGCTGCGCATCGTGCGCTTCCTGCGCACGCCCGAGTACGACTCACTGTTCTCCGGCGACCCGACCTGGGTCACCGAGACGATCGGCGGCATGGGTGACGACGGCCGCCCGCTCGTCACGAAGAACTCGTTCCGCTTCCTGCAGACCCTGTACAACCTGGGGCCGGCGCCGGAGCCGAACATGACCGTCTTCTGGAGCCCGCGCCTGCCGCAGGGGTTCAAGGACTTCTGCGCCAAGGTGTCGATCGACACCTCGGCCGTGCAGTACGAGTCGGACGAGCAGATCCGCCCCGCCTGGGGCGACGACGCGGCCATCGCGTGCTGCGTCTCGCCGATGGCCGTCGGCAAGCAGATGCAGTTCTTCGGCGCCCGCGTGAACCTCGCCAAGGCGCTGCTGTACGCGATCAACGGCGGCAAGGACGAGGTCACCGGCAAGCAGGTCTCGCCGGCGTTCCCCGCGGTCGCGCCGGGCCTTCCGCTCGACTACGACGACGTGCGCGCCCGCTTCGACCGCACCATGGACTGGCTCGCCGAGACGTACGTCGAGGCCCTGAACTGCATCCACTGGTCGCACGACAAGTACGCGTACGAGCGGCTCGAGATGGCCCTGCACGACAAGGACGTGCTGCGCACCATGGCCTGCGGCATCGCCGGGCTGTCGGTCGCGGCCGACTCCCTGTCGGCGATCCGGTACGCCAGGGTCGTCCCGGTGGCCGACGAGAACGGCATCGTCGTGGACTACGAGATCGACGGCGACTACCCGGCCTACGGCAACGACGACGACCGCGTCGACTCCATCGCCGTCGAGCTGGTCGAGTCGTTCATGGCCAAGATCCGCAGCCACCACATGTACCGCGACGCGGTGCCCACCCAGTCGGTGCTGACGATCACGTCCAACGTGGTCTACGGCAAGGCCACCGGGAACACCCCGGACGGCCGCCGCGCGGGCGAGCCCTTCTCGCCCGGCGCGAACCCGATGAACGGCCGGGACACGCACGGCATGCTCGCCTCGGCGCTGTCCGTCGCGAAGCTGCCCTACGACCAGGCCCAGGACGGCATCTCGCTGACCAACACCGTCGTGCCGTCCGGCCTCGGCCGCACGCGCGAGGAGCAGGTGGCCAACCTGGCCGGTCTGCTCGACGCGTCGGTGGGCGCCGACGGCTACCACATGAACGTCAACGTCCTCGTGCGCGAGACGCTCGAGGACGCGATGGAGCACCCGGAGAAGTACCCGCAGCTCACGATCCGCGTCTCCGGCTACGCGGTGAACTTCGTGCGGCTGACCCGCGAGCAGCAGCTGGACGTGCTGTCGCGGACCTTCCACGGGGGGCTCTGACATGACTGCCGGCCCGGTGCTGCTGGACGCCCCCTCCCGGCGCCGGGCCGGCGCCGGCCTGCGGGGGATCGAGACGGCCGACGTCGAGCGGTCCGAGCGCCTGGCGCTGATGCGCTCGGGCGAGCTCGGCTCGGTGCACTCGTGGGAGCTCGTGACCGCCGTGGACGGCCCCGGCACGCGGCTGACCGTCTTCCTCAACGGGTGCCCGCTGCGGTGCCTTTACTGCCACAACCCGGACACCCTGGCGATGAAGGACGGCGAGCCCGTCCTCGCCGAGGAGCTGCTGGCCCGCGTCGCGCGCTACCGCGGCATCTTCTCCGCGACGGGCGGCGGCCTCACGCTCTCGGGCGGCGAGGTGCTCATGCAGCCCGCGTTCGCCGCCCGCGTCCTGCGGGGCGCGAAGGAGCTCGGGGTGCACACGACGCTCGACACCTCGGGCTTCCTCGGGGCCAACGCGACGGACGCGATGCTGGAGGACACCGACCTGGTGCTGCTCGACATCAAGTCCGGCGACGAGGAGACCTACCGGCGCGTGACGGGGCGCTCGCTGGCCCCCACGCTCCGCTTCGGGCGCCGCCTCGCCGAGCGCGGCGTGAAGGTCTGGGTGCGGTTCGTGCTCGTGCCCGGGCTCACGGACGACCCGGAGAACGTCGCCGCCGTCGCGCGGCACGCGGCCGACATCGAGGCCGTGCGCCCGGGGACCGTGGAGCGCGTCGAGGTGCTCCCGTTCCACCAGATGGCCCGCGACAAGTGGGCCGAGCTGGGCCGTGCCTACGAGCTCGACGACACCGAGCCGCCGACGCCCGAGGCGACCGAGGCCGTCCGCGAGGTGTTCCGGTTCCACGGCCTCACGACCTACTGACCCGGCCCGCTCTCCCGGGGCCCCGACAGCCCGGCGACGCCGGGGCGCGCGACCGCGCCCCGGCGTCGCTAGCGTGGTGGCATGACGACGACGTCCGACCACCCGCACGAGGACGACCCCCTCCGCCCGCTCGACGAGACCTGGGCGACGGCGCTCGCGGTGGTCGCCCACCCCGACGACATGGAGTTCGGCGCGGCCGCGGCCGTCGCGCGCTGGACGGGCCAGGGCAAGCGCGTCGTCTACACGATGGTGACCAGCGGCGAGGCGGGGATCGACGGCATGCACCCCGACGAGGCGCGCCGGGTGCGCGAGGCCGAGCAGGTCGCCTCCGCGCGGGCCGTGGGCGTCGACGACGTCGAGTTCCTCGGCTTCGCGGACGGGGTGATCGAGTACGGCCTGCCGCTGCGCCGGGCGATCGCGGGCGCCGTGCGCCGGCACCGTCCCGAGGTGGTGATCACCGGGAACTACCGCGAGTCGTTCCCCGGCGGCATGCTCAACCAGGCCGACCACGTCGCCACGGGCCGCGCCGTCGTCGACGCCGTGCGCGACGCCGGCAACCGCTGGGTCTTCACGGACCAGCTCGAGGCCGAGGGGCTCGAGCCGTGGGGCGGCGTCCGCCAGGTGTGGGTGGCCGGGTCGCCCGACGCGGGGCACGGCGTGGACGTGACGGCGACCTTCGACGCGGGCGTCGCGTCGCTGCGCGCGCACGCCGCCTACCTCGACGGGCTGGGGTGGGAGGACTTCGACCCGGCCGCTTTCCTCGCCCGGATGACGTCGGCCACGGGGCCGCGGCTCGGCGCCGCGCACGCGACGCCGTTCGAGGTCCTGAAGATGGGCTGGGACGACTGACCCTCCCGCGGTGCCGCGGTCAGGCGTGGGTGGCCTCGACCGCGCGGTCCACGACGGCGCGCAGGTCGCCCGACGCCGCGTGCCACGCGCGCTGGCGCGCGGCCCCGTCGCCGGCGGCCCACAGCCGTCCGAGCAGCTCGGTGACGGCGTCCAGGTCCCCGGCGTCGACCAGCGCCTCGCGCACGTGCGCCACGAGCTGCCCGACGACGTCGTGCGCCGGCGCGGGCCGCCACGTGCGGGGCGACAGCAGCTCGGTGGCCAGCCCCGACCGTCCGGCCCGCCACGCGGCCGTGCGCAGCAGCTCGGGGCGCAGCACCGGCGCGGCGAGGCCGTCGGTCGCCTCGCGCGCCGCGGTCTCGACGAGGCCGCGGGCGAGGGCGCCGAGCAGGGTGGCGGTGTCGGCGTCGAGGCAGACGTCGGCGACCCGGACCTCCACGGTGGGGTAGCGGGAGGACAGCCGGGCGTCGAAGTAGACCATGTCCTGGTCGAGGATCGTGCCCGTCGCGACGAGGTCGTCGACCGCCTGCCGGTACGCCTCCGGCGAGCCGAACGAGCGGGCGGGCCCGGACGTGGGCCAGCGGGCCCACACCTGCGAGCGGTAGCTCGCGAACCCGGAGTCCTCGCCCTGCCAGAAGGGGGAGTTCGCGCTCAGCGCGAGCAGCACCGACAGCCACGGCCCGATGCGGTCGAGGACGGCCACGCCCTCGGCGTCGTCGGCGACCGCGACGTGCACGTGGCACCCGCTGGTCAGCTGTTCGCGGGCCGTGAGGCCGAACGCCGCACGCGCCTCCAGGTAGCGCAGCCGCGCCACCGTCGTGCCCTCGAACCGCCACGGAGAGGTGGCCAGTGCCGCGACGCGCGCCCCGACCCGGTCGGCCGCCGTCTGGGCGCGCTCCCGACCGGCGCGGATCTCGGCCGCGAGCTCGGTGAGGTCGCTGCGCGGGTGCGTCGCCGTCTCGAGCTGCTCCTCCATGAACTCCGTCTCGAGCGCCCCACCGCCGGTCTGCGCCGAGGCCTGCGGCGCGCCGTCGACCTCCGCCGCGTCCAGCGCCTCGGACGCCCGCGCCACGGGACGCCCGTCCGCTCCGACCAGGAGGAACTCCTCCTCGATCCCGATGGTCCGCTTCATCGGGGAAGTGTCACACGCGCCCGGCCGTCGCCGGAAGTTTCCCCCGGCGGGACGGTCGCGGGCCGGGGCGTGGCCCCCGGCCCCTCGGTACGCTGGGAGGCCCGAGGCCGGTCGCGAAGGAGCACGCGGATGACCGTGCGAGGCAAGGACTTCGACGGCGCGCTGGACCGCGCCGCGCACCACGCACGAGCCTGGCTCGACGGCGTGGGAGAACGCTCCGTCCCGCCGCGGGCCGACGCGGACGCCGTCGGACGGACCCTCGCGGGTCCGCTCCCCGAGCGCGGGCTCGCGCCCGACGCGGTGGTCGACGAGCTCGTGGACCGGGTCGAGCCGGGGCTCATGGCGATCGGGTCGGGGCGGTTCTTCGGCTGGGTCATGGGCGGCACGCTGCCCGCGGCGCTGGGCGCCGACTGGCTCGTGAGCGCGTGGGACCAGAACGCCGGGATGCGCTTCGCCACACCGGGCGTCGTCGCGGTCGAGGAGGCCGCCGGGCGGTGGGTGCTGGACGCGCTCGGCCTGCCCTCCGGCTCCGACGTGGGCTTCGTCACCGGTGCGACGACGGCGAGCTTCACGGGGCTGGCGGCGGCGCGCGGGGCGGTGCTCGCCAGCGCGGGGTGGGACGTCCACGACCGGGGCCTGACCGGCGGGCCGGCCGTGCGCGTGCTGGTCGGCGCCGAGCGGCACGACTCCGTCGACCTCGCCCTGCGGTACCTCGGTCTCGGCGTGCCGACGGTCGTGCCGGCCGACGACCAGGGTCGGCTGCGCACCGACGCCCTGGCCGCCGCGCTCGCGGACGGCCCCGCCGGGGCGCCCACGATCGTCGTCCTGCAGGCCGGCAACGTGCACTCCGGGTCGTTCGACCCCTTCGCCGAGGCGGTCCCGCTCGCGCACGACCACGGCGCGTGGGTGCACGTCGACGGTGCGTTCGGCCTCTGGGCCGCCGCCGCGCCGGAGCTCGCACCCCTCGTGCGCGGGTTCGAGGCCGCGGACTCGTGGGCCACCGACGCCCACAAGACGCTCAACGTGCCGTACGACTGCGGCGTGGCCGTCGTGGCCGACCCGGCGGCCGTCCGCGCGGCGTTCGGCGTGCACACCGCGTACCTCGTGGACGCCCCGGGCCCCGGCAACCCGTACGACAAGGCGCCGGAGCTCTCCCGTCGTGCCCGCGGGGTGCCCACGTGGGCCGCCCTGCGCTCGCTCGGTCGCGAGGGCCTGGCCGCGCTGGTCGGCGGCCTGGCGCGTCGCGCCCGCGGGATCGCCGAGGGTGTGGCGGGTATCGACGGCGTGCGGGTCGTCAACGACGTCGTCTACACGCAGGTGTGCCTCGCGCTCGCCGACGACGCCCGCACCCGGGCCGCGGGCGAGCGGCTCGTCGCGGACGGCGAGACGTGGATCTCGGGCTCGCGGTGGCAGGGCCGGGACATCCTGCGCGTGTCGGTGAGCAACTGGTCGACGGACGAGGACGACGTCGCGCGGACGGTCGAGGCGGTCCGGCGCGCCGCGCACGACGCGGCGTAGCGACCACGCACCGGTGACCCGGTCCCGAGGTCGGGACCGGGCCACCGGTGCATCGTGAGCCGTGCGGCTCGGGTCACCGAGGAGGGCGTGTCAGGCGACGGCCTCGGGGACGTTCGCGACGCCGTCCGGCAGGATCCGGCGTCCGAGGACCTTCTCGGAGTACCCGGTGCGGTCCAGGTACGGCGTGATGCCGCCGGTGTGGAAGCCCCACCCGGCGCCGAGGATCATGCACAGGTCGATCTGCTGCGGCCCGGCCACCACGCCCTCGTCGAGCATGTGGCCCACCTCGACTGTCAGCGCCGTGAGCACCGAGTCGAGGACGCCGGCGGCGTCGAGCACCGGAGTGCCCTGGCGGCCCGTCGTGCCGGCGGGCAGGGCCTCGCCGAACACGGACTGGATCGCCGGGTCCACCGGCTTCGGCAGCCCGGGGGCCGGGCGGTCCAGGACGACCCGCGTGCCGTCGGCCACGAGCTTCTCCAGGCCCGGCGACGTCGGGAACCGGTCGCCGAGGTCCTCGCGCAGCGAGGTGAGCACGTGCAGGCCCACCGCGGGCCCGACGAGGTCGAACAGCTCGAAGGTGGGCATCGGGAAGCCGAGCGGCGCGAGGGCCGTGTCGGCGACCTCGACGGACGTGCCGTTCTCGATCGCCTCGACGACCTTGCCCATGACGAGCACGAGCAGGCGGTTGACCACGAAGCCGGGGCGGTCGGCGACCAGGACGGCCGTCTTGCGCAGCTTCTTCGTGATGGCGAACGCGGTGGCGAGCGCCTCGTCGGAGGTCTCCGTGGCCTGCACGACCTCGACCAGCGGCATCTGGGCCACCGGGTTGAAGAAGTGGATGCCCACCACGCGCTCGGGGTGCTGGAGGTCGGCGGCCATCTCGGTGACCGACAGTGCGGAGGTGTTGGTCGCGAGGACCGTCTCGGGGGAGACGATGCCCTCGAGCTCGGCGAAGACCTTCTTCTTCAGGCCCATGACCTCGGTGACGGCCTCGACGACGACGTCGCACGACGCGAACTCGCCGATGTCCGTGGTGCCGTGCACGCTCGCGACGATGCGCGCGGCGGCCTCCGGCGTCATCCGGCCGCGGCCGACCAGCTTCTCGACGGTGGCGCGGACGAAGCCGAGGCCCTTGTCGACCCGCTCCTGGTCCAGGTCGCGCATGACGACGGGCACGCCGAGGCGCTGGGCGACGAGCAGCGCGATCTGCGCGGCCATGAGGCCGGCGCCGACGATGCCGACGCGGGTGACGGGGCGGGCGAGGCTCTTGTCGGGCGCGCCGACCGGCTTCTTGCCGCCGGAGACGAGCTGGAAGGCGTAGACGCTGGCGCGCATCTCGTCGGACATGATGAGGTCGGCCAGCGCCTGGTCCTCGGCGGCGAAGGCCTCCTCGCGGCTGGCCGTGCGGGCCGCCGCGAGCAGGTCGAGGGCGCGCCCGGGCGCGGGGCGCGAGCCCGCGACGACGGCGTCGAGCCGCTGGCGCGTGGCCGCGACGACCGCGTCCCACACGGGCTGCGGGTCCAGGTCGCGGCGCGGGACCTCGAGGTCGCCGCGCAGCACGCGCGAGGCCCACAGGATCGACTGCTCGAGGAAGTCGGCCGCCTCGAAGAGCTGGTCCACGAGGCCGATCTGCGCGGCCTCGGCCGCCTTGAACGGCTTCTGCGTGGCGGGGCGGGTGAGGATGACGTCGACGGCCTTCTCGATGCCGACCAGGCGCGGCACCAGGTAGGCGCCGCCCCAGCCGGGCACGAGGCCCAGACCGGTCTCGGGCAGGCCGAGCGCGGGGGCGTCGGAGGACACGGTGCGGTAGTCGCAGTTGAGCGCGACCTCGAGGCCGCCGCCGAGCGCCAGCCCGTTGACGAACGCGAAGGTGGGCACGCCCATCGTGTGCAGCAGCTCGTAGGCGGCGTGCCCGGAGCGGCCGAGCTCGAGCGCCTGCTCGTGCGACGTGACGGTGGAGACCTGCAGGAGGTCCGCGCCGGCGGCCAGGAAGTAGGGCTTGCCGGTGACGGCGACGGCGGCGATCTCGCCGCGGCCGGCGCGCTCCTGCAGCGCGGTGAGCGCCGCGGTGAGCTCGGCCATGCCGTCGGGGCCCAGGGTGTTGGGCTTGGTGTGGTCGAGGCCGTTGTCGAGGGTGACGAGCGCGAGGGTGCCCGCGCCGCCCGGGAGCTCGACGTCGCGGACGCGCGAGTGGGTGACGCGCTCGGCGCGGACGCCGGCGGTGGAGTTGTCGGTCATGCGGGTCAGTTCTCCTCGTCCGTCGCGGTGGTGTGGCCCGAGTAGTCGGCGTGGTGCGGGTTCTCCCAGATCACCGTGCCGCCCTGGCCGAGGCCCACGCACATGGTGGTGATGCCGTACCGGACCTCGGGGTGCTTCGCGAACTGGTGCGCGAGCTGCATCATCAGGCGCACGCCCGAGCTGGCCAGCGGGTGGCCCATGGCGATGGCGCCGCCGTACGGGTTGACGCGCTCGTCGTCGTCGGCGATGCCGTAGTGGTCGAGGAAGCTGAGCACCTGGACGGCGAAGGCCTCGTTGATCTCGAACAGGCCGATGTCGTCGATCGTCAGGCCGGCCTGGGCGAGCGCCCGGTCGGTGGCCGGGACCGGGCCGTAGCCCATGATCGACGGGTCGACGCCGGCGAAGGCGGAGGAGACCAGGCGCATCGCGACGGGCAGGCCCAGCTCGGCGGCGGTGTCGCCGGACGCCAGCAGCGCTGCCGTGGCGCCGTCGGTGAGCGGGGAGGCGTTGCCCGCGGTGACGCGGCCGCCGGGGCGGAACGGCGTCTTGAGGTTCGCGATGCCCTCGACGGTGGTGCCGGGTCGCGGCAGCTCGTCGGCGGTGGCGAGGCCCCAGCCCTGCTCGGCGGAGCGGACCGCGACGGGGACGAGCTCCGGGCCGACGTCGCCGTTGGCCAGGGCCTTGGCGTACTTGGCCTGGCTGTTCACCGCGTAGGCGTCCGCGCGCTCCTTGGTCAGGTGCGGGAACTTGTCGTGCAGGTTCTCGGCGGTGACGCCCATGTTCAGGGCCTCGGGGTCGACCAGGCGCTCGGAGAGGAAGCGCGGGTTGGGGTCGGCGTCGAAGCCCATCGGGTGGCGCCCCATGTGCTCGACGCCGCCCGCGACCACGACGTCCGCGCTGCCGGTCGCGATGCCGGCGGCGGTCGTGGTGACGGCGGTCATCGCGCCTGCGCACATGCGGTCGATGGCGAAGCCGGGCACGGTGGTAGGCAGGCCGGCGAGCATGCCGACGGTGCGGCCCAGCGTCAGGCCCTGGTCGCCCTGCTGGGTGGTGGCGGCGATGGCCACCTCGTCCACCCGCTCGCCCGGCAGCTCGGGGTGGCGGCGCAGCAGCTCGCGCACCGCCTTGACGACGAGGTCGTCCGCGCGCGTCTCGGCGTACAGGCCGTCGGGGCGGGCCTTGCCGAACGGCGTGCGGACGCCTTCGACGAAGACGACGTCGCGCAGCGCGCGGCGGGCCGGGTTCCGGGTGGTCATGGCAGCTCCATCCACTGACGATGGTCGGGACTTCGGCGTCCGACGAGCGACGCCGCTCTCGGGGCTCGACCCGCGTGGGGCCGGCACCGAGGTACACGCTACCGCGAGTACCGGTAACGAGGATAGACCATCGTGAGACGCCGTATCAGCACCTGCCGCGTCGCCGTCGGACCGCCCGGCTCAGGCCTCGGCGAGGACCGACTCCAGGGGGACCGCGACCAGGTCGATCTGCCACGGCCGGGCGCCACGGCCCCGCAGGAACTCGGCGATCTCCGCCGCACGGACGGGGTCCGGCGGCGTCCAGCACAGGCGGCGCAGGGCGTCCGGCTGCAGCAGGTTCTCGACGGGGACGTGAAGATCGCCCGACATCGTGCCGAGCAGCTCGCGGGCGCCCGTCAGGCGGCGGGCTGCGACGGGGTCTCGGTCCGCCCAGGTGCGCGGCTGGGGCGGGCCGTCCGTGCGCGGGCCGCGGTGGCTGGGCAGCCGGTCGTCCGGCAGCGCGAGCGCCTCGTCGATCGCCTGCTGCCACGCCGGGGCGCGGCGGCGTGTGGCCTTGCCGGCGAACTCGGGCAGCGCCACGAGCTGCGGCACGGTGCGGGGCATGGCCCGGGCGGCAGCGACGATCGCGCGGTCCGGCAGGACGCGCCCGGGCGACACGTCCCGGGTCCGGGCGTTGGCGTCGCGCGCCTGCCAGAGGCCGCGCACCACGGCCAGCTGTCGCCGGTCGCGCAGCGTGTGGGTGCCCGACGTGCGCCGCCACGGGTCCAGGCGCGGGGCCGGGGGAGCGGCGGTGCGCTCCGCCTCGAACTCCTGTGCCGCCCACTCGGCCTTGCCGGCCGCGTCGAGCCGCTCGGAGAGGCGGTCGCGCAGGTCCACCAGCACCTCGACGTCGAGCGCGGCGTAGCGCAGCCAGTCCTCCGGCAGCGGGCGCGTGGACCAGTCGACCGCGGAGTGCTCCTTGGCCAGGCCGAGGCCGAGCAGCTCGGCGACGACCGCGGCGAGGCCCACGCGCTCGAGGCCCAGCAGCCGTGCGGCGAGCTCGGTGTCGAAGACCCGCGCCGGGTGCAGCCCGTGCTCGGCCAGCCCCGGCAGGTCCTGGGAGGCCGCGTGCAGCACCCACTCGGCGTCGCCCACGGCGGCCCCGAGCGGGGAGAGGTCGGGCAGCGCGACCGGGTCGAGCAGGGCGGTGCCGGCACCCTCGCGGCGCAGCTGCACCAGGTAGGTGGCCTGCCCGTAGCGGTACCCCGAGGCGCGCTCGGCGTCGGCGGCGACGGGCCCCGTGCCGCCCGCGAAGCGCTCGACGACGCGGTCGAAGGCGGCCGGCGAGTCGACGACGCGCCCGACCCCGTCCGCGGGCTCGGTGAGCGGGACGACGTCGGCGGCGGCGGACGGGGGGACTGCTGAGCTCATGGCCCCACGGTATTCGGTCGCGACGGGGGCCGGGTCGGGCCGTGGGTGCGACCCCCGGGTCGCGTGGGCAGCGCGGTGACGCCGTCGGGCAGGGGCGGGAGGCCGCCGGCGGTCGCCATGAGGTCCGCCCAGACCGCGAGGTGGACGCCGAGGGCGGTGTCGGTCGGGGTCCACGAGGCGCGGATCTCGAGGTCGACGGCGTCGGGCGTCGCGCCGAGGGCTCCGAAGCTCTGGGAGAGCACGCGGGTGACGGTCCCGCCGAGCGCCAGCGCCTCGACCCCGGCGGCGTCGAGGGCCTCGGTCACCCAGGTCCACGCGACGTCCGCGAGCAGCGGGTCCGCCGCGAGCTCGGGCTCGAGGGTCGCGCGCACCAGCGTGACGACGCGGAACGTGCCCTGCCAGGTCTCCTGGCCCTCGGGATCGTGCAGGACGACGAACCGGCCCGTGGCGACCTCGTCGCCGTCGGGCTCCGCCACCTCGCCCTCGAGGGCGACCGACCACGGGGCGATGCGCGTGGGCCCGGGGATCTCCGCGAGGTGCACCTCGCCGCGCAGCCGCCGCTCGCGCAAGGACGCCAGCGCGGCCGCGAACGGGGCGGGCGCCTGCCTGGGGTCCTGCCTGGAGTCGCCCGTGCGGTCGCCGGTCACGCCTGCCACCGTACGGCGCCCGGGCCTCCGGTCGGGGAAGCGACGCGGCGGGGACCTCCGGTCGTGTCCGGATCGTGATGGTCCGTACACCTCGCGCGCGGCGCCGACTACGCTGGACCCGGCTCCCCGGGCCGGGGCGGGCGCGCCTTCGTCGCCGCCTCCCGACGACGCCCGACCGACCGAGAATCGACGGAAGCAGGGAAACGATGACAGCTCGTGCCCAGATCGGCGTGACCGGACTTGCGGTCATGGGCCGCAACCTCGCCCGCAACTTTGCGCGGCACGGGTACACGGTCGCGGTGCACAACCGGTCGTACGCGAAGACCGAGTCCCTCGTCGCGGACGCCGGTCACGAGGGCGACTTCGTGCCGTCCGAGTCGATGGCGGACTTCGTCGCGTCCCTCGAGCGGCCGCGCAAGGTCGTGATCATGGTCAAGGCGGGCGCCGCCACGGACGCCGTGATCGACGAGCTCCTCCCGCTGCTCGACGAGGGCGACATCGTCGTCGACGCCGGCAACGCGCACTTCCCCGACACGATCCGTCGCGAGAAGGCGCTGAGCGAGAAGGGCCTCCACTTCGTCGGCACCGGCGTCTCCGGCGGCGAGGAGGGTGCGCTCAACGGCCCGTCGATCATGCCCGGCGGCACCCGCGAGTCCTACGCGAGCCTCGGCCCGATCCTCGAGGACATCTCCGCGAAGGTGGACGGCACCCCCTGCTGCACCTACGTCGGCCCCGACGGCGCCGGCCACTTCGTCAAGATGGTGCACAACGGCATCGAGTACGCCGACATGCAGCTCATCGCGGAGGCCTACGACCTGCTCAAGCAGGGCCTGGGCGCGTCCGCCGCCGAGATCGGCCAGATCTTCGCCGACTGGAACACCGGCGACCTCGAGTCGTTCCTCATCGAGATCACGGCAGACGTGCTGCAGCACGTCGACGCCGCGACCGGCAGCGCGTTCGTCGACGTCGTGCTCGACCAGGCCGAGCAGAAGGGCACCGGCCGCTGGACAGTGCAGAACGGCCTCGACCTGGGCGTGCCGATCACCGGCATCGCCGAGGCGACGTTCGCCCGCGCCCTGTCGGGCTCCGTGCCCCAGCGCGAGGCCGGCCGCGCCGCGCTGCCCGCCGACGCCGGCTCGTGGGACGTCACCGACCGCGCGGCGTTCGTCGAGGACGTGCGCCTCGCGCTGTACGCCTCGAAGGTCGTCGCGTACTCGCAGGGCTTCGACCAGATCGCGGCGGCCTCCGCCGAGTACGGCTGGGACGTCGACCGTGGCGCGATGGCCCGGATCTGGCGCGGCGGCTGCATCATCCGCGCGCGCTTCCTCAACCGCATCACCGAGGCCTACGAGCGCGACGCCGACCTGCCGCTGCTGCTCGCGGACGAGTACTTCACCGACGCCGTCGCGAACGGCCTCTCGGCCTGGCGCCGCGTCGTCGCGCAGGCGGCCCTCAACGGGGTGCCCACGCCGGCGTTCTCGTCGTCGCTCGCCTACTACGACGGCGTCCGCGCCGAGCGGCTGCCCGCCGCGCTCATCCAGGCGCAGCGCGACTTCTTCGGCGCCCACACCTACCGCCGCACCGACCGCGACGGCACGTTCCACACCGAGTGGTCCGGCGAGCGCACCGAGCAGGAGGCCTGACGCCACCGTGAGCACCCCCAGCACCCCGGCCGCGGGAGCACCCGCGGCCGCTCCCGGGTTCCGACCGGTCATCGTCGGGTCCGACATCGGCGTGTACGCCCTCGCCCGGGCGTTCCACGAGCGGTACGGCGTCCGCACCACCGTGGTCGCGTTCGCCGAGCCCGGCCCGATCGCGAACTCCCGCATCATCGACGTCGTCCTGTCCGGCAGCGAGCCCGAGCAGATCGTCGCGACCCTGCGCGAGCACGCCGCCGCGCAGGCGCAGGCGGGCTCGCGGGACCGGCTCGTCGCGCTCACCAACATGGACTGGGCCGTCCGCACGCTCGTGCACCACCGCGCCGAGCTCGAGGGCGCGGGGTACGTCGTGCCCTTCGCCGACGTCGCGCTCATCGACCGCATCTCCGACAAGGCGGAGTTCGCGGCCGCGTGCGCCGAGCTCGGCATCCCCACGCCGGCCACGGTGATCCAGGACTTCGCACGGGCCGACGACGCGGGCTGGCAGCCGGCGCCCGTCGCCTTCGACTTCCCGGTGATCGCGAAGCCGGCGAGCAGCGCCGACTACCACGGCGTGACGTTCCCCGGGAAGAAGAAGATCTTCGAGATCGCCACCCCGGCCGAGCTCGACCGGCTGATGATCTCCCTGCGCGAGGCCGGCTTCCGCGGCCGGTTCCTCGTCCAGGAGATGATCCCGGGCGACGACACGCAGATGCGTTCGGTCACCGCGTACGCGGACAGCTCCGGGCGGGTGACGCTCCGCGCGTCGGCCCACGTGCTCCTCGAGGAGCGCACCCCGGCCACCCGCGGCAACCCGTCGGCGATGATCGTCGAGCGGATCGACCCGATCCTCGACGCCGCGCAGCGGCTGCTCGAGCACACCGGTTGGCGGGGCTTCGCGAACTTCGACGTGAAGCTCGACCCGCGCGACGGCGTGTTCAAGTTCTTCGAGCAGAACCCCCGGATCGGGCGGAACAACTACTACGTCACCGCGGGCGGCCAGAACGTGGCCGAGGTGCTCGTGGACGACGTGGTGCACGGCGTGCGCCGCGAGCCGGTGACGGCCGACCGCGAGGTGCTCTACGCCGTCGTGCCGCACCACCTGCTGCGCCAGTACGTGCTGGACCCGGCGCTGCGCGCGCGGGTGGTCGCGCTCATGAAGGCGCGCCGCACCGTGCACCCGCTGCGGTACAAGGCGGACTCCTCGCCCCGCCGCCGGCTGTACGTGCTCACCGCGCTGGTCAACCACTGGCGCAAGTACCGCCAGCACTACCCGCTGGACGAGCTGCGGCGCGTGCACGCCACCAACACGCCGGACGGCGCGTCCGGCCGGGTGAGCGCATGAGCCGCACCGCCGCGCCCGAGCCCCGGCCCGAGCTCGCGCCGGTCATCCTCGGCGGCGACATCGGCGTGTACGCCCTCGGGCGGGCGTTCCACGAGCTGTACGGCGTGACGTCGACGGTGATCTCGGGCCTCGTGCCCGGCCCGATCGCCGACTCCCGCATCCTGCGCACCGTGCAGGTCGAGGACAGCCACGACGAGCGCGGGCTCGTGGACGCCGCGCTCGAGGTGGCCGCCGAGACGCTCGCGGCCGACCCCGGTCGCCGCCTGCTGCTCCTGGCCAACTCCGACTGGCTCGTGCGCACCGTGGTCCGCCACCGCGGCGAGCTGGAGGGCGCGGGCTACGTCGTGCCGTTCCTCGACGAGGAGCTCCTGGACGACATCAGCGACAAGGCGACCTTCGCCGAGCTCGCCGAGAAGGTCGGCATCGCCGTGCCGCGCACGATCGTGCAGGACTTCGCCGGCGCCGACGACCCGTCGTGGCGGCCGGTGCCGGTCGACGTCGGCTGGCCCCTCATCGCGAAGGCGGCGAGCAGCGCGGACTACCAGGACGTCGAGTTCCCCGGCAAGCGCAAGGTGTTCGAGATCGGCACGCAGGCCGAGCTCGACGACCTGTGGCGCCGCCTGCGGGACGCCGGCTTCCGCGGCCGGTTCGTCGCCCAGGAGCTGGTGCCCGGCGACGACACCCAGATGCGCTCCATCACCGCGTACGTCGACGGGCGGGGCGTGGCCACCCTCATGGCGGGGGCGCACGTGCTGCTCGAGGAGCACACGCCGAACGGCCTCGGGAACCCGGCGGCCATGATCACGGGCGACCTCGGCGCGATGTTCGACCAGGCGCGCGCGTTCCTGGCGGCGACCGGCTACCGCGGCTTCGCCAACTTCGACATCAAGGTGGACCCGCGCGACGGGCGCTTCGCGTTCTTCGAGGTGAACCCGCGCATCGGCCGCAACAACTACTACGTGACCGCCGCGGGCGCGAACGTGGCGCGGTTCGTGGTCGCCGACCACGTGGACGGCGTGGCCCTCGAGCCGGTCGTCGTGAACCGCGAGGTGCTCTACTCCATCCTGCCGACCAGCCTGCTGCTGCGGTACGTCCGTGAGGACGGGCTGCGGGCGAAGGTGCGCCGGCTCGCCCCGGACACCGCGCACCCCCTGGCCTACTGGGCCGCGGACGGCGGCGCCAAGCGCCGCGCCTACGTCGCGGCCGCGAAGGTCAACCAGGTGCGCAAGTTCCGGCAGTGGTACCCGGAGCCCACCGGCACGGGGTTCTGACGCGCGCAGCGTCCGGGCACGACGCGGGCCCGCACCCCACGGGGTGCGGGCCCGTCGTGCGTCGTCAGTCGCCGATCTCGCTGGTGCCCGCGTACAGGTGCAGCACCGGCGCCCGCAGCTTCTGCCGGGCGCGCGACGCCCAGTCCCGCCGGAGCGTGTCCGCGACCACGTGGGGGTAGGTGACCACGACGACGCCCTGCACGCCGTCGGGCCCGCCCTCGGCGCTGACCGCCGCGGCGAGCGCGGGCACGGGGTCCTCGGCGGTCACCTCGCCGTCGGCGGCGACCCCGGTGGCGCGCAGCAGCGTGAGGGACCGCTCGAGCCGGTCGGCCGCGATGACCTTCGCCTCGTCCGGCGTGGGCTCCCGGCCGACCAGGTCCTCGCCGGCCTCGCGCAGCTCGCCGCTCCACAGGTGGTCGATGATCGCCGAGACGACGTCGGAGTCCGTGTCCTCGGGCACGAGGACCCGGTACCTCTCCGGCTGCTCGGTCTGCAGGTCCGCGATGTGCTGCACATCGGCGTCGGTGAGCGCGTCCTCGGTGAGGATGATGGTCGTCGGCATGCCAGCACCGTAGTCATCCGGGTCCCCGTCCGCGAGGTCAGGACGGCCCTTCCCGCGCGGACGTGACCAGTGCCTCAGCGCAGCAGCCAGCGGGCGAGGAGCGTGCCGGTGCCCGGGGCGTGCAGCAGGTGCCCGAGCCTGGCCGGCACCGGTGGCGTCGTCGGGACCCCCGCGGCCGGGGCGGCGCCCGGTCCGCTCGCGGGGGCGGCGACGATGCGCGACGGGCCGGGCCCGACGACGCTGGGGCTGGTGGTGACGCACAGCTCGTCGACGAGGCCGTCCCTGAGCAACGCGGCGAGCAGCGTCGGCCCGCCCTCGCACAGCACGCGCGCCAGCCCGCGCGCCGCGAGGGCGGCGAGGCCGGCGCGGACGTCGACGTCGTCCGGGTCGTGCGCGGACGGCACCTCGAGCACCCGGTCCGCGGGCAGCAGGCGCGCCGCCGTCCGGGCCCCGGTGGCGCCGGTGATCATCAGGGGCGGCCGGTCGCCGTCGGCGAGCAGCTGGGGCACGCGGCCCGACCGCGACACGAGCGCGAGCTCCAGCGGCCGGTCGCTCGCGGCGGGCAGCCCGGCCGGGCGCTCGAGCGCGGTGTACCCCTCGTGGCGTGCGGTGCCGGCGCCGATCAGCACGACGTCCGCCGCGGCGCGGAGCACGCGGAAGACCCGCCAGTCCGCGTCGTCGTTGATCGAACCGGAGCGGTGGTCGGCGCCCCAGGCCGCGCCGTCGACGGTGGCGACCATGTTGGCCCGGACGTGCGGCGTGCCGGCGGGCACGGCGTGGAGCGTCGTGAGCCGTGGCTCCGCCGGGTCCGCGGGCAGGTGCTCGGGGCCGGGGACCAGCAGGTCGAGCGGCGTGGTGGCAGATCTCACAACGGCCAGCGTACTGACGCGGCGTAGCCTTGACGGTCGTGACGCTCACGCAGGACGGCCCCGCGACGCCCCCGACCCCCGATGCTCGGGAGGGCGCGGTGCCCTCCCTGTCGGCGGTGCGCCCGACCGTCTCGCCGGACCGGCTGCTCGCCGATCTCGTGCCGCCGCGCCACTTCGCGCAGGCCCGTTTCTCGACCTACCGCGCCGACCCCGCGCACCCGAGCCAGACGACGGTGCCCGCCCGGCTGCAGGAGGTGGCCCGCGAGATCACCGCGGCGCGCGCCTCCGGCCTGAAGGCCCTGTTCGGCCGGCGCCGGGCGGTGCCCGCCGTGTACATGGACGGCGGCTTCGGCGTGGGCAAGACGCACCTGCTCACGTCCCTGGCGCACGAGGTCACCGCCGCGCTCGGCGAGGGGTCGGTCGCGTACGGCACGTTCGTCGAGTACACGAACCTCGTGGGCGCCCTCGGCTTCCTCCCGACCGTCGAGGCGCTCGCCACCCGCCGGCTCGTGTGCATCGACGAGTTCGAGCTGGACGACCCGGGGGACACGGTGCTGATGTCGCGCCTGCTGCGCGAGCTCGCCGACCGCGACGTCGCCCTCGCCGCGACGTCGAACACGCTGCCCGAGGCGCTGGGCGAGGGCCGGTTCGCGGCCGAGGACTTCCTCCGCGAGATCCAGGCGCTCTCCTCGCGCTTCGAGGTGCTGCGCGTGGACGGCGAGGACTACCGGCACCGCGCGGTGGTCACCGAGGCGGCGCCGCTGGCCGAGGACGTCGTGGCCCGTGCCGCGGCCGCCCACCCCGGCGCCGTGCTCGACGGGTTCGAGGACCTGCTCGCCCACCTCGCCACCGTGCACCCGAGCCGGTACGGCGCGCTGCTCGACGGCGTCGAGCTCGTGGCGCTGACCGGCGTGCGGCCCGTGCTGCGCCAGGAGGTGGCGCTGCGCCTCGTCGTGCTCGTCGACCGGCTCTACGACCGCGACGTGCCGGTGCTGCTGGCGGGCGACTCCGGGCAGCACCTGTTCACCGACGAGATGCTCCGCGGCGGCTACCGCAAGAAGTACTTCCGGGCGCTGTCGCGCCTGGGCGCCCTCGCCGAGGAGGGCCGCCGCCTGGCGGTCTAGCCCGGCGTCCCGGGCGCCGTGCGCGCCCGGGTGCTACCGGTCGACGGGGCCCGTGTGCAGCACGGCCGGCGACCGCGGCGGCAGCGAGAGCGTGCCCTCCGCGTAGGTGGTCCGGGCGGGGTCCCAGGCAGCGACGAGCCGGGTACCCTCCGGCAGGCCCGCGACGTCGAGGGAGGCGGGCTCGGTCCCGGTGACCAGCGCGACGGCGGTGCGGCCGCGGCGGCCGAGCAGCGTCGTCCCGTCCGTGCGCACCTCCACGGGGAGGTCGCGGTCCGCCGAGGCGGCCGGCCGCAGACCGACCAGCGTCCGGGTCCAGGCGACGAGCCTCCGCGACCGGGCGTCCCGCGCCGGGACGGGGACGTGCTCGGTGTCGAGCACCGGCGGCGTGCCGGCGAGGATCGCGAACGTGAGCAGGCAGGCGCGGTCGTCGTCGGTGACCCCCGCCGCGAGGTCCGCGTCGAGCGCGTCGGGGGTCCAGGGCACGGAGCGGTTGGCCGCCGGCAGCCGCGTGAGGTCCCGCACGAGCACCGAGGACGCGCGCTGGGTGGCCCGGTGGGCGCGCCGGAGGCTCGGCGGGCGCCAGGGGGACGTCGTGGGCGGGAAGACGTCCTGCGCGAGGCGCCGCAGGTCCTGGGCGCGGTCGTCGTCGCCGGGCGCGGCGAGGATGTCGTGCACGACGGTGGTCAGCCGGTCGCTGCGGCCCGGACCGTCCACGAGCAGCGCGACACGGCGGCCGAGCTGCTCGCCGAGCCGGTGGACGTCCTCCGCGAGCTCGCCCAGGAACGGCATCGCGGACCGGTCGACGAGCGCCTCGACGTCGAGCAGCAGCCCGTCGACGTGGAAGTCCCGCAGCCACCGTTCGGCGTCCGCCACGAGGAAGTCGCGCGGGCCGCGGCTGCCGCTGCCGTCGAGGTTGAGCCGCGGGCTGTCCGAGCCGGCGGGCCCGGGCCGGGCCCCGGTGCGGGGGCCGATCCGCGACCCCGTCGCGTAGGGGCCGAAGGCGTGCAGGCCCAGCCCGTCGGCGACGGCCCACCGGTGCGGGGCGTCGAGCACGACGGCGAGGCCGTGCGCGTGCGCGCGGTCGACGAAGCGCAGGAGCGCCCGGGGGCCGCCGAACGGCTCGTGCACCGCGAACAGGCGGACGCCCGCGGCGGGGCCGAGGTCGGCGTCGAACGCGGCGACGGGGGAGAGCTCGACGCCCACGACGCCCGCGTCCGCGACCTCGCCCAGCCGGTCGGCGGCCGCGTCGAGCGTGCCCTCGGGGGTGAACGTGGGGACGTCGACGCGCAGGAGGGCGCCGACGTCGAGGTCAGTCCCGCGCCAGGCGGCGTCGGTCCAGGGGAAGTCGGGGTCGAGCACGCGGGAGGGCCCGCGCACCCCGTGCGGGAGCCAGGTGCTGCAGGGGTCGGGCACGGGGGTGGCCCCGTCGATCGAGAACGCGTAGTCCGTGCCGGCCGACAGCTCGGCGTCGGCGCGCCAGTAGCCGGGCTCGTGCGCGCCCACGAGGCGCAGCGGGAGCCGTTCGCCCGTGGCGGGCAGCACCACCTCGACGGTGTGCGCCCTCGGCGCCCACACGAACGGGCGCGGCCCGGGCCACCGGTCCTTGGTCCGCGGGAGCGGGGGAGGGGGTCCGGTCGCCGCCCTGTCGGCAAGGCCTGGATCGGCAGCGGTCACGGCGGACACTCTAGCCACGGGCACCGACCTTCGCGGCCCCAGTCCACCGGGTCGGACGTGACGTCGGCGACGGCCCGGGCAGGGGCCGTGCGGCGGCCGCCCGGACGTCGTCCAGGAGGCGGCGAGACGGTGACGACGTGGCGGTCAGGTCGTGGAAATACTGTGCCAAGCGCGGGCGGCCCGTGCGGGCTGCTGCTAGACCTGGGCCCATGAGCACGCACGACACGGAGGCCGTCACCCCGGCGCCGGTGGACATGTTGGACGAGTCGATCGCCTCGCAGGCGCGGCTGGCACCCCGGCGCCGCCCGCTGGACGAGCGGCCCGGTGACCCGCGGGCGGGAGGGGACGCGGCGAAGGCGCCGGCGTCCCTCTCGGCCGCCGAGCTCGGCCCGATCGAGGGGGCCTCGAGCGGAGTCTCCTGGGACGACCCCGACGAGCTCTGACCGCGCCGACGGCGCCGCCGCCCCGGCTCAGCGGGGGAGGCGGTCCGCGTCGACCGGCACGAGCCGAGGCATCCCGGCGGGGGCGACGTGGCTCAGCGCGACGTAGCGGGCCTCCGCGCGGTGCAGGCGGATGTGCTCGTCGAGGGACCAGTCCGGCCCGTTGGTGAGCACCATCCCGCACGAGCAGTCGATCTCGACCACGCCGCCGGCCGCGTGCCGCACCTGTCCCACGGTGACGTGCGACGCCCTGGCCCGCGCCTTGGCCCGGTGCATCGTCGCGGAGACGGGGTCGGGGGAGCCGGCGAGCGGCTCGTCGACAGGGGCGGGCGAGGCGTGATCCACGCGGGCGAGCCTAGTGCGTGTGCGCGATGCCGAGCTCGTGCATCCGCTCGTGCTGCTCCCGGGCGGCCTGGCGCGCGGCGATGCGTGCCTGCACCTCCTCGCGGCGCAGCGGCGGCACCGTCTTCGGCGGCTGGCGGCGGGCGGGGAGCTCGCCGAGCAGGCGCGTGACGATCTCCGCGATCTGGTCGGTGGCCTCGTCGCACGGCTCGCGCGTGGCGGCGCCGGCCGAGCGTTGGACGCCCGTCACCTTGCGGACGAACTGCTCCGCCGCGGCCCGGATCTCGTCGTCGGTGGCGGGCGGCTCGAGCCCCCGCAGGGTCGTGATGTTGCGGCACATGCCCTCGACGCTACGCCGCGGGGGTGACGAGGGGGTGACGAGGGCGACGGGCCCGGAGACGAGAGAAGCCGTCCCGGTGGTCCGGGACGGCTTCGTGCTGGTGGGCGATACTGGGATCGAACCAGTGACCTCTTCCGTGTCAGGGAAGCGCGCTACCGCTGCGCCAATCGCCCAAACGGCTGCTGCGCCCCCGTCAGGGAATGCAGAGCTCTGAGCGGATGACGGGACTCGAACCCGCGACCCTCACCTTGGCAAGGTGATGCTCTACCAACTGAGCCACATCCGCACGACCAAGAACTCCGGGCTTCCCCGGCCTCTCGGCGCCTGAGGAACATTACCCGTCCGGGGGCGCGCTGGTCCAATCGCGACCGTGTGACCTGCGACGCCGTGCGTCGGTCCCGCTGCGGCCCGACGACGACCCGGCCGGCCGTTGCGCTCGCGCTCGCGCCCGCGAGGCCCGATGCTGCCAGCGGGACAGCGCATCGACGACGACGTCGGGGCGAGGCGGGCGGACGGAGGCGCATGGGCGAGGACCAGGTCGAGGTCCAGGGCGAGTCGCGCGACGAGACCCAGGACGGCGGGGCGGTGGCCCCGCGGCGACGGCGGGGCTGGCGGCAGCGGCTCGCCGCGATCCTGCACGGTTCCGGCGGGGGCGGCCGACCGCAGCCCGCGCCGCGCCACGTCGTCGACCCGGACCTCGTGCCCCTCCTGACCGAGCTCGGCGTGGGCCTGCTCGACGCCGGGCAGGCCACCAACGAGGTCGAGGACGCGCTCCGGCAGATCTCGCGGACCCGCGGCGAGGCCGAGGTGCGCGCGTTCGTCGTGCCGACCGGGGTGATGGTGCAGGTCGACGAGCCGGACGACGTCCGCACGTACTACGAGAGCTCGACCGGTTCCGGCTTCCACCTGGACCAGGTCGGCGCGCTCGACACCCTCGTCGACGACGTCGCCCAGGCGCGGGTGTCGCTGCGGGACGCCCGCGCCCGCCTGGCCGAGATCGCCGCCGCCCCCGCGCGGTTCGGGCCGGTGGTGGCGGTGCTCGGGCACGTGCTGCTGTCCGTCGGGTTCGCCCTGCTCCAGCAGCCCACCGCCGGCTCCGTCGCCGGGGTCGCGGCGCTCGGCCTCGTCGTCGGCGTCCTGCAGGTGAGCGTGCCCCGGGGCAGCGCGATCGCGAACGCGCTGCCCGTCCTCGCGTCGTTCCTCGTCACGGTCCTCGCGATCGGGGTCGTCGGCCCGCTGGTGGACGCCGGCCTCGTGGACCTGGTCGCGCCGCCGCTGGTCAGCCTCCTGCCCGGCGCCGCGCTCACGACCGCCACGATGGAGCTCACGCACCACCAGGTCGTCTCCGGCGCGAGCCGCCTGGTGTACGGCCTCGGCCAGCTGCTGCTCCTCGCCTTCGGGGTCGTGGCGGGCGTGGCGGCGGTCGGGACGCCGGACCCCGTCGCCGGCTCGCCGCTGCCGGCCTGGGTCGCGTACGTCGGCGTGGCGCTGGTCGCCGGGGGAGACGTGCTCTTCTCCTCGGCGCCGCGCTGGTCGCTGGGCTGGATCGCCCTCACCCTGTACGCGGCGTTCGTCGCGCAGGCCGCGGGCGCCGTGCTCCTGTCGCCGCAGCTCTCGGGCTTCCTCGGCGGGTTCGTCCTCGTGGTCGTGGCGCGGCTGGTCGCGCGGGCGCCGACGGGCCCGTCGCGGCTCGTGACGACGCTGCCGGGGTTCTGGCTGCTCGTGCCCGGCTCGCTGGGCTTCATCGGCATCTCGGAGGTGGCGACGTCGGGCGCGCAGGCGGTGACGGAGCTCGTCGACATGGTGCTGGCGCTGTTCGCGATCGCGCTCGGGATCATGACCGGCACCGCGGTGTCGCGGCAGGCGTCGACGCTCACCCGGACCCTGTACCGCCACGCCCCCGACCTGCGGAACGACAGGAGACGCTCATGACCGGGTCCACGGAGGCGCCGACGTCGCGCCGCTGGCTCTCTCTCGCCGGGATCTGCACGGGAGCCGGCATCGTCTGGCTGGCGTTCGCGGACCTCGGGGTCGCGATCCCGACGATCGCCGACGAGATGGACGCCGACATGAGCGCCCTGCAGTGGGCCAACAACGCGTTCAGCCTGGTCACCGGCGCCCTCGTCATCGCCGCCGGGCGGTTCGGCGACATCTTCGGGCGCCGCCGGATGCTGCTGGCCGGCGTGGTCCTCTTCGCCGCCTTCTCGGTGGTCGGGGCCCTCGCCCCGGGCATCCCGGCGCTGATCGCCGGGCGCGGCCTCATGGGCGTCGGCGCCGCGCTGATCCTGCCCGCGACGCTCGCGCTCATCCCGCCGCAGTTCTCCGGGCGGGCGCAGCTCACCGCGTTCGGGGTGTGGCAGGCCGTCGCCTGGGGCGGGCAGGCGGTGGGGCCCGCGATCGGCGGCGCCGTCACCGACGGCCTCGGCTGGCGGTGGCTGTTCTGGCTCAACATCCCCCTCGCCGCCGTGGCGTACCTCGTGGTGCGCGGCGTGACGCCCGAGTCGAAGGACCCGGGCGCCTCCCGCCGGATCGACTGGCCGGGCCTCGTGACGATCGGGCTCGCCGTGTTCGCGCTGCTGTACGCCCTGACCGCCGGCCCGAGCGCCGGGTGGGGGAGCCCGCTCGTGGTCGGCATGCTCGCGGGGGCGGTGCTCCTCGCCGGCGCCTGGTTCCTCGTCGAGTCGCGCACCCGCGACCCGCTCGTGGACCTCCGCCTGTTCCGGCTGCGGCCCTACGACGGCGCCCTGACGGCGAACCTCACCATGAACCTCGCCTTCGCGGGGCTCAGCTACATCCTCGTGCTGTGGCTGCAGAACGTGCGCGGCTACGACGCCGTCGAGGCCGGGATGCTGATGCTGCCGTCCACGCTCGGCATCTTCCTGCTCATCCCGCTGGGCGGGCGGCTCAACGCGCGCGTCGGGGCCCGGCTTCCCGTGGTCGTGGGCCTGGTCGTCATGAGCGCGGGCCTGCTGGCGCTCGGCGCCATCGCGACCGACTCGCCGCTGTGGCAGATGGGCGCGGCGCTCGTCGTCGTGGGCCTCGGGCTCGGCCTCCTGTCCACGCCGATCTCCGCGACCGCGGTCGGCGACGTGCCGCCCGACCTCGACGGCGCGGCCGCCGGGGTGTTCAAGATGAGCAGCATGGTGGGCGGCGCCGTGGGTGTCGCGGTGGTCTCCGCGCTCGGGCGCGGGCTCAGCGCGCGGGACTGGCACGCCGCGGCCGCCGCGCAGGGCCTCGGCGAGACGGACATCGCCTCCGTGCAGGCCGCGCTCGTCAACTCGTCGTCGTTCCAGGACGCGGTGGCCTCGCTGCCGCAGTCCGCCCGGCAGCAGGTCACCGACGCCGTGGTCGAGGCCTTCACGACCGGGGTCGGCGGCGCGATGGTCGCCGTCGGAGTCCTGTCGCTCGTCGTCACCGTCGTGGTGCTCCTGGTCTGGCCCCGGCCGCGGGCGCGGCGTCCGGCGGCGCCCTGAGGCCGGCGCGGGGACGACGAAGCCCCCTGACCGGGTCCCGGTCAGGGGGCTTCGTCGTGCTGGTGGGCGATACTGGGATCGAACCAGTGACCTCTTCCGTGTCAGGGAAGCGCGCTACCGCTGCGCCAATCGCCCGTGCTGCGAGGTGGGTACGGGATTCGAACCCGTGTATACGGCTTTGCAGGCCGCTGCCTCGCCTCTCGGCCAACCCACCTTGAGACGTGCTCTCCCGACGCTCGAAGCGAGTCGATCAGAGAGTGGGCCTCCGAGCGGATGACGGGACTCGAACCCGCGACCCTCACCTTGGCAAGGTGATGCTCTACCAACTGAGCCACATCCGCGCGACCAGGACCAGGACACCGTGCGGTGCCCGCCGTTCTGGCGCGCCCCAAACATTAGTGGACCCTTGACGGTCCGTCCAATCGCCCCCGCCGGGCGTCCCTGGGAAGCCGTTAGCGTGCTCCTGTGACCGAGCCGACCTCCTGGGCCACCTTCGCCGGACGCCGCGCCACGCGCGCCGTCGAGTGCGTCGACCTCGCCGAGCACCCCGAGCGGCTGGACGACGGCCTGTGGTTCGTCGTCGTCGACTTCGAGGCCGGCCTGGGACGCGACGGCGCCTCGCGACCGGGCGGCCGCGCCCGCGCGTGGCGGTTCGCCGACGTGGCCCCCGACCGCCCCGCCCCGGCGGGCCGGGGCGACGCCTGGCGCGGTCCCGCGCCGTCGGGCTGGCGGACGTCGGCGGGCCGGGAGGAGTACGTGCGCGCGGTGGGGACGGTCCGCGAGCGCGTCCGCCGCGGCGACGTCTACCAGGTGAACGTCTGCCGGGTGCTCTCCGCGGCCCTGCCCGCCCGCGGGACGGGCGACGACGCCGTCGAGCCGGACGCCGCGGCCCTCGCCGCGCGCCTCGCGGCCGGGAACCCCGCCCCGTACGGGGCCGCCGTGCACGTCCCCGCGGCGAGCGGCCTCGACCCCGTGTGGGTGGTGAGCGCCTCTCCGGAGCTGTACCTGTCGCTCGACGACGCGCGGGGCGTCGAGGGAGGTGGCGCGGCGGTGCTCGGCTCGGGCCCGATCAAGGGGACCGCCCGCACGCCGGACGGGCTCACGGCCAAGGACCGCGCCGAGAACGTCATGATCACCGACCTCGTGCGCAACGACCTGCAGCGCGTGTGCCGCCCCGGCACGGTGGACGTCACCGACCTGCTCGCGGTCGAGGAGCACCCCGGCCTCGTCCACCTCGTCTCCCGCGTGCGCGGCGAGCTGGAGCCGGCCGTGGCGGGTCCCGGCCGGTGGGGCCGGGTGCTGGAGGCCACGTTCCCGCCGGGGTCGGTGTCGGGGGCGCCCAAGTCGTCGGCGCTGCGCCTCATCGCCGAGCTCGAGACGGAGGCCCGCGGCCCCTACTGCGGCGCCGTCGGCTGGGTGGACGGCACCGCCGGCCGGGCCGAGCTGGCCGTCGGGATCCGCACCTTCTGGTGGGCCGACGAGCCCGGCGGCGGCGTGCTGCGTTTCGGCACCGGCGCCGGGATCACCTGGGGGAGCGACCCCGATCGGGAGTGGGAGGAGACCGAGCTCAAGGCCGCGCGCCTGGTCGGGCTGGCGTCGTCCGGGGAAGGCACGGTGCGCGCCGACCGATGAGTCCGGCCCGTCGCCGCCGTCGAACGGGCATGACACAGGTGACGTGCGACATCGGGATCTCGCTGGACGGCTACTCCGCGGGGGTCAACCAGAGGGAGGACCAGCCCTTCGGGGACGGGGTCGGCGGCGGCGAGCAGCTCCACGCGTGGATGTTCGACCATGCCGACGCGCACCGCGCCGAGCTCGACGCGATCGTCGCCGCGGGCGCGTTCGTCATGGGGCGCAACATGTTCACCCCCGGGCGCGGTGACTGGGACCTCGGCTGGCGCGGCTGGTGGGGCGAGGACCCGCCGTACCACGCGCCCGTCTTCGTGCTCACCCACCACGAGCGCGAGCCGCTCGAGATGGACGGCGGCACCACGTTCCACTTCGTCACCGGCGGGCCGCAGGAGGCGCTCGCCCGGGCGCGCGAGGCCGCCGGCGAGCGCGACGTGTCCATCGCGGGCGGCGCGTCGACCGTCAACCAGTTCCTCGCCGCCGACCTCCTCGACGAGCTACGGCTGCACATCGCGCCCGTCGTCCTGGACGTGGAGGGCGTGCGCCTGTTCGACGGCGTCGGGAACCACGCGCTGCGCGGCGCGGGAGGGCGGGTCACGCCCGAGGTGACGCACCTGGTGCTGCGGCGCTGAACGGCGGCAGCGTCCCCGGGTCACGACGTCACTCGGGGACGTTGCCCGTGTCGTGGCCCAGCAGGTACGGGGTCGTGACTCCCTCGTACATGAGGTGCGCGACGAGGCCCTCGGTCGCGTGGGGCAGGTTGTGGCAGTGGTCCATCCAGATCCCGGGGTTGTCGGCGACGAAGGCCACGTCGTAGAACTCGCCGTCGCCGACCTCGAGGGAGTCCACCCACCACGGGCTGCCGGTGGCCGGCACGCCGTCGCGGGACAGCACGACGACGTGGTGACCGTGCAGGTGCATCGGGTGCGGCTCCCCGCTGCGGTTGTCGATCCGCATCCGCACGACGTCCCCCTCCGCGACCGTGAACATGGGCACGTCCGGGTAGGTGTGCCCGTTGACGGTCCAGTGCATGCCGGGCTTGCCGTCGAGGAACCCCGGCGCGCGCCCGATGACGTAGTCGAACGACCGGTCCGCGGTGCCCGGGTCGAGCTCGAGCGGCGCCGGCGTGCCGTACGAGAGAGGGTCCAGCGACGTCGCGGGACGCCGCGTGCGGGCGGCGTCGGCGCCCTGCGGCCCGAGGACGAGCGCCGCCGACCCGCCCAGCTCGACGCGTGCGGCCGACCCGTCGGCGGGCGCGACGACGAGGAGGTCCGCGCGACCGCCGGCCGGGACCGTCACGGCCTGGTCGGTCACCTCTGCGGGGGAGTGGACGTCCGTCCCGTCGACCGCCAGGAGGCGGAACGGGGCCCCGCTCACCCACACCGACAGGGTGCCGTTGTCGGTGTTGACGACGCGCACGCGGGCCGCGCGGCCGGGCGCCAGCTCGACGGGCAGGTCCCCGACCGTCCCCTGCACCGTCCGCCGCGAGCCGTACTGGTGCACGACGACGGGTACGTCCACGGCGTCGTCGAGCAGCCGGGCCACGGCGGGGCCGCCGGCAGGACGGGCACCCGGGGCCGGCTCGACCACCAGCGCCCCCAGCAGCCCCTTGCGGACCTGCTCGTGCGACACCTGGTGCGAGTGGTACCAGTACGTGCCCGCGTCCTCGGCGACGAACCGGTACGTGAAGGACCCGCCGACGGGCACCGCGTCCTGCGTCACCCCCGCCACGCCGTCCGCCGCGCCCGGCACGTCCACGCCGTGCCAGTGCAGCGTGGCGCCGTCGGGCACGCCGGCGTTGACGAAGCGCACCTCGACGAGGTCGCCCTGGACGGCGCGCACCGTCGGGCCGGGCGTCGTGCCGTTCACGGTGTACGCGTCGACGGTCACGCCCGGCGCGATGTCCACGCGCTCGGCGCGGGCGGTGAGGGTGACCTGCACGTCCGCCGGACCGGGCGGAGCCACCAGGGTGTCGACGCTCACCCCGGCAGCGGTGTGCGCGCCCTGCCCGCCGTGCCCCTCGTGGCCGTCGAGGCTCGTCACGCGAGGCCCGCTGCCCCGCTCGGACGCGCCCGCACCGGTCACGGAGAACTGCCCGGGCACGCGGCTGGTCTGCCACAGCAGCAGCACGGGGACCAGGACGGCAGCCGCCACCACGCCCGCGACCACGCGGCGCAGCACCGGCGACGTGCGGCCCTTCATCGCGGGCGCCTCAGGGGGCCAGGCCCTCGGCGGGCGTCGCGGCGACCGCCGCCGTCGTGCGGACCGCGCGGCCACGCGCCGCCACCCGCCAGCCCGTATAGAGCGCGACGCCGAACAGGAGCAGCGCGTTCACCCCGTGCAGGCCGCCGAGGAACGGGACGCTGTGCCCGGCCAGGCCGAGGGTGACCTGGAGCACGACCAGCAGAAGGATCGCCAGCCCCCACCGCCACGCGCCGCGCACCCCCGCGAAGAACGACGCGACGAACGTCAGGAGCGCCAGGACCGGCAGGACCATCGTCCCGTTCATCCCGTGCAGCAGCATCCCGTTCTGCTCGGGGAACACCTGCTCGCCGGCGAACACCTGCTCCATCGCCGCCTGGTCGAGCACGCCGCCCTCGTCGATGTAGAGGCCCATGCCCGCGACCGCGTAGACGATCACGGCGGCCTGGACGACGACGCCCGCGGCGACGAGGTAGGCGAGCGTGCGGAAGACCTGTCTCATCGGGACCACCTCGAGGACGTGGGGCCACGCCGTCGTGGCCCGTCTCTTGATGGTGAGCCGCTCGCGTCTCGCGCTGCTACGCGGCGCCGGGGTGAACACGGGGGTGAAGTCGTCGGGGCGCGCAGTCCGTGAGGTCGGGCACACTGGCCCCATGAGTCTGGTGATCTGGGCGGAGGGCCGCCTCGTCGGTCAGGGAGAGGCGGCGCTCAGCGCCGTCGACCACGGCATCACGGTCGGGGACGGGGTCTTCGAGACGTGCACGGTCTTCGACGGGCAGGCGTTCGCGCTGTCGCGGCACCTGCGCCGCCTCGCGCGGTCCGCGACGGGCCTCGGCCTCGCCGCGCCCGACGAGCAGAAGGTGCGCGACGGCGTCGCCGCCGTGCTCGCCGAGGCCGTGCGGGCCGACGGCCCGTTCGACGGCCGCCTGCGCATCACCGTGACCGGCGGGATCGGCCCGCTCGGCTCCGGGCGCGTCGACGCCCCCGAGACCGTGGTCGTGGCCGTGCAGGACTCGGCCATGGCGCCCACCTCGCGCTCGGCCCGCTCGCCCTGGCCGCGCAACGAGCGGTCCGCCGTCGCGGGCCTCAAGACCACGTCGTACGCCGAGAACGTGGTGGCGCTCGCGGACGCGGTGCGCAAGGGCGGCGACGAGTCGATCCTGCCGAACACGGTGGGCGACCTGTGCGAGGGCACCGGCTCGAACGTGTTCGTGGAGCGCGACGGCGAGCTGGTCACGCCCACCCTCGAGTCCGGGTGCCTCGCCGGCATCACCCGCGCGCTCGCGCTCGAGTGGGCCGCCGAGGAGGGCCTGCCCGTCCGCGAGGCCAAGGAGGGCGAGCTGCCCTTCACCGTGCTGGACGAGGTGACCCAGGGCCGGTCGCAGCTCACGCTCACGTCGTCGGGGCGCAACGTGCAGCCCGTGGTCTGGCTCGACGGCGCGGACGTCGCCGTGGGCGACGTGTCGCGCGCGGTGCGCGAGGTGTTCGAGCGCAACTGCCGCGAGCGCCTCGACCCCTGAACCCCGTCGTCCCTGCTCGTCGGGGAGCCGCGCCGCGGCGGGCCGGTTTGAGTCGTCGCCCGATCTGTGGCTAATATCGTCCACGCACCGGGCGATTGGCGCAGTGGTAGCGCGCTTCGTTCACACCGAAGAGGTCACTGGTTCGAACCCAGTATCGCCCACCCGTGAGCAAGGCCCCCTGATCAGCGAGAACGCTGAGCAGGGGGCCTTCGTCGTCCCCCGGCGAGACCGGTCGCCGGGCCCCGGTGCCGGGGCGCGGGCCGCGCGGCCGACCTCAGGCGGCGCGGGCGCGGTAGGCCGACGGCGATGCCCCGTGGGCGCGGGCGAACTGGCGGGAGAAGTACAGCGGGTCGGGGTACCCGCACGCCTGGGCGACGGTGGCGACGGGCAGGTCGGTGGAGTCCAGGAGCTCGCGCGCCCGGGCCAGGCGAAGCCGCGTCTGGTACTGCAGCGGGGACGCGCCGACCTGGGCGCGGAACCGGGCGCCGAGCTGCGACGGGCTGAGCCCGACCATCGCCGCCAGGGCGGTGACGGAGGTGCGCCGCGGGGTGGTGGCCCGCAGGTGCTCGACGGCACGCTCCACGGGGTCCGGGGCGGGGCCCGGGGAGCGGCGCCCGGTCGCGACGACGTGGGCGAGGGCGTGCCACGCCGCCCCGGTGGCCCGGACCAGGCCGCCCGCCGTGCCGTCGTCGAGGGCGTCGAGGACCTGCGAGACCAGGCTCGCGACGGCAGCCGGGTCGCGCAGGTGCGAGACGGGTCCGCCCGCGGCGTCCCGGGCGGCGCGGGCGAGCTCGTCGGCGTCGGGGCCGGCCGCGTGCAGCCACCACAGCGTCCAGGGGTCGTGCTCGTCGGCGGCGTACTCGTGCGGCGCGCCGGCGGGGAGGACGACGACGTCCCCCGGGCGCACGTCGGACCTCCCGTCCGGGGTGCGGCACCAGCCCGCCCCGTCCGTGCAGACCAGCAGGACGTGCTCCCGGGCGCCGTCGGGCCTCGACCTCCCGTGGCGCGCGGCGTGCGGGAAGAACCCCGCGTCCGTCACGACCAGGCGCCCGGTCACGGGCCGCGCGAGGGCCGCGCGGACCGTCGGGCGGGGCAGGACGACCATGCGCTGACCGGCGAACCCGTCGCGGAGCGCGTCGCCGCCCGTGGCCGTCGTTTCGTCCATGCGCGCCAGGGAATCGCCCATCGCCCAGCGGCGTCAAGCCGCCTACGGTCGGGGCATGCCCGACCAGGAGTCCCGGATCGTCCTGCCGCCCGCCCCGGGCGGGCTCGCCGGCCACCCCGTGCGCGGCTGGCGCGAGCCGGTGTCCATCGACACCTACGACATCGGCGAGCCGGACCGGTACCCGGCCTACCTGGACCAGCGCGTGTACCAGGGCTCGTCGGGGGCCGTGTACCCGATGCCGTTCGTCGAACACGTCGAGCGGACCAAGGCGCCGCGGGACTGGGACGCCGTCCACCTCGAGAACGCGTACGTGCGGCTCATGGTGCTGCCCGAGCTCGGCGGGCGCATCCACGTGGGCCTGGACCGCACCCGCGGCTACGACTTCTTCTACCGCAACGACGTGATCAAGCCGGCGCTGGTCGGGCTGCTCGGGCCGTGGGTCTCGGGCGGGGTCGAGCTCAACTGGCCGCAGCACCACCGGCCCGCCACCTACCTGCCGACCGAGTCGTGGATCGAGGAGGAGCCCGACGGCGCGGTCACCGTCTGGTGCTCCGACCACGACCCGTTCGCGCGCATGCAGGGGATGCACGGGGTGCGGCTGCGCCCGGACAGCGCGCTCGTCGAGCTGCGGGTCCGCCTCGTCAACCGCACCGACGACGTCCAGACGTTCCTGTGGTGGGCCAACGTCGCCGCGGCCGTCCACGACGACTACCAGGCCTTCTTCCCGACCGACGTCACGGTGGTCGCCGACCACGCCAAGCGCGCGGTGACGACGTTCCCCGCGGCGTCGGGCCGCTACTACGGGGTCGACTACCCGTCGCGGCGCACCGCGGAGCGCCCGGACGGGGACCGCCTGGACCGGTACCGCAACATCCCGGTGCCGACGTCGTACATGTGCCTGGGCTCGCAGGACGACTTCTTCGGCGGCTACGACCACGCCGCGCGCGCCGGGTTCGTGCACTGGGCGGACCACCGCATCGCGCCCGGGAAGAAGATGTGGACCTGGGGGGACGCGCCGTTCGGCCGGGCGTGGGACCGGCACCTCACGGACACGAACGGCCCGTACGTGGAGCTCATGGCCGGGGTCTTCACCGACAACCAGCCCGACTTCGCGTTCCTGCGCCCGGGGGAGACGACGGCGTTCTCGCAGTACTGGTACCCGATCCAGGACGTGGGTCCCGTGCACCAGGCGACGCGCGAGGCGGCCGTCCGGCTGGACGTCGGGCACGGCCCAGCGGGCGGCCCCGCGGCCGTGCGCGTCGGGGTCGCCGTGACCTCCCCGCGGCCGGGGGCACGGGTCGTGCTGCGCGCCGGGGACGCGGTGCTGCTCGACGAGCGGGCCGACGTCGCGCCCGGCTCCCCGCTGGTGCGCGAGCTGGCCGGGCCGGCCGGCGTCGACCCCGCCGCGTACGAGCTGGTCGTCGAGCACGGCGGCACGGCCCTCGTGACCTGGCGGCCGCGGCCCGCGGCCGACCCCGGGGCGGCCGCGGTCGAGCCGGCGAGCGAGCCGCCCGCGCCGGCCGACCTCGCGTCGGCGGACGAGCTGTACGTCACCGGCCTGCACCTGGAGCAGTACCGGCACGCGACGCGGTCGCCCGAGCCGTACTGGCTCGAGGCGCTGCGCCGGGACCCGGGCGACGCGCGCTGCGCCACGGCGCTCGCGGCCCGCCGGGCCCGCGCCGGGCGCCTCGAGGAGGCCGAGCGGCTGCTGCGCACCGCGACGGCGCGGCTCACGACGCGCAACCCCAACCCCCGCGACGGCGAGGCGCACTACCGGCTGGGGCTGGTCCTCGCCCGGCAGGGCCGGACGGCCGCGGCCCGCGAGGCCCTGGGCACGGCGTCGTGGGACCAGGCCTGGCGGGACGCGGCGGCCGTCGCGACGGTGCGGCTCGACCTCGCCGAGGGGCGCGACGCCGCCGCCGGCGAGCAGCTCGAGGGCCTGCTGCGCCGCAGCCCCGAGCACGTCCAGGCGCGCAACCTCGCGACGGTCCGCGCGCTGCGGGCGGGCGACGCGGACGCCGCCCGGGACCTGCTGCGCGGGACGCTCGCCGTCGACCCGCTCGACGCCTGGGCCCGCGACCTCGCCGCCCGCGCCGGCCTCGACGCCGGCCCGACCGGCACGACCGGCACGATCGGCCCGACGCCGGACCCGACCGTTGCGCTGGACGTCGCCCTGGAGCACGCGTCGGCAGGGGAGACCGCGGCCGCCGTCGACCTGCTCGAGGACGTCGCGACCCGACCGTCGCCGGGCGGGCAGCGCGACGTGCGGGCCCTCGCGCTGCTGCACCGCGCCGACCTCGAGCTCGCCCGCGGCGACCGGGCGGCCGCCACCGACGCGCTCGAGCGGGCCCGGCGCGCCCCGCGGGACCGGGCGTTCCCGGCCGCGACCGACGACGACGCCCTGGCCCGGCTGCGCGCCGCCTGGCCGCACGACCCGCTCGTGGCGGGGCTGGCGGGCCACCGGCTCTACGCGGCGGGGCGGCACGCGGACGCGGTCGCCGCGTGGGAGGTCGCCGCGGCCGGCGACGGGACCGACCCGGTGGTGCTGCGGAACCTCGGCGTCGCCGCCCAGAACGTGCGCGGCGACGCGGACGCGGCGGCCGGCTGGTACGCCCGGGCGCGGGCCCTCGCCCCCGACGACGCGCGCCTGCTGTACGAGGCCGACCAGCTCGAGGCCCGGCGCGGCACCGCCGCGGCGCGCCGCCTCGCGACGCTGCTCGAGCGGCCCGACCTGGTCGCCGCCCGCGACGACCTGTGCGTGCAGCTCGCCGAGCTCCTCACCGCCGCCGGTCGCGCCGCGGAGGCGGTCGACGTCCTGGCCGGGCGGTCCTTCCAGCCCTGGGAGGGCGGGGAGGGGCGCGTGCTCGCCGCGTGGGACGCCGCGCACCTCGACCTCGGCCGGCGCGCGCTGGACGGCGGCGACGCCGCGAGCGCCCTCGCGCACGCCACGGCGGCACTCGTCCCCCCGGAGTCCCTCGGGGAGGCGCGGCACCCGCTCGCGACCACCGCCGACCTGCACCTGCTGCTCGGCGACGCGCTCGCCGCTGCCGGCGGGGCCCGGGACGACGAGGCCCGCGACGCGTGGCGGACCGCCGCCACCCAGCAGGGCGACTTCGAGGGCATGGCCGTCCGGGCGTACTCGGAGCGGACGGCGGCGTCCGTGCTCGCCCTGCGCCGGCTGGGCCGCGACGACGAGGCCCGGCGGCTCCGCGACGGGCTCGCCCGGTACGTCGAGGCGGAGGCCGGACGTCGTGCGACCGTCGACTACTTCGCCACCTCGCTGCCCGCGATGCTGCTGTTCACCCGCGACGTCCAGCAGGACCACGACGAGCGCGTCCGGGCCCTGCGCGACCAGCTCGCCGCCCTCGACCGCGCACCCGCCACGGACCGGCACCGCACCGGCGCCGCGCCGGCCTGACCTGCCCCGCTGCTCGAAGGAGAGACATGCCCGACGACCTGGCGCGCCGCCGCTCCGCACCCCACCGCGTGGTGGTCGCTCGCCCGGCGCCGCCGCGCCGCGGCCACCTCGGGCTGGGCGACCCGCCCGGGACGCCGGACGCGGTGGCGGTGACCGGCCGGCACCTCGAGCGGGCCGGCCGCCCCTGGCTGCCCGTGACCGGCGAGGTGCACCACTCCCGCATCCCGCGGCGGCGGTGGTCCGAGGTGCTGGGGCACGCGCGGGCGGGCGGGCTCGACACCGTGGCCACTTATGTCTTCTGGCAGGCGCACGAGCCCACGCCCGGCGAGTTCCGCTGGGACGGCGACCTCGACCTGCGCGCGTTCGTCGAGCTCGCGGGGCGCCACGGGCTCGACGTCGTGGTGCGCATGGGCCCGTGGGCCCACGGCGAGGCGCGGCACGGCGGCTTCCCCGACTGGCTCGTCGCGCGCAGCCAGGCCACCGGGATGGCGACCCGGACGAACGACCCGGCCTACCTGGAGCTCGTGCGCGCCTTCTTCGCGCAGACGGTCGCGCAGCTCACGGGGCTCGCGCACGCCGAGGGCGGCCCCGTCGTCGGCGCGCAGATGGACAACGAGCTGTACGACCAGCCCGAGCACCTGGCCACGCTGCGGCGCACGGCCGAGGAGCTGGGGCTGCGCGTGCCGCTGTGGACCGCGACGGGCTGGGGCGGTGCGCAGGTGCCGGCCACGCTGCTGCCGGTGTACAGCGCGTACGCGGACGGGTTCTGGGAGGACGCCGGCACCGCGTGGCCCGCGTTCGCGCCCGTGCACTTCCGGTACTCCGCCGTGCGCGACGACCTCGGCGTCGGCGCCGACCTGCGCGAGGCCCTCGACGGCGTGGTCGTGACGCCGGGCGCCGTGCCGCTCGACGGCGCACCACCGCCGGACGGCGACGCCCTCCCGTACGTCACCTGCGAGCTCGGCGGGGGGATGCACGTGGCCTACCACCGGCGTCCGCTCGTGACCCCCGAGGACGTGGCCGCGCTCGCGCTCGCGAAGCTCGGCAGCGGCTCCGTCTGGCAGGGGTACTACATGTACGCCGGCGGCACCCAGCGCACCGGGGGGCACGGCACCGAGCAGGAGTCGCACGCCACCGGCTACCCCAACGACGTGCCCACCCGCACCTACGACTTCGGCGCCCCGGTGGGGGAGCACGGCCAGGTGCGCCGCCACCACCACCTGCTGCGCCGCCAGCACCTGTGGCTCCAGGAGGACGGCCCGGCGCTCGCGGCCATGACGGCGACGGT
Organism: Isoptericola sp. NPDC057653; assembly: GCF_042799955.1. Taxonomy (NCBI): domain Bacteria; kingdom Bacillati; phylum Actinomycetota; class Actinomycetes; order Micrococcales; family Promicromonosporaceae; genus Isoptericola; species Isoptericola sp. NPDC057653. Next base: position 589,022 of record NZ_JBHVHP010000002.1, on the reverse strand, counting down.
GGGCGGCGGCAGCGAGGACCCCGGCGAGCTGCGCTGGTCGGTGCGGTCGGACTCCCGCCGCGGGTACCTGTTCCTCACCACCTACCAGCCGGCCCGCCGCCCGCTGGCGGCACAGCCGGGCGTGCAGGTGGAGGTGGTGCTGGACGACGCGGCCGTCGTCGTCCCGTCCCGCCCGGTGGACCTGCCGGCCGGCGTCTCGGTCGCGTGGCCGCTGCGGTTCCCGCTGGGCGCCGGGCTGGTGCTGCGCAGCGCGACGGCGCAGGTCCTCACGCGGCTCCCGGACGGCCCCGGCGTGGACGGCACGGGCGACGGGCTCGTCGTGCTGGTCGCGACCGACGGCGTGCCGGTGGAGCTGGTGCTCGACGGCGACGTCGACGCGACCGGCCCGGTGGCCGCCCGCCGCGAGGACGGTGCGACCGTCGTCGACCTCACGGGCGGCCCCGGCCCGGACGCCGTGGTCGGGCTGCGTGCCCCGTCCGGAGGCCCCGGCGTCCGCGTGCTGGTGCTCGACGAGGCCACGGCGGACCGGCTCTACCGGCTGGACGTGCTCGGCCGCGAGCGGCTCGTGCTCTGCGAGGCCCCGGTGCAGGCGCTGGACGGCGCGCTCGTCGTGCACACGGACGCCCCGGCCGTGACGGTGTCGCTGCTGCCCGCGCCCGCCGGCCTCGTCGCGTCGTCGGCCGACGGCGCCGACGTCGCCCGGGTGGCCCCGGCTCCCGCCGGCCCGGACCGCGGCGCCGGCACCCTCTGGACCTCGTGGACCGTGGCGGTGCCCGGGGCGGGGACCCGCCGTCTCGCGACGGACCTGCGCCCGCACGCCCCCGCCCCGCCGGATCCCGCGCGCGGCGGGCCGATGGACCGGCTCAGCGCGCCGACCGACTTCGCCGGCGCCGCCCGCGTGCACCTCGACGTGCCCGCCGGCGCGCTCGTGGACGTCGACCGTGCGCTGCTGCGCGTCGCGTGGACCGGGGACGTCGGGCGCGCCGTGCTGCACCGCGCCGGCGGCGACGAGGTCGTGGGCGACCACTTCTGGCACGGCCGGGACTGGGACGTCGACCTCACGCCCTGGCGCGACGACGTCGCCCGGGGCGGCCTGACGCTCGAGCTGCTGCCCTGGCGGCGCGCCACCGGCGTCTGGGTCGACCCGTCCGTGCGCGACGTGCCCGACGGGATCGCCGTCGCGGCGGTGGACGTCGTCCGCGTGGCGCGCGTGGTGCTGGTGGCGGGGGAGGACGCGTGAGCGCCGGGACGGCCCGCATGGTGACCGGCGCCGGGCAGGCGACGCCCACGGCCGGCCCCGGCCGGGCCGCGGTGCCCGCGCACCTGCCCCCGCGCCTGGCGATCACGCTCTGGGACTTCTCCTGGTACGTGCGCACCGGGCCGGGGGAGCCGTTCCAGGACCTGGACGCGGCGTTCGCCCGCGCCGCGGAGCTGGGGTACAACGCCGTGCGGGCCTGCGTGATGCCGTTCCTGCTGTTCCGCTCCGGCCTCGACACGACGGCGCTGCGGCTCGGGCCGATCGGCGGCGGCTACGCGTCGCGGGTGCGCTGGTACGACGTGCGGGAGCCGACGACGATCGACGCCCGCGCGCACCTGCTGGACCTGTTCCGCGGCGCCGACCGGCACGGCCTGACCGTGATCGCGTCGTCCTGGGAGTACCAGCAGAGCCCGGCGTTCGCCGTCGACCGCGCCTGGTACGACGCCCTCGACGCCGTCGATCCCGAGGAACGGCTGACCGTGCTCGGCGAGGCGATGGCCGACCTCGTCGACCTGCTGCGGGCCGAGGGGCTGGACCACGTCCTCGCGTACGTCGAGCCGCACAACGAGGTCCAGGCGGGGCACCTCACCGCCGGGCTGCCGGGCGTCGAGGACCCCGTGGTGGAGCTGCGCGGGCGGCTCGAGCGCGGGATCGCCGCCTTCTCCGCGCGCCACCCCGACGTGCTGTGCGGGCCGAACTACGCCGCCGTCCCGGTCACCGCGATGCGCGGACTGCCCCGCAACGCCGGGGTGCTCGGCGTGCATCCCTACGTGTACGGCGTGCTGGACGACCTGGTCCGCGAGTTCGCGCTGCGCGGCGACCCCGCGGACTTCCCGCAGGACCGGGCCGACGCCGAGCTGCTGCGGCCGGGGGCGCCGCGGCTGGACGAGTGGGCACCGCCGGCCGACGAGGAGTGGAAGCGGCGCGCGTCGATCGTCGGCCACGCCGAGATCTACCTGCACGACTGGTGCGACCCGCAGGCGGTCGACCGGTGGCTGTACGAGCGGTACGGCGCGCACCGCCTCGCCATGGCGGAGCGCCTGCGCGAGTGGATCGGCGTCGCCGCCGACCACGCCGCGCGGCTCGGCGTCCCGCTCGTGCTCGGGGAGGGCTGGGTCGGCTACACCCCGCGCGACACCCGCTTCGAGGAGGGGCCGGTCGGGGCGCAGATCTGCCGCGACGCCGTCCGGCACGCGGACGCGGTCGGCGCGTGGGGCTCCGTCGTGTGCTCGAACGCGGCCCCGCAGCACGCCATGTGGCTCGACGAGGAGCTGCAGCGGGAGTGCACGGCCGTCATCCGCGGCCTGCGGTAGCGCGCCGGGCCGCGCTACTCACCCGGGGCCCGCGTCCCCACCCCTCGGGCGCGGGCCCTACTGAACGACGCCCGCGCGCCGCGCATCGAAGCGCTTGCGCACCTGAGTAGCGGGTGCCGGCCGCGCAGGCTCCTTGCATCGAGACCACCGATGCGAACGGAGCCCGTCGTGACCACCCAGCAGCCGCAGCCCGGACGTCGACCGACGCCCGGCCCGCGCGACCGCCGGCCCGCCGGCGCCGTGCGGCGTGCGGACACGCGGGCCGCCCTCGTGGCGGTCGTGCTGGTGTGCCTCGCGGGTGCCTCGTGGCTCGTGCGGTCCGCCGTCGTCGGCGACCCGGGCGCGCTCACCGACATGGACGGGCGCCAGGTGGTCCTCGAGCACGCCCCCGACGCGACGGGCGCGCAGGCCGCGCCGACCGGCGGTCACTTCGTCGCCCCCGAGCAGGGGCTCGACGTCCCGCTCCTCGCGATGACCGTCACCGGCCAGGTCGTCAACCCGCCCTCGCTGGTCGACGCCTACCTGCTGCGCGGGTACGGCTCGCCGACCGACCCCGGCTCGGGGCTGGTCGTCGTGGCCATGCACGCCGTGCGGGACGGGCACGCGCCCGGGAACGCCTTCGTGGACCCGGACGAGGGCGCGCAGGTGTCGCTCGACGCCGGGGACCCGCTCGTCGTGGACGGCGTGGCCTACGCCGTCGACGGGGTCGAGGTGCTCGGCAAGGACCGGGCGGCGCAGTCCCTGTGGGACGACGCGCCCGCCCGCGACGGCGAGCTGCTGGTCCTCACGTGCCTCCAGCGCCCCGGCACCGCCGGCGCCGCCGCCGAGAACCTCGTCGTGCACGCCACGCGCACGACCCGGGCCGGCGCCTGACCCTCCATACCCACCAGACCGACAGACCCCACCGACCCCACCGACCCACCCACCGAAGGAGAACATCATGGCCAGCAGGAAGACCAAGGGAATCGTCGCCGGCGTCGCCGGCGGGGCGCTGCTGCTCGGCGCGGGCGGGACGTTCTCGCTCTGGGCCGACCAGGAGCAGCACCCCGGCGGCACGATCACCCCCGGCCACCTGAACGTCGACGCCGGGCCCGTGACCTGGTACGACTCGTCGCCGGACCGCCTGGACCCCACGGTCTCGTACACCCCCGGGATCGGCCAGTGGCAGGACTACAACCTGGGCCAGGAGGCCACCTGGAACGGCGTCTCGACCGACTTCGCCGGCTGGTCGGGGGAGATCGAGGGCCTCGAGAAGGACCCGAACATGTGGCGGATCGTCCCCGGGGACCAGTTCTTCGGCCTCACCACCGTCAAGGTCCAGACCGAGGGCGACAACATGCGGGCGCACCTCCGGGTCGAGACCCCGGGCGTCAGCGGCGACCTCGCCGAGGCGACCGGCCTGCGCTACCTCGTGGTCCGCCACGGGGGCGGGCAGGAGATGGGCGAGGCCCGGCCGCTGAACGAGCCGGTCGACGTCCCCGTCGAAGGCACCTACGGCGACGCCTTCGAGGTCCTCATCATCGGCGACTTCTCGGAGAACATCTCCGGCGGCCCCGGCGACCAGATGAGCCTCATGGGCCCGGACACCATGGCCCAGCTCGACAACCTCACGGTCACCCTCGAGCAGGTCCGCTGACCGCACCGCCGGCGCGGCACCCGACCCCTCGAGGGCAGGGTGCCCGTCGGCCTGGCCCTTCGGCGGCCCCCAGGACAGGAGCAGGACCATGACACGCAGACGCGCGGCCGCGCTGACGGCCGCCGTTCTCTCCGCCGTGCTGCTCGCGGGCGGGGCGGGCGGGACCGCCGCCCGGTGGCACGCCGCGGCGCACGCCCCGGTGGGCTCCGTGGCGAGCGGCCGGCTCGCCGTCGACGTCGCCGACGGCCGGTGGGACCTCGACCCTGGGCAGCTGGAGACGCTCGAGCCCAACGCGAGCGTCGTGGGCACCTACGACGTCACGATCGACCTGCGCGGCACGAACCTGGTGTCCGACGTCGAGCTGGCGATCCCTGCGTGGGAGGGCAGCGACAACGTGCTCCTGGCCGCGCTGGACGTCGACCAGGTCGTGGACGTCGCCGGCGGTGGCACCGTGCCGTGGGGTCAGCCCTTCACCGTCGTGCCGCAGGGGCACGCCGACGCCGGCGGGGGCGGACCCGTCGTCGAGGCCGACGCCGACGGCGAGGTCGCCCTCCGGGTGACCGTCACCATCGGCGTGCCCGCCTGGCTCGGGAACGAGTTCCAGGGGAAGACGCTCCCGGACGCCGAGCTCACGGCGACGGCGGCCCAGGTGCGCGGCGGCGGCACGGCGGGCCTCTGGGACGACACCGACGCGGCGCCCCTCCCCCGGATCGGGACGGGAACGCTCGGCGTCGAGATCGAGCGCAAGGCCACCGCCGCGGACGACACGGCTCCGGACGAGAAGGCCTCGGACGAGAAGGCCCCGGACGAGGCGGACGTCACGCCGGCGCCGGACGACGAGTCACCGGCCGGGCCGGACCCGACCGCGGTGCCGGACGACCCGGCCCCGACGACGACGGAGCCACCCGACCCGGAGGACGCCGACCCGGCCGCGCCGTCGCCCGACACCCACACGACCGCCCCGGCCCCGGACGACGACCTCGCGCCCGCGAACGAGCGCGCGGGCGGCGCGACGACCGACGAGACCGACGGGCCGCGGTCCGCCGCCGGCACCGCCGAGGAGGACTCATGAGCACCGTCGAGAACGCTGCCGCACGGCCGACCTCGCCGCCGCCGGGCGGCGCGCGCACCGAGGCCGAGAGCAGCGCGGCCGACACCAGCCCGGCCGGGACCACCACGGCGCCGCCGGCACGCCGGTCGGCGTGGGGACGGATCTCCTCGGCGGCGCTGACCGTCGTGGTGGTGGCGCTGCTCGCGCTGGCGGCCGCGGTGGTGCTGGTGCCCCGGTTGCTGGGCGCCGTGCCGCTGACCGTCCTGTCGGGGTCCATGGAGCCGGCGCTCTCCCCGGGCGACGTGGTGGTGACCCGGCCCGTCGACGCGGACCAGATCCGCGTCGGGGACGTGATCACCTTCCAGCCCGAGTCCGAGGACCCGACGCTCATCACCCACCGGGTGACCGGCGTCCGGACCGGCGCCGAGCCCCGCTTCGTCACGCAGGGCGACGCCAACGGTGCGCCGGACGCGCCGATCGCCGCCGACCAGGTGATGGGCCGCGTGGCCTACTCGGTGCCGTACGTGGGGCACCTGACCAACGCGTCGTGGGCCCCGCAGGCCGTGACCGGCATCGCCGTGCTGCTGATCGCCTACGCGCTGGTGTCCGTGCTGGTCCCGGCCCGGCGACCCACCACGAAGGAGGCGCGCGATGCGTGACCTGACGACCACCCGCACCACCACGGCCCGGGACACGCTCGTGCGCGTCCTGGCGCTCGGCACCTGCCTCGGTGTCGCGGCCGGGGTCGGCGGCGCGTCGGCGGCCGCGGCCGCAGGAGGGACCGCGGGGACGGCGGCGGGCGAGGCCGACCCGGCCGTCGTCCTGCCCTGGGACGGCCGGGCGGACGAGGTCATCGTGGTCGACGGCGCCCTGTGGGGCCGCGTCACCGTGGTCCCCGGCGACGGGGACACCCGGTCGGTGCGCGTGCGCAACGACGGGCCCACGGCCGGCGAGCTGACCGCGACCATCGTGGACGCCGCCGCCCTGGACGCCGCGGACGACCCGACCTGGGTCGACGACGCCTTCTACGACGACCTGACGATCAACGGGGTCCCCGCCTCCGTCCTCCACCAGAAGGAGACCCTGATCCAGACGACGCCGCTCGCCGCGGGGGAGAGCACCGACGTGACGCTCACGTTCGCCTTCGACGGGCACACGGGGAACCGGACCGGCGGCGGCTACGACGAGGACGCCGGCGAGATCGTCAACCCCGACGGGGTGGGCCCGCGCGAGTTCGGCTTCGACGTGCTGCTGCGGCTGGCCGGCGACGCCCCCGGTCCGGGCCCCGAGCCGAGCCCGGACCCGAGCCCGGACCCGTCGGGCACGCCGAGCGAGCCCGGGGACCCCGGGCCGTCGACCCCCGCCGCGCCCGGCGGCGGTTCAGGTGGCCAGGGAGCCGGCGGGGAAGGCGTGGCCGACCACCGAGCCGGCGTGACGGGCCCGCTCGCCGCGACGGGCGGGCACGCCCTCGGCCGGGAGGGCTGGCTGCTGCTCGGCGCCGCCGCCCTCGTGCTCGTCGCCGGCGCGTCCGCGTGGGCGGCCCGCCGCCGGGCCGGCTGACGCCGCCCGCCGCCGGGCTCCCAGGCCCTCGGGATCTCGGGATCTCGGGATCTCGGGATCTCGGCGGGCGGTCTCAGCGGCGCAGCGCGTCGGCGAGCTCGGCGCGGTGGGAGATCGCGAGCTTGCGGAACACGCGGAACAGGTGGTTCTCCACCGTCCGCACGGACAGGGTCAGCCGACGGGCGATCTGCTGGTTGGACAGCCCGTCGGCGGCGAGCTCGGCGACCTGCTGCTCCCGGTCGGACAGGTCGCCCGGCGGCGCCAGCGTCATCAGCAGGGCGACGGCCTCCGGCCCGTGCGGCTCGACGAGCGCCTGCGCGCGCTCGCGCTCCTCGGCCCGCCGCTGGGGCCCGTCCTGGCCGGCCGCCCGCACGGCGGCCACCACCGCCCGGACCCCCAGGAGGATCTGCCCGTCGGCCAGCAGGGAAGCCCCCAGGTGGCGGGCCTCGTCCGGGTCCTCGGTCACCAGGGCGCGGACGAAGCGCGCGGTCTGGCGGGCGTGCCCCGCGGGGAGGGAGCGGGCGAGCGCCAGCACCTCCTCCGCCCGCGCCGGATCCGGGTGCAGGTCGAGCGAGTAGCCGGCCATCGCGACCGCCGCGATCCGGTAGCCGCGCCGCAGGAGGCTCTCGTACTCCTGCCACAGGGCGTCGGCGGCGTCCGGCTCACGCCCCTGCACGAGCCCGTCCCGCCCGGTGTCGAGGCGGGCGAGCGTCCAGCTCGGGGTGGTGCCCGGCAGCGGGCTGAGGCCGATGGAACGGACGGACGCCTGGCCGGCGAACGCCCGCGCCGCCCCCATGCGGCCGTCCTGCAGGGCGATCCCCGACGCCAGCGACAGGTTCGCCGCCTCGTAGGGGCGCTGGGTGCCCGACGCGAGCCCCGTCGCGAGGACCGAGGCCAGGTGCTGGCGGAGCTCGGTCAGGCGCTGGCTCAGGAACAGCGCCATCGCGACCACGTAGCCGTGGCCGTGGATGGCGTCGACGTCGAGGCGGGCACGCCCGTCCGCCAGGTGCCGCCTCGCCCATGCCAGTCCCTCGTCCAGCCGTGCGTCGAGGACCAGCGTCAGGCCGTAGAGCACCTCGCGGCCCTGACCGAAGTCCGACCGGTCCGGCGGCAGCCCCTCGAGCAGCTCGCGTGCGGCCGCCGGGTCGCCGAGGAACGCCAGCCGCTCGGCGCGCGTCGTCGCGACGGCGTCCGCGGCCTCGGGGGACATCGCCGCGCCCGCGAAGCGCTCCAGGGGGTCGTCGTCGGAGACGTCGTCGAGCAGCATGGCCAGGTGGGACTCGACGGCGGCGAGCATCGGGTCCCAGTCCTCGCCGGCGTGCGACCCGGCGAGCCGGACCTGAGCGGCGGGGAGGTCCTTCTCGACGAACGCGAGCACGAGGGCGTGCCAGCTCGTCAGGGTCGCCATGGCGCGCGGGTCGCCGTCCTGGGGCGTGCGCTCCAGGACGTTGCGCAGCGTCACGGCGTCCGCGTCCCCCACCAGGAGCGCGCGCAGGTACGCGACCGCTGTCGTGGGGGTGGACGACGTCTCCCAGGCGGCCTTGCGGACCAGGCGCTCGCGGCGCCAGTGCTCGAGCAGGAGCCGGTGGAACACCGCGTCCGACTCGTGCTCCGCCTCGGGTCCGGGCGGGCTCAGGGCCTCCGCCGCGGGGTTGGTGCCGGGGGTCCGGCCGTCCGGCGTCACGGCGAGCGCGTCGGCCAGGGTCTCGTCGAGGCGCAGGCGGCGGGCCGCCGACCCCGAGCGCCGCAGGTACTCCGCGACGATCGGGGGGAACACGCCCACGTGCGTCACGCCGTCGAGGGTGACGAAGCGCAGCAGCCGGCACTCGTCGAGCTCCTCGAGACGCTCCCAGCCCACGAGCCGCCGCACGAGCCGCGCCTCGAGCGTGCCCGCCAGCGCCAGGGTCTCGAGCGCCTCGCGGGCGCCCACCGAGAGGTCCTGGAGCAGCGGCTCGACGGTGCGGGTCACCTCGGCGTGCCACAGGTCGGGGCCCGCCTCCCACACGCCGCCCTCGCGGACGATCAGCCCGTGCCGGTCGCCCGCTCGCGCGATCGCCGCGACCAGCGCGGGGATCCCGCCGGACAGGCTGTGCACCCGGCGCGCCAGCTCCGTGGCGATCGCGCCCGGCAGGAGCTCGTCGAGCATCGACTGCGTCCCGACGAAGTCGAGCGCCCGGACCGTGATCTGCACGCCGGGCCGCACCTCCTCCGGGAGGCGGTGGGCCTCGCGCAGGCGCGCCGGCAGGGGGCGGGACACCGAGAGCAGGGGTGTCCGGGTGCGCGAGTGGAACGCGGTCAGCACCCCCGCCGTCACCGTGTCGAGGTCGTCGACGTCGTCCGCGATCACCACCGTCCGGCCGACGCGGGCGTGCGCGTCCAGGGCCTCGACGGCGGCGGCCACGGGGGAGCCGCCGTTCCGCGCCGGCACGAACCCGGCGACCGCGAGCACCTCCAGCGGGCGGTCGGACAGGGCGGCGAGGCCGTCCACCCGCACCACCTGCCACCCGTGGCCGTCGAGCAGCCGGGTCACCCCGCGGAGCAGCACGGAACGGCCCGAGCCCTTCACCCCCAGCAGGTCGACGCTCGACCCGGCCAGCAGGTGGTCGACGATCTCGACCTCGAGCTCCTCCTGGAGTGCGCGCGCACTGTCGGCCATCGCCCCATCGTCCGCCACGGCGGGACATGTCGCTCAGGCAGCAGTCCCGTGCCGGCGGGGGCGGCATGATGGGCCGGTGCCCCGTGACCCCCGCCCCGGCCTCCGGGTGACCCCTGCGCTCGTCGTGCCCGAGGCCGAGCTGGCGTGGCGCTTCTCGCGGTCGTCGGGGCCGGGCGGCCAGGGCGTGAACACGGCCGACTCGCGGGTCGAGCTGTCGTGGGACGTCGTGGCGTCCGCGGTGCTGTCGGACGCGCAGCGGGCGCGGCTGGTCGAGCGGCTGGGCGGCCGCCTGGTGGGCGGGGTGCTCACCGTGGCGGCGTCCGAGCACCGGGCGCAGCTGCGGAACCGGGAGGCCGCCCGGGTGCGGCTCGCCGCGCTCGTCGCGGACGCGCTCGCTCCGCCGGGGCCGCGCCGCCGCGCGACCCGGCCGACCCGCGGCTCCGTGACGCGCCGGCTCGACGCGAAGAAGCAGCGGTCGGGCGTCAAGAGGCTGCGCCGGCCGCCGTCGGACTGACCGTGCGGGTGCCGGCCGCCCGGACCGGTGAGCTGTCAGGGCCAGGGCGAGGTCTCCCCGGCGCGCGCCCTGACAGGTGCACCGGGGCTACCGCGGCGCGGGCCCGCTGCTCTGCCGCACGGTGAGCCGCACGGGCACGGTCTCGTGCGTGCCGCTGAGGTCGACGCCGTCGCGCACCTGGCGCAGCAGCAGGTCCACGAGGCTGCTGCCGATGCGCGCGAAGTCCTGCTCCACGGTGGTGAGCGGCGGCCACAGGTGCTCGGCGAGCGTGATGCCGTCGAAGCCGACGACGGACACGTCCTCGGGCACGCGACGGCCCGCCTCGTGCAGGGCGTGCAGCACGCCGGCGGCGGTCTCGTCGTTGGCGCAGAACACCGCGGTGACGTCGGGGTCGGCGGCGAGGCGGGCGCCGGCGGAGTAGCCGGTGCGGGCGCTCCAGTCGCCGTGCAGCGGGTCGGGGACGGGACGCCCGGCCGCCTCGAGCGTGGCCCGCCAGGCGTCGATGCGGCTCTGGGCGGGCAGCGAGTCGTCGGGGCCCGCGACGTGGTGCACGGTGCCGTGGCCGAGGTCGAGCAGGTGCTGCACGGCCAGGCGCGCGCCCTCGGTCTGGTCGGCGCGGACGGCGGGGTGCGTCCCGACGAACCTCGAGTCCGACACGACGACGGGCAGCTGGGCGGGCAGCGCCAGGGTGTCCGGGGTGGCGGACTCGGCGCGCACGATGACCAGGCCGTCGATGGCCTGGTGGGACAGCCGCGCGACGGCGGCGGAGACGTCGTCGGGGGAGGGGCTCTCGACGTCGACGATCGTCACGGTGTAGCCCTCGGCGCGCGCCGCATCGACGACGGCCTCGACGGTGCGGGACTCGCCGGTGCGCGCCAGGCGGTGGGCGATCACGCCGATGGTGCGGAAGCTGCCGTAGCGCAGGGCGCGGGCCGCGGTGTTGGGCGCGTAGCCGAGCTCCGCCATCGCGGCGAGGACGCGCTCGCGCGTGGCGGGCTTGACGTTGTCCAGCCCCATGGAGACGCGCGAGACGGTCTGGGAGGAGACGCCGGCCAGCGCCGCGACCTCCGCCATCGACGGTGCCGTCCGCGAGCGCCCGCGTCCCTGGGGGCGCGCCTCGGGCGCACCGTTCGTCTCGACCATCCCTGCCCTCTCGTGACCTCGGCCGTCGGCCCGCGACGGCGACGTCGCGGGCCGGGTGCGGCGGCCGGGGCTTGACATCTCCCGCCGCCTCGCGACACTCTAATGCGGCCAGGATGTTTACGTAAACATTCGGCCCGTCCCCTGGGAGTTGCTCCGTGACCGCTGTCGCTCCGGCATCCTCGCCGCCCACCGTGCCCGTGCTGCGCCGCAGCGGCCGGCGCTGGACCGGGTGGGCGTTCGTCGGCCCCTTCATGCTGGTGTTCGCGCTGGTGTTCCTGGCGCCGATCGCCTACTCGCTCTACCTGTCCGTGTTCCGCACGCAGATGGTGGGCGGCACCACGTTCGTCGGCCTCGAGAACTACTCGCAGGCCCTCGCCGACCCGCAGTTCTGGGAGGGGCTGGGCCGCGTCGCCCTGTTCCTCGTGGTGCAGGTGCCGATCATGCTCGGCATCGCGCTGCTGGTGGCCCTCGCGATCGACAGCGGCCGGCTCTACGGCAAGAGCTTCTTCCGCATCTCGATCTTCATGCCCTACGCGGTGCCCGCCGTCGTCGCCTCGCTCATGTGGGGCTTCATGTACGGCACGCGCTTCGGCCTGGTCGGCAACATCAACGACGCGTTCGGCATCAGCCTGCCGAACCCGTTGTCGCCGGACCTCGTCCTCGCGTCGATCGGCAACATCGTGACCTGGGAGTTCGTCGGCTACAACATGCTGATCTTCTACGCCGCGCTGCGCGTGGTGCCGCACTCCCTGTACGAGGCGGCGGAGATCGACGGCGCCGGCCAGTGGCGCGTCATCAGCGCCATCAAGCTGCCGGCCATCCGCGGCGCGCTCGTCATCGCCACGATCTTCTCGATCATCGGCAGCTTCCAGCTCTTCAACGAGCCCAGCATCCTCAAGTCGCTGGCGCCGAACGCGATCACGACGTCGTACACGCCCAACCTGTACGCCTACTCGCTGTCGTTCTCCGGCCAGCAGTACAACTACTCCGCGACCGTGGCCATCATCATGGGCCTGATCACCATGGTGATCGCCTACGTGGTGCAGCTGCGCGGCATGCGCAAGGAGCCGTGACCCCGTGTCGACGCTGACCGCGACCCCCGCCCGTCCCGCCCCGCGCCTGCGCACGCCGCGCCACCACTCCGTGGCCCGCCCGCGTCGCAGCACCCTCCTCACCGTGCTCACCACGGTGGTCCTGGTGTACTCGCTGGTGCCCCTCGCGTGGCTGCTCATCAACTCCACGAAGACGCAGGCCGACCTGTTCTCCTCGTTCGGCCTCTGGTTCGGCGACTCGTTCTCCCTGTGGGACAACATCACGGCCACGCTGACCTACGACGGCGGCGTCTTCGTGCGGTGGTTCGCCAACACCGTGCTGTACGTCGTGGTGGGCGCCGGCGGGGCGACGTTCCTCGCCGTGCTCGGCGGCTACGCCCTGGCGAAGTTCGACTTCCCCGGCAAGCGCGGCGTGTTCGCGCTGGTCATCGGCGCGGTCGCCGTGCCCGGCACGGCGCTCGCCGTCCCGACCTTCCTGATGTTCAGCCAGATGGGCCTGACGAACACCCCGTGGGCGGTGATCATCCCTTCGCTCATCTCGCCGTTCGGGCTCTACCTCATGTGGACGTTCGCCTCCGAGGCGGTGCCCGGCGAGCTGCTCGAGGCCGCCCGGATCGACGGCGCGGGGGAGTTCCGCACGTTCTTCCGCGTGAGCCTGCCGCTGCTCGGCCCCGGCATCGTCACGGTGCTGCTCTTCACCATGGTCGCGACCTGGAACAACTACTTCCTGCCGCTGATCATGCTGCGCGACTCGTCCTGGTACCCGCTGACGCTCGGCCTCAACGCGTGGAACGCCCAGGCGGCCACCGCCGGCGGCGAGGCGATCTTCAACCTCGTGATCACCGGGGCCCTGCTCACCATCCTGCCGCTCGTGGTCGCCTTCCTGCTGCTGCAGCGCTACTGGCAGTCCGGCCTCGCGGCCGGGTCCGTCAAGGAATGACCGGGAGCGACCCGCACTCCCACCCGCAGTCCCGACACGCTCCACCCCCGTCTGACGATGAAGTGAGGACACCCATGAACGCACGACCCCGCCACCTGGTGCGCGGAACCGCCCTCGCCGGCGTGCTGGCGCTCGGCCTGACGGCCTGCGGCGCCGGCGACGACGGCGGCTCCGGCGGCGGCGACGCCGCGCCCGTCGACACCGCCTCCGTCCTCGACAAGGGCGGCGAGATCACCGTCTGGGCGTGGGAGCCCACGCTCGAGGACGTCGTGAAGGACTTCGAGTCGACGTACCCGAACGTCACGGTGAACCTGGAGAACGTCGGCACGGCGAACGACGAGTACACCGCGCTGCAGAACGCGATCGCCGCCGGCGACGGCGTGCCCGACGTCGCGCAGATCGAGTACTACGCGGTGCCGCAGTTCGCCATCTCCGAGGCTCTGGCCGACCTGGGCCCGCTGGGCGCCGCCGACCTGGACGGCACGTTCAGCACCGGCCCGTGGAACGCGGTGCACAGCGGCGACGGCGTGTACGGCCTGCCGATGGACTCCGGCCCGATGGCCCTCTTCTACAACAAGGACGTGTTCGACAAGTACGGCGTCGACGTGCCCACCACGTGGCAGGAGTACCTCGAGGCCGCCCGGACCATCCACAAGAAGGACCCGAAGGCGTACATCGCGAACGACATCGGCGACGCCGGCTTCACCACCAGCATGATCTGGCAGGCCGGCGGCCACCCCTACCAGGTGGACGGCACCGACGTGGCGATCGACTTCGCCGGCGACCAGGGCACCAAGGCCTTCACGGACGTCTGGCAGCAGCTCATCGACGAGGACCTCCTCGCGCCCGTGGGATCGTGGAGCGACGAGTGGTACCAGGGCCTGGGCAACGGCACCATCGCGTCGCTGACCATCGGCGCCTGGATGCCGGCCAACCTCGAGTCCGGCGTGCCGCAGGGCAAGGGCAAGTGGCGCGTGGCCGAGATGCCGCAGTGGGAGGCCGGGCAGCACGCCTCGGCCGAGAACGGCGGCTCCTCGTTGACCGTGCCCGCCGCCAGCACGAACGCCGAGCTCGCGTACGCGTTCGTCGACTACGCCACGCACGGCGACGGCGTGCAGACCCGCATCGACGGCGGCGCCTTCCCCGCGACGACGGCCGACCTCGAGTCGGACGCGTTCCGCGGCACGGAGTCCGCGTACTTCGGCGGCCAGAAGATCAACGAGGTGCTCGCCGACTCCGCCGCGAACGTCGTGGACGGCTGGCAGTACCTGCCCTTCCAGGTCTACGCGAACTCGATCTTCAACGACACGGTGGGCCAGGCGTACGTCTCCGGCACCACGCTGACGGACGGTCTCGCCGCGTGGCAGGAGCAGTCCGTCACGTACGGCAACGGCCAGGGCTTCACCGTCAACAAGTGAGCGAGGCCGCGTGACGCGGCGGTGGGGCGGTCCCCGCCCCGCCGCCCGTCGCGCGCCGTCCCGTGCCCGACGGCACGGCGCCCCCGAACCACCGCGACCGAAAGGCCTGCCACCCCATGCCCACGTTCGAGATCGGCGAGCGCGACTTCCTGCTCGACGGCCGCCCCTTCCAGGTGATCAGCGGCGCGCTGCACTACTTCCGCGTGCACCCCGACCAGTGGGCCGACCGGATCCGCAAGGCGCGGCTGATGGGGCTCAACACGATCGAGACGTACGTGGCGTGGAACTTCCACGCCCCCGAGCCGGACGCCTTCGACCTCACCGGCCGGCGCGACCTGGGCCGCTTCCTCGACCTCGTCGCCGCCGAGGGGCTGCACGCGATCGTGCGCCCCGGCCCGTACATCTGCGCGGAGTGGGACGGCGGCGGGCTGCCGGCGTGGCTGTTCGCGGACGGGAGCGCCGGCGTGCGCCGGCACGACCCGGCGTTCCTCGACGCGATCGGCACCTACTACGCGCACCTGCTGCCCGTCGTGGCCGAGCGCCAGGTGACCCGCGGCGGGCCGGTGCTCATGGTGCAGGTGGAGAACGAGTACGGCGCCTACCCGGGCGTCCCCGCCGACGAGCGCACCCGCTACCTGCGCGCGCTGGTCGACCTCACCCGCGCGCAGGGGGTCGACGTGCCCCTGTTCACCTGCGACCAGGCCGACGACGAGCACCTGTCCCTCGGCGGCCTGCCCGAGCTGCACAAGACGGCGAACTTCGGCTCCCGGTCCCTGGAGCGGCTCTCGGTGCTGCGCCGCCACCAGCCCACCGGGCCGCTGATGTGCACCGAGTTCTGGGACGGCTGGTTCGACTCCTGGGGCCTGGAGCACCACGTCACCGCGCCCGAGACCACGGCGGCCGACCTCGACGACCTGCTCGGCGCGGGCGCGTCGGTCAACCTCTACATGTTCCACGGCGGCACCAACCTGGGCCTGACCAACGGGGCGAACGACAAGGGCACCTACCTGCCCATCACCACGTCGTACGACTACGACGCCCCGCTGTCCGAGCACGGCGCGCCCACCGCCAAGTTCCACGCCCTGCGGGCGGTGATCGCCAAGCACGCGCCGGTGCCCGACGAGGTGCCGGTCGAGCCGGCCCCCGCGCCCGTGCTCGACGTCGCCCTCGACCGTCGCGTGGCGCTCGACGGCGTCCTGGACCTCGTGTCCGGGCGGACGTCGCGGACGTCGTCACCGCGGCCCCCGACGATGGACGACCTGCGCCAGTGGTCCGGCTTCGTGCTGTACGGCACGCGGGTCGGCGCCGACGACGCGGTCCTCGTGGCGGACGAGGTGCGCGACCGCGCCGTCGTCGCCCTCGACGGCGACCCGGTGGGAGTGCTCGACCGCACCACCCACGCCTGGTCGGTGCCGCTGCCGCGCCGGGCGGGCACGCTGACCCTGCTCGTCGAGGACCGCGGCCGCGTGAACTACGGCGCCCGGATCGGCGAGCCCAAGGGGCTCGTCGGGACGGTGCGCACCGCCACCCGCGAGCTCACCGACTGGGAGGCCCTGCCCCTGCGGCTCGACGTCGCCCCGGCGCTCCTGCCCGACGCCGTGTGGGGACCGGGCGACGACGTGGCACCGGCCGCCGGACCGTCGTTCCACCGCGGCACGTTCGCCTCCGTGGCGGGCGCCGACCACTTCCTGCGCCTGGACGGCTGGACCCGCGGCCTCGCCTGGGTGAACGGCGAGCTGCTCGGCCGGTACTCCAGCCAGGGCCCCACCGGCACGCTCTACGTGCCCGGCCCGCTGGTCCGCTCCGAGGGCAACGAGCTGGTGCTGCTCGAGCTGCACGGCACCGCCGCCCCGCGCGCGCGGTTCGTGGCGGAGCCCGACCTCGGCCCGACCGAGGCCTGACCGAGGCCTGACCGCGCCGCGACGGCGGCGCCGAAGGGTGCCGAGGGGCGGGCGCCTCAGCCGTCGAGCGGCGAGGCCAGGGCGCGGTCGGGGTCGTACCGCGCCACCGTCGCCCGCAGGGCGTCGAGCCCGGCGGGCGGGAAGCAGTCGGCGAGGGCGCCCGCGCCACCGGTGAGGTCGGCCTCGCCGACGTACCGGCCCGTCCGCACGTGGTCGAGGGCCGCGACCGTGCCGCGGGCCCAGGCCACGGGGTGCTCCGGGCGCTGCCGCGCCGCGTCCCAGTGGGCGTAGGCCGACACGCTCAGGGTGCCGCCGGGGGCGTACAGGGCGTCGCCCGGGACGGCGCCGTCGGAGCGGCGGGCCGACGCCGTCACCAGGACGCTGGAGCACGGGAACAGGTCCGGGTCGTGGCGGGGGAGCCGTGGCAGCACCTCCCGGAACCCCGCCCCCGTCCAGGCGTGGTCGGAGAACATCGCCTCGCCCCGGTGCCGGGGGATCGGCTCGAGCAGGGCCGCGAGCGAGCGCGCGACGGCGACGTCGGGCAGCGCGCCGCCGAGGGCCGGGGTGCGGAGCAGGCCCAGCGCGTCGGCGCCGTCCGGTCCGAACGCGGTCGCCGAGACGACCGCGGTCGGCGGGCGGCCCGCCGCGCGTGCGGGGCGCCAGAACACCGTGAGCTCGAGGTGCGGGGGCGCGGCGGCGACGACGTCGTCGAGGGCGGCGCCGAGGGCGGCCGGGTCGTGGGCGTCCACGGTGATCGCGACCCGCGCCGACGGGGCGTCGCCGGGCACCAGGCGCAGCCGGAACGCGGTGACGACGCCGGGGAAGGCGGGCCCGGCACCCCGCATGGCCCGGAACAGGTCCGGGTGCGACGCGGCGTCCACGCGCACGGCGGTCGCGTCCGGGAGGACGACGTCCGCGGCGAGGACGCGCTCGCACGCGTGGCCCCACACCGGCGTGTTCCAGCCGTTCCCGCCGGCGAGGAGGTAGCCGCCGAGCCCGACCGTCGGCGCGTGGCCGAGCGGGAAGGAGTACCCGGCCGTGGCGAGGGCGCGGGCGGCCTGCGCCACGGTGGTGCCGGGGCCCACCCAGGCGGTCCCCGCCCGTCGGTCGACGGCGACGTCGTGCAGGGCGCCGAGGTCGACGGTCACGGCGCCGTCGACGACGTGCGTCGTGCTGAGCGAGTGCCCGCCGCTGCGCACGGCGACCCGCCGTCCCTCCTGCCGTGCCCGCGTCACGGCGGCGCGCACCCCCGCCGCGTCCCGCGGCCGGGCGACCGCCGCGGGCGACCGGTCGGGCTGCCAGGCCGAGGCGGACAGCGCGGCGACCGCCCGTCCGAACGCGGGGGAGCCGCGGCCCACCCACTCGAGCGGCGGGGGACTCACAGGAGGCTCACGGCAGGCTCACGCGAGGATCGCGGCGTCGATGGCGGCCGGGTCGTACACGAGGTCGACGATCTTGCGGGTCAGGCCGACCACCGCGCCGTCCGCGCCGAGGTGGGCGGCCCCGACGCTCAGGTGGTGCCGGGCGCGCTCGGTCACGTCCTCGCGGATCGCGGCGTCGATCCGCGACACGACGCGGGGGATCCGGCCCAGGGCGCCGCCCAGCACGAGGTCGTCAGGGTTGGCGACGGCCACGACGGTGGCCAGCACGCGGGAGAGGCGCGCGGTGGCCTCGTCCACGGCGTCGCAGACCGTCGGGTCGCCGGCCGCGACGCGGTCCACGATGTCCCGCAGGTGGCGCACGCCCGTGTCCGCGAGCCGGCGGATCAGGGCGTGCCCCGACGCCCAGGCCGCCAGGCAGCCGCGCCGCCCGCACGTGCACACCGGCCCGTCGTCGGTGATGCGCACGTGCCCGATGTCTCCCGCGGCGCCGTCCGCGCCCTCCAGCACGTGCCCGGCGTCGACGATGCCGGCACCGATCCCCGTCGCGTACTTGACGGCGAGCACCGTGCGGTCGGCGCCGATGACGCTGGACTCGCCGAGCGCGAAGGCGCGGGCGTCGTTCTCGATGACGGCCGGGACCTGCCAGTGGTCGCGGATGGCCTCCAGGACGGGGTAGGCCTCCCAGCGCGGCATCGTGGTCGACGTGCCGAGGACCCCGGTGGCGGGGTCGACCGGTCCGGGGATCCCGAGGGCGACGCCGATGAGGCTCTCGTCCTGGCCGGCGTCCACGAGCCGCCGGGAGATCTCGAAGATCTCCGCGAGGTACGCCGGCGCCTCCGTGTCGATGTCGACGGCGACGTCGCGCATGCGCAGGATCCGCCCGTCGACGCCCGTGACGCAGAGGCGTGCGTGCGTCTGCCCGAGGTCGAGCACGAGCACCACGCGCCCGCGCGTGTCCCAGCGCAGCAGCTCGGAGCGCCGGCCCGGCCCGTGGCCTCCCGTGCCCGGCGGCGCCGACCCGTCCTGGTACACGTACCCGTGCTGGAACAGGGCCTCGAGGCGCTCGAACAGGGTGGTGCGGGACATCCCCGTCGCGGCGAGCAGCTGCTGGCGCGTCATCCCGGGCCGCGAGCGGATGAAGCTCACCAGCGCCCCGTAGGACGCCGCGGGGAGCACGGCGGGGAGCGTCGTGCGGACGGGCGGGAGCGGCACCGCGGCGCGGGCCGTGCGGCCGTCGTCGTGCGCGTCGCGGGTCCGGGCCGTCTCGGTCACCACAGGTCGTCCTCCTCGACTCGGCGCTGCGGGTGACGTTCTCACGGCATCGGCGCAGCAGTCCGCGGTTGGTTCGTCCGGGGTCATCTTGGCACGTTGACGGGCGTCACACTAGCCGTTACGTTCAGCCATTGGACGCAACAGCCCAACGACGGGCGCCGGGACGTAAGGACGAAGATGACCGAAGTCGCGACCTCGCTGCCGCAGGCGGCCGCCGAGGTGCTGCGCGCCAACGACCGGGGCCGCCGCACCGTCGCGGCCCCCGCGCTGTACCCGCACCAGTGGTCCTGGGACGCCGCGTTCGTGGCCATCGGCTGGGCGACGATCTCCGTGCCGCGCGCGCTCGAGGAGATGCGGCACCTGCTGCGCGGGCAGTGGGCGACCGGGATGATCCCGCACATCGTGTTCACCCCCGAGCCGGGGTACTTCCCCGGGCCCGACCGGTGGCGCACCGCAGGGGTCGGCCAGGCACCCGCCGACGTCCCGACCTCGGGAATTTGTCAACCGGCCATACACAGTCTCGCGCTCTCCGTGATCGGCGAGCAGGCCCGGCGCAAGGGTGGCGCGGACGCGGAGCTCTTCCGCGCCTTCCTCGCCGAGACCTTCGACGGCTGGCTCGCGTGGCACCGGTGGCTCGAGACCACCCGCAGCACGCATCCCACCGGGCTCGTGGAGATCCACCACCCGTGGGAGTCGGGGATGGACAACTCGCCCCGCTGGGACGTCCCGTGCGCGCGCATCGACGTCGGCACGATGGCGCCGTACGAGCGACAGGACGTGCGGCACGTCGCGGGCGCGGACGAACGTCCGGCGGACGCGGACTACGACCGGTACCTGTGGCTCGTCGAGCAGCTCGTGTCCGTCGGTTACGACGACGACGCCGCCCGCCGGACCGTGGACTTCCGCGTCGGCGACGTCTTCTTCACCGCGACCCACGCGATGTCCGCCGACCTCCTCGCCGCGCTCGGCGACGGGATCGGCCGCGGCGCCGAGGCGCGGAAGCTGCGGGCGATGGCGGCGCGGGCCCGCGCCGCGGTGTCCCGCACGGCCGACCCGGCGACCGGACGGGCGCGCGACTTCGACATGCGCGCGGGCGAGTGGCTCGACTCCGCCACGGTGGGCGGCTTCGCCCCGCTGGTCTGCGGCGCCGACGCCGGCACCTACGACGCCCTGGTCGAGCAGCTCCTCGGCCCGTCGTGGTGCGGGCACCCCGCCCTCGCGCACCCGGTGCCGCCGACCGTGACGCCGGACAGCGAGGCGTTCGTCAGCCGCACCTACTGGCGAGGCCCGCAGTGGCCGGTGCTGGTCTGGCTGCTCACCTGGGCGCTGCGGCACCACGGGCGGCGCGACGCCGCCGAGGCGATCGGCCGCGCGGGCCGGGAGCAGCTCGGCGACCTCACCTTCGCCGAGTACTACGACAGCCTCAGCGGGCAGGCGCTCGGCAGCCAGAACCAGTCGTGGACGGCGGCCGTCGCGCTCGCCTGGACGTGGGGGGAGGAGCGATGACCACGCCCACCGCCTGGGTGGGGCGCTCGCGTCCCGCGGTCGAGGGCGGCGAGATCGTCACGGGCGACCTCGTCTACGTCACCGACCGGCGCCCGCCGGGCATGCTGTACGGGTACGTACTGCGCTCCGCCGTCCCGCACGCGCGGATCGACGCCCTCGACACGGCGGCGGCCCGCGCCCTCCCGGGGGTGGAGTGCGTCCTGACCGCCGCGGACGTGCCGGTGAACGCGCTCGGGCCGCGCGACGTGGACGGCCCGGTGCTCGCCGAGGGCGTCGTCCGGCAGGTGGGCGAGGCGATCGCCCTCGTCGCCGCGCGCGACGCGCGGACGGCCGAGCGGGCCGCCGCCCTCGTGCGCGTGGACCTCACCGCGCTGCCCGTGGTGGACGGCCCGGAGGCCGCGGCCGCCGATGGGGCGCCCGCGCTGCACGAGGGCGGCAACGTCTCGGGCCGCATCGCGTTCGCCTCCGGCGACGTGGCGCCGGCCCTGGACGCCGCGCACCTGGTGCTGCGCCGCCAGGTGCGCACCCCCGCGCAGGAGCACGTGGCCATCGAGACGCCGGGCGGCGTCGCCGTGGCCGCGGACGGCGGCGTGACCATCTGGTGCGGCTCCCAGAACCCCGGCCTGCACCAGCGCAAGGTGGCCCGCGCCCTGGACGTCGACCCCGCCGTCGTGCGGATGGTCGCGGGCCCCGTGGGCGGCGCCTTCGGGTCCCGCAACGACGACCCCGTGCCCGTGTACTTGGCGCTCCTCGCGCGGGCCGCCGGCCGACCCGTGCACCTGCACATGACGCGCGAGGACGTGATGGCCGCCGGCGCGAAGCGGCATCCCTTCGTCACGGACATCGAGATCGGCTTCGACCGCGACGGCACCATCCTCGGGTCCGCCGTGCGGGCCGTCGCCGACACGGGGCCGGTGATCACGTCCGGCCCCAACGTCATGAAGACCTCCGCCGAGATGTCCACCGGCCCCTACCGCTTCGACGTGGCGTCGTTCGACGGCACCGTCTACTACACGAACAACGCGAACGCCGGCGCGTTCCGCGGCTACGGCGTGCCGCAGGTCGCGTTCGCCGTCGAGAACGCCATGACCGAGGCCGCGCACCGGCTCGGGATCGACCCGGTCGAGATCCGCCTGCGCAACGCGCTCGACGGGGGCGACCGGCACAGCCTGTACCGGCACGCCACGACCCGCAGCCTCGCCGTGCGCGAGACGCTCCGCACCGCGGCCGCGCACCCCTTGTGGGCCGACCGCGCCCGCTGGCAGGCGGAGGCACGCGGGCCGTGGCGGCGGGGGACCGGCGTCGCCACCGCGATGAAGGGCGTGGGGATGGGCAGCGGCACGGGCGACACGGCCCGGGCGCGGCTGCGGATCGACGAGCGCGGTCACGTGACGATCTGGGCCGGGCCCAACCACACCGGGCAGTCGATCCAGACCACCTACGAGCAGGTCGCCGCCGACGCCCTCGGGTTGCCGATCGAGCAGGTCGAGGTGCGCGTGGGCGACACCGGCGAGGTGCCGGAGTCCGGGCCGACGGCGGCGAGCCGGTCCACCTACGCCGGCGGGAACGCGGTGCGGGCGGTGTGCGACGAGCTGCTCGGCCGGTGCGAGCGCCTCGCGCTCCCGCTCGCGACCGACGCCCCCGGCGCCGGGACCAAGCTGGTGGACCTCGGCGAGGCGGAGATGGCCGCGGAGTTCCGGCTCCCGGACACCGAGGACATCGGCCTGGTCCCGCCCGAGCAGCTCGCCACGTTCGCGCCCCACCGCGTGTACGGCACCTGCACCCAGGTCGTGCGGGTGGAGGTCAACGTGCACACGGGCGAGCTGCGCGTGCCCGAGCTGCTGTGCGTGCTCGACTGCGGCACGCCCATCAACCCGGCGGCGACGATCGGGCAGGCGGAGGGCGGCATCCTCCAGGGGCTCGGGCTCGCCGTCATGGAGGACCACCAGGTGGTGGGCGGGGTGCCCCGGACCACCAGCCTGGAGAACTACCTCGCGCCGACCATCGCGGACACGCCCGCGATGACCACGCTCTTCGTCCCGGGCAGCGAGGCCTCCGGGCCGTTCGGCGCCAAGGGGATGTCCGAGGTCGTCGTCGTGCCGACGCCGCCCGCGGTCACCGCCGCGGTGCTCGACGCCGTCGGCGTCCTGCCCCGCCGGCTGCCCGTGACCCCCGAGCGGCTCCTCGACCTGCTCGACGAGAACGACCACGGGCCCCGGGAGGCGTCGTGCGACTGAACGGCACCGAGGTGGGCGCGATCCCCACGGAGCTCCACGGGCTGCGCCTGCTCGACTACCTCCGCGACGTCGCCGGGCTGACCGGCGCCAAGGAGGGGTGCGGCATGGGGGAGTGCGGCAGCTGCACCGTCACGGTGGACGGCCGCGCGACGACGTCGTGCCTCGTCCTCGTCGGTCAGGTGCTCGACGCCGACGTCCGCACCGTCGAGGGGCTGGCCGCGGCGGGGCACGGCGCGCTGCAGGCTGCGTTCGTCGAGCGCCAGGCCGTGCAGTGCGGGTACTGCATCCCCGGGGTGCTCAACTCGTGCGCCGCGCTGCTGGACCGCGACCCCGACCCGGACGACGCCGCCGTGCGGCGGGCGCTGGACGGCAACCTGTGCCGCTGCACCGGGTACCAGCGCTTCGTCGACGCCGTGCACGACGCCGCCTGCGCCCGCCGGGCCGCCGGGGCGGGGGCGGAGGGCGACGCATGATCACCACACCCCCGCGCGTGCTGCGCCCCGCCCGTGCGGCCGACGTGGCCGCGCTGCTCGTGGGTATCGGGGCAGGCACCGGGGCGGGCGCAGGACCGGCGCGACCCATCGCCGGCGGCACCGACCTGCTCGTGCAGCGCCGCGCCGGCCTCGACGCGCCCGTCCTGGTGGACCTCACGGCGCTCGCGGACGCCGTCCCGGCCGCGGGCCGCACGACCGACGGCCGGGCGCTGCGCCTGTCCGCGCTGCGCCCGCTGAGCGACGTCGCGGCGGCGCTGGGCGACGACGTCCCACCCCTGCGCGCGGCGATCCGCGAGTTCGCGTCGACCACGATCCGCCACCGCGCGACGATCGGCGGCAACCTCGTCACCGGGTCGCCCGCGGCGGACACCGTGCCGGCCCTCCTGGCCGGGGACGCCGTCGTGGAGATCGTGACGCCCGACGGCTCCGGCCGCGCGGTGCCCCTCGGCGCGTTCCTCCTCGGGCCGCGCCGCGTGGACCTCGCGCCCGGCGAGTGGGTCGCGTCCGTCACCGTGCCCGACCCGCGCCCCGGGGCGGGCTCCCTGGAGGGCGGCTTCCGAAAGATCGGCGGCCGACGCGCCCAGGCCATCTCGCTGCTCAGCCTCGCCTGGCAGTGGCGCCGCGACGCCGACGGCCGCCTCGCGGACGTGCGCCTCGCGGCGGGCGCGGTCGCCCCCACGGTGGTGCGGCTGCCGCGGGCCGAGGCCCTGCTCGAGGGCGCGGTGCCCGCGCCCGCCCTCGTCGAGGAGGCCGCGCGGGCCGTGGCCGCCGACATCAGCCCGATCGACGACCTGCGCGCGAGCGCCGCCTACCGGCGACGGTGCGCGGCGGGCCTGCTCCGGGAGGTGGTCCCCACCGCGGGCCCAGTCCCGGCCACGAGCTGCAGCACGACTTCCGGCACGACCACGAGAGGGAACGACCAGTGAACGTAGGCGTCACCGTGCGGCTGGACCAGCCGATCACCGAGGCGGCCCGCTGGGCACGCCGGGCCGAGGACCTGGGCTTCTCCAGCGTCTGGCTGGCCGACCACTACTTCCACCGCGACGCGTCGGCGGCCCTGGCGCTGATGATGACCGCGACGCGGCACGTCCGGCTGGGCACCGCGGTGGTGTCGCCGTTCCTGCGGCACCCGACGCTGCTCGCGAGCCTCGCGGCGACGCTGCGCGAGATCGGGCCGGGCCGGTTCGTGCTGGGCCTCGGCGCCGGCGGCTACGAGATCGCGGGCGAGATGGGCATCGCGATGCGCCGCCCGCTGCGCCTCACGGCCGAGGCGGTCGACATCGTGCGCGAGCTCACCGCGGGCACCGCGCACGTGACCGGCGAGACGTTCAGCGCCGAGGGCTCGGCCCTGCGGTGGCAGGCCGAGGACGGCCCCCTGTACCTGGCCGCCCGCGGCCCGAAGATGCTCGAGCTCGCCGGCCGGTGCGCCGACGGCGTCATCACCCACGGCATCGCGGACAGCCACATCGCGTTCGTCCGGGAGCGGGTGGCGGCCGGGGCCGCCGGGCGCGAGAGCGGGAGCGCCGCCGTCTGCCTCATGCTCGACGTCGAGATCGGCGACGACACCGACGCCGCGCTGAGGGCCCTCGCCCCGCGCTGCGTGACCATGGCGGGCGGCGCGTACGCCGACGAGCTCATCGAGGTCTACGGCCTCGACCGGGACGAGGTCGCGGCCCTGCGCGCCACCGTCCGCAGCGGCGACCGCGCGCTGGCCGCGAGCCAGGTCACCCCGGACATGGCCCGGGCGTTCGGGTTCGCCGGGCCCGCCGCCGAGGTGGCCGACGGCCTGCGTCGACTCTCCGACCAGGGCGTCGACGAGGTCATCGTCTCCGTGGGCGGCGCCGACCCCGACGCCGTCGACCGCCAGCTGTCCGCCCTCGCCCAGGAGGTCTTCGCATGAGCCCGCTCCCGTCCGCCGTCACCGTCCTCGGCTCCGGGGCCGGCGCGCTGTCCAGCGCGACGGAGCTGTCGCTGGCGGGTGTCGACGTCACCGTCGCCGACTTCGAGCGGTTCCGCGCCAGCATCGACGCGATCGCCGAGCGCGGCGTCGTGCGCCTGCGGTCCCCGTGGCACGGCGTCACGGAGACGCCGGCGCGCGCGAGCCTCGACCCCGGGGCGGCGGCCGCCGCGGCGGACGTCGTGGTGGTGTCGGTGCCCGCGTTCGGGCACGACACCTTCGCGACCCTCCTGGCCGAGCACCTCCGCCCTGGGACGCAGGTGATCTTCGCGGGGGAGGGCGGCGGCAGCCTCGCCCTGGTCGCGGCGATGCGCCGTGCCGGGCGCGCGCTGGACGTGGACGTCGCGGAGCTGAACAGCCTCCCGTACGGCGCGCGGGTCCGGGAGCCCGGCCTCATCACGGCGTCCCGCAAGGTGGGCGGCACCGTCGCGGCGGGCATGCCCGCCGGCAACGCCGCCGTCGAGACCGCGTGCGCGATCTGGCCCTCGGTGACCGCCGGCGAGAGCGTGCTCGAGACGGTGCTGCTCAACTTCAACGCCATCGACCACGTGCCGCCGATCCTGGCGAACCTCGGCGCGATCGAGGGCGGCCCCGGCAAGTTCCTGCTGTGGGGCGTGGGCGCCAGCCCGGCCGTCGCGCGCTTCATCGGGGCGATCGACGCCGAGCTCGTCTCGATCCGCCGCGCACTGGGGTTCGCGAACCTGCAGGGGTACGAGGAGTACCTCGTGGAGCAGGGGTTCGCGCCCGAGGTGAAGGGGGACCTGCACGCCACCCTCGCGTCGTCGGCGTTCGCGGACTCCACGTTCGCCACCGGGCCGACGGCGCTCGAGAGCCGGTACATCACCGAGGACGTGCCCTACGCGCTGTGCCTCATGGCGTCCATCGGGCGGGAGGTGGGCGTCGCGACGCCGACGGTCGACGCGATGATCCACCTGGCGGGCGTGGCCACGGGCACCGACTACCGCGCCCGCGGCCGGACGCTGGAGACCTTCGGCCTCGCCGGCCTGGGCCGCGACGGGCTCCTCGAGGCGACGAGGACCGGGCGATGGTGACCGACGCCGCCCCGGGCGCGGTGACCGTGCCCGGCCTCGTGAACATGCACGACCACCTGCGGTCGTTCGTGCCGGGTACCACCGCCTCCGAGGGCGCCTCGCTCGCCCAGGCGATCAGCGCGGGCAACGCGCGGCAGGCCGTGGCCGGGCCGGCCGAGTACCGCGCCCTCACCGCGCTCGGCGCGGCCCGCCAGGTGGTGGCCGGGACCACCACCGTGGTGGACCACGTCTACCCGCTGCACCGACCCGGGCTGCTGGACGCCGTCGTCGCGGGGCACGCCGCCGTCGGGGTCCGGGGCTACGTCGCGCTCGGCATCATGACCCGCGGGGCGCCCGGCCTCACGACGTCCGTCGCGGACGTCGTCGCCCTCGCCGAGCGGGCCGCGGACGTGCTGCTCCCGCGCGACCGGCTCTTCCTGGCACCGGTGTCCGTGCGACAGAACGTGCCCGCGGACTACGCGGAGGCCGCGGCGGCCGCCGAGCGGCTCGGCCTGCGGCTGTACACCCACGTCTCCGAGAACGCCGCCGAGGTGGACGCCTGCCTCGCGGAGCACGGGGTGCGGCCGATCGGGCTGCTCGACCGGGCGGGCTTCCTGCGGCCCGGCACCGTCCTGGTGCACGGCGTCGAGCTGACCGACGAGGAGATCGACCTCCTGGCCCGGCGCGGGGCCGCCCTCGTGTACTGCCCGACGAACCACCTGCGGTTCGCGAAGGGCGTCGCCCGCGTCCTCGACCTGCTGGAGGCCGGGGTGCCGGTGACGCTCGGCGTGGACGGCATGGAGAGCCTGTTCCACGAGATGCGGCAGGCCGTGTACACCCAGGGGCAGGCCGCGCGGGACCCGGCCGCGCTGTCCTCCGACGCCGCGTACGCCATGGCGACGACGACCCCGTCGGCCGTCCTCGGGCTGCCGGCCGACGCGGGCGACTCCGTGCGGCTCGCGACCGGCGGGCCGGCGTGGCAACCGCTGGTCGACCCGCGGTGGGCCCTCGTGCACCGCGCGGGCCCCGCCCACGTGCGCGACGTGGTCGCGGCGGGCCGCACCCTCCTGCGCGACGGCGAGCTGGTGTCGGCCGACGTCGCCGAGCTCGCCGCCGACGCCGACTCGGCCCTCCGTGCGCTCGCCGCACGGTCCGGTCACCGCCCACCCGCCCCGGTGGGCCCCCTTCCCTGAGCTGTTCCGCCTCGATGCAGAGACCTCGATGAAGAGACAAGGAACCGACATGGCTGCACGTACTCCCTCCCTCACCCGGCGTCAGATGCTCGCCCTCACCGGCGGGCTCTCGGCGGGGTTCGTCCTGTCCGCGTGCGGCACGGGCACCGGCGGCGGCGCGGCGCCGACCGGCGGCTCGTCCGGCGGCGGGGGCGGCACCCTCGAGCTGTGGGCCAACGCCGCGACGGCCGGCGACACCGGCTCGCCCCTGCACCAGGCCGCCGAGGCCTTCGGCAAGGCGAACGGCGTCACGATCAACATCCAGGGCATCCCGACGGAGGACCTGGTGCCCAAGCTGACCACCACGAGCAGCGGCGGCTCCGGCCCGGACGTCGCGATCGTCGACGTCTCCTCGGTGCCACAGCTCGCGGCGGCCCAGGTGCTGGCCGACGTCACCTCCCAGAGCGCCGAGGTCGCCGACGCGTTCGGCACGGAGCTGCTCGCGGGCGCGGGCTACGACGGCAAGCAGTACGGCCTGCCGTACACGACCAACAACGTGGCGCTCTACTACAACAAGGGCATGCTCTCGAAGGCCGGGATCGAGGTCCCGTCCACGTGGGACGACCTGCGCTCCGCGGCGGTCGAGCTCACCGGCGGCGACCAGTACGGCTACATGCTGGGCGCCTCGGGGTTCGGGTCGTTCCTGTTCTGGCCGTGGCTGTGGCAGAACGGCGGCGAGATCCTCAGCGACGACCTGACCAAGGCCACCTTCGCCGACGGCCCGGGCATGGAGGCCTGGGAGTTCTACGCGAACCTGGCGCTCAAGGACAAGGTGGCGCCGCAGGAGTTCGTCGCGGCGAACTCGTCGTGGGACCAGTACGTGGCGCCGTTCGTCCAGGGGCGGGTCGCCATGATGGCGATCGGGCCGTGGGGCACCGGGCCGGTCACGGACGGCAACCCCGACCTCGACTGGGGCGCCGCACCCCTGCCCGGCAAGGGCTCGCAGGCGACCGTCCTCGGCGGGACCGCGGTCGGCGTGGGGGCGAACAGCGCCAACGCCGACGTCGCCTGGGACTTCGTCCGGTGGGTCACCGACGCCGGCCAGATGCCGTACATCCAGAAGACCGGCAACATCCCCGCGCGGCTCGACGTCGTCGAGTCGGACTGGGCCGCCGAGGACCCGGTGCGGAAGGTCTTCATCGACCAGATCGCCGTCACGCGCGCCCGCCCGGCGCTGCCGAGCTGGGGCGACATCGAGTGGGGCGTCATGGCGGACGCGTGGGACTCCGTCATCCAGGGCCAGAAGGAGCCCGCCGCCGCTCTCACCGCCGCCGCCGAGGCGGCGGACGCGAAGCTCTCCAGCTAGTCCGGACCGACCGGCGGGCCGCCACCGCGGCGGCCCGCCGCAGGACACGAGCCAGGGACGACCATGTCAACCATCATCTCCACCCGCCCCGAGACGGCACCCGCCGCCGGCGCTGCCCGGCGCCCCCGACGGCGCCTCGCCCGGCGACTGGAGCCGGTCGCGTACATCGCGCCCGCCTTCGTCGCGCTGGCGCTCATCGTGGGCTACCCGGTGTTCAACGCCATCGGCACGAGCTTCCTGCACGCCAACCTGACGCGGCCGGGACAGGACACGTTCGCCGGGCTGGCGAACTACACCGACCTGTTCACGAGCGCCACGTTCTGGACGGTCACCGCGCGCACGCTCCTGTGGGCCGGGTCGGCGCTCGTCGTGCAGGTCGGGCTCGGCCTGGTCATCGCGACCACGCTGAACAAGCGCCTCGTCGCGCGCGGCGCGATCCGCACCACGCTGATCGTCCCGTGGGTTGTGCCGACGGTGCTCGTCGCGCTCATCTGGCGCTTCCTGCTGGACCCCGTCTCCGGACCGATCAACGGCCTGCTGCGCAGCAGCGGCCTGCTGGAGACCCCGCCGATCTGGCTCGCCGACCCCACGTGGGCCCTGCCGGTGCTGGTGCTGATCAGCGCGTGGAAGTGGACGCCGTTCACCGCGGTGATCCTCCTCGCGGGCATGCAGCAGATCCCCGGCGAGCAGTACGAGGCGGCCATGGTCGACGGGGCCAGCGCGTGGCAGCGGTTCCTCCACGTGACGATCCCCGGCATCCGCGCGTCCCTCGCGCTCGTGACCCTCACGACGATCTCGGGCGCGATCAACAACTTCAACGGGATCTGGATGTTCACGCGCGGCGGCCCCGTCGGCGCCACCGAGATCCTCACCACCTACGCCTACAGGACGGCCTTCATGGAGTTCGACTTCGGCAAGGCGTCGGCCATCTCGGTCGTCATCTTCGCGATCATGATGGTCCTCGCCGTCACGTACTTCTACGTCGTCGAGGGTCGCAAGGGGGACCGGCGATGAGGCGCTCCCGCACCCGGGCCTCCCTCGGCGCGCACGTGGTCGCCACGGTCCTCGTGCTCGGCACCGTGCTGCCGTTCCTGTGGATGCTCGTGTCGTCGTTCAAGACGCCGGCCGAGCTCAACGGCGTCGACAAGCGGCTGCTGCCGTCGGCCCTGTTCCTCGGCAACTACGCCAGCCTGCTCGACACGAACTTCGTGACCTACTTCCGCAACTCCGTGGTGGTGGCGGCCGCGACCACGACGGTCGCCCTGCTGCTCGCGATCCTCGCCGGCTACGGCTTCGCGCGGTTCACCTTCGTGGGCAACCGGGGGATGCTGCTCATCGTCGTGGCGGCGCAGATGTTCCCCGCCGTCATGCTCGCGACCCCGCTCTTCGTCACGGTGAAGACCCTCGGGCTGCTCGACTCGCTCAC
Source organism: Isoptericola sp. NPDC057653 (assembly GCF_042799955.1). Taxonomy (NCBI): domain Bacteria; kingdom Bacillati; phylum Actinomycetota; class Actinomycetes; order Micrococcales; family Promicromonosporaceae; genus Isoptericola; species Isoptericola sp. NPDC057653. Next base: position 558,737 of record NZ_JBHVHP010000002.1, on the reverse strand, counting down.
CGGCCTGGTGGTCGTCTACGTCTCGTTCGCGCTCCCGTTCTGCATCTGGCTCATGCGCAACTACTTCCTCGCGGTGCCGGTCGAGACGGAGGAGGCCGCGCTCATCGACGGCTGCACCCGGTTCCGCGCCCTGTGGCGGGTCGTGCTGCCGCCGGCGTTGCCGGGGGTCATGGCCGCCGCGGTGTTCACGATCATCCAGGTCTGGGAGGAGTTCCTGTACGCCAACACGTTCATCGACACCGACGCCAAGCGCACGCTGTCGGTGGGCCTGAACTCCCTCATCGGCGAGTTCACGACCGACTGGGGGCGGCTACTCGCCGCGGGCGTGCTCGTCATGATCCCGGTGCTCCTCGTGTTCGGGTACCTGCAGCGGTACGTCACGCAGATCGCCGGGGGCGGGGTGAAGGGCTGAATGACCGTCCAGCTCCTGCGTGGCGCGCGCCTGGCTGGCGGCGAGGTCGTGGACGTCCGGCTCGACGGCGGGCTCGTGACCGCGGTCGAGCCGGCCGGCGGCGCGCCCCGGCCCGGCGACGCCGGCCTGCCGGTCACCGACCTGACCGGCTACCTGCTGTGCGGGGCGTTCGCCGAGCCGCACACCCACCTCGACAAGGCGTTCACCGCGGACCGGGACGCGACCCCGGACGGCACCCTGCGCGGCGCCATGGAGCGCTACGGGGCGGTGCTCGCGGACATGGACGAGGAGGACGTGCGCCGCCGCGCCGCACGGGCCCTGGGGCACCTGGTGGCGCACGGCGCGACGGCGGTGCGCACCCACGTGGGCTGCGGGCGGCTCCTCGGGGTGCGGGCCGTGCGCGCCCTCGCGCGGCTGCGCGACGAGCTGGCCGACGTCGTGGACCTCCAGGTCGTCGCGCACGTCGGCGGGCCCGGACCGGGCGAGACGTGGCGCACCCACCGGACGAGGCTGACCGACGCGCTCGACGCCGGGGCCGACGTCGTGGGCGGCAACCCGTCCATCGAGGCGGACCCGGTGGCCGCGATGGAGGAGTGCGTGGCCGTCGCCGTCGAGCGCGGTGTCCCGGTCGACCTCCATGTCGACGAGACCACCGACCCGGCCGTGCTCACGCTGCGCCACCTCGCGCGCCTCGCCGCCGGGGCCGGCGTACCGGTCACTGCGAGCCACTGCGTGTCGCTCGGCCAGCAGGACGCCGACACGGCGGCCGAGGTCGCCGCCGAGGTGGCGGCGGCGGGCGTCCGGGTGGTCGCCCTGCCGGCCACGAACCTCTACCTCCAGGGCCGCGCGGCCGTGCCCAGGCCCCGCGGGCTCACGGCGCTCGACGCGCTCCGGGCCGCCGGCGTCCGCGTCGCCGCCGGGGGCGACAACGTGCGCGACCCGTTCAACCCCACCGGGCGGCTGGACCCGCTCGAGACGGCGTCGCTCGCCGTGACCGCCGGGCAGCAGCCGCCGCGGGTCGCCTGGGACCTGGTCGGTCCCGACGCCCGGGCCGTCCTCGGCCTGCCGGCGGCCGGCCCGCAGCCCGGGGCGCGGGCAGACCTGGTGGCCGTGCGGGCGGGCTCCCTCGAGGACGCCCTCGCGCTCGGGCCCGCCGACCGGATCGTGTGGCGGGCGGGTCGGCTCGTCTCCCGTACGGGCGTCGAGCGGCAGGGGCCCCTCGAGGACCGCCTGCGCGGCCTCGGCGCGGAGCCCGTGCGATGAGCGCCGTCGCGCCGCGCACCGGCTCCCTGTGGAGGGTCCGGGAGATCCGGGCCGTCTTCGTGCTGAGCTTCGCCGGCCTCACCAGCTTCTCGGTCACCCTGGCGGCGCTGCCCGCCTGGGCGAGGCAGCTCGGGCACCCCGAGGGGGTGGTCGGCACCATCACCGGCGTGATGCTCGCGGCCACCGTGGTCACCCAGCTGCTGACCGCCGGCCTGCTGCGCCGGTGGAGCCTGCGGACGCTGCTCGTGGCGGGCTCGCTGCTGCTCGGCCTCCCGACGCCGCTGTACCTGCTCGCCCACGACCTGGGGGCGTTCTACGCGCTCTCCGCGGTGCGGGGGGTCGGCTTCGCCGTCGTCACGGTGGTCGCGGCGCTCGCGATCCCGCGCGCCGCGCCGCCCGAGCGACGGGGCGAGGCGATCGGCCTCTTCGGGCTGTCCGCGGCCGTGCCGATGATGGTCGGGATCTCGGGCGGCGCCGCGCTCACGCTCGGCGGCTCGTTCGCGGCGGTCGCCGTGCTCGGCGCGCTGCCGGTGGTCGCGCTGGTCGTGGCCCCGGGTGTGCCCGCCGAGGTCGTCGGCGCCTCCGGCTCGACCGCGATCTCGCGCGTCCTGCGGACCCTCGCGCTGCCCGCGGGCCTCCTCCTGGTGACCACGGCGGCGGGGGGCGGGCTGGTCACGCTCCTGCCGCTGCAGCGCCCCGACGGCTCGGTCGCGGCCGCGGCCCTGCTCGCGTTCGGGGCGGTGGGCATGGTGGCCCGGTGGCGGGTGGGTCCCGTGCTCGACAGGGTCGGGCCCCGCGTGGTGCTGCCCGGGCTGGTGGGGTGCGGGGTCGGGGGCCTCGTCGTGGTGGCGGCGGGCCTCGCCGGGCCGGCGGGGGTGCTCGTCGCCGGGGCCGCGCTGTTCGGCGTCGCCTACGGCGGCCTGCAGACCGTGACCCTGGACCTCAGCTACCGTGCCGTCCCCGACCGCGACGCGCCCGCCGCGAGCGCCGTCTGGAACGCGGCGTTCGACGCCGGCACCGGAGCGGGCTCGGCGATGCTGGGCTTCGTGGGCGGCACCGCCTGGGGCGGCGGTGGTGCCCTGGTGGCCGGCGCCGCCGGCGTGGCCCTCGTGGGGGCGGCCGCCGCCCTCACGGCACGTCGCCAGCCCGCCAGGGCCGGGGCCGACGGCCTCGCCGAGCAGACGACCGACCGCACCGCCGACCGCACCGCCGACCCGGAGGGGGCCGCATGAGGATCACCGACGTCACGTGCGTGGAGTACGTGGGCCACGTCGAGGCCCCGGAACCGATCTTCGCGGACCGGCTGCGCCGACCCACCGACGTCTACCCGGAGCTGCGCGCGCAGGGGCCGCAGGCGTTCCCCGAGGTCGCGCCCGGCGTGGCCGAGGTGCGCTCGGTGTTCCTGCACGTCGACACGGACACGGGCCTGCGGGGCAGCACGGCGCAGCTCTCGAGGGAGCAGGCCTTCATCGTGACCACCGTGTTGCGCCCGCTGCTGCTGGGGGCGGACCCGCTGGCGACCGAACGGCTGTGGGACGTGCTCTACCGCTCGGCGATCCACGGCCGCGCGGGCGCCGGGATGACGGCGCTGTCCGCCGTCGACTGCGCGCTGTGGGACCTGCGGGCGCAGCACCTCGGTGTCCCGGCCCACGTGCTGCTCGGCGGGCCCACGCGGGCCGCGGTCCCGGCGTACGCCTCGACGCTCGGGGACAGCCTGGAGCCGGCCGCCGTCGCGGCCCGCACCCGCGAGCTCGTGGCGCGCGGCTTCCGAGGGCTGAAGTGGTTCCCGCGCTGGGGGCCCGAGGACGGCGCCGCGGGCGTGGACCGGGTGGTCGAGCTGGTCGGCACCGTGCGCGACGCGGCCGGGCCCGGCGTCGCGATCATGCTCGACGCGTGGAGCGGGTGGGACGTGCCCTTCACGCTCGACGTCGCGCGCGCCACCCGGGACCTGGGCGTCGCGTGGATCGAGGAGCCGCTGCTGGCCGACCAGGCCGAGGGCTACCGCGCGCTGCGGCGCCGACTGCCCGACGGCGCGCGGGTCGCGGGCGGGGAGCACGAGTACACCCGGTGGGGCTACCGGGAGCTGCTCGCCGCGGACGTGCTCGACCTGTACCAGCCCGACCCGCACTGGGTCGGCGGGATCTCCGAGCTGACCAAGATCATGGCGCTCGTCAGCGCGGCCGGGGCGCAGCTCGTGCCGCACGGGCAGTCGCTCCAGTGCAACGCGGCCCTGACGTTCGCGGCGTCCCCGGCGCTGGTCCCGCAGATGGAGTACCTCACACGGCTCATGCCGATGTACCAGCACTTCCTCGCCGAGGAGATCGTCCCGGCCGACGGTGCGGTCCCCGCGCCGACGGCCCCCGGGCTCGGCATGGCGCTGGACCCCGCGAAGGTCGTGGAGTCGCGGCTGCTCGGGCGCGGCGGAGCCGCGTGAGCGCCGTCCTGGTGTGCCTGTCGGACTACCCCCGCGACCTCGTCGAGGGCTGGGTCGCCGGCGCGGACGTGGAGGTGGTCCTGACCCCGGGCGGTGCGGGCGTGCCCGACCTGCCGGCCGTGCTCGGACGCGCCGACGTGGTGGTCGGCGACGCCGCGCGCAGGGTCCCGCTCGACGCCGCCGCCCTCGAGGGCATGGTGCGGTGCCGCCTCGTCGTGCACCCCGCCGTCGGGCTGGACGGCGTCGTCGACCTCGACGCCGCCCGCGCCCGCGGGATCCGCGTGGTCAACGCGCCCGGGTACAACGCGGACGCGGTGGCCGACTGGGCGCTGATGGCCATGCTCCTGCTGCTGCGCGACGGCGTCGGCGCCGACCGGGACCTGCGCACCCGCGGCTGGCACGCGCGCCCGCTGGGCCGGGAGCTCGGTGCCCTGACCGTCGGGATCGTCGGCTACGGGGCGGTCGGCCGGGCCGTGCACCGCCGGCTGCGCGGGTTCGGCGCACAGGTGGTCGTGACCACGGGGCACGACACCGCCGACGTCGCCGCCGCGGGTGGTACGCAGACGGATCTCGGCACGCTGCTCGCACGGTCCGACGTCGTCACCCTGCACGCCCCGCTGACCGCTGCCACGCGCCACCTGCTCGACGCGACGCGGCTGGCGTCCATGCGGCCGGGCAGCGTGCTGGTGAACGCCGCCCGGGGTGAGCTCGTCGACGAGGCGGCCCTCGCGGTCGCGCTCCACGCCGGGCGCCCGGCCGCCGCCGCGCTCGACGTGTTCGCCGCCGAGCCGCTGTCGCCGTCGAGCCCGCTGCTCGGGCTCTCGAACGCCTATCTCTCGCCGCACGTCGCCGCCGGCACCGTGCAGGCCCGGCACCGCGTGCGGGCCCTGGTGGGGGAGGCCGTCCGCGCGGCGCTCGCGGACCCGGCCGCCCCCGCCCCGCGACCCCACCGATCGGCGCCGGCCTGACGGGGCCCGCGCACCACACGTCTCAGGAAGGACACCATGCTGCAGCTCGGGTACAAGGCGTCGGCGGAGCAGTTCTCGCCGCGCGACCTGCTCGCCTACACCGTCCTGGCCGAGGAGGCCGGGTTCGACTCCGTCTTCGTCAGCGACCACCTCCAGCCCTGGCGGCACACCGGCGGGCACGCGCCCGCCGCGCTCCCGTGGCTCGGCGCCGCGGCGGCGAGCACCTCCCGGGTGCGGCTCGGGACGAGCGTGCTCACCCCCACCCTGCGCTACCACCCCGGCGTGGTGGCACAGGCGTTCGCCACGCTCGGCTGCCTGGCGCCCGGCCGCGTCATTCTGGGCGTCGGTTCGGGGGAGTCCTTGAACGAGGCGCCGCTCGGGCTGCCCTGGCCCGACGGCAAGGAGCGGTACGCCCGGTTCCGGGAGGCGATCTCCCTGATCCAGGCGCTGTGGGCCGGCGAGCGCGTGACGATCGACGGGACGTACTACAGCGCCCGCGACGCGACGATCTACGACCGCCCGGACACCCCCGTGCCGCTCTACGTCGCGGCGTCCGGGCCGTCCGCCACCCGCCTGGCGGGCCGCGTCGGCGACGGCTTCATCTGCACCAGCGGCAAGGGCCGCGAGCTGTACGCCGACACGCTCCTGCCAGCCCTCGCCGAGGGCGCCGCGAAGGGCGGCCGCACCCTGGCCGACCTCGACCTCATGATCGAGATGAAGGTCTCCTACGACCCGGACCTCGACCGGGCACGGCAGGCCACCCGGGCGTGGGGCGCGCTGGCGCTCACCCCGCAGGAGAAGGTCGGGGTGGAGGACCCCGTCGAGATGGAGCGGCTGGCCGACGCGCTGCCCGTCGAGCGCACCGCGAGCCGGTGGATCGTGTCCGACGACCCGGACGAGCACGTCGAGCGCATCTGGTCGTACGTCGAGATGGGCTTCACCCACCTCGTCTTCCACGACCCGCGCGCCGACCAGGCGGCCCTCCTCGAGCGCTACGCCGAGGAGATCCTGCCGCGGCTGCGGGCCAGGGAGCAGCGGGAGGCCTGATGGACCCCGTCCTCGACGCCGTCCTCGCCGGGTCGCGCACCGGGTCGCGCACCGGGTCGACCGCGGCGCCGTTCGCGCTCGCGACGGTCGTGGCGACGTGGAGCTCCGCCCCCCGTGGCCCGGGCGCGCGCATGCTGGTGCGCGCCGACGGGACCGCCGTCGGGTCGCTCACGGGCGGGTGCGTCGAGGCCGACGTCCACGCCCGCGCCCTCGAGGTGCTGGGCGACGGCGTGCCCCAGCTCGTGCGCTACGGGGTGAGCGACGACGTCGCGGGGTCGGTCGGCCTGACCTGCGGCGGCACCGTCGAGATCCTCGTGCAGCGGGTGGACGACCCGGAGGTGCTGCGGGAGTTCGCGCGCCGCGTCGCGGACGGGGCGCCGGCCGCGCTCGCGACCGTGGTCGCGCACGACGGCGCCGTGCCCGGGGCGTCCGTCGCCGTGGGCCCCGCCGGGCTGGTCGCCGGGGGGACGGGGTCGGCGCGGCTCGACGCCGCCCTCGCGCACGACGCCGCCGCGCTCGTCGCCGCCGGGCGCACCGGAGAGCTCACGTACGGCTCCGACGGCAGCCGTCAGGGCGTGGGCCTGCGCGTGCTGGTCGACGTCGCCGCGCCCCCGCCGCGGATGATCGTCGCGGGCGTCACGGACTTCGCGGCCGCCGTCGCCTCCCTGGCGGGCTTCCTCGGCTTCCGGGTCACGCTGTGCGACGCCCGCCCCGCGTTCGCCACCCGCGAGCGGTTCCCCGACGCGCACGAGATCGTCGTCGAGCGGCCGGACCGCTACCTGGCCGCCGAGCTCGCGGCCGGACGGGTGGACGGGCGCACCGCCGTCCTCGTCCTCACGCACGACCCGAAGTTCGACGAGCCGCTGCTCGAGGTCGCGCTCGCCGCCGACCTCGCGTTCGTCGGCGCGATGGGGTCGCGCCGCACCCACGCCGACCGGCTCGACCGCCTGCGGGACCGGGGCGTGCCCCCGGAGGCGCTGGCCCGGCTGCGCTCTCCCGTCGGCCTCGACCTCGGCGGGCGCAGCCCCCGCGAGACCGCGCTGTCCGTCCTGGCCGAGGTGGTCGCGGTCCGCGCCCGCGGCACCGGCGCGCCGCTCACGGTGACGGCCGGGCCGCTGCACCACGACCGGCGCCCCGACGAGGTGCCGCACCGCGGGTACCGCCGGCGGCCCTGAACCGCCGCACCGCCCCTCGTCCGGACCCTCGCCGGTCCCGCCCCGCGAGCCCCGCGGCGCGGACGTACGCTCACGACGCCGGGAGGAGCCCGGCGAGAGCCGGCCGCGACGTGGGGTGGTGCGCGATGGCGACCAGCACGCAGGGCACCCGCGAGCGCCGCCTGCGCCGGGAGGCGTGGGGGTTCGCGGCGGGGTCGGTCTGCTTCCTGGTGGGCGCGCTGCCCGCGTACGCCGCGTGGGCGGGGCCCGTCGGCACGGGGATCACGTTCGTCGTGGGGTCGGTGCTGTTCACCGCGGCGGCGGTGGTGCAGCTCGCGCTGAGCGGCCGCCGCCCGCCCGGGCCCGGGGCGGTCGCCGCCGACCGGTGGGACTGGTGGTCGGCCGCGGTGCAGCTGCTCGGGACGCTGCTGTTCAACGTCAGCACCACCGTGGCGCTGACCGCGGCCGTGGTCGACCCGGGCGACGTCGGCGCGGGGTGGCGGCCGGACGCGTACGGCTCGGCCGCGTTCCTCGTGTCGAGCGCGATGGCCCTGGTCGCGACGTCCGACCGGGGGCGGCTGTGGGACACGGACGCCCGGACCTGGCACGGCACCTGGCTGAACATGGCGGGCTCGGTCGCCTTCGCCGCCTCCGCGGTGGGCGCCTACGTGGCGCCGGGCACGGACGCCGACCTCAGCCCGTGGTGGTCGACGGCGGGGACGCTGGTGGGCGCGGCCTGCTTCCTCGTCGCGGCGCTCCTGTCGCGGCGGGCGGTCGAGGCGGCGTCCTGACCGGGTCGTTCGGCGCCCTGCGCCGGCTCAGTCGTCGCGGGACGAGCGCATCGCGATGCCCTCGGCCCGGGCGGCGCCCCAGAAGTTGTGGAACAGCTCCTCGGGGGTCAGCTGGTCGTCGCGGTGCTCGACGGGGTCCGCCTCGCCGGCGATGGCCTTGACCTCCTCGTGGATGCGCTCCATGGAGCTGTCGAGGGACGCGGCGACGTCGGCGGCGAGCTTGAGCGAGTCGGTGAGGTGGCGGGGCACGTCGCGCTCGTACTTGTAGTAGATCTTGTGCTCGAGGCTCGCCCAGAAGTCCATCGCGATGGTGCGCAGCTGGATCTCGACGACGACGTCCTCGACCCGGTCGGACAGGTAGACCGGCACCTGCACGATGAGGTGCAGCGACTTGTACCCGTTGGACTTGGGGTGGGCGATGTAGTCGCGCTCCTCCAGGACGGTGAGGTCGGTCTGCCCGACGATCATGTCCCGCACCTTGTAGATGTCGGACACGAAGCTGCAGGTGACGCGCACGCCGGCGACGTCGAACATCTGCCCGCGGACTCCCTCGGGCGTGAGCGGGATGCCCTTGCGCCGGCACTTGGCCACGATCGACTCGAGCGACTTGAGGCGCGAGCTCACGTGCTCCACGGGGTTGTAGTTCTGCATGTGCCGGAACTCGTCGCGCAGGATCGAGATCTTGGTCATGACCTCGTCGATCCCGAACTTGTAGGTGAGCACCAGCCTCCGCAGCTCGTCCACCAGCGCGCGGATCTCGGCGGCGTCGGGGGAGAGGTGCCCGGGTCCGTGCCCGGGGAGGTGCTCGGCGTTCTGGCTCACGACGTCCACGGTAGACGGGTTCGCGCGAGGACCCGAAATCCGATAAAACCGGTCGGATCTGTTCGGTATGCGAGACGGACCCCGCGGACCGTTGACAGCCCGGGGTCCGGCACCTACTTTCCTGCGCACCGGGTCAGGCGACCGCGGCCCCTCGCGGGGGTGCGGCGCAGGTCCCGGGACGGTCATGAGCTCCGACGCGAAGCCCCGGCTCGTCGGACGGCAACCCCCTGCGCGGGTGGGTGCCCCGGGTGAGGACCAGGCCCGCCGCCGCCGGCGGTCGGGCAACACGCAGTCCCGCCTCGGCGGGCACCAGGAGAGGACGAGCATGAACCGCGACGCGACCACCGTGCGTCCCCTGTCGTCCCGGAACGACCAGGCCTCCGCGAGCGCCCCGTCGTACGCCGTCCCGAGCACGTCGAGCCGGCCGTGCACGCCGGGCGCCACCACCACCGCGTGGTGTCGACGCCGCTGACCGCGGCCTGACCCTCCGCCGCGCACCGCGGCGGACCGTCCCCGACCCGGCCTCCGCCGGGACCGGCCGCAGCCGGCGTCCCTCCGCCCCTCGCCGGCGGACGTCCTTCCCTGCCCTCCGGCAGCCGCGCCCACCGCGGGTCCACGACCCGACGGCGCCGTGCGCGCGCTCGCCGTGCCCCGATCGGAGCCGACGTGTCGTACCCGCAGTCCTCCTCGTCCCCCGCGCCCACCGCCCCCGCCGCCCGGCCCCTCGTGCTCGGCGTCGACCTCACGGCCGCCGGCGCGCGCCCCGGCGCCCACCGGGCGCGCGGCATCGTGCAGCCCCGGTCGTTCGACGGCGAGCGCTTCGTGCAGCTCGTCCGCCGCGCCGACGCGGGCCGCCTCGACCTCGTCACCCTCGACGAAGGGTTCCTGCTGCACCCCGGCCGCCGACAGGTGGCGGGCCGCCTCGATGCCGCGGTCGCCGCCGCCCGGGTCGCGCCGCACACGACGCGCACCGGGCTGGTCGCCACGGTGGACACGGCCGACGTCGACCCCGCGCACGTCGCCCGGGCGATCGCCCGGGTCGACCAGGCGAGCGGCGGCCGCGCCGGCTGGCAGCCAGGCCTGCCCACGGGCGCCGTCGTGCAGGACGAGGCCTGGGCCGCCCGGGCCGGGACCGTCGCGGCCCGGGTGGCAGGGCACTGGGACGGGCCGGCGCGGGGCGACGGCGCGGTGGCCGTCGACGCCGACGGCCGCTTCCGCGTGGACCACGACGGCGTCCGGTTCGCCGTGCGTCCGCGGGCCGCGGACGACCACCCCCGTCAGGGCCGCCCTCCGGTCGTCGTCGCCGTGCGCTCCGAGGCGGCGCTCGAGCTCGCCGCCCGCTCGGCCGACGTGGCGCGGGTGGCGGCCACCGCGCCGGCCCGCGCGATCCACCTGCGGACGCGGCTGCGCGACGCCGCGGCCGCCGCGGGCCGCGACCCCGACTCCCTGGTCGTGCTCACGGAGGCGTACGTGGTGCTCGCCGACGACCGGGCGAGCGCCCAGGCCCGCCTCGAGCTCGTGGAGGCGCTCGAGGGACCCGAGATCTCCGGCGGCCTGCTCGTCGTGGCGGGCACGCCGGACGACCTCGCGGAGACGATCGTCGACTGGCGCGAGTCGGGGGCCTCCGACGGCTTCCTGCTGCGCCCCTCGTCGCTGGGGCCGGACCTGGACGCCCTCGTCGACGGGGTGGTCCCACGCCTCGTGCGCGACGGGGTGCTCCCGCCCGCCGCCCCCGCGCCCCGCACGCTGCGCGAGGCGCTGGGGCTGGGCGACGCGGGCCGTGCCCCCGCGGCCCCCGCGGCCCCCGCAGCCCGCGAGGCCGTCGCGGCGCGCCCCGTGGCCCGGCCCCGGGCGTCCCGGACGGCCGACGCACGGCTGGTCCGCGCATGACCCCGCGCCCGCGCCGCCGGCCCGCGCCGTGCGGCCGCCCCGACAGCGCCCGCACCCACCGTCCCCTCGCGACCGGAGGTCTCCGATGACCGTCACCGACAGCGCGCGCCCGCCGCGCGGCACCGACCCGAGCACAGACCCCGGCACCGAGCCTGAGGCCGGACCGCGGGCGCGCCGGCGCGCCGACCGCGAGCGGGAGCTCGCCGCCCCGCACGGCTGGCTGAGCCTCACCGCGTTCCACTGGCTGCCCGCCCGGCCCGAGTCGCTGCCGGGCCTGCCCGGCCTGTGGCTGGCCGACGACGCGGGAGCGCACCTGCGCCCCGGGGAGGGTGCCGGCCCCCTGCTGCGCGGGTCCGCCGTGCGCGACGGGTCGTTCGACGGCGACGTGCCCGAGGGCGGCAGCACGGTCCTGGGCACCTTCCGGCCCGACGGGCGCGAGCCGGTCGGGCCCGGCGCCGGGGCGGTGGCCCACGACCCCACCCGCGACGAGGCCCTCGACGAGCGCTCCGGCGAGACGTCCGAGGTCGCCGTCGAGCTGGTGCGCCGCACCGGGCGGCTCGCGGTCCGGCTGCGCGACCCGCACGCCCGGGCCCGGCTCGACTTCGCCGGCGTGCCCGTCTTCGAGCACGACCCGACGTGGGACCTGACGGTCCCCGTGCGGCGGTACGCCGCGCCGCGCGACGTCGTCGTGGGCGCCGCCCGGCCCGGCCTCGTGCACCACCTGGACGCGGTCGGCGAGGTGGACCTGACCCGCGGCGACCGCACGGTGACCCTCGTCCTCACGGGCACCCCCGGCGGCGCGCCGACGCTCCTGTTCAGCGACGAGGCCGACGGCGTCGCGCCGTGGCGCGTGGCGCGGCCGACCCTCCCGGAGGGCCTCGCGCCCGGCGCGTCGGGCACCGCGCGCCTCGACCTCAACGCCGCCGTCAACCTGCCGTACGCGTTCAGCGACCACGGCACGTGCCCCGCCCCGCCGCCCGGCAACCACGTGCCGTTCGCCGTCACGGCGGGGGAGAGGGCGCCCCGATGACCGCCGTCACCGCGCCTCCGCCCCGCGACGTCGTCGCGGCGCCGGCCGCGTCCCCCTACGACCGGCTGCCGATCGTCCCGGCCCGCCACCCCGGCCGGTGGGCCGCGACGGCCGGCGTGGCCCTGCTGCTCGCCATGGTCGTCAGCTCGCTGCTCACCAACGACCGGTGGGAGTGGGGCGTCGTCGCGCAGTACCTCACCTGGCCGTCGATCCTCTCCGGCGCCTGGGCGACGATCCGGCTCACCGCAGCGGCGTCGGTCGTGGGCTTCGCGCTCGGCACCGTGCTGGCCCTCATGCGGCTGTCCCGGTCGCCCCTGCTGGTGAGCGTCGCGTGGGCCTACACCTGGGTGTTCCGGTCGGTGCCGCTGCTGCTCCAGCTGCTGCTCTGGTACAACCTCGCCTACCTCTACCCGCACCTGAGCCTCGGCGTCCCGTTCGGGCCCGGGTTCCTCTGGTTCGACACCCTCGGCCTCATCGACAAGTTCGGTGCCGCGATCCTCGGCCTCGGGCTCTCCCAGGCGGCCTACTCCGCCGAGATCGTGCGGGCAGGGATCCTCAGCGTCGACCAGGGGCAGCAGGAGGCGGCCGCGTCCCTCGGCATCCCGCGCCGGCGCCAGGTGACCCGCATCGTGCTGCCGCAGGCGATGCGCTCCATCGTGCCGACGGCGGTCAACGAGGTCATCGGCCTGCTCAAGGGCACCTCGATCGTGTACGTGCTCGCGTACGGGGAGCTGTTCTACATCGCGTCCGTCATCTACGGCCGCAACGGCAAGGTCGTGCCCCTGCTCATCGTCGCGGCCGTCTGGTACCTCGTGCTGACCACGCTCATCACGGTCGTGCAGTACTACGTGGAGCGGCACTACGCGAAGGGCGCCGTGCGCACCCTGCCGCCCACGCCCCTGCAGCGCGTGCGCTGGACGGCGGCCGTCACCCGGGCCCGCCTCACGGGGCGGCCCGTGCCCGCCCACGTCCCGCCCGCCTTCGCCGCCCGTGCGCGCGTCGGCGTCCTCACCCGCACCGCCCGCACCTCGGGAGGCCCGGCATGACCGCCACCGCCGCCACCGCCGCCACGACCACCGCCGCCACGACCGCCGCCGCCACGACCGCCGCCGCTGCGGACACCGGGAGCGCCGCCGCAGGCCGCGTCGAGGTGCACGGCCTGCGCAAGAGCTTCGGCACCCTCGAGGTGCTGCGCGGCGTGGACCTCACGTTCGAGCCCGGCACCGTCACCGTCGTCCTCGGGCCGTCCGGCTCCGGCAAGTCGACCCTGCTGCGCGCCATCAACCACCTCGAGAAGGTCGACGCCGGGTTCGTCACCGTGGACGGCGACCTCGTCGGCTACCGCCGCCGGCGCGGGCGGCGGGGCGACGTGCTGCAGGAGCTCAAGGAGCGGGACATCCTCGGGCAGCGCACCCGGATCGGGTTCGTCTTCCAGGGGTTCAACCTCTTCCCGCACCTGACCGTCCTGGAGAACGTCGTCGAGGCGCCGCTGTCCGCGCAGGGCCGGCCGCGCTCCGAGGTCGAGCCCGAGGCGCGGGAGCTCCTCGCGCGGGTCGGCCTCGCGGACAAGGCCGGCGCGCGCCCGCGCCAGCTCTCCGGCGGGCAGCAGCAGCGGGTCGCGATCGCCCGCGCCCTCGCGCTGCGCCCGCGCGTGCTGCTCTTCGACGAGCCCACGTCCGCCCTCGACCCCGAGCTCGTGGGCGAGGTGCTCGCGGTCGTCAAGGACGTCGCGAGCACCGGCGCCACCCTCGTCGTCGTCACCCACGAGATCGGCTTCGCCCGGGAGGTCGCCGACGCGGTCGTCTTCATGGACGACGGCGTCGTGGTCGAGCAGGGGCCGCCCGGCCAGGTGCTCGACCACCCGCGCCACGACCGCACCCGCGCCTTCCTCGACAAGGTCCTCTGACCGCCCCGTCCTCCCTCGCCCCACCCTCGACCACCGCCACCGCCCTCTCGACCCCCGACCCAGGAGATCCCCGTGACCGCACCGACCCGCCGCACCCGGCTGCTCGCCGCCCTCGCCACCGTGCCCCTGCTCGCCCTGGCGGCCTGCAGCAGCGTGAGCACCTCGGCCCCCGAGGCCGCGGGCACCGCCGACGGCGCCGACGCCCCCGCGGGCACCAGCTCCGAGGGCGCGTCCGCGGCCGGCCTCGAGGTGAGCACCAGCCCCGACCAGGACCGCATCCGCTCCACCGAGTCGGCCGAGGCCGTCGCCCTGCTGCCCGCCGACGTCGCCGCCCAGGACGAGCTCGTCGTCGCGGTGAGCGCCGGGGCCGCGCCGCCGCTCGGCTTCTTCGCCGACGACGACAAGACCCCGATCGGCAACGAGACCGACATCGCCCAGCTCGTGGCCGACGGCCTCGGCAAGGACCTGCGCCTGGAGGTCAAGGCGTGGGCCGACTGGCCCCTCGCGCTGCAGTCGGGCGACGTGGACGCCGTCATCTCCAACGTCACCGTGACGGAGGAGCGCAAGGAGACGATCGACTTCTCCTCCTACCGCAACGACGAGCTCGGCTGGCTCACGAAGGCCGGCTCCGACGTCACGTCGATCGCCGAGCGCCAGGACATCGCCGGCCTGCGGGTGGGCGTCGGCTCCGGCACCAACCAGGAGAAGATCCTCCTCGAGTGGAACGACCAGAACGTCGCGGCCGGGCTGGAGCCGATCGCCGGCGGCCAGCCGGAGTACTACGAGCAGCTGTCCGACGTCCTCCTCGCCCTTAAGTCCGGCCGCCTCGACGTCTACGTCGGCCCCAACGCGTCCCTCGCGTACCAGGCCAAGATCGCGCCCGACGAGCTCGCCGTGGTCGGGACCCTCAACGGCGGCTGGCCCGACACCGCCCAGATCGCCGTCGCGACCAAGAAGGGCGAGGACCTCGCCCCGGCCGTCACCGCCGCGCTCCAGCACGCCTTCGACGACGGCACCTACGCGCAGGTGCTGGAGCGCTGGGGCCTGGAGACCGAGGCGGTCGAGAAGCCCGAGACCAACCCGCCGGGCCTGCCGAAGACCGAGTGACGGCCCGGCACCGACCGGCCACCCGCCCCCGACCTCGCGCCGCCCCGCGCCGCCCCGCGGCGCCCGCACTCCCAGGAGACCGCCATGACCGACCCCGCCCGGGTGCCCCTGTCCGTCCTCGACCTCGCCCTCGTGCCCGCCGGCGGCACGGGTGCCCAGGCCGTGCGCGACGCCGTCGACCTGGCCGTCGACCTCGACCGGCTGGGCTACCGCCGGGTCTGGTACGCCGAGCACCACCTGTCGCCCGGCGTCGGCTCCGCGTCCCCGGCCGTGCTCGCGGGGGCGGTCGCGGCGCGCACCGAGCGGATCCGGGTGGGCTCGGGCGCCGTGCTCCTGAGCACGACCAGCCCGCTCGTCGCGGCCGAGCAGTTCGGCACGATCGCCGCCCTGCACCCGGGCCGCGTGGACCTCGGCCTGGGGCGCGCGTTCACGCCGCCCCAGGGCGGCGGCGCCCCCCGCCCCGCCCCGGCCGCGTCCTCGGCGGGCGGCGCGCGCGTCGTCGACGGGCTGTACGTGCCCCCGGCCCCGCCGACGGGCGGGGACTCCGCGCTCCGCGAGCGTGCGCTCGCGCAGGCGGCCGTGGTGGGCGCGTCGCGCACGCCCTCGAGCTTCCGCACCGAGGTCGAGCTCGTCCTCGGGCTGCGGTCGGGGACCTACGCCGACGAGGCGGGCCGGCGCTACGTCTCGCCGCCGGTGCAGGACGCCGCCTTCGACCTGTGGGTGCTCGCGTCGTCCGGCGGCGAGAGCGCCCGCGTCGCGGGGGAGCTCGGCCTGCCGCTGGCCGCGAACTACCACGTCAGCCCGTCCAACACCCTCGAGACGGTGGCCGCGTACCGCGCGGCGTTCCGCCCGGGCGTGCTCGCCGCCCCGTACGTCGTCGTGTCCGCCGACGTCCTCGTCGCCGAGACCACCGAGCGCGCCCGCGAGCTCGCCGCGCCGTTCGCCGACTGGGTGCTGTCCATCCGCCGCGGCACGGACGGTGCGATCGCCTACCCGCGGCCCGCCGACGCCACGCCCTGGGCGGAGCGCCCCGAGGACGAGCGCGCCGTGGTCGCCGACCGCGTCGACACCCGCGTCGTCGGCGACCCCGCGACCGTCGTCGAGCGGCTCGGGACCCTGGCCCGCGTGACCGGGGCCGACGAGCTGCTCGTCACCACCGCCACCCACGACCCCGCCGACCGGCGCCGGTCGTTCGCGCTGCTGGCCCAGGCGTGGGGCACGGCCGGGGGCGACCCGGCGCGCCTGCCCGCCCTCGCCTCGTCCCTCTGACCCGCCCGACCCACGGACCTCCCAAGGAGCGACATGACCACCACCCCTGGCACGACCGGACCGACCACGACCTCGGGCACGCCCGCGCCGCAGCCCGCCGGCGAGGCCGGCGCGCGGGTCGAGCGCGGCGCCCTGCTGATCGACGTCCGCTCGGCAGGCGGGCGCGCCGCCACCGGCGACATCCCGGGCGCCACCCTGGCGGACCGGGACGACCTCGACGCGCTCTTCGGCCCCGCCGGCGCCCCCGCGATCTCGCTCGACACGCCGGTCGTCGTGGTGTGCGGCTCGATCAACGGCTCCGGCCCCGTCGCCGCGGCGCTCGCCGCCCGTGGCTACACCGACGTGACCCACGTCGACGGCGGCTTCCCCGCCTGGAAGGCCGCCGGGCTCCCGGCGACCGCGCCGCCCGGCGCCGACAGCTGACCCACCCGGACACGCACGCAAGGAGAACCTCATGCCCGTCGAGTTCCTCGGCATCGCCACGACGAACGACGCCTCCGAGACGTCGGCCCGCACCACCGCCCCGTTCGACCCCGCCTACCTGGAGCGCATCGTGCGCGCCCACGAGGACCACGGCTGGACGCGGGTCCTGTTCGCGTACGGGTCCTCGGGCCCGGAGCCGGCCGCCCTCGCCGCGCACACGGCGGCGCGGCTGCAGAGCATCGAGCTGCTGCTCGCGCACCGGCCCAACGTGTCCTACCCGACGTACGCGGCCAAGACGTTCGCCACCCTCGACCAGCTCTCCGGCGGCCGCCTGTCGGTGCACTTCATCACCGGCGGCAACGACCACGAGCAGGGGCGCGAGGGCGACCGCCTCACCAAGGACGAGCGGTACGCCCGCACGCACGAGTACATCCGGATCGTCAAGCAGGCGTGGACGAGCCCGGAGGCCTTCGACCACCACGGCGACCACTACGAGTTCGAGGACTTCGTGCTGGACACCAAGCCCTTCGAGGGCCACGTGCCCACGATCTCCTTCGGCGGGTCGTCCGACGCCGCGTTCCGCGTGGGCGCCGCCGAGGCGGACATCTACGCCGTCTGGGGCGAGCCGCTGGCCCGCACCCAGGAGCAGATCGACCGCGTGCACGCCGAGGCCGCCGCCGCGGGCAGGACGACGCCGCCGCGGATCCATGCCGCGTTCCGCCCGATCATCGCGCCCACCGAGGAGCTCGCCTGGGAGAAGGCGCACCGGGTGCTCGACCGGATCGAGGGACGCAAGGCGGCCCTGGGGGGCCAGCTGTCGCGCCGGCACCCGATCGACGGGCCCGAGAACGCCGGCTCGCAGCGGCTGCTCGAGATCGCCGCGGCCGGCGAGCGCTACGACACCGCGCTGTGGACCGCCACGGCGAAGGCCACGGGCGGCGCGGGCAACTCGAACGCGCTCGTCGGCACGCCGGAGCAGGTCGCCGAGGCGCTGCTCGCCTACTACGACCTGGGCGTGCGGGTCGTCTCCGCCCGCGGCTACGACCTGCTCGACGACGCGATCGACTTCGGCCGGTACGTCATCCCCCTCGTGCGCGAGGGCGTGGCGGCGCGCGACCGTGCCGCCGAGTCCGCCGAGGCCGCGGCGGGCGGCGCCGCGCGCGCCGAGGAGCGGGTGGCCTGATGCGCTTCCAGCTGCTCGACATCGTGTTCAACCCGCCGCACCCGGTCACGGGCGAGGCGGTCGCGCCGGCCGACCGGCTCGAGCGCGTCGTCGAGCACGCCGTGCTGGCCGAGGAGCTGGGGTTCGACTCGTTCGCGGTGGGGGAGCGGCATGCCGGCGACGTGCTGTCGTCGGCCCCCACCGTGATCCTCGGGGCGGTCGCGGCCCGCACCCACCGGATCCTGCTCTCGACCGGCGTCACCGTGCTGTCGCTGCTGGACCCGATCCGGGTGGCCGAGGACCTGGCCACCGTGGACCAGCTCTCCCGCGGGCGGCTGGAGATCGTCATCGGCAAGGGCAACGAGGAGCTGCAGTACCCGCTGCTCGGCCTGGACATCGCCCGGCAGTACGAGTACCTCGAGGAGAACTACGAGCTGCTGCGGCTGCTGCTGTCGGAGGAGGACGTGACGTGGTCCGGCCGGCACCGGCACGCGCTGGAGCACGCCACCACGCTCCCGCGACCCTTCGCGGGCCCGTTCCGCGTCTGGCACGGCTCGGCGACGAGCGAGTTCGCCGTCGACCTGGCCGCCCGCTGGGGCGACCCGATCGTCAGCGCCAACGCGCTGCAGCCGCGGGAGAGCTACGGGGTGCTCATCGACCGGTACCGGGAGCGGTACGCGGCCGCCGGGCACGACCCGGCGCAGGGGTTCGTCGGAGCAGGGTCGGGCGGGCTGTTCCTCGCCGACACCACCGAGCAGGCGATCGAGCAGTACCGGCCGCTGTACGAGGGCCAGGTCGCGCGGCTGCGGGCGCGGGGCTACGACCCCGCCACCCACGTGGGCAAGGCCCTCGCGTTCGAGACGATCGAGGACGCCGTCGAGCGCGGGCCCGCGCTGGTCGGCTCGCCGGAGCGGGTGGCGGAGAAGATCCTCGACTACCACGGGACCTTCGGGCACGTGCTGCAGTCGGTGTCCGTGAACCACCTGCTCGAGCCGTCCCACCAGGAGGAGGTGCTGCGCCGGTTCGCCGCCGAGGTGGCTCCGGTGGTGCGCGCCGAGGTCGCGACGGACCTGTGGGGACCGGCGGACGCGCGCCGCGCGGCGGGCTTCACCGCGACCGAGCACGCCGCCGTCCCGGCCCCCGCCTGAGGTGCGCGCGTGAGGCCGACGGCGTTGTCCGGCATGCGGTCACGGTGTCGACCGGATCGTGAACGGCGAGGAGGATGTCCCAGGAACCGCCCGCGCGCCCCCGAGGGAGAACCGTGACCGACAGGCCGATCACCCAGCTCGTCGTCCTCGGCGTGCTCGTCGTCGTGACCGTCGTCCTCGGCGCGGTCTGGCGCTCGCGGCAGGGCCGCGTGCGCCCGGCGCCGGCCCGCCGGGACCTCGCCGTGGACTGGGCGGCCCGTGGCGTCCGCCTGGGGGAGCGGGTGACCTTCGTCCAGCTCTCGGCCGAGGTGTGCGCCCCCTGCCGCGCGACGGCCCGAGTGCTCCGCGGCCTCGCCGAGCGCGAGGACGGCGTCGTGCACCACGAGCTCGACGTCGAGGAGCACCTCGACCTCGTGCGCGAGCTGGGCGTGCTCAAGACGCCGACCGTGCTGGTGCTCGACGCGGCCGGGGCCCAGGCTGCCCGCAGCAGCGGCGGCATGTCGCCCGCCCAGGCGCGCCACGCGCTGGAGGCCGCGCTGCCGGTGCCCGCCGGCGCCGCGTGACCGTGCACCCACCCTCGACCGGACCCCGGAGGCGACGATGACCCGCGAGACCACCACCACGCAGGCACCGGCCGGCATCGACCCGCGCGGTCCACGCGTGGGCGCGGGCATCACCGCGCTGCTGCTCGCCGTCGTCGTCCTGCTGGGGGCGTCGCCGGCCGGCCTCGTGCTCCTCGCGGTCGTGGCCGCAGGGTTCCTGCTGGGCGCCGTCCGGGGCGCCCAGGGCACGGTGCAGGGCTGGCTCTTCCGGACGCTCGTGCGCCCGCGGCTCGCCCCGCCGGCCGAGCTGGAGGACCCGCGGCCGCCGCGGTTCGCCCAGCTCGTCGGGCTGGTCGTGACCGGCGTCGGCGTCGTCCTCGGGCTCGCGGGGGTCCTCGCCGCCGTGCCCTGGGCCGCGGGGATCGCGTTCGTGGCCGCGGGCCTCAACGCCGTCGTCGGGCTCTGCCTCG
Organism: Isoptericola sp. NPDC057653; assembly: GCF_042799955.1. Lineage (NCBI taxonomy): Bacteria > Bacillati > Actinomycetota > Actinomycetes > Micrococcales > Promicromonosporaceae > Isoptericola > Isoptericola sp. NPDC057653. The sequence continues at coordinate 538,899 of NZ_JBHVHP010000002.1, read as the reverse complement.
GGTGCGAGCTCTACCTGCTCGGCGCCCGCCTGCGGCCCGCCGCCCGCTGAGCCCGGCCGCTCCACGGCCCACCGCCGGCCCACCGGCGGCCCACCATCGCCCGGCCCCGCCCGTCTCCCGACGGGCGGGGCCGTCGTGCGTCCGGGCCACGTGCGCGGGCACCCCGACGTCCGTGATGTGAGACGACGCGTCCAACCCTTGACTCCCGCGGTCGCGGCGGCTTCCCTGCCGCCCAGGTGACGAGCGCCAGCACCCAGGCCCGGCTCGCTGGCCAGCAACCCTTCGACGTGACGGGGTGCTCCGGGAACGACCTGACCACGCCGCGCCCGCGGCGGGGTAAGCACGGCTCCGGTCGTCCTCGACCGTGCCCGGCGCGACGCCGGGCACGCGGACGGCCCGCCACGACCACGAGGAACCGCTCGCGATGACCACCACCCCCCGCACCCTGCGCCGCCCCGCCGTGGGGCTCGCCGCCACCGCGTCGGCCGCCGCGCTCCTGCTGAGCGCCTGCTCGACCGGCGCCGACGCCGCGTCCGGTGCCGGCGCGTCGGCGGACGCCGACCCCGTCGCCGGTGGCGACCTGACGTTCGCCATCACCGTCGACTCGCACTGCATCGACCCGCAGCAGGTGGGCAACAACGACGCGATCGCCGCCGCCCGGCAGACCGTCGCCTCCCTGACCGCGCAGGACCCGGGGTCCGGGAAGATCCTGCCGTGGCTCGCCGAGAGCTGGGAGGTGAACGACGACGCCTCCAGCTACACCTTCCACCTGCGCGACGACGCCACCTTCGCCGACGGCACCCCCATCGACGCCGAGGCCGTCAAGACCAACTTCGACGCCATCGTCGACCTGGGGGCCGTCGCGTCCCTCGGGTCGCAGTACCTGGTCGGCTACGCGGGCACCACCGTGGAGGACGAGCGCACCGTGACCGTCGACTTCGACGAGCCCAGCGCCCAGTTCCTGCAGGCCACGTCGACGTTCTCCCTCGGGCTGCTGTCGCCCGCCTCGGCAAAGCTGTCGGCGGAGGACCGGTGCGCCGGCAAGTACGTGGGGTCCGGGCCGTTCGCGGTGAAGTCGTACACCCAGGACCAGGAGATCGTCCTGGAGAAGGTCAAGGGCTACGCCTGGGGCTCGGAGGCGAACGCGCACACCGGCGAGGCCTACCTGGACACCGTGACCTTCAAGGTCATCCCCGAGGCCGGCGTGCGCACCGGCTCCCTGCAGTCCGGGCAGGTCGACGCCACCGCCGCGCTCAACGCCGTCGACCTGCCGCAGTTCGACGGCCACGGGTTCTGGCTGCAGTACCGCGCCAACCCGGGCGTCGTGTTCAACCTGTTCCCGAACGAGTCCAGCCCGCTGGCCGCGGACGAGGCGGTGCGGACGGCGATCGTCAAGGGGATCGACCGGCAGCAGATCGTGGACACCGTCCTGACGCCGCAGGACCAGCCGGCCACGGGCGTCCTCTCCCACTCGACGCCGCTGTTCGAGGGCGCCGACGACCTGCTCGCCTACGACCCCGACGGCGCGAAGAAGATCCTCGACGACGCGGGCTGGGTCACCGGCGCCGACGGCATCCGGGAGAAGGACGGGACGAAGCTCTCGACGACGGTGACGTTCTGGCAGGTGCCCGAGCCGCTCGAGCTCGTGCAGCAGCAGCTGCGCCAGATCGGCGTGGACCTGCAGCTCAAGCACGTCACCGTCGCGGAGTCGGAGGCCGCCAAGGAGTCGGGCGACTTCGACTTCGACTACTACAACCTCACGCGGTCCGACGCCGACGTGCTGCGCACGATCTTCTCGGCGAACGCGCGCAACATCAACCAGCGCGATCCCGAAGAGGTCGACACGCTCCTCGACGACTCCGCCGCCGCCACCGACCCCGAGGAGCGGAAGAAGCTCGTCGCCGAGGCGTCCCGGCTCCTGATCGAGCGTGGGCACGCCATCCCCGTCTACGAGCTGTCGACCACGATCGCCGCCGCCGACCGCGTGCAGGGGCTCACGTTCGAGGCGTCCTCGCGGCTGGACTTCTACGACGCGTGGGTGACCGACGGGGCGGAGGGGTGAGATGACGCGCTACCTGCTGCAACGCGCCGGGCAGGGGGTCTTCGTCCTCTGGGCCGCCTTCACGGTCGCGTTCTTCGTCCTCTACCTGCTGCCGAGCGACCCGGCCGCGCTCGTGGCGTCCGGGGGCGGCGAGGTGAGCCAGGTCGACCCGGCCCAGCTCGCCGCCCTGCGCGCCGAGTACGGCCTCGACCGCCCGATCCTCGTGCAGTACGGCGACGCCCTCCTGGGCGCGCTCACCGGCGACTTCGGCAGCTCCTACGTGAGCGGCGCGTCCGCCACGTCGCTCGTCGCGCAGGCCCTGCCCGAGACCCTCAAGCTCACCGGGGCGGCCCTGCTGCTCGCCGTCGTCGGCGGGACGGCGGTGGCCGTGGCCAGCGTCTTCCCCCGGGCGCGCCCCCTGCGGCAGGCGCTGTCCGCCCTGCCGCCCCTCGGCGTCGCCCTGCCCACGTTCTTCGTGGGCCTGGTGCTGCTGCAGTGGTTCTCGTTCCGGGTGCCGATCTTCCCGGCGATCGGCAACGAGGGCGCGATCAGCCTCGTGCTGCCCACGGTCACCCTGGCCGTCCCGGCCGGGGCGCAGCTCGCGCAGGTCCTGTCCCGCTCCCTGCGCGGCACGCTCGGCGAGCCCTACGTCGAGACGGCGTGGGCGAAGGGCGCCGGCCGCGCCCGCGTGCACCTCGCGCACGCCCTGCGCAACGCCGCCATCCCGGCGTTCACCGTGCTCGGCGTGATGGTCGGCGGGCTGCTCGGGGGTGCCGTCGTCACCGAGACCGTGTTCTCCCGGGCCGGGCTCGGCCGGCTCACCGTGCAGTCGGTCAACCAGCAGGACGTGCCGGTGGTGCTGGCGATCGTCGTGCTCGCGGCGCTCGTCTTCGTCGTCGTCACCCTCGCGGTCGACCTCGCCTACCCGCTGCTCGACCCGCGGATCCAGCTGCGCGGCCCGCGGCGGGACCGGGCCCGGCGACCCGATCCCCAGCGGACCGGCCCCCAGCGGACCGGCCCCCAGCAGACCGACACCCCGCGCACCGGGGCGGTGACCGCATGACCCTGCAGACCCTCTCGCGCCCCGCGGCCGCCCCCGACGCGGCGCCCGCGCCCGCCGCCGAGCGCGGCGGGAGCCCCCGGCGCGCGGCGCGCGCCACCCGCCACCTGCTGCGCCGGCCCGGGCTCGTGCTCGCCGTGGCCGTGCTGCTGCTCGTCGCCGCCTGGGCCGTGGTGCCACAGGCGTTCACCGCCCAGGACCCGCTGGGCGGCGTCCCCGCCGACCGGCTCCAGGCGCCCTCGGGCGCGCACTGGTTCGGCACCGACCACCTGGGCCGCGACGTGTACGCGCGGGTGGTGCACGGCGCGTCCCTCACGCTGCGCACGACCGCGCTCGCGGTCGTCGTCGGCCTTGTGGTCGGGTCGCTGCTCGGCCTGCTCGCGGGCTTCCTGCGGGGCTGGGTGGACGACGTGATCGGACGCCTGGTCGACGTGCTGCTGGCGATCCCGAGCATCCTGCTGTCGCTCGCGATCATCACGGCGCTGGGCTTCGGGCCGGTCAAGGTGGCGATCGCCGTGGGCATCGGCTCGGTGGCGACGTTCGCGCGGGTCATGCGTGCCGAGGTGCTGCGCGTGTCGACCTCGACGTACGTCGAGGCGGCGCGGGCGTCGGGCCTGCGCTGGCCGGCCGTGCTCGGCCGGCACGTGCTGCCCAACTCCTCGGGGCCCGTGCTCGCGCTGGTCGCCCTCGACCTCGGCACGGCCGTGCTGGCGGTCTCGGCCCTCAGCTTCCTCGGGTACGGCACGCCTCCGCCCGCACCCGAGTGGGGCGCGCTCGTGTCCGGCGGGCGCGACTACCTCGCCACCGCCTGGTGGCTCACCACCCTGCCCGGCCTCGTCATCGTGGCCGTCGTGCTCGCCGCCAACCGGGTGTCGCGGGCGCTGGAGAAGACGGGAGAGGACCAGTGACCGACATCCATCAGGAGCCCGCCCCGCCGGGCCCGGACACCCCGGTGCTGGAGATCAGCGGCCTCGAGGTCGCCTACCGCACCGCCGAGGGCGGCAGCCGGCCCGCCGTGCGGGGCGTCGACCTTCGCGTCGCGGCCGGCGAGGTCGTGGCGCTCGTCGGCGAGTCCGGCTCGGGCAAGAGCACGACGGCGCACGCCGCCCTGCACCTGCTGCCCCGCGGGGGCGAGGTGACGGGCGGGCGGATCCGGCTCGACGGCCGCGACCTGTCGGACCTCACCGCGAAGGAGTGGCAGGCCGTCCGGGGCCGGCACGTGGGCCTGGTGCCCCAGGACCCGACGGTGTCGCTCAACCCGGTGGTCCGCGTGGGCGACCAGGTCGCCGAGGTGCTCGTCATCCACGGGCTGGCACGGCGCGCGGACGCCAAGGTCCGGGCGGTCGAACTGCTGCGGCAGGCCGGGGTCGACGACCCCGCGGCGCGTGCCCGGCAGTACCCGCACCAGCTCTCGGGCGGGCTGCGCCAGCGCGTGCTCATCGCGATCGCCATCGCGGCCGGCCCGCGGCTGATCGTCGCGGACGAGCCGACCAGCGCGCTGGACGTCACCGTGCAGCGGCGCATCCTCGACCACCTCGACACCCTCGTGCGGGAGACCGGCACCGCGGTGCTGCTCATCACGCACGACCTGGGCGTCGCCGCGGACCGCGCGGACCGGATCGTGGTGCTGGAGGGCGGGGTCGTGGTCGAGGAGGGCCCGTCCGCGCGCCTGCTGGCCGACCCCCGGCACCCGTACACCCGCGCGCTCCTCGCGGCCGCCCCTAGCCTGGCGAGCTCTCGCCTGGTCGTCCGCGGCGGGGGTGGCGCCGCGCCTGCCGGCGCGGGCCGGGCGACCGACGGACGGCCCGACGCCGGGACCGCCGTGTCGTCGGCCGAGGGCACGGCCGCCCCGGTCCTCGCGCTCGACGGCGTCCGCAAGGAGTTCGCCCTGCCGCGCGGGGCCGAGCGGCGCACCCTCGTGGCGGTCGACGACGTGAGCCTCGCCGTCGGGCGGGGGCGCACGTACGCCCTGGTGGGGGAGTCGGGCTCGGGCAAGAGCACGACCGCGCGCCTCGCGCTGCGCCTCGAGCGGGCGTCGGCCGGGCGGGTCGTGTTCCGCGGGCAGGACATCACGGCGGCGCGCGGCGGGGCGCTGCGGGCGCTGCGGCGCGGGTTCCAGGTGGTGTACCAGAGCCCGTACGCGTCGCTGGACCCGCGGTTCACGGTGGAGCAGATCGTGGCCGAGCCGCTGCGCGCCTACGGCGTGGGCGACCGCGCCGAGCGGGCCGACCGGGCGCGCGCCCTGATCGAGGACGTGGCGCTCCCGGCCGACGTCCTGCGGCGCGGCCCCCGGGAGCTGTCCGGCGGCCAGCGGCAGCGCGTCGCCATCGCCCGCGCCCTCGCGCTGCAGCCGGACCTGGTGGTGCTCGACGAGCCCGTGTCCGCGCTCGACGTGTCCGTGCAGGCGCAGATCCTCGAGCTGCTCGTGCGCCTGCAGGGCGAGCACGGGCTGGCCTACCTGTTCATCTCGCACGACCTGGCCGTCGTCCGACAGGTCGCGGACCAGGTCGGCGTGATGAGCCGCGGCCGGCTGGTCGAGTCGGGCGCCGCGGACCAGATCCTGCTGGACCCGCAGGAGGACTACACCCGAGAGCTCGTCGCGGCCATCCCCGGCCGCCGGGCCGTGCAGAGGCTGGAGACGGCATGACGACCACGACGACGACCCCGACGACGGCGGGCCTCGGGCGCGCCCTGACGACCGAGGAGGAGCTCGCGGGCCAGACCGTCGAGCTGCTGCAGGCGCTCATCCGCAACGCGTGCGTCAACGACGGCACGGTGGGCAGCGGGCAGGAGGCCCGCAACGCCGCCACGATCGCGGACTTCCTCGACGGGTCCGGGCTGGACCTGGAGCTCGTGGAGCCCCAGCCCGGCCGCACGTCCCTCGTCACGCGGGTGCGCGGCACCGACCCCACGGCGCCGAGCCTCGGCATGGTGGGCCACACCGACGTCGTGCCGGTCGAGCCGGACGGCTGGAGCCGCGACCCGTTCGGCGGGGAGCTCGTGGACGGCTGGGTGTGGGGCCGTGGCGCGATCGACATGCTCGGGCTCACGGCGGCGTACGCGGTGGTGACCCGGGCGCTCGCGACCTCCGGGCGGCCGCCCGCGGGCGACCTGCTGCTCGCCGCCGTCGCGGACGAGGAGCACGGCAGCGTGTGGGGTGTCGACTGGCTCACCACCCACCGCTGGGACCTGGTGCAGGCCGACCACGTGCTCACCGAGTCCGGCGGCGTGCCCGTGGGCCCGCGCGGGGCGCGCACGCTGGCCGTGGGGGAGAAGGGCGGCGCCGGCCGGCTGCTGCGCGTGCACGGCCGTCCCGGGCACGGCTCCGGCCCTTGGGGCAGCCGGAACGCCATCGTCATCGCGGCGGAGGTCGTGCGGCGGATCGCCGCCGCCCGCGGCCCGGTCGTCGTCGGCGACCTCTGGCGCCGCTACGTCGACGCGCTGGCCCCGGAGCCCGCCCTGCGCGCGGCGCTGCTCGACCCCGACCGCCTCGACGACGCCCTCCCGCAGCTCGGCGCCCTCGGCGCGGTCGCGCACGCCACCACCCACACGACGCTCGCCCCGACCGTCATCGGCGCGGGGTCCAAGCCGAACGTCATCCCGGGCCTGGCGGAGGTCACGCTGGACATCCGCGTGCTGCCCGGCACCCGCCCGGGCGACGTCGAGGCGCTGCTGGCGGCGACGCTCGGCGACCTCGCCGAGCACGTCGAGGTCGTGGGCGACCGGTTCGGCGAGCCGTCGCTGTCGCCCACGGACACCGACCTGTACCGCGTCATCGAGGGCGCCGTGTCCGCGCGCACGGGCGCGGCGGTGCTGCCGACCCTCGGCACGGGCGGCACGGACGGGCGCTTCTACCGGCGCCGCGGCGTCCCCGCCTACGGGTTCGGCCTGCTCAGCGCGGGCTGGGACCCCGGCACGTGGCGCGGGCTGTTCCACGGCAACGACGAGCGCGTCGACGTCGCGTCGCTGGAGCTCACCACCGCCGCGCTGCACGACGTCGTGACGAGGTTCCTGGGCTGACCCCGGACGCGGGCCGGGGCGGGACTCCGGCGGCCGGGCGCGGACGGTAGGGTCGCCGGCATGGCGACGGTGCTCCCCTTCGACGGCCACACTCCCCAGATCCACCCCACGGCGTGGGTCGCCCCGACGGCGACGATCGTCGGGAACGTGCGCATCGAGGCGCACGCCAGCGTGTTCTACGGCGCGGTGCTGCGCGGCGACATGGACGCGATCGTGCTGGGCGAGGGCTCCAACATCCAGGACAACTGCGTGGTGCACACCGACACCGGCGTGCCCGCCACCATCGGCGCGGGCGTGGGCGTGGGCCACGGCGCGATCATCCACGGCGCCACGGTGGGCGACGGCAGCCTGGTCGGCATGGGCGCCACGCTCCTCAACGACGCGGTCGTCGGCGCGGGCGCCTTCGTGGCCGCCGGAGCCCTCGTGCGCGAGGGCCAGGAGATCCCCGCCGGGCACCTCGCCGTGGGCGTGCCCGCGAAGGACCGCGGCCCCCTGGACGCCGAGGGCGCCGAGCGGGTGCGCCGCAACGCGATCGAGTACCGGGAGCTGGCCGAGCGGCACCGTCGCTCGGTCGGCTGACGCCCGCCGCCGGGACGGCGACGGCCCGCGTCTCGTGGTCGGGGACGCGGGCCGTCGTCGTCGCGGCGAGGACCGCGGCTAGGCGCGGGGCGAGGCGAGCGGAGCGCGCACGGCACCGAACGCGGTGCGGGCGCGCAGGCGGAACCCGAGGTGCTCGTAGAGCCGGATCGCGGTCGCGTTGTCGCCGGCCGCGTGCAGCATCGGCCGCGCGCCGCGCTCGCGGACGTGGTGGGCGACGTCGAGCACCAGGCGCGTGGCGAGGCCCTGGCCGCGGTGGTCGGGGTCGGTCGTGACGGCGCTGATCTCGGTCCAGCCGTCGGGCTGCAGACGCTCGCCGGCCATGGCGACGAGGCGGCCCCCGCGGCGCACGCCGACGTACCGGCCCATGAGGTACGTGCGCGGCAGGAACGGGCCGGGCCGCGACCGCTCGACGAGCGCGAGCATGTCGGGCACGTCGTCGGCGCCGAGCACCACGGCCTCGTCGTCGGGCCGGGTCTCGAGCCGGTCGGTGTCGACCAGCTGCACACCCTCGTGGAGGGCGAGCCGCTCCCAGCCCGGGGGGAGCGGCACGGACGCCGGCGGCGTGGGGAACTGCCCGCCGGGGCCGACGAGGTCCACCACGGCGTCCCACACGTCGGGGTCGTCCCACGACCGCACGGCGGCGAACGGGGACACGTCGGCCGGGTAGCGCCGCACCAGCGCGTTGCCCTCCGCCAGGTGCGCGTGGGCGCCGGTGAGGGACGACCAGCGGGGGTTGTCGAGGACGGCCTCGGAGGGGTCGCCGGGCGTGGTGGTGGGGCTGGTGTTGGGGGCGGTGGTGGTCATGGTCCTCCTGTCGGGCCGTGGCAGCCTAGGCGCTCACGGCGCCGGGACGAGCGCCGGTTCGCTCTCGGCGTCGCGGGCGGCGCGCCGGGTGAGCGGCGCGCGGAGCCCCAGGTGCTCGCGCAGCGTGGTGCCGGCGTACGCGGTGGGGTAGGCGCCGCGCTCCTGCAGGGCGGGCACCACCCGGTCCACGACGTCGTCCAGCCCGGCCGGCACGATCCACGGGCTGAGGTTGAACCCGTCGACGGCGCCGGTGCGCACCCAGCGGATGAGCTCGTCCGCCACGGCGCCCGGGGTCCCCGTGAAGCCGCGCTCGCCGGCGTTGCGGATCACCAGCTCGCGGATCGACAGGCCCTCGGCCTCCGCCACGGCGCGCCACTGCCGGGCGATCTCGTGCGTCCGCGCGCCGGTCGTGGCGGAGCCCCGCTCGCCGCCGAGCTCGGCGACCACCGGGTCGTGGGCCGGCAGCGGGCCGTCCGGGTCGTAGGACGAGAGGTCCTCGCCCCAGACGTTCCCGACGACCGACAGCGCGGTCGCGGGCGTGACCTGGGCGCGGCGCACCCAGCGCGCCTTCTCCTCGGCGTCCGCGGGCGTGTCCCCGACGACGATCGCGGTACCGGGGAAGATCTTCACGTCGTCCACGGGCCGGCCGGCCGCGACGACCCGGCGGCGCACGTCGGCCGCGAACTCGAGCGCGTCGGCGAGCACGGAGCCGTGCCGGGAGAAGATCACGTCGGCGTGCGCGGCCGCGAGGTCGCGACCCTGGGGCGAGTCGCCCGCCTGGAAGATCACCGGGTGGCCCTGCGGGCTGCGGGGCGTGGTGACGTCGAGGGCCAGGTCCCGGGGCGTGCGCAGCGCGGCGCCGGGCACCGCGACGCGCGCGACGTCGCCCCCGCCGTCCGGGAACGCGTCCCAGACCCCGCGCGCGACGGCCAGCACGGCCGCGGCCCGCTCGTACCGGTCCGCGTGGTCGAGGTACCCGCCGCGGCGGAAGTTCTCCCCGGTCCAGGCGTTGTCCGTCGTGACGACGTTCCACGCGGCCCGCCCGCCGGACAGGACGTCGAGGCTCGCGAGGCGGCGGGCCAGCTCGGCCGGGTCGTGGTAGGTCGTGTTCTGGGTGGCGACGAGGCCGATGCGCTCGGTGATCGCGGCCAGGGCCGCGAGCTGGGTGATCGCGTCGGGGCGGCCCACGACGTCCAGGTCGTGGATGCGCCCGCGGGACTCGCGCAGGCGGAGCCCCTCGCCGAGGAAGAAGGCGTCGAAGAGCCCGCGCTCGGCCGTGCGGACCACCTGCTCGAAGGAGGCGAAGTCCGTCTGCGACCCGGACTCCGGGTCGGACCAGATCGTGGTGTGGTTGACGCCCTGGAAGAAGACGCCGAGGTGGACCTGGGCGTGCGGCCGGGTGATCGGGGCGTCGGGGGCGTGGGGTGCTGTGGGTGCGCTCATCGTCGGCTCCTCAGGCGTGCGCGGCCGCGGGCTGGGCGTCGCGGGTGACGGTGCGGGGGCGGGTGTCGTAGCGGTTCGCCGGGCGGGGCAGGCCCAGCGTCTGCCGCAGGGTGGCGCCGGCGCGGGGCGCGGCGGTGAGCCGGGCGGCCCGGAGCGGGGGCAGCACGTCGCGGGCGAGCACGGGCAGGTCCGCGTCGAGGGCGGCGGGCAGCAGCCGCACCCCGGCGACGTCGCCGGACGCGGCGAGCCCGGCGAGGAGGCCCGCCAGCCCCGCGGCGTCGCCGGCGTACCGCAGCGCACCCGACCCCCAGGGGCCGCGGGTGCCCGGCGCGGCGGCCGCGTCGAGCTCGGCGAGCCGGGCGGCGCCGGTGCGGCCGCCCGCGTCGAGCGCGACCTCCAGGTCGACGACCGCGAGGGGCGACGCGTCGGGCTCGTGGTCGGTGGCGACCCGCGCCGCGGCCCGCACGGCGGCGACGTCGGTCCCGCCGACGAGGGCGACGTCGACGAGGGCCTCGTCGCGCACCGACGGTGCCACGTCGCCTGCCGCGGCCAGGACGACGGGCTGGCCCTGCGGCGGGCGGGGCGTGATGAGCGGCCCCTTGACGGAGAACGACTCGCCGACGAAGTCGACGTGGTGCAGGCGGTCGCGGTCGACGAACCGCCCGGTGGCGACGTCGCGGATCACGGCGTCGTCCTCCCACGAGTCCCACAGGTCGCGCACGACCTGGACGACGTCGCGCGCCTCGCGGGCGAGGTCCGTCACGGGGTCGCGCCCGTAGGCGTCGGCGGTGCCCGGGTGGTCGGTCACGGCGGCGAGCCAGCCGGCGCGGCCGGACGCCGCGATGTCGAGCGACGCGAGCTGCGTGGCCACGTGGAACGGCTCGGGGTAGGTGGTGGGCACCTGCGGCACGAGGCCGATGGCGTGGGTGGTGCGCGACACGAACGCCGCGCGGGTCACGGCGTCGAGCCGCGCCGAGGACGGCGACCCGGGCAGGGCGGGCAGGAGCGCGTCGGCGAACGTCGCGAAGGTGACGCCGGCGTGCTCGGCCCTCCGGACGGTGCGGGCGAGGCGGGCGGCGCCGACGAGGTCCGCCGGCGCGAGCCCCGCGACGGCGGCGGCCCCGGGATGGGCGCCCGCGCCGTCGACGTCGAGCCCGACGAGGAAGGGTGTGCTGGTCATGGGTCTCTCCGGGATCAGATCGCGGACTCGTCGCCGAGCCGGTGGTAGGTGCGGTCGAGGTAGACGAGCGGCGACGCCTCGTCGGACCCGGACTGCAGGGCGCGCAGCGAGACGAGGTAGCTGTCGCCCACGGGCGTGCGCTGGACGACGCGGGCGCGCACCCACGAGACCGCCCCGTCGACGACGGGCTCGCCCGTGGGCAGGGCGGTCCAGCCGCCGGCCGCGAAGCGGTCGATGCCGCTGGTCGCGAAGCGCGCGGACAGGTCGTCCTGGTGGTCGGCCAGGAAGCTGATCGCCAGGGTGTCGGCCCGCGAGACGGCGGGCCACGAGGACGACGTGGACGCCAGGGAGAAGGCGAGGAGCGGCGGAGCCGCCGACACCGAGATGACGGACGTGGCGGTGAACCCGACGGGGCGGCCCTCGTGCTCGAGCGCGACGACGGCGACGCCGGCGGGATGCTGGCGGAACACCGTCTTGAACTCGTCGGCGGACAGCTGGGGCTCGTCCTGCTGGGCCAGGAGCTCCTCCATGTCGGTCAGCGCGGCGGTCAGGTCGGTGCGCTCGGCGGTCACCGGGCGGCCCCCGTCAGCTCGGCGGCGGGCGTCGCGGCGGCGGAGGTCAGGCCGGTGGCCCGGCGCAGGGGCGTCGACCAGCGGGCGAACCAGGGGTCGAGGGCCGCGCCGAGCTCGGGCAGCTGCGCCTCGGTGAGGGCGAGGGACCGGGTGGGCACGACGGCGCCGAGCTCGACGAGGACGGGGCGCAGGTGCACCTCGCCCGCCAGCGCGTGCGCCGGGTTGCCGGAGACGACGAGCGGCACGACGACGACGCCCGCGAGCCCGTCCGGCCCGTAGAGGTCGAGGAACGCCTTGAGGAGGCCGGTGTAGGAGGCCTTGTAGACGGGGGTGGCCACGACGGCGACGGTGGCGCGCGCGAGGCGCTCCTTCGCCGCGTCGGCGGCGGGGTGGGCGGGGGCGAGGATCTCGCCCGCGAACGCCGCGAGCTCGACCGTCGCGACGTCGTCGGTGCCGAGCAGCTCGGCGACGCGGCGCCCGGCGGCCTCTGCCGCGGCCAGGGTGCGCGAGCCCGCGCGCGGGTTGCCGGACACCACCACCACGGAGGCGGCGGTGGGGCGGGTGGGTTCGGTCATGGGGTGTACCTCGCAGTCCGTCGATCACGCTTGCCGCGCGGCGTCTCGGCCCGCGGACGGGCCGGCCGGCGGCCTGGTCATCTCCCGGAGCACCCCGCCGTGACGTGGGGGTTGCTGCCCAGCCAGCCGGGGCTTCGCGCTGGGGCTCGTGACCTGGGGCGGAGGTATAGCAGCCGATCCGGGGAACGCCAGGGTGCTCCGGTGATTTCTCACGATCCGGACGCGAGGGAGCCTCCGGCCGGGGGACGACCGGAGGCTCCGGGGCGGGTCGGCGGGCGGGGCGCGGCCTCAGGCGTCGAGCCGCAGCCGGGCGCCGAGCGCGACGGCGGCGACGACGGCGGCGCCGGCGACGAGGACGACGTCCTTCAGCACGTACTGGCCGAGCAGCGTCATGCCGTGGCCGAACAGCTCGTCGCCGAAGAGGGCCACGGGGGACAGGATGCCGACCATCGCCACGGCCAGGACGGCCAGCCCCGTCCGCAGCAGGCGGCCGGAGAGGAGCGTCAGGCCGATGAAGGTCTCCATGACGGCCGTCAGCAGCACGGCGGCCTCGCCCGGCACCAGGCCGAACGTCAGCGTCTCCACCGTGCGGGCGGCGATCTCCTCGGCCGGGCTGGCGCCGGGGAAGAGCTTCAGCACGCCGAAGCCGAGGAACACGAGGCCGAGGGCGACGCGCAGGGCGGGGACCGACCACCGGGCGAGGACGCGCGCCAGCGCGGTGACCGCGACGTCGACGCGCAGCGCGACCCGCTCGGCGAGGCGGCGCGGCGCCGTCGTGGGGGCCGTCGTGGGGGCCGTCGTGGGGGCCTCGGCGGCGGTCGGCGCGGGGTTGTCCGGGGACGCCGGGACGGTGCGGGCGCCGGCGGCGTTGCGGGCCGACGAGGTGGTGACGGACATGGCGGTGCTCTCTTCCGGGTGACGGTGCGCGGCCCGGGGTGGCCGCCCCAGGAGAGAGGACCGGTCGGGACCGGGGATGCGGCGCGGCCGCGTTTTCGCCCGGTCGTCACCCGCCCCTTCCTTTTCGAGTGAGCAAGTGATTAGATCACTTTTCATGACGACGGAGTCGGGCCCGGTCCCGCGCCCCACCCTCAGCGGGACGCTCGCGGAGGCCGTGATCCAGATGATCGGCGACGAGGGTCTGGTCGCGGGCGAGCGCATCGGGCCGCAGCGCGACCTGGCGGCGCGGTTCGGGGTCGCGGTCCCCACGATGCGCGAGGCGCTGCGGCGGCTCGAGGGCCTGGGCATCCTGTCCTTCCGCCACGGCTCGGGCATCTACGTGGGGGAGAACTACCTGCGCAGCGTCCTGCCCAACGCGGTGGCCCCGCCCGCCGACCGCGCCCGGCTCGTGGCGCTCGTCCAGGCGCGCGCCGTGATCGAGCCGGCGATCGCGCGGCAGGCCGCGGTGGTCCGCGAGCCGGCCGCGCTGGCCCGCCTGGCCGACCTCCTCGCGGAGGCGCGCGAGTGCCTCGAGAGCGGGTCGGACCGCCTGTGGCGGGTGAACGTCGACCTCCACCGGGCGGTGGCCGACGCGGCGGGCAACACGATCCTGTCCGAGGTGCTCGACGTGATCCTGCTGCTGCACGCCGAGGACCAGCGCCGGATCCTCGCCCTCCACGGCGACCCGGAGTCGGACTACGAGGAGCACGCCGAGCTCGTGCGCCTCGTGACCGAGGGGCGCGCGGACGCCGTCGCGGACCTCATGCACGCGCACCTCACGGAGGTCGTGGGCGCCATCGAGGGCGCGGCGCCCTAGGCCCCCACCACCCGCAGCACCCGGCCCCGGTGGGGCCGGGCCACGGAACGCCACGAGATCACGACGGAGTGATGACGATGACGAGGACGAACTCGCGCCGCGGGCGGCGGCTGGCCGCCGCCGCGATGGCCGGGGCACTCACCCTGGCCGGAGCCACGACGGCGGCCACGATCGCGGCCACGACGACGGCCACGGCGGCGGACCGCGGTGCGCCCGCCTGCTCGCTCGACGGCGCGACGGTGCAGGCCACGCGGGCCGCGCCGGCGCCGCTCGGCGACACCTTCACCGCCTACGCCGACTCGGGGGTCGGCTGGACCGGCGCCGACAGCACCTACTCGGTGCCGCTGCGCGACGGCTCGCTCGCGTGGATCTTCTCGGACACGTTCCTCGGCCCGGTGGCGCCCGACGGCAGCCGCCCGCAGAGCACGCCCTTCCTCAACAACTCGATCGTGCTGCAGGACGGCGCCGCGCTGCGGACCGTCACCGGCGGCACCGCGGACGCCCCGGAGAGCATCGTGGGGCCCGACCCGGACGGCGCCTGGCACTGGTTCGGCGCCGGGCTGGCCACGCGCCGGGGCGACCTGCAGGTGGGCGTGCTCGAGTTCGCGCGGTTCGGCGAGGGCACCTGGGACTGGGGCTGGAGCGGGTCGTCCGTCGCCACCCTGGACACGGACACCTGGCAGGTGACGTCGGTGGACCCGCTGCCCTCGGGCGCGGGGATCCAGTGGGCCTCGTGGTACCAGCGCTCCGGCGGGCACGTGCTCGTGTACGGCGTCGAGGACCGGGGCGGCGAGAAGTTCATGCACGTCGCCAAGGTGCTGGGCGGCGACCTCGCCGACACGGGGCGCTGGCGCTACTGGGACGGCAGCGCGTGGGTGCGCGACGAGGCCGCGTCCGCCCGGGTCATGGCCGGCGTCGCGAACGAGTACAGCGTGACCCCGTACCGGGACGGCTGGCTGCTGGTCACCCAGGACACGTCGGTGCCGTTCAGCGACGAGATCAAGGCCTTCGTCTCCTGCTCGCCCACCGGCCCGTTCACGGGCGGCGCGACGATCCACCGGATGCCCGAGGTCGGCGCGGCCGGCAGCTACGGCGACCCCGACGTCATCGCCTACAACGCCCACGAGCACCCCGAGCTGCGCGACGACGACACGCTCCTGGTGACCTACAACGTCAACTCCGTGGACCCGGACGACCTGTACGCGGACGTCTCGATCTACCGGCCCCGGTTCGTCGAGATCACGCTCGACGTCCGGCACTGACCCTGCAACGACACACGACCATCACGACGAGGTGAGACGACATGAAGCGTTCCCGCATCCTGGCCGGCGCCACGGCGGCGTCCCTGGCCCTGGGCCTGGCGGCCTGCTCGAGCGACGACGGCGGCGGCGGAGGCGGTGACGGCGGCGACGTCACGCTCGGCTTCTACACGGACAAGGCGGCGTGGGAGCCCAGCTTCGACGCCATGAACAAGGAGTCCGCGGCGCAGGGCAGCACGCTGGACTTCACCGGCTACTCCGACGCCACCGCGTACGACAGCTTCATCAAGCAGTCGTTCCGCACCAAGAAGGTGCCCGACCTGTTCACCTGGCACACGGGCAGCCAGCTGGCCGACCTCGTCGACCAGGGGCTGGTCGCCGAGACCACCGACCTCTGGACGAAGGCGGAGGCCGACGGCCTCGTGCCCGAGGGGCTCAAGGACAACTACACCTACGACGGCAAGCAGTACTGCGTGCCGCTGAACGTCGCCTACTGGGCGGTGTACTACAACAAGAAGGTCTTCGCCGACAACGGCGTCGAGGTGCCGACCACGTTCGACGAGCTGACGGCCGCCGCCAAGAAGCTCAAGGCCGCCGGCGTCACGCCGTTCCACCAGATGAACATCATCTTCGAGTTCGCCTGGTTCCAGGCCCTGCTGGCGGGCAACGCGCCCGACGTCTACCAGGGCCTGCAGACGGGCGACGCGTCCTACCTCGACCCGAAGGTCACCGAGGTGATGGACCAGTGGAAGTCGATGATCGACGACGGCTACTACAACGACCCGGGCGTCACGACGGACCCGCAGACGATGCTCAAGAACGGCGACGTCGCGATGGCGTACTTCGGCACGTTCCTCACCGGCCAGCTCACCGACGTGGGCGCGAGGTCCGGGGAGGACTACGGGATCTTCACCATGCCGAGCATGAACCCGGCGTCGGGGAACCAGATGGTGCTGGAGACCGGCCCGCTCTGCGTGGGCAAGGGCTCGGAGAACGAGCAGGCCGCGCTCGACTACAGCGCCTGGTGGATGTCCGACGACGCCCAGAACGCCTGGTCGTCGTCGCGCGGCGACGTGTCGTTCAACCCGCACGTCAAGGTCGAGGACCCGGAGCTGCAGCACCTGGTCGACCAGGTCAACGGCGGCGACTTCACCATCCAGCAGCGCTACCTCGAGGCGAACCCGCTGCCCGTCTACACCCTGTCGACGGAGATCTTCGGCGACTTCGTCACCAACGCGCCCGACCCGGCACCCGGGCTGCAGCGCCTGCAGGACGAGGCCGACACGTACTGGGCCGAGCAGGGCTGAGCCCCGCCCGCCACGTTCGTCGCGCCGCCGGGGGCCCGCGCCACCGGCGGCGCCGGAAGGAGACCACCACCCATGACCGTCACCGCCGCGCCGCCGCGGCCGCCGACGAGCACGGACCGCCCGGCCCGCCGGTCGCGTGCGCCGTACCGCTGGTCCGCCCGGGGCTTCGCCCTGCCCGCCGTGCTTGTCGTGGCGCTGCTGCTGTACCTGCCGTTCGTCTGGACGTCCTTCCTGAGCCTCACCGAGTACAACGGGCTCGGGGACCCCGAGCTCGTGGGCCTGGCGAAGTACCAGGAGATGTTCACCGACGCCGGGTTCCTCAACTCGCTGCGCAACACGCTGTTCTGGGTGGCCGGCACCCTGGTGCTCCCGGTGGGCCTGGGGCTGTTCATCGCGGTCCTCGCGTACGGGCTCAAGGGCTCGTTCTGGTACCGCCTGCCGTTCCTGCTGCCCTACGCGGTCTCCGGTGTCGCGGTCGGCGTCATCTGGACCTTCGTGCTGCAGACCGGGGGAGCCCTCGACGAGGCGCTCGCGCTCCTCGGCGTGACCGACCCGCCGCGCTGGCTCCTGGACGCGCCCCTCAACACGTTCGTGATGATCGGCGCCGCGACGTGGCAGGGCGCGGGGGTGAACGCGCTGCTGTTCACCATCGGGCTGCAGTCCATCCCCAAGGAGCCGATGGAGGCGGCCCGCGTCGACGGGGCCTGGGGCTGGACGCTCTTCCGCACGATGACGTGGCCGATGCTCACGCCGCTCACCACGGTGGTCGTGGGCCTGGCCATCGTCGGGTCGCTCAAGCAGTTCGACATCATCTGGGCGATGACCAAGGGCGGCCCCGGCGTCTCGTCGGAGACCCTCGCACTGACCATGTACAAGGACACGTTCGTGGCGAACGACTACGGGCTGGGGGCCGCCGTCGCGGTGTTCCTCACCGTGATCACGGTCGCGGCGTCCGTCCTCTACCTGCGCCGGCAGCTGTCCGGCGCCCGGGAGTCGTGATGAGTGCCGCGATCGCGGACCGCGTCCGCAAGACCGTCCTCGTGGTGCTGGGCCTGGTGTGGCTGGCGCCCGTCTAC
The DNA here is from genome assembly GCF_042799955.1 of Isoptericola sp. NPDC057653. Classification (NCBI taxonomy): domain Bacteria; kingdom Bacillati; phylum Actinomycetota; class Actinomycetes; order Micrococcales; family Promicromonosporaceae; genus Isoptericola; species Isoptericola sp. NPDC057653. The sequence goes on along the minus strand of NZ_JBHVHP010000002.1, from coordinate 521,209 downwards.
CTCATGGTCGTCAACGCGGCGAAGACCAACGACCAGTACGGCGTCCTGTCGGTGTGGAGCCCCGCCGGGCTCGGCGGCCTCTGGGAGAACGCGACCGCCGCGTGGACCCGCGGCGACATCTCCGCCGGCATCGCCTCGACCGCGCTCTACGCCGTCGTCGCGCCGCTGGTCGCGGTGGTGATCGGCGCCGCGGCCGGGTTCGCCATCGTCGCGCTGCGGCTCCAGCACGGCTTCGTGTGGTTCGTCGTGATCTTCGCCTCGACCGTGTTCCCGATGCAGATGCTGCTCATGCCGCTGTTCCTCGGCTACGTCGAGACCGGGTTGTACGACACCCGCACGGGCATGATCCTCGTCTACACGGTGATCTCGGTGCCGTTCGCCGCGTTCGTCATGCGCAACTTCTTCGCCGGGGTCGCGCACCACGTCTTCGAGGCCGCCGTGATGGACGGCGCCTCCACCTGGCGGATCTTCTGGCGCATCTACCTGCCGATGGCGGTGCCCGCGCTCGTGGCGATCTTCATCCTGCAGGCCACGCTCATCTGGAACGACCTGCTGCTGGGGCTCACCCTCACGCAGTCCGCCGAGACACGGCCCGTGATGACGGCCCTGTCCGCGCTGCAGAGCACGTACGGCGGCTCGACGATGCCGGTCGTGCTCGCGGGCGGGCTCATCGTCTCGATCCCCACCGTCGCCCTCTTCCTCCTCGCCCAGCGCGCGTTCACCCGCGGCCTCGCGCTCGGCCAGTACTGACCCGCGTCACCGACCTTGGAGCACCCCATGCCTGACCTCAGCCCCTCGACCCCGACGCCCTGGGGCGGCCGCACCGCGGTCGTCACGGGGGCGGCCGCCGGCATCGGCGGCGGCGTCGCCGACCTGCTGGTGGAGCTCGGCGCCACCGTCGTCGGGATCGACCGCGACGCGGCGGCGCTCGACGCCGCCGCGGCCCGCCACGCCGCCGGACCCGGCCGGTTCGTCGGCCTCGTGGCGGACGTCGCGCGGCCCGAGGCGCTCGACGACGCCGCCCGCCGGGTGCGCGCCGACCACGGCACGCTGGCCGCCGTGGTCTGCGCCGCCGGGGTGCAGCGCTACGGGGCCGTGGACGAGACGGACCCCGCCACCTACGACGAGGTGATGGGCGTGAACGTCGGCGGGGCGTTCCACACCTGCCGGGCCATGGTGCCGCTGGTGCGCGAGAACGGCGGCGGCGCGGTCGTCGTCGTCTCCTCGGCGCAGGCGTACGCCACCCAGACGGGCGTGGCCGCGTACACGGCGAGCAAGACCGCCCTGCTGGGCCTGGCGCGGGCGATGGCGGTCGACCACGCCGCCGACGGCATCCGCGTCAACAGCGTCAGCCCCGGGTCGATCGACACGCCGATGCTGCGCTGGGCCGCCGGGCTGTTGGCCGGCGACCGGCCCGCCGAGGACGTCGTGGCCGAGTGGGGCCGGGCGCACCCCCTCGGGCGGGTCGGGACCCCGCGGGAGGTGGCCGAGGTGGTCGAGTTCCTGCTGTCGGACCGCGCCGCGTTCGTGACCGGCGCGGACGTCAAGGTCGACGGCGGGCTCAGCGCCCGCCTCGCCGCGGCGCTGCCCGAGGCCGACGCATGACCGCGCTCACGGGCAGCGGCATGCGGATCGCCGACGTCCGCGCCACCACCGTGACCGTGCCGCTCGAGGCCCCGCTGCGGCACTCGAACGGCGCGCACTGGGGCCGGTTCGTGCGCACCATCGTCGAGGTCGAGACGACGGACGGGCTGGTCGGGCTGGGCGAGATGGGCGGCGGCGGGCAGAGCGCGGAGGCGGCGATCGCCGCCCTGCGGCCCTACCTGCTCGGGCACGACCCGGCGCGCACCGAGGCGCTGCGGTTCATGCTCGCCAACCCGACCGCGAGCCTGTACAACAACCGCACCCAGCTGGTCGCGGCGATCGAGTTCGCCTGCCTCGACCTGCTGGGCAAGCACACCGGGCTGCCCGTGCACGCCCTGCTGGGCGGCGCGGTGCGGGACGAGGTCGAGTTCGCCTCGTACCTGTTCTTCCGGTACCCGTCCGCCGACGGCACGGGGGAGGTGCGCACGCCCGACCAGCTCGTCGCGGAGGCGGCCCGCCTCAAGTCCGAGCACGGCTTCCGCGTGCACAAGCTCAAGGGCGGCGTCTTCGACCCCGAGGTCGAGCTCGAGGCCTACCGGGCGCTCGCCGCCTCCCTGCCGGGCGACCGGTTCCGCTACGACCCGAACGGGATCCTCAGCGTGGAGGAGGCGATCCGGTTCGCGCGCCGGATCGAGGACCTCGACAACGACTACGCCGAGGACTTCTGCTACGGGCTCAACGGGATGCGCCGGCTGCGCGAGAACACCCGGATCCCGCTCGCCACCAACACCGTGGTGGTGAACGTCGAGCAGCTCGCGGCGAACGTGCTGCAGCCCGCCGTCGACGTGATCCTGCTGGACACGACCTTCTGGGGCGGCATCCGGCCGTGCGTCCGGGCGGCGGGCGTCGCCGAGGCGTTCCAGCTCGGCGTCGCCGTGCACTCCTCGGGCGAGCTCGGCATCCAGCTCGCCTCGATGCTGCACCTGGGCGCCGTCGTGCCGAACCTGGCCTTCGCCGCCGACGCGCACTACCACCACCTGCGCGACGACGTCATCGCGGGCGGCAAGCTCGCCTACCGCGACGGGCGCATCGCCGTCCCGGACGGCCCCGGCCTCGGCGTCGAGCTGGACCGGGACAAGGTCGCCGAGTACGCGGAGCTCTACCGCGAGCTGGGCCCCTACCCGTACGACCGCGACCCCGGCCGGCCCGACTGGTACCCCCTGCTGCCGAGCACGCAGTTCGCCGACCCGCACGCGGCCGGGCGCCCCGCCGCGCTCGCCCGCGAACCCTTCTGACCCCCCGACCGCACCGACGTCCCCCGGACCGACAGAGCACGAGGAACCGCCTGATGAGCACCGCCGCTCCCGCCACGCCGCGCACGATCCCGACCGTCGGGGACCTCGCGTCCGACCTCGTCGTCGACCGGTTCGACGACATGGTCAACCCGCCGGGCCTGACCAACCACTGGGCCACCGCCCAGGTGGACCACGACGTGCTGGCCGTGCGCTCGCTCAACGTGCCACCCGTCTCCCAGGGCGACAGCATCAGCGGCCAGCTGTACCTGGGCGGCCGCCTGGCGCGCTCGTACGGGCGGCCCGTCGAGGTGCGCTGGCGGCCCGACCGGGTGGAGCGCCGCACCGTGGTGGACGGCTGGGACGTGCGCACCGTGACGGTGTGCCCGCCGGGCGAGCCGGGCGTCGCCGTGCAGGTGGAGGTCACCGACACCACCGGCGCGCCGCGAGAGCTGCGCCTCGGCGCATGGCTCGACTCGACGGTCACCTGCGCCGCCGACCCGTGGCTCGCGGGCGCCCCGCCCCAGGCGCGCAACGCGCTGGAGCGCCTCGGCGCCCGCCGCCTCGGGCGCCCGGCGGACGGCTCGGCGGTGAGCGTGCAGTGCCTCGTCGACGAGCACGGCGCGCCCGTCGACGACGGGACGTCGGACCGCGTGGCCGAGGTGGTCCGCGACGTGCCCGCGGGCGGCACGGTGCGCCTCGCCCTCGTGCACACGGTCGCGCGGGGGCGGGACGAGGCGCTCGCGGCGTTCGACCGCGTCGCCGCCGACGTGCCCGGCGCCGTCGAGGCCTCCCGCCGCACCTGGGACGCGGAGATCGAGGCCCTCTTCACGCCGGGGAACGACGAGTTCGGCGGCTGCCTGCCGCGCCTGGTCACGACCGACGACGCGCTGCGCCGCCTGTACTGGTGGGGCGCCGTCGGCGTGCTGTGGTTCCGCCGCGACAACCCGGCGTCGGTGCTCGGGCGCACCTACGACACGCTCATGCCGCGCTACTGGCAGACCACCACGTTCATCTGGGACTACTCCCTGAGCTCGATGGTGCACGCGCTGCTCGACCCGCACGTCATGCGGCGGCAGGTGGAGCACTGGGTGGGCCTCGACATCGAGAAGCACTTCGGCACCGAGTGGCTCACCGGCGGCCCCGTCGGCTACTGGTACTCCGTGAACCACTACGCGATGACGCGGCTGGTGCACGACTACCTGCGGCTGCACGGCGACCACGGGCTGCTCGACGCCGAGGTGACCACGCCCGACGGCCGCACCTCCACGATGGGCGACGAGGTCCGCGCCTGGGCGACGGCGTGGCACCGGCTGCGCTCGGGCACCGGCTCGGGCCTGGCCGACTACGGCGACGTCGACAACCTCCTCGAGTGCGTGAGCTCGTACGTGCACGAGGTGGCGAGCCTCAACGCCGCCAACGTGTGGAACCTGCGCACGGCCGCGGGGATCAGCGACCTGCAGGGGCGCGCCGACGACGCGGCCCGGCTGCGGGCGGAGGCGGCGGACCTGCTGCCGAAGGTGCTCGACCTCGGCGTGCCGGGGGAGGGCTTCTTCCACGCCCGCCAGGCCGACGGGACCCTCGTCCAGACGCGGCACTGCTACGACTTCGCGACCGTCGGGACGACGATCGCCGCGGACGTCCCGGCCGACCGGCGGGACGCGATGGTCGAGTTCTTCGTCCGGGAGCTGCGCACCCCGTCGTGGATGCGTGCCCTGTCGCCGTGGGACGACGACGCGGGCTGGTCGGTGCGCGCCGACCACCAGTGGAACGGCGCCTACCCGGCGTGGCCGGCGGACTCGGCCCGCGCCGCGATCGCGCTCGGGCACCCCGAGGTGGTCCTCGAGTGGCTGCCGGGCCTGGCCCGCAGCGCGAACCAGGGCCCGCCCGGGCAGGCGCACTTCGTGGAGGAGGCCGAGGAGCCGATCGGCGGCGGGGCCCGCAAGACCCCGCCGCAGCTGCCGTACATCATCGACTGGTCCTGCTCGTCCGCGGGGGCGTGGTGCGAGCTGGTGCTGGCGGGGGTGTTCGGCGTGGAGGTCGACCTCGACGGCACCGTGACGGCCGGCGGCTGCGTCGCGGAGCTCGACCCGGAGGCGCGGCTCGAGGGGCTCGTCGTGCAGGGCCGCACCTACGACGTGGTCGGCGGCGAGGTCCGGGAGCGATGAGCGCGCGGGCCGGCGAGGGCGGCTGGGGGAGCCTGCTCGACGACGGCCGCGCCGCGCTGCCGGACGCCCTGGCCTCGGTGGACGAGGCGGTCACGGCCGGCGGGGAGCGGGCGCTCGTCGTGCGGGTGGCCGGCGGGCTGTCGGTCGACGTGCTGCCGGACCGCGGGCTGGACCTCGGCGCGGCCTGGTGGGCGGGCGTGCCGCTCGCCTGGCGCTCGCCCCACCCGCGCGACCCGGGGCCGGGGCGGGGGTGGGAGGACCGCTTCCTCGGCGGGCTGCTCGCCACCTGCGGGCCGGACAACATCGGCGCGCCCCGCGGCGGGTCGGGGCAGCACGGCACCCACCACCTGACCCCGGCGCACGACGTGCGGTGGTGGCGCGAGCGCGACGGCGGCGGCGCGGGCGGCGAGGTCGAGGTGCACGTGTCGGGCTCCGTCGCGCACTCCACGCTCTACGGCGCGCGGGTCGTCGTCGACCGGGAGGTCGTCGTCGCCACCGGACGGCCGTGGGTCGAGGTGCGCGACGTGGTCCGCAACGTGGGCGACGCGCCCGTCGGCGTGCCGCTGCTCTACCACGTGAACCTCGGCGCGGCGGTCCTGGCGCCGGGCTCGCGCCTGGTGGCGGACGCGGACGAGCCGGTGCCGGCGGAGCCGCTCCTGGCGGGCCGGGACGCGGTGACGTTCCCCGCGCCCGCCCCGGGCGCCGCGTACGTGGTGGCCGAGCACCCCGGCGTGCGGTCGACCGGCGGCCGGGCCCGGGCCGTCGTGCGCCCGACCGCAATGCCGGCGGCCGACGGGCACCCCGACCCCGAGGTGGTCGTCGAGTGGCGGTCGGCGACGATGCCTCGGCTGTACTCGTGGGCCTGGCCCGCCGCGGGCTCGTGGGTGCTCGGCGTCGAGCCCGCGAACGCGCCCCTGCTCGGCCCGGAGCGCGACGGGCCGCACGGCGGCGCGCCCGTGCTCGAGCCGGGCGCGTCGTGGGACTGTGGCGTCCGCATCGGCGTCGGCACGCCGGGGCCGCGACCGACGACGGCGCGACCGGCGACGGCGCGACCGACGACGGCGCGACCGACGACGGCGCGAGGGGGCGTGGGATGAGCGAGCCGGGCACGACGGAGCAGGAGCCGGGGCAGGACCTGTCGGCGCAGGACCGGGCAGGGCAGGGGACGACGGACGGCGGCGCGGGGGGCACGGTGCTGCCCACCAGCGTGAGCCCCGCGGCGCGCCGCCACCTCGACCGGCTCGCGGCGTCGCGGCCCGCGCGGCCCCGCGCCTTCCCGGCGCCGGACGACCGGGAGGGCTGGCTGCGGCACGTGGCGGAGGCGGACGAGTGGTTCCGCGCCGCCGTGCGCCTCGACCACCTCCCGCCGGCGGACGAGGTGCGGCAGGTCGGGAGCGCGGTGGCCTACGTGCAGCGCGCCCACGACGCCGACCCGGACGGTCCCGTCGTCCTGGACCTGCACGGCGGCGGGCTGCTCTACGGCGCCGGCGAGGTCTGCCGGGTGTCGGCAGTGACCGCGTCCGCCCGGACCGGGCTCGTCGCGTGGGGCGTCGACTACCGGATGCCGCCGCTGCACCCGTACCCGGCGGCCCTGGACGACGCCCTCGCCGCCTACCGGGCGCTGCTGTCCGAGCGTGGCCCGGGCCGGGTGGTCGTCTGCGGCGGCTCGGCGGGCGGGAACCTCGCGGCGGCCCTGCTGCTGCGCGCCCGGGACGAGGGGCTGCCGATGCCCGCGGCGCTGGTGCTGCTGACCCCCGAGGTGGACCTCACCGAGTCGGGCGACTCGTTCGTCACCAACGCCCCGCACGACCTGGCGCTGGCCAGCCTGCGCGAGGTGAACGCGCTGTACGCGGGCGGCGCCGACCTGGCGCACCCGTACCTGTCGCCCCTGTTCGGCGACCTCGAGGGCCTGCCGCCGACGTTGCTGCAGTCCGGCACCCGGGACCTGTTCCTGTCCAACACGGTGCGCATGCACCGGCGGCTGCGCGCGGCGGGCGTGGCCGCCGAGCTGCACGTGTTCGAGGGCATGCCGCACGGCGGCTTCGGGGGAGGGGCGCCCGAGGACGCCGAGCTCGACGCCGAGGTGCGGGCCTTCGTCGACCGGGCGCTGCGGGCGCGGCACGAGCCGTCGTGACCCGCCGGGCCGCTAGCGTCGGGGCCATGGATCACGAGCCGATGCGGCGGGTCGCCGAGTTCCGCGCGGCGTTCGACCTGGCGGCCGACGCCGCGCGCCCGGAGCTGGCGGAGCACCGCCGGGCGCTGCTGGACGAGGAGTCCGCCGAGGCGTCCGAGGCGCTCACCGACCTCGCGGCGGCGCTGGCCGCCGGAGGGGACGCGGACGCCGCGTACCGGGCGGTGGCCAAGGAGCTGGCCGACGTCCTGTACGTCACGTACGGCGCGGCCGACGCGCTGGGCATCGACCTGCCCGCGGTGTTCGTCGAGGTCCACCGGTCCAACATGAGCAAGTTCGACGAGGAGGGGCGCGTGCTGCGGCGGGCCGACGGCAAGGTCCTCAAGGGCCCGGGCTACCGGCCGCCGTCGCTCGACGGGCTCGTCGCGGCGCCGCCGGACGCCGTCTGACCTGCCCCGACCGGCCCCGGGGTGCGCACGGCCCGGCGGCTCGCCCGCACCCTGCGCGAGGCGCACGGCTGCGGCGGCGTGACCGTGCCGCGAGCCCTTCTCGGGCGCCTTGACACCGGCGCCGGCCGGGTGCCAGAGTGACGCTCATTCCGGAAACGTTTCCAGCGATGTCGTGGGGACCGGACTGGAAACGTTTCCAACAGCCGTCGACGTTGAAGGTGGAGCGACAGTGACGTCATCACGCGCCACGTTGATCGAGGTGGCCCGGCACGCCGGGGTCTCCCTCGCATCGACGTCGCGGGCCCTGCACGGCACCGGGGCCAGCCCGGCCATGGTGGAGCGCGTGCGCGCCGCCGCCGACGAGCTCGGGTACAGCCCGGACGTGACCGGTCGGTCGCTGCGGATGCGCAAGACCTTCCAGGTCGCGTTCGCCGTCGCCGACATCGGCAACCCGGTGTACGTCGAGATGCTCGCCGCCATCCACGAGGTCCTGGCCCCGCACGGGTACCGGGTCGTCGTCATGTCGACGGGGGACACGGCGGGCGCCACCGCCGAGCTCGTCCGGAGCCTCGGGGGCGGCTTCGTGGACGCCCTCGTCGTGAGCCCGCTGCGCGCCGACGACGCCCTCGCCGAGGTGATCCGGCAGGCGCCGGTGCCGGTGGTCGTCATCGGCCGCGCGCTGGACGCCGCCGGCGACTCCGTCTCGACCGACTCCGCGGGCGGCATCGGCCTCGCCGTCGACCACCTGGTCGCCGCGGGCCGTCGCCGGATCGGGTTCCTCAACGGCCCCCTCGACACCACGCCGGGCACGGCGCGCCAGCGCGGCTTCGACGCCGCGACGCGCGCGGACGGCTTCCCCGCGGAGCGCGTCGCCGTCGCGGTGGCCGACGACTTCACCGTCGCGGCAGGGCTGCGCGCCGCGCGCGCCCTGCTGGCGCCGGGCGCCGACGGCACGCGCCTCGACGCCGTCGTCGCCGCGAACGACCTGCTCGCCATCGGCGCGGTGCGCGCCGCCCGCGAGGCCGGCCTCGCCGTCCCGGGCGACGTCGCCGTCACCGGCATGGACGACACCGAGCTCGGCCGCGTCTACGAGCCGGCCCTGACGAGCGTCTCGCTCGGCACCGCGGAGCGCGGGGCCGCCGCCGCGCGCGCCGTGCTCGCCCGCCTCGAGGACGACGAGGCCACCGCCCAGCACGTCGTGATCGGCCCGCGCCTGCTGGTGCGCGCGTCGTCCGGCGTCGACGCCGCGACCGAGGAGGCCACGCGATGAGCGCCCCGACCACCCCGACCGCGCCCGCGGCCGGGTCCTCGAGCCGGACCCCCGCGCGGGGGCCGCAGCAGGTCCGCCGCCGCGGCGGGCTCGAACGAGGCCGTCGCCGCGAGGCCGCCGCCCTGGTGATGCCGTCGCTGCTGCCGATCCTCGTGCTCAGCGTCGCGCCGCTCGTCATGGGCATCGCGCTCGCCTTCACCGACGCGCGGCTCGTGCGCCACCCCGACTACCAGTTCGTGGGCGTCGACAACTTCGTGCGCCTCGCGGGCAACTCGTTCTTCTGGGACTCGTTCCGCATCGGCCTCATCTGGGCGGTGTCCGTGACGCTGCTGCAGCTCGTGCTCGCCATGGGGCTGGCGCAGCTGCTCAACTCCGGCCTCCGGCTCCAGGGCCTCACGCGCGTGCTCGCGCTGATCCCGTGGGCCATGCCGCCCGTCGTCGTGGCGATCATGTGGAAGATGATCTACTCGCCCAACGCGGGGCCGCTCAACGCGTTCCTCGGGTCGCTGGGCCTGCCGGACGACATCAACTGGCTGGCGGACTTCTCCACCGCGCTGCCCGCCGTCATCGTCGTGGGCGTCTGGGTCGGCATGCCGCAGACCACGGTCACGCTGCTCGCCGGCCTGCAGCAGATCCCGGACGAGCTGCACGAGGCCGCGTCCATGGACGGCGCGGGCGCCTGGCGGCGGTTCACCGCCGTCACCTGGCCGAGCCTGCGGCCCATCGTCGCGTCCATCACGTCGCTGAACTTCATCTGGAACTTCAACTCGTTCTCGCTGGTCTACGTCCTCACCGAGGGCGGGCCCGGCGGCCGCACGATGCTGCCGATGCTGTTCACCTACCTCGAGGCGTTCAAGAACCGGAACATCGGGTACGCCGCCGCGATGGGCGTCGTCCTCGTCGTGGTCGTCGTCCTGCTCCTCGCCGTCTACCTGCGGTCGCAGTTCCGCGACGACCGCGCCGTGAAGAAGGGCTGAGCCGATGCGCGCACTCGTCCGCCCCGCCCAGTACGTGGCGCTGGCCGGCTACATCGTCTTCCTCGGCTTCCCGCTGCTGTGGCTGATCTCGGCCTCGGTGAAGTCGTCCGCCGAGCTCAACTCGCTCACCGTGAGCCTGCTGCCCTCGCAGTGGCACTGGGAGAACTACGCCCAGGCCCTCGCCCGGCAGGGTCTGGTGCACTCGGCCGCGAACAGCGTCGTGGTGGCGCTCGCCTCGACGGCGCTCGTGATCCTCATCGCGATGCCCGCGGCCTACGTGCTCGCCCGGCTCAAGGGCGCGATCCGGGTGGCCGGCGTCGGGTGGATCCTCGTGAGCCAGGTGTTCCCGGTGATCCTCATCATCCTGCCGCTCTTCCTCATCCTGCGGACGATGAACCTCACCGACAGCCTCGTGGGGCTCACCCTGGTGCACACCACGTACACGCTGCCCTTCGCGCTGTGGATGCTGCAGGGCTACGTGGCCGGCATCCCGACCGAGCTCGAGGAGGCCGGCTCCATGGACGGCGCCAGCCGCCTCACCGTGCTGCGCCGGATCGTGTTCCCGCTGCTGGCCCCCGGGATCGTCGCCACCGCGATGTTCAGCTTCGTCTCCTCCTGGAACGAGTTCTTCTTCGCCCTGGTCCTGCTCCAGTCGCCGGAGAACTACACCCTGCCGATCACGCTCACGTCGTTCATCGGCGGCGAGGGCAAGGTCGCGCTCGGCCCCCTCGCGGCGGGGTCGTTCCTCGCGGCCATCCCGAGCATCGTCTTCTTCTCGATCATGCAGAAGAAGCTCACCGGCGGGCTCATGGCCGGCGCCGTCAAGGGCTGACGACGCCCTTCCACCTCCTTCCTTCCCTACCCCTGACGACCACCCGAAAGGAAGTCCCATGAAGACTCGTGGAGTGTCCATCGCTGCATGCCTCACGGTCAGCGCCCTGCTCCTCGCCGCCTGCAGCAGCGGTGGCGGCGACGACGGCGACGGCGGCCCCGTGACGCTGAAGTTCCAGTCGCTGTCCGACCAGCCGGCCGCCATCGCGGCGACCGAGAAGATCGTCGACGAGTGGAACACCGACCACCCCGACGTGCAGGTCGAGATCGTGCCGACCGGCTGGGACGGCGTCTACGACAAGCTCATCACCCAGTTCAACGGCGGCGCCGCGCCCGACGTCATCCACTACGAGGCCGCGAGCATCGTGCCGTTCGCCCGCGACGGCTACCTCGCGGACCTCTCCGAGTACATGTCGGACGAGCGCAAGGCCGACATCCCCGAGGGCGTGCTGTCCTCGGTGACCGTCGATGACCAGGTCGTGGCCTACCCGACCGAGCTGCAGTCCTACATGGTCTTCGCGAACAAGAAGCTCCTGCAGGACGCGGGCGTCGAGATCCCGACCGGCGACACCATGACGTGGGACCAGCTGCGGGACATCGCCAAGGCGACGACGAAGGGCAAGACCTTCGGCCTCGGCTGGGGCCTGTCGAGCCCGACCGCCGCGTTCATGACCCTGGCGCCGGGCTTCGGCGGCCAGTACTTCACGGGCACGGGCACGGACGCGAAGATCACGGTCGGCGACGGCGAGATGGCGCTGCCCGAGCTCGTGGACGCGATGGCCCACCAGGACAAGTCGATCCTCCCGGTCACCCTGACGCAGTCGGGCTCCGAGGCGATCGCGTCGTTCTACGCCGGCCAGACGGCGATGACCGTGCAGGGCTCCTACCAGGCCGCGAACATCGCCAAGGACGCCCCGAAGGACCTCGACTGGGTGGTGCTGCCGCCGCTCGCCGGGCCCGAGGGCGCCGGGCAGGCCGCGAACCCGCAGACCCTGTCCGTCAACGTCGACTCGGAGCACGTCAAGGAGTCGGCCGAGTTCATCGAGTTCTTCACCGAGCCGGACAACCTGGCCGCGCTCAACGAGGCGGACGCGCTGATCCCGGCGACGACGTCGGCCCAGCAGGTCCTCGCCGACAAGCTCGGCGACGAGAACGGCTGGAGCACCATCCTGGCCTCGGGCCAGCACTTCGTCTCCGCGCCGTACCTGTTCGTCGACGCGTACGCGCAGTGGAAGGACACCGTGGCCACGCCGGCCTACCAGCGGTTCCTGGCGCAGGAGACGGACGCGGACGAGCTGTCCGCCCAGCTCACCGACGGCTGGGACGAGATCACGAAGTGACGGTCGTGGGGGGGGGGGGGGGCGCCCCCCCCCCCCCCCCCCCCCCGGGCGGGGGGCCCCCCCCCCCCCCGCGGCCCCCCCCCCCCCCCCGCGCCCCCCGCAGCGCCCCGCGGGGTGGGCGGGGGGGGGGGGGCCCCCCCCCCCCCCCCACGACCACCCGCACCGCGGGGCCGGGCGTCGAGCCCGCCCCGCGGGCACCCGGGACGCGAGACACGCGCCCGGCAGGACGACGAGGGAGTGACCGTGACCTGGCTGGACGACCGATCGATGGCCGTGATCACCGGCGCCGCGGTGGGCGACGCGCTCGGCGGTGCCGTCGAGGGCTGGACCCCCGAGCAGATCGAGGAGCGCCACGGGGGCCGGGTGACCGGCATCGTCGGCCCCTGGTACCCGAACTGGCGCGACGCGCGCCCCATCGCGCCGTACCACAAGGGCGACGGACACATCACCGACGACACCCTCATGACGCGGGCGGTCGTGGAGGTCTACGCCAAGCGCCGCGACCACCTGGACGCGTACTCCGTGGCGGAGGACCTCGTGCCCCTGATGATCGGGGAGCCGCGCTGGATCCCCGAGCTCGAGTCGACCGCCCTGCTGCTCCAGCGGGTGTTCCTCGCCGAGAAGTGGATGGTCGCGCGGCTGCACTACGGGCACGTCGACCCGCGCGAGGCGGGCGTCGGCAACGTCGTGAACTGCGGCGCCGCGATGTACGTCGCGCCGGTCGGCCTGGCGAACCCGGGCGACCCGCGCGGCGCGTACGCCGAGGCGATCGACCTCACGGGCGCCCACCAGTCGAGCTACGGCCGGGAGGCGGCGGGCGTGTTCGCGGCGATGGTCGCGGCGTCGGTGGCGCCGGGCGCCACGCTCGACGACGTCGTGCACGCGGCGCTCGACGTCGCCCACGACGGCACCGCGGACGCCCTGCACGCCGTGGTGGAGGCGTTCGACGGCTGGACCACGGCGCCCGGCACGGACGAGGAGGAGCGCGAGCTCGGCCGCCTGGTGCGCGAGACCGTGGCCCCGTTCGACTCCGTGGGCCCCGCGTACCGGCAGATGTCGATGGACGCGCGCCGCCCGTCGCGGACCAAGTCGATCGAGGAGCTGCCGGCGGCGCTCGGCATGCTGCTCGGGCACCGCGGCGACTACCGCGGGTCGGTCCTCGCCGCCGTGAACTACGGCCGTGACGCCGACTCCATCGCCGTCATGGCGGGCGCGGTGGCCGCGGGCCTCGGCGGCAGCGAGGTCGTGCCCACCGACTGGCTCGACGAGATCGAGGTGGCGAGCCGGATGGACGTCCGCGAGACGGGGCGGCTCATGGCCGCCGCGGCCGCCGACATCGTGCGCGCGGACGCCGAGCGGGCGCGGGCGCGCCTGGCGGGCATCGACGCGCTGGACCTCGACGCCGACACCGAGGCCGCCGGGGCGCGGGCATGAGGCTGACCTGGGCGCAGCCGGAGGACCTGCTCGCGCACGAGCTGGTGCAGTCCGCGGCCGAGGGCAAGGAGACGGCCGACGTCCGCGAGCGCTGGGTGGCGGCCGGGGGAGACCCGGCGCCCGCCGTGAGCGGCGCCGGCCCCGTGCCCGCGACGCCGGAGCTGCGCGCCCTGGCCCGCACCCTGCTCGACGAGCTGGACGCCCGGCCGGCCGCGCCCGCCCCGGCGGAGCCCGACGGGTGGGACGAGATCGTCGCCCTGCTGCCGGCGGCCCCCGCCCTGCCCGGCCCGGGCGCCGACCTCGGCGCCCGCGTGCACGGCGCCTGGACCGGCCGCGCCGCCGGCTGCCTGCTCGGCAAGCCGGTCGAGAAGATCCCGCGCGAGGGCATCGAGGAGATCCTGCGGTCCACCGGCCGGTGGCCCCTGGACCGCTGGTTCACCGCGGTCGGGCTGCCCGACGACGTGGCGGCCCGCTGGCCGTGGAACCGCCGCTCCGCCCCGACCTCCCTCGAGGAGAACATCGACGGGATGCCTGAGGACGACGACCTCAACTACCCGATCCTCGCCCTGGAGCTCCTCGAGGCCCGCGGGCGCGGCTTCACCACCGACGACGTGGCGCAGGTCTGGCTCGACCTCATGCCTGCCGGTCGGGCCTTCACCGCCGAGCGCGCGGCGTACCGCAACATCCTCGACGCGCGGCCCGTGCCCGAGACGGCCACGCACCACAACCCGTTCCGGGAGTGGATCGGCGCCCTCATCCGCACCGACCTGCTCGGGTGGGTGAGCCCCGGGGACGTGCGCGAGGCCGCGCGCCTGGCCTGGACCGACGCGCGCCTGAGCCACACCCGCAACGGCGTGTACGGCGCGATGTGGGCGGCGGCGCTGGGGTCGGCGGCCGTGGTCGCGGGCGGGGTCACCGCGGCGCTCGACGCCGCCGACGCCGTCGTCCCGCCCGGCAGCCGCCTGGCCGCGGCCGTCCGCCTGGGCCGGGAGCTGGGCGCGGCGTCCGACGGCGGCGAGGCCGCCGTCCGCGCCGACCTCGACCGGCTGCACGCCACCTACGGCGACCTGCACTGGGTGCACGTGCTGCACAACGCGGCCGTGGTCGCGTACGCGCTCGAGGCCGGGCGGGGCGAGTTCGGCCCGAGCGTCTCGATCGCGGTGACCGCGGGCTGGGACACCGACTCGGCGGCGGCCACGGTCGGCGGCGTCGTGGGGGCCCTGCGCGGAGCCGACGGGATCGGCGCGGCGTGGAGCGCTCCCCTCGACGGCCGCATCGCGACCTCGCTGCCCGGCGGCGAGCGTCGCATCGACGACCTGGCGGCGCGCACGACGGCGCTCGCGCTCCGCGCGTCGCAGGGCGCGGCGGGCGCGGGGAGCCCCTCGTGAGCGCCGGCGGCCGCGTCGTGGTGGTCGGCTCGGCCAACGTCGACCTGGTGGTGGACGTGCCCCGCCACCCGGGCGGCGGCGAGACCATCCTGGGCGGCGACCTGCGCCGCAGCCCGGGCGGCAAGGGCGCGAACCAGGCCGCCGGCGCCGCCCGTGCGGGCGGCGCGGACACGTCGTTCGTCGGCGCCGTGGGGCGCGACGACGCGGCCGACCTGCTCCTCGCCTCGCTCCGGCGGGCCGGGGTGCGCACCGACCTGGTCTGGCGCCTCGACGTCGCGACGGGCACCGCGCTCATCACCGTCTCCCCGGACGGCGAGAACGCGATCGTCGTCGCCCCGGGAGCCAACTCGCGCCTCGCGGTCGAGCGGCCGCAGGCCGAGCGCATCGCCGCGGCCGACGTCGTCCTCGCGCAGCTCGAGGTGCCGCTCGACGTCGTGCTTGCCGCGGCGCGGGAGCGCCGGGCGGGCGTGCCGCTGGTGCTCAACGCCGCGCCGTCCCGCGCCCTTCCCGACGCGCTCTGGGACGCCGTCGACGTCCTGGTGGTGAACGAGCACGAGGCGGCCGACCTCGCTGGAGACCTGGAGGCCGACGCGGTGGCGGACCCCGAGGCGCTCGGGGCCGCGCTGCTGCGGCGGGTGCCGGCGGTCGTGATCACCCTCGGCGGCGCGGGCAGCCTCGTGGCCCGCCGCGGCACGCCGCCGGTGCGCGTGCCCGCGCACCGGGTCGAGGCCGTCGACACCACGGGTGCGGGCGACGTGTTCTGCGGTGTCCTCGCCGCCGGGATCGCCCGGGGCGAGGACCTGGCCGCGGCCGCCCGGCTCGCGGCCGCCGCGGGCGCGCTGGCGGTGACGCGCCGTGGCGCGCAGGACGCCGTCCCGGCCGCCTCGGAGGTGGCCGCCCTCGCGGCCTCCGGGGCCGGCTGAGCCTGCCGGCCGCACCGCCGCACCGCACCGCCCCCATCGTCCCCGGTCCGTTCCCGGACCCTCGGAGGAAGCAGTCATGACGTACACGTTCGACCCCCTGGTCCCGCGGCCGATCGACCGGCCCACCGACGTGCCCGCCGGCGGGCCGCTGACCCCCGAGCAGAGCGTCGCGCTCGACGAGGCGAAGATCTTCGTGGGGCCCGCGGACCCGGCCGACCGCCCGGCCTGGCGCGAGCGGCTGGCCGCCTGGCGCTCGGACGCCCGGGAGCGGCACGGCTACACGGGGGTCGCCTACGACCGCCCGGAGGCGGCGTGGGCCGCGGAGTGCCGCACGGTCGCGCAGGTCTGGCTGTGGGACGAGCTGCTGTACTCGTTCGAGGAGCGGCGGTTCACGCCGGAGCGCTTCCTCGCGGACGCCGCCGAGCGCTTCGCCGGGCTGGACGCGGTCGTGCTGTGGCACGCCTACCCGGTGATCGGGATCGACGACCGCAACCAGTGGGACTTCTACCGCGACGTGCCCGGCATCACCGGTCTGGTGTCCGCGTTCCACGCCGCGGGGATGCGCGTGTTCGTCGACTACAACCCGTGGGACACGGGCACGCGGCGCGGCGAGGACGACCTCACCGAGCTGGCCGCGCTGGTCCGCGACCTGGGCGCGGACGGCGTCTTCCTCGACACGCTGAAGAAGGCGGAGCCGGAGCTCGTGGCCCGCCTGGAGGCGGCGCGCCCCGGCATCGTGCTGGAGGGCGAGTCGAAGCTGCCGGTGGAGCGCATCGAGGACCACTCGTCGTCGTGGGCGCAGTTCTTCGCCGACTCGCCGGTGCCGGGCGTGCTGCGGGCGCACTGGTACGAGCGGCGGCACATGCAGCACCACGTGCGGCGCTGGCACCGCGACCACTCCGAGGAGCTGCAGTCCGCGTGGCTCAACGGCGTGGGCGCCATGGTGTGGGAGGTCGTCTTCGGGGTGTGGGTCGGCTGGTCGGCCCGGGACGCCGCGACCGTGCGCCGCATGGTGCGCGTGCAGCGCGAAGCGGGCGAGCTGCTGCTGCGCGGCGCCTGGACACCGCTCGCGGAGCTGGCGCCGCAGGCCGAGGCCGCCGGCGTGTACGCGTCGCGGTGGGAGGCCGACGGCGTGACGCTCTGGACGCTGGTGAACCGCGGCGACGAGGACTACGCGGGCCCGGTGCTCGCCGACGGCGACGAGCGCGTCGTCGTCCCCGCGCGCGGCATCGCCGCGCTGGTGCGCACCGACGCCGACGCCGGGCGGCCCGGGGCGACCGGGCCCGCGTGGGCCGCGCGGCTGCGCGCCGTCGTGGACGGGCTCGACTCCGCCGACGGCGACCCGCACCACCCGGACGCGCGCTTCCCGCACCGCGTCGCCCGGCGGCTGCGCCCCGCGGCGCCCGCGGGGATCGGGCCGGGCGCGGGCGCCGGTCCGGGCACCGACGCCGTCGTGCTGCCCGCCGGGCCGTACGTCCTCACCGTGCGCCACCGCGCCCGCGAGACCGGCATGTACCAGGGCGCGCCGTACGTCGACGAGTGGAAGCCGCTGCCCCCGCGCCTGCACGACGCCCGCACGCTGCAGCGCGACGGCGAGCTGGCCGCGCCCGTGGCCGTCGCGCCCCGCGAGGTGACGAACGCGCAGTTCGCGGCGTTCGTCGACGCGACCGGGTACGCCCCGGCCGAGCCGCACCGCTTCCTCGCGCACTGGTCCGACGGCCGTCCCGTCCCGGGCACCGAGGACGAGCCGGTGACGTTCGTCGACCTCGACGACGCGCGGGCGTACTGCGCGTGGCGCGACGGGCGGCTGCCCACCGAGGACGAGTGGCAGCTCGCGGGCGGCGAGCCGGGCTTCGGCCGCGGCGCCCCCGCGGTGTGGGAGTGGACCGAGAGCGAGCACAGCGACGGCCGCACCCGGTACGTCATGATCAAGGGGGGCAGCGACTACCGCGCCGACGGCTCGGACTGGTACGTCGAGGGCGGCCGGCACGCGCCCGACTACGCGGTGAAGCTGCTGCTGCCCGGCCTGGGCCTCGCGCGCGGCGCGACGGTCGGGTTCCGGTGCGCCTGGGACCTGCCCGACGCGCTCGGCCTGGTGGACACGACGGAGGTGACCCGATGACCGTCTCGCGCGACGCGGCCGCCGGCGCGCTGGCGGGGCTGCGGGTCGTCGACGCGTCCACGCTGTTCGCCGGCCCGATGGCGGCGATGCACCTGGGCGACATGGGCGCCGACGTCGTCAAGGTGGAGCACCCGGCGAAGCCCGACCCGTCGCGCACGCACGGCGCGGCGAAGGACGGCGTCAACCTGTGGTGGAAGACGCTCGGGCGCAACAAGCGCACGATCACCGCGAACCTCGGCAGCCCCGGCGGTCGCGAGGTGTTCCTCGCGCTCGCGGAGACCGCGGACGTCGTGATCGAGAACTTCCGCCCCGGCACCCTGGAGCGGTGGGGGCTCGGCTACGACGAGCTGTCGGCCCGCAACCCCGGGCTGGTCCTGGCACGGGTGAGCGGCTTCGGCCAGGTGGGCCCCTACCGCACGCGGCCGGGCTTCGGCACCCTCGCGGAGGCGATGAGCGGGTTCGCGGCGATGACGGGGGAGCCCGACGGCCCGCCCACCCTGCCGCCGTTCGGCCTGGCCGACGGCGTCGCCTCCCTGGCGACGGCGTTCGCGGTCATGGTCGCGCTGTCCACGCGCGAGCGCACGGGCCGCGGGCAGGTGGTCGACACCGCGATCGTGGAGCCGATCCTCGCGATGCTCGGTCCGCAGATCACCCGCTGGGACCAGCTGCGCACCGTGCAGCCGCGCTCCGGCAACCGGTCGGCCAACAACGCGCCGCGCAACACCTACCGCACGAGCGACGGGCACTGGGTGGCCGTCTCCACGTCGGCCCAGTCGATCGCCGAGCGGGTCATGCGGCTGGTGGGCCGCCCCGAGCTGATCGACGAGCCGTGGTTCGCCCGCGGCGTCGACCGGGCGCAGCACGCCGACGAGCTCGACGACGCCGTCGGCGGCTGGATCGCCGGGCGCACGCGGGACGAGGTGGTCGCCGCCTTCGAGGAGGCGCAGGCCGCGGTGGCGCCGATCTACGACGCCCGCGACATCGTCGACGACCCGCAGTTCCGCGCCCTCGGCACCATCCACGAGATCGACGACCCGGAGCTGGGGCCGCTGCTCATGCAGGGGCCGCTGTTCCGGCTGTCGGGCAACGACGGCGTCATCCGGCACACGGGCCGCGCCCACGGCGCCGACACCGACGCCGTGCTCGGCGAGCTCGGGTTCGACGCGGAGCGCGTCGCCGCCCTGCGGGCCGAGGGGGCCGTATGACGACGTCCGCGGCGGCGTCGACGATGCCGCCGCTCACCCTCCTGTACGTGCCGGCCGACCGGCCCGACCGGCTCGGCAAGGCGCTCGCGTCGGGTGCCGACGCGGTGCTCGTGGACCTCGAGGACGCCGTGGCGCCCGCCGCCAAGGACGCCGCGCGCGGCCACCTCGCCACGGTGCTCGCCGACGCGCCCGCGCCCGCGCACGTGGCCGCGGGCGCCGGCGTCGCCGGGCCCGCGGTGCAGGTGCGCGTCAACCACGCGGGCACCCCGTGGCACGCCGCCGACCTCGCCGCGGTGGCGGAGCTGCCGGCCGCCGTGGGCGTGCGCGTGCCGAAGGTGGAGTCGGCCGACCAGGTGCGGGACCTCGCGGCGGCGCTGCCCGGCCGCGCCCTGCACCTGCTGCTCGAGACGGCGCTCGGCGTGGAGCGGGCGTTCGACCTGGCGACCGCGTCGCCGCAGGTCGCCTCGCTCGGGCTGGGGGAGGCCGACCTCCGGTCCGACCTGCGCGTGGACGACGAGACCGGGCTGGCCTGGGCGCGGGGCCGCGTGGTCGTCGCCGCGCGGGCCGCGGGCCTCCCGGCCCCCGCCATGTCCGCCTGGACGCACGTGCGCGACCTCGACGGCCTCGCGGCGTCGTGCCGCGCCGGCCGCGCCCTCGGGTTCTGGGGCCGGACGGCGATCCACCCGGCCCAGCTCGCGACGATCCGCGCCGCGTTCGCCCCGGCGGAGGCGGAGGTCGAGCGCGCCCGGGAGGTCGTGCGCGCCGTCGCCGACGCCGCCGCCGCCGGGACGGGCACCGTGGTCCTGGCCGACGGCACGTTCCTGGACGTCGCGATGGTGGAGCGCGCCCGCTGGACGCTGGCGCTCGCGGGGCGGGCGGCCGGCCCCGAGGCCTGACGCGCGGACGGGCGCCGCCCGCGCCGGGTGGCGCAGACTCGGGGCATGGGCCCACGCCGCTTCCGCTGGGTGCTGCACGTCGACCTCGACCAGTTCCTGGCCGCGGTCGAGGTGCTGCGGCGCCCGGAGCTCGCCGGGCGGCCGGTGATCGTCGGCGGCCGGGGCGACCCGACCGAGCGCGCCGTGGTGTCCACCGCGTCGTACGAGGCCCGGGCGTACGGCGTCGGGTCGGGGATGCCGCTGCGGGTCGCGGCCCGCAAGGTCCCGGACGCGGTGATCCTCCCCGTGGACCGCCCGGTGTACGAGGCGGCGTCGGGGCACGTGATGGACACGCTGCGCGGGCTCGGCACCGTGGTGGAGGTCCTCGGCTGGGACGAGGCGTTCCTCGGGACCGACGTCGAGGACCCGGAGGCGTTCGCCCGCCGCGCGCAGCGGGCCGTGCTCGACGCCACCGCGCTGCACTGCTCGGTCGGCATCGGCGACACCAGGGTCCGCGCGAAGATCGCCACCGGGTTCGGCAAGCCGGCGGGCGTGTACCGGCTCACGGCCGAGAGCTGGACCTCGGTGATGGGCGAGCGGCCCGTCGTCGACCTGTGGGGCGTGGGCTCGCGGGTGGCCCGGCGCCTCGCGGCGCACGGCATCGGGACGGTGTCGCAGCTCGCCGCCGCGGACGAGGCCGTCCTGGTCGGCGAGTTCGGGCCGCGGATGGGCGCCTGGTACGGGGAGCTGGGGCGTGGGGAGGGGTCCGCCGTCGTCGACGACACCCCGTGGGTGGCCCGCGGGCACAGCCGCGAGACCACCTACCAGCGCAACCTCACGACGCCCGAGCAGGTCACGGCCGCGCTGCGGGAGCTGGCCGCGCAGGCGCACGCGGACACCGAGGCCGAGGGGCGGCCGGTGTTCCGGGTGGGGCTGAAGGTGCGCTACGCGCCGTTCTTCACCCGCACCCTCTCGCGCAAGCTGCCCGCGCCGACGCGCTCGCTCGACGAGGTGACCGCGGCGGTGCTCGACCTCGCGGCCGGGCTGGAGCCCGGCCGCGAGGTGCGGCTGCTCGGCGTCCGCGCCGAGATGGTCATGCCCTCCGGCGGCGCGGGCGCCGGGAGCACGCCGGTGCGCGGGCGGGTCTGAGCCGGGGCCCCGACCGGGTCAGCGGGCCCAGGACCGCTCCGGCACCAGGCCGAGCCGGTGCAGCTCGTCGGCCACGATGCCGGCGTACACCGACGCGCCGTGCTCGGAGGTGTGGGTGCGGTCGCCGTTCTCCCGGACGAGGTAGAGCGGCTGGGCGTCCGTGGGGCCGAGGCTCTCGACGAGCTCCTTGCTCCGCGCCGTGAGGTCGACGAGGTCCACGCCCAGGTCGGCCGCCACCCCGCGCATCTCGGCGGGCAGGTCGGCCTCGCCCGTGACGACGAGGCCCGTCGGGTCGAGGCGGTCGCCGTCGAACCGCAGGCGCACGATCGGCGTGACCAGGACGGGCGTCGCGCCCGTGGCGCGCGCCCGGCGGACGATCTCGGCGAGGTTCGCCCGGTACTGCGCGGCGGTCGTCGTCTTGTCGTTGTGCGCGAGCTGCACCAGGAGGACGTCGCCCGGGCGCAGCTGCGGCACGAGGGCGTCGAGCATCTCCGGCTCCGCCAGCGCCGAGACGGTGCTCTCGCCGGAGCCCGAGTGGTTGACCACGCTCACCCCGAGGCGGAAGCGGGCCGGCAGGCGCTGTCCCCACCCGGTGTACGGGGCGGCGCCCTGGTCGGTGACCGTGGAGTCGCCGAGCAGCGCGAGGCGCGGGGTGCGCTCGTCCGCCGCCCGGATCCCGATCCCGGCGACGCGCGGGGCGTCTCCGGCGAACGTGAGCGTGAGCCCGGGGGTGCCGTCGCCGGGGGGCAGGTTCTGCTGGCTCTCCGGGTCGCGGACGTTCACTGTGAAGGTGCGCCGCACCACCTCGCCCTCGTCCGTGTCGACGGCGTCGACCATGAGGCGCCGGGCCTCCGCGAGCACCTCGGTGCGGGCGGCGGCGTGGCGGTCCCCGAGCAGCACCGTGACGTCGTAGTGGCCGGGCGGCAGGTCGGGGTAGGTGCACACGACCGGCCCGGCCCCCGTGCACGCCTCCAGCAGCGCGGGGTCCGGGCGGGGCGCCGCGAGCCCGGGCCGCCCGGTGGCGGCCGGCGCGGACGCCGTCGCCGGGGCGGCGGCCCCGACCGCGAGGGTGGTCGCGGCGCAGAGGACCGCCGTCGTCGCCCGCCACGGGCGCCGGGCGGCGCTCACGCGAGCCGCTCCCCGACGAGGGCGAGGCACTGGATCGCCGCCAGCCCGTACTGGGCCGACGCGTTCGAGGAGAAGTCGGCCTCGTCGACGGCGCGCAGCACCGCCGGCGGCTCGACGCGCCGGGTGCCCCAGTCCATCCCGTCGGGGTAGCCCGCGTGCCCCGTGGCCAGCTCCGTCCAGGCGCGCGCGGCGAGCGCGTCGTCGTCCAGCCGGACGGCGGCGTACGCCGTCGCGCGGGAGTACGCCTGCTTGAGGTTGAGGCTGCCCCAGTCCGCGCCGGTGGCCTCCTTCTGCTCCGCCTTGGTGCCGTTGTACAGGCGGCAGAACTCCACCCAGCGCGCCTCGACCTCGGGCTCGTCGACGAGGTCGAGCAGCTCCGTCATCACCTCGACGAGGCCGAACACGGAGCTGAGGCTGCCCACGGACACCGTCTTGTCGGGCCCCGAGCTGAAGGTCGCGGACTCCAGGTCGTAGGTGGCGTCCGCCTGCACCCACGCGTTCGGCAGGGCGGAGACGGAGCGGGCCCCGGCCAGCAGGCGCTCGCGGGCCCGCGGGTCGCCGCCGCGCTCCCACTCGGTCAGCCACGCGCCGGCGATCGCGCCCCAGTCCGTGGTCTTGCTCAGCGGCAGGGCTGCGGGGTCCGGGTCGTACCCGCCCGTGGAGCCGTCGACCTTGCGGCCGGCGTTGAGCACCAGGTAGGTGCGGTCGGAGTCGACCAGCTCGCGCAGCAGGTCGCCGGAACGCTCGTCGCCGGTGAGGAAGTAGACGAAGCGCCGGTAGCTCGCGTTGCTGATGCGCACCTGCTTGGCGCTGTCGCCCCAGTGCTGGACGCCGTGCCGCGTGCCCAGGCCCTTCCACTCGCCGAGGTGGTACACGTCCACCTCGCCGGTGTGCCGGCTCATCGCCTCCGCGAAGCGGAACGCGGCGGCGTCGCCGGTGCGCAGGTAGTGGTACCAGAGCCACAGGTCGGTGGAGAGCTCGGAGTTGTCCCAGGCGTAGCCGCCCACGTCGTAGCGCCACTGGTGGCGGTCGCCGTCGTAGGAGTGCATGACGTCGCCGTAGTCCCAGAACCCGTACCAGGAGCGCTGGTCCACCTGCTCGAGGTGGTAGCGGTGGATGGCGTCGAGCCGGTCCTCGATCGTGGCCCGGGCGGGGGTGGACCGGTCGACGGGCGACCAGGAGCCGAACACGCCCGCGGCGTGGTTGTGCTGGGGGCTGCTCGCGGGCAGCGGCGGGGTGGCGGTGGCCTCCGCGAGCTCGGCGAACCGCGCGGCGGTCGGCGTGGCCGGCAGCGCCCAGAACATCAGCTCGGTGGTGCGCGCGACGCCGTAGGGGGTGCCGAACCCGGGCTCGTAGTCCTCGTAGGTGATCTCGAGGGCGTCGAGCTGCTCGGGGTAGGTGTCCTGGCCCATGCCGTCGTGGTAGAAGCGCAGGTCCATCGCCTCGGCGCGCGGCGACCACATCCAGACCGTGGCGTCGGCCTCGTCGGTCGCGGCGCCCGTGACCTCCAGCTCCGTGGGGTGCAGCTGCCAGAAGTTCCGCATCCCGAAGGCCAGGCCACCCGCCGGGGTGCCCACGTAGCCCAGGCCGGGCGCGCGGCCGCCGGCGTCGACCCGGATCCACGAGTGCCCGGCGCCGGTGCGCTTGCGGATCTCGAAGCCGTGGGCATTGAGCTGGGCCAGGCTGTGGTCGCCCCACGCGGGGATCCAGTGCAGCCGCGAGGTGACCCGCTGGTCCCAGCCGGCCGGGTCGGGCAGCGCCCGGCCGGCCACCTGCGCCTCGCGCACGGCCTCGCCCGGGTCGCGGCGCAGGCCGGTGACGCCGCGCACGGCCTCCGCGAGCACGCCGCCGTCGGGCCCCGCGAACCGCACGTGCCGGTCGTAGAGCTCGCCGCGCATCGGGACGGTGAAGCGGACCCCGAGCCCCGTGACGAAGTCGGTGTCCTCGTCGCCGTCGACGAAGAACGTGTGCACCAGCCGGATCCCGTCCGAGCCCGCGAACAGCGCGAAGCGCAGCACGAACGGCAGCCACTCGCGGCGGCCCTTGCGGTGCACGCCCTCGACCTTGACGACGGCGCGCACCGGGCCGGACTGCTCCACGGTGACCGCGCGGACCGTCCCGGAGAAGGCCTCGAAGGACAGCGCGCCGCCGCGGTCGGTGTCGGGGGAGTCCTGCCGCTGCACGACGAGGCGGCCGTCCTTCGCGACCACCTCGCCGCCGCGCCGGATCTCGCGCACGACCTTGTCGCCCTGCCGGCCGAACTCCACCTGCACGACGCCCGTGTCGACCACGACCTTGCCCGGGTTCTCCCGCACGGTGACCGCGTGCTCTCCCCGGGCGGGTGCCCCGGGCGCGAGGCGGTAGGAGGCGTCGCGGGGCGCGGCGTCGGCCACCGCGTGCGCGGTCCACTTGACGGAGCTGTCGGGCCACCAAGCCGTGGTCCAGGTCTGCACCGGCACGGCCTCGCCGGCGGCGGTGGTGAGGGCGAACTGCTGATCGCCGGGCAGGGCCCCGCGCGGCCAGGGCACGCCCCAGGTGGCGCCGCCGGCGAGGGCGGCGGGGGTACCGCCCTCGAGCCAGCGGACGTCGACGGGGTCGTGCCCGGCGAGCGCCGCGGCGGCGGGCGCGGCCGCGGCGCTCGCGGCGCGAGGCCCGGCGGCGGCGACCGCGCCCGCGGTGAGCGCGGACGTGAGGGCGGAGGTGAGGACGGTACGGCGGCTGACGTCGACCACGATGGCCACTCCTTCGTGACGGTGGGGTGCGTGTCCGTCGGCGGACGCCCTCATCGTGCGGGGGGACCGCGCACCCGGTCGCGAAACGAGCAAAACCGGACCGCGCGGACCGGCGTCCACGCGGCCGCGACCGTCAGGCCGTGGTGCCCAGCTGCTCGGCGCGCACCTCGTGCTCCAGCTCCGCGCCGGCCGCGAGGCGCTCCACCTCGCGCACGGCGAGGTCGCCGAGCCGCCGCAGCTCGTTGCCCAGCGACCCCGCGACGTGCGGGGTCAGCAGCGCCCCCGGCGCGTCGTAGAGCGGATGGTCGGGGGGCAGCGGTTCGGGGTCGGTGACGTCGAGGACGGCCCGGAGCCGGCCCGACACGACCTCGCGGGTGAGGGCGGGCGTGTCCACCAGGCGCCCGCGCGCGGTGTTCACCAGCGTCGCGGCGTCGGGCATGAGGGCGAGCTGGTGCGGCCCGATCATCCGGTACGTGGCGGGCAGGTCGGGGGCGTGCACGGTGACGACGTCGCTGCCCCGCGCGAGGTCGTCCAGGGCGACGGACGCGGCGCCGAGGGCCCGCGCGCCGGCGGCGTCGACCCACGGGTCGTGCAGCAGGAGCTCGACGTCGAACGGGGCGAGGAGGCGCAGCACCTGCCGGCCGATCCGGGACGCGCCCACGACGCCCACGGTCAGGCCGTGGTTGCCGCGGGGGTCGGGCACGGACCAGCCGCCGAACGCCCGGTGCGCCCCGAACGCGTCGGCGGACTCGAGCACCCGCTTGCCCGCCAGCAGGACCATGGCGAGCGTGTACTCGGCCACGGGCCGGGCGTTGGCGGCCGCGGCGCTGGTCACGCGCACGCCGTGCTCCCACGTCGCGGGCGTGACGATCGGCTTGACGGAGCCGGCGGCGTGCACGACGGCGCGCAGCCGTGGGGCACCCCGCAGCAGGTCGGCGTCGAGCCGGGGCGCGCCCCAGCCGGTGAGGAGCACCTCCACGTCGCGCAGCGCGCCGCCCGCCACGTCCGCCGCGGTGAGCACGCCGGGGGCGACGTCGGCGACGCCCCGCAGCCGGGCCAGCGCGGCGTCGTCGAACAGGTCGGGCAGCAGCGCGGCGTCCCGCATGGCGAACGCCGCCCGGAGCCGCGTCACGCGTGGGCCGCCGTCGGCGGTGCGGTGTCGCCGGCCGTGCCCGCGGCGGCGTCCGGGGCCGTGGGCACGGCGTCGACGCGCCCGTCGGGCCACCGCACCTCGACCCGCGCCGGCCGCCCGTCGCCGTCGGTGCGCACGTGCACGCTCGGGTCGGGCCCGAGGCGTGGCTCGCGCTCGGCGCCCAGCAGGACGAGCGCCGCGACGACCTGGCCCGGCCCGACGGCGGTCCTCGTGCGCAGCCAGGGGACGGCGGACGCCGCGCCGAAGGGGTCCGCGCCCTCCCGGCGTGCGCATCCCGCGGCGTCGAGCGCGGGGGAGGGCTGGCCGTCCGCCCGCACCGCGAGCGCGCGCAGCGCGGAGACCGTGCCGTCCTCGCGGACCACGCGGACCCGGTCGTCGCCGCGCTCGAGGCGCAGTGCGTCGTCCGTCGCCGCCGCGATCGGCCAGCCGCCCACGTGGACCGTCCACGGCCCGGGGTCGGCGGGCCACGCGGCGTCCCGGTCGAGGTCGGCGGGGGCCGTCGCGGCGGGCGCGCGGCCCGGCGCCGCGGTGGGTGCGGGCGTCCACCAGGCGAGGCGCACCTCCTCGGGGCCGCGCACCACGGACGCGGTGGTGAGGACGGGGCCGAGGCGGTGGCCGGCCCAGCCCGCGTCGTCGCCCGTCGCCGCGCCGGTCGCCCCGGGCAGGTCGAGCCAGTGCACGCGGGAGCGGGAGACGCCGACGGCGTCGTCCAGGTGCACGCGGTCGACGGCGTCGCGGTGGGACGGCGCGCCGTGGGCGTCCAGCAGTGCGGTGTGCGAGTCCAGGGGCGCGGCGACGTCGGCCGCGGAGAGCTGGGGCGACGTGGCGCCGGAGTAGCCGAGGCGCCGGTAGAACGGGTCGTCGGCGTGGGGTGCCAGCGCGTGCTCGATCGCGCGGTCCGAGCCGTGGTTGAGGAGGCGCACGACGCCGTCGGCGGGCGTGGTGCTCACCAGCCAGCCGGGGGCGGCGAGGGCGACCGTGCGCGGCTCGCGCCACGGGCCCGGCAGCTCCGGCTCGTCCGTCCAGACCGGGTGGTCCGGGGGCAGCAGCAGGCCGAGGAAGCCCTTGCTCGCCCAGTACGGCGACGACCCGCCGGTGTAGAGCTGGCGCACGCGGTGGAACCGGCGGTGCCAGCCCACGGGCAGCAGGCCGCGCTCGTCGACGGCGCCCGCGGCGTCGAACCGGTCGGCGACCGCGCCCGTGAGGGCCCGGGTCGCGCCCGGCGCCAGCGGCGTCGCGCCGGCGACGGCGCCCGCCCAGAACGGGGCCAGGACGGCGTGCCGGTAGGTGACGGAGCGGCCCTGCAGCATCGGCGCGCCGCGCGAGCCCACGAGGTGCTGCGCCTGGCCGAGGTAGGCGCGCAGCCGCGCGGCGTGCACCTCCTCGAGCGGGCGCCCCAGGATGCGGGCGTGCAGCAACGGGTACACGTGCCACGCCCAGCCCGCGTAGTGGTCGAAGCTCTGCCGGCGCCCGTCGCGCCCCCGGCCGTCGGAGTACCAGCCGTCGCCCACGTACAGGGACTCGGCGGTCTCGGCGTTCCGGTCCAGGTCCGCCTGCTCCCACGGCCCGCCCACCGTGGCGAGGAACGCCTCGATCACGGTCTGGAACCAGAGCCAGTTGTTCGTGTAGCCGCGGGTGCCGACCACGCCCGCCAGCCAGTCGACGGTGCGCTGCCGGGTGCCGTCGTCGAGGCGGTCCCACAGCCACGGGCGCGTCTCCGCGAGGGCGATCGCCACCGACGCGGCCTCGACCACCGCCTGGCGCCGCTCGTCGACGCGGGGCCAGCGCTCGCCGCCCGCGGGGTCGACGCCGTGGCGCAGCCCGTCGGCGTACCGGTCGAGGAGCCCGGCGGGGTCACGACCCTCCTCGCCGCGCAGCCGGAACGCCGCGAGCAGGAACGTGCGGGCGTACCCCTCGAGGCCGTCGCTCCAGGCGCCCGAGCCGCTGACGGGGCCGGGCAGCGTGATCAGCGAGCCGCCGGGGGAGGCGTACGGGCGGACGGCGTCGAGCAGCCCGTCGGCGGTCGCGAGCCACCGCTCCCGCGGCCAGCGCCGGGCGGGCTCGAGGCGCGGGTCGGACGGCGGCCCCGCGGCGGGCCCGCGGGAGCTCCCCGCGGCGGCGTCGGTGGTGCGGGCGGTGCTCGTGGGCGTCGTGGCTGCGGGTGTCACCCGGGCATCCTGGCCCGCGGGGCGGAGCATCCCGGCGGGACCGGACATTTCCGATCAGGCGCGGACATCGTCCGCTACGGTGCTGCCCGATCGGAGCACCCTCGACGGCGACGGGCAGAGACGGCGGAGAACCATGCACCTGCGCACGGCACGGCACGAGTACCTGCTGCGGGAGGTCGAGCTGCGCGGCAGCGTGCGCTCCGCGGAGGCGGCGGCGACCCTCGACGTGGCGGAGGTGACCGTCCGGCGCGACATCCAGGAGCTCGACCGCGCCGGCCGTCTCGCGCGGGTGCACGGCGGCGCCGTGGCCCTGCGCTCCGCCCGGGCGCCGCAGGCCGCGCGGGTGCTCGTGGGGGTGGTGGTGCCGAGCTCGACGGTGCACTTCCCGCCGCTCGTGCGCGGCATGGAGGGGCTGGCGCCGAGCCTGCACGTGCGGCTCGTGCTCGGCGTCTCGCACTACCGGCCCGACGTCGAGGCGGCCCAGGTGGACCGCCTCGTCGGGCTCGGCGCCCAGGGGATCGTCGTGGCGCCCACCACCCGCGACCGCGCCCCGGAGGAGCTGGCCGCGTGGCTGCGCTCCGTGCCGGTCCCGGTCGTCGTCGCCGAGCGGCGCGTCGACGGCCTCACCGTGCTGAGCGAGCTCGACCAGGTGCGTACCGACCACGCGCACGGCGCGGTGCTCGCGGTGGAGCACCTGGCGCGGCTCGGGCACCGCCGGGTCGGGCTGGCGGTCTACGACCGCACGCCCACCGCGCCGCACGTGCGCGAGGGGTTCGCGACGGCGGTCGCCCGCCTCGGCGTCGAGCCGGGCCCCGACGTGTCGCTGCCCAAGGGCGAGGGCGACCCGGCCGCGCTGGGGCGCGAGCTCGGCGCGCTCCTGGACCGGTGCCGCGCGACCGGCACCCGCGCCGTCCTCGTGCACACCGACGACCACGCCGCCCGCCTCGTGGAGGCCGCGCTCGACCGCGGCCTGCGGGTCCCGGAGGACCTCGCCGTCGTCGCCTACGACGACGAGAACGCCGAGCTGGCCGTCGTGCCGCTGACCACGGTGACGCCGCCGCGCCGCGAGCTCGGGCGCGAGGCGCTGCGCCTGCTCGTCGCGCGGATCGTGGGGGACGAGGGCGGCGAGGTGCCCGGCGCGCACGCGTCGCCGCGGCACGTGGCGCTGCTGCCCCGCCTCACCGTCCGGGGGTCGTGCGGCGCGGCGTGACGGCTCCCGCCCCGACCGGCCGCGACCGCGCCGCGACCGGGCCGCGACCGGGCCGCGACCGGGCCCGGTCGCGGCGCCGGTGACCTGCTGGTTCACCCCGGCGGCCCCCGCCCCTCGGCATGCGGGCGTGCCCGCCCGATGGGAGAGTTTCGCCAGGACGAGCGCTGCCGCACGGGTCTCCGTCGAGGGGGCCCTCGCGACGGGTCGCGGTCCGTTCCGAGGGATCGACCGAGAGGCAGGACATGCAACCCACCGGACCCGTGGAGCTCGTGCTCATCGAGTTCCCGCAGACCGACTTCAGGGGCGAGGTCATCGCCGAGCTCGCCCGGCTCGTCGACGCCGGCACGATCGACGTGCTCGACGCGCTCCTGATCCGCAAGGCGCAGGACGGCACGATCGAGTGGCTGGAGGCCACCGAGGGCGGCGACGACGAGCTCGCCCGCATCGTCGGCGAGCCGGCCGGGCTGCTCGGGTCGGAGGACGTCGACGACATCGCGGAGGACCTCGAGCCCGGTGCGGCCGTCGGCATGCTCGTCTTCGAGCACACCTGGGCGCGCGGCCTCACCGGGGCCCTGCGCGGTGCCGGTGGTCGGCTCCTGGACTGGACCCAGGTGCCCCCGGCGGCGCTCGAGGCCATCTCCGCCGAGATCGAGAAGGAGAACTGAGATGCCCCCCATGCGACGGATGGGCCGCCCCGGCCTCATCGGCACCATGGCCCGCACGGCCGTCATCACCGGCACGGCGCAGGCGACGAGCCGGGCGATGAACCGGCGCGCCTCCGCCCGCGACGAGCAGCGCTACGCCGCGGACCAGTACAACGCCCAGCAGCAGCAGGCGGCCCAGCAGCAGGCGTACGAGCAGCAGCAGGCGCAGCTGCAGGCCCAGCAGGCCGCGCAGGTGGCGCCGGCCGCGCCCCAGGAGGACCTCATCGCGCAGCTGCAGAAGCTGGGCGACCTCAAGGCCGCCGGCGTGCTCTCGGACGCGGAGTTCGCCGCGGCCAAGGCCAAGCTCCTCGGGTGAGCGGGATGTCCGGGGCCGACGCGACGGCGGGCCGTGCGGCGTCGGCCTCGGGCTCTCTGCCCACGCCGCGCGGCTTCGGCCGCCTGCTGCTGTTCGCGGCGGGCGTGGGCGTCCCGGTCTCGCTGGCGGCGTTCGCGTTCCTCGCCGTCCTGCACGAGCTCACCCACCAGGTGTGGGAGGTCCTGCCGGAGGGGCTGGGGTACGACTCGCCGCCCTGGTGGTGGCCGCTGCCGTGGATGGCGCTCGCCGGCCTGCTCGTCGGGTTCGCCGTCCGCTCCCTGCCGGGGCACGGCGGTCACGTCCCGGTCGACGGCCTGAGCCTGGGCGTCGTCCCCGCGTCCTACGTCCCCGGCGTGCTGCTCGCGGCGCTCGCCGGGCTGCCCCTGGGCGCCGTCCTCGGACCCGAGGGGCCGCTCCTGGCCATCGGCTCGGCGCTGGCCCTCATCCTCGTGCGGCCGTGGGACGCGCGGCTCGACGACCCGACCCGCCAGGTCCTGGCCGTCGCCGGGTCCGCCGCGGCGCTGTCGGCCATCTTCGGCAGCCCGATCGTGGGCGCCGTCTTCGTGGTCGAGGCGTCGGCCATCGCCGGCCTGTCGGGCGCGCGGCTCGTGGGCGTGGTCCTGCCCAGCATCCTGACGTCCGGGGTCGGGGCCCTCGTGTTCACGGGCATGGGCGTCTGGACGGGCCTGGAGATCGCCCCGCTCACCCTGCCCGGCATCGACGGCCCGGCCCGGCCGGACCTCGCCGACGTGCTGTGGACCATCCCGGTGGCCGTGCTCGTCGCGATCGTCGTGCGGCTGGTGCACCGCCTCGGCGGCGCCGTGGCGCGGGCCGCCGCCGCGCACCCCTTCGCGGCCGCCGTGGTGGGCGCGCTGGTGGTCGGCGCCTGCGCCTCGGGGTACGCCCTGGTCACCGGGCGGTCGCCGATGGACGTCGCCCTGTCGGGCCAGGACCTGCTCGCGCCGCTGGCGTCCGACCCCGCCGCGTGGGGCGCCGGCGCGCTGGTCGCGCTGCTGGCGTTCAAGGGCGTCGCCTACGCCGTGTCGCTCGGCACGCTGCGCGGCGGCCCGATCTTCCCCGCCGTCCTCCTCGGCGCGGCCACGGGCGTGCTGGTCGCGGAGCTCCCCGGGTACGGCGCGGTGCCCGGCCTCGCCGCCGGGATGGCGGCGGCCACGGCGGCGACGCTGCCGTTCCCCGTCTCCTCGTCCGTGCTGATCGTCATGCTGCTGGGCCCGGCGGCACCCGCGATGGCGCCGATCGTGCTCCTCGCGGTCGTGGTGGGGTACGTGACGGAGCACTTCCTGCTCAAGCCCCGGCGCGAGCGTCGTGCCGCGGCGTCGGGCGAGGCGTCGGGCGCCGACGCGGCGACCGCCTGACGGCGGCTACTCGCCCGTCGTGCCGTCGACGGCCTCGCGCAGCAGGTCGGCGTGCCCGTTGTGCCGCGCGTACTCCTCGATCATGTGCACCACGATCCAGCGGAGGCTGAACGCGCCCTCGCCGTGGCGGCGCGACGTGACGACCGACGTCGCGTCGAGGCTGCCGGTCGCCAGCGCGGCGTCGAGCACGCCGTCGGCGGACGCGACGGCGCCGTCGAACAGCGCGCGCAGCTCCTGCGGGGTGTCGTCGGCGGCGCTGTGCCACTCCCAGTCGGGGTCGGCGTCCCAGTCCACGGCGTCGAACGGGGGCCGCCGGGAGACGCCCTCGAACACCTCGCGGAACCAGTACAGCTCGACGTACGCGAGGTGCTTGAGCAGCCCGCCCAGGGTCATCGTGCTCGGCGGCAGCGGCGTGCTCAGCTGCGCGTCGTCGAGCCCGGCGGTCTTCAGGCGCAGCGTGTCGCGGTGGTAGTCGAGGTAGCCCCGCAGGGTGGCGGCCTCGTCGGCCCGCAGCGGCGGGTCCGCCCGGGTGTCCTCGACCTGCGCGGCGGCGGGCACCGGCAGCCGGAACGCGCCGTCGGCGAGCGCCGCCCGCAGGGCCGCGGCGGTGTCCGCGGGCTCCTCGGCGCCGGTGTCGCGGGCGTGCGGCTCGAGCCCGGCCAGGTCCCCGAACGCGGCGTGCATGCTGCGCACGGCGTCCGGGTCGCGCAGCTCGGCGTCGGCGCGGCCGCCCGCGCGGGCGAGCGCCACGTCCAGCGCAGGGCGCAGGACGACGTACGCGAGGTCCCAGCCCTCGCGCGCGGCCGCCTCGCGGAACGGCGGCAGGAACCAGGGGCCGACGACGCCGTCCACCACCACGTCGTACCCGCCCCGCACGTACGCGCTCACGGCGCCGACGATCGCCGCCGCCACGGTCTCGTTCTGCCGCTGCGAGCCCGCGAGGTACGGCGGCACGAAGCCGGTCGCGATCGACCGGTAGAACGTGTCGGTCGTGAGGTTGACGGTGGGGCGCTCGAGCTCCGCCGTGAGCAGCGCGGCGACGGTCGTCTTCCCGGCGCCGGGCGGCCCGGTGAGGATGGTCACGGTCATCCGGCGACCCTATCCGCGGCGTGTCGGCGGCGGCGACGGCTTACCGGCCGCTCAGGCGACCGCGAGCGCGCGGGCGCGCCGCAGCACGTCGTCCAGCATCGCGGGGGTGAGCCGGCCCGTGAAGGTGTTCTGCTGCGAGACGTGGAAGCACCCCAGCACGGTGAGCGCGCGGGAGCCCGGTCCGGCGCCGCCCCGGACGAGGGTGACCTCGGCACCGTGCGCGAACGCCGGCCGGGGCCGCGGCACCTGCCACCCCTGCTCGGCCAGCGTCGTGAGCAGCGCCTGCCACCCGATGGCGCCGAGCGCCACGGCCACCCGGAGGCCGTCGCCCACCAGCTCGAGCTCGCGGGCCAGGTAGGGCGCGCACCGGCGGCGCTCCTCGGGGGTGGGTCTGTTCGCCGGCGGCGCGCACCGCACGGGCGCCGTCACGCGGATGCCGGTCAGCTCCAGGCCGTCGTCGGCGGACACGGACGTGGCCTGGTTCGCGAACCCGGTGCGGTGCATGGCCGCGAAGAGGAAGTCGCCGCTGCGGTCGCCGGTGAACATCCGGCCCGTGCGGTTGGCGCCGTGCGCCGCGGGGGCGAGGCCCACCACGACGACCGCGGCCGCCGGGTCGCCGAAGCCGGGCACGGGGCGCCCCCAGTAGGTCTCGTCGCGGAAGGCGGCGCGGCGCTCGCGGGCCACCTCCTCGCGCCACGCGACGAGGCGCGGGCAGGCCCGGCACTCGACGAGGTGGGCGTCGAGGGCGGCCAGCGTGGGCGCGGTCCGCGCGGCGGCGGGGTAGTCGGGGGAGTCCGCGCCGCGCGACGGCGGCCCGGCGGGCGTGGGAGGGACGGTGGGCACGCCCCCAGCGTGCCGGTCGGTGCCGGCGACCACAACGGCGCAGCGCCCCATTGCCGAGCAGGCGGTTGCGCACCTTCTGAGAGCTCAGAGGGTGCGCAACCGCCTGTTCGGCGAGGTGCTGGGGCGGTCAGACCGCCGGGTTGAGGCGGCCGCGGGCCGGGGTGGCCGGGACGGCGGCGGGGACGGTCGCCTTCGCGACGGCCGGCTCGGCGGCGAGGCGGCGCAGCGACCAGCCCATGAGGCCGAAGAGGACGCCGAGGCCCATCACCAGGGCGCTCACGCCGTAGGCGACGACCGAGGTGAAGAGCGAGGCCCGCAGGAACGACGCGTTCATCGCGGTGGCGCGCAGCGGGTCGTCCTGGCCGAGCTGCGCGTACGTCTGGCCGCCGGTGGCCTCGAGCGCGTGCTTGTCGATGACCTGCGCCTGCGCGTACGCGGTGAGGGGCCCGTCCACCGTGGCGCCGCCGAGGAACGCGGCGTCCTCCGAGACGGTGATGTCCTGGGCGGCGAGCTGGCTGCTCACGGTGGCCCACGTGGCGGCGCCGGCACCGATCATCAGGATGCCGGCGATCAGCGCGACGAGGCCGACGATGCGAACCGGTCGCTGGGTGGTGCGGGTGGTGGTCATGGTCCCCTCCGGGTGCCGGGTCGCGCGGTTCGCGGCCGGTCTGGACTGCGCCGGGTCCGGCGCTGTCTCTATGGTATGACCACAGTGCCTGACCTGCATCGACGGATCTTGTGAAGTGCTTCACAAGATTGCTCGGGCGGACCGGCGGCCCTCGGCGCTCGACCGTGGCGGGTTCCGCTCGCGCGCGCGGGCGCGCCGTGGTGCTCTTGTCGGGGCCGGGCCGACGACGGGTCGGTGACCGGCCGCCGACCGAGGGGGATGCACATGGGCGAGAGCTCGGGCCTGGGTGGCCTGTTCGACAAGGCGAAGGACGCCGTCAAGGACCTCGCGACCGACGAGAACATCGACAAGGCCGCCGACGAGGTCAAGAAGCGGACGCCGGACACCGTGGACGGCTACGTGGACAAGGCCGCCGAGGAGGCCAAGAAGCGCAACTGAGCGCCGCCGGACCCTGGCCCGCGGGCGACGAGACACCGCCCACGGGCGGAGCGCCTCGTCGTCGCGACCGGCCCGGATGAGTACGATCGAGGGGCGCCGCCCAGGGTGGCGCCCCTCGGCCGTGCCAGCGCGTCCCCGCGCCGGCCGGCCGCCGTCCGACCGCCGCAAGCCACCGCGCGACGGTCACCGAACCGCAAGGAGCCCCCGTGTCCGACGTCGCCTCGCCGATGCCACCGAACCCTGCCGGCACGAACGACGACGCGCAGCAGACGGTGACGGTGCAGACGCCGACGACGGGCACGGAGCTCTTCTCGGACCGCCGCGACGTCGTCGTGATGCGCGTCGACGGCGAGCTGCTCGACCTGTCGCGCGAGCTCGCGCCCGGCACCGTCGTCGAGCCGGTCACCATCGGCTCGCCCGACGGGCTCGCCGTGCTGCGCCACAGCGCCGCGCACGTCCTGGCCCAGGCGGTCCAGCAGGTCACCCCCGACGCCAAGCTCGGCATCGGCCCGCCCGTGACCGACGGCTTCTACTACGACTTCGACGTCGAGACGCCGTTCACGCCCGAGGACCTCAAGGCCCTCGACAAGGCGATGGCGCGCATCATCCGGGAGGGCCAGACCTTCCGTCGCCGCGTGGTCACGGAGGACGAGGCGCGCGCCGAACTGGCCGGCGAGCCGTACAAGCTGGAGCTCATCGGGCTCAAGGGCGGCTCGTCCGACGAGGACGGGTCCTCGGTGGAGGTCGGCGGCGGCGAGCTGACGATCTACGACAACGTCCGCGGCGCCGGGCGCGAGAGCGAGACCGTGGTCTGGAAGGACCTGTGCCGCGGGCCGCACCTGCCCAGCACCAGGCTGATCGGCAACGGGGTGCAGCTCATGCGCAACGCCGCGGCCTACTGGCGCGGCAGCGAGAAGAACCCGATGCTGCAGCGCGTCTACGGCACGGCCTGGCCCAGCAAGGACGAGCTCAAGGCGTACCTCGAGCGCCTGGCCGAGGCCGAGCGCCGCGACCACCGCAAGCTCGGCGCGGAGCTGGACCTGTTCTCCTTCCACGACGAGGTCGGCTCCGGCCTGCCGCTGTTCCACCCCAAGGGTGGCGTCATCAAGCGGGAGATGGAGGACTACGTCCGCCGTCGCCACATCGAGGAGGGCTTCGAGTACGTCGGGACGCCGCACGTCACCAAGGACGGCCTGTTCCACACCTCGGGGCACCTGCCGTACTACGCGGACACGATGTTCCCCGAGATGGACCTCGAGGGCTCGAAGTACCGCCTCAAGGCCATGAACTGCCCGATGCACAACCTGATCTTCTCCTCGCGCGGCCGGTCGTACCGCGAGCTGCCGCTGCGGCTCTTCGAGTTCGGCACGGTGTACCGGTACGAGAAGTCTGGCGTGGTGCAGGGCCTGACCCGCGTGCGCGGCCTGACGCAGGACGACTCGCACTCGTACGTCACCCCGGAGCAGGCGCCCGGCGAGGTCAAGCACCTGCTGAACTTCATGATGAGCGTGCTCACCGACTTCGGGCTCACGGACTTCTACCTGGAGCTGTCCACCCGCGACGACTCCAAGCCGGACAAGTTCGTCGGGTCGGACGAGGACTGGGCGACCGCCACCAAGGTCCTCGAGGAGGTGGGTCGCGAGACCGGCCTCGAGCTGGTCCCGGACCCGGGCGGCGCCGCGTTCTACGGCCCCAAGATCTCGGTGCAGACCAAGGACGCCATCGGCCGCACCTGGCAGATGGGCACCGTGCAGTACGACTTCAACCAGCCCGCGCGGTTCGGCCTGGAGTACACGGGCCCCGACGGCACCAAGCAGCAGCCGGTGATGATCCACTCCGCCAAGTTCGGGTCGATCGAGCGGTTCATGGGCGTGCTCATCGAGCACTACGCCGGGGCGTTCCCGGCATGGCTCGCGCCCGTCCAGGTGCTCGCGGTGCCGGTCGCGGAGGCGTTCGACGACTACCTCAAGGACGTCGTCGCGCAGCTCAAGGCCCGCGGCATCCGCGCCCAGGTCGACCTGTCCGACGACCGCTTCGGCAAGAAGATCCGCAACGCGTCCAAGGAGAAGGTCCCGTTCGTGCTCATCGCGGGCGGCGAGGACGTCGAGGCCGGCGCCGTGTCGTTCCGCTTCCGTGACGGCACGCAGGAGAACGGGGTGCCGGTGGCCGACGCGATCGAGCGCATCGTGGCCGCCGTCCGCGACCGCGCCCAGGTCTGAGCGGGGCCCCGGCATGGGAGGCGCAGCGGACCAGGGCGCGGACGGCACGACGGTGGAGCCGGCGAGCGGCTTCGGGCCGCCCGAGGACGGCATGCAGCGGCTGTGGACGCCGCACCGCATGGTCTACATCGGCGGCCAGGACAAGCCGGCCGACGGCTCGGTGGCGCAGTGCCCGTTCTGCCGCATCCCGACGGGCGACGACGAGGCCGGCCTCGTCGTCGCCCGCGGGGCGGAGTGCTACGCGGTGCTCAACCTGTACCCGTACAACTCGGGCCACCTCATGGTCCTGCCGTACCGGCACGTGTCGGACTACGTGGACCTCACCGACCCCGAGACGGTCGAGCTCGCGGCGATGACGAAGGCGGCGGTGCGCACGCTCGGCGCGGTGTACGCGCCGGCGGGCTTCAACATCGGCATGAACCAGGGCGAGGTGGCGGGCGCCGGCATCGCGGCGCACCTGCACCAGCACGTCGTGCCGCGCTGGCTCGGCGACGCCAACTTCCTGCCCGTCGTCGGGCAGACCAAGGCGCTGCCCGAGCTGCTGGCGGACACCCGGGCCCGGCTCGCGGCCGCGTGGCCCGCCGAGCCGGCCGCCGGGCACGGCGCCGAGCCCGACGGGGCGCGCTGATGCTCGGAGGCCTGCGGGCGACGATGCAGCGCCTGTTCACCCCGCCCGCGCGCCTGCTGCTGCGCCTGGGCGTCTCCCCGGACGCGGTGACGATCACGGGGACCGTGGTCGTGTGCGTGCTGGCACTCACGCTGCTGCCGACGGGGAACGTGCTGCTCGGCGGCGTCCTCATCGGCCTGTTCGCCCTCGCGGACTCGATGGACGGCGTGATGGCGCGGCTGTCGGGGCGGTCGGGCCCGTGGGGCGCGTTCCTCGACTCCACGCTCGACCGCGTGTCCGACGGCGCGGTCTTCGCCGGCATCACGCTGTGGTTCGTGCTGCACCCCGACCTGCCGTACGCGACCTGGGGCCTGGCGGCCGCGCTCGCGTGCCTGGTGCTCGGCTCCGTGGTGCCCTACGCCCGGGCCCGCGCGGAGAGCGTCGGCGCCACGGCCGCCGTCGGGATCGCGGAGCGCACCGACCGGCTGGTGGTCGCCCTCGTCGCCGTCGGCTTCACCCAGGTCGGGCTGCCCGTCGTCGTCGCCGAGGTCGCCCTCACCCTGCTCGCCGTCGCGAGCCTCGTGACGGTCGTGCAGCGCATGGCCACCGTGCGGAGGCAGCTGGCGGGTACGGCCCGCGACGCCGGGCCGCCGTCCGCGGACCACCGAACCGACCCGAACCCGGAGGCCTGATGCGGATCGACGTCGCCCGCCTGTACACGTTCGCCTGGCGCCACGCGCCGAAGGTGCCCGAGCCGGTGCTGCGCGCGGCGTTCACCGCCGTCGCGGACCTCACCTGGCTGCGCCGCACCGAGGGGGTGCGACGCCTCGAGGCGAACTACGCGCGGGTGCGGCCGGACCTCGACGGGCCGGAGCTGCGCCGCCTCACCCGCGCGGGCATGCGCTCGTACATGCGCTACTTCCGCGAGGCGTTCACGCTGCAGGGCGCCACGTCCGAGCAGGTCGCCGCCCGCGTGCGCGTCGAGGGCCTCGAGCACGTCGCAGGCCCGGTCGGGGACGGCCAGGCCGTCTCGCTCGCGCTGGCGCACCTGGGCAACTGGGACCTCGCCGGCGCGTGGGCGACGCCGCACATCGCCCCGGTGCTCACGGTCGCGGAGCGGCTCAAGCCCGAGGAGCTGTTCGTCGAGTTCGTCGAGTTCCGCCGCTCCATCGGCATCGACGTGCTGCCGCTCGGCGACCACGACGTGTTCCGCAACCTCGTGCGCGGCGCCACGAAGGGCGGCTGCATCGTGCCGCTGCTGGCCGACCGCGACCTCACCGCCACCGGCGTCGAGGTGGACCTGTGCGGCCACCGGGCGCGCGTGGCGGCCGGCCCGGCGGCGCTGGCGATCGCCGCGAAGGTGCCGCTCGTGCCCGTCGGGATCACGTACGAGCGCCTCACGGGGGAGCGGCGGCGCGCCGCCGGCACCGCCTGGGGCATCGTCATCCGCTTCTACCCGCCCGTCCCGGTGCCCGACGGCTCGGGCCTGCGACGCCAGGAGCGGGTCGCGGTGATGACGCAGGGCTGGGTGGACGCGGTCTCGCGCACCCTGCAGGAGTCCACCGAGGACTGGCACATGCTGCAGCGCGTCTTCGTCGACGACCTCGACGCGGACCGGTACGCGCGCACCAAGGCCGAGGCGGGCGAGGGATGAGCGCCCCCGCAGCCTTCGACGCCGCGGCGCCGCCGCGCCCGCTGCGCGTCGGGATCGTGTGCCCCTACTCGTTCGACGCCCCCGGCGGCGTGCAGTTCCACGTGCGCGACCTCGCGCAGGCGCTGCAGCGCGACGGGCACGAGGTGTCCGTGCTCGCCCCGGCGGACGACGAGACCCCGGTGCCGGACGTCGTGACCCCCGCGGGCCGCGCGATCCCGGTGCGCTACAACGGCTCCGTCGCCCGGCTCACGTTCGGGCCGCGGACCGCCGCCCGCGTGCGCCGCTGGCTCGAGGCGGGCCGCTTCGACGTCGTGCACCTGCACGAGCCGATGGTGCCCAGCCTGTCCATGCTGGCGCTGTGGGTGGCCGAGGGGCCGGTCGTGGCCACGTTCCACACCTCCCAG
Source organism: Isoptericola sp. NPDC057653 (assembly GCF_042799955.1). Lineage (NCBI taxonomy): Bacteria > Bacillati > Actinomycetota > Actinomycetes > Micrococcales > Promicromonosporaceae > Isoptericola > Isoptericola sp. NPDC057653. The sequence goes on along the minus strand of NZ_JBHVHP010000002.1, from coordinate 481,402 downwards.
GAGCGGTCCCGCGCCCTGCAGGTCGCGTACCCGCTGCTGCGGCAGTCGCTGGAGAAGATCGCCGCCCGCATCGCGGTGTCGGAGGACGCCCGCCGCACGCTGGTCGACCACGTCGGCGGGGACGCCGTCGTCATCCCGAACGGGGTGTACGTCGACACGTTCGCCGCGGCGTCGACCGACGAGCGCTGGCGCGGCACGCCCGCGGCGCCCACGATCGCCTTCCTGGGGCGCCTCGACGAGCCGCGGAAGGGGCTCGAGGTGCTCGCGGGGGCCGCGCCGAAGGTGCTGGAGCGGATCCCCGGCGCGCGGTTCCTCGTCGCCGGCAAGGGCGACGTGGGCCGGGACGCCGCGATCGACGCGCTCGGGCCGCTCGCGGGCTCGTTCGAGTTCCTCGGGGGCGTCAGCGACGAGGACAAGGCGTCCCTGCTCGCGTCGGCCGACCTCTACATCGCCCCCCAGACCGGCGGCGAGAGCTTCGGCATCGTGCTCGTCGAGGCGATGAGCGCCGGCACCGCCGTCGTGGCGAGCGACCTCGGCGCCTTCCGCCGGGTGCTCGACGAGGGTGCCGCGGGGCGCCTCTTCCGCACGGGCGAGCCGGACGACCTGGCGCGCGCGATCCTCGAGGCGCTCGACGACCCGCAGGACACCGCCGTCCGGCGCGACCGGGCCACGGCGTTCGTGCGCCGGTTCGACTGGTCGGCGGTGACCGCGCAGGTCCTGGCCGTCTACGAGATGGCGGTCGCCGCGGGCGAGGCCCTCGGCTCGCCGGTCGCGCCGTCGCGCTCCGAGAGCGCCGTCGGCTGGCTCCGCACGCGCCGCGCCGCGGGCGGTGAGGGCGCATGAGCTGGTCCGAGCTCGCGCTCGTCGTCGTCGTGGTCGCCGCGGTGGTCGTGTGGCTGGCGTGGATCTCCGCGTCGCGCCTCGACCGGCTGCACCGCAAGGTCGTCGCGTCCCGGATCGCCCTGCAGGCGCAGCTCGCCCGCCGGGCGGGCGCCGCCGTCGACCTGGCGTCCTCGGGCCTGCTCGACCCCGCGGGGGCCGTGCTCGTGGCGGACGCCGCGTTCGCCGCCGTGGAGGACCCGGCCCCGCCGGTCCCGGCCGGTGCGGAGCTCGCGCTGGACGGCCTGGCCCCGGGGCGCGAGCGCGCCGAGAGCGAGCTGTCGTCCACGCTCCGCTCGGCGCTGGGCGACGACGAGTCGCTCGGGGAGCTGCGCAGCACCGCCGCCGGCGACGAGCTCGTGGGTCAGCTCGCGGCCGCCTGGTACCGGGCCCAGCTGGCGCGGCGGTTCCACAACGAGGCCGTCGCCCAGGCGCGCCGGGCACGCCGCACCTGGTACGTGCGGCTGCTGCGCCTCAGCGGGCACGCGGCGCTGCCGCGCACCGTCGAGCTGGACGACCAGATGCCGGAGGGGCTCACCGGGGGCTGATCCGCGCCATAGGATGGGAGGGGCGTGACAGCGGTCACGCCGCTCCCTGCGACACGAGCGAGGCGCGAGTTGAGCGAGACCACCGGCAACGGCCAGATCCCCGCGGGCGAGGTGGGCACCGCCCGCGTCAAGCGCGGCATGGCCGAGATGCTCAAGGGCGGCGTCATCATGGACGTCGTCACCCCCGAGCAGGCGAAGATCGCCGAGGACGCCGGCGCGGTCGCCGTCATGGCCCTCGAGCGGGTGCCCGCCGACATCCGTGCCCAGGGCGGCGTCGCGCGCATGAGCGACCCCGACATGATCGACGGCATCATCGACGCCGTCTCCATCCCGGTGATGGCGAAGGCCCGCATCGGGCACTTCGTCGAGGCCCAGGTGCTGCAGGCGCTGGGCGTCGACTACATCGACGAGTCGGAGGTGCTCACCCCCGCCGACTACGCCAACCACATCGACAAGTGGCGCTTCACCGTGCCGTTCGTGTGCGGCGCGACCAACCTCGGCGAGGCCCTGCGCCGCATCACCGAGGGCGCGGCGATGATCCGTTCCAAGGGCGAGGCCGGCACCGGCGACGTCTCCAACGCGACCACGCACATGCGCCAGATCCGCGGCGAGATCCGCCGCCTCACCTCCCTGCCCGAGGACGAGCTGTTCGTCGCGGCCAAGGAGCTGCAGGCGCCGTACGAGCTCGTCGCCGAGGTGGCGCGGGCCGGCAGGCTGCCGGTCGTGCTCTTCACCGCGGGCGGCATCGCCACCCCGGCGGACGCCGCGATGATGATGCAGCTCGGCGCCGAGGGCGTGTTCGTCGGCTCCGGCATCTTCAAGTCCGGCGACCCGGTCGCGCGCGCCAAGGCGATCGTCCAGGCCACCACGTTCCACGACGACCCCGACGTCCTGGCCAAGGTCTCCCGCGGGCTGGGCGAGGCCATGGTGGGCATCAACGTCGAGGCCGAGCCGGCACCCGTGCGCCTGGCCGAGCGCGGCTGGTAGCACCCGGTCCACGGACGGAGGGGCCCCGCGGACGTCGCGTCCGCGGGGCCCTTCGTCGCGGTCGACTAGGGTCGGGGCGTGCTGCTCCCTGAACCTTCGGTGCCGGGTGCGGACCTGCCCGTCCGGGCAGTCCTGCCTGCCACGGTCGACGCGGTGCGGTCGCGCGGTACGGCGGTGCTGGTCGCGCCGCCGGGGTCGGGGAAGACCTCGTTGCTGCCGCTCGCGCTGGGAGACGCGCTCGGGGGCACGGTCCTCGTCGCCGAACCGCGCCGGCTGGCCACCCGCGCGGCGGCGGCCCGGCTGGCGATGCTGGTCGGCGAGCCGCTCGGGCGGCGCATCGGCTACGCGATGCGTGGTGAGCGGAGCGGGGGCACGGGCCTGAGCGTCGAGGTGGTGACGACGGGGCTCCTCGTGCGGCGGCTGCAGCAGGACCCGGAGCTGCCGGGTGTCACGGCGATCGTGATCGACGAGTGCCACGAGCGGCACCTGGACGCCGACCTGTTGCTCGCGCTCCTCGTCGACGTCCGGGCGAACCTGCGGGAGGACCTGGCCGTCGTCGCGACCTCGGCCACGGCGGACACGCGCCGGCTGAGCCGCGCGCTCGGAGCGGACGACCCCGCACCCGTGATCACGGCGTCCGCCGCGCTGTTCGACGTGGCGACCGAGTGGGCTCCGCCACCGTTGCCCACGCCGCTGCTCCCCGGCGGTCGCGTCGACCCGCGGCTGCTCGACCACGTCGCGGCCGTCGTCCGGCGCGCACTGACGGAGAACGACGGCGACATCCTCGTGTTCGTGCCGGGAGAGGCCGAGATCGGCGGTGTGACTCGCCGGTTGGCCGGTCTGAACGTCCTGCCGTTGTTCGGTCGCCAGACGAAGGCCGAGCAGGAGCGCGCGCTGGCGCCGTCCGCCGTGCGTCGGGTCGTGGTGACGACCTCGGTCGCGGAGAGCTCGCTGACGGTGCCCGGGGTGAGGGTCGTGGTCGACGCGGGCCTTGCCCGGGAGCCGCGGACCGACCAGTCCCGTGGTCTCGGGACGTTGGTCACCTGCCGGGTCTCGAGGTCGTCGGCCGACCAGCGCGCGGGTCGTGCCGGGCGGGAGGCGCCCGGCCGCGTCTATCGGTGCTGGTCCGCCACCGACCACGCGCGTCTCGACGAGCACGCGGCGCCGGAGATCGCGGTCGCCGACCTGGCGGCCTTCGCCCTCGACCTCGCGGCCTGGGGCGCGCCCGCGGGCGCGGGGCTGACCCTGCTCGAGGCGCCGCCGGCCCCGGCGATGACGGCGGCCACCGAGCTGCTGCGCCGCATCGATGCCCTGGACGACGACGGCCGGATCACCGAGCGGGGCCGGCGGATGAGGGCGATCGGGGCGCATCCCCGCCTGGCCCGCGCGTTGTTGGACGGGTCCCCGCGGGTCGGCGCCGACCGGGCACGCGAGATCGTCGCGATGCTCTCGGACGACTCGGTCCGCACCTTCGGCGACGACCTGCCGGCCCGCTGGCGGGCCCTTCGTCGGGGGGACGACCGCGGCGCGACGTCCCGCTGGCGAGAGGAGACGAGGCGCCTCGGCCGCGGCACGACGCACGGCGACCCGTCGGGCGGGCGGGCCGGCCGGGACGGCCCGGAGGGGCGCGGGGTACCGGACGATCTTGCGGTGGGGATCGTGGCGGGTCTGGCGTACCCGGACCGGATCGCGCGGGCCCGGGGGACGGGTTCGGCGACGTACCAGATGTCGGGTGGCACGGGTGCCGCGCTGGATCCGCGGTCGCCGCTGCGGAACGCGCCCTGGCTGGCGATCGCGGTCGCCGACCGGGCACCCGGTCGCGCCGACGCCAGGATCCGTGCCGCGGCGCCGATCGACGAGACGACCGCGCGGGACGTCGCGGGCGACCTCGTGTCGACCACCGACCAGATCCGCTGGGACGACGGCCGGATCGTGACACGGCGCGTCGAGGCGCTCGGCGCGATCGTGCTGGGCGACGTCCCGCTGGCGAACCCCGACCGGCTCCTCGTCCAGGCGGCCGTCCGCGACGGCATCCGGCGCAGCGGTCTGTCCGTGCTGCGCTGGTCGGAGGCCGCACGCGCCCTGCGCGAGCGGCTCGCGTTCTGCCACGCGCACCTCGGAGCCCCGTGGCCCGCGGTCGACGACGAGGCGCTGCTGGCCGATCTTGACGCCTGGTTGGGCACGGAGCTCGCCGCGGTGCGAGGCTCGCGCGATCTGGCCGGCATCGACGTCGCCTCGGCGCTCCGACGACTCCTGCCGTGGCCGGCCGCGGCCCGGTTCGACGAGCTGGCACCGGAACGGCTCCAGGTCCCGTCGGGCTCCGCGATCCGGCTCGCGTACGACGGTGTCGAGCCGCCGGTCCTCGCCGTGAAGCTGCAGGAGGTCTTCGGCTGGACCGCGGCCCCGGCCGTCGCGGACGGCCGTGTCCCGGTCGTCCTGCACCTGCTGTCGCCCGCGGGACGACCGGTCGCGATCACGAGCGATCTCGCGTCCTTCTGGCGCCAGGGCTATCCCGGGGTCCGAGCCGACCTGCGAGGCCGCTATCCCCGCCATCCGTGGCCGGAGGACCCGCTCGCCGCCCTCCCGACGAAGCGGGTCAAGCCCCGCCGGTGACCGGGGCCGCCCTGGTCCCGTGGCTACCATGGGCACCATGGATGCGCGCTCCCCGTCAGCCGTGAACGACGGCATCACCGTCGACGCCGAGCGGGCGTCGGTGCGCCCGGCGGAGCGGGGCTGGTGACGCCCGCCCTCGGGGACGACTGGGCGGTCGGACCGGACGGCCTGCGGCAGCGCCGCGCCGCGCGCGTCATCGTGCTCGACCACGTGGACCGGGTCCTCCTGGTGCGTGGGCACGACGCCGACCAGCCGGAACGCTCCTGGTGGTTCACCGTCGGCGGCGGCATCGACGAGGGCGAGAGCGAGGTCGACGCCGCCCTGCGCGAGCTGCGTGAGGAGGCGGGCCTCGCCCTCGCGCCGGGCGCCCTCGTGGGCCCCGTGCTGACCCGCGACGCGTACTTCCACTTCTTCGCGGAGACGTGCCGCCAGCAGGAGGTCTTCTTCCTCGCGCGCGTCGCCGGCGGCCACGAGCCCACCGCCGACGGGTGGACCCCCGAGGAGCGTGACGTGCTCGACGAGATGCGCTGGCTGACCACCGCGGAGCTGCGCGCCGAGACGCGCGAGGTCTTCCCGACCGCGCTGCCGGACGTCGTCGACGCGCTGGCCGCCGGCTGGGACGGCACCGTGCGTCACCTCGGCACGCAGCACGACGACGAGCCGTCGGACCCGGACGAGCTCGCGCCCTGACGTCGCCCGCCGCCACCGCCGACCTCCCGCGACGGGACACGACGCGCGCCCCGAGCATCCGTTCGTTACCGTCGAGGTGAGCCAGGTCACGCACAGCGAGGTGCGGGCGGCAACGGACCGACGGGGGGCGTCGACGTGAACCGACTGACGAAGGCAGCGATCGCCGTGGGGGGTGCCGCCGTCCTGCTGGTCGGCGGGGCCCAGACGATCGCGTACTGGACCGCCGAGGGGACGGCCACGGGCACCGACGTGTCCGCGGGCACCCTCACCATGACCGACGGGGCCTGCGGGGAGTGGACCCTCGACGGGGGCGGGGCCGTGACCGACGGCATCGTCCCCGGCGACACCGTCACGACGACCTGCTCGCTGACCGTCGGGGGCACCGGGGACCACCTGGCCCTGGGGGAGATCACGGTCTCCTCGCCGACCTGGGGCGCGGACAACGCGCTCACCGAGGCCCTGGACCTGAGCCTCACCTCGGCCACCCTCGGCGGCGACACCCTGACGCTGCCGCTCACCGACCCGGTGCCGGTGAGCGCCTCGTCCCCGCTCGTCGTCTCGCTCGAGGCGGCGTTCGACACCGCCGCCGGCAACGACACGCAGGCGCTGACGGCCGCGCTCGAGGACGTCACGGTCCAGGTCACGCAGGCACACGTCGTCCCCGCGCCCTGAGCGCGTGGACGCGGCACCCGCGCGACCGGGCACCGGTGTGCGGCGCGTCCTCGGCCGGGCGCTCGCCGGGGTCGTCCTGCTGGCTGCCGGGGGCGCCCTGCTGCTCGTCGTCGTGATCCCCAGGCTGGCCGGCGCCACCCCGTACGGCGTCGCCACGGGGTCGATGCGCCCGGGGCTCGACGTCGGCACGCTCGTCGTGGTGCGGCCCGTGGACGCCGACGAGATCACCACGGGACAGGTGGTGACCTACCAGCTGCGCTCCGGCGACCCAACGGTCGTGACGCACCGCGTCGTGGGGCTCGGCACCACCGCCTCCGGCGAGCGCACGCTCGTCACCCGCGGCGACGCGAACGAGGTGGCCGACCCGCGGCCGGTCCAGGCCGTGCAGGTGCGGGGCGTGCTCTGGTACGCCGTCCCGCAGCTCGGGCGCCTCATGGGCCTGGGGACGCCGCAGCAGCGCGAGCAGCTCACCACGGTCGCGGCGCTGGCGCTCCTGGTCTACGCGGGCTGGCTCGTCGCGGGGGAGGTGCGCACGCGTCGCGCCGCCGCGCGGCGGGCCCGCGACGACGGGGCCGGTGGTCCGACGCCGGCCACGCCCGCGGAGCGGCCGCCGCTGCACGACGCGCTCTTCGGCCCGGGCGGCGCAGGGCCCGGTGACCGTCGATGATCGCGCCGCGGCCCGCCGGCGCCGGTTCCCCGCGCCGCCCGGGAGCGATGGCCGGCGCGTGCGCGGTCGGCCTGGCGCTCGCCGCCGCCCTGCCCGCCGAGGGTGCCAGGGCCGCCGGCGACGACCCGCCGGGCGGGGTCGCGCTGAGCCTCGACGGCGACCGGTGGAGCCGAGACCTCGACGCGCCGCTGTTCGACACCGCGCGGTGGGTGCCGGGGGAGACCCGGCGCTCGGTGGTGCTGGTCCGCAACGACGGACCCGGTGCCGCGCAGGGGGACGTCGTCGTCGCCCTGGGTCCCGGGGACGGCGCGGCGGGCCGGGCCCTGGCCGACGCGCTGCGGGTGCGCGTGCGCGCGGAGGGCTCCCGGTGGGCCACCGACGGGGCGCCGGTCGACCTCGCCGAGTCCGAGGTACTGCCCGTCGCGCTGGAGGTGACGCTCGACCCCGCCGCCGGGGACGAGACCCAGGGCGGGACGGTGCCGCTCGACGTCGTCGTCACCCTCGGGGGGACCGGGGACGGCGGCGGTGGCGCGGACGGCGCGCCCGGCGCGGACGGCGGGGACGGGCCCGGCGGGGCCGACGGCGCGCCGGGGGGCGAGCGGGACGAGGTCCGGGGGGACGGGGCGCTGCCGCGCACCGGAGGGGCGCCGGCCGCGGCGCTGCTCGCCGCGGCGGGCGCCGTGCTCCTCGGTGCCCTGCTGCGGACGCTCGCGGCGCGCCGGGGAGGCCGCCGTGGCTGACCGCGAGGGGCGGCGCCGGGGCGTGCGCGGGGTCGCGGCGCTCGTCGTGGTGGCCCTCGCCTGCGTTGTCGCGAGCGCCGGGATCGCCTGGGCGTGGTGGCAGGCGTCGGGCACGGCGACGGCCCCGACGACGCGCGTCACGGCGGGCACGCTCGACGTCCAGGCGCCGGGCGTGGGGACCGGGCTGGTGGGGCGCGGGGGCACGGTGACGCTGTCGGCGCTGACGCTCACCGCCGCGGTCCCGGGCTCGGGGGCCTCGGAGGTGGTCACGGTCCGCAACGCCGGGTCGCGCCCGATCAGCGTGACCGCGACGCCCGGGCGGACCGGCTCGCTGACGACGGCGTTCGGCGTGAGCGCGTCGTTCGGCGCGACGGACACGGGGACCGGCTGCAGCGCCGGCACCGGCGGGACGACGACCATCCCGGTGCGCGGGACCGCGACGCTGTGCCTGGCCGTGGCCGTGGCGGCCACCGCGCCGAGCACCACCCAGGGCCTGTCGGGCACGATGTCGGTGGCGCTCGCGGCGAGCATGCCCGGCACCTCATGGACGGACACGGGCACCATCGTGAGCGGCGCGGTGGGCGCGGCGACCGTCCCGGCGCCGACGCTGAGCTGCGGCGCCCTCGGCCTCGTCTCCGTGACCTTCAACTGGACCGCGGTCACGAGCGCGACCCGGTACCAGTTCACCTTCGGGCCGGCGGCCACCCCCACCACCGTGCAGGTGCCGGCCGGCACGACGACCTACCAGGTGACCGGCGTGGCCACCAACGCCACGGCGCGGGTGCGCGCCGAGCGGGTCTTCCCGAGCGTCACGTGGACGTCGGTGGCGTCGAGCCCTCGCACGTACTCCATCGCCCTCGGCCTGATCGGCACCTGCGCCTGACGGCCGGGGCGGGACGTCGCCGTCGGCGCCTCTACACTGCCCCGGTGACCACGACGATCGGCGTCCTCGCCCTGCAGGGCGACGTGCGCGAGCACGCCGCCGCCCTCGAGCAGGCGGGTGCCCGCGCGGTGAGCGTCCGCCGCCCGGCCGAGCTGGACGCCGTCGACGGGCTGGTGCTGCCCGGCGGCGAGTCGACCACCATCGACAAGCTGCTGCGCCTCTTCGAGCTCGCCGACCCCCTGCGCGACCTCATCGGGCAGGGGCTGCCCGTGTTCGGCTCCTGCGCCGGCATGATCCTGCTCGCGGACCGGATCGAGGGCGGCACGGCCGACCAGCGCACGCTCGGCGGCATGGACGTGGTCGTGCGGCGCAACGCCTTCGGCCGCCAGGTCGACTCGTTCGAGGCGGACCTGCAGGTGGCGGGCGTCTCGGACGCCCCGGGCGGGCGCCCCGTGCGCACCGCGTTCATCCGCGCGCCGTGGGTCGAGGAGGCCGGCCCGCAGGTCGAGGTCCTGGCCCGGATCCCGGACCGCTGGGCGGACGGCTCCACGGTGGGGCCCGCCGCCGGTAAGATCGTCGCAGCACGTCAGGGACGGCTGCTCGCCACCGCGTTCCACCCGGAGATCACGGGGGACGCGCGCGTGCACGGGCTGTTCGTCCGGATCGTCCAAGCATCGCGAAGGAGTTAGGGAGCGCATGTCAGGTCACTCCAAGTGGGCCACGACCAAGCACAAGAAGGCGGCGATCGACGCCAAGCGTGGCAAGCTCTTCGCAAAGCTGATCAAGAACATCGAGGTCGCCGCGCGCACCGGTGGCGGTGACCCCGCCGGCAACCCGACCCTGTTCGACGCCATCCAGAAGGCGAAGAAGTCGTCGGTCCCCAACGACAACATCGAGCGCGCCCTCAAGCGCGGCTCCGGCGAGGGCGCCGACGCCGTCGACTACCAGACGATCATGTACGAGGGCTACGGCGCCAACGGCATCGCCGTCCTCGTCGAGTGCCTCACGGACAACAAGAACCGCGCCGCCTCCGAGGTCCGCCTCGCGTTCAGCCGCAACGGCGGCAACCTGGCGGACCCGGGCTCCGTGTCCTACCTGTTCTCCCGCAAGGGCCTCGTCGTCGTGCCCAAGGCCGACGGCGTCACCGAGGACGACGTCATGCTCGCCGCCCTCGACGCCGGTGCCGAGGAGGTCAGCGACGAGGGCGACGTCATCGAGGTCCTCTCCGAGGCCACCGACCTCGTCGCCGTGCGCACCGCCATCCAGGAGGCGGGCATCGAGTACGACTCCGCCGACTCCATCTGGCACCCGTCCATGGAGGTCGAGGTCGACGTCGAGGGCGCGCGCAAGATCATGCGCCTCATCGACGCGCTGGAGGACAGCGACGACGTCCAGAACGTGTACGCCAACTTCGACGCCTCGGACGAGGTCATGGCGGAGCTGGACGAGGACTGACCTTTTCGGTCGTGCCAGGCGGGGGCTTCGGCGGAGGCGGCCGGGCGGGGTGGGACGTGTCGCGAGGCGCGCCATCCGGCCGCTCGTTCCTCGCGGCCTCCCGCCAGGCCCGGCCAGCCTCGCGACACGTCCCACCCCGCCCGTCCGCGTTCGTGCAAGACCTCCGGGTCCGCGACCTCGGATCATTCCTCGTGGTGGGGGAGAGGCAGGGGGCTGTGGACCCTGCGTGGCCGTCGTCGCGCCTTCGCGGGGGTGTCTGTCGTGCGTGAGATGGTGACCGCGTGCGAGTGCTGGGGGTGGATCCGGGGCTGACCCGGTGCGGGGTCGGCGTCGTCGACTCGTTGCCGGGACGCAGGGCCCGGATGGTCGACGTCGGGGTCGTGCGCAGCGAGCCCGAGCTGAGCGTGGACCTGCGCCTGTTGCGCATCGCCGAGGGGCTCGACGAGTGGCTCGAGCGCACCGTGCCCGACGTCGTGGCCGTGGAGCGCGTGTTCGCGCAGAACAACCTCAGCACCGTGATGGGTACGGCGCAGGTCGCCGGCCTGGCGATGGTCGCCGCCGCGAAGCGCGGGGTGCCCGTCGCGATGCACACCCCCAGCGAGGTGAAGGCCGCCGTCACCGGGTCCGGCCGGGCGGGCAAGGAGCAGGTCCAGCGGATGGTCGCGCGCATCCTCGGGCTCGACGAGCTGCCCCGGCCCGCGGACGCCGCGGACGCCCTCGCCCTCGCGGTCACCCACCTGTGGCGGCCCTCCGGCGCGCTGCAGGGCGGGGAGCGCAACGAGCTCACGCCGGCGCAGCGCGCCTGGGCCGCGGCGGAGCGCTCGGCGCGCACCGGGTCGCACCGTGGCGCCCCGTCCCGGACGGCCCGCTGACGACGGGGGTGCCGGCCTCCCCGTGTCGCGTCCGGGAGCGTCGGCACCGGTTGTTACAGTGACGCCTCGTACGGGTGTTCGACGGATGGCCAGTTCGACGGAAGGACCACGGTGATCGCCTCCTTGACCGGCACGGTCACGCACGTGACGCTCGAGCGGGCCGTGCTCGACGTCGGCGGGGTCGGGTACCTCGTCCACGCCACCCCCGGCACCCTGGCGGGGCTCCGGGTGGGGGAGCGCGCCCAGCTGCACACCACGCTCGTCGTCCGCGAGGACTCGATGACCGTGTTCGGCTTCGCCGAGGCGGACGAGCGCGAGGTCTTCGAGACGGCGCAGTCGGTCTCCGGCGTCGGCCCGCGGATCGCCCTCGCGATGCTCGCCGTGCTCACCCCCGACGCCCTGCGCCGCGCCGTCGCGAGCGAGGACCTCGCGGCGCTGCGCCGCATCCCCGGCGTCGGGCCCAAGAGCGCCCAGCGCCTCGTGCTCGAGCTGTCCGGCAAGCTCGGCGCGCCGACCTCCGCCGCCGCCGGCGGCGTCGTGCCCGACGCGACGCCCGTCGCCCCGGGCGACCCCGCGCGCGACCAGGTGGTCGAGGCGCTCGTGGGCCTGGGCTGGGCCGCCAAGGTCGCCCAGGACACGGTCGACCGCGTCCTCGCGGACGCCGGCGACGACGGCCCCGTGGACGTCGCCGCCACGTTGCGGGCGGCGCTGCGCTCGCTGGGCGGCCGACGTGGCTGAGCCGCTGGAGCCGGAGTACGGCGGCGAGCGGCTCGTCACCTCCTCGGCCGACGACGTGGAGCGCGCGGCCGAGGCGGCGTTGCGGCCCAAGAACCTCGGCGAGTTCGTCGGCCAGCGCGTCGTGCGCGACCAGCTCTCCCTCGTCCTCCAGGCCGCGCTGGCCCGCGACGCCTCGCCCGACCACGTGCTGCTGTCCGGCCCGCCCGGCCTCGGCAAGACGACGCTCGCGATGATCATCGCGGCCGAGCTGGGCACGTCGCTGCGCGTCACCAGCGGTCCGGCGATCCAGCACGCGGGCGACCTGGCCGCCGTCCTCTCCTCGCTCGAGGAGGGCGAGGTGCTCTTCATCGACGAGATCCATCGCCTCGCGCGCCCGGCGGAGGAGCTCCTGTACGTCGCGATGGAGGACTTCCGCGTCGACGTCGTCGTCGGCAAGGGCGCGGGCGCCAGCGCGATCCCGCTGGCGCTGCCGCCGTTCACCGTGGTGGGCGCGACCACCCGCTCCGGGCTGCTCCCGGCCCCGCTGCGGGACCGGTTCGGCTTCACCGGGCACCTCGACTTCTACGACGCCGCGGAGCTGGAGCGCGTCATCCTGCGCTCGGCCGGCCTGCTCGGCGTGGACCTGCAGCACGCGGCCGCGCACGAGATCGCCGGCCGGTCGAGGGGCACGCCCCGCATCGCCAACCGGCTGCTGCGCCGCGTGCGCGACTGGGCGCAGGTGCGCGGGGACGGCCGGCTGGACCTGCGCGCCGCCCGCGCCGCCCTCGAGGTCTACGAGGTGGACCCGATCGGCCTCGACCGGCTCGACAGGTCCGTCCTCGACGCCGTCTGCCGCCGGTTCGGCGGCGGGCCCGTCGGCCTGAGCACCCTCGCGATGACCGTCGGCGAGGAACCCGACACGGTCGAGACCGTCGCGGAGCCGTACCTGGTGCGCGAGGGGCTGCTCGGCCGCACCCCGCGCGGGCGCGTCGCGACGGCGGCCGCCTGGGAGCACCTCGGCCTCGAGCCCCCGCCCGGGGCGTGGGGCGCACCGCTCGGCGGCACCCTCTTCGACGAGGCCGCCGAGAGCGGCGAGCAAAGCACCTAGACTGGTGGTGCCCGGCCGCTGGCGGCCCGGGCTGGAACTCGACGGGTGCCGTGCTCGTTGGGGCCCGTACGCACAGGTTCGCGAGCAGACGCGGAGCTGTGCCCGGCGTGCCGACCGGCGCGCCGCGACGCCCGCCCGTCGACCACCGACCGCCGGGCAGCGACAGACAAGGACGCTCCGTGGACTTCTCCATCATCATTCTCTTCGTGGTCCTCGCCGGCCTCATGTTCTTCATGAGCTCGCGGTCGCGAAAGCAGCAGCGCGCGCAGCAGGAGTTCCGGTCGCAGCTCGCCCCGGGCCAGGAGGTCATGACCGGCTCCGGCCTCTTCGGCACCGTGGTGGAGATCGACGAGGAGAACGACACCGTCACCATCGAGTCGAGCCCCGGCACGCAGACCCGCTGGCTCCGTGCGGCGATCGCCAAGCGCGTCGACACGCCCGTCGAGGACGCCACCGAGGCGGCCGACGAGACCGACGTCACAGCCGACCCCACCGCGACCGGTACGATCACCTCCGGCGACGGTCGCATCGACGTCCCCGACGACCTGTCGAGCCTGGACACCGCGCAGCGGGAGTACCGGGACCAGCAGCGTCGCGACGAGGGCGAGACCGGCACCACGAAGTGACAGCACCAGCGACATGGGACGGCGGGCGCTCGCGCCCGCCGGCCTGACAACGCGCCGGTCGGGGTGATCCCGGCCGGCGCCATCACGCGTCGACCCCTCGGCGGCGCGCAGACGGGAAGAGACAGAAGTTGGCGAACTCACGCACGAAGCGGTCGCGTTCGGCGCGCACCCTCGTGGTCTTCACGATCCTGACGATCGTCCTGCCGTTCCTCGCCCTCGGCGCCGGCGTCTTCTGGGACGCCAAGTCCGACTCCAACCCGGACGGCGCGAGCTGGGCCCCGGGCCTGGCGCTCGACCTGCAGGGCGGCACGCAGCTGATCCTCACGGCCGACACCACCGACGGGTCGCAGGTGACGTCGGAGACGATCGACGAGTCGATCAACGTCATCCGGCAGCGCATCGACTCCTCGGGCGTCTCCGAGGCCGAGATCACCGCCCAGGGCTCGAAGAACATCGTCGTCGGGATCCCCGGCGAGGTGTCGCAGGAGACCATCGACCTCATCTCCCAGCCCGCCCAGATGCGCTTCCGCCCGGTGCTGACCTATGCCGCGGGCACGCCGACGCCCGAGCCGTCCGCCTCGCCGAGCGGCGACGCCGAGGGCGCGTCCTCCGACGACACCGCGGCCGACGACGCGAAGGCAGACGAGAACGCGGACACCACGCCGAGCGGCAAGAGCGCCGGCGCGGCCGTGACCCTGCCCTCGGACCTCGCCAACGCCACCGACCCGACGGCGACGCCCACCGCGACCGCCACGTCCGGCGACGGCGCGTCCTCGGACCCCTCGCCGACGTCGACGCCGGCCGAGGGCGACCAGGCCGCGACGTCCGACCCGAGCGACCTCGCGCAGGTCACGCCGGAGATCCAGTCCCAGTTCGAGAAGCTCGACTGCACCGACCCGGAGAACCTCAAGGGCGGCGGCGGGGACGACCCCGACAAGCCGCTGGTGACCTGTGACGAGACCGGTGCGGTCAAGTACATCCTCGGCCCGGTGGAGATCGAGGGCACCCACATCGCCAACGCGAGCTCGGGCCTGGTGCCGGGGCCGAACGGCACCACCACCAACGAGTGGGGCGTCTTCCTCGACTTCGACTCGGAGGGCGCGAAGGCGTTCCGCGAGACCACGGGCCGCCTCGCCACGCTCGAGGCGCCGCGCAACCAGTTCGCCATCGTCCTCGACACCCTGGTGGTCTCGGCCCCGTCCGTGTCGCAGGCGATCACGGACGGCAGCGCCGTCATCTCCGGGTCGTTCACGCGCGACTCGGCGGCCACGCTCGCCAACCAGCTCAGCTTCGGCGCGCTGCCGGTGCAGTACACGGTAGAGAGCCAGGAGGTCATCTCCGCGACCCTCGGCTCCGAGCAGCTGCGCAACGGCCTCATCGCGGGTCTCATCGGCCTCGCGCTCGTCGTCGTGTACTCGCTGCTGCAGTACCGCACGCTGGGCCTGCTCACCGTCGCGTCGCTGGTCGTCGCCGGTGTCATCACCTACCTGTCCATCGCCCTGCTCTCCTGGGGGATGGGCTACCGGCTCTCGCTCGCGGGCGTCGCCGGTCTGATCGTCGCGATCGGCTTCACCGCGGACTCGTTCATCGTGTACTTCGAACGCATCCGTGACGAGCTGCGTGACGGGAGAACTCTGGCCTACGCCGTCGAGCGCGGCTGGGCCCGCGCGCGGCGCACGGTGCTCGCGGCCAAGGCCGTCAACCTGATCTCGGCCGTCATCCTGTACTTCCTCGCCGTCGGCGGCGTGCAGGGCTTCGCGTTCACCCTGGGCCTGACGACGATCATCGACGTCGCCGTGGTGTTCTGGTTCACGCACCCGATGATGGAGGTCATCACCAAGATCCCGTTCTTCCGGGACGGTCACCTCTGGTCCGGCCTGTCGCCGGAGCGGCTGCGCGCGGGCTCCGGCCCGCGGTACGTCGGCGCCGGGCGGGTCCGGATGCCGGAGCCGGCCGTGGCCGGCG
Source organism: Isoptericola sp. NPDC057653 (assembly GCF_042799955.1). Taxonomy (NCBI): domain Bacteria; kingdom Bacillati; phylum Actinomycetota; class Actinomycetes; order Micrococcales; family Promicromonosporaceae; genus Isoptericola; species Isoptericola sp. NPDC057653. The sequence continues at coordinate 465,980 of NZ_JBHVHP010000002.1, read as the reverse complement.
CCGCCCCGGCCGTCGACACGACCGAGGTCGAGCCCGAGGCCGCCCGCGTGCCCTCCGGCGCGCCGACGTCGGCGGAGCCCACGGCCCCTGAGCCCGTGCACAGCAGCGCGCGGCAGGCCGCGGGTCCCGCGACCGACGCGTCCGGCCGTCGCCTGACGATCGCCGAGCGCCGCGCCGCCGAGCGTCGCGCGGCCGCGGCCCAGGAGGCCGAGCCCGACCCAGGACCCGACGACGGTGCGTCGCCCTCGGCGACCGGTGAGAACCCCTCCGGCACGAACGAGGAGAGCCGCTGATGGCCCGCATCAACTTCGCCCAGTGGGGCAACGACCTGTACACGGGCCGCCGGTCCTACCCGATCGTGCAGCGCCGCCGGCGCTGGTTCGTGATCGCCGCGGTGCTCGCGATCGCCTCGATCCTCATCATCGCGATCAAGGGCCTCACGCTCGGCATCGACTTCCGCGGCGGCACGGAGTTCACCGTGACCAACGCGTCCTCGACCGAGCAGCAGCTCGCGATCGACGCCGTGCACCAGACCCTCCCCGGTGAGGAGCCCCGCGTCGCGATTGTGGGCGGCTCGTCCGTCCGCGTGCAGACCGAGGAGGTGACGCCCGAGCAGGAGTCGGAGATCGTCGCCGACCTCGCCACTGCGTACGACGTGGACGAGTCGACGATCACCACGTCGTTCGTGGGCCCGACCTGGGGCGCCGGCGTCTCGACCCGGGCCCTGTGGGGCACGGTCGTGTTCGTGCTCGCTGCGGCGCTGTTCATGGCCGTGTACTTCCGCGCCTGGCGGATGTCGGTGGCGGCGATCATCGCCATGCTCGGCGACCTGCTCATCTCCGCCGGCGTGTACGCCGCCATCGGCTGGGAGGTCACGCCGTCGACGATCATCGGCTTCCTGACGATCCTCGGTTTCTCGCTGTACGACAAGATGGTCGTCTTCGACAAGGTCCGCGAGAACACCGCGGACGTGCTCACCCAGACGCGCAGCACCTACGCGGAGCGGGCGAACCTCGCCGTCAACCAGACGCTGGTCCGGTCGATCAACACCTCGGTCGTGGCGCTGCTGCCGGTCGCGAGCATCCTGTTCGTGGGGGCGTTCCTGCTGGGTGCGGGCACGCTGCGCGACCTGTCGCTGTCGCTGTTCGTCGGCATCGCCGTCGGCGCCGCCTCGTCCCTCTTCCTCGCGACCCCGCTGGACGTCTCCCTGCGGGAGCGTGAGCCCCGGATCGCGGCGCACACGAAGTCGGTGCTCGAGGCCCGCGCCGGTCTGGTCGCCGAGGGCGGCCACGAGGCCGAGGTCGAGGCGTACACCACGGGGTCGGCGCAGCTCGTGCCGGGTCAGCACCAGGGCGCCAGCGCCCAGCCGCGCCGCAAGCGCGCGCGCTGAGGCGCGGGTGACAGGGATGACGGACGCCTTCGACGGCACGGCCGGTGACGGCCGGCCGGACGACATCGTGCTCGACGGGCTGCGGGGCCTGGGCTCCGGGCGCGCCGCGGAGATCCGCGCGCTGATCCGGGACGTGCCGGACTTCCCGCACCCGCCGGTCGTGTTCCGGGACATCACCCCGCTGCTCGCGGACGGCCCGGCGCTCTCGGACGTCGTCGAGGCGTTCGCCGGGCTCGTGGACGCGGACGGCGGCGTGGACGTCGTCGCCGGCATGGAGGCCCGTGGCTTCCTGCTCGGGGCGCCGCTCGCGACCCGCCTCGGCGTCGGCTTCCTGCCGCTGCGCAAGGCCGGGAAGCTGCCGCCGCCGGTGGAGCGCGTGGAGTACGACCTCGAGTACGGCTCGGCCGCGATCGAGCTGCGCACGGGAACACTCAGCACGGGTGCGCGTGTTCTCCTCGTCGACGACGTGCTCGCCACCGGCGGCACGGCGCGCGCGGCGGCCGAGCTCGTGGAGCGCTCGGGCGGCCAGGTGGTGGCCCTCGCGTTCCTGCTCGAGCTCGCTGGCCTGGGCGGACGCGACCGGCTGCCGGGCCGGACGGTCGAGGCTCTGCTGCGCGTGGAGTCGTAGACTTGCCGTCCCGGCCGTCGGTGACCCCGCGGTGGATGCGGAAGGAGGCGCAGATGAGCGACGAGACGAAGGTCGCGCGCGCCGCCGCCGCGCCCCAGGGATCCGCGCCGGCCGGCCGCGGCGCCGGCTCCGGGCGCAGCGTGCGCAACCGGCTGGTGCGGCTCGGGGTGCGCGGCGCCCCGCCCACCACGCCCGCGTTGGAGCCCGTGCTCCAGGCCGTGCGCACCAACCACCCGAAGTCGGACCTGTCGGTGCTCGAGCGCGCCTACGCGACGGCGGAGCGGTGTCACCGCGGCCAGGAGCGCAAGTCCGGCGACCCGTACATCACGCACCCGGTCGCCGTGGCGACGATCCTGGCCGAGCTCGGCTTCGACGGCGCGACCCTCGCGGCCGCGCTGCTGCACGACACGGTCGAGGACACGGACTACGGCCTCGACGAGCTGACGCGGGAGTACGGCGAGGAGATCGCCATGCTCGTCGACGGCGTCACCAAGCTCGACAAGGTGAAGTACGGCGACGCGGCCCAGGCCGAGACCGTCCGCAAGATGGTCGTCGCGATGGCCAAGGACATCCGCGTGCTGGTCATCAAGCTCGCGGACCGGCTGCACAACGCCCGCACCTGGAAGTACGTCTCCGGGTCGTCGGCGCAGCGCAAGGCGCGCGAGACGCTCGAGATCTACGCCCCGCTGGCGCACCGCCTGGGCATGAACACCATCAAGTGGGAGCTGGAGGACCTGTCCTTCCAGACGCTCTACCCCAAGGTGTACGACGAGATCGTGCACCTGGTGGCCGAGCGCGCGCCCGCCCGCGAGGAGTACCTCTCGGTGGTGCGGGAGCAGATCTCCGCCGACCTGCGCAGCGCGAAGATCAAGGCCACCGTGACCGGTCGGCCCAAGCACTACTACTCGATCTACCAGAAGATGATCGTGCGCGGGCACGACTTCGCGGAGATCTACGACCTCGTCGGCACGCGCGTCCTCGTGGACACGGTGCGCGACTGCTACGCGGTGCTCGGCGCGCTCCACGCGCGCTGGAACCCGGTCCCGGGCCGGTTCAAGGACTACATCGCGATGCCGAAGTTCAACATGTACCAGTCGCTGCACACGACGGTCGTGGGCCCGGGCGGCAAGCCGGTCGAGATCCAGATCCGCACGCACGACATGCACCGGCGCGCGGAGTACGGCGTCGCCGCGCACTGGAAGTACAAGCAGATGGCGCCCGCCGGCAAGGCGGCCACGGACGACCCGCGCGCCAACGACATGGCCTGGCTGCGCCAGCTCGTCGACTGGCAGCGCGAGACCGCGGACCCGAGCGAGTTCCTCGACTCCCTGCGCTACGAGATCGGCGGCGCGGAGGTGTACGTCTTCACGCCGAAGGGCGAGGTGATGGCGCTGCCCGCCGGCGCCACGCCGGTCGACTTCGCCTACTCGGTGCACACCGAGGTGGGCCACCGCACGATGGGCGCTCGCGTCAACGGCCGCCTCGTCCCGCTCGACTCGACGCTGCAGAACGGCGACACGGTCGACATCCTCACCTCGAAGGCGGAGTCCGCGGGCCCGTCGCGCGACTGGCTCGCGTTCGTGAAGTCCGCGCGCGCCCGCAACAAGATCCGCCAGTGGTTCACCAAGGAGCGGCGCGAGGAGGCGATCGAGCAGGGCAAGGACGCCATCACGAAGGCGATGCGCAAGCAGAACCTGCCGATCCAGCGCCTGCTCAGCCACGAGGCGCTCGTCGGCCTGGCGAACGACATGCGCTACGCCGACGTGTCCGCGCTGTACGCGGCCGTCGGCGAGGGACACGCCTCGGCGCCGCACGTGGTCGACCTGCTCGTGAAGTCGCTCGGCGGCGAGGAGGGCACCGAGGAGGACGCGGCCGAGGCCGCGCGTCCCGGCACGCCCACGCGGCGCGGGCGCACCGGCGACCCCGGCATCGTGGTCAAGGGCGTGGACGACATCTGGGTCAAGCTCGCCAAGTGCTGCACGCCGGTGCCGGGCGACTCCATCGTCGGGTTCGTGACCCGGGGAGCGGGCGTGAGCGTGCACCGCGCGGACTGCGCCAACGCCGAGCAGCTGGCGAAGGCCCAGCCGGAGCGCATGGTCGACGTGAGCTGGACGACCGGTGCCAACACGATGTTCCTCGTGCAGATCCAGGTCGAGGCGCTCGACCGGTCCCGGCTGCTCTCCGACGTGACGAAGGTGCTGTCGGACTATCACGTCAACATCCTGTCGGCGACGGTCTCCACGTCGACCGACCGGATCGCGATCTCCAAGTTCGTCTTCGAGATGGCCGAGCCCGGGCACCTGCAGCAGGTCCTCACCGCGGTGCGCAAGGTCGACGGCGTGTTCGACGTCTACCGGATCACCGGGACCAAGGCGGCCGAGATGCCGCAGGCCTCGGAGGGCGCGGCGCACTGACCTCGTGCGCCGGCGTCCCGGAGATGAGGGCGCCGAGGGTCGGTCCCGCGCTCGGGGGCAGCGGGGTGGCGCCGGGAGCGGCGCGGAACCCGCCGAGCAGCACGGCGACGAGCCGCCGCGACGCGCTCCCCGTCGGGTCGGCCGCCGCGGCCACGACGCCGTCGTTCGCCATCACCACGAGGGCGAGGTCGTCGAGGGTGACGTCGGGCCGCAGCGCGCCCGAGGCCTGGGCGCGGGCGACGAGCCCGGCCAGCGACGCGAACACCCGGTCACGCTCACGACCGATCGCCGTGGCGTCGCCGGCCCGCGGCACGGACGCGAGGAAGGCGGCGCTGAACCCGCGGTCCACCGCCTGGGTCTGGCAGACCCGCGTGACCGCGGTGACGAAGCCGCGCCACGGGTCGGGGTCCTGCGTCGCGGCGTCCACGTCGGCAGCGCACCGGGCGAACTGCTCCGCGAAGACCTGCTGGACGAGGTCGTCGCGGGTCGGGAACCGGCGGTAGAGCGTGGCGACGCCCACCCCGGCGTGCCGGGCCACCGTGGCCATCGGGACGTCGAGACCGCGTTCGGCGAAGAGCCGCCGCGCGACCGCGACGATCCGGTCGCGGTTGCGGCGGGCGTCGGACCGCATCGTCGCGGCGCCGGCGGCGGTGTCGGCGGGGGACCGGTCGGCGTCGTCGCGCGGGGGCACGTGAGAGGAAGTGGCGGTCATCCTTCTCAGACTACGCAGAAGTGGAGGGGGTGCTCCGCTTGCGCCCCTAGGGTGGCAGGTGGCCCCCGGGTCGTTCTCGACCCGCCGCACCGTCCCGCTGGAGATCCCGTGCCGTCCTTGCAGTCCCCGTTCGTCCGTCGGTTCGTCCGAGCGTTCAACACCGGCGTGCTCGCCTGGCGGTCCTCGCCGCGCTGGGGCGGGGCGGCACGCCGGCACCTGACGATCCTCACGTACACCGGCCGGCGGTCGGGGCGGGAGTTCAGCATCCCCGTGGGCTACCGCAGGCGGGGGGAGGTCGTCACGATCGGCGCCATGCTCCCGGACGCGAAGCTCTGGTGGCGCAACTTCCTGGGCGCCGGCGCCGCCGCCACCGTCGAGGTCGACGGCGTCGCGCGCCCGGGGCACGCCGTCGCCGTCCGGGACGACGCGGGCCGCGTGACGGTCACCGTCCGGCTGGACCCGCTCGCGGGCCCGGCGGCGCCCGCCCCTGCAGAGGTGCCGGTCGCACCCGCGGAGTAGGTTCGCCAGCATGACGCTGCCGCTCGAGCCGCCGCTGCTGCCCATGCTCGCCAAGTCGGTGCCGGACGTGCCCGACCAGCCGGGCGGCGCCCCCACCTGGGTGTACGAGCCGAAGTGGGACGGCTTCCGCGCGCTCGTCTTCCGGGACGGCGACGACGTGCGGATCGACTCCCGCAACGGGCGGCCGATGCAGCGCTACTTCCCGGACGTCGTCGACGCCGTCCTCGACGCGCTGCCGACGCGGTGCGTGGTCGACGGCGAGATCGTCGTCGCGCGGCCCGGCGACGAGGCCTCGGGCCGGTCCGCACACCTCGACTTCGACGCGCTGGGTCAGCGCATCCACCCCGCGGAGTCGCGCGTGCGGATGCTCGCCTCCGAGACGCCGGCGAGCCTCGTCGTCTTCGACCTCCTCGCCCTGGGTGACGACGACCTGTCCGGGCGCCCGCTGGGGGAGCGGCTGGCCGCGCTCGACGGGCTCGGCCTCGCCGGGCCGCAGGTGCACGCGACGCCGCGCACGCAGGACGCCGCCGTCGCCCGGGACTGGTTCGCGACGTTCGAGGGCGCCGGCCTCGACGGGGTGGTCGCCAAGCGGCTCGACGACGCGTACCAGCCGAACAAGCGCGCGCTGCTGAAGATCAAGCACGCCCGGACCGCCGACGTCGTCCTGGCCGGCTACCGGCTGCACAAGACGTCGACGCCCGAGGCGCCCCTCATCGGGTCGCTCCTGCTCGGGCTGTACGCCGACGGCGACGACCCCGCCAGCCTCCAGTTCGTGGGCGTCTCGGCCTCGTTCCCCACCGCCCGCAGGGCCGCGCTGCACGCCGAGCTCGCGCCGCTCGTCGTCGAGCCCGGCAGCGACGCCGCCGCCGCGCACCCCTGGGCGAACTGGCAGGACCCTGCCGTCGCCGACGGCAGCACGGGGGAGCGGCGACCCGGCGCCCAGTCGCGCTGGAGCGCGGGCAAGGACCTCTCGTTCACCCCGCTGCGGGTGGAGCGGGTGCTCGAGGTCGGGTACGACCACATGGAGGGCAGCCGGTTCCGCCACACCGCGCAGCTCAAGCGGTGGCGGCCCGACCGCGACCCGGCCTCGTGCACGTACGCGCAGCTCGAGGAGCCGGTCGGCTACGACCTGGCCGGCCTGCTGCCCGGGGCGCCGGGCACCGCCTGACCGCCGGCCCCGCCGATGAGTCGCGACCGACGCCGGGGTCTAGGGAGCATGGGAACCCTCAGGTACGGACTGATGAGCTGTTCGCTCGACGGCTACGTGGCCGACGCCGGCGGCGGCTTCGACTGGAGCGCGCCGGACGACGCCGTCCACGCGTTCATCAACGACCGGGTCCGGGACGTGGGGACGTTCGTCGTGGGCCGGAACATGTTCGAGACCATGCGCGTGTGGGACACGTGGCCCCCGGGGCAGAGCGACGCCTCGGACGAGTTCGCGGAGATCTGGCGCGGGATCGACAAGATCGTCTGCTCCGACAGCCTCGGCGCCGTCGACGCGCCGCGCACCACCCTCGAGCCGCGGCTCACGACGGCCCGCCTCGCCGAGATCGCGGCGGCCGCGGACGGCGCCGTCGAGGTGTCGGGGCCCACGACGGCCGCCGGCGCGCTGCGGGCCGGGCTGGTCGACGAGATGACGATCCGCATCGTGCCGCACGTCGCCGGGGGCGGGCTGCGGCTGCTGCCCGACGGGATGCGGGCCGACCTCGTGCGCGCGGAGTGCGTGCCGCTCGGCGACGGGTCCGTCTTCCTGCGCTACACCCGTCCCTGATCGTCGCGGGCGGGGTCAGGACCGCTTGCGGTCCGTGTCGCGGCTGGGCTGCACCCGCTTCGGCTCGCCCGGCATCTTCGGGTACTCGGGGGGATAGGGCAGGTCGCCCAGCCCGTGCTCCTCCTCGTCGCGGCGGGCGAGCTCGAGGGCGGCGTCGAGCGAGCAGTCGAGCGCGGGGTCGCGGTCGGCGCGCAGCGGCGCGAACAGGTCGCCGCGCTCGGCGAACCGGGCGGGCACGGTGGTGACGTCGAAGTCGTCCGGGTGGACCTCGCCGACCTCGTCCCACTCGAGCGGGGTGGAGACGGTGGCGCGCTTGTTGGCGCGCACGGAGTACGCCGACGCGATGGTGCGGTCGCGCGCCATCTGGTTGTAGTCGACGAAGATCTTGACGCCCCGCTCCTCCTTCCACCACTTGGTGGTGACCTGGTCGGGGAGGCGCCGCTCCAGCTCCCGGCCGACGGCGATCGTGGCGCGTCGGGCCTGCTGGAACGACCAGCGGGGCGCGAGCGGAACGAAGACGTGCAGGCCCCGCCCACCCGACGTCTTCGGGTAGCCCGTGAGGCCGAGCTCGGCGAGCAGGTCGCGCAGGTGGGGAGCGACGGTGGCGGCGTCGTCGAACGTGGTGCCGGGCTGGGGGTCGAGGTCGATGCGGAGTTGGTCCACGGCCTCGACGTCGTCGCGCCGCACGGGCCACGGGTGGAACGTGAGGGTGCCGAGGTTCGCCGCCCACGCGACGACCGCCAGCTCGGTGGGCGCCACCTCGTCGGCCGTGCGTCCGCTGGGGAAGGCGATGGTGGCGGTCTCCACCCAGTCCGGTGCCCCCTGGGGGAGGCGCTTCTGGTAGAACGCGTCGCCGCGGTTGTCCGCGCGCGTGGCCATCACGGCCTCGGGCCACCAGCCCTTCGGCCACCGCTCGAGGGTGGTCGGCCGGTGCAGCAGGGCGCCGAGGATGCCCTCGCCCACGGACAGGAAGTACTCGACGATCTCGCGCTTCGTGAGTCCCGGGCGGTCGGGCAGCTCGGGGAAGACGACGCGGTCGGGGCTGGAGACGCGGACGGCGCGTCCGGCGGCGTCGAGCTCGACGGCGGGTGCGGCGGGGGCCATGCGCCTCAACCTAGGGCAGGGCGACGGGCGCCGCACGGAGGGGCTCCGTCGCCCCGGAGCGTGCGAGCTCGAGCACGTGGCGCGCCCGCGGCCGCCCGACCGCGCGGGTCCGGCGCTCCAGCAGCCGCGCCGCGTCGGAGAGGTCCAGCCCGCACGCGCCCGCGAGGACGCGGGCGAGCCCGGCGGCCCCCTCGTCGCCGGGGACGTGGAGGGCGACGTCCACGACGGTCCGCAGCGGGGCCGTCACGCGCACCCGGCCGACCTCCTGGGTGTCGCCACGGAGCAACGGAGCCTGCCACACGAGCCCGGCGCCCCAGACCTCCGGCCGGTGACCACCGGCGGCGTAGGTGACGTCGAGGCACGCCGCCGCCTGGACCGCCGCAGGCCGCCCGGCGTGCACCCAGGCGGCGCTGCGGCCCGCGAGGACACCGCCGGTGGGCAGCTCCGCCGCGAGCAGCGTCGCCCGCAGGGCGGGGGTCACCGGAGTCCCGGCGGCGACGGCTGCGTCCCCGCGGAGGACCTCGAGGGCGCCGTCCCGCACCAGCACGTCCCAGGCGGCCCGCCCGCCAACGTCGTGCGGGCGCACCAGCGGGCCCGACCCCCGCGGCGGCGGGGCGAGGAGCGCCCCGAACCGGGCGGTGCCGGCGTCGGCGCGCGGGTGCCGGGGGAGCGAGGCCGAGACGGCGAAGGGGTCCACGACCGGAACGTATCCGGTCGTGGACCCCTTCAGGGGCGGCCTGTGGACGGCCGCGGCCGCGAGGCGCGCAGCGTCAGCCGCGGGTCTCCTCGGCCGCGCGCACCACCTGCTCCAGCCACGCGCGGCGGGCGGCGAGGGCGGTCTCGGCCTCCTCGACCCGGCGGGCGTCGCCGGACTCGCGCGCCGCGGCGAGGTCGCGCTCGAGGCCCTCGATGGCCGCCTCGAGCTGCGCCGCCGCGCCCTCGGCCCGCGCACGGGTCTCGGGGTTGGTGCGGTCCCAGCGGGCCTGCTCCGCGTTGCGGACCGCCGTCTCGACCGCGCGCATGCGGCCCTCGACGCGCTGCACGTCGCCTCGGGGCACCTTGCCGGCGTCCTCCCACCGCTCCTGCAGGTCGCGCAGCGCGGCCTTCGCGGCGGCGAGGTCCGTGACCGGCAGCAGCGCCTCCGCCTCGACGAGCAGCGCCTCCTTGACCACGAGGTTCTGCCCGTACTCGGCGTCGATCGCCGCGTTCTCCGCGTCCCGCGCCCCGAAGAAGGCGTCCTGCGCGGCCCGGAACTTGGCCCACAGCGCGTCGTCGTCCTTGCGGCTGGCCCGGCCGGCGGCCTTCCAGCGCGCCATGAGGTCGCGGTAGGCCGCCGCGGTCGCACCCCAGTCGGTGTGGTCCCTCAGGGCCTCCGCCTCGGCGACCAGCTTCTCCTTCTCCGCCTTGGCGGCGCTGTTGCGCTGCTCGAGGTCGGCGAAGAAGTGCCGACGCTCACGGTCGAACGCGGTACGGGCGTGGCTGAACCGCTTCCAGAGGGCCTCCTCCGTCGGACGGTCGATGCGCGGCCCGTTGCGCTGCGCGTCCTTCCACTGGTCGAGCAGGCCGCGCAGCTCCTCGCCCGCCGGGCGCCACTGCATCTTGGCGGGGTCGGTGCCGGCGATCTTCTCGGCCGCGTCGACGATCTCCGTGCGAGCCGCGACGGCCTCCGCCTTGGCCGCGGCACGCTCCTGCTCGAGCGCCGCACGCCGCTCCGCCGCGCGGGCCCTGAGGCCCTCGACGCGGGAGCGCAGGGCGTCCAGGTCGCCGACGGCGGCCGGCTCGCCGGTCTCCTCGGCGAGCTTCGTGAGGGTCTGGTCGATCTCCCGCACGGACAGGTCGGCGCTGTCGAGACGCGTCTCGAACAGGGCGACCTTGGCGTCGAGGTCGAGGTACCGGCGCACGTAGAGGCTCATCGCCTCGGAGGTGTCGACGCCAGGGAACTGGCCGACCTGGCGCTCGCCGGCAGCCTCCCGCACGTACACGGTGCCGTCCTCGTCCACCCGGCCGAACGCCTCGGCGGCGGCCGCCTGGGCGGCGTCGTGGGCGGGCGGCGCGACCGGCGTCACCGGGGTGGCGGACTCGGCGGGCGGGACGTCCGCGGGCGTGGGCGCCGCCGGACGGCGCACGGCCGACGGCTTGGGCGCGCCCGGCCGGGGCTTCGGCACGGCCGACGGCTTGGGCGCCGCCGGCGCCGCCGGCTTCGCCGGGGCCGGGGTCGGCTCGACCGGAGCGGCCTCGACCGGAGCGGCCTCGACCGGAGCGGCCTCGGGCGCCGCGGCCTCAGCAGCCTCGGGCGCCGCGGCCTCAGCAGCCCCGGGCTCGGCGGGCGCCTCGGCGGGCTCGGGCTCGGCGGGCGTCTGGGCCTCGGGCTCGGCGGGCGCCTCGGCCTGCTCGGGCGCGGGGGTGCCGGTGGCCTCGGGGTCGGCGGTCGTCCCGGGCTCCGGGGCGGCGTCCGCCGTCTCGGGCGCGGGGTCCGCCTCCGTGGCCTGGGGCTCCGCCGTCACGGCGGCCTCGGCAGCGGCGGGCTGCTCGTCGGTAGCCGGGGTCGGCGGGGCCGCCTGGTCCGGGGTCGTCTGCGATGGAGTCTCGGCCGTCTCCTCGGTGCCGGCCGGGGTCTCCTCGGGGCCGGTCGAGCCGGGGGTGCTCTCGCTCACTGGGTCTCCACTCCTTCGATGATGACGGGGCTGTTGGGCGGACCGTCGCCGGTTCCGCTCGACTTGCCCTCGTCAGCGACTGCCTGGACGGCGTCCAGGCCGGACGTGACGGTGCCGAGCACCGTGTACCCGCCCGCGGTGTCGGACGGGATGGTCGAATCCTGGTACACGATGAAGAACTGCGAGCCCATCGACTCGCCGTCGTTGCCCTGGCGGGCCATCGCGATGGTCCCCGCGGGGTACACGTCGTCCTTCGGGGCGTTCTCGATCGGGCCGTACGAGTAGCCCGGGCCGCCGGTGCCCGTCCCCGTCGGGTCGCCGCACTGGAGCACGAAGATGCCCTGCGTGGTGAGCCGGTGGCAGGGGGTGTCGTCGTAGTACCCCTTCTTCGCGAGGGACACGAAGCTCGCGACCGCCTGCGGGGCGGCGGCGCCGTCCAGCTCGACCACGACCTGCGAGTCGGTCCCGCCCGCGCACAGGTCCAGCGTGGCGGTCCAGGTGCGGTCCTCGGCGGCCGACGGGTCGGGCAGGTCCCCGCCCGAGCGGGCCTCGGTCGAGGCGGCGGGGCAGTCCCCGGCGGCCCGCGGCGTCGGGGTGGCGGTCGGGTTCGCGGCGCTGCCGAGGTTCGCGATCACGAAGCCGCCGCCCACGAGTGCGAGGACGGCCACGATCGCCACGATCGCGAACGCCCGCTGCCGCCGGGCGCGCGCCTGCGCCTGCCGCTGCTCCCACTTCTCCTGCCGCTTGCGGGCGTACTCACGCTCGCGCTTGGTGGCCGCCACCGTCGGGGGCACCTCCTCGGTCGTCCCGTCTCGCACGGGAACTTCCGCGCGCGGAGGACAGTCTAGAGGCCGGGACGCAGGTCACACCCGCAGGGACGGCCGGCCCGCCGCCGACGGCGCGGACGCTAGCGTGGAGGCCGTGCAGATCCTCCTCGTCGTCGCCCCCGTCTTCGCCACCAACTGCTGCGTCGTGGTCGCGGGTCCGGACGGGCGCGACGCGGACTGCGTGGTCGTCGACGCCGGCGCCGGGACCGCGCCGGGGGTCGAGCGGCTGGTCGCCGAGCGGGGCCTGGTTCCTCGCGCCGTCCTCGCCACGCACGGGCACGTGGACCACACCTGGGACGCCGCCGCCCTCTGCGACCGGTACGACGTGCCCCTGCGCCTGCACGCCGCCGACGCCTACCGGCTCGGCGACCCGTTCGGCACCCTCGGCACCGAGGCCGCGGACCCCGGTGTCAGCGGCGCACTCGCGCAGGCGCTCGCGGCCACCGGCCGGCGCCCGGAGGACTACCGCGCCCCGGCGGTCGTCGAGCCGTTCGACGGCGCCGACGGCGGGCTCGTCGCGGGGGAGGTACGGCTGCGGGCGCTCCACGCACCCGGGCACACGGAGGGCTCCACCCTCTACGTCGTCGGGGACGTCGTGCTCGCGGGCGACGTCCTGTTCGCGGGCGGGGTGGGCCGCACCGACCTGCCGGGCGGGGACCCGGCGACGATGGCGCGCACGCTCCGCGACGTCGTGGGCGGCCTCGACCCCGCGCTCGACGTCGTGCCCGGGCACGGCCCGACGACGACCGTGGGCCGCGAGCTCGCCACCAACCCGTACCTGCGCTGACGCGGCGGCCGCGACGCGGACGGGCGCGCCGGACGGCCCCGCGGTCTGGGAAGATGTGCACCATGGCACGCCCCACCCCGCTCTCCGGCTTCCCCGAATTGCTCCCCGACGGTCGCGTCGTGGAGCAGCACGTGCTCGACACGCTGCGCCGCACCTTCGAGCTCCACGGGTTCGCCGGCATCGAGACGCGGGCCGTGGAGCCGCTCGACCAGCTGCTGCGCAAGGGCGAGACCTCCAAGGAGGTCTACGTGCTGCGCAGGCTCCAGGAGGAGGGCCAGGCCGACGCGTCCCCGGACCGCGGCGAGAAGCAGCTGGGCCTGCACTTCGACCTCACCGTCCCGTTCGCGCGCTACGTGCTCGAGAACGCCGGCCGCCTCGCGTTCCCCTTCAAGCGCTACCAGATCCAGAAGGTGTGGCGCGGCGAGCGTCCCCAGGACGGCCGCTTCCGGGAGTTCGTCCAGGCCGACATCGACGTCGTCGGCGCGGGCGAGCTCCCGTACCACTACGAGGTCGAGCTGCCGCTGGTCATGGCCGAGGCGCTCGGCGCGCTGCGCGACGTCGGCGTGCCCGAGGTCCGCATCCTCGTGAACAACCGCAAGGTCGCCGAGGGCTTCTACCGGGGCCTCGGCCTCGAGGACGTCGAGGGCGTCCTGCGCCAGGTCGACAAGCTCGACAAGATCGGCCCCGACGCGGTCGCGGAGCTCCTGCAGGCCGAGCAGGGTGCCACGCCCGAGCAGGCCAAGGCGTGCCTCGAGCTGGCCGCGATCTCGGGCGAGGACGTCGGCGTCGTCGAGCGCGTGCGGGCCCTCGCGGCGTCCTACGCCGCCGGTACGGAGCTGCTGGAGACCGGGCTCGGCGAGCTCGCCGCGCTGATCGAGGCGGCCGCGCGCCGCGCACCCGGCGTCGTCGTCGCGGACCTCAAGATCGCCCGAGGGCTCGACTACTACACCGGCTCCGTCTACGAGACGGTCCTCGTGGGCCACGAGCAGCTCGGCTCGATCTGCTCCGGCGGCCGCTACGACACCCTCGCCTCCGACGGCAAGAACACGTACCCCGGCGTGGGACTCTCGATCGGGGTCTCGCGCCTCGTGTCGCGGCTGCTGTCCGCGGGGCTGGTCGCCGCGACGCGCGGCGTGCCCACCGCAGTCCTCGTCGCGGTGAGCGACGAGGAGCACCGCGCGCAGTCCGACGCCGTCGCCACCGCGCTGCGGACCCGCGGCGTCCCGGCCGACGTCGCGCCCACCGCGGCGAAGTTCGGCAAGCAGATCAAGGTCGCCGACCGCCGCGGCATCCCCTTCGTCTGGTTCCCGGCCGGTCCGGGCGCCGAGGGGGAGCCGGCGGCCGACGCGCTCGCCGGCCAGGTCAAGGACATCCGCTCCGGCGAGCAGGTGGACGCGCACGCCGACTCGTGGGCGCCGCCGGCGGAGGACCTGCACCCGCGCGTGGTCCCCGCGGTCGCGGCCGGCTGAGCGGTCCTGGTCCCGGTCCCCGGACCGGGACCGCGGCGCTCACGCCTCGATGAGCGCGACGACGTTGCGCGCGGGGTCGCGGAACCACGCGATGGTCGGGCCCTGGCGCGGGTCGTCGCTGCGGACCACGCCGTCGGCGTCCTGCGCGAACCCGGGGTAGCGCACCAGCTCGACGCCCGCGTCGTGCAGGTCGGCGGCCGCCGCGGCGACGTCGGGCACGACGAGGTTGAGGACGGTGTGGCCGGCGGGCTCGTGCGCGTCGCCCTTGGGGTAGACGAACACGGGGGAGCCCCCCGTGACGTCGAGCTCGAGCCCCATCGGCGTGCGCCGCGCCGCGAGCCGCAGGGTGTCGCGGTAGAAGGTCTCGGCGGCGTCGAGGTCGTCGACGGAGAAGCTGCTGAACGCACGATGCACGGTGAACACGGGGGACTCCTCGGGTCGGTCGCGGCCCGGCGGTCCCGGGCCCTGGGGTGTGGACCCGGCGCGCCGCGGGAACTGAGCGGGGGACCGCCCGCGGGGGTTGTCCCCCGCGCACCCTGAGGCGCCCCTGAGAATCACCCTGAACTTGGGCCTGACCTGGCCGGACGGACCGTCGGAGCCGCTACGGTGGCGCCCGTGAGCATCTACGTCGTCCTGTCCCGCAGCAGCACCGTCCTCTCCCGGACGATCCGTCTGGCGACACGCGACGAGTACACCCACGCGGCCCTGGCCCTCGACGCCGACCTCGAGCTGATGTTCAGCTTCGGGCGGCGCCGCGCCGGCAACCCGTTCGTGGGGTGCTTCAAGCGCGAGCGGCTCGACGACGACCTCTACCGCGACATGCCGGTGCTGCCCGGCGTCGTGCTCGAGGTGCCGGTGACCGCCGCCCAGCGCGAGGCCGTCTGCGGGCAGGTGGCCGAGTTCCTCCTCGACAGCCACACCTACACCTACAACGCCCCGGGCCTCGTGAGCGGGCTGTTCGGCCGCGGCTCCGAGGACGACCGGCGGTTCTTCTGCTCGGAGTTCGTCTACCAGGTGCTGCACGGCGCCGGCGTGGCCGACCTGGGCCTGCCGCGCTGGAAGGTGCGCCCGCAGACCCTGCTCCAGGTGCCGGGCGAGGTCGCCTTCCGCGGCGACCTCAAGCGGTACGTCGCCCAGCGCGGCCCGGCGCCGGCCGCGGCGGCGCTCGCCTTCCGGTGGCCCGTGCCGGCCTGAGCCGGCCTGAGCCGGCCGCAGCCGGCCCCGCCCCCCGCGCGCGCTCCAGCGCGGGTCCAGGGTGGAGTGCGACCGTGGAACCATGCCGCACCGAGTCTTCCTCCACGTGGGCACGCCGAAGTCCGGCACGACGTACCTGCAGTCGCGACTGCACGCCAACCGGCGGCAGCTGCGCCGTCACCACGTCCGCTACCCGACGGGCGCGCTCGGCGAGCCGCGGCTGCACTACTGGGCGGCGCTCGACCTCACGGGCACCGACCACGGCGTCGAGCCCCGGCGGGTGGACGGAGCCTGAGACCGGCTGGTCGCGAAGGCCGGGCGGGCGTCCGGCGACGTCGTCCTCAGCCACGAGGTGCTCGCCAAGGCGACCCCCGGGCAGGCCGAGCGGGCGCTCGCGGACCTCGCTGCGTCCGGTGCCGACGTCCGGCTCGTGCTCACCGCGCGCGACCTCGCGCGGGAGCTCGCGAGCGGGTGGCAGGAGTCCCTCAAGTTCGGTGCCCGCAGGACCCTGCGTGACTTCCTCGACCGCGCGCGGGAGGGGCGGTCCGCGTTCATGAGGTCGTTCGACCCGACCCGTGTCCTCACCACGTGGGGGAGCGGCCTGCCGCGGGAGCGGATCCACGTGGTGACGGCGCCGCCCCCGGGCCGGGCCGAGGACCTGCTCTGGGTGCGGTTCCTCGACGCCCTCGACGTGGACCCGGCCTGGGTGCCGCGCGAGGCGGCGCGGGTGAACGCGTCGGTCGGGGTGCCGGAGGCGCAGGTGCTGCGTCGCCTCAACGGCCGCCTGGGCGCGCGGGCACACCGGGGCGGGGACCTGTCGCCGCTGGTGGACGGGCTCGTGGTGGCGCACGCGCTGGCCCCTCGGCGTTCCGCGGCGATCACCGTGGGGCCCGACGACCTGCCCTGGGTGGCCGAGCGCAGCGGGGAGTGGGTCGCGTGGCTGCGACAGCGCGGCGTCACCGTGCACGGCGACCTGGACGACCTGCTCCCGGAGGCGCCCGAGGGCGACTGGACGGACCCGGACGCGCCGCGGCCCCGGCAGGTGGCCGCGGCGGCCCTCGACGTGGTGGAGGTGCTCCTCTCGGAGGTGCACGACCGGCCGGCATCCCTGGGCGAGCGGCTGCGGCGAGCGTTCACGCGCGCCCGCGGCTGAGCGCCGGCTCCCCGCGCCGGGGCTGGACACGGGATCGAACATGTGTTCGAATGCGTGGGTGCGGTGGGACGGGCAGGCGATCGGGGCGGACGACGGCGCGCTGCCGGGCCTGGAGCGGTCGGGCCTGGCGCGGCTCGGCCTGGTGCGCAGCGTGCGGACGCCGGAGTTCGCCGACGTCACGTTCCACGAGGTGATGGCGAAGAGCGCGCTCACCAAGGTGCCCGCCGCGTCGCGGATGCCTTTCGGCTGGACGGTCAACCCCTACCGCGGCTGCAGTCATGCGTGCCGGTACTGCACCAGCCCCGACACGCTCGTCCTGATGGCGGACGGCCGCCAGAGGCCGATCCGTGACGTCCGGGTCGGCGACAAGATCGTGGGCACGGTCAGGGCCGGCGGGTCTCGTCGTTATGCCGAGACGTCGGTCGAGGCCGTGTGGCGCGAGGTGAAGAGGGCGTACCGCGTGACGCTGGCCGACGGGACCGAGATCGTCGCGAGCGGCGATCATCGGTTCCTCGCGCGGGACCGCGGGTGGACGCACGTGGCCCGCCCGGGGCGAGGTGCACCGCAGCGCCCGTACCTGACGACGGACGACGCGCTGATGGGGTTCGGCCGGGGCCTGCCGACGGCCGCGAGGTCCGGGCCGGGTGAGTCTCGTGAGTACCGCCTCGGCTACCTCACCGGCATGATTCGCGGCGACGGGATGCTCCTGTCCAAGGCCCACCAGGCGGACGACGGGCGAACGCGACGCGTGACGCACTTCCGGCTCGCGCTGACCGACGCCGAGGCGCTCGACCGCTCGGCCGAGTACCTGACTCTCGAAGGGGTCGCCCTCAAGAGGCGGCCGTTCCGCCCGGCGACCCCGACGAGGCGGGCCGTGGACTGCATCTACTCGGGCCGTCGTGCGGACCACGAGACGATCAACCGGACCATCAGGTGGCCCGATGAGCCTGCCGACGCATGGAAGCGGGGGTTTCTTGCGGGGACCTTCGATGCCGAGGGGGCGTCCTCGCGAGGCGTCCTGCGCATCTCGCACGGCGACGAGGAGATCGTGACTCGTGCGGGCACCTACCTGGACCAGCTCGGTGTGCCGAACGTCCGGGAGCGAGCGCGTGCGGACGGCGTCCTCACCGTCCGGGTCGCCGGAGGACTCGCGGCCCGGCGACGCCTCCTTCACCTCGTCGCCCCTGCGATCACGCGCAGGCCGACGATCGTCGGCGACGCGGTCACGACCTCCAGCGACCTCAGGGTGACGAGCGTCGAAGACCTCGGCGTCGAGCAGGAGATGGTCGACATCACGACCGGCACCGGAGACTTCGTCGCCAACGGTGTCGTCTCGCACAACTGCTTCGCCCGCCCCACCCACGAGTACCTCGACCTGGACGCCGGCCGGGACTTCGACTCCCAGGTGGTCGTGAAGATGAACGTCGACGCCGTGCTGCGCACGGAGCTCGCGCGGCCGTCGTGGCGGCGGGAGCCGGTGGCGCTCGGCACCAACACCGACCCGTACCAGCGGGCGGAGGGGCGGTACCGCCTCATGCCGGGGATCATCGGGGCGCTCGCGGACTCGGGGACGCCGTTCTCGATCCTCACGAAGGGCACGCTGCTGCGACGCGACCTGCCGCTCATCGCCGAGGCGGCACGCAAGGTGGAGGTGGGGCTGGGTGTGTCCCTCGCGTTCGCCGACGAGGAGCTGCAGCAGGCGGTCGAGCCCGGCACGCCGACGCCCCGGGCCCGCCTCGATCTCATCCGGGCGGTGCGCGCGGCGGGGCTGCCCTGCGGCGTGATGGTGGCGCCCGTGCTGCCGTGGCTCACCGACTCGCGCGACCACCTGCGGCGGCTGCTCGACGCGGTGGCGGACGCCGGGGCGACGGGCGTCACGGTGGTGCCGCTGCACCTCAAGCCGGGCACGCGCGAGTGGTACCTGCAGTGGCTCGAGCGCGACCACCCGCGCGTCGTGGCCGGCTACGGCCGGGTGTTCTCCCGCGGCACGTACGCCCTGGAGGCGTACCGGCAGTGGCTGTGGGACCGGGTGGAGCCCCTGCTCGTCGAGCGCGGGTTCGGCTCCTCCGGGCACCGTGCGCGGTCGGGCGCCACCGGCCGGTTCCCGGACGAGCTGCGCCCGCACGACGAGGGCGACTACCCGGCCGGCTCGATCGTCGAGCACTCGATCCCCGAGCGTCGGACCACGTCGGCAGGGCGCGCCGCCGAGCAGGAGGAGCTCCTGTTCTGACGGCTTCGACCGTGTCGCTCCGGCGGGCTGTGCGGTCAGTCGACCGGCGACACCCGCAGGATCTGCGTGCGCGCGACGGCCCGGTCGCGGACGTCGAGCCGCGCCGTCCGCTCGGGGTCCGCCATGTAGGCCGCGAGGGCGGCCTCGTCCGGCATCTCGATGACCTGCATCTCGGTCGGGTCGTCGGTGCTCGTCCCGGCGTCGAGGGAGCGGACCCGCGAGACGACGCGGCCGCCGTGCCGGGGGACCAGCGCGAGCACCTCCGACTCGTAGGAGGTCAGCAGGTCGGCCTCGCCCGGGGCGGCCCACAGCAGCACGCACAGCGTGACGGGGCGAAGGTCAGGGCTCACAGGATCAGCCTCTCAGCGCAGGAACGAGAACCAGAGCACGAACGCGCACAGCAGGAACATGCCGGTCGCGTTGACGAAGAAGTTGCGGCCGAAGTCGCGGGCCCGCACGTGGAAGGCGAGCGCGAGGACGAAGTACACGACGAGCGCGACCGACGTCACGAGCCCGAGCGCCGGCACCCAGATCCCGGCGACCAGGCCGACCGTGGCGGCCGCCTTGATCCACGGCATGACCCACCACCACTGCTCCGGGAAGCCCACGTCCCGGAAGCACTGCGCGATGAACGACACGGGCCTGAGGCACAGCAGGGCGTCGCCGGCGCACACGAGGGCGAGCACCAGCACGGGCCACACGGGGTCGGGCAACGTCGCCATGGGCCCGACGCTACGTGCCCACGCGGGCGCCGGGCGGGAGGTGTGACCAGGCTCTCAGCCCGCCGGAGCGGATCAGTCGCCGTCGACCAGCCGGGCGGGGAACCCGCCGGTCGCGACCGGCCCCCAGCGGTCGATCGTGATCCGTACGACGCTCTTTCCCTGGCGCAGCATCGCCTCGCGGTACTCGGCCCAGTCGGGGTGCTCCTTGCCGGCGGCCGCGCGGTAGTACTCGACGAGCGGCTCGACGGAGTCCGGGACGTCGATCACCTCGGCCGTGCCGTCCACCTGCACCCAGGCGTCGTCGAAGTCGTCGCCCAGGGCGAGGAACGACGCCTGCGGCCGACGGCGCAGGTTCACCGCCTTGGCGCGGTCGGGGTAGGTCGACACGACGACGCGCCCCGCTTCGTCGACGCCGAACGTGACCGGGCTGAGCTGCGGCGACCCGTCGTTCCGGGTGGTGACGAGCACGCCGTGGTGTCGCGCGCGGAGGAGGTCGAGCAGGTCGTCGCGCTCGACGCGGGTGGTGGTGGCGATGCGGGGTGCCATGGGCGGCCCTTCGTGGTGGCGGTGCGCGGCGAGGGCGACGCGCGGGGACGGGCGGGGACGGGCGGATCAGGGGAGAGCGGGCGCGGCGCCGGGGGCGGCCTCGTCCGGGACGTCGCCGGGAGCGCTCATGAGCCACTCGGTGGCGAACAGGACCTTGTCGGTCAGTCCCAGCATGGCGTCGCGGATCTCCACGTGCGGGGTGGAGAACGCGAGCCGGGCGACGGCCTGCGCGCCGGGCGCGGGCGCCCAGTAGTCGACGAGGAGGAGCGGGACGTCCTGGCCGCCCAGCTCGGCCGAGCCCGGGGTCACCCGGACGTGCCGCAGGAACGGGCCGGAGAGGGTGTCGGTGACGGTGAGCGCGTCGTCGGGACCGAGCCGCGGCTGGAGCCGGTCGTGGATGCGCTGCAGGTGCGTGACGCCGCCCGCCTCGGGGCCGAGGTCGTGCCAGTACAGCGTGAGGTTCAGCGCGAGGGCGGCGTCCTTGCCCGGCAGCACCAGGTAGGCCATGACCTGCCCGCCGGCGGCGGCGGCCCTCGTGGCGACGGCGGTGAGCTGGTCGCGCAGGTCGCGTCGCAGCGCGGCCCCGCGGTCTCCCAGGGCGGCGCCCTGCTGCTTGACGACCGCGCGGATCTGCAGGTCCCGCTGGGCCTCGTCCTCCAGGTCGACGAGCGCCCAGTGGTCCGGCAGGTTGAGCTCGATGCCGATGCCGCGCGACCCGCCGGGCTCGTCCACGCTCGCCATCGCCTGCAGGCCCTCGAAGCTGATGCCCGCGCCGGTGCCGTCGGCCAGGCCGGTCGCGTCGGCGTCGTCGCCGGGACCGAGCGCCGCGCCGAGCTCGGCCACCCCCAGGGTCATCGCGTCGGTGCTCCCGGGGTCGACGACGACCCGGTCGATGACGGCGCCGTGCCGGTGCAGGAACGGGATCAGCGAGTCCCGCCGCCGGAGGCTGTAGGCCCGCGAGGGGTCGTCGGCCAGGAACCGCTCGAGGGCACCGGCCGACGAGAACAGGCACAGGGCGTAGGGGAGCGTCCCGCCCTCGGGTGCCGGGAAGACGCGCACCTGCGGGGTCTCGTCCTCGCGCGGGAGGACCGGGACGACGACGGGGGCGTCGCGGAGGGCCCGGAGGGCCGCGTCACGGTCGGCGCGGGCGAGCGCGGTCGCGAGCGGCCCCGGGGTGCCGGGCTGCTGCGCCGGCGCTGCGTCGTGGGTGGCGTCGGTCATGGTCGATCAGGTCTCCAGTGTCGGGTCGGAGGTGAGCGCGGTGCGGGGCGTGCGGTCCTCGGCGTCGCTGGTCAGGGGCTCTCGGGAGACCCGTTCGAGTGCCATCAGTCCTCCACTGTGTCCTCGCCGCCGCGCCTTCTGGTGCCGACCGTCTCGTTGCTGGTGGTGCCCCCGCCCCGTCCGCGCCCGCGCGCAGGCCCAGGCTCGTGTCCAGGCTCGTGTCCAGGTCCCCCCGCAGGTCAGCCACCGGTTCTCACCCGGTCCCGCCCCGGAAGAGAGTAACGAGAGGGGCGGTTTGTGACCACGGCAACACACCTCGGCGGTCGACGCGCCCTCCGGCGTCCGAAAAGGCGGAGGTGGCCCGGGGCGCAGCGACTAAACTCGCCACGTCGCCCCGACGGGGCGCGACGGCCGCCCCGGCCGGGCACCGGGACGGCGGCACCACCCGCCCACCACCCGTCACGAAAGGACCCCTCCGTGCTCCGCACCCACACGGCCGGCTCACTGCGGGCCGAGCACATCGGCCAGACCGTCACCCTCACGGGGTGGGTCGATCGCCGCCGGGATCACGGGGGAGTGGCCTTCATCGACCTGCGCGACGCCTCGGGCATCTCCCAGGTCGTCATCCGGGACGAGTCCGTGGCCCACCCGCTGCGCTCCGAGTTCGTGCTGCAGGTGACCGGCGAGGTCGGCCGCCGCCCGGAGGGCAACGCCAACCCGAACCTCGCCACGGGCGAGATCGAGGTCGTGGCCAAGGAGGTCGTGGTCCTCAACGAGTCGGCCCCGCTGCCGTTCCAGGTCTCCACGGCCCTGGCCGACACGGAGACGATCGGCGAGGAGGCGCGCCTCAAGCACCGCTACCTCGACATCCGCCGCCCGAGCCAGGCGCACGCCCTGCGGCTGCGTTCGAAGGCGAACCAGGCGGCGCGGCGCGTGCTGGACGAGCACGACTTCGTCGAGGTGGAGACGCCCACCCTGACCCGGTCGACGCCCGAGGGCGCCCGCGACTTCCTGGTCCCGGCCCGCCTCGCGCCCGGCAGCTGGTACGCGCTGCCGCAGAGCCCGCAGCTGTTCAAGCAGCTCCTCATGGTCGGCGGCCTCGAGCGCTACTACCAGATCGCCCGCTGCTACCGCGACGAGGACTTCCGTGCCGACCGCCAGCCCGAGTTCACGCAGTTGGACGTCGAGCTGAGCTTCGTGGACCAGGACGACGTCATCGCCCTGGCCGAGCAGGTCCTCGTCGCGCTGTGGAAGCTGATCGACGTCGAGATCCCGACGCCGATCGCCCGCATGACCTACGCCGAGGCGATGCGCCTGTACGGCACGGACAAGCCGGACCTGCGCTTCGGGAACCCGCTCGTCGAGCTCACGGAGTACTTCGCCGAGACGCCGTTCCGCGTCTTCCAGGCGGAGTACGTGGGCGCCGTCGTCATGGCCGGGGGCGCGTCGCAGCCGCGCCGCCAGTTCGACGCCTGGCAGGAGTGGGCCAAGCAGCGCGGCGCCAAGGGTCTCGCCTACGTGACGTACGGCGAGGACGGCACGCTCGGCGGCCCGGTCGCCAAGAACCTGTCCGACGCCGAGCGCGAGGGCCTCGCCGCCGCCACCGGCGCGCAGCCGGGGGACGCCGTGTTCTTCGCGGCCGGCCGGACCTCGGAGGCCCGCGCGCTGCTCGGCGCCGCCCGCATCGAGATCGCGCACCGCACCGGCCAGGTCGACGAGGACGCGTGGGCGTTCGTGTGGGTCGTGGACGCACCGCTGTTCAAGCCGACCGGCGAGGACGACGACGTCGACCTCGGCCACTCCGCCTGGACCGCCGTGCACCACGCGTTCACGTCGCCCAAGCCCGAGTGGATCGACAGCTTCGAGTCCGACCCGGGCAACGCCCTGGCCTACGCCTACGACATCGTGTGCAACGGCAACGAGATCGGCGGCGGCTCCATCCGTATCCACCGCCGCGACGTGCAGGAGCGGGTCTTCGACGTCATGGGCATCGGCCCGGCCGAGGCCCAGGAGAAGTTCGGCTTCCTGCTCGACGCGTTCAAGTTCGGCGCGCCGCCGCACGGCGGGATCGCGTTCGGCTGGGACCGCATCGTCGCGCTGCTGACGAAGTCGCCGTCGATCCGCGACGTCATCGCCTTCCCGAAGTCGGGCGGCGGCTACGACCCGCTCACCGACGCGCCGGCGCCGATCACGCCGGAGCAGCGCAAGGAGGCGGGCGTGGACGCCCCGCCGCAGGACGAGCCGCCGGTCGCGGGGGAGTGACCAGCACCCTCGACGGGCACGCCCTCGCCCCGGTCACCGAGGTGGCCGGGGCGAGCGTGCCTGCGCGCTGGGCGCACCACCCCGTCGTCGTCGCCGAGGCCGCCCACGGCGGGTGGGACGCCAGCCACGTCTGGTTCGACGACGACGCCTTCCTGGTCCGCCTGCGCTGGCGGGAACGGATCGACGGCGTGCGCCCGCTCGCCGTCGACCACGCCCCGACGGGGGTGAGCGTCCTCGCCGTGGGCGGCGCCGACGGCGCGTCGCGCCTGGTGCTGGCCGCCGAGGCGGAGCTCTCCGCCGTCGGAGGACTGGGCCCGGTGGTGCGGGCGTCGATGCCGCGGGGCACGCACGCGACGCTGTCCGGCGTCGTCCCCCCGGACGGCCTCGTCGTCCCGGCGCCCTTCGACCGCGCACCGTTCGACGCGTGGGACTGGATGTGCGCCACGGAGCCGCCGCCCGTCGTGCCGGGCGAGGACCGCGTCACGGAGCTCACGAGCGCCGACGAGCGCGCCGAGGCGGCCGCGTGCCTCGCCGTCGCGCACCCGGGAGGTGAGCTGCCCGTCGGCGAGCCCCGCTCCCGCTGGTGGGGCTGGCGCGACGAAGACGGCGTGGTGCGGGGCGTCGCGGGCGCGTCACGGCGCGTCCCGGGCCGCCCCTGGGCGCTGGGCTCGATCGGGACCGACCCGGCCTGGCGCGGGCGGGGGATCGCCGCCGCGGTGACCGCCGCGGCCACGCGGGCGGGCCTCGCCGAGACGTCGATGGTCACCCTGGGGGTGTACGCCCACAACGAGGCGGCACGGCGCCTCTACCTGCGGCTGGGCTTCGACCCCGCGCAGGAGTTCGAGAGCTCTCGCCCCTGACCGGACCCCGCGGCGCGCGTCAGTCGTCGGCCGCGTGGGCGGGGTCGACGGCGTCGGCCAGGTAGCCGTCCGGGCGGACCAGCAGCGTCGCGGACCATCCGTCGGCGCGCCGCACCACGACGCGCTCTGCCGGGTCGACCTCGCCCGGAGCCGCGGGGACCGCCGCCGGCGCGCCCGACCCCGGCCCGACGACGACGAACCGGCCGGCCCGCAGCGCCTCCGCCATACGCGTCCCGGCGCCGTCGGGCACCAGCGGCAGGTCGGGCACGCGCCGTCCCGCCGCGGGATGGGCGCCCGCGGGGGCCGGGTACCGGACCCCGAGCGCGGAGACGGTGGCAGCCGCCCGCCGGCGGGCGGGCGCCACGCGCGCGAGGGCGGTGGCCAGGACGGCGCGCGCCGCGGCCGCCGCCGGCCCGGGACGCGTGGCCAGGCGCAGCAGGGCGCCGCTGGTGCGCAGCACCTGCGTCCCGACCGGGTACCGCTCGTCGGCGTAGCCGTCGAGCACGTCCGCGTCGGAGCCGCGCACGACGGCCGCGAGGCGCCACGACAGGTTCGCGGCGTCCTGCAGGCCCGTGTTCATGCCGAGGCCGCCTGCCGGGCTGTGGCAGTGGGCGGCGTCGCCCGCCAGCAGGACGCGGTCGGCGCGGTACCGGGTGGCCTGGCGCTCGTCCGCCGCGAACCGGGTCGCGAAGCGCAGCTCGTGCATCCCGAGGTCGTCCCCGAGGGTCGCCCGCGCGACGGCGCGGACCTCGTCCAGGTCGACCGCACGGTCGGTGTCGCCCGGGTCGATCTCCTCGTCCCAGCCGATGAACCGGTACCAGCCGCCGCCGAAGGGCGCGAGGAAGCCCAGCGAGCCGCCCGCGGAGGCGACGGTGAGGACGTCCTGCGGCGGACGGGCCACGCGGACGTCGGCCAGCACCATCGCGCGGATCACCGTCTCGCCGGGGAACGCGACGCCCGCGGCCCGGCGCACCGTCGAGCGCACCCCGTCCGTGCCGGCCACCCACGGCGCGCGCACCGTCGCCGCGCCGTCCGGGCCCGTCGTCGTGAGGGTGACCGCGTCGTCGTCCTGGGCGAGGCCGGTGACCTCCACGTCGTGCCGGAAGCGGGCGCCCGCGGCCTCCGCGCGCCGGCGCAGCAGGCGCTCGACCTCGTACTGCGGGGTGACGAGCACGAACGGGAACCGGCCCGGGAGGGTGTCGAGGCGGACCTCCACCCGCCCGAAGACGCGCAGCGCGCGCACCTCCCGGCCGGTGGTGACGAGCTCGTCGGCCAGGCCACGCGCGTCGAGGGCCTCGAGGCTGCGCGCGTGCACCGCGAACGCGCGCGTGAGGTTGCTCAGGCCCGCCGGGCGCTTCTCGAGCACGGTCACCCGCGCGCCCGCCACGGCCAGGTCGCCCGCCAGGAGGAGGCCGGTCGGCCCCGCCCCGACGACGACCACGTCCGCGTCCGCCCCGACCTCGCCGTCGACCGCCATGCCTCCACCCTAGGGACGGGAGCGTGGGTGACGCTCCGTAGGCTGGGGGCATGGACCTGTTCGACGCCGCGCTCACCGGCACCCGCGGCACGCCGGCGACCGGGCGCACCGGACCGAGCGCCCCCCTGGCCGTGCGCATGCGGCCCGCCACCCTCGACGAGGTCGCCGGGCAGGGCCACCTCCTGGTGGCGGGCTCGCCGCTGCGCCGGCTCGTGGAGCCCGACGACGAGTCGGCCCGGCGCGCCGCGCCCGGGTCGGTGATCCTCTGGGGCCCCCCGGGCGTGGGCAAGACGACCCTGGCGTACCTGGTCGCGACGTCCTCCGGGCGCCGCTTCGTCGAGCTCTCCGCCGTCACCGCCGGGGTCAAGGAGGTGCGCCAGGTCGTCGAGGACGCGCGGCGTCGCCTCGCCACCGGCGGGGAGGAGACCGTCCTCTTCATCGACGAGGTGCACCGCTTCTCCAAGACCCAGCAGGACGCGCTGCTGCCCAGCGTCGAGAACCGCTGGGTCACGCTCGTGGCCGCCACCACGGAGAACCCGTCGTTCTCGGTGAACTCCCCGCTGCTGAGCCGCTCCCTGCTGCTCACCCTCAAGCCCCTGACCGCGGACGACGTGCGCGCGCTCGTGCGCCGTGCCGTCGCGGACGAGCGCGGCCTCGGCGCCTCCGTCGAGCTCGCCGCCGACGCCGAGGACCAGCTCGTGCGGATGGCGGGCGGCGACGCGCGCAAGGCGCTCACCATCCTCGAGGCGGCCGCCGGCGCCGCGCTCGCCGACGCCGACCCCGGCCGCGCGGCGGACGCCGCCGTCCCCGTCGACCTGGACACCGTCGAGCGCGCCGTCGACGTCGCCGCCGTGCGCTACGACCGTGACGGGGACCAGCACTACGACGTCGTGTCCGCGTTCATCAAGTCCATCCGCGGCTCCGACGTCGACGCCTCCCTGCACTACCTGGCCCGCATGGTCGCCGCGGGGGAGGACCCGCGGTTCATCGCCCGTCGCCTGGTGATCTCCGCGGCGGAGGACGTCGGCATGGCCGACCCGTCCGCCCTGCAGACCGCCGTGGCCGCGGCGCAGGCCGTGCAGCTCATCGGGATGCCCGAGGGGCGCATCGTCCTCGCGGAGGCCGTCGTGCACCTCGCGACCGCGCCCAAGTCGAACGCCGCCTACCTCGGCGTCGACGCGGCGCTCGCGGACGTGCGGGCGGGCAAGGCGGGTGTGGTGCCCCCGCACCTTCGCGACGCGCACTACGCCGGTGCCGACGGGCTCGGGCACGGCAAGGGCTACCGCTACGCGCACGACGCGCCGCACGCCATCGCGGCGCAGCAGTACCTGCCGGACGAGCTCGCGGGGCGGCGCTACTACGCGCCGAGCGACCGCGGCTTCGAGAAGCAGGTCACCGACCGGCTGACGCGGATCCGGCAGATCCTCGACGACGCCTGACGGGTCGGCGGCCCGGGCCCGGAGGATGCGATAAGATACTGCGGTTGCCGATTCCGGCGACCGCCTGGGACCTCGGCCCCGTGAGCACCCCGCCATCGCGCGCAGGGAGTTCCATCGGCTGGTCCCGCACCCGACCTTCCCCCGCGGGGGATGCACGGGTGTGACCTCATCCATCACCGAAGGACAGGAAGCAACCAGTGACCGCTGTCACCAAGTCGCGCCGCCAGGTCCGCCTGAGCCGCAAGCTCGGCCTCGCCCTGACGCCGAAGGCCGTCCGCCACTTCGAGAAGCGCCCTTACCCCCCGGGTGAGCACGGCCGCGCTCGTCGCCGCACCGAGTCGGACTATGCGGTCCGTCTCCGCGAGAAGCAGCGTCTGCGCGCCCAGTACGCGCTGCGCGAGAAGCAGCTCGTCAAGGTCTACGAGACCGCCCGCAAGCACCCGGGCCTGACCGGTGAGGTCATGGTCGAGGACCTCGAGACGCGTCTCGACGCCCTCGTGCTGCGCGCCGGCTTCGGCCGCACCATCCTGCAGGCCCGCCAGGCCGTGACGCACCGTCACATCCTGGTGGACGGCAAGATCGTCGACCGTCCGTCGTTCCGCGTGAAGCCGGGCCAGACCATCCAGGTCAAGCCGAAGTCGCAGGCCACCACGCCGTTCCAGGTCGCCGCCGCCGGCGCCCACCGCGACGTGCTGCCGGCCGTGCCGGGCTACCTCGAGGTCAACCTCGAGAAGCTCTCGGCCACGCTGACCCGCAAGCCGAAGCGCGCCGAGGTCCCCGTGACCTGCGAGGTGCAGCTCGTGGTCGAGTTCTACGCGCGCTGATCTTCCGCGTGCGCTGACCGCGCACCGCAGCCGAGAGTGCTGCAAGCGCTGGACGCCCCGTCTCCCGCCGTCGCGGGGGCGGGGCGTCCGCCGTTTCGGGTGGTCGCCCGGGATAGGGTGACGACCGACCGTCTGACGCCTGTGCGAGGAGAGATCTGATGTCGATGGGTGACGTGGCCGGGCTCATCGCGGCCGTCGCGTTCGTGCTGCTCGTGGGGCTGCTCGCGATCCCGCTGGTGAAGCTGGGGCGCGTGCTCGACGAGGCGACGCGCTCCATCCGCGAGGTCACCGAGCACTCCGTGCCGATCCTCGACGAGGCGGCCACCACGGTGGCCTCGACCAACGACCAGCTGGTCAAGGTGGACACGATCACCACGTCGGCCGCGCAGGTGAGCGAGAACGTGTCGGCGCTGGCCGGCCTGTACGCCTCCACGCTCGGCCGCCCGCTGGTGAAGGTCGCGGCGTTCTCCTACGGCGTGCGGCAGGCGTTCGCGGGCGCGTCCCGCGCGAGCCGTTCGGCGAAGGCCGACCGCTGATGCGCCGGCTGTTCTGGGTCGGCGTCGGCGTCGTCGTGACGGTCGTCGTCGTCCGCCAGGGCCGCAAGCTGGTCCTGCGGTACACGCCGGAGGCCGTCGTCGACCGGGCCGAGCGGGCCGCGCAGGACGCCGGGCAGCGCGCGGAGACGTTCGTCGCGACGTTCCGTCGCGAGTTCACGCAGGCGCGCACCGCCCGCGAGGCCGAGCTCACGGCCGCGCTGCTCGCCGAGGGCCAGCCCGACCCGGACGACGTGCGCGCCAGCGGCCTGAGCGCCGCGGACCTGCGCCGCGGCGCGCCGGGTCACGCCCGGCACGCGGCCGCGGACCCGGACGCCGAGGTCGCGGCCGACGAGGCCGACCTCGGCTACTCGTTCTGACCCGGGCGGGCCGCTCCGCCCCCGTCCGGGAAAATCCCGTTCCGACCATCCGGCGTCGCGCGGGACAATAGGGGACGGCCCGCCCGCGAGGGTGGGCACGGCACCCGCCACCACGACCGTCACCAGCCGTCATCGGCTCGACACACCTTCGAAGGACACCATGCGCACCGCCGAGATCCGCAAGCGTTGGCTCGACTACTTCGAGTCCCAGGGGCACGCCATCGTGCCGAGCGCCCCCCTGGTCTCGCCGGACCCGTCGATCCTGTTCACGATCGCCGGCATGGTGCCGTTCATCCCCTACATCCTCGGCACCGAGCCGGCGCCGTGGCCGCGCGTGGCGAGCGTGCAGAAGTGCATCCGCACCAACGACATCGAGAACGTCGGCCGCACCACCCGGCACGGCACGTTCTTCCAGATGAACGGCAACTTCTCGTTCGGCGACTACTTCAAGCGCGAGGCCATCGACTTCGCGTGGGAGCTGCTCACGTCCGAGCAGGGCACGGGCGGCTACGGGCTCGACGGCGACCGCCTGTGGGTCACGATCTGGGAGCAGGACACCGAGGCCTACGACGCGCTGACGAAGGGCGTCGGGCTGGACCCGAAGCACGTGGTGCGCCTGCCGCGCGAGGAGAACTTCTGGGACACGGGCCAGCCCGGCCCCGCCGGCCCGTGCGCGGAGTGGCACTACGACCGCGGCCCGGCGTACGGCCCCGACGCCGTGGGCGGCACGGTGGACCCGGGCGGCGACCGCTACCTGGAGATCTGGAACCTCGTCTTCGACGAGTTCGTGCGCGGCGAGGGCCAGGGCAAGAACTACCCGCTGCTGGGCGAGCTCGACCACAAGAGCATCGACACGGGTGCGGGTCTCGAGCGCATCGCGTACCTGCTGCAGGGCAAGGAGAACCTCTACGAGATCGACGAGGTGTTCCCCGTCATCACCCGCGTGGAGGAGCTGACCGGCAAGCGGTACGGCGCCGACGCCGAGGACGACGTGCGGATGCGGGTGATCGCGGACCACGTGCGGTCGTCCCTCATGGTGATCGGCGACGGCGTGCGGCCCTCGAACGAGGGCCGCGGCTACGTGCTGCGCCGCCTCATCCGCCGCGCCGTGCGTGCGGTGCGACTGCTCGGGGTCGACGAGGTCGCGCTGCCCTCGCTGCTGCCGGTGTCGAAGGAGGCCATGAAGGCCTCCTACCCGGAGCTGGAGGCGGAGTTCGGCCGCATCAGCGACGTCGCGTACGCCGAGGAGGACGCCTTCCGCCGCACCCTGGCGCAGGGCACGACCATCCTCGACACGGCCGTGGGCCGCGCGAAGCGGTCCGCCGACGGCACCAGCCCGGTGCTCGGCGGCGCCGAGGCGTTCCAGCTGCACGACACGTACGGCTTCCCGATCGACCTCACGCTCGAGATGGCGGCCGAGCAGGGCGTCCAGGTCGACGAGAAGGCGTTCCGCGACCTCATGGCGGAGCAGAAGCAGCGCGCCCGCGCGGACGCGCTCGCCAAGAAGACGGGGCACGCGGACCTGCGCTCGTACGAGACCCTGAACAAGGAGCTCGTCGCGCCGGTCGAGTTCCTCGGCTACACGGACACCGAGGCGTCGGTGACCGTCGCCGGCCTGCTGGTGGGCGGCGTGCCCGCGCCCGCCGCGTCCGCCCCCGCCGATGTCGAGGTCGTCCTCGACCGCACGCCGTTCTACGCCGAGGCCGGTGGCCAGCTCGCCGACCAGGGCACGATCGTGCTCGACGGCGGCGCGACCATCGAGGTCGACGACGTGCAGCGGCCCGTCAAGGGCCTGTCGGTGCACCGTGGCCGCCTGGTCGAGGGCACGGTCGCGCTCGGCGACCCGGGCCTCGCGACGATCGACGTGTCGCGCCGGGTCGCGATCAGCCGCGCCCACTCGGCCACGCACATGATCCACAAGGCGCTGCACGAGATGGTGGGGCCGGACCGCACCCAGGCCGGGTCGGAGAACGCCCCGAGCCGCGTGCGCTTCGACTTCCGGTCCCCGACGCCGGTGGCGGCGGACGCCCTCGGCGAGATCGAGGAGCGGGTGAACGCGCGCCTGACCGAGAACCTCGAGGTCACCGACGCGACGATGCCGATCGACCGCGCCCGCGAGCTGGGCGCCATGGCGCTGTTCGGCGAGAAGTACGGCGACACGGTGCGCGTGGTGTCCATCGGCGGCGACTGGTCGCGCGAGCTGTGCGGCGGCACGCACGTGAAGGCCACCGGCGAGGTGGGCCGCGTCGCGCTGCTCGGCGAGGCGTCCATCGGCTCCGGCGTGCGGCGCGTGGACGCGCTGGTCGGCGACGGAGCGTACGGCTTCCAGGCCAAGGAGCACGCCCTGGTGGGCCAGCTCACCGGCCTGCTGGGCGCGCGCCCGGACGAGCTGACCGACCGGGTCGGCTCGCTCCTGACCCGGCTCAAGGAGACGGAGAAGGAGCTGGCCGGGCTGCGCCAGGACCGCCTGCTCGCCGCCGCCGGCACGCTGGCCGCGCAGGCGGAGCGCGTGGGCGAGGTCCGCGTGGTCGCGCACGACGCCGGCGAGGTGGCGTCGGCGGACGACCTGCGCGCGCTCGCCCTCGACGTGCGCGGCCGGCTGGGCGACGCCGAGCCGGCGCTCGTCGCCGTGGGCGGCGTCGCGGGCGGGCGCCCCCTGGTGGTCGTCGCCACGAACGCGGGCGCCCGCGAGGCGGGCCTGCGTGCCGGCGACTTCGTCAAGGCCGCGGCCACGACGCTCGGCGGCGGGGGCGGCGGCAAGCCGGACCTGGCCCAGGGCGGCGGCACCGACGCGGCGGCCCTGCCCGGCGCGCTCGCCGGCGTGCCCGAGGGCGTCCGCGCGGCCCAGGCCACCGCGTGACCGTTCCGGCCTCGCCCGGGCAGGACGCGCCCCGCGGGCTCCCGCGGGGCGCGCGCCTCGGCGTCGACGTCGGCAAGGCCCGGATCGGCCTGGCCGCCAGCGACCCCGACGGGCTGGTCGCGACCCCCGTCGAGACCGTGCCGCGGGTGCTGGAGGTGCCGCGCGACGCCGCCGGCGCGCCCGTGACGACGGCCGACGTCGCCCGGATCGCCGCGGAGGCCGAGGACCGGTTCGCGGCGGTCGTGTACGTGGGGCTGCCCCGGCACCTGTCGGGCGCGGAGGGCGCCGCGACCGCCGACGCGCGCGAGTTCGCGGGCCGGCTCGCCGCCGCCGTCGCGCCCGTGGAGGTGCGGCTGGTGGACGAGCGGATGACCACGGTGACGGCGCACGCGCAGCTGCGTTCGGCCGGGCGACGCACCAAGACACACCGGTCTGTCGTCGACCAGGCAGCAGCCGTTATCATTCTGCAATCTGCACTCGACGCGGAGCGGACGGCCGGGGGGCGTACCGGGGAGCTCGTCGAGTTGCGGACGCCGGGCGCCTGACCTGCCCGGACAGCAGACCATCGTGCCCTTCCCAGGCCCCGTCAGAAAGAAGCGCCAGGCGTGACCGACCTCTTCGAGCACCCCGCCCTGCAGGAGGCGCCCGCGGCACCCACGCGGCGCCGCTCGGCCGCCGGCAGGCGGGCCGCCGCCAAGCGCAAGCGCCGCCGTCGCCAGCGCACCGCGGTGATCCTCGTGATCGTGCTCGCGTTCGTGGGCGCCGGCGCCTACCTGCTCTGGGACCGGATGGACTCCCTCGTGGGCGACCTCCCCTTCATCGGGTCGCAGAACGAGGACTACCCCGGTCCGGGCGGCGACCCGGTCGAGGTCGTCATCCCCGAGGGCGCCACGGGCGGCAAGATGGGCGCCGTCCTGTTCGACGCGGGCGTCGTGGCCAGCGCCGGCGCCTTCAGCGACGCGTTCAGCCAGAACCCGGCCGCCGCCGGCATCCAGCCGGGCACCTACCAGCTGCAGGCCGAGATGAAGGCGTCCGACGCCGTCGCCGCGCTGGTGAAGAACGAGAAGCTGCAGATCAACGTGACCATCCCCGAGGGGTACACGGTCGACCAGATCGTGAAGCGCGTCGCCTCCGTCACCACGATCACCGAGGACGAGCTCGAGGCGGTCCTGAAGAAGCCCAAGTCCATCGACCTGCCCAAGCAGGCCGACGGCAACGTCGAGGGCTGGCTGTTCCCGAAGACGTACACCGTCCAGCCGGGCGACGACGCGACGACGTTGTTGTCGAGCATGGTCGCGCAGACGGCGAAGGAGCTGGACGACCTCGGCGTGGACAAGTCCGACTGGCAGGACGTGCTGAACAAGGCGTCCTTGGTCGAGAAGGAAGCGCCGGAGGGCTACCGCGGCGAGGTGGCCCGGGTCATCGAGAACCGCCTGGACCGCGGGTCGCCGCTGGGGCTCGACGCGATCAACGCGTATGGCCTCGGCAAGCCCGCCGACCAGATCACGAAGTCCGAGTTCGCGGACGGTTCCGACCCGTACAACTCGCGGAAGAACACCGGCCTCCCGCCGACGCCGATCGCGAACCCCGGCCAGGCTTCGGTCGAAGCGGTGCTGGATCCCCCCGCGGGTGACTGGAACTGGTACGTCACGGTGAACCTTGATACCGGGAAGACCAAGTTCACGGACAACTACAACGAGTTCCTCGAGTTCCGCGCCGAGTACCAGAAGTGGGCCGCGGAGAACGCCGGCTGACATGACGGTCTCCCGACGTGCGGCGGTGCTGGGCCACCCCGTCGCGCACTCGCTGTCGCCCGTGCTGCACACCGCCGCCTACGACGCCCTCGGCCTGGAGGGCTGGGAGTACACCGCGATCGACACGACGGTCGACGACCTGCCGGCGCTGGTGCGCGGGCTGGACCTGGGCTGGGCGGGCCTGAGCGTCACGATGCCGCTCAAGCACGCGATCATCGGCCTGGTCGACCACGTGGACCCGCTCGCGGTCGCCGTGGGCGCGGTGAACACCGTGCTGGTCGGGCCGGCGCGGTGCGGCGTGACGCTCACCGGCACCAACACCGACGTGTACGGCCTCGTCACGGCGCTCCGCGAGGGCTTCGCGGCCCAGGGTCGTGGCTCCGGCGCGGGTGCCGCGAGCGCCGTCGTCCTCGGCGGCGGGGCGACGGCGGCGTCCACGCTGGCGGCCCTCGGCGAGCTCGGCTGCACGTCCCCGCGGGTGCTGGTGCGCTCGCTCGGCCGCTCGGCGGCGCTGCAGGAGGCGGCCGCCCGGATGGGCGTGACCCCGCGCTTCGAGGTGCTGGGCGCGACGGCGTCGCTCGGCGCCCTGCGCGAGGCGGACGTCGTCGTCTCGACCATGCCGGCCTACGCGGCCGACCCGGTCGCGGCCGCGCTCTCCGCCCAGGGCGGCGCGCCGTCGGGCGTGCTGCTCGACGTCGTCTACGACCCTCGGCCCACCGCCCTGGCCGCGGCCTGGGCCGCCGCGGGCGGCACCGTGGTCGGCGGCGAGCGGATGCTGCTGCACCAGGCGGCGGAGCAGGTGCGCCTCATGACGGGCCGCACCGCCCCGGTCGGCGCGATGGACGCCGCCCTCGCGGGGGCGCTGTCCGCGCCCGCGTCCGCTCCCTGACCACCGGACCGACCCCTGCCGCGGGCGTGGAAGAATCGCAGGCATGCTGCGCTGGATGACGTCGGGGGAGTCGCACGGTCCGTCACTCGTCGGGGTGCTGGAGGGTCTGCCGGCGGGTGTCGAGCTCGTCACCGCGGACATCCAGGCGGCCCTGGCGCGCCGGCGGCTCGGGTACGGCCGCGGCGCCCGCATGAAGTTCGAGCAGGACGAGGTCCGCGTGCTCGGCGGGCTCCGCCACGGCATCAGCCAGGGCGGGCCGCTCGCGTTCGAGATCGGCAACACCGAGTGGCCCAAGTGGACCGAGGTGATGTCGCCCGACCCGGTGGCGCGCGAGGCCCTCATGGTGGACGCGGGCACGGGTGACGAGCGCGAGATCGCGCGCAACCGACCTCTGACGCGCCCGCGACCGGGCCACGCGGACCTGGTCGGGATGCGCAAGTACGGCTTCGACGACGCCCGCCCCGTGCTGGAGCGCGCCAGCGCCCGCGAGACCGCGACCCGCGTCGCGCTCGGCGTCGTCGCGGCGAGGTTCCTGGAGCAGGCGGTCGGGGTGCGCCTCGTGTCGCACGTCGTGGCGATCGGCCCCGTCGAGGTGCCCGAGGGCGCCGAGCTGCCCGCGCCGGGCGACGTCGCCGCGCTGGACGCCGACCCCGTGCGCTGCTTCGACGCCACGACGAGCGCGACGATGGTGGCCGAGATCGACGAGTGCCGCAAGGACGGCGACACGCTCGGTGGCGTCGTCGAGGTGCTGGCCTACGACGTGCCCACCGGCCTCGGCAGCTACGTGCAGGGCGACCGCCGCCTCGACGCGCGGCTCGCGGGGACGCTCATGGGCATCCAGGCGATCAAGGGTGTCGAGGTCGGGGACGGCTTCCGCACCGCGCGCCGCCGCGGCTCCGCCGCCCACGACGAGATCGAGCGCGGCGACGACGGACACATCCACCGCCGCTCCAACCGCGCCGGCGGCATCGAGGGCGGCATGTCCAACGGCGAGGTCCTGCGGGTGCGCGCCGCGATGAAGCCCATCTCGACGGTGCCGCGCGCGCTCGCCACGGTCGACGTCGCCACGGGGGAGGCCGTCACGGCCCACCACCAGCGCTCCGACGTCTGCGCCGTCCCGCCCGCGGCCGTGGTCGCCGAGGCGATGGTCGCGCTCGAGCTGGCTCAGGCCGTCGTCGAGAAGTTCGGCGGGGACTCGGTCGCCGAGGTGCGGCGCAACGCCGAGGCGTACCTCGCCTCGATCCCCGAGCTGCTGCGATGAGCGCGGGGGTGCCCCGCGCGGTCCTCATCGGCCCGCCCGGGAGCGGCAAGACCACCATCGGCCGGCTGCTCGCGCAGCGCCTGGGGGTAGCGTTCCGCGACACCGACGCGGACGTCGAGGAGGCCGCGGGCAAGCCCGTCGCGGAAATCTTCGTCGACGACGGCGAGCCGCACTTCCGCGACCTGGAGCGCGAGGCCGTCACGACCGCGCTCGCCTGCCACCCGGGCGTCCTCGCTCTCGGGGGCGGCGCCGTCATGGACGAGCACACCCGGAGCGCCCTCGAGGGGTACGCCGCGGGCGGCGGCGTGGTCGTCTTCCTCGACGTCGCGCTCGCGCACGCCGCGCCCCGTGTCGGCTTCAACCAGTCCCGCCCGCTGCTCGTCGGCAACCCCCGCGCGCGGTGGGTCGAG
This sequence comes from Isoptericola sp. NPDC057653, assembly GCF_042799955.1. Classification (NCBI taxonomy): domain Bacteria; kingdom Bacillati; phylum Actinomycetota; class Actinomycetes; order Micrococcales; family Promicromonosporaceae; genus Isoptericola; species Isoptericola sp. NPDC057653. The sequence continues at coordinate 429,690 of NZ_JBHVHP010000002.1, read as the reverse complement.
CTGATGCAGCTGCGGCGCCCCACGTACGAGCGGCTCGCCACCGTGCACGTCGTCTCGGACGACCGGCCCCCGCACGAGGTCGCCGCGCAGGTGCTCGCGGGCGTCACCGGCGCCGCCGGGCAGGAACCGGCCCCCGAGCCCCACCCCGCACCCGCACCGCAGCGCCCGTCCGAGGGCGCACCAGCACAGGAGGTCCAGTCATGACGGTCCGCGTGACCGTGCAGGGCGCCCAGCCCTACGACGTCGTCGTCGGGCGACACCTGCTCGGCGAGCTGCCGACGATGCTCGGCGGCGCGGTCCGCCGGGTGCTCGTCATGCACCCGGCGTCCCTGCAGGCCACCGGCGACGCGGTCCGCGAGGACCTCGTGGCGCAGGGCTACGAGGCGTTCGCCGTCGAGCTGCCGGACGCCGAGGAGCAGAAGACGGCGCAGGTCGCCGCGTTCTGCTGGCAGGTACTGGGCCAGGCCGACTTCACGCGGTCCGACGCGATCGTCTCGGTGGGCGGCGGCGCGACGACGGACCTCGCCGGGTTCGTCGCCGCCACCTGGCTGCGGGGCATCAAGGTCGTGCACGTGCCCACCACGCTGCTCGCGATGGTGGACGCGGCCGTCGGCGGCAAGACCGGGATCAACACCGCCGAGGGCAAGAACCTCGTGGGCGCGTTCCACCCGCCGGCCGGGGTGCTCTGCGACCTGGCGGCCCTCGAGTCCCTCGACAGGTGGGACCTCGTGGCGGGGATGGCGGAGGTCGTCAAGACCGGCTTCATCGCCGACCCGCGGATCCTCGAGCTCGTCGAGGAGCACGCCGACGCGCTGCGCGAGTGGAAGGGCGCGGACGCCACCGAGGAGACCTGGGCGGTGCTCGCCGAGCTCATCGAGCGGTCGGTGCGCGTCAAGGCCCGCGTGGTGGGGGAGGACCTCACCGAGCAGGGCCTGCGCGAGATCCTCAACTACGGCCACACCCTCGGCCACGCCGTCGAGCTCACCGAGCGCTACCAGTGGCGGCACGGCGCGGCCGTCGCGGTCGGCATGGTCTTCGCCGCCGAGCTCGCCCGCCTGGGCGGCAAGCTCGACGACGCCGTCGTCGACCGGCACCGGGCGATCCTCACCTCGCTGGGCCTGCCCACCACCTACCGCGGGGACCGCTGGGACAAGCTCCTCGCGGCGATGCAGCGGGACAAGAAGACGCGGGGGAACCTGCTGCGGTTCGTCGTGCTGGACGACGTCGCGAAGCCGACGCGCCTCGAGGGCCCGGACCCGACGCTCCTCGCCGCCGCCTACGCGGAGGTGTCGAAGGAGCCGCCGACGGGCCGCCCGGGCGTGACGGTCCAGCTGGGGCTCTAGCCCGCGCGGCGCGCGGCCTCGCCCGCGGCGCGGTCGGCGTCCCACGCGCGCACGACCTCCCGGCACGCCGGGAGGTCGTCGTCCGCGACCAGCAGGACGAGGTTGCCGTCGTGGTCGCTGTAGAGGTGCCGCACCGTGACGCCGGCGGCACCGAGGCGCCGGGCGAAGGCGCCCATCTGCCCGGGCACGTCCTGGGCCAGCCGCGTCGTCACGACGTCGCGGGCGACGGCGGCACCGAGCCCCGTGCCCGCGAGCGCCGCCAGCGCCCCGGGACCGTCGTCGACGAGGAAGTGCGCCACGGCACGGCCGCCCACGGTGGTGACGCCGCCGCCCTCCAGGCTGACTCCGGCGTCACCGAGCGCCTCGCCGAGCACCGCCAGGGCGTCGGGCCGGTCGGGCAGGACGACCTCGAGGTCCTGCGGGGCGAGGTCGCGCGGGGCGGGGCGGGGCGTCGGGATGCTCATGCCGCGACCCTAGGCGCGCGACGCTTCGGCGACGGCCGAACCGTCGTCGCCGTAGGGTCGCGGTATGGACCGGCGCACCGGCAGGGACCGCGACTTCACCGGCGTGGGCAGGTCGCTCGCCGCGCCGGCGCGGTCGGTGATGGTCGGCCTGCTCATGGACGGCACGGCCCGGCCGGCGGGCGAGCTGGCCCGTGCGGCCGGCGTGGGGGCGCCCGCGGCCTCCGAGCACCTGGCCGTGCTCGTCGACGCGGGGCTGGTCGTGAGCCGGGCGCAGGGCAGGCACCGCTACTACGCCCTCGCCGGTCCGCACGTGGCGGACGCGCTCGAGGCGCTCGGCGCCCTGGCGGCCCCCGCCCCGGTGGCGGGGTACCGACGCAGCCGGGAGGCGGAGCGCCTCGCGGGCGCCCGGTTCTGCTACGACCACCTCGCGGGCCGGCTCGGCGTGGGCCTCGCGGAGGCCTGGGTGGGCGCGGGATGGCTGGCCGACCCCGAGGTCCTCGCGCTCACCGACGCGGGGGCCGACGGCCTCCGGCGCCTCGGGGTGGACGTCGACGGCGCGGTGGCCGCCCGGCGGCCGACGACGCGGGCCTGCCTCGACTGGACCGAACGGCGGGTGCACCTGGCCGGCGCGCTCGGCGCGGCCGTCGGCGCGCGGTTCGTCGACGCGGGGTGGGTGGCACCCTCGGGCGGGCGGGGGCTGCGGCTCACGGGCGACGGGCGGGACCTGGTGCGCGACGCGTGGTGCGTCGACCTCGCGCGGGACGAGGCGGCGGACGTCGCGCCGGCGGGCGCCGGGCCCGGCCGCGCCTGACGAGCCCGGCTCAGGACCACTGCCCGCGCTGGACGAGGACGCCGCGCAGGAGGTCGGCACGGTCGGTGACCAGGCCGTCGACGCCCAGGTCCAGGAGGCGGTGCATCTCCTGCGGGGTGTTGATCGTCCAGACGTGCACCTGGCGGCCCGCGCGGTGCGCGGCCGCGACCGTCCGCGCGTCGACCACGGGGACGCGGCCCTCGGCGACGGGGACCTGCAGGGCGTGCACCTCGCGCAGCGCGCGCCGGACGAGCGGGTCCGTCCGCAGGCGTGCGCCGGCGAGGAAGGCGATCACCTCGCGGCGGCCGGCCGACGTCGCCACCGGGCGCGAGAGGCGGGCGAGCGTCGCGCGCCGGCGCCGCGCGTCGAACGACGTCACGCACACCCGGTCGTGGGAGGCGGTGCGCTCGATCGCCGCGGCCGTCGGCGCGATCCCGGAGTCCTCCTTGACGTCGATGTTGACGCGCAGGTCGGGCCACGTGCCCAGCACGTCGTCGAGCTGCGGCACCGGCTCCGTGCCGCCGATGCGCGCGCGCCGCACGACGGACCAGGGCAGGTCCGCCACGCGCCCGGTGGCGTCGGTGGTGCGGTCGAGGGAGGCGTCGTGCAGGGCCACGGCGACGCCGTCGGCGGTGCCGTGCGCGTCGGTCTCGACGTACCGGAAGCCGAGGTCGACGGCGGCGGCGAACGCCGCGAGCGAGTTCTCCAGGTTCTCCCGGCCGTGGGAGAAGCCGCGGTGCGCGAGGGCGAGCACCGGCAGGGGAGCGCCGTCCGGGTCGCGCGGGTCCAGGTACGGGTGCGGGGGCGCGGGCCTCACGGGTGCTCCTCGATGTCAGGGGTGCGCAGGTCGGTGGTGCGGGCGCCGGGCAGGCGAGCGTCGAGCCAGGCCAGCACGCCGTCGAGGTAGGTCTGGCGCGGAGCGTCGGCGGAGAGCGCGAGGTCGTGCACGCCGCCGGGCACGACGAGCGCGCGGACGTCGGGCCCCACCCTCGGGGTGAGGGCCGCGATCCGCGCGACGTCGAGCACGGTGTCCTGCGCGTCGAGCCGGGCGTTGTCCCGGCGGTCGGGGCCGGACGCGTCGCTGCGGGCCACGAGCACGGGGCAGGGCACGGCGAGGCCGCGGGTCAGCCTCGCCTGCGCGCGGCTGACGGTGCGGAGCCAGCCGGCGCGCACCGGCAGCCCTTCGGGTCGCTTGAGCGTGGTGTCGAAGTCCCACCGCCCGCCGTGGTCCACGTGCTGGCGCTCCGCGTACACCGACGGGTTGGCGCTGACCACGGCGAGCGGCCGCCGCCGGCCCAGCACCTCCAGCACGGTCGCGCGGCCGGCGTCCTGCAGGCGGGTGCCGCCCAGGGAGAAGAACGGCGAGTCGAGCACGAGCAGGTCGGGCCCGTCCTGCGGGTCGGCGCGCGCGGCGTGCGCCCACAGCGCCGCGGTGAGGCCGCCGGTGGAGTGGGCGTGCACCACCAGAGGCAGCCCGGGCTCGAGCGCGCGCACGGCGCCCGCGGCGGCCGCGAGGTCGGCGCCGGGCTCGCGCAGGGAGGCCGCGTAGTGCGGCGGCAGCGCATGCGGCGGCAGCGGGGCGGTGGGGCCGGCGTCATCGGCGCCCGCGCCGTCGAGCAGCGAGCGCCCGGCGCGCCGGAGGTCGACGGCGTAGAAGGCATGGCCTGCGTCGCCGAAGGCCCGGGCGAGGTGGTCCTGGAAGAAGTAGTCGTTGTAGCCGTGCACGTGCAGCACGGCGGCCCGGGGCGCGGCCGGGCGGGTGCAGGAGCGCACCAGCGTCGCGGGGCCGAGCGGTGCCTCCTCGAACGACGCGCCGAGCAGCCGGTCGGGCCGCCAGCCCAGGGCGGCGCCGGGGTCGCCCGCCCTGTCCCGTGGCGGGTTCCGGCGGGGCTCGGGGGCGGCGGCGTGCACGGCGCGATCGTAGCCGCGGGCGTGCACGGGGGCGCGGCATGTCGGGCCGGCCCGACCCGCCCGCGTCGCCGAACAGGTGGTTGCGCACCGTCTGGGCGCTCAGAGCGTGCGCAACCACCTGTTCGGCACGACGACGGGTGGTGTCCCTCCCACCGGGCGGCCGCGTCCGGCAGACTGCGCCTCATGAGCGACCAGCCCGCCGCGCCGGACCCCGGGACCAGCGCCGACACCCGCCGAGCCCCGCACGGCGACCTGCACGGCGACCTGCACGGCGACCTGCACGACGCGACCGCGGGCGGCCCGGGCGTCGTCGCGCCGCCGGTGCCGCGCCGCCAGGTCGTGTCGTGGGCGATGTGGGACTGGGCCACCCAGCCGTTCAACACGGTGATCGTCACGTTCGTCTTCACCGCGCTGTACCTCACGAGCGACGCGTTCCTGCAGCCGGAGGTGGCGGTGCTGCCCGAGGGCGACCCCGTGCGCGAGCGGGCGCTCGCGGGGCTGAGCAGCGGCCTCGGGCTGTGGATCACGATCGGCGGGATCCTCGTCGCGCTGCTGGCGCCCGTGCTCGGCCGGCGCGCGGACGTCGAGGGGCGGCGCAAGGCGTGGGTCGGCGGCGCGACGTCGGTGATGGTGCTGAGCATGGCCGCGCTGTTCGCCGTCCGCGCCGACCCGGTGTGGTTCGTGCTGGGCGCCGCGCTCGTGTCCCTCGGCAGCGTCGCGAGCGAGATCGCGGGCGTGAACTACAACGCGATGCTCGTGCAGGTCTCCACGCGCGCCACCGTGGGCCGGGTGTCCGGCCTCGGGTGGGGGCTCGGGTACCTGGGCGGGATCGTCGCCCTGGTGCTGGTCGTCGTCGCCAGGGGGTTCGACTTCTGGGGCATGCCCACGGACGACGGGCTCGCCTACCGGGTCATCGCCCTCGGGTGCGCCGTGTGGGCCGTGGCCTTCGCGTGGCCCCTGTTCCGCTACGTGCCGGAGGCGCCGCCCGCCGGCGACCGCCCGCGCGTCGGGTTCTTCGCCGGCTACGTGGTGCTGGTGCGCGACGTGGTCGCCCTCTACCGCCACGAGCGGCCGACGTTCTGGTTCCTGCTCGCCAGCGCCGTCTACCGCGACGGACTGTCCGCCGTGTTCACGTTCGGCGCGATCATCGCGGCGATCTCCTTCCGCTTCAGCCCCGACGCGGTGATCGCGTTCGGCATCGCCGCCAACCTCCTCGCCGGGCTGAGCACGATCGCCTCCGGGCGTCTCGACGACCGGTTCGGGCCGCGCGCGGTGATCATCGGATCCCTCGCCGGGCTCGTCGTGTGCGGTCTGGTGGTCGTCGCCCTGCACCCGCTCGGCTCGGTGGTGTTCTGGGTGGCCGGCCTGGCGCTGACCTGCTTCGTCGGCCCGGCGCAGGCCGCCTCCCGGTCGCTGCTGGCCCGGGTGGCGCCCGCCGGCCGCGAGTCGGAGATCTTCGGGCTCTACGCGACGACGGGGCGGGCGGTGTCGTTCCTCGCCCCGTCGATGTGGACGATCCTCATCGCGGTCACGGGCGCGACCATCTGGGGCACCCTCGGCATCGTGCTGGTGATCCTCGTGGGCCTGGTGCTCATGCTCAAGGTGACGGTGGGCCGTCCGGAGCCTGCGCGCCCCGGCGCCGCTGCACCGCGCCCCTGATCTCGGCGGCCACCGCGTCGAGGTCGGCCAGGGGCGCCAGGTGCCGCAGCTTCTCGGGGTTGATCACGCCGTGGATCGTCGTGATGCGCCCGCCGGAGACCTGCAGCGCGTACACGCCGATGACGCCGCCGCCCACCGTGTCGTCGGCGTAGGCGACCATCCCCGGGCCGCCGTTGACGACGGCCGCCTCCAGGCGTGCCGGCGCACCGCGCTTGGCGAAGCCGGACAGCAGCCGCGCCACGGCCACGTTCCCCGACACCGGGCGCGAGACGGCGAGCCCGACGGGCACCTTGCCGCCGCCGTCCCCGGTGAGCGCCACGTCGTCGGCGAGCAGCTCCACCAGGGCGTCGACGTCGCCCAGCTCGGTCGCCGCGATGAACCGGCGCACCAGCTCCTCGGCGTGCGGGTCGGACCGTCCCGCCCGGCCCTCGGCGACGTCGTCCTGCCGGGCCGCCACGCGCCGCCGCGCCCGCGACGCGAGCTGCCGGGCCGCGAGCTCCGTGGTGCCGATCACCTGCGCGGACTCGCGGTGCGGGTAGCCGAACACGTCGTGCAGCAGGAAGGCGGCCCGCTCGGCCGGGGTGAGGGTCTCCAGCAGCACGAGGAACGCCGTGGACAGGTCGTCGGCGAGCTCCGCGTGCGCGGCGGCCTCCCGGCCCGCCGAGCCGGCGGCCACGAGGTCGCCCACGAGCGGCTCGGGCACCCACTCGCCCACGTACGCCTCGCGCCGCACCCGCGCCGAGCGCAGCACGTCCAGCGCGATCCGCGTCGCCACCGTGGTCGTGTACGCGGCGGGGTTGAGCACCTCGGCGTCCACCGTCCCCGCGGGCGCGATCCGCAGCAGCGTGTCCTGCGCGACGTCCTCGGCCTCGGTCACGCTGCCGAGCATCCGGTACGCGGCGCCGAAGGCGACCCGCCGCAGGTCCTCGAGGTCCGCCGTGGCGGTGGTGGGGCGTCCGGTGCGTCGTCGCGGGGAGCTGTCCGTGCGGGGCATGCCGCCCATCCTTCCCGGGACGGGCGTTCCGTCCCCGTACCATCGACGGCGCGGCGCGGCCCGACGTGACAGGCCGCGCCCCTGACCGGGTGCGGCGCCGGGCCGGGCACCGCAGCATGGGCCCATGGGAGACGTCGAGGACTACCTGACCACGCTGTCCGGCCCGGAGCGCGACGCCGTGGCCCGGGTGTACCAGCGGGCCCGCGCGCTCGTGCCCGACGTCGAGGAGGGGCGCAGCTACGGCATGCCGGCGCTGCGCTACCGCGGCAGCCCGCTCGTCAGCGCCATGGTCACGCGCACGCACGTCGGCCTCTACCCGTTCAGCCCGGACGTGGTGGCGGCGCTCGCGGGCGACCTCGGCGCGTTCCGCACCACGAAGGGCTCCGTCTCGTTCCAGCCGGACGCGCCGCTGCCGGACGACGTCGTCGACCGCCTCGTGCTCGCCCGACGCGACGAGATCGACGCCCGCGCCCGCTGAGCCCGTCGGGCTCAGGCCGGTGGCACGTTGACGTTGCCGCGGAACAGGTTCTGCGGGTCGTAGCGCCGCTTCACGTCCCGGAGCCGGTCCCACGTGGCGCCCGGGTAGGCGGCGCGCGCGGTGTCGAGGCCGCCGTCGAGGGTGAAGTTCACGTAGGCGCCGTCAGCCTGGCGCAGGCGGTCGGCGAGCGCGTCGACCCACGGCGTGTAGCCGCGCGCGGTGGCCGCGTCGGGGGCGACGGCGGCGACGTTGCCGACCAGCCGCGCCTGCCGGTGGGCGTACGCGGTGGCGTCCGCGGGGACGTCGGCCACGGCGCCGCCGAGGACGCGCAGCTGCGCGGCGCGCATCATGGCGTCGGACGCCTGGAGCTCGCCGAGCAGGTGCGCGGCCGCGGCCTCGTCGACGCCGTCCGCGAAGAACGTGCGGCCCGTCGCCACGGCGGGGCCGCCCGCCGGTCCGGCCTCGAGCAGGCTGGGGTAGGACGCCGGGCGCACGCCGTCCAGCAGGGCGCCGCCGGCCCGGGCCGCGACGTCGCGCAGGGGAGCGAGGGCGGCGTCGGCGGCCTCGGGCGCCCCCGACCAGCAGACGTTCGCCATCACGACCAGCCGCCCGTGCCACTCGGCGGGGATCATGGGCATCGGGGGCGCGGGCATCACCATGACGATCGCGGTCAGCCCGGCCGGCGCGGCGTCGGCGGCCGCGAGCACCCCGGCGACGCTCTCGGGCGTGGCGGGCAGGAGCAGCACGCCGCCCACCACCTGCGACACCTCGTGCAGCGCGAACCGGAACCGCGTCACGACGCCGAAGTTGCCGCCGCCGCCGCGCAGCGCCCAGAACAGGTCGGGCTCGTTCTCGGCGTCGGTGCGGACCACCTCGCCGTCGGCGGTGACGACCTCCGCGCCGAGGAGGCTGTCGATCGTCATGCCGAGGGAACGGGACAGCAGCCCGACGCCGCCGCCGAGCGTGATCCCGCCGACGCCCACCGTCCCGGTGTCGCCGAACGGGGTGGCGAGGCCGTGCTCGCCCGCCGCGACGGAGTAGGCGCCGGCGGTGATCCCGCCGCCCGCCCAGGCGGTGTGGCCCTCGACGTCCAGCTCGAGGCCGTCCAGGCCTCGCAGGTCGAGGGTGAGGGCGCCGTCGCCCGTGCCGAGGCCGTACACGGAGTGGCCGCCGGAGCGGACCGACACCTCCGCGCCGGCGTCGCGCGCGAAGCGCACCGCGGCGGCGACGGCGGCGGTGTCGGTGGGCCGCACGATCGCGGCGGGCCGGTGCTCCACCCCGCCGGGCTCGATCGCCCGGGCGGCGGCGTACCCGTCGTCGGGGGGCGCGACCACGGCGGAGCCGCCGCCGAGGACGGCGCGGAGGTCGGCGGCGGACAGGCCGGCGGGGGACGTGGGGGGATTCGAGGGCGTGGACATCAGGGCTCCCGGGCAGACGGTGGGTGTCCGGGTCGCCGCGGCGGCCCGGTGCTGCGGACGTGCGGGGTGGTGCTGATGGTCGTGCTGTGGGCGATCGTCGCGGGGTGGTGCCGGCGGTCGCCGGAGGGGCGTGCACGGTGGTTGACCGCGCGCGCCCGGCATCCTCATCGGGCAGCATCCCTCAGACGTGACGGCGCGGCGAGGGAATTCGTGACGGGGCCGGCCCGGTCTCCGGAGGCGACGGGCCGCGTGCGGCCGGCCAGCGCGGTCGCCGCGAGCGCGAGCGTCGCGGCGAGCGCCAGGCAGACGGCGTAGGCGCCCGCGCCGACGCGGTCGTGCAGGGCCCACAGCAGTGCCCCGGTGCCGGTGAGGGCGAGGGCGGACGCGGCCGCGTCGGCCACCTGGAGCACCGACATCGACACGCCCTGCGCCGACGGGGGCGCGAGCTCGAGGACGAGCAGGTTGAGGGTGGGGAACATCAGGCCCATCCCGAGCCCGCTCAGCACCCAGGGCGCCGCGGCGGCGACGAGCGGCACCCCCGGGGCGACCAGCATCGCGACGCCCGCCGTCCCGAGCGCGAGGGACGCGCCGCCGACCCGGAGGAACCCCGCGTGCGACAGCCCGCCCAGCCCGCGCCCGCGCGCCCACGACCCGGCGGACCACCCGAGCACGTGCAGCGTGAGGACGGCGCCGGCGAACGCCGGTGCGAGCCCGCGCTCGCGGACGAGCGCCAGCGGCAGCAGCACCTGCGCGCCCACGAACGCGGCGGCCACGAGCGCCCGCACCAGCACGACCGTGCCCAGGCCGCGGCCGGCCCGCAGTACCTGCCCCACCACGTCCCGCCACGACGCCGCGTCCCGACCGACGTCGGCGGCCGGGGCGGCCCGGCGCGCGGCGGCGAGCGCGGGCCGCAGCGCGAGCAGGGCGGGCACGGCCAGCAGGGGCACGGCGAGGAACACCCACCGCCACCCGAGGTACTGCGTCATCGCGCCGGCGAGGAGCGGGCCCACCACGCCCGGCACCACCCAGGCCGCGGCGAACCACGCGAAGACCTTCGGGCGCCGCTCCTCGGGGAACACGCGCGCCACCAGGACGAACAGCGCGACCCCCTCGAGACCGCTGCCCGCACCCTGCAGGGCGCGGCCGGCCAGGAGCACCGGCATGCTCGGCGCCAGCCCCGCGACGAGCAGGCCGGCGAGGAACAGCGAGATCCCCGTCCACAAGGGCGGCGTCGGCCCCCGGCGGTCGGTCCAGCGGCCGGCGACGATCATGCCCGCCACGCTCGCGGCCGAGCCCGCCGCGAACGCGAGGGTGTACAGCCGCAGCCCGTCGAGCTCGGCGGCCACGGTGGGCATCGCGGTGGCCACGGCGAGCGCCTCGAACGCGCCGAGCGCCACGTACGCCACCATCCCGGCGAGGACGGTGCGCTGCGCGCGGGGGCCGAGCAGCGCGGCGCTCACCCGAGGACGACCTTGCCCACCGTGCGGCGCTCCTCCAGCTCGCGGTGCGCCCGCGCGGCCTCCGCGAACGCGACGCGGTGGGTGAGCACGCGCCACTCGCCGGTCGCCGCCCGCTCGAGCGCGGCGCGCTGGTAGGTCCGCAGGTCGCCGAACGCCGGGGCCCCCGGCCCGACGACGGGGCGCACCTCGACGCGGTCCCCGGCCGGGGTGACGGCGCTCGCGGCCACCGGGTTGGGCTGCCCCGTGGCCCAGCCGAACACGACGAGCCGCCCGCCCGCCGACAGGAGGGCGGAGGCGTCGCGGGCGGTGTCGCCGCCGACGCCGTCGAGCACGACGGTCGCGGCGGGAGCGCCGAGCCGGTCGAGCGCGGCGCGTGCGTGGTCGGGCCAGGCGGGGTCGAGGACGTCGAGGACGGCGACCTGCCGGCCGGCGTCGGGCACGAGGCCGCGGACGGCGCGGACCTTGCGGGGGCCGCCGGCCAGGGCGACGACGCGGGCGCCCGCCGCCACGGCGGACTGGACGAACAGCGAGCCGAGCCCGCCGGCCGCACCCGTGACGACCACGACGTCCTCGGCGCCGATCTCGGCGACCTCGAGGGTCATGAGCGCCATCCGGCCGGTGCCGATCATGGCGATGGCCTCGGCGAGGCCGAGCCGGTCGGGCAGGCGGTGCAGGGTCGCCTCCGGGGCGACGGCGAGGCGTGCGTAGCCGCCGCCGTCGGGGGTGGCGCCGAGGTGGGCGGCCACGTGGGCCCCGAGCCAGGAGCCGTCGACGCCCGGGCCGACGCCGACGACGGTGCCCGCCACCTCCCGTCCGGGGATCGCGGGTAGCTGCGGCAGAGGGAGCGGCCCGGAGGCCTCGCCGCGGCGCAGGGTGGTGTCCAGGAGGTGCACGCCGTGGGCCTGCGCGGCGACGAGGACCTGGCCGGGCCCGGGGGCGGGGTCGGGGACCTGCTCGAGGACGAGGGTCTCGGGCGGGCCGTAGGCGTGGTGGCGGATGGCGTCCATGCGCCCATGCTCGGACCCGAACTATGGTTGAGGTCAACAGTGCAGAGGCAGGGGAGAGGGCCGGGGGTGCGAGCGTGCCGGAGCAGGTCGCCGAGAAGGTCCCGTGGGACCACGTGGAGCTGACCGTCGGGGAGGTGTCCGCCCGCAGTGGGGTGGCGGTGTCCGCGCTGCACTTCTACGAGCGGCGGGGCCTCATCGCGAGCCGCCGCACGGCGGGCAACCAGCGTCGCTACCGCCGCGACGTGCTGCGCCGCGTGGCCTTCATCCGGGTGTCGCAGCGCGTCGGCATCCCCCTCGCGCGCATCGGTGCGGCGCTCGACACGCTGCCCGCGGACCGCGCCCCGAACGTGCGCGACTGGGAGCGGCTGTCCAAGGCGTGGCGCAGCGACCTCGACGCCCGCATCGAGCAGCTGGAGCACCTGCGCGACGACCTCACCGACTGCATCGGGTGCGGGTGCCTGTCCCTCAGCCGCTGCGTGCTGGCCAACCCGCACGACGCGCTCGGCGACGACGGGCCGGGCCCCCGCCGGCTGCTGGTGGACGGCGTCGCCGACGACCCGTCCCTCGTCGACGACGCGGCCGCCGCCCCCGGGCGAGCCTGACCGGGACGACGGCCGCGGACGGGCCGGCGGGAGCCGCGGCTACGCCGAGGCGACCCGGGCCGCCTCCGCCAGCTCGGCCACGTTCTCCGCCGAGCGCAGGGGCGCCGTCGGCGTGAGCTCCGCCTCCGCCTCGGCCGGCGACGCGGCGCGCAGCCGGCGCACGTACCGCTCGTACCAGAGCAGCGCCGCGCCGAGGAACACGACCACCCCACCGACGTTGTACGCCAGCGTGAGCCACAGGGCCTGCCCCTCCGGGAACGTCGACGCCACGAACGCGACGGCGAACACCGCCAGCAGGAACACGGACATCGCCAGGCCCACGCCCCGCGAGCCGAACCGGAACTCGCGCACGGCCCCCTCGAACCGGGCACGCAGCACCAGGTAGGCGATGAGGATCAGGGCAGGCGGGAGCAGCGCGGTGGCCGCCGTCATGTTCGTCACGATGCGCAGCAGGTCGTCGATCGAGCTGCCGGCGCCCAGGGTCGGGATCAGCAGCAGCGGCACCACGATCGCGAACTGGATCCACGCGCCTGCCACCGGCACGCCCTGCTCGTTGAGCGCCACCACCCGGCGGCCGAAGATCCCCGACGGGATCTCCGAGAAGAAGATCTTCACCGGCGCCGACGTCCAGATCAGCAGGCCGCCCAGGGTCGCGACCAGCATGATCAACCCGACCACCCGCACCACCGCGTCGCCCGGCAGGCCGAAGTACCCCGCCGCCGCCTGCATCGTCACGAAGATGCCGTTGCTGTAGGACACGCTGTCCTTCTCGACGAACACGCCCATCAGCCACGTGCCCAGCGAGTACAGCAGGCCGATCGCGATCCCGGACACGACGATCGTGCGCACGAACGCCCGCACCCCGCCCTTGAGGTCGTTGAGGTACACGCCGATCGACTCCGCGCCGCCCACCCCCTGGATGATCCATGCCAGCGTGCCGAGGAACGCCCACGCGGTGATCCCGGAGCCCGGGTCCAGGCGCATCGCACCGGGGGACAGGTCGTTGGCCGGGGTGATGCCCCCGAGCAGGGCGCCGACGCCGGCCACGACGAACAGCAGCGCCATGACCAGCATGAGCGTCGAGCCGAACGACGTGACGCTGCCGATCCAGCGCGCGCCCTTCGTCGAGACCCACGTGGCCACGAGGAAGATGACCACCGACAGCACCGCGATGAGCCACGGCTGGATCGCCCACTCGGAGCCCAGGATCATGTAGCCCGCGTACACGAGCACGATCGGCAGCAGCGAGATGAAGTAGAAGAGGTTCACGAACCAGTAGCAGAACGCCGTGAAGAACGCCCACCGCCCGCCCAGGGACGACTTGACCCACTGGTAGACGCCCGACTCCGAGCGGCGGTTGAGGCTGACCATCTCGGCGATCACGAGCGTGAACGGCACGAAGTACAGGATCGTGGCGACCAGGAAGATCGGGGCGGCGAGCGTCCCGATCGACACGTAGTTGTTGACCACGTTGCGGAAGTTGAAGACCGCCGCGATGACCATGCTGAACAGGATCACCGCGCCGATCGACCGGCGATTCGTCATTGAACGTTCCCTTGCTGTGGGGCGGGTGGTGGTCGGCTACTTGTTGTGGAAGGTCGCACCCTCGACCGTCACGTGGGCGACGACCGCGGTGACGTCGGGGGAGGGCAGCACGCGGACCGCCTCCCCGGGCCCGACGACGAGGACGGCGCCGCGCGGCACCGTCCGGCGCTCGCCCGGGCCGCGGAGGAGCTCGCGGTCGCTGAGGTCGCTGTAGGGTGCGGCGACCTCGAGCCCCGCCACGGGGGCGACCTCGACGGAGGCGTCCCCGTCCACGGGGGAGAGCGCGACGAGATAGCGGCGCCGCGCGACGAGGCCGTCCGTGGCGAGCGCGGGGGTCCGCTCCCGCATCGAGGTGAGCGAGTCGCCCACCGAGTACATGACGCCCGCCAGGCCGCGGTCGGCCCGCAGCGCCTGCAGCGTGCGGTCCCACTTGGGCACGCCGCCGAGGACCTCCTGGAGGTGGGCGTGGTCGCGGAAGACCCTCACGATCCGATCCCTTCGTCGTGGTGGGGCGCCGCCGCGGCCACGGGGCGCAGGTCGAGCTCGAACCGGAACGGCTCCAGGCGCACCCGGTAGGTGTCCAGCACCTCGCTGCCCCACGAGTTCGACCCGAGGCCGAGGACGCGGTGGTCCACGTTCACGGTCACCCGGTCCTCCGGCACGAGGTCCGTGCGGTGGCGGGCGGCGTCGATCGCCGCCGCGGAGTACGGCCAGGCCGAGAACGCGAAACGCTCGTCGCCCGCCGCGCGGACGGCGAGGCCGTCGCCGTGCGCGTCCGTGAACGACACCCAGCGCACGTCACCGCGCCCCGCGCAGTCCTGCGGCACGACGTAGGGCGTGAACATGGCGTCCACGTCGTCGTGCCAGCGGCCCACCGTCGCCGCCGACCGGGAGTCCGGGTAGTTCTCGCCCGGGCCGAGCCCGAACCAGTCCACCGAGCGCAGGTCACCGGGCACCGCGAACGACAGGCCGACGCGCGGCACGATGTCGCGGTAGCCGCCGAAGGGCTCGCCCCGCACCGCCAGGTGCGCGCCCTCCGCGCCGAGCGTCCACACCAGGTCGAGCGCGACGCCGAGGTCCAGAGTGGGAGGTGCGACTCGGGCGCCGGCTTCGACGACGACGGCACCGTCCACCTCCCGCCAGGACACGGCCCGGGTCGAGGTCTGCAGCAGCGACAGGAACCGTGGCGTCCAGAGCTCGTCCGCCTCCTGCTGGTGGTTGTCCACCAGCGGCTTCCAGAACCCGACCCGCGGCGGCGCCGCGAGCAGGTCACGCCCGCCGAGCCGCCACGCCACGTCCCCCGTGAGCAGGTCCACCGTGAACCGGCCCGCCGACGGGGTCGTGACGACGAGCGACGTGCCCGCCACCTCGGCGGCGACCCCGCCGCGCGCCGGGGCGACCGCTCGCCGCCGCGGCCGGTCCGCGACCGCGGCCTGGTAGCGCCCGAGCTCGCGCATCGGCGCGGTCCACTCGTGCGCCGAGGTCGACAGCACGCGGGCGGTCAGGTGCGTCTCCCCGTGGGTGGCGACCTCCGGCTCCACGGCCACGCTCCACGACCCGCCAGGGGCTACCGGCCCCGGCACCACCGTGCGCGAGCCGACGACCCGGCCGTCGTGCAGCGTCTCGAGCACGACGACGACGTCGTCGAGGTCGGTGAACCAGCGCCGGTTCGTCACGGTGCACACGCCGTCCGCCCAGGCCACCCGCACCGGGCAGATGACCTGCTTGTACTCGACCAGCCCGGGGCTCGGGTCCTGCCAGGGGAAGACGAGGCCGTCGATGCAGAAGCTGCCGTTGTTCGGGACGTCGCCGTGGTCGCCGCCGTACGCGTGGTACTCGCGGCCGTCGTCCGTCGTCGCCACGAGGCCGTGGTCGCACCACTCCCACACGAAGTGGCCCTGGATGCTGTCCCACGCCTCGAACACCTGCTGGTACTCGGCCAGCCCGCCCGGACCGTTGCCCATCGCGTGCCCGTACTCGCACAGGATGCGGGGCTTGGGGTGCGGGTGCTCGCCCAGGTCGTTCATCTGCGAGACGCGCGAGTACATCGTCGACACGACGTCGACGACCTCGGCGTCCCGGTCCTCCTCGTAGTGCACGGGACGGGACGGGTCGAGCTCCTTGCAGCGGGCGTACATCGCCGGGACGTTGCGCCCGTACCCCGACTCGTTGCCGAGGGACCACATGACGATCGACGCGTGGTTGCGCTGCGCCAGCACGTGCCGCTCGATCCGGTCGACGTACGCGGCCTCCCACGCCGGGTCGTCCGTGAGGCGCGACAGGTCGCCCACGTTCGCGAACCCGTGGGTCTCCAGGTCGGTCTCCGCGAGCACGAGCAGGCCCAGCCGGTCGCACAGCTCGTAGAAGCGCGGGTCGTTCGGGTAGTGCGCGGTCCGCACGGCGTTGATGTTGTGCTGCTTCATCAGGTGCAGGTCGCGCTCGACGCGGGCCATGCCCACGGCACGTCCCCGCCGGTCGTCGTGATCGTGCCGGTTGACGCCGTGCATCATGAACGGCGCCCCGTTGAGCAGCAGCCGCCCGTCCACGGTCGTCACCTCCGCGAGCCCGAGCCGGTGGGGCACGTGCTCCACCGTGCCGTCCGCTCCGCGCACCACGAGCCGCATGTCGTACAGGGACGGTGCCTCCGGGTTCCAGAAGCGCGCACCCTCGACGACGAGCGTCGCGTCCGCCCCCGGCGGCACCACGGTGGACGCCACCAGTCGCGCGCCGTCGCGGATCTCCCACGTCACCTCGGCCGGCCCCACGGCGCTCGCGGTCAGGGTGACCTCGGCGTGCTCGTCGTCGAGCCGACGGGTGCGCACGTGGAAGTCGGCGAGGTGAGCGGCGGGCCGGCTCAGCAGGTAGCAGTCGCGGAAGATCCCGGACGCCCACCACATGTCCTGGTCCTCGAGGTACGTCCCGTCGGAGTACTGCAGCACCTTGACCACGAGGTGGTTCTCGCCGGCGTGGGCCACCTCGGTGACGTCGAACTCCGCGCTGAGCCGTGAGCCCTTCGTCATCCCGACGTAGGCGCCGTCCCAGTAGACCTCCGCGTAGCTCTCGACGCCGTCGAAGCGGAGCACCGTGCGCTCGCCCGCTGGGATCGGGGGCAGCTCGACGGTGCGCTGGTAGACGCCCGTGGGGACGTCGGCCGGCACGCGGGGCGGGTCGACGGGGAAGGGGTACCCCTCGTCGGTGTACTGCAGATGGCCGTACCCGTCGACCTGCCACAGATGCGGTACGCGCACCAGGTCCCAGTCGTCGTCGAGGCGCGCCAGGGCGTCGGCGGGGACACGCCCGGGGTGGTCGAAGAGGCGGAACCGCCAGGCGCCGGTGAGGTCCACGAACCCGCGCGAGCGGCGGCGGTCCATGGTGGCGGCGAGGTCGGCCGTGTCGTAGCCGAAGAAGTAGGCGCGGGCCGGCAGACGGTGGCGGCCGGTGAGCGCGGGGTTCTCCCAGTCGTGCACGGCGGCGCCGGAGGCGCCGGCAGTCCCGGGAGCGAGGGGCTGGTGGGGCATGCGTCGGAATGTAACCGGTTACATTCCGACGGGTCAACACCGCTGGTCAGCCGGCTCCGAGGCCGCGCGGTGCCGGCCCCTCGCGCCCGCCTGGGCGATACTGGGCACCGTCCAGCCCTGCCCCTCCCGCGTTCGTCCTGGTCACGGGTTCGCCCGTGCGGAAAGGCCACCGATGCCCCGACCCCGCCGCGGCGCCCCGCGAGCCGTCACGATCGCCGACGTGGCCCGGGAGGCCGGCGTCTCCGGGGCCACGGTCTCGCGCGCGATCAACGACTCGGACCTCGTGACCGCGGAGACGAAGCGGCTCGTGCAGGAGGCCATCGTGCGGACCGGCTTCGTCGTGAACGCGCGCGGCCGCGCCCTCGCGACGGGCCGTGCCGAGACGGTCGGCGTCCTGGTGACCGAGCCGCTCGACGAGCTCTTCGACGACCCGACGTACGGCCGCGTGCTGCGGGGCATCGCGGAGGGGCTCACGGGCAGCGGGTTCCTCCCGGTGATCGTGCAGGCGTCCAGCGAGTCCGAGCGGGCCCTGGCCCTGCGGAGCTTCTCCCGGCGGTCCGTCGACGCGGTCGTCCACCTCACGCCCTACCGCGGCGGCGACCTGCTCGACGCGCTCGCGACCACCGGCCTCCCCGTGGTGCTGTGCGGTCAGCTCGTCGACTCGCCCTACGAGGGCGTGTTCTCGACGGTGTACTCCGACGACGTGCGGGGCGCGCGCCTGGCGGCCGAGCGGGTGGCCGGCGCCGGGCGGAGCCGGGTGGCGGCCGTCCTCGGCCCCGCCGACAACCCCGCCACCGTCGACCGGCTGCGCGGGTACGAGGAGGTGCTCGGGTCCGTGCTGGACGCGGGGCGCGTCGTGCACACCGGCTGGGACACCGCGTCGGGGCTCACCGCGACGGGACGCCTGCTCGCCGCCCACCCCGACGTGGACGCGATCCTCGCGGGCTCGGACCGGATCGCCCTCGGGACCCTCGCCGCCCTCCACGCGGCCGGGCGGCGGGTGCCCGAGGACGTCGTGGTCGTCGGCTTCGACGACCACGCCATCGCCGCCACCGCGACGCCGCCCCTGACGACGGTGGCGCAGCCGCTGGTGGAGGAGGGCAGGGTGGCCGCGGGCCTGGCGCTGGAGATGATCGGCGGCGCCGCACCGCGCACCGAGGTCCTCGAGATGCATCTGGTGACCCGGGCGTCCGGCTGACCTGGCAGGCGCGCGCACGTCCTGCGGCCCGCGGAGAGGCCGGTCTGCGGTGGTGGTCCCGGCGGTCGCGGACCGGCGACGCCCCGTACCCTCGGGGCCATGACACACGTCCTCGTCCTCAACGGTCCCAACCTCGGTCGGCTCGGGGTGCGCGAGCCGGAGATCTACGGCCACGCGTCCATGGCGGACCTCGAGCGCGAGGCCGCGGTGTGGGGGAGCGAGCTGGGCGTCACCGTGGACGTGCGGCAGACGGACGACGAGTCGGAGCTGGTCGGCTGGCTGCACGAGGCGGTCGACGCCCGGGCGCACGTGGTGCTCAACCCGGCGGCGTTCACGCACTACAGCTACGCCCTGCGCGACGCCGCCGCGCAGGTGACGTCCTCGGGCCTGCTGCTGGTGGAGGTGCACCTGTCGAACCCGGCCTCGCGGGAGTCGTTCCGTCACTACTCGGTGGTCGCGGGCATCGCGACGGGCACGGTCGCGGGCTTCGGGTTCGACTCCTACCGGCTCGCGCTGTCGGCGCTGGTGCACAAGCTCCAGGCCTGAAGTGAGCACGCTCAAGTCTGAGCGCTAGAAATCGAACAAGCACACGGGCTTGATAGCTATCGATACAGGTCCTAGCCTTGAGCCATGATCGTGGTGACGGCGGACCAGCGGGGCAGCACCGGCGCGGGTGACCGGGTGCCCGAGGCGCTGGCCCTGGTGGCGTCCCGGGTCGCCGGTCGGCCCGGCCTGGTCCTGCCCTTCGACCGCACCGTGGGCGACGAGATCCAGGGCCTCCTCGCGGCCGACGACGACGGGGCCGCTCTCGCCGTGGACGTCGTGCTCGACCTCGTGCGCGACGGCGGCTGGTCCGTGGGTGTCGGTCTGGGCGCCGTCGACCGGCCGCTGCCCGCCGCCTCGCGCGCCGCGGCCGGGCCGGCGTTCGTCCGCGCCCGCGAGGCGGTGGAGCGCGCGAAGCGGCGCGGCCGGGGGAGCGTGCCCCTCGCCCTCGTGGGGGACGACGCGGAGCCGCACGCCACGATCGCCCGCGACGCGCAGGCGCTGCTCCACCTCCTGGGCGCCGTCGTCGCGCGCCGCTCCGCCGCCGGGTGGGAGGCGGTGGATACGCTCGTCGCGCAGCGGGGCCCGGCGCCGCAGCGCGCGTCGGCGGCGGCGCTGGGCGTGAGCGAGCAGGCGGTGAGCCAGCGGCTGCGCGCGGCGCTGTGGGCCGAGGACCAGGCGGCCCGTCCGCTGGCGGCGCGCCTGCTGCGAGCGGCCGGGGCGGACCCGGCCGACGACGAGGACGCGAGCGGCGGGCCGGACGAGGGTCTGGCGCAGGACACGGAGGAGGGGCGCGAGCGGTGAGCTTCGCGATGGTGGCCGCGAGCGTCGCGGTCTGGCTGGTGGCGCTCGGGGCGAGCGTGGGCGGCGGCGCCTCGCTGGTGCCGTGGGTGCTGCGGCACGCCGAGCGCGAGCCGCAGGCGGCCGCCGAGGCGGTCGCCGTGCTGCGCGGCGGCACCTGGATCGGGCTGCTCGAGCGGCTGAGCGTCACCGGGGCGCTGCTCGCCGGCTACCCGGAGGGTGTCGCCGTGGTCGTCGCGGTGAAGGGGCTCGGGCGGTTCTCCGAGCTGCGCGAGCACCCGGTCGCGAGCGAGCGGTTCGTGGTCGGTACGCTCGCCTCCCTGGCCTGGTCGGCGGCGCTCGGCATCGCCGGACACGCCGTGCTCGTCTCGCTGTAGAATGCTCGGGGCCCTTTGCGGCCCCGAACGTCGACATCTGCTCCGTACCCCGACCCCGAGGACGATCAAGAACGTGGCTACCTCCAACGACATCAAGAACGGCACCGTGCTCCGCATCGACGGTCAGCTCTGGTCGATCATCGAGTTCCAGCACGTCAAGCCGGGCAAGGGTGGCGCGTTCGTCCGGACGAAGATGAAGAACGTCCTCTCCGGCAAGGTCGTCGACAAGACCTTCAACGCGGGCACCAAGATCGAGACCGCGAACGTGGACCGCCGGGACTTCCAGTACCTGTACATGGACGGCGCCGACTACGTCTTCATGGACACGGACACGTACGACCAGATCACGGTGCAGGCCGCCACCGTCGGCGACGCGAGCAACTACATGCTCGAGGGCATGAACATCATGGTCGCCTCGAACGACGGCACCCCGCTGTACGTCGAGCTGCCGTCGTCCGTGGTCCTGGAGATCACCTACACGGAGCCGGGCCTGCAGGGAGACCGCTCCACCGGCGGCACCAAGCCGGCCACCCTCGAGACGGGCGCGGAGATCCAGGTCCCGCTGTTCCTCGAGCAGGGCACCAAGGTCAAGGTCGACACGCGTGACGGGTCGTACCTCGGCCGCGTGAACGACTGACGGGCGCCTGCTGACATGGGTGCACGCACCAAGGCGCGCAAGCGCGCCGTCGACATCCTCTTCGAGGCCGAGCAGCGCGGGCTGGACCCGCAGGTGCTCGTCGCGGACCGCGTGATCGAGCCGCACACCGAGGCGGCCGTGCCGCAGTACACGGTGGACCTGGTCGAGGGCGTGGTCGCGCACCGCGAGCGCATCGACGAGCTGCTGGCCACCTACTCCCAGGGGTGGTCCGTGGACCGGATGCCCGCGGTCGACCGTGCGCTGCTGCGCATCGGCACGTGGGAGCTGATCTACAACGACGACGTCCCGGACGCCGTCGCGGTGGACGAGGCGGTCGACCTGGCCGGCCAGCTCTCGACCGACGACTCGCCGTCGTTCGTCAACGGCCTCCTGGGCCGGCTCGTCGAGATCAAGCCGACGCTGCTCATCTGACGCGGCTCGGCACGCAGCCGCGCGCCGAACAGGCGGTCGCGCACGTATCCAGGCCCGGATGCGTGCGCGACCGCCTGTTCGTCGTTGTCGGCCGGTGTGACGCACGCCGCGCCCGCATCGTGGGCACGGCCCCGGGGCGCGCGGGGGCGACGGGATAGGGTGGAGGCCGTCAGAACGACACCCTTTAAGCCCGTCCCGTGAGGCGGAGAAGGAGGTCGCCAGTGACTACTGGCACCGGCATGCCCGGAACACCCGAACCGCGTGACGTCCCCGAGGGGACCGTCGTGCTCGGCGCGAGCGATGTCGCCCGCGCCCTCACCCGGATCGCGCACGAGATCGTCGAGCGCGCCAAGGGGGCCCAGGACGTCGTCCTGCTCGGCATCCCCACCCGCGGCGTGACGCTCGCCGCCCGGCTCGCGCAGCGGCTCGCGAGCATCGACCCGGCCTTCGACCCGGAGAACGACCTCGGCGAGCTGGACGTCACGATGTACCGCGACGACCTGCGCCGCCAGCCCACCCGCGCCGTCGGCGTGACCCGCCTGCCCGCGGCGGGGATCGAGGGCAAGACGGTCGTCCTGGTCGACGACGTGCTCTTCTCCGGCCGCACCATCCGCGCGGCGCTCGACGCCATCGGCGACCTCGGCCGCCCGCAGGCCGTGCGGCTCGCGTGCCTCGTGGACCGCGGGCACCGCGAGCTGCCGATCCGGCCGGACTTCGTGGGCAAGAACCTCCCGACGGCCCAGTCGGAGCGCGTGCGCGTGCTCCTGGCCGAGGTGGACGGCACGGACGCCGTGGTGATCAGCGGGCGCGAGCCCGGCGCCGGCGCCCCGCCCGCCGACCCCGAGGCCGACGGGGGTGCGCGATGAAGCACCTCCTGTCCACCGCGGACCTGGCCAAGGACGAGGCGATCGAGCTGCTCGACACCGCCGCGCAGATGGCGGCGACGCAGTCCCGCGAGATCAAGAAGCTCCCCACGCTGCGGGGCCGCACGGTGGTGAACCTGTTCTTCGAGGACTCCACCCGCACGCGCATCTCCTTCGAGACGGCGGCCAAGCGGCTGTCCGCGGACGTCATCAACTTCTCGGCCAAGGGGTCGAGCGTGTCCAAGGGCGAGTCGCTCAAGGACACCGCCCTCACCCTGCACGCCATGGGGGCCGACGCCGTGGTGGTCCGCCACTGGGCGTCGGGCGCCCCGTACCAGCTCGCCCACGCGGGCTGGCTCGACGCCGCCGTGCTCAACGCCGGTGACGGCACCCACATGCACCCCACGCAGGCGCTGCTGGACGCGTACACGATCCGCCGCCACCTCGGCGGCCACGGCGGCGGCCTGCGCCGCGGCGGGGACGACGGCGTCGGCGCGGACCTGGCCGGCGTGCGGGTCGCGATCGTGGGCGACGTGCTGCACTCCCGCGTCGCGCGGGCGAACGTGTGGCTGCTGCGCACGCTCGGCGCCGAGGTGACCCTCGTCGCGCCGCCCACGCTGCTGCCCGTCGGAGTCGAGGCCTGGCCCTGCCGCACCTCCTACGACCTGGACGCGACGCTCGCCGACTGGCAGCCGGACGCCGTGATGATGCTGCGCGTGCAGCGCGAGCGGATGTCCGGCGGTGCGGGTGCGTTCTTCCCGAGCCCGCTGGAGTACACCCGCTACTTCGGCCTCGACGCCCGCCGCACGGCGCTTCTGCCGCCGCACTCGATCGTCATGCACCCCGGGCCGATGAACCGCGGCCTCGAGATCTCCGCCGAGGCGGCGGACTCCGAGCGCGCGGTCATCGTGGAGCAGGTCGCCAACGGCGTCGCCGTGCGCATGGCATCCCTCTACCTGCTGCTGTCCGGCACCTCCTCGTCCGCCACCGAAGGGACCGCCCTGTGACCACCACCTACGTGCTGCGCGGGGTGCGACCCCTCGGCGGCGAGCCCGCCGACGTCGTCCTGTCCGGCGGCGTGATCGC
Organism: Isoptericola sp. NPDC057653; assembly: GCF_042799955.1. Taxonomy (NCBI): domain Bacteria; kingdom Bacillati; phylum Actinomycetota; class Actinomycetes; order Micrococcales; family Promicromonosporaceae; genus Isoptericola; species Isoptericola sp. NPDC057653. The sequence continues at coordinate 406,543 of NZ_JBHVHP010000002.1, read as the reverse complement.
CCAGGTCGCGGCCCCCGGCGCCGCGGACGTGCCCGCCGGCGAGGACGTCGTGGAGGTCGCGGCCGACGGCCACGTGCTGCTGCCCGGCCTGGTCGACCTGCACACCCACCTGCGCGAGCCGGGCCGCGAGGACGCCGAGACCGTCGCGTCGGGCACGCGCGCCGCGGCGGCGGGCGGGTTCACCGCCGTGCACGCCATGGCGAACACGTCGCCGGTCGCGGACACCGCGGGCGTCGTCGAGCAGGTGTGGCGCCTGGGCCAGGAGGCCGGCTGGGTCGACGTGCATCCCGTGGGGGCCGTCACCGTGGGCCTCGGCGGCGAGCGCCTGGCCGAGCTGGGCGCCATGGCCGACTCGGCCGCCCGCGTGCGGGTCTTCTCCGACGACGGCAAGTGCGTGCACGACCCGATCCTCATGCGCCGCGCGCTCGAGTACGTCAAGGCGTTCGACGGCGTCGTCGCCCAGCACGCGCAGGAGCCGCGCCTCACCGAGGGCGCCCAGATGAACGAGGGCGTCGTCTCCGCGGAGATCGGCCTGGCCGGCTGGCCCGCCGTCGCGGAGGAGGCGATCATCGCCCGCGACGTGCTGCTCGCCGAGCACGTCGGCTCCCGGCTGCACGTGTGCCACCTGTCCACCGCCGGGTCGGTCGAGATCGTCCGGTGGGCCAAGGGCCGCGGCATCGACGTCACCGCCGAGGTGACGCCGCACCACCTGATCCTCACGGACGAGCTGGCCCGCACCTACGACCCCACCTACAAGGTGAACCCGCCGCTGCGCACGGCCGAGGACGTCGAGGCGGTGCGCGCCGGCCTCGCCGACGGCACCATCGACATCGTCGCGACCGACCACGCCCCGCACACCCGCGAGGACAAGGACTGCGAGTGGGGCGCCGCGGCGTTCGGCATGACCGGGCTGGAGACGGCCCTGTCGGTCGTGCAGGCCACGATGGTCGACACGGGCCGCCTGAGCTGGGCCGACGTCGCCCGCGTCCTGTCGGTGAACCCGGCCCGCATCGGGCGGATCGACGACGCCCACGGGCGCCCCGTCGAGGTGGGAGAGCCCGCCAACCTCACCCTGGTGGACCCGGCCGCGACCCGCGTGGTCGACGGCGCCGCCCAGGCCACCGCGAGCGGCAACACCCCGTTCGCCGGGCGCGAGCTGCCCGGGCGCGTGGTGGCGACCTTCCTGCGCGGGCGCGCCACCGTCCTGGACGGCCGGCCCGTGGCACCGGCCGCCGCCGGCACGCGGGGAGGGGCGCGATGAACCTCCCCATGCCCGTCGCCGTCGGCATCTGGGTCGTGATCGGCGTGCTGCTCCTGCTGGTGGTCCTCATGGGCCGCCGGCGCCTCGCCGCCCGCACCCGCGACACCGTCCCCGTCCCGCCGGCCGCCCCCGAGGACCTCGGCGCGCTGCGCCTCGGGCCCCTGGAGGCCACCTACGTGTCCTCGACGCTCGCGGGCGACTGGCTCGCCCGCGTCGGCGCGCACCACCTCGGCGACCGCTCCACGGCCCGCGTGTCCGTGCACGACGCCGGCGTCCTCGTCGAGCGCGACGGCGCCCCCGACGTGTTCGCCCCCGTGGCCGCGCTGCGCGGCGTCGGCCTCGCGCCCGGCATGGCCGGCAAGTACGTCGGCGCCGACGGCCTGGTCGTCGTCACCTGGGAGGACCCGGAGGCGGGCGACGTGCCCGCGGTCGCCCTGGACACCGGCCTGCGCACGCGCCACGCGCCCGACCGCTCCCGCCTGGTCGACGCCGTGCGCCACCTCATGACCTCAGCCCCCGCACCGAAGGACGAGCAGTGACCTCCAGCTCCCTGACCAGCCCCGCGCCCGCGGCCCACGCCGCCCTGCTCGTCCTCGAGGACGGCACCGTCGCCCGCGGCCGCGCGTACGGCGCCCGCGGCGCCACCTTCGGCGAGATCGTCTTCTCCACCGGCATGACCGGCTACCAGGAGACCCTCACCGACCCCTCGTACCACCGGCAGATCGTCGTGATGACGGCACCGCACGTCGGGAACACCGGCATCAACGACGAGGACCCGGAGTCCGGCAAGATCTGGGTCGCCGGCTACGTGCTGCGCGACCCCGCCCGCCGCGTCTCCTCCTGGCGCGCGGACCGCTCGCTCGAGGAGGAGCTCGCGGCGCAGGGCGTCGTGGGCATCAGCGACGTCGACACCCGCAAGCTCACCCGCCACCTGCGCGAGCTCGGCGTGATGCGCGCCGGCATCTTCTCCGGCGACGCCCTGGTGCGTGAGGTCGCCGGCGGCACGCTCGTCGAGCGGTCCGTCCCCGAGCTGGTCGCCGAGGTCCAGGCCTCCCCGCAGATGGCGGGCGCCAACCTCTCCCCGGAGGTCACCACCAGCCACCCGTACGTCGTCGAGCCGTCGGGCGACTTCGCCGGGCAGGAGCCGCTGGCGACCGTCGTCGCCGTCGACCTCGGCATCAAGGCCATGACCCCGGCGCGCCTCGCCCAGCGCGGAGTGCGCGTGCACGTCGTGCCCCAGTCGGCGACCATCGCCGACGTCGAGGCCCTCCTGCCCGCCGACGGCTCGCCGTCCGGCGTCTTCTTCTCCAACGGCCCCGGCGACCCGTCGTCGGCCACCCACGAGATCGAGCTGCTGCGCGGCGTCCTGGACCGGGGCATCCCGTTCTTCGGCATCTGCTTCGGCAACCAGCTGCTCGGCCGCGCCCTGGGCTACGGCACCTACAAGCTCGGGTACGGCCACCGCGGCATCAACCAGCCCGTCATGGACCGCACCACCGGCAAGGTCGAGGTCACCGCGCACAACCACGGCTTCGCCGTCGACGCGCCCCTCGACGCCGTGAGCTCCGCGCCGCACGACGCCGAGCGCGCCGACGGCCGGACCTACGGGCGCGTGATCGTCTCCCACGTGGGCCTCAACGACCAGGTGGTCGAGGGGCTGACCGCGCTCGACATCCCCGCCTTCTCCGTGCAGTACCACCCCGAGGCCGCCGCCGGTCCGCACGACAGCGCCTACCTGTTCGACCGCTTCGTGGAGCTCATGACCACGCGCCAGCCCGTGACCGTCCCCGCCGAGGCGCTCGCCGCCGTCACCACCGGCGCGAAGGAGAACTGATGCCCCGCCGTTCCGACCTCTCGTCCGTCCTGGTCATCGGCTCCGGCCCGATCGTCATCGGTCAGGCCTGCGAGTTCGACTACTCCGGCACGCAGGCCTGCCGCGTGCTCAAGGAGGAGGGCCTGCGGGTCGTCCTCGTGAACTCCAACCCGGCCACGATCATGACCGACCCGGAGTTTGCCGACGCCACGTACGTCGAGCCGATCACCACCGAGGTGCTCACCTCGATCATCGCCAAGGAGCGCCCCGACGCGCTGCTGCCCACCCTGGGCGGGCAGACGGCCCTCAACGCCGCCATCGCCCTCGACGAGGCGGGCGTCCTCGAGCAGTACGACGTCGAGCTCATCGGCGCGAACATCCCCGCCATCCAGAAGGGCGAGGACCGCCAGCAGTTCAAGGACGTCGTGGCGAAGTGCGGCGGCGAGTCCGCCCGCTCGGTCATCGTGCACACCGTGGAGGAGGCCGTCGCCGCGGCCGGCGACCTCGGCTACCCGATGGTCGTGCGCCCGTCCTTCACCATGGGCGGCCTCGGCTCCGGCTTCGCCTACGACGAGCGCGAGCTGCGCCGGATCGTCGGGCAGGGCCTGCACTACTCGCCGACCACCGAGGTGCTCCTGGAGGAGTCCATCCTCGGCTGGAAGGAGTACGAGCTCGAGCTCATGCGCGACAAGGACGACAACGTCGTGGTCGTCTGCTCCATCGAGAACGTCGACCCCGTGGGCGTGCACACCGGCGACTCCGTGACCGTCGCCCCCGCGATGACGCTCACCGACCGCGAGTACCAGAAGCTGCGCGACATCGGCATCGCCGTCATCCGCGAGGTCGGCGTCGACACCGGCGGCTGCAACATCCAGTTCGCCGTCGACCCCGACACCGGGCGCGTCATCGTCATCGAGATGAACCCGCGCGTCTCGCGCTCCTCGGCCCTGGCGTCCAAGGCCACCGGCTTCCCGATCGCGAAGATCGCCGCCAAGCTCGCCGTCGGCTACACCCTCGACGAGATCCCGAACGACATCACCCGCGTCACCCCGGCCAGCTTCGAGCCCACGCTCGACTACGTGGTCGTCAAGGTGCCCCGCTTCGCGTTCGAGAAGTTCCCGGCCGCCGACCCGACGCTCACCACCACCATGAAGTCCGTGGGCGAGGCCATGGCCCTCGGCCGCAACTTCACCGAGGCCCTCGGCAAGGCCCTGCGCTCCATCGACAAGGGCGGCGTCGCGTTCCACTGGGACGGCGCCGCGCCGTCCGGGGCGGACCTCGACCAGCTCCTCGTCGAGATCGTGCGGCCCACCGAGCACCGCATGGTCGGCGTGCAGCAGGCGCTGCGCGCGGTCGTCGCGGGGCACACCACCCTCGAGGCCGTGTTCGAGGCCACGAAGATCGACCCCTGGTTCCTCGACCAGATCCTCCTCATGAACGAGGTCGCCGCCGAGGTCGCGGGCAGCGCCACCCTCACGGAGGACGTGCTGCGCCGCGCCAAGCGGCACGGCCTGTCGGACGTGCAGGTCGCCCGCCTGCGCGGCATGGGCGCCTCGGGAGAGGCCACCGTCCGCGAGGTGCGGCGTGCGCTCGGCGTCCGCCCCGTCTACAAGACGGTCGACACCTGCGCCGCCGAGTTCGCCGCCACCACGCCGTACCACTACTCGACCTACGACGAGGAGACCGAGGTGGCGCCCCGCGAGCGCGAGGCCGTCATCATCCTCGGCTCCGGCCCCAACCGCATCGGCCAGGGCATCGAGTTCGACTACTCGTGCGTGCACGCCGCCCTGACCCTCTCCGAGCGGTACGAGACCATCATGGTCAACTGCAACCCGGAGACCGTCTCGACGGACTACGACACCTCCGACCGCCTGTACTTCGAGCCGCTCACCTTCGAGGACGTCCTCGAGGTCTACGAGGCCGAGCTCGCCGCCGGCCCGATCAAGGGCGTCATCGTGCAGCTCGGCGGGCAGACGCCGCTCGCGCTCGCGCAGCGCCTCGCCGACGCCGGCGTGCCGATCCTCGGCACCTCGCCCGAGGCCATCGACGCCGCCGAGGACCGCGGCATCTTCGGCCAGGTCCTGCTCGACGCGGGCCTGCCCGCCCCCGCGTTCGGCACGGCCCGCTCCCTCGGCCAGGCCCGCGAGGTCGCCGAGACCATCGGCTACCCGGTGCTCGTGCGCCCGTCGTACGTGCTCGGCGGCCGCGGCATGGAGATCGTGTACTCCGTCGACCAGCTCACCGAGTACGTCGAGCGGGCGCTCGCGGCCGCCGCCGCGGACGAGCGCACGGCGGGCGGCCTGCTGCCCGCGCCGCTGCTCATCGACCGCTTCCTCGACGACGCGATGGAGATCGACGTCGACGCCCTGTTCGACGGCGAGGAGATGTTCCTCGGCGGCGTCATGGAGCACATCGAGGAGGCCGGCATCCACTCGGGCGACTCCGCCTGCGTGCTCCCGCCCGTCTCGCTGTCGACGTCCGAGATCGAGCGCATCCGCCGCTCCACCGAGGCGATCGCCCGCGGCGTGGGCGTGCGGGGCCTGCTCAACGTGCAGTACGCGCTCGTCTCCGACGTGCTCTACGTGCTGGAGGCGAACCCGCGCGCGTCGCGCACCGTGCCGTTCGTCTCCAAGGCCACCGGTACCTCGATGGCCAAGGCCGCGGCGCGCGTCATGGTCGGCGAGTCGATCGCCGAGCTGCGCGCGGCGGGCGTCCTGCCGGCCGAGGGCGACGGCGGCACCCTGGACCTGGGCGCGCCGCTGGCCGTCAAGGAGGCCGTGCTGCCGTTCAAGCGGTTCCGCACGGCCGAGGGCCAGGTCGTCGACACGGTGCTCGGGCCGGAGATGCGCTCCACCGGCGAGGTCATGGGCTTCGACAAGGACTTCCCGCACGCCTTCGCGAAGTCGCAGGCCGCCGCGTTCGGCGGGCTGCCCACCGCGGGCCGGGTGTTCGTGTCGGTCGCGGACCGCGACAAGCGCTCGATCGTGTTCCCGGTGAAGCGCCTGGAGGAGCTGGGCTTCGAGGTCCTCGCGACCTCGGGCACGGCCCAGGTGCTGCGCCGCAACGGCATCGGCAGCACGGTGGTCCGCAAGTTCTCCGAGGGGCGGGGCGCCGACGGCGAGCCGACCATCGTCGACCTCATCAGCGACGGCGAGGTCGACCTCGTGGTGAACTCGCCGTCGGGCCAGGGCGCGCGCGCCGACGGCTACGAGATCCGCGCCGCCACGACGGCGGCCGACAAGCCCATGATCACCACGGTGGACCAGCTCGCCGCGGCCGTGCAGGGCATCGAGGCGGTCCGGGGTGGACCGTTCGAGGTCGCCAGCCTCCAGGAGCACACGGCCGCCACGACCGCCCGGCTCGCGGGGGACGGCGCCGCGGCCGGGGTGCCGGCATGAGCGCGGACCTCGCGCAGGCCGCGCCCGTGCCGTTCGGGGCGCGGCTCGCCGCGGCGATGGACGCCCACGGCCCGCTGTGCGTGGGCATCGACCCGCACGCGTCCTTGCTGGCGGCGTGGGGCCTGGGCGACGACGCCGCCGGGGTCCGGGAGTTCGGGCTCCGCGTCGTCGACGCGCTCGGCTGGCGGGTCGCGGCCTTCAAGCCGCAGGCCGCGTTCTTCGAGCGCCACGGGTCGGCCGGCGTCGCCGCGCTGGAGGACGTGATCGCCGCGTCCCGCGCCGTGGGCACGCTGACGGTCGTCGACGCCAAGCGCGGCGACATCGGCTCGACCATGGGCGCGTACGCCGACGCGTTCCTCGCGGACGGATCGCCGCTGGCGGGGGACGCCGTGACCGTGTCGCCGTACCTGGGCTTCGGCTCGCTCGCGCCGGCGGCGGAGCTCGCGGCCCGCACGGGCCGCGGGATCTTCGTGCTGTGCCTCACCTCGAACAAGGAGGGGCACGAGGTGCAGCACGCCGTCGGGCCCGACGGCACGAGCGTCGCGGCCTCGGTGGCGGCGCAGGCTGCGGTGCTCAACGCCGGGGCGGAGCCGATGGGCTCGGTCGGCCTGGTGGTGGGTGCGACCGTCGGCGACGCCGCGCGGGAGACCGGCACCGACCTCGTGGCCGTGAACGGCCCCTTGCTGGCCCCCGGCGTGGGCGCGCAGGGAGCGGGGGAGCGCGAGCTCGCCGCTGTCTTCGGCCCCGCGCGCCGGCACGTCCTGGCGTCCTCCTCCCGCGGCGTCCTCGCCGCGGGCCCGGACGCGGACGCGCTGCGTGCCGCGGCCGCCGCGGCCGTGGCGGACGCGCGCGCCGCCCTGCGGGCCTGACGGGCCCGCCCGGGCCTGGTACCGACCGCGACGGCCGAGGGCCGCACCCGCGTGGGGTGCGGCCACCGGCCGTCGTCGTGCTTCGTGGTCCTCGTGGTGCCCGTCGCGCTCAGGACGCCGGCGCGAGCCGCCAGACGGACACGTGCCGCTCGCTGTCGGCGGTGAACGGCGTGCCGTCCCAGTCCTCCCAGCGCTCGACGAGCGTCATGCCGGCGATCCGCGCCATGAGGTCGAGCTCGGCGGGCCAGACGTACCGGAACGGCAGGGTCCGGAAGCGCCCGGTGCCGTCTGCCCCGACCGTCACGTGGTTCGACGTGAACCCCTGCGTGACCGTGTCGATCCGGTCGAAGCCCACGTACCCGCCACCGGCGGGGTCCGGGGCGACGGTGTACGGGACCGTGTCCTGCCCGGGCGGCATCCGGCGCAGGGGCGGCACCCCGACCTCGACGACGAAGTGCCCGCCGGGGCGCAGGTGGGCCGCGGCGGTGCGGAAGCAGTCCACCTGGCCGTCCTGGGTGGTGACGTTCCCGATGGTGTTGAACACGAGGTAGGCGAGGGAGAACTCGCCGGGCACGCGGGTGCGGGTCATGTCGCCGACGGTGACGGAGACGCGGTCGCCGCCCGGCTTGTCCGCGACGCGCGCGGCCATCGCGCGGGACAGCTCGATGCCGTGCACGGGCACGCCCCGCAGCGCGAGGGGCGCGGCCACCCGTCCCGTGCCGACGGCGAGCTCGAGCGCCGCGCCGTCGCCCGCGAGCCCGGCCAGCACGTCCACCGTGCGGGCCACGACCGCGGGGTCGAACTCGCGGTCCGTCGAGCTGTCGTAGCCGGCGGCGACGCTCTCCGGGAACCAGCCGTCGGCCGCGTGGTCGTCGGGAGCGGTCCCGGGGGAGGCGGCGGAGGAGGTCTCGGGAGCCCGGGCGGGCGGTGCCGGATCGGTGGCCATGCCGGCGACGCTAGGGCGACGGGAACTGCGCTGACGAGCGGTTTTCCGCCCGCGCGCCCCACCTGCGGAGATATCCTGACCCGTATGCCGCTTTCCTCCCGGTAGGAGGGTGGGGCGAACTGCCCTACGGATTGCCGCCTCCGCAGGTCGTGGCTACTTTCGAGTGAGCAGTTCCCTCATCAGCGGCTCGACAGAGTAGGTGACTTGCGTGGCTCTCCCCCCTCTCACCCCGGAACAGCGTGCGGCGGCCCTTGAGAAGGCGGCCGAGGCTCGGCGTGTGCGCGCCGAGATCAAGAACCGGTTGAAGTACTCCCAGGGCTCCCTCAAGGACGTGATCGAGCAGGGGCAGAAGGACGACGTCGTGGGCAAGCTCAAGGTCGTCTCGCTGCTCGAGTCGCTCCCCGGGGTCGGTAAGGTGAAGGCCCGGGCGATCATGGAGGAGATCGGGATCGCCGAGACCCGCCGGGTCCGCGGCCTCGGGCCGCACCAGGCTTCGGCGCTCATCGAGAGGTTTGGCTGACATTTCCGCACCACCCGCCGGCAGTCCGGCACCGCAGCAGGCCCCCGTCCCGGCGGACGCGGGAGCGACGCCGGCCCGCCTGACCGTGCTCGCCGGGCCCACGGCCGTGGGCAAGGGCACGGTCTCCGCCGACATCCGCGCCCGCTACCCGCAGGTGTGGCTGTCGGTGTCGGCGACGACGCGTCCCCCGCGGCCGGGGGAGGTGCACGGCGTGCACTACCTCTTCGTCTCGCCCGAGGAGTTCGACCGGATGGTCGCCGACGGCCAGATGCTCGAGTGGGCGGTGGTGCACGGGCGCAACCGGTACGGCACGCCGCGGGGCCCGGTCGAGGAGCACCTCGCGGCCGGGGTCCCCACGCTCCTGGAGATCGACCTGCAGGGCGCGCGGCAGGTGCGGGAGTCCATGCCGGAGGCGCACTTCGTGTTCCTCTCCCCGCCGAGCTTCGACGAGCTCGTGCGACGCCTGGTCGGCCGGGGCACGGAGGACGCCGAGGAGCGCGAGCGGCGCCTGACGACGGCGCGCACGGAGCTCGCGGCGGAGGCGGAGTTCGACGTGACGATCGTCAACGACGACGTCACGCACGCCACCGACGAGCTCGCGCGCGTCATGGGCGTGACGTCGGCGACACCACAGGTCACCCTGTAGGCCGCGCTGCCGGTCTCCGTGCGGGCGCGGGTAGGATGGACCGCTGAACCCCGACGTCGTCTTCCCTGAACCTGTCTGGAGTGTGACCCATGGCCGGAACCGTGGCCCAGCCCATCGGCATCACCGACCCGCCCATCGACGAGCTGCTCGAGCGCACCGACTCGAAGTACGGCCTGGTGCTGTACGCGTCGCAGCGCGCCCGCCAGATCAACGCGTACTACTCGCAGCTCAACGAGGGCCTGCTGGAGAACGTCGGCCCGCTGGTCGAGACCCGCAACCAGGAGAAGCCCCTCTCCATCGCGATGCGCGAGATCAACGAGGGCCTGCTCGTCTCCACGCCGGTCGAGGAGAAGTCCGCGGACGCCGCGGACCAGGTCGCCGAGCCCGGCGACGAGATCACCTTCTGACGCGCCGCCGTCAGGCGGTCGGGACGGGTTGCCCGCGATGAGGATCCTGCTGGGCGTCAGCGGCGGCATCGCCGCGTACAAGGCCGTGCTGCTGCTGCGCCTGCTGCGCGAGCAGGGCCACGCGGTCCGGGTGATCCCGACCGCGTCGGCCCTGCGCTTCGTGGGCGCGCCCACGTTCGAGGCGCTGTCCGGCGAGCCCGTCACCGACGAGGTGTTCGAGGACGTCGCGCACGTCCCGCACGTGGCGCTCGGCCAGGGCGCGGACCTGGTCGTCGTGGCGCCGGCGACGGCGGACCTGCTGGCCCGGGCCGCGAGCGGCCGGGCGGACGACCTCCTCACCTCGACCCTGCTGACGGCCCGTTGCCCGGTGGTGATGGCGCCCGCCATGCACACCGAGATGTGGGAGCACCCCGCGACCCGCGCCAACGTCGCGACGTTGCGCGCGCGGGGAGTCACCGTGATCGACCCCTCCAGCGGCCGGCTCACCGGCGCCGACACCGGCCCGGGCCGCCTGCCGGAGCCGGAGGAGATCGCCCGCGTCGCCCTGGAGGCCGCGCGCGCCACCGCCACCGTGCCGGCGGCCGTCGAGGACCTCGCCGGCCGCGCCGTGGTCGTCTCCGCGGGGGGTACCCGCGAGCCCATCGACCCGGTGCGCTTCATCGGCAACCGGTCCAGCGGCCGCCAGGGCGCGGCGCTGGCCGAGGCCGCGCGGGCCCGCGGCGCCGCCGTGACCCTGGTCGCGGCGAACCTCGACGACCAGGTGACCGCCGCCGCCCGTGCGGCCGGCGTCGTCGTCGTCCCCGTGGAGACCACCGCCGAGCTGCGCGACGCGGTGCGCGCCGGCGCCGAGGACGCGGACGTCGTGGTGATGGCGGCCGCGGTGGCCGACTTCCGCCCGGCGGACGTGCCCGACGCGAAGATCAAGAAGGTGCCCGGCTCCGGCCCCTCGCCCCTCACGCTCGTCGAGAACCCGGACGTGCTCGCGGAGCTCGCGCGCGACCGGCTGCGCCCGGGCCAGCTCGTGGTCGGGTTCGCGGCCGAGACGGGCGACGCCGACGGGTCCGTGCTCGAGCACGGGCGCCGCAAGGCCCTGCGCAAGGGCGCCGACCTGCTCGCCGTGAACGCCGTGGGCGGCGGGCGCGGGTTCGGTGCCACCACGAACGCGGTGACCGTCCTCGACGGGCAGGGCGACGTCGTGGCCGAGGCGTCCGGGACGAAGCGCGACGTCGCCGACGCGATCTGGGACGCCGTGACGAAGGCCCTGCCCAGCATCTGAGACGCTCCCGGCATGTGAGATGTTCGCCCGCTCGGGGGCGTGGCAGCGAGGGCCCGTGCCCGTAGGCTGTGGCGCATGACCGATGCGCTGCGCCTCTTCACGTCAGAGTCCGTGACCGAGGGCCACCCGGACAAGGTGTGCGACCAGATCTCCGACGCCATCCTGGACGCGCTGCTCGCCCAGGACCCGCACTCGCGCGTCGCGGTGGAGACCATGGTGACCACCGGCCTGGTGCACGTCGCGGGCGAGGTCACGACCGACGCGTACGTCGAGATCCCGCAGATCGTGCGCGAGGTCGTGCGCCGCATCGGGTACACGTCGTCCGCGATCGGCTTCGACGGCGACTCGTGCGGGGTGTCGGTGTCCATCGGGCAGCAGTCCCCGGACATCGCCCAGGGCGTCGACAAGAGCCTCGAGGAGCGCGACGACGCGTCCGGCCCCGGCCACGGACGCGACCCCCTCGACGCGCAGGGTGCGGGCGACCAGGGGCTGATGTTCGGGTACGCCACGGACGAGACGCCGTCCCTCATGCCGCTGCCGATCTGGACCTCGCACCGGCTCGCCGAGCGGCTCGCGGCCGTCCGCCGGTCGGGGGAGCTGCCCGGGCTGCGCCCCGACGGCAAGACGCAGGTGACGATCGGCTACGACGGCGACCGGCCCGTGCGCGTCGACACCGTCGTGCTGTCCACCCAGCACGACGCGGACATCGTGCAGGAGAAGCTGCAGCGCGAGGTCGCCGACCAGATCATCGCGCCCGTGCTCGCGCAGGTGGCCGCCGAGACCGGCGTCGAGACCGAGGGCGCGCGGCTCATCGTCAACCCGACCGGAAAGTTCGTGGTCGGGGGCCCGCAGGGCGACGCCGGCCTCACCGGCCGCAAGATCATCGTCGACACCTACGGCGGCATGGCCCGCCACGGCGGCGGCGCCTTCTCCGGCAAGGACCCGTCGAAGGTGGACCGGTCCGCGGCGTACGCGATGCGGTGGGTCGCCAAGAACGTCGTGGCGGCCGGCCTCGCGCGCCGGTGCGAGGTGCAGGTCGCGTACGCGATCGGCAAGGCGCACCCGGTGGGCCTGTACGTCGAGACGTTCGGCACCGAGACCGTCCCCGTGGAGCGGATCAGCGCCGCCATCGGCCAGGTGTTCGACCTGCGGCCCGCCGCGATCATCCGCGACCTGGACCTGCTGCGCCCCGTGTACGCGGCCACGGCCGCCTACGGCCACTTCGGGCGCGACCTGCCCGGGTTCACGTGGGAGCGCACGGACCGCGTGGACGCCCTGCGCGCCGCCGTCTGACGGTCGCCTGCGTCGTTTCCGCACCCCGCGAGGCGGGTGTGGGCGCGCGGTGGCGGAGCTTCTTCGCGCGGACGCGTTCACGGGCGCCAGGGCGCCCTCCACCTCGGGAGGGATACGTCCGCGCGAAGAAGCTCCGCCACCGCGCTCCGCTCTCGTCCGACGGTCCGCTTCTGTCCGACGGTTCGTCCGCCGTCCTCGGACACCCCGTCGCGCCCCCCTGTGCGGACCGGCGACGTCGTGGGCGGGTCGTGATGGGATGGCCTCGTGACTGAGATCTCCGAGCCCGAGCAGCCCGCGCTGCTCGGGCTCGACGACGTCCCGGCCCCCCGCACGACGGGCAAGGGGAGCAAGGGCGGCACGGGGAGCAAGGGCCGGAAGGCGGCCCTGGGTGCGACGCCCGTGGCCGACGAGCTGCCGGTGGCGCGCGTGGTGCTCGACCTGCAACCCGCGCACCTGGACCGGCCCTACGACTACCTGGTGCCCGCCACCATGGCCGACGACGCGCGCCCCGGCGTGCGCGTGCGCGCCCGGTTCGGGCCGCAGGAGGTGGCCGGGTACGTCGTGGAGCGTCGGGAGACGTCCGACCACGACGGCCGCCTGGTGCCGATCAAGCGGCTGGTGTCCGCCGACCCCGTGCTGTCGGAGCCGGTGCTGCGCCTCGCGCGGGCGGTCGCCGACCGGTACGCCGGCACCCTCGCCGACGTGCTGCGGCTGGCGGTGCCGCCGCGGCACGCCCGCGTCGAGAAGGAGGTCCTCGCCTCCCTGACCGAGGGCGAGGGCGCCGTGGACGGGGAGCCCGCGCAGGGCGACGCGACCGAGAGCACGGACGCAGACGAGCCCGGGGGACAGGACGCCCCTCAGGACGGCCCTGAGGTCGCCCAGGACGCCGCCGGGGAGGCGCCGGCGGGCCTCGCCGCTCCCCGGGCGGTTCCGGCCGTGACGGCGGGCTCCACGGCCGCGTGGGAGTCCTACCTGGGCGGGGAGGCGTTCTGCCGCCACCTGCTGGCCGGGCAGGCTCCCCGGGCCGTGTGGACCCCGCTGCCGGGCCTCGCGCCCCCGGCCGGCGACGGGCCGGCGCACGTGCCGCACTGGGCGGACGCCGTCGCGCAGGCCGCGCGCTCGACCCTCGCGGGGGGCCGGCGCGTGCTGGTCGTCGTGCCCGACGCCCGCGACGTGGAGCGGACCGTCACCGCGCTCGCGGAGGCGGGGGTCGACGACGTGGTCCGGCTCCTCGCCGACGACGGTCCCGCCCCCCGCTACCGCGCGTTCCTGCGCGCCCGGCACGGCCTCGCGGACGTCGTCGTCGGGACGCGCGCCGCGATGTTCGCGCCGGTGCCCGACCTGGGGCTCGTCGTGCTGTGGGGGGACGGCGAGGACACCCTCGCCGAGCCCCACGCCCCGTACCCGCACGCCCGGGACGTGCTCGCCCTGCGCAGCGAGCTCGAGGGCGCCGCCTACCTGCTCGCGTCGCCCGGCCGCACCGTCCAGGCGCAGGCGCTCCTCACCGCCGGGTGGGCGCGCGAGATCGTCGCGCCCCGCGACGTCGTGCGCGCCCGTGCCCCCCGGGTGCGCGCCCTGACGTCCGTGGAGCTCGCGTCGGAAGGCCCGGGGGCGGCCGCCCGCCTGCCCACGGCCGCGTGGCGCGCCGCCCGCGACGGACTGACCCGCGGCCCCGTCCTCGTCCAGGTGCCCCGCACCGGGTACCTGCCCGTCGTCGCCTGCGCCCGCTGCCGCACCGCGGCGCGCTGCGGCGCCTGCCACGGGCCGCTCGGGATGCCCCGCCACGGCTCCGCCCCCCAGTGCTCCTGGTGCGGCCGCCTGGCCGGGGGATGGCGCTGCGACGAGTGCGGAGACACCAGGGTGCGTGCCGTGCGCGTGGGCTCCGACCGCACCGCCGAGGAGCTGGGCCGCGCCTTCCCGGGCACCACCGTGAGGGTGTCGGCCTCCAACGCCCCCGGGGGCGTCCTCGACCGGGTGGGCCCCCAGCCCGCCCTCGTCGTCGCCACCCCCGGCGCCGAGCCCGTCGCCGACGGCGGGTACGCCGCCGCCCTCCTGCTGGACGCCGCCGTCTCCACCGCCGGCACCGGCCTCGCCACCGCCACCGAGGCCCTGCACCGCTGGCTCGCCGCCGGGGCCCTCGTGCACCCCTCCCGCGCCGGGGGGCAGGTGCTCCTCGTGGGGGACGCCGCGCCCGCGCCGACGAACGCGCTCGTGCGGTACGACCCCGGCGGGTTCGCCGAGCGCGAGCTCGCCGAGCGGCGCGAGCTCGCGCTCCCGCCCTCCGTCCGCGTCGCCGCCGTCACCGGGGACCGGGGCGCCGTCGACGCCCTCGTGGGCCGGGTGGCGCTCGCGGGCCCCGACACCGTCCTCGGGCCCGTCGAGCTGCCCGACGGCGCCGACCCGCGACGCGGCGGCACCCTCGAGCCCCAGGTGCGCACCGTGCTGCGCGTCCCCCTCGCCCAGGGCGCCGACCTCGCCGCCCAGCTGCGCGCCTCGCTCGCGGTGCGCTCCGCCCGGCGGGAGGGTGGCAGCGTCCGCGTGCAGGTCGACCCCAAGGAGATGCTCTAGATGGCCCAGGACGGCGCCCCCGGCACACCGCCCCCCGCGATGCCCACCCTGATCGACACCGTGGTGTTCGACTTCGGCAACGTCCTGGTCGGCTGGGACCCCTACGGCGCGTTCCCCGGCCGGACCCGGGCCGAGGTGGACGCCTGGATGGCGGAGGTCGAGTTCCCCGCCTTCAACCTCGCCCAGGACGCCGGCCGCAGCTGGGCCGACGCCCGCGCCACCCTCGCCGACCGGCCCCACCTGCAGCCCCTGCTCGACGAGTACGTCGCGAACTTCGCCGGCACCCTCACCGGCCCCGTCCCGGGCTCCGCCGACCTCGTCGACGAGCTGCACGCGGCGGGAGTGCGTCTCCTGGGCCTGACCAACTGGTCCGCCGAGCTGTTCCGGCACGCCGCCCCGGCCGCGCCCGCCACCACCCGCATGGAGCAGGTGGTCGTCTCCGGGCGGGTGGGGCTCGCCAAGCCCGACCCCGCGATCTTCCGCCACCTCGCCGCCACCCACCACGTCGACCCGGCCCGCGCCGTCTTCGTCGACGACAGCCCCACCAACGTCGCCGCCGCCCGCGGGGTCGGCTTCCACGCCGTCCCGTTCACCACCACGCCCGCCCTGCGCGCCGCGCTGCGCGACCTCGGGCTCCCCGTCCGCGCCTAGGGGGCAGACACCCGGGGCCGCCTCCTACGCAGGGGCGGCCTCCGGCCCCCGCAACCCGACGCAGTCGAGCCGCCAGAACGCGTCCGGATACACCAGGGCACCCGTCATCCACGCCTCGTGGCGCTCGCGGACCAGCACCTGGAACGCCACCGGCGGGATGCGGTCCGACGGCGCCCGGAACCCCCGCGCCCCGCCCGGCACGAACCCGAACCGCGGATAGAACCCCGGGTGACCCTCGAGGAACACCAACGGCTCCGGCCGGTCCGCCGTGCTCGCCAGCGCGTGACGCACCAGGGCAGACCCCACCCCCGCCCCCTGCACGCCGGGAGACACCGCCAGGGGGCTGAGCACCAGCACGTCCACCAGACGCCGAGGGGCGTCGAGCCACGCGCCCGTCAGCAGCACGTGCCCCACCACCCTGCCGTCCCGCTCCGCGACGAACGACAGGTCGCGCCACGCGGGCGACTCCCGCAGCGCCCGCACCAGGCGCACCACCAGGGAGCCCTCGGCGCCGAACGCCGCCCGCACCACCTCCTCCACCGCGGGCACGTCCCGCGGGCGCTCCGGGCGCACAAGGAGATCGTCCCGGGGGAGGGAGGAACCCTCGCGGCCCGACCCTCCCGCCGGCTCGCCAGGAGACGCCGTCCCGCGCCCGTCGACCGTCATGCGCCGCACGCTAGGCCCCCGGCGCTCGCGGACGCAGCGCATTTCCGCACGACTACGATCGGGTGGTGCGCCTGCTCTTCGCCGGAACCCCCGAACCCGCCGTCCCGTCCCTGCGTGCCCTCCTGGGGTCCCGCCACGAGGTCGTCGCCGTCCTCACCAGGGCCGACGCCCCCGCCGGCCGAGGTCGCCGCCTCGTGCCCAGCCCGGTACGCCTGGCGGCCGAGGAGGCGGGCGTCCCCGTCCTCACCGAGCGTCCCCGGGGCGAGGAGTTCCTCGCGGCGCTGCGCGAGCTCGAGATCGACGCGGCCCCGGTCGTCGCCTACGGGCACCTGCTGCGCCCGGACGTCCTCGCCGTGCCCCGCCTCGGCTGGGTCAACCTCCACTTCTCCGTCCTGCCCGCCTGGCGCGGCGCGGCCCCCGTGCAGCACGCCGTGCTCGCCGGCGACGAGGTCACCGGCGCCACCACCTTCCTCCTCGACGAGGGGATGGACACCGGCCCCGTGCTCGGCACCGCCACCGAGACCATCCGCCCCCGGGACACCTCCGGCGACCTCCTCGGGCGCCTGGCCGTCAGCGGCGCCGACCTGCTCGTCGCCACCCTCGACGCCCTGGAGGACGGGACCCTCGCCCCGCAGCCCCAGCCCGCCGACGGCGTCTCCCTCGCCCCGAAGGTGACGACCGACGACGCCCGCGTGCGCTGGGACGACCCCGCACTCGCCGTCGACCGCCGCGTGCGCGCCGTGACGCCCGCACCCGGGGCGTGGACCTCCCTGCCGTCGACCCCCGGCCCGGACGCCGCCCCCGGCGCCCGCCTCGGGCTCGGCCCCGTGTCCCCGCGCCCCGAGGTCACCGACCTCGCGCCGGGCGAGGTGCGCGCGGGCAAGCAGGAGGTCCTCGTCGGCACGGCGACGCACGCCGTCGCGCTCGGCCACGTGCAGCCCGTGGGCAAGAAGCCGATGCCCGCCGCCGACTGGGCGCGCGGCGCCCGGGGCCTCTTCACCGGCGACGCCGACGTGCGCCTCGGGCAGGACGCCCGATGAGCGCCGAGCGGGGCGCCACGGGGCGCGGCGACGGACGGAACGACGGCAACGGCGGCGGGCGCGACCCGCGCCGCGACTCCCGCGGCCGGCAGCGGGGCGCCGCACGCTCCCGCGGCGAGGCCCACCGCAGCACCCAGGCGCCCGGCGAGCGCCGTCGCCGCACCGACCCCGCCCGCACCGCCGCCTACGACGTGCTGCGCCAGGTGGACGGCTCCGACGCCTACGCCAACCTCGTGCTGCCGCCCCTGCTGCGCGAGCGCCGCGTCTCCGGGCGCGACGCCGCGTTCGCCACCGAGCTCGCGTACGGCACGCTGCGCCTGCGCGGCCGCTACGACGCGGTCCTCGCGCACTGCGTCTCGCGCCCCCTCGACCAGCTCGACCCCGAGGTGCTCGACGTCCTGCGGCTCGGCGCCCACCAGCTGCTCGGCATGCGCGTGCCCGCCCACGCCGCCGTCTCCGAGACCGTCGCCCTCGCCCGCGACCGCGTGGGGGCCGGCCCCGCGCAGATGGTCAACGCCGTCCTGCGCGCCGTCGGCCGTACCCCGCTGGACGACTGGCTCACCACGCTCACGGACGAGGCGCCGGACCTCGTCACCGGTCTCGCGACCACCGGCTCGCATCCCGTCTGGATCACCCGCGCCCTGCGGGAGGCGCTCGCGGGCCACGGGCGCAGCCCGGACGAGATCGGCGCGCTGCTCGACGCCGACAACGCCGCTCCCCGGGTCACGCTGGTCGCGCGGCCGGGGCTCGCGTCGGCCGCGGAGCTCTCGCGGCAGGCGGCGGACGCCGACGTGCGGCTCGAGGCGGGCCGCTGGGCGCCCACCGCCCTGGTGCTCGCCGGCGGCAGCGACCCGGCCGGGCTGGCCGCCGTCGCCGACGCCCGCGCGGGCGTGCAGGACGAGGGCTCCCAGCTCGTCACCCTCGCCCTCGCCGGGACGCCCCTGGACGGGCCCGACGGGCGCTGGCTGGACCTCTGCGCGGGCCCGGGCGGCAAGGCCGCCCTCCTCGCGGCGCTGGCGGGGGAGCGGGGCGCCACCCTGGTGGCGAACGAGCTGCAGCCGCACCGCGCGCGGCTGGTGGAGCGCGCCCTGCGGGCGGTGCCCGACGGCGTCGTCGAGCTCGTGCGGACCGGGGACGGCCGCGAGGTCGGCGACGAGGAGCCCGCGGCCTACGACCGCGTGCTGGTCGACGCGCCCTGCACCGGGCTCGGAGCCCTGCGTCGGCGGCCCGAGTCCCGGTGGCGGCGCACGCCCGCGGACCTGGGCACGCTGAGCGCGCTCCAGCGGGAGCTGCTCACGTCGGCGCTCGACGCGGTGCGGCCGGGCGGCGTCGTGGCGTACGTGACGTGCTCGCCGCACCTGGCCGAGACGCGGCTGGTGGTGGACGACGTCCTGCGCCGGCGCGGCGACGCGGAGCGGGTCGATGCCCGCGCGGCGGTGCGCGAGGCGCTCGTGCCGGGCGCCGACATCGACCTCGGCGCCCCCGACGGCGGTGCGCACGGGCTGGACGTGCAGCTGTGGCCGCACGTGCACGGCACGGACGCCATGCACCTCACGCTGCTGCGTCGGCGCGGCTAGTCGCGGGCGGGCTCCCCGGGGCGGCGCCGGGGAGCCTCAGCCCAGCGACCGCTGCAGCAGCATCGTGCTGACGCTGCGCCCGTGCTTGACGCCGACGTCGCGCAGCACGCCCGCGACCTCGAACCCCAGCCGGCGGTGCAGGGGCAGCGACCCGGCCGCGGCGGGGTCGTCGGCCACGACGGCCACGACCTGCCGCACGCCGGCCAGCGAGCAGGCGTCGAGCAGGGCGGACAGGAGCCGGGTGCCGACGCCGCGGCCCTGGGCCGCGGGGGACAGGTAGATCGTGTCCTCGACGGTGTACCGGTAGGCGGCCTTCGGGCGCCACGGCGAGACGTACGCGTACCCGACGACCTCGCCGTCGACCTCGGCGACGAGGAACGGCAGCCCGCGGGCGGCGAGGTCGGCCAGGCGCTGCCGCCAGACGGTGAGGTCCGGGGGCTGCTCGTCGAACGTGACCGCCGTGCCGCTCACGTACGGCTCGAGGATCGCCGCGACGGCCGGGAGGTCGCCGGTCTCGGCGGCGCGGACGACCGGCCGGCCGGACGGGGACGCGGTCGCGGAGGTGGGCCCTGCGGGGGAGGGGAGCGGTGGCACGGAGCGAGCGTAGTGGGTGCCACGCCTAGGCTGGGCGCATGCCTGCGCTGATCAACCCGAGCATCCTGTCGGCCGACTTCGCGAACCTCGAGCGCGACCTGGGGGCCATCGCCACCGCCGACTACGCCCACGTGGACGTCATGGACAACCACTTCGTGCCGAACCTCACGCTGGGCCCGCCGATCTTCGAGCGGCTCGCACAGGTCTCCCCGGTGCCGCTGGACGCGCACCTCATGATCGCGGACCCGGACCGGTGGGCGCCGGCGTACGCGGAGGCGGGGGCGGCGTCGGTGACCTTCCACGCCGAGGCCGCCACGGCCCCTGTGCGCCTCGCCCGGGAGCTGCGGCGGCTCGGGGCGCGCGCGGGGGTCGCGCTGCGCCCCGCGACGCCCGTGGAGCCCTTCCTGGACCTGCTCGGCGAGATCGACATGATCCTCGTGATGACGGTGGAGCCCGGCTTCGGCGGCCAGTCGTTCATCGACGGCACGCTCCCCAAGATCCGGCGGGCGCGCCAGGCGGTGGGGGAGTCGGGGCTGGACGTCTGGATCCAGGTGGACGGGGGAGTGTCCCGCGACACCATCGAGCGGGCCGCCGACGCGGGGGCGAACGTCTTCGTGGCGGGGTCCGCGGTCTACGGCGCGGACGACGTGCCGGGGGAGATCGAGGCCCTGCGGCAGCTGGCCTCGCAGCACGCCCACTGAGCACGAGCAGGCACGGTCGACCCTTCGTCATCGTGTTCTCTCGGAGAAATAGTGTGCCAAGCGCCCTGAATCAAGCGTACGCACCGTCCCGAGGGACGAAACCCCGCCAGGAGGGCGGGGTCCCGGCGTCTAGGCTGGGCGGGTGAAGACGTTCGACTCCCTGTTCGCCGAGCTGACCGAGAAGGCCACGACCCGCCCCGCCGGGTCGGGGACCGTGGCCGAGCTGGATGCCGGCGTGCACGCGATCGGCAAGAAGATCGTCGAGGAGGCCGCCGAGGTCTGGATGGCCGCCGAGTACGAGACCGACGAGGCCGCTGCCGAGGAGATCTCCCAGCTGCTGTACCACCTGCAGGTGCTGATGCTGGCCAAGGGGCTGACGCTCGAGGACGTGTACACGCATCTGTGAGCGCCCGGACCGGGGCCGCACCGTCACGGTGCGGCCCCGTCGTCCGTCGCGCGCGCCCAGACGCCCGTCACGCCACGACCTGATCAGAACGAGGTATCCGCTGTGCTCCGTATCGCCGTCCCCAACAAGGGGTCCCTGTCCGTCCCGGCCTCCGACATGCTGCGCGAGGCGGGCTACCGCCAGCGTCGCGACACCCGCGAGCTGGTCCTCGCGGACCCCGACAACGGGGCCGAGTTCTTCTTCCTGCGCCCGCGCGACGTCGCGGTGTACGTGGGGTCCGGCACCGTCGACGTCGGCATCACCGGCCGCGACCTGCTGCTGGACTCGGGGGCCGAGGCCGTCGAGCACCTCCCGCTGGGCTTCGCGGCGTCGACCTTCCGCTTCGCCGCGCCCGCCGGCACGGTGACGGACGTCGCGCAGGTGGCCGGGCGTCGGGTGGCGTCGTCGTACGACACCCTGGTCCGTGCGTACCTGCAGGAGCGGGGGATCGTGCCCGCCGCGGTCGTGCACCTGGACGGCGCCGTGGAGAGCTCCGTGCGCCTGGGGGTCGCGGACGTCATCGCCGACGTCGTGGAGACGGGGACGACGCTGCGTGCCGCGGGCCTGGAGGTCTTCGGCGAGCCGATCCTGCGCTCGGAGGCGCTGCTGATCCGGCGCGCCGGGGCGGAGGAGCCGGCCGGGCTGGAGGTGCTCACGCGCCGCCTGCAGGGCGTGATCACGGCGCACGAGTACGTCCTCATGGACTACGACGTGCCGATCGAGCTCGTCGACGCCGCCGTCGCGGTGACGCCCGGCTTCGAGTCGCCGACCGTGTCGCCGCTGCACAACGGCGAGTCGGCGGCGGTGCGGTCGATGGTGAAGCGCGCCGAGACGAACCGGGTGATGGACGCCCTGTACGAGGTGGGGGCCCGCGGCATCATCGTGACCTCCATCCATGCCAGCCGGCTCTGAGCCGGTGCCGTCCGCCGGCCGACCCGGCACCCGCCCTGTCGAGCGAGGCACGACGGTGGCAGCGTGGTGGGCATGAGGGACTCCCGACTGCCCCGCGACGCCGCCGGCGCCCGGTCCCCGGCGGACAGGTTCCGCACGTTCCGGCCGCTCTGGGGGCAGGTCTCCGCGTGGTTCGTCTGGTTCTTCGCCGCGGTGGGGAGCGTCGTGGTGGGCCTGTCCGCGAGCGGGCCGCTCGGCGCCGCGGCCGTGAACAAGGCGTCGTTCGTCGCGTTCGCCCTCGCGGTCACCTGGCTCCTGTGGCGGCTCGGCGGGGTGCACGCCGTGCCCTCGCCCGAGGGTCTGCGCGTCCGTAACCTGCTCCGCTCGAGGACGCTGGCGTGGCCGGAGATCGTCGAGGTGCGGATGGGGCCGAACGACCCCTGGGTGCGCCTGGACCTGGCCGACGGCGGCACCCTGGCCGTGATGGGCATCCAGCGCGCGGACGGGGAGCGGGGGATGGCGGAGGCCCGGCGCCTGCGCGGCCTCGTCGTGAGCTTCGGCGAGGCCCCCGACCGCACCTGAGCGCACGGCGCCCGGTGGACCGCACCGGGACGACGAACGCCCCCGAGCCGGAAGGCTCGGGGGCGTTCGTGCGTGGTGCCGGTGTCGTCAGACGGTGCGGGCCGGACGACGGTCGGTGCGCGGGCGCTCCGTGCGCGGCGCGCGGCGCTCCGGCGCGCCCTTGTCGAGCGAGATGCGCAGCGCCTTGCCCGCGACGTGCGCGCGGCCGATGCGGGTCATGGTCGCGTCGTCCAGCGGCCGGGTGATGTCGACCAGCGAGAAGTTGCCGAAGATGTCGATCTTCCCGATGTCGCTGCCGGACAGCCCGCCCTCGTTCGTGAGCGCCCCGACGATGCCGCGCGGCTGCGCGCCGTGGGTGTGCCCGACGGAGATCCGGTAGCGCGTGCCGTCGGCCGGGCGGCGGATGCCGCGGCCCCGGTCGTCCCGGTCGGAGCGCGGGTGGCGCCCGGTCCGGTCGCCGTCACGCTCGGTGCGCTCGGCGCGGTGCGTCTCGCGGGTGCGGCCGCCCTTCGCCTCGGCGCGCTCCCGCTCGTGCTCCTCCTGAGCGGCACGCTGCTGGGGGCCGTCGTCCCCGACCGCGAGCGCCAGGAGCGCGGCCGCGACCTGGGTGACGTCGATGCCGGCCTCGGTCTCGGTCTCGGTGCCGTCCTGCTGCGCGGCGGCCCGCTCCTGGAGCATGCGCGTGTACATGTCGAGGCGGCCGGACTCGATGCGCGTGCCGACGGCTTCGAGCAGACGGCGGGCCCGGTGCTCCGAGACGTCCCGCGGGGACGGGATCTCGACCTCGACGAGCTGGGCGCGGATGGTGCGCTCGATGTGCTTGAGCTTGCCCCGCTCGTGCGGGGTGACGAAGGAGAGCGCGCGGCCTGTGCGGCCGGCGCGGCCGGTGCGGCCGATGCGGTGCACGTAGGCCTCGGCCTCGCGGGGGATGTCGAAGTTGACGACGAGGCCGATGCGGTCGACGTCGAGGCCGCGGGCGGCGACGTCGGTGGCGACGAGGACGTCGAGGGCGCCGGACTTGAGGCGCTCGACGATCTTCTCGCGCTCCTTCTGGGCGACGTCGCCGGAGATGGTGGCGGCGGAGGTGCCGCGCTCGACCAGGGCGGCGCCGACCTCCTCGGCGTCCTTGCGGGTCCGCGTGAAGACGATGGCGGCGTCGGCGTCGGAGGTGGCGAGGACGCGCACGAGGGAGCCGATCTTGTGCCGGAAGGGCACGACGGCGTAGGTCTGCTCGACGGTCGACACGGTGGACGACTGGCGGGAGACGGCGATCGCGACGGGGTCGTTGAGGTGCTGCGCGGCGACGGAGCGGATCGCGGGCGGCATGGTCGCGGAGAAGAGGGCGACCTGTCGCTTCGCGGGGGCCTGGCCGAAGATCGTCTCGACGTCCTCGGCGAAGCCCATGCGGAGCATCTCGTCGGCCTCGTCGAGGACGAGGAACTTCACGCCGTCGAGCGCGAGGGTGCCCCGCTCGAGGTGGTCCATGACGCGGCCGGGGGTGCCGACGACGACGTGCACGCCGTCGCGCAGGGCCCGCTGCTGCGGCTGGTAGGGGGAGCCGCCGTACACGGAGGTGACGCGCACGCCGGGCAGGTGGGTGGCGAAGGACTCGACGGCCTCGGCGACCTGGAGCGCGAGCTCCCGGGTGGGGGCGAGGACGAGGGCCTGCACGTGCCCGTTGCGGACGTCGGCGGCCGGGTCGAGCGCGGCGAGCAGCGGGATGCCGAAGGCGGCGGTCTTGCCGGTGCCGGTCTGGGCGACGCCGGTGATGTCGCGGCCGGCGAGGAGCTCGGGGATGGCCTGCGCCTGGATGGGCGAGGGCGTGGTGAACCCGAGGTCGTCGACGGCGGCCTGCAGCGGCGCGGGGAGGCCGAGCTCGGAGAACGTGGGCCCGGCGGGGGCCGCCTGCTCGGCGGCGTCGGGGGTCTGCTCGGGGGTCTGCTCGGTGGGCAGGGTGGAGTCAGGGGTGCTCAAGGTGGTTGACCGTTCCGTCGGTGGGGGGAAGGAGTCCTGCGTCGCCGAACTGGCGACGCGGTCGCTCTGTCCCGGACACACACCAGCCCCGCTCTTGGACGGGGCGCAACGAACACGCGGGAGGCACGACGAACTCCGAAGGTGTCACCAGTCTACGGGGTGGAGGAGCGGGCGGGTCCGAGGGGGCCGGTGAGTTCGGCCACTGCGGGTGGCGCCGTGCGTAGGATGTGCGGGTGCACGAGGGCCAGGAGATCAGCAGCCGGGTCTTCACGATCCCGAACCTGGTGAGCTTGCTGCGGTTGGCACTGGTGCCCGTCTTCGCGGTGCTCATCGTGGTGGGCGAGGACGTGTGGGCCCTGGCCGTCCTGGCGTTCTCCGGCTTCACCGACTGGCTCGACGGCGTGCTGGCGCGCCGCCTGGACCAGGTCACCCGGCTGGGGCAGATGCTGGACCCGGCGGCGGACCGCCTGTTCATCTTCGTCACCCTGGCCGGCCTGGCCTGGCGTGACGTGGTGCCGCTGTGGCTGCTGGTGGTCATCCTGGCGCGCGACGTGATGCTGGCGTGCCTGCTGCCGGTGCTCTCGCGGCACGGGTACGGGCCGCTGCCGGTGAGCTTCGTGGGCAAGGCGGGGACCTTCGCGCTGCTGTACGCGTTCCCGCTGCTGCTCCTCGCGACGGTGCCCGGCGGGCTCGGCTCGGCCGCCCACGTCGTGGGGTGGGCCTTCACCTGGTGGGGCGTGGGCCTGTACTGGGTGGCGGGCGTGCAGTACCTGCGGCAGGCGCGCGAGCTGGTCGTGGCCGCGAGCGCCGGGCCTGCCGCCGGCGGTACCGGGGAGGGTCGGGCGTGACGGCCCCGGAGCGCCCGGCGGGGCGGCGTCGCCCCGACGAGTCGATGACCCTGCTGGTCGAGGTGATGGAGAAGCCTCTGGACCCGGGTTACGCCGAGGCTGCGGAGCGACGGGCGGAGGCCGAGCGCGCGGGCCTGCCGACGCGGCGGCGCGGCACGGGCGTGGCCCTGCTCGCGGTCCTCGCGATCGCCCTGGGGCTGCTGACGGTGTCGGCGGCGCGGCAGCTGCGAGCGCCGCAGGCGGACGTGGCCGCGGCGCGGGAGGTGCTGGAGTCGCAGATCGTGGACCGGCGCGCCGAGGTGGACGCCCTGCAGCGCCGCTCGGTGGCGGCGAGCGACGAGATCGAGGCGCTGCAGCACTCCGCGCTGGCGAGCGAGGACCCTGCCCTGCTGCAGACCCTGCAGCTCGACGCGGTGGTGAGCGGTTCGGCTGCGGTCACGGGCGAGGGGCTGGTCGTCAGCCTGTCGGACGGCGACGCGGCGCAGTCCGAGACGGATCCCGACCCGAGCGCGCGGGTGCGGGACGCGGACGTGCAGACGGTCGTGAACGCCCTGTGGGCCGCGGGCGCTGAGGCGATCTCCGTGGACGACCAGCGCCTCACCTCCCTGTCGGCCATCCGCAACGCGGGGGACGCCATCCTGGTGGACCTGGTGCCCCTGCCGGGGCCCACGTACGTCATCCGTGCGATCGGCGACCCTGACGCGATGCAGACCGCGTACGCTCGGTCCGGCGCGCCCGCGTACCTGCAGCTGTTGGGGTCGCGCTACGGGATCGGGTCGTCCGTCACCCCGCAGAGCGACCTGTCGCTCCCCGGGGTGGGCAGCCAGACCCTGAGGTATGCCGAGCCGTCCGGTGCGGGGGACTCCTCGCGGCCGGGCGCCGGGTCCAGCACGCCGTCGTCCGACACCGAGGAGGAACGCCCATGATCGCCGCGATCGGGCTCGTGATCGGCGTGGTCGCCGGTCTGGTGCTGCAGCCGACCGTGCCGGTGGGGCTGCAGCCCTACCTGCCGATCGCCGTCGTCGCCGCGCTGGACGCGCTGTTCGGCGGCCTGCGCGCGAAGCTCGACGGCCTGTTCGACGACAAGGTCTTCCTGGTGTCGTTCCTGTCGAACGTCGTGGTGGCCGCGTTCATCGTGTTCCTGGGTGACCAGCTCGGTGTCGGGGCGCAGCTGTCGACCGCGGTCGTGGTGGTGCTCGGCATCCGCATCTTCTCGAACGCCGCGGCGATCCGCCGTCACCTGTTCAAGGCGTGAGGGACCGATGAGCGACCGCACGGGCGAGGGCCCCGACAACCCGGGCACCCCGGGCGACGAGGACCGCGAGGCTGTCGAGCGCGTGGAGCGGGCCGACGAGCAGGTCGAGTCCGCGAGCGCCGAGGAGCGCACCGCGCCCGAGGGCGACCCCGCAGGTGAGGCGGCCCCCGCAGGTGACGAGCCGTCCGAGGACGACTCGGCCCCGGACGACGGGTCCCCGGAGGAGGTCCGCGCCGACGCGGTGCCCGGCGAAGCGGTCACCGATGAGCCGGCACCTGTCGAGACGGCGGACGAGGCGACGGACGAGGCGGGCGCAGCCGACGAGGAGCGCGAGGCGGGCGAGGAGCGCGAGGCGGGCGAGGAGCGCGAGGCGGGCGAGGCCCGCACCGACGGCCCGGAGGAGCCCGAGACGGCCCCGGTGGAGCCGGCGATCCCCTCGGCGGACCGGGAACCTCTCCTCTCGGCGGCGGAGGAGGACGACGAGGCCGCAGCGCCGGAGGCGCCCTCCCCGGTCGCGCCGGACGCGAGCGCCCCTGGGGCGGACGAGGCCGCGGCTGTCGGCGGTCACGACGCGACGGGGGAGGAGCCCGCGACCACGCCGGACGCGGGGCCCAGCGGGTGGCGTCGGCTCGGTGCGGCGCTGCACCCCCGCGCGACGCGCTCCCAGGTGCTGGCGGGCGTCCTGTGCGCCGCGCTGGGGTTCGCGCTGGTCGTGCAGGTGCAGCAGTCGGCGTCCGACCAGCTGTCGTCGGCACGCCAGGAGGACCTGGTGCGCCTGCTCGACGAGGTCACGGACCGGGCGCAGCAGCTCGGCGACGAGGTCTCCGGCCTGGAGACCACGCGCGACGAGCTGCGCTCCGGGACCGGCAAGGCGCAGTCCGCCCTCGAGCTCGCGGAGCAGCGCGCGGAGTCGGAGGGCATCCTGTCCGGCCGACTCCCCGCGCAGGGCCCGGGCGTCGACGTCACCATCCAGGACCCGTCCGGCCAGCTGCGGGCGTCGCAGATGTTCAACGTGCTCGAGGAGCTGCGCAACGCGGGCGCCGAGGTCGTCGAGCTCAACGATGTGCGTCTTGTCACGTCCACGTGGTTCGAGGACAAGGGCGACGCGATCGTCGTCGACGGCACCACCCTGACGTCCCCTTACGAGTGGACGGTCATCGGAGACCCCGAGACGCTGGACCGCGCCCTCGAGATCCCCGGCGGCGCGCTGGCGACGGTGCGCACCGCGGGGGCCGAGGCATCGACCACCCGGCAGGACGAGGTGAAGATCACGGCGGTGTCCCCGCCGAAGGAACCGGAGTACGCGAAGCCGGAGCGAGAGCGCGGCTGACGTGCGCCGACGGGCCGTGGTCACGGGGAGCGGGCTTCCCGGTCGCGCCTCGCTCGGGGTAGGTTTGTCGGACGACGGCGCACGTCGGACGCACAGCCAGCCAACGGCGGACACCGGTCCGGGGCGGCGGCAGCGTCGCCCGACTCACCCGGCCCGACCTCACAGGAGGACTGATGACGGACCCCCGCGCTCTTCCGCCGCACCAGGCGGCCGCGGACACCACCGCGCACCTGGGGCGCGTGGGCGCGCCCGCGGAGGAGCAGTCGTTCCGGATCCCGCTGACCGCGGAGGAGGCCGCCGCCGTCGCGGCGCTGCCGCGGCACTCCGCGCTCCTCGTGGTGCAGTACGGGTCCGGCGCGGTCGGGGAGCGCTTCCTGCTCGACTCGGACCGTGCCGTCGCCGGGCGTAGCGAGCGGGCCGACATCTTCCTCGACGACGTCACCGTCTCGCGCAAGCACGCGGAGTTCGCCCGGGAGGGCGACCGGTTCGTCGTCCGGGACATCGGCTCCCTCAACGGCACGTACGTCAACCGCGAGCGGATCGACGCGGCCACGCTCACCACCGGTGACGAGGTGCAGATCGGCAAGTTCCGGATGTCGTTCCACGCCAGCCCGCAGGCGCCGCGGGATCCGCAGGCGCCCGCGTCGTGACGGCGGCGCAGGCCGCGCACGGCGAGGAGCCGGCCGGCCCCCAGGCGCCCGAACCCTGGCCGCGGGGGATCTCCCGCCAGGCGACGATGCGGATCTCCGACGTGCTGGGCCAGCTCGGCCCGGAGTTCCCGTCCGTGTCCCACTCCAAGCTCCGGTTCCTGGAGGACCAGGGGCTGATCGACCCCGTGCGTACGTCGTCGGGCTACCGGCAGTACAGCCCGGCCGACGTCGAGCGGCTGCGGTTCGTCCTCACCGAGCAGCGTGACTCCTACCTGCCGCTGAAGGTCATCAAGGAGCGGCTGGCGGAGATGGACGCCGGGGAGCCGGCGCCCGGCCCCTCGCCGCGCCTCGCGGACGCCTCCGCGGCCGCCGAGGTGACGCGCCGCCGCTGGACCGCCGAGAGCGTGGCAGAGGCGACGGGCACCACGCCCGAGTTCGTCCAGGAGCTCGTCTCCGCCGGCGTGCTGCACACCCGCTCCGGCAGCCGCCTCGACGCCGGGGCCCCCGACGTGGTGCGTATCGCGGCCCGGCTCGCGGAGCACGGCATCGAGCCGCGGCACCTGCGGTCGCTGCGCGCGTCCGCGGACCGGCACGTCGGCCTCGTGGACCAGCTCGTCGCCCCGTACCGCAGCCAGCAGACCCCGTCGGCGCGCGCCCAGGGCGCCGAGCTCGCCGCCGAGGTGGGCGAGCTCCTCGCCCGCCTGCACTCCACGTGGGTGCGGCAGGGCTCCGGCGACCTCGTCTGACCGGACGTCCTCGCCCGCCGGCGGGCACCTTTCGCTCGCCCCGGTCTCCCGCACGACGTGCGGCGACCGCCGGACGTACCGTGGGTCGGTGGAACCCGACGAGGCGAGCGACGCACCGATGGTCCCGGTCGAGGTCCTCGGGGTGCGCCAGCAGCAGCACGACCAGGAGATCGTGGTGCTGCTCCTGGACGCCGCGGCCAACCTCGCCGTCCCCATCGTGATCGGCGCCCGCGAGGCGTCCGCCATCGCCATGGCTCAGGCCGGGCTCGTCACCCCGCGCCCCATGACCCACGACCTCCTGCGCGACCTCCTCGGCGCCGTCAGCGTCGAGCTCGAGCGGGTCGAGATCGTCGCGCTCGACGGCGGCGTGTTCTTCGCCGAGCTCATCCTGTCCAACGGCACCCGGCTCGACTCCCGCGCCTCCGACGCGATCGCGCTGGCCGTCCGGACCGCCAGCCCCGTCTTCTGCTCCGCGGAGGTCGTCGCCGTCGCCGGCGTCGAGGTCGTCGACGTCGAGCAGCAACGCGAGGTCGAGAAGTTCCGCGACTTCCTCGACCACGTCACCGCCGCGGACTTCACCACCCCCGAGGGCCCCCAGGACCCCGGGACACCGCCGCCCAACGGGGGAGGGCGGCCCGACGACGCGCCGCCCTGACCCCGCCACGCCGCACCGGGCCCGCGCCGGCGCGCCACGCCGAGGCTGACCCTCGACCTCGGGTCGAGCCTCAGCCTCGGCTACCGTAGGACCCGAACCTTCAAGCCGTGGTCGAAAGTTGAAGGTCGGGCGTGAGGTCCCCCGACGTCGGGGAGGGCGCGCGACACGCGGTCCCGCAGGCGCCGACGTCGTTGACGACCCCCCAGGGGCGTCCTAGCGTGGAGTCGAACACCAGGAGGCACAGTGAACAGCAGCGGTGAGGCAAGCGTCCCCACGGGTGCGTCGGTCCCGCACGGCGCCCAGGGTCTGCTCTTCGGCGAGGACCTCACGGAGCAGGACGCCGCCACCGGGTACCGCGGCACCACGGCGTGCCGCGTCGCCGGGATCACGTACCGCCAGCTCGACTACTGGGCGCGCACCGGCCTCGTGGAGCCGTCGATCCGTCCTGCGACGGGGTCCGGCACCCACCGCCTCTACAGCTTCCGCGACATCCTCGTGCTGAAGGTCGTCAAGCGGCTCCTCGACACCGGCGTCTCCCTGCACCAGATCCGCAGCGCCGTGACCCACCTGAGGGAGCGCGGCGTCGAGGACCTCGCGCAGATCACGCTCATGAGCGACGGCGCGTCCGTGTACGAGTGCACGTCGCCGGACGAGGTCGTCGACCTCGTCCAGGGCGGTCAGGGCGTCTTCGGCATCGCCGTCGGGCGCGTGTGGCGCGACATCGAGGGCACGCTGTCCTCCATGCCGACGGAGTCCCTGGAGGACGAGGAGCCGGCGCCCCACGAGGGCGACGAGCTCGCCGCCCGCCGCCGCGCGCGCACGGCCGGCTGACCCGCCGCCCCGCCGGTCAGAGCAGCGGGCGCAGGGGGGACATCAGGCGCTCGGCCACCTTCGACAGCGGGTGCCGCCGCTGCCACTCGTCCAGGGTGAGCTCGCGCGAGTTCGACTCGTCCATCCGGAACGCGTCCTCGAGCTGGGTGGCCAGCCCCTCGTCGACGACCTCGAGGTTGATCTCGTAGTTCCCCGTGAGGCTGAGCCGGTCGATGTTGGCGGTGCCCACGGTGGTCCAACGGCCGTCGATCGTCGCGGTCTTCGCGTGGATCATCGCGCCCTGGTACAGGAAGATCCGCACGCCGCCGCGCAGCAGGGTGGAGTAGTGACCCCGCGCGAGCCAGTCGGCCACCACGTGGTTGGAGCGCTCCGGCACCAGCACGCGGACATCCACGCCCCGTGCCGCGGCGGCCAGGAGGCCCGCCTGGATGTCCTCGTCCGGGATGAAGTACGCCTGCGTGATGTAGACGTGCGAGCAGGCCCGGTCCATCGCGTCGAGGTAGATCCCGCGGATGGGGAAGACGAGCTCCGACGGCGCGTTGCGCGCCGCCCGCAGCTGCGGCAGCCACAGCGAGGTGCCCGCGTCCTGCAGCACGGGCAGCTCCGGGCTGCGCCAGCGGTTCCAGAAGTCGACGAACGCGTTGCGCAGCTCCCACGCCGACGGGCCGGTGAGGCGCAGGTGCGTGTCGCGCCACTGCGTCGCGTACAGGGAGCCGATGTTGTACCCGCCGACGAAGGCGGTGTCGTCGTCCACCACCAGGATCTTGCGGTGGTCGCGGCCGGACCGGCGCACGTCCAGCATGAGCAGCCCCGGCCGCATCGCCGGGAACCGGAGCATGTGCACGCTCGGGATGTCGTAGAACCGGCGCGGGACCACGAGGTTGGCGAACCCGTCGTAGACGACGTACACGGACACACCGCGTCCCGCGGCCTCCGCGAGCGCCTGCTTGAACTGGCGGCCGACCTCGTCGTCCTTCCAGATGTACGTCTCGAGGAAGATCTCGCGCTGCGCGCCGCGGATCGCCTCGAGCATCGCCTCGTAGAGGTCGGCGCCGTACGTGTAGAGGGTCGCGGTCGTGTCCTCGACCTCGGTCGACGACGGCGGGGAGGTGGGGAACGCGGCGTCCAGCGGGTACTGGTGGCGGCGGAACCGCTCGAGTCCCATCACCGTCGCGGCCGCGGCCACCGGCACGGCGGCAGCGAGCAGCGCCCCCCGTGTCGCGTAGCGGCGCAGCGAGGGCCAGTCGATCTGGACGCGGACGGGCTTGCGGAGGCGGGGCAGACGAGGCGGCACGAGCCTCACGGTAGCCAGGGGGCCAGATCGGCGCGCGCCGAACTGTCGGGTTGGTCGGTGATGTCACCCGCGTCGGGCGGCTCGAGCGGCTCGAGCGGCTCGGGCGCCTCCGCGCCGACGTCGGTGGGCACGGCGAGGTCGGCGGACAGCGGGTGCGAGCGGATCGCCGCGGCGAGCTCGCCCTCGATGCGGTCCAGGTACACCCCCGTGGTGGCGATGGAGCGGTGGCCCAGGAGCTCCGCGACGACCTTGACGTCCCACCCCTCGGCGACCAGGAGGGTCGCGGTGGTGTGCCGCAGGGCGTGCGGCGTCGCGGGACGCCGGTACGTCGAGGGCATGCGCTCGACCGCGCGGGCCAGGAGCGCGCGCACGGCCTGGGTGTCGATGCGGCGCCCGCGCCAGGTGAGCAGGAGCGCACGCTGCGCGTCGGGGTCGTCGGAACGTCGGGCGGCAAGCCGGGGCCGCAGCTCGGCGAGGTAGT
Source organism: Isoptericola sp. NPDC057653 (assembly GCF_042799955.1). Lineage (NCBI taxonomy): Bacteria > Bacillati > Actinomycetota > Actinomycetes > Micrococcales > Promicromonosporaceae > Isoptericola > Isoptericola sp. NPDC057653. The sequence goes on along the minus strand of NZ_JBHVHP010000002.1, from coordinate 374,335 downwards.
CCTCGAGCGCGGAGGCCAGGGGCGGCGAGAGCGCCACCGTGCGGATCGAGCCGCCCTTGCCGACGATGCGCCAGCGCGTCTCCTCGGGCTCGCGCGAGAAGTCCGCGACGTCGGCGCGGGCGAGCTCGGAGACCCGCGGGCCGAGGACAAGCAGGAGCGCGACGACGAGACGGTCCCGCAGGGCGAGGGCCTGGTCGGTCCGCGGGGCGCGTGCCCCCGCGGCGCCCTGCGGCGGGGCGGGCCGGGCGGCGGTCGCGGCGGAGGCCTGCAGGAGGGCCCCCGCCGCCGTCGCGGACAGGGCGGTGCGCTCCACCCGCAGACGGTCGCGGGAGCGCGCGGGCGGGGCGGCCCACTGCATCGGGTCGGCCTGCACCCAGCACTGCCGGGTGGCGTGCGCGAAGAATCGGCTCACGGACTGGCGGAACCGGTTGACCGTCGCGACGGAGCGCCCCGGGCCGCCCTTGCGGGCGGGGTCGCTGTACCGCAGGTCGGGGGTCGCCTGGTAGCGCACCAGGGCGTCGTCGACGTCCTCGCCCGTGACGTCGTCGAGGACGCGGTCGCCGCCGACGAGCCGGGCGAGCTCCCGCACGTCCCGCTCGTAGCTGCGCGCGGTCGCGGGGGAGAGGACCCCGCGCACGCTCTCCACCTGCACGGACGCGAGATAGCGGTCGGCGGCCGCGGCGACGGTGAGGCGGTTCAGGCGGGGAGGGGCGACCACGGAGACAGGCTAGGCCGCCGCACCGACACGGGCGTCGGACGGCGACCCGGCCCAGTCGTCCGCCCGTCGCGTGCCCCACCGCCAGTCACGCCGAGCGTGCACCAGGGCCCTGGCCGGTCGCCGAGGGGCGCAGGGACTCGTCGTGCAGTCGGGGGCGTCTCCGTCGGGACGATGATCGGGGATCCCGTGCACGAGGAGCCGAGGCTCGAGCCGGCAGCCCCGGCGTTCATGCCGTACCCCCGTAGGGCACCCACAGGGGGGCGGCGTCCCGGCGAGAACCACGCGGCGCTCGCGGACGGTGTCGGCCACGAGTCCGCCCACCACAGGGTCTCGTACGCGAAGCCGTGCTCCACCCGGGGATGTGGCGCGCCCGCACGGCGGGCCCGGCGTCGTCGGTCGTGCCGTGGAGGGTGGCCACGACGTCCGTTGCCGGCGCTCGCGGCCACGCACCAGGTCACCGGAGGTCCGGGGGAGCCGGCGGGCCGGACGGGCCGGCCCGCCTGGACGGTGACGCCCGCGGGCGTCGACGGCGGGTCAGACGTCGAAGAGCGTGGGGTGCTCGAGATGGACGCCCTCGGCGTCGAGCATGCGCAGCTTGGTGCGACGCCCGCCCCGCGCGGAGAAGCCGCCCACCTGCCGGCCGGCGGCGAGGACGCGGTGGCACGGGACGATCGGCGGGAACGGGTTGCGCCCCAGGGCCTGGCCCACGGCCTGGGCGGCCCCGGGGCTGCCCAGGCGGGCGGCGACATCGCCGTAGGTGAGCGTGGCACCCGCGGGGATGGTGCGGACGACCTCGTACACGCGGCGGTCGAAGTCCGGGACCTCGCTCATGTCGAGGTCGATGCCGGAGAGGTCGCCGGCGCCGGACCCGAGGAGCGCCGTGACCGCGGAGACCGCGTCGACGACGACGCCCTCGGGGGAGGACTCGTGCGCCGCCGGGTACCAGCGCCGGACGGCGTCACGGGTGCCGTCGGCGGAACCGTGGGGGAGCGTGGAGCCCACGACGTGGGCGGGGGAGCGCCACACCAGGGCGCAGTGCCCGATCGCGGTCGGGAAGACGCAGAAGGCGAGCCCGTCGCGGGGTGCGGCCATGGCACCACCGTAGGGGCGGGGTCCGACATCGCCGCGCCTGGTGGTGAGGGCGACCGCCGCACCGTGGGAAGAAGTGCCGATGTGGGAAGAGGTGCCGATCGCTCTCGCGGCAAAACCACTGTGTTGTGTCATACACAATGGTTTGAGAGGTATGTCCGAATCAGACTACCGCGGATGGCATCGGATGGCGAGGGGCGGCCACTGGGCCGAACTGCGGCCCGGCGAGCCTCGGCGCGGCTCCGTTCGGCCCGGGACGAACGGCGCTGCACGGCAACATGGCGCCGCTGCCCGGGGGACCGTCGGGCGAGCTTGTGCCAGCAAGCGCGAGCAAGCGCCGACTATCGCGGCACGGGCGGCGTCGCACGCGAACCTGCGGGCACCGAGGGTCACGCGGCGCGGGAGGACGGCGGACGGTTCGTCGTGAGCCGTCGTGAGCCGTCGTGAGCCGTCGTGAGCCGTCGTGAGCCGTCGTGAGCCGTCGTGAGCCGTCGTGAGCCGTCGTGAGCCGTCGGTAC
>NZ_JBHVHP010000002.1:0-371916 GCF_042799955.1 Isoptericola sp. NPDC057653 | reverse complement strand
GCCGTCGTGAGCCGTCGTGAGCCGTCGTGAGCCGTCGTGAGCCGTCGTGAGCCGTCGTGAGCCGTCGTGAGCCGTCGTGAGCCGTCGTGAGCCGTCGGATCGGTCGGACGCGAGAACGTCGCAGGCCGGCGGCGCCGACGCCGTCCAGCAGCTTGTCGTCAGGACGCGGCCTGCCGCACACGCGAGTCATTCGGCACGCGCACGTGTCGTCACGGGCGCGGCTCGCCGTCCGGCCGGCTGGGCGGAGGGAACAGGTCTCGACGGTGCGACGCTCTGCCGTCGACTCAGCGCGGACCGACCCTGAGAGGGGACCGCTCTCGGGCCCGATCTCTCGCCGTAATGACATAATGTGCATTATCGGTTGTACGCCCAGGGCGACCGCTACCGGCGAGAAGGACTGTCCTGGGCCCCTGCCGGGCCCCTGATCGACACCCGCTCGCCGCGGCGGGAACGCGTCAGTCGAGCTCGCGCAGCTCGGACGTCATCTCCCCGCCGGCGTCGCCGGTGTTCACCGTTCCCTGCGGCTCGAACAGCAGCGCGTGCGTCTCCTCGTCGGCCCGCGGGCGGTGCTCGACGCCGCGCGGCACGACGAACACGTCCTGCGGCCCCAGGACGACGTCCCGGTCCCGCAGCTGGATGGTCAACCGTCCGCTGATCACGACGAAGAGCTCGTCGGTGTCAGGATGCGAGTGCCACACGAACTCGCCCTGGAGCTTGACGACCTTGACGTCGTAGTCGTTCACGGACGCGAGCCGGTGCGGCTGCCAGGGCTCCGCGATGCTCGACAACGCGGCGGAGATGTTGCGGACGTCGTCACTCACGTCCTCGACGATACGGCGTCGGCTCCTCCATCGGTCGGTGCGGCAGGACCTCGGTCCGGACCGGGGCCCTGCTCCCCCGGTATTTCCCTGGGAGGCGTCCGACGGCTCGGGTACCGTCCTGGCCATGGCGTTCCGTGACGCGTATCCCGACGGCTCTGGTGCGAGCCGTCGTCGCGCGCTTCCCTGATCGCCGACTCCCCCGCCCCAGAGCCACCCAGGTGAGGACCGTCCGGTCCTCACCTTTCGTGTCGTCACGACGGGCGGGTGCCACGGGGAGCTCTTCGCTCGTCCTGCCGAGGAGAGCTCCATGTCACCGTCACCCGCCACCACCCCCGACGAGGTCCTGGCCCACCTGGGTCGGACGACGGACCAGGTCTTCGGGCGCGACGACCTGAGGTCCCGGCTGGGGTCCGGCCGCCCGCTGCGCATCAAGTTCGGGGTCGACTGCACGGCGCCGGACCTGCACCTCGGGCACGCCGTGAACCTCTGGATGATGCGCTACCTGCAGGACCTGGGCCACGTCGTCGTCTTCCTGCTCGGCGACACCACGACCCGGATCGGCGACCCGACCGGGCGCAGCGCCACGCGCCCCGTGCTCATGCCCGCCGAGATCGACGCCAACGCGCGGGCGTTCCTGGACCAGGCGACCCTCGTGCTGCGCGACGACCCGGAGGTGCTCGAGGTGCGGCGCAACTCCGAGTGGTACGACCGGATGGCGATCACGGACCTGCTGGGCGAGCTCAGCCTGGTCACGCTGCACCAGCTGATGGCGCGGGACATGTTCCAGAAGCGGGTCCGCGACGGCCGCGAGGTCGCCGTGCACGAGCTCGTCTACCCGGTGCTGCAGGGCTTCGACAGCGTCGCGCTGGAGTCCGACCTCACGATCGTCGGCTCCGACCAGCTGTTCAACGAGGCGATGGGGCGAGAGCTCCAGGCCAGGCACGGGCAGCTCCCCCAGACGGTCGTCACCAGCACGATCACGCCGGGGCTCGACGGCGGGCCCAAGCAGTCGAAGTCGCTCGGCAACTACGTGGGCCTCGCGCACGACCCCGCGGAGAAGCTGGGCCGGCTGATGACGCTCGACGACGACCTGATCGGCACGTGGGCCACGGTCTACACGGACCTCCCGCAGGAGGTCGTCGCCGACCTCGCCGCGCGTGGTGCCGCGGGCGGCCCGGGCGCCCGGGACGCGAAGCTCGACCTGGCGGAGTCCGTCGTGGCCCGCTACCACGGCGCGTCGGCGGCCGCCGACGCCCGGGCGGCGTTCCTGGACGTGTTCTCCCGGCGGCACGTCCCGGGCTCGATGCCCGACGCGTCCGTGGCGCTCCCCCGGCCGACGGTCGCCGAGCTGGTCAGCGCGGCGCGCCCCGAGCTCACCGGGTCCGCCGTGCGCCGCCTGGTCTCCCAGGGCGGCGTCCGCATCAACGGGGCCCCGCACCGTGATCCTCAGGCGCGTCCGGAGGTGGCGACCGGCGACGTCCTGCAGACCGGCAGGCGCCGCTGGTTCCGCCTGCGCCTCGCCGGCGGGGACGTCACCTCGCGCCGGCCTTCTCGGTGAGCACGCCCAGCAGGTGGGCGAACCCGCGGGCGTCGTCGATGGCGCGATGGGTGTGCTCGACGTCCCCGAGCCAGCCCTCGGGCAGGCCGGAGGACGCGGGCAGCTCGGCCATCGGGAGCCCGAGGACGGCCGCGGCGTACGAGCGCAGGCACAGGGCGGGGCCCGTGAACAGGACGTCCGCCTCGTAGGGGCCCTGGCACAGTCCGTACGGGGTGAACCGGCGCAGGTAGTAGTCGATCCAGGTCCCGTCGAAGGCCAGCGGAGCGGCGGCGAGCACGCGCCGGGGGCCGAGCGCCCTGGCCCAGGAGGTGAACTCCGCCATGACCCCGGGGATCGGGCGCGCGCCCTCGGTCGCGGCCGCCCAGACCGATGCCGGCTGGGTGCGGAACCAGGCCAGCGTGTCCGGGTTCGGCGCGGCGCCGGGCAGCGGCTCGAGCACCGCCTCGAACTCGTCCACGACGGTCCCGTCCGCCCGCGCCGCCACCGACGCGAAGGAGCGCAGGGAGTTGGCGCCGGGGTGCGGGCCGTCGGTCTCGATGTCCGTGACGAGGTAGATCCAGTCGTCGGTCATGCCGGGAGCGTAGGGGCGCCTCCCCCGGCGCCGTCGACGGGTCCAGGGTCAGCGGCCGGGGTGGGACCGCCAGTGCCCGGCCACGGCGCGGCCGGCGCGCTCGTGGGGCGGCACCCAGGTGGCGGAGGCGGGGCCGGCGGCCTCTCCCCCGCGCCGCGCGCCGCCGAGCGCGCGCACGACGTCGGCCGAGCGGGCCGCGGCGCGGTCCACGAACTGCGCCGCGACGCCGTCGGCGACGAGGTCGCGCTCTCCCTCCGCGGCGTCGCGCACGGCGTCCGGCCAGGCGTCGGCGTACGCGGCGGCGGTGTCCAGAAGCCAGCCCGCGTCGACGCCGAGCTCGCCCGCGGCGCGCTCGACGTTGCGGGCGCCGAGCGCACGCAGCCGGTACTCGCCGCCGAGCTTCATCGCGAGCCGCGCCTTGTAGCGGACCTCCTCGGCGGGCCACAGCAGCGCGGCGCTCACGAGGTCGTACAGCGGCGCCAGCACGGTGCGCGCCCCCACGTGCAGCAGCGCCAGGTTCTTGGCGTGGGCGTCGGTGCCGGCGACCACCCAGTTCAGGACGACGGAGCGTGCCAGGTCGTCGCGGGAGCGGGCGAGGTCGCGCCGGTCCACGGCACGCGCGACGACGGAGGCGACGTCCCGCACGCCCGGGCCGCCGTCGGACTCGTACTTGGCCGAGCGCCAGAGGCCGAGGGCCTGGCACATGTCCTCCTGGTGCAGCCTCCGCGCCTCCCCGTCCGGGGCGGGCACGCGGTCGAACCGCTCGACCACGACGGCGCCCTGGTCCTCGAACCATGCGGTCTCGACGCCCGCGACGGCCAGCCCGAGCGATCGTGCCGCGCGCATGGTGACGAGCTCGGCCGCGGCCGAGTCGGCGACACCGTCGATGCCGATCTTGAAGATGTGGGTGCTGGCGGCACGTCCGGTGGGCTGGTGCCAGGTGCCGTCGGCGGCGCGGGCCAGCGCGAACTTGCCCTGCTGCCCGCCGAGGGAGAACCGGCCGCCGTGCCGTTCGAACGCCCAGGAGCTGTCGTCGGCGCGCAGCTCGCGCAGGTGGGCGGCGACCTCCGCCTCGCCCAGGGGCCGCGAGCCGGCGCCGTCGTGCGGCTCCTCGCCCTCGGGCACCACCTGGACGGCCCCGGCGCAGTCGGCGCCCATGTGGCGCAGCAGGGCGAACGCCGTCGCGCGCCGCTCGTCGAACTGCGCGGCCCAGCGGGCGCGGACCGTGTCGCTGTCCGGAAGGAGGTTGTCGATCCACGGCATGGCGACGTCGGGGCCGTGCTCGGTGACGTGCCGGGGCATGCTCACGGACAGCGACGGCGCCGAGCGCAGCCCCTGGTAGGCCGCCCTGTACGCGAAGGTGACGTCGCCGCCGCGGCCGCGGCGGAGCGTGCCCGCGTGGGCGCCGTCGAGCCAGACGTCGAGGCGGTCAGCCACGCGCCCGCCCCAGGACGGTCTCGAGCGCGTCGTCCGGCTCGTCGGGGACGACGTCGACGACGAGGTCCACGGCGCGCAGCGCGTCCAGCACCAGGTCGAGCCGGGCCGTGGGCGCCCCCGCCTCGGCCGCGATGACCCACTGGCGGGACACGTCGACGGCGGCCGCGAGCTCGGCCTGCGTCATCCCCTTGTCCTTGCGGGCGCGGCGCAGCAACGAGCCGAGCTGCTCGGCGTCGGCGACGATCATGGGTCCCCTCCCCTGCCCTGCCCTGCCCTGCCCTGGCGACGAATGTCAGCGGCGGACGACATCTGGTGCGATGTCAACGCTAAGTAACATGAGGTCGGATGTCAACGATCGGTGACATCGACGCCGGCGCGGCCTGCTCGTCGCCGTTGCCGGGGCCGCCCTCACGTGAAACTTCCTTTCACGGCGGGCGGGAGTCGGCGGCAAGTCTTGACGCGCCCCGGGGACGGTCCTAACTTCAGCACAGGCGCACCCGGACAACGACGTCCCACGGTCCCGCACCGTCGCGCGCCCGTCCGACACAGGAGGACCTCGTGAAGGATCAAGGAACCAGGCGCCTCGTGCGCTCGACGGCGGTGCTGGCGGGCGCGGGCCTGCTGCTCGCCGCCGTATCCCCCGCCCAGGCGGAGACCACCGCCCCGACCAGCACCACGACCCGTACCCCGGCCGCGTCGACCTCGAGCGTCGACGTCGCCGCGATGGTCGACGCGATGACGCTCGACCAGAAGATCGGCCAGATGACGTGGACCCACGTCTACGGCTCGTCCGCGAACGACACGTCCATGGCGGCCAGCAACCAGGCCCGCTACGGGGTGAGCACCCCCGCCGAGGTGGTCCAGAAGTACGACCTCGGCGGCGTGCTCTACTTCGCCTGGTCGGGCAACACCGCCAACCCGCAGCAGGTCAACGGGCTGTCGAACGGCCTGCAGGACGCGGCGCTCGCGGACGGCGGGCCCGGCATCCCGCTGGCCGTCACCATCGACCAGGAGGGCGGCCTCGTCGCCCGCGTGGGCTCGCCCGCCACCGAGCTGCCGGGCAACATGGCGCTCGGCGCCACCTTCGACACCGGTCTGGCCCGCGCGCAGGGCGACATCCTCGGGTCCGAGCTGAAGGCGATGGGCATCAACGTCGACTTCGCCCCGGTGCTCGACCTCAACACCAACCCCGACAACCCCGTGATCGGCGTCCGGTCCATGGGCTCGGACGCGAAGACCGTGAGCCGGCTCGGGGTGGCGCAGATCCGCGGCATCCAGCAGCACGTCTCGGCGACCGCGAAGCACTTCCCCGGGCACGGCGACACCGAGACGGACTCGCACTACGGCCTGCCGGAGGTCACGTACGACCGGGCGACGCTGAACCAGCACCTGAAGCCGTTCCAGGCCGCGATCGACGCGGGCATCGACATGATCATGACGGCGCACATCGTCGTCGACGCCATCGACCCCGACCTGCCGGGCACGCTCTCCCCGAAGGTCCTCACCGGCCTGCTGCGCGACGAGATGGGCTTCGACGGCATCATCACCACCGACGCCCTCGACATGGAGGCCATGACGGACAACTGGACGCAGGAGGAGATGTCGGTCAAGGCCATCCAGGCCGGGTCCGACATCCTGCTCAACTCCCCCGACGTCGACGCCTCCATCGCGGGCGTGAAGCAGGCGGTGGCCGACGGCACGATCACCGAGGCGCGGCTCGACGAGTCCGTCACGCGGATCCTGACGTGGAAGGCGAAGCGGGGCATCCTCGAGCACCCGTACGCCGACCCGGCCGGGGTGGGCACGGTGGTCGGCTCCGAGCGGCACCTGCGCACGGCGGCGAAGATCGCGGACCGGTCGATGACCCTGGTGCGCAACGACCGGCGCACGCTCCCCCTCGACGTACGCCGCGACGACGTCCTCGTGGTCGGCGCCGGGTCGGCCTGGCCGGAGCGGCTGGCGCCGATGCTCGCCGAGCGCGGGTTCGACGTGACCACCGAGCTGGAGAACGGCAGCTCCCCCTCGGCCGCCTACCGGGAGCGCGCCGTCGCCGCGACCGCCGACGTCGACGCGGTCGTCTTCACGTCGAACAACGCGAGCGGCAACCCGGCGCAGCAGGCGATGGTGGCCGCCCTCGCCGCGACGGGCAAGCCCGTGGTCGTGGTGGCGGCACGCAACCCGTACGACGTCAACGTGTTCCCCGGGGCCGACGCGGTCCTGAACAGCTACGGCTACGGCGTCGTGAACTACGCGGCGGTGGTGCGCGCGCTGGCGGGCGACATCAACACCAAGGGGCGGCTGCCCGTGGCCGTCCCGAAGGCGGACGGCAGCGGCACGATGCTCCCGGTCGGGTACGGCGAGCACTACTCCGGGCGGCCGTGGTGGTCGCACGGGAAGCACCGGCGCTGAGACGGCGCAGGCGGCGCGCCGCCCCGGCGTCACCTCGCGGTGGCGTCGGGGCGGTCGTGCGTCCGCTGGTCGAGCCGCTCGAAGGCGCGCAGGGGCCCGGCGAGGATGCCGCCGTCGACCGGGAGGGTGACACCGGTGATCCAGGCGGCGTCGTCGGAGGCCAGGAAGGCGATGGCGGCGGCCACGTCCGCGGGCTCGCCGACGCGGCCGAGCGGGTAGAGGGGGGTGAGCCGGTCCGGGCCGCCCTGGGAGGCCCACACCCGGGTCCGGACGGTGCCGGGCGCGACGACGTTGATCCGCACGCCCCGGGGCCCGAGGCGGACCGCGAGGTTCTGCGCCAGGGAGATCAGGCCGGCCTTCGCCGCGGAGTAGTCCTCGCCGCCGAACGCCTGCAGCCCGTTGACGGACCCGACCAGCACGATCGCCCCTCCGCGGGGCAGGTGCGGCACCGCGGCCCGGACGCAGCGGACGGGCCCGGCGAGGTTGAGGTCGAGGCCGGCGGCCCAGGTGGCGTCGTCCATGCCGTCGACGAGCGAGGGGTGCGCGGTGTCCCCGCCCGCGACGCCGACGAGCACGTCGAGCCGCCCCTGCCGCTCCAGCACGGCGTCGACGGCCGCGTCCACGGAGGCGCGGTCCCGGACGTCGCACGGGACGGCGGTGGCGGCGGCCTGCCCCGGCCCGGTGGGCGGGAGGTCGTCGAGGGCGCGCCGGGCGGCGTCGTGGTCGAGGTCGGCGACGACGAGGGTGGCGCCCTCGTCGTGCAGGCGGCGCACGGTAGCGGCGCCGATGCCGTGCGCGCCGCCGGTGACGAGCACCACGCGTCCTTCGAAGCGTCGGGTCACGGTCTCCTCCTCGTCGGGTCCTGTCGTGCGGTGTCGTGCCCGCCGGGTGCCGGGTGCCGGGTGCCGGGGCGTCAGAGCGTGAGGCGGTAGTACCTCTCCTCGCCGTACCGCTCGAAGCCCGCCTTGCGCAGGATGCGCGCGGAGGTGCTGACACGCCCCTTGACGAGCGCGAGGGTGGCGCCGGCGGCGTAGGCGATGCGCAGCCGCTCGACGAGGACGGCGCGGTAGGCGCCGCGCCCGCGGCGGTCGGGCAGGGTGCCCGCGCCCCAGAGGCGGGCGACGGTGCCGAGGCCGGGGTACGGGGCGGGCGCGAGGGTGAGCCCGGCGGAGGCGACGGGAGCGTCGTCGAGGTACGCGACGACGCGCGCCTCGGCGCTGTGCTCGGCGAGGAGCGCGCGGGCGTTCTCGGCGAGGCGCTCGTCGTCCATGGGCTGCTGGTCCCACACGACGGTCTCGACGTGGTCGGCGTCGCGCAGCCCGTCGACGTCGGTGACCCGCCGGACGACGACCCGCTCGGCGGAGTCGTGGGGAGGCTCGTCGAGGGTGCGGGCGAGCACGTCCACGGTGTCCTCGAGACGGGCGCCGCGCGCGAGCAGCTCCCCGGTGAGGTCGGGGGCGCTGCTGGCCGACACCCACACCCCGAGGGTGTCGCTCCGCCAGGCGCGCGCCTGCTCGACGGCCCCGCGCAGCACGTCGCCCGGCGTGCGCTGCGAGGAGAGCCCCGTCAGCACGACCCGGCCGTGCGCCCAGGCGGGCCACCGCGTCAGCGTGACGTCGGTGGTGAGGCACTCGGCGTCCGGCGGCACCCACGACCAGTCGGCGGCGGCACGCAGCACGGTGGGCGGGTCCCAGACGTCGGTCATGACGGCAACCTAGCGAACGGTGCCAGGCCGCGGGCGGTGCCGCGCGGCGCGGGTCGGCGCGGGTCGGCACGGTCACGGCGGGCGTCCTCAGAGACCGGCGGCGAGGGCGCGCACGACGTCCCCGGCGGGCCCGGCGGGCGCCGCGCGATGGCCGGTGCCGGCCCACAGGTGGAGGCGGTCCGCGTCGCCGGTCGCGGCCGCCCGGCGACGCAGCTCGCGCGTGAGGTGGTGCACCTGCGGGTACCCGAGCGGGGCGTCCTCGTCGTGCCGGCGGACGAAGCCGTTGCGCAGCGCGCGGGCGGGGCGTCCGGTGAAGGCGCGGGTGACGGTCGTCGCGTCGAACCGGGGGTCGACGAGCGCGGCCCGGTGCGTGGCCGACGCCCCCGACTCGTCCGTGCGCAGCAGCAGGGTGCCCACGGCGACCGCCTGCGCCCCCGCCGCCAGCAGGTGGGCGACGGCGCGGGGGCCGTCCACTCCCCCGGCCGCGACCAGGGGCAGCCGGGTGCGGGCGGCCACCGCCGCGACGACGTCGGCCGTGGCGCCGTCGCCCACCGTCCGGGCGGGGTCCCACGTGCCGCTGTGGCCGCCCGCCGCGGGTCCCTGGACGACCAGGCCGTCCGCGCCGAGCTCCTGCGCGGCGACGGCCTCCTGCGGCGTCGTGACCGTCACCAGGACGAGGGACCCGGCCGCGCGCAGGGCGGCGACGTCGGCCGCGGGCGGCGGACCGAACGTGCACGACACGACGGGCACCGGGTCGCGCCGCAGCAGGTCGACCTTGGCGGCCCAGGCGTCGTCGTCGGCCGCGGGCACGGCACCGGGGTCGAGGGTCACGCCCAGCGCCGCGGCCTCGGGCGCGATCCGGCGGGCGTAGGCCGCGAGCGCCGTGGGGTCGAGGGTGGGGGTGCCGGGGGGTGCGGGGACGAAGAGGTTGACGCCGAAGGGGCGGCCGTGGGCGTGGGCGGCGCGGACCTGCGCGGCGAGGGCGTCGGGGGCCTGGTAGCCCCCGGCGAGGAACGCGAGGGCGCCGGCGTCGGTGGTGGCGGCCAGGAGGTCGAGGGTGGTGCCGCCGCCGGCCATGGGGGCGGCGACGAGGGGCAGGTCGGTGTCGGGGAGGCGGGTGGCCATGGACGGCATGCTGCCACCGTGCCGTCGTAGGGTCCGGGCATGACGCGGACGGACGACGCCGGTTCCTCGGGCCCTGTGCCTCCCGCGGAGGCGCCTGCCTCGGCGGGGACTCCCCTGGTGGGTCCCTCCCCTGCGCGGCTGACGCTCGGGCGGCTGGTCTCGCACGTGCGGGAGGTGGGCGACGGTGTGGTCTCGTCGCTGGGGTCGGACGGTTCCCCGCAGGGGGCGTACCTGCCGGTGGCGGTCACGGATGCCGGCGAGCTGGTGTTCGACGCCCGGGTGGGGTCGCGCAAGGTGGCCAACCTGGGGCGGGACGCGCGGGTGGCGGTGGTCGTGGGCGGCGCGGGCGGGACGACGCTGCAGGCGCAGGGGGTGGCGGACGTGCCGTCGGGGCTGGACCGGGACCGGTGCGCGGCCGCGTACGCGACGGCGTTCCCGCAGTTCGCGGGGTCGTTGGAGGATCCCGGGATCGTGGTGCTGCGGGTGCGGGTGGAGTGGGCGCGGTGGGGTGACTACCGGGTGTCCCCGCCGGTGCTGGAGGAGTCGTCGGGCGGCGTGCGTGCCTGAGGGTCCGAGTCTGCCGGGCGAGCCGCCGGTGGCGGCGGGTCAGCGCCAGCCGAGGGCGGGTGCGACGTGCTGCACGACGTTCTCGATGACGTGCGCGTTGTACTCGACGCCGAGCTGGTTGGGCACGGTGAGCAGCAGGGTGTCGGCGGCGGCGACGGCCTCGTCCTCGGCGAGGTCGGCCACGATGGCGTCGATCTCTCCGGCGTAGGTCTTGCCGAACCGCGAGCGCACGCCCTCGAGGAGGCCGACCTGGTCGCTGCTGGCGGTCTCCATGCCGAAGTAGGCGCGGTCGCGGTCGTCGGTGAGGGGGAAGATGCTGCGCGAGACGGAGACGCGGGGCTCGTGCTGGTGCCCGGCGGCGGTCCAGGCGTCGCGGTAGCGCTGGATCTGCTCGGCCTGGAGCTGGTGGAACGGCACGCCGGTGTCCTCGGACAGCAGGGTGGAGCTCATGAGGTTCATGCCCTGCGCGGCGGTCCACTCGGCGGTGGCGCGGGTGCCGGCGCCCCACCAGATGCGCCTCCGCAGTCCTTCGGAGTACGGCTCGACGCGCAGCAGCCCGGGCGGGTTGGGGAACATGGGGCGAGGGTGGGGCTCGGCGAAGCCTTCGCCGTCGAGCACCTCGAGGAACCGGGCGGTGTGCCGGCGGGCCATGTCGGCGTCGCTCTCCCCCGGGTGCGGCTCGTGGCCGAAGTGGCGGAACCCGTCGATGACCTGCTCGGGTGACCCGCGGCTGATGCCGAGCTGCAGGCGCCCGCCGGAGACGAGGTCGGCGGCGCCGGCGTCCTCCGCCATGTACAGGGGGTTCTCGTAGCGCATGTCGATGACGGCGGTGCCGATCTCGATGCGGCTGGTGCGCGCGCCGACGGCGGCGAGCAGCGGGAACGGGGACGCGAGCTGGCGGGCGAAGTGGTGCACGCGGAAGTAGGCGCCGTCCGCGCCGAGCTCCTCCGCCGCGACGGCGAGGTCGATCGACTGCAGGAGGGCGTCGGACGCCGAGCGGGTGGCGGACTGCGGGTGCGGTGTCCAGTGGCCGAAGGAGAGGAATCCGAGGTGTTTCACGGGGGCGTCAACCTCCTGGGCGTCGGGGGGCTTCCCGGTCTGCCTCCCGATCCTCGCCGCGGGGGGACGTGCTCGCCCGGGGGGGCGCCGCGCGGGCGTCGAGGGAGGGGCCCGGGCGGGCGCGGGAATTGGTGGTGCCGGGGTGCCGCTCGCCCGCCTAGCCTGGGCGCATGACCCTCGTTCACGACGTCGCCGGTGACCCCGGCGCGCCCGCCGTCCTGCTGGTGCACGCCGGTGTGGCCGATCGCCGCATGTGGGACGCCGTCGTCCCCGCCCTCGCCCGCACGTTCCGCGTGATCCGCCCCGACCTGCGCGGCTTCGGCGACTCGCCGCTGCCGGTGGGCGACGGCCCGACGGCGGACGGCGAGCCGGACCTGCGATACACGAACGCCGGCGACCTGGCCGCGCTGCTCGACGAGCTCGGCGTCGCGGACGCGGCCGTCGTCGGCTCGTCCTTCGGCGGCAAGGTCGCGCTCGAGCTGACCACCGCCCACCCCGGGCGGGTGCGCGAGCTGGTGCTGCTGTGCCCGGCGGCGCCCGGCGTCCCGGACACGGAGACGTCGGACGCGTTCGACGCGGAGGAGGCGCGCCTGCTCGGCGCCGGCGACGTGGAGGGGGCCGTGCGGCTCAACGTGACGACGTGGCTCGGGCCGGACGCCGACGACGCCGCCCGGGAGGCGCTCGCGGCCATGCAGCGGCGGGCGTTCGAGGTGCAGCTCGCGGCGGACGCGGCCGCGAGCGCCGCGGGGGCGCCGGCGCCCGGCCCGGACGGCGTGGAGGTCGACCTGGTGGGGATCCACGTGCCGACGTTCGTCGTGGAGGGCGCGCACGACATGGACCTGCTGCGCGCGTGCGCCCGGCGGGTGGCGGACGAGGTGCCGGGGGCGGAGCTGTCGGTGCTGGACTGGGCGGGGCACCTGCCCGTCCTGGAGCGCCCGGACGCGGTGCAGGCGCTGCTGCTGGACGTGCTGCGCGACGACCCGACGGTGCACGCCCCCTGACGGGCGGTACGGGCGGTCAGGCGGCGAGCCACTGGTCGTGCACGATCGTGATGACGAGGGCGACGACGACCAGCAGGAGCACGGCCCGCACGAACCCGGCACCGCGGGCGAGGGCCGTGCGGGCGCCGACGATGCCGCCCGCCACGTTGGCCACGGCCATCCCCGCGCCCAGGAGCCACAGGACGTGCCCGAGGACGCCGAACAGGGCGAGGGCGCCCAGGTCGCTGCCGATGCTGACGACCTTCGCCATCGCGGACCCGCGCAGGAAGTCGGTGCCGAGCGCGGTGACGAACAGGGCGACGAGCAGCACCCCGGTGCCGGACCCGACGACCCCGCTGTAGAAGCCGACGGCCGCCGCACCGACGGCGAGCACGAGGGTGGGGCGCCAGGCGGGTCCTGGACGGCAGGCGGGGCGGGTGGTGCCGGAGGGCGTGGCGGCCGTCGTCGTCCGGTCCCCGGGCCGGGCGACGACGGCCCACACGCCGACACCGACGAGCGTGACGGCCACGACGAGCACGATGGTCTCCCGTGGCAGGTGGGAGGCGGTGACGGCGCCGGCGAGGGCGGTGGGCAGCCCCAGGGCGGCCGCGGCGAGCGCCCGCCGCCGGTCGAGGCCCACGCGGGTGGCGTACGTGACGGCGGCCCCCGAGGTCCCGGTGATGGCGACGAGCTTGTTGGTGCCGAGGACGGTGGCCACGGGCACCGTCGGCAGCACCAGCATGAGGGCGGGGACCTGCACGAGCCCGCCCCCGCCGACCACGGCGTCGAGCCATCCGGCCGCGAACGCGACGACGACGAGCAGGCAGACGGCGGCGGGGTCGACGTCCAGGCCCATGGGTGCTCCTCGGTGCGTGCTCGCGGTGGTGGGATCGCCGGTGCAGCGGGATCGCCGTGGGCGTGCCGCCGCCGTGCACGGAGTGCGGAGGGTGGCCCGCCGGCGGTCGAGACACCCGGGGCCGACATTCGACGAGGGTGCAAGGTCGGGTGGCCGGTGACGGGGGCGACTAGCGTGGGACGGCGGAGACCAGGGCGGTGGCGGCATGCTCACGATCGACCTCACGGCGGAGGACCTGACGCGCCTGCGCGTGGCGGCCCGACCGGACCCGATGTGGGACGTGGTGCTGAGCCTGCACCTGCTGCAGAACCGGCAGGCGGCGCTGGCGTTCGACCCGTGGCGGCGCCAGGTGCGGGCGCGGGTCGTGGAGGCCGGCCTCACGCGGACCGTCGCGGCCCTGGCGCGGCTGGCACCGTGGGCGTCCTACTTCCCCGACTTCCTCACGCCGACGCCGGTGGACCTGGGCAGGGGGTCGGCGACGCCGGTGGAGGTGGCGGTGGACCGGGTGGCGAGCACGCCGCGCCCGCGCCTGGCGCGCGAGCTGGCGGTGACGTTCCCGGCGGGCGCGCCGGCGTGGGTGCGCAGGATCGCCCGCGGGGAGGCGGAGGCGATGCGCTGGCTCGCCGGGGCGTTGCGCCGCTATCACGACGTGGCGGTGGCCCCCTACGCGACGGCGACGGGCGCGGCCGTCGCGGCGGACCAGGAAGCCCGCGCCGGCGCCCTGCGCGGGGGCGGCGTGCAGGGGCTGATGGGCAGCTTCGACCCGCTGCTGCGGCGGGTGGACGACGGCACCTGGGCCGGGCGGTACCCCGTGACGCGGGCCCTGCCGCTGCGGGGGCGTCCCCTGACGGTGATCCCGTCGATGTTCTGCGTGCTGGCCCCCGTGGCGCTCGCGGACGAGTCGTTGGAGCCGACGCTGGTGTTCCCGGTGGAGCCGTTGCCGGGCTGGCTGACGCGCGCCGAGCGACCCGACGGGCAGCGGCCACCGGTCGCGCACCTCATCGGCCCGACCCGCGCCCGGGTGCTGGAGGTGCTGGACGTGGCCCGGACCACCACCGGCCTCGCCCGGGTGCTGGGCCTGACGCCCGCGACGGCGAGCCGGCACGCGACCGTGCTGCGCGAGGCGGGGCTGGTCGCCTCCGAGCGGCAGGGCAACCGGGTGCTGCACACACGCACCCGGCTCGGGGACGCGCTGCTCGCCGGACACCTCGGCTGACGCGCCGCGCAGGCGGGCGGACACGCGCCCGAAACACGGGCGAGGCAGGATGCGGGGCGTGATCATCGCCGCCGAGACGCCGGGCCGCGCCGACGTGCGGGCCCTGCTGGCCGAGCACCTGTCCGACATGCACGCCACGTCCCCGGCCGAGTCGGTGCACGCCCTCGACCTGGCGGCGCTCCGGGTCCCCTCGGTGACGTTCCTGACGGCCCGCGACACGGACGACACGCTCCTCGGGTGCGGGGCGCTGAGCGAGCTGGACCCGGTGACCGGGCACGCCGGCGGGCTCGGCGAGGTCAAGTCGATGCGCACGGCGGCCGCGGCCCGCGGCCGGGGCGTGGCGGGCGCGGTGCTGGGGCGCCTGGTGGACCTGGCGCGCGGGCGCGGGTATGCGCGGGTCAGCCTCGAGACCGGCCCGCAGGACTACTTCGCGGCCGCGCGGCGGCTGTACGCGCGGCACGGCTTCGTCCCCTGCGGCCCGTTCGGCGCCTACGCGCCCGACCCGTGCAGCGTGTTCTTCACCCTCGACCTGCGCGCGGACGACGGCGGCACCGCGCAGGTCGGCGCGCCCGCCGTCGCGGCGGCGGGCGCCGGCCCGGCCGCCTAGCCTCGCGGGATGGCCGACACCGACCGCACCGCGCCCCCGACCACCGCCGGCACGTCCGCCGCGAGCGCCGCCTCCCCGTGGGCGCGGGAGCCTGCCGCGGGGCGGGTGCTGCTGGACCGCCGGTTCGTGTGGGAGGGCCGCGAGGTCGCCTGGGCGGCGTTCGGCTCCGGCCCGCCGTTGGTGTTCTGCCACGGCACACCCTGGTCGTCCTGGCTGTGGGAGCCGTACGCGCGCGCCCTGGCCGCCGAGTTCACCGTGCACCTGTGGGACATGCCGGGCTACGGGGCGTCGTCGAAGGACCCCGACCACGCCGTCGACCTGGGGGTGCAGGGCGAGGTGCTCGCCGCCCTGCTGGAGCACTGGCGCCCCTCCTGGGCCGCGCCGGAGGGCGCGCCGGAAGACCGGCCGGAGGACGGGCCGGGCGCCGGGTCAGGGGGCGGCGTGGCGCCGCACGTGGTCGCCCACGACTACGGCGGCGCGGTGAGTCTGCGGGCCGCGCTGCTGCACGGCGCCCGGTTCGCGTCCCTCTGCCTGGTGGACGTCGTCGCGCTGCGGCCGTGGGGGTCGCCGTACTTCTCGCTGGTGCGCGAGCACGCCGACGTGTTCACCCGCACGCCCGCCACCGTGCACCGCGGCGCCCTGGAGGCCTACGTGCGCACGGCCGCGCACCGCCCGCTGTCCGACGCCGACCTCGACGCCCTCGCGACCCCGTGGACCGGGCCGGAGGGGCAGGCGGCGTTCTACCGGCAGATCGCCCAGGCGGACGAGCGCTACACCGCCGAGCTGGAGCCGCTGCTCGGCGCGCTGGACGTGCCCACGCGCGTGCTGTGGGGCGCCGAGGACACCTGGATCCCCGCCGACCGGGCGCAGCGCCTGGCCGACGCGCTCCCGCGGGCCGACGCGCGGCTGGTGCCGGGTGCCGGGCACCTGGTGCAGCTCGACGCGCCGGTCGCCCTCGCCGTCGAGCTGCAGCGGTGGCTGTCCGCACGCGCGGGCGACGCCGCCACCGAGTGACCCGGCCCGGCCCCGCGTGACCCCGGTCAGTACCAGCTCGCCCGCGCGTGCTGGAAGATCAGGTTGGTCTCGGTGAGGGCCACGTCCGGGTCGGTGGACAGGTGCTCGATGACGAACTCGTTGAGGGCGTCGGAGTCCGCGGCGGCCACGTGCACGAAGAAGTCGTGCGCCCCGCCCAGCAGGAAGACGTTCTGCACGCCCGGCAGCTCCGCGAGGCGTGCCAGGTAGGTGCTCAGACGGGTGCGTGCCGCGCCTCGCATCTGCACGGCGATCATGGCCTGCAGCGGGTGGCCGGTGCGCCCCGGGTCCACGTCGGCGTGGAACCCGCGGATCACGCCCCGCTCGCGCAGCTGGCGCACCCGCGTCAGGCAGGTGGACGGCGCCACCCCCGCCCGGGCTGCGAGCGCGTTGTTCGGCAGCCGCGCGTCCTCCGCGAGCGCCGCGAGGATGCGCTGGTCGACGTCGTCGAGCCGCTCGGGCGCGGGCCCGCGACGGTCCAGGCCCCACGACGGGTCGGGGCGAACATCCTTCGGTCGTGACGCCCGTGCCCCGGGCCGGGCCTGCCCCATGTTCGACATGGTCTGAATCTACCGAAGGATGTTCCGAATTGTGGTGCCGGATCGAATCGCACCCTCAGACTGGGGAGTGAGCGGGGTCACACACCCACGCGACCCACCCGTCCGACCGTGCCCCGCCGGCCACCGCCGTCCGGCACGGTCACCGAGCCTCGAAGGCGAGCCCCATGCGCATCGGCGTCCCGAAGGAAGTCAAGAACCACGAGTACCGGGTGGCCATCACCCCCGCGGGCGTGCACGAGCTCGTCGCGCGCGGCCACCAGGTCGTCGTCCAGGCGGGTGCGGGGCTCGGGTCCGCGATCACGGACGAGGAGTACCGCGCCGCCGGCGCCGACCTGCTCGACGACGCCGACGAGGTGTGGGCCGGCGCCGAGACGGTGCTGAAGGTCAAGGAGCCCGTCGCCGAGGAGTACCACCGCCTGCGTCCCGGCCTGGTGCTGTTCACCTACCTGCACCTCGCGGCCGACAAGGCCCTGACGGAGGAGCTCCTCGCGAGCGACGTCACCGCCGTCGCGTACGAGACGGTCCAGTCCCCCGACGGGCGGCTGCCGCTGCTCGCCCCCATGTCGGAGGTCGCCGGCCGCCTCGCCCCCCAGGTCGGCGCCGCCACCCTGCTGCGTGCCGCCGGCGGGCGCGGCGTCCTGCTCGGCGGCGTGCCCGGCGTCCCCGCGGGGCACGTCGTGGTCATCGGCGCCGGCGTCTCCGGCATGAACGCCGCGCGCATCGCCGTCGGGCTGGGCGCGCGCGTCACCCTCCTGGACACCAGCGCCGACGCGCTCAAGGCCGCCGACCGCGAGTTCGGCGGGCGCGTGCAGACCCTGGCGTCCAACCGCCTCACCCTCGCCGAGGCGGTGCTGGAGGCCGACCTCGTCGTGGGCGCCGTGCTCGTCCCCGGCGCGAAGGCGCCCGTGCTCGTCCCGAACGACCTCGTGGCCCGCATGCGGCCCGGCGCCGTCCTCGTCGACATCGCGATCGACCAGGGCGGGTGCTTCGAGGACTCGCGCCCCACCACCCACGCCGACCCCACGTTCCGGGTGCACGACACGGTGTTCTACTGCGTCGCGAACATGCCCGGCGCCGTCCCCCGCACCTCCACGTACGCCCTGACGAACGTGACCCTGCCCTACGTCGTGGCGCTCGCGGACCACGGCTGGCGCGAGGCCCTGCGCGGCGACCCCGTGCTGGCGGGCGGGCTGAACGTGCACGGCGGCCGCGTCACGAACGCCGGCGTCGCCGAGGCGCACTCCCTGGAGCAGGTGGCCGTCGCCGACGTGCTGTGAGGCCCGCCGGGCCTTCGCCGCGGGCAACGGGGGGTGCGGGGGTGCCGGGGTGCGGGGCCGAGTCACCGCCGCCGTCGCGGCAGCGGCACGCGGTCGAGGTCGGACGCGACCGTCAGGCCGCCGTCGAACACCTCCCGGGCCTCCCGCTCGAACTCGGCGGGCAGCTCCTCGGGCACGCGGTAGCGCTGGGAGAAGTGGGTGAGCACGAGGTGGCGCACGCCCGCGCGGGAGGCGACGACGGCGGCCTGCCGGCACGTCAGGTGGGCCCAGCGGGCCGCGAGCTCGGCGTCGCGGTGCAGGAACGTCGACTCGATCACCAGCAGGTCGACCCCGTCGGCGAGCTCGAGCACCGCGTCGCACAGCCGCGTGTCCATGACGAACGCCACCGACTGGCCCGGCCGGGCCACGGACACCGCGTCGCGGTGCACCGTGCGGCCGTCGTCCAGGGTGACGCTGCCCTCGCGCAGCAGCCGCCCCACCACCGGGCCGGGCGGGACGCCCGCGGCCGCGAGCGCCGCGGGGTCCAGGGAGACGCCGTCGGGCTCGTCCAGCCGGTAGCCGACCGCGTCGATGCGGTGGTCCAGCGGCCGCGCGGTGAGGGCGGGGGCGCCCGGGCCGGCGCCGCGCTCGCCGTCCACCCGGGGCAGCGTCGCGACCGGTCCGCGGCCGGGCGCGAACGACACGGGCTGCAGGGCGACCCGCTCGTGGTGGTCGTAGGCGCTGGCGTGCAGCAGGTGGCGCACCCACTCCTCGCCGGAGGAGGGGAACGAGATCGGGACGGTGTGGCGCACCTGGTCCCCGGACAGCCGCTGCGCGACGCCCGCCAGCCCCAGGGAGTGGTCGCCGTGCAGGTGGGTGATCGCGATGCGGGTGAGGTCCGTGGCCGACACCCCGGCCAGCGTCATCTGCCGCTGGGTGCCCTCGCCGGGGTCGAACAGGATCGCGGCGTCGTCGAAGAACAGCACGTACCCGTTGTGGTTGCGCGTGCGGGTGGGCACCATGCTGGCGGTGCCGAGCACGACCAGCTCGCGTCGTGACACGCGGGGGCGCTCAGCGGCCCAGGGCGCGCCCGACGACGCGCACGAGGCCGGTGGTGACGTGCTGCACCGGGCGCCACAGGTCGCGGTCGAACACCGCCGTGCGGGTCAGCGGGCGCAGGCGACCGGTGAGCCGCGGCCCCGGCGACGGCGCGGGGGCCGGCAGCCCCGCGAGCACGGACGGGCGGTATCGGGCGCCGGGGTCCCAGCGCGTCTCCGGGCGCGTGCTCGCGTCGTCGGGCATGCGCTCATCGTGGCGCGGCCGACGACGCCCCGCAAGGCCGCCCGCAAGGCCGCCCGCAAGGCCGCCCGCAAGGCCGCCCACGGGTCCGGTGGACGGGTCCGGTGGGCATGGACGCCGTGCCCGCCGGACCCGCCCGTCGGGTCAGGCGCCGGGTCAGGCGCCGG
Source organism: Isoptericola sp. NPDC057653 (assembly GCF_042799955.1). Lineage (NCBI taxonomy): Bacteria > Bacillati > Actinomycetota > Actinomycetes > Micrococcales > Promicromonosporaceae > Isoptericola > Isoptericola sp. NPDC057653. The sequence continues at coordinate 352,691 of NZ_JBHVHP010000002.1, read as the reverse complement.
GGAAGCCCTGCGGGTTCTCCGACTGCCAGCGCCACGTGTCCGCGCACATGTCGTCGATGGTCTTGACGGCGCGCCACCCGAGCTCGGTCTGCGCGCGCGTGGGGTCGGCCCAGAAGGCGGCGAGGTCGCCGGCGCGGCGCGGCCCGACCTCGTAGGGCAGCTCGCGGCCGACGGCCCGCTCGAACGCGTGCAGCATCTGCAGCACGGACGTGCCCGTGCCGGTGCCGAGGTTGAACGCCCGCACCGGCTCGGTCATCGCGTCCAGGTGGTCCAGGGCGGCGACGTGCCCGGCGGCGAGGTCCTCGACGTGCAGGTAGTCGCGCTCGCAGGTGCCGTCCGCGGTGGGGTAGTCGTCGCCGAAGACGACGAGCCTGTCGCGCTTGCCGACGGCGACCTGCGCCAGGAACGGCATGAGGTTGTTGGGGATGCCCTGCGGGTCCTCGCCGATCTGCCCGGACGGGTGCGCGCCCACGGGGTTGAAGTAGCGCAGCAGCGCCACCTTGAGGCCGCCGACCGCCACCGCGGCGTCGGCCATGATCCGCTCGATCATCACCTTCGTCTGCCCGTACGGCGAGGAGGAGGACAGGTGCTCGTAGTCCTCGCGGTAGGGCACGGGCGCCTTCTCCCCGTACACGGTGGCCGAGGAGGAGAACACCAGCCGCGGCACGTCGTGGCGGCGCATGGCCTCCAGCAGCGACAGCGTGGAGTCGAGGTTGTTGCGGTAGTACTCCAGCGGCTTGGCCACGGACTCCCCCACGGCCTTGAAGCCCGCGAAGTGCACGACGGCGTCGAACTTCTCGTGCGCGAACAGGCGCTCGGTCTTCTCCGCGTCGGTGAGGTCGATCGCGTGCACCGGCACGTGCACCCCCGACAGCGACTCCACGCGACCCATCACCGTGGGCTTGCTGTTGGAGAAGTCGTCGACCACGACGACGTCGTGCCCGGAGGCGACGAGGGACAGGACGGTGTGGGAGCCGATGTACCCGGCGCCGCCGGAGACGAGAACGCGCATGGGCCCAGCCTAGGGCGTGGGCCCGCCGTCCTCGGACGGCGTCCGCACCCCGGGCCGGGCCCGTGCGCGTCCTCGTGCGGCGTGCTGGTCAGCCCCCGAGCAGCTCGGTGAAGCTCGGGGTGGCGGCGAACGGGTCGGCCGGCCCGTCGTTCTCCCGCCGCGCGACGCGCTGCGCCAGCTCCCGCCCGGCGCGCCCGATGCGCCGCGGCAGCCCCGCGGCCGGGTCGTCGGCGCTCGCGGCCCAGTCGTCGGTGGCCGCGAACACGCTGGTCGGCACGACGTCGGCCCGCAGGTAGGTGAACAGCGGCCGCACGGCGTACTCGAGCGCGAGGGAGTGGCGGGCGGTGCCGCCGGTGGCGCCGAGCAGCGTGGGCATGCCGGTCAGGGAGTCGGGGTCGACGACGTCCCAGAACGACTTGAACAGCCCCGAGTAGCTCGTGGTGAACACGGGCGAGACGGCGATGAGGCCGTCCGCGCCCGTCACGGCCTCCAGCGCGCGGGCGAGGTCGCCGGTCGGGAACCGGGTGAGCATCGCGTCGACGACGGCGTGGGCGACGTCGCGCAGCTCGACGGTCTCGACCCGCACGGTGTGCCCGAGGTCCTCCAGCTCCCGCACCGTGGCGTCCGCGAGCCGGTCGGCCAGCAGCCGGGTGGACGACGGCTGGGACAGGCCCGCCGAGACGACGGCGAGGGTGCGGGTGGGGGTCTGGCCGGGGATGCCCGAGGGCGTGGTCATGCGCGTGCCTCCTGCGATGCGGCGGGCTGGGTGCCCTCGGCAACGGTACCGGTGTAGGGGTCCGAGGTGTCACCGACGTGCGTGGCGCCGGTCTCGCCCTTGGCGCGGGCGGCGGCGACGCGCTCGGCGTGCGTCGGCGGGTTCAGCGGCACGTCGGCGGGGCGCTTGGCCTCGACGATCTTGCGCAGCTCGGGCACGACGTCCTCGGCGAGGAGGTCGATCTGCTCGAGCACCGACTTCAGCGGCAGGCCGGCGTGGTCGACGAGGAACAGCTGGCGCTGGTAGTAGCCGACCTCGTCCACGAACGACGCGTACCGGTCGATGACCTGCTGCGGCGAGCCGACCGTCAGCGGCGTCTCGCGCGTGAAGTCCTCCATCGACGGGCCGTGCCCGTACACGGGCGCCTCGTCGAAGTAGGGGCGGAACTCGTTCCACGCGTCCTGCGAGCGCTTGCGCATGAACACCTGGCCGCCGAGGCCCACGATCGCCTGGTCGGCGCGGCCGTGGCCGTAGTGCTCGAACCGCTGGCGGTAGAACCGCACCATCTGCCGGGTGTGGTGCATGGGCCAGAAGATGTTGTTGTGCAGGAAGCCGTCGCCGTAGAACGCGGCCTGCTCGGCGATCTCGGGGCTGCGGATCGAGCCGTGCCACACGAACGGTGGCACGCCGTCCAGCGGGCGCGGGGTGGAGGTGAAGCCCTGCAGCGGGGTGCGGAACTTGCCCTCCCAGTCCACGACGTCCTCGGTCCACAGGCGGCGCAGCAGCGCGTAGTTCTCCACGGCCAGCGGGATGCCCTGGCGGATGTCCTGCCCGAACCACGGGTAGACGGGGCCCGTGTTGCCGCGGCCCATCATGAGGTCCATGCGGCCGTCGGAGATCACCTGGAGCATCGCGTACTCCTCGGCGAGGCGCACCGGGTCGTTCGTGGTGATCAGGGTGGTGGCCGTCGACAGGGTGATGTTCTTGGTGACGCCGGCCAGGTAGCCGAGCATCGTGGTCGGCGAGGACGCGACGAACGGCGGGTTGTGGTGCTCGCCGGTGGCGAAGACGTCCAGGCCGGCCTCGTCGGCGTGCCGGGCGATGGTGAGCATGTCGCGCACCCGCTCGGTGTCGTCCGGCGTGTGACCCGTCGTCGGGTCGGTGGTGACGTCACTGACGGAGAAGATTCCGAACTGCACGGCTGCGCTCCCTGTTGGTGGACTCTGACCTGAAGCCTAGGTCCATGCGTTTGCATGTACATGCCGATGAACCGCGGTACCCGCCCGGTTGTTCCCCGCCATCCGTGGCCCCCGGGTGACGTCGCGCACAAAGGGTGCCCGCAGGGCGGTCTCGAGTTGCGTCAGGCGCGCCGACTGGCCAGCCTGAGGGGGCAACCGTCACGTCCATCGCCACGATGCCCATTCTCCGGCACTCGGTGTGGACCGTGCTTCACGGGACCTTCACGGACCGCCGGAACATCCCCCGGTAGGGCCGCGTTGGAACCTCAGGCCCCTTCCCACCGACCTCCAGGAGGACGACATGCCCGACCGGTCCCTGCGCGGCATGAGCATCGGCAGCAAGAGCATGGAGTCCGACGAGGGCGTGGACTTCGCCCCGCGGTTCCAGGCTCACTACGACTGCCCCAACGGTCACACCATCATCCTGCCCTTCTCCACCGAGGCCGAGGTGCCGCCGGTGTGGGAGTGCCGGTGCGGCGAGGAGGCGCTCCTGCGCGACGCCGAGCGCCCCGAGGTGAAGCCCGGCAAGCCGCAGCGCACCCACTGGGACATGCTGCTCGAGCGCCGCACCGTCGCCGAGCTCGAGGAGCTCCTCGACGAGCGCCTCGAGCTGCTGCGCGCCGGCAAGCTGCGCCGCAGCGCCTGACGCGGACGCACGACGAGAGGGCGGGCACCCCCCGGGGTGCCCGCCCTCTCGTCTGCCCGGGTCCCGTACGTCCCGGCGCCGCCCCCGGCCGTCAGCCGCGGCGCGCCCGCACCGCCGACACGATGCCGCCGGCCACCAGCACGACCGCCGCCGCGCCCACGGCCCAGCCCGGCCAGTAGCCCGCCCGCACCGCCGGCGTCAGCTCCGTGCGCAGCGGCAGGTCCGCCACCCAGTGGTCCGGCGTGAACAGCTGCGTGCGCGCCACCAGCGTCCCGTCCGGCGCCACGACGCCGCTCACGCCCACCGTCGAGACCTGCACCGCCGCCCGGCCCGTCGTGATCGCCTGCAGCCGTGTCATCGCCAGCTGCTGCGTCGACTCCGCCGTGTACCCGAACGACGCGTTGTTCGTCGGCACCACCAGCACCTGCGCGCCCCGCTGCACGGCGTCGCGCACGATCTCGTCGTACGCCACCTCGAAGCAGATCACCGTCGCCATCGGCACCGTCGCCGGCCCCGACCCGCGACCGATCGCCGCGCCGTCCACCGGCAGGTCGACCACCGCCGGCTCGGTGCCCGGGATCATGTCGGTCGTGACCCGGTCCACCTGCGAGCTGAACAGCCGCACGAACCCGCGGATCGGGATGTACTCCCCGAACGGTGCCGGATGCTGCTTGGCGTACCGCTGCGTGACGCCCTGGCCCGGCTCCCACAGCAGCGCCACGTTGTAGCGGCCGCCGGTCGCCGGGTACTCCTGCGCGCCCACGAGGATCGGCGCGTCCACCGCACGGGCGGCCGTGTCGATCGCGTCGCCCACCTCCGGCGTCGTCTGCGGGTCCAGGTCCGAGCCGTTCTCCGGCCACAGCACCACGTCGACCCCGTCGGTCGGACCGTCGCCGAAGTCGCCCGCCGCCTGCTCGTCCGCGATCGCGTACGTGCCGTCCAGGTGGTTGTTCAGCACCTCCGCCCGGTTGGCGAAGGACCCCTCCCCCGGCTCCGACACGTTGCCCTGCACCCCGCCCGCGCGCAACACGCCCGCCTGCGCCGTCGCCGTGCCGGCGTCCACCACCGTGCCCACGTGGCCCGGGTCCGCCGCGTCCGTCACCTCGCGGGTGCCCGCGTCGTGTGCCAGCGGCAGCAGCTGCGGGCCGACGACCAGCACGGCCGCCGCGAGGACCAGGACGCCGGCGCTCGCGGCCCCGCGCACGCGTGCCGCCGCCGTCCGCCAGTCGGTGCGCAGCAGGCGCCCGACGGCGAGCGCGAGCAGCAGGCCGGCGCCGGCGACGAGGAACGACACGAGTGTCGTGCCGCCCAGCCACGCGGCGCGGCCCGTGGGGGCGCCGGCCACCGTCCAGGCGAGCCGGCCCCACGGGAAGCCGCCGAACGGGATCTCCGAGCGCCACTGCTCCACCGCGACGAACAGCACGGCGAACACCAGGCCCTGCGCGAGCGGGTGCCGCCGCACCCAGCCCCAGCGCCGCGCCCACGTCCACAGCGCGCCGAACCCCGCCAGGAAGAGGGCCTCGAGCGACGCCAGCGCGATCCACGGCACCGTGTCCGTGGCGAAGTTGGCCCACCAGATGTGCGGCAGCCAGAACGTCAGCCCGGCCACCAGCCCCACGAGGAAGTTCCAGCCCGCCGCGCGACGGCCCTCGCGGCGCAGGGCGGCGAACAGCAGCGCGACCCCGACGAACGCCAGCGGCCACGCCCCGACGTCCGGGAACGACGCCCACAGCGCGACGCCCGCGGCGACCGCGAGCAGGAGCGTGGCCGGGCGGCTCGCCCACCAGTCCGACGGCGTGGCGTCGCCCGTCCGGGAGGCGCCCGGGCCGCGGCCGGACGCCTCGCCCCGGTCGCGGCTCCGGTCGCGCTCCTGGTCCCGGTCGGGGGTGTGGCCCGGTGCCGGGTCGGACCCGCTGTCGGAGGGCCCCTCGAGCGGGGACGAGCTCACGTGCAACACCCCCGCAGGGTACGTGAACCCGGACCTCCCCCGGGGCCCGCGCCCGACACCTGTCGCGCGTGCGGCGCGGTGCTCGACGGCGGTCGGGTGCGGTCGGGCGCGGTCGGGTCAGTCGAAGGTGTCGTGCAGGACGACGCCGTCGCGCACGGTCTGCAGGCACACGGGCTCCGGCTCGCCGGGCGACAGGTCGGGCAGCAGGGGCTGGCCGGCACGCGCCTCGGGGTTCCACGCCGACAGGCGGCCCTCGGGCGCCTGCACGGACAGGGTGTCCGCACGCCACACGGCCAGGTGCGCCGGCGCGCCGACGCGCAGCTCGCCCGCGCCCGTGTGGTCGAGGCCGGCGAGCCGCCACCCGCCGCGCGTGTGCGCCCGGAACGCCGACCGGGCGGAGATGCGCTGCGTGGTGTCCTCGTGCGTGAGGGTCGCGCGCACGGCCTGCCACGGGTCCAGCGGGGTGACGGGGGTGTCCGACCCGAACGCGAGCGGGACGCCCGCGCCGGCCAGGTCGGCGAACGGCGACAGGGTGGACGCGCGGGCCACGCCCAGGCGCGCGGCGTACATGCCGTGGCTGCCGCCCCACGCGGAGTCGAACGCGGGCTGCACCGACAGCGCCACCCCGTACAGCAGGAGGGCGGCCAGCGCGGACGCGTCGACGAACAGGGCGTGCTCGATGCGGTGGTGCCCGGAGCGCAGCAGGCCCGGGCCGTGCTCGGCGGCGGCGAGCTCCAGCCCCCGCACCACCTCGTCCATCGCCCGGTCGCCGATGACGTGGAAGCCACCCTGCGTGCCCGCGGCCGAGCAGGCGGCCAGGTGCGCCGCGATCTCCTCGCCCCGCAGGAAGAGGCGGCCGTCCGGCTCGGTGCCGCCCGGGCCGGCGAGCAGGTCGGAGTAGGGGTGGCGCAGCGCCGCCGTGCGCGAGCCGATCGACCCGTCGGCGCACAGGTCGCCGGCGATGCCGGTGAGGAACGGCAGCTCCGCGAGCATCTGCCGCGCGTCGTCCGCCGTCGCGCACAGCTCGCCCCGGTAGGCGACGACGTGCGGCAGCGCGCCCGCCGGGTCGGCCGTGAGCGCCACGAGCTCGGCCAGGCCCTCGCGGGTGTCCATGTTGGGCTCGCTCATCTCGTGCACGCCGACGATGCCGCGCGCCGCGGCGTCGGCCAGGGCGCGCCGGTAGGCCCGCGTCCGGCGGGCGGGCGAGACCTGGCGCACGACCGCCGCGGCGGTGTGGTGCGCGTCGGACGTCACCATGCCGGACGGGTCCCAGCCGGGCAGCCGGTCGAGGCCCGCCGCCCGCGCGAACGACCCGGACACGACGGCGGAGTGGCCGTCGACCCGCGCCGCGTACACGCGGCGCCCGCCGCAGGCGGCGTCGAGCTCGTCCGCGGAGGGCGCGCGCCGCTCGGGCCAGGTCTGCTCGTCCCAGCCGAACGCGAGGAGCACCTCCTCGCCGCCGGGGTCGGCCGCGTCCAGCTCGCGCGCGCCGCGCGCGAGGGCGTCCAGCGCCGCCGCGAGCGACGTCACCGACCCGGCGGCGAGGTCGACCGACGCGGCGGCCAGGCCCGTCTCCAGCAGGTGCACGTGCGCGTCGACGAACCCGGGCGCCACCAGCGCCCCGTCGAGGTCGATCACGCGGTCGGCGCGCGCCGCGAGGCCGGCGGCGGTGTCCTCCGCGCCGATCCAGGTCACGACGCCGTCGTCGACGAGCAGCGCCTCGGCGAACGGGTCGGCGGACGAGTGGACGGCTCCGTTGCGGTACAGGGTGGACGTCACGGCTTGCACTCTAGGGCACCGGCCCACGCACGCCCCCCACCGGACCGCCACGACTTCGTCACCTCCGGCCGGCGCGCGGCGGCCGGAGGATCAGACGCTCGAGTAGGCCACGACCCCGCGCAGGACGGCGGTCTGCGCCTTGCGGGCGGTGGCCCGCAGCGCGGGGCGCGGTGCCGCCTTGGCCAGCTGGTCCAGCACGTCGAGGACCTGCTTGCACCAGCGCACGAAGTCGCCGGCGGCCACGTCCGTACCGCGCAGCACCGTGTCGAGGTTCTTGCCCGACGCCCACCGGTGCACCGGTGCCACCAGGCCCAGGTCGAGCGGCCCCGTGGCCTCCAGGCGGTGCGCGGCCTCCAGGTCGGTCACCTCCGACCAGATCCGCGTCGTGGCGTCCAGCACCTGCGCGAGCCGCCCGTGCGGGCCGCCGGGCACGTAGGGCTCCGCCGCCTCCTCCCGGCGCCCGGAGTACACGACCGTCGACACGGCCGCCGCCAGGCCCGGGGCGTCGAGCTCGTCCCAGATGCCGCGCCGCAGGCACTCCGCGAGCAGCAGGTCGTCCTCCGCGTACAGGCGGCCGAGCCACCGCCCGTCCTCGGTGACGCCCAGCGCCCCGTCGCCGTCCGCCCCCGTCGCCAGGTAGCCGAGCCGCGCCAGCACGTCGCAGGTCCGGTCGAAGGTGCGCGCGATCGAGCCCGTGCGCCCCTCGACGCGGTGCACGAGCTGCTCGTGCTCGCGGCGCAGCCGCTCCCAGCGCTCCGCCCAGCGGGCGTGGTCGTCGCGGTCGGGGCAGCCGTGGCACGGGTGCGCCCGCAGCGCGGCCCGCAGCCGCTGCAGCTCGGCGTCCGAGGCCGCGTCGGCGCGGCGCCCCGCCCGGCCGCCCGACGACGCGCCGCCCCTGCGCCCCGGGTGCCGGCCGGTCCCCGCGTCGTCGGAGAACGCGCCCAGCGCGTTGCGCATGCTGGAGGCCAGGTCGCGGCGCTGGTCCGGGCGGCGCGGGTTGAACGACTTCGGGATACGCACGGTCGTGACGACCTGCACGCCGTCCGGCGCGTCCGCCAGGGTCAGCTTCTTGACCTGCCGCTCCTGGGTGAGGACGGTGGGCCGCGGACCGTCGAAGCTGCGCTCGTCCTTGCCCGCGTCCAGCACGACGACGTAGCCGCGCCGTCGCCCCGACGGGACCTCCACCACGTCCCCGCGGCGCAGCCTCTCGAACGACTCCACCGCGTCCGCGCGCCGGGCGCCCGACGCGACCTGCGACAGCTCCTTCTCCCGGTCCTTGATCGCGACCCGCAGCCCCATGTACTCCGCGAAGTCGCCCCGGTCGCACGCCATCGCCGTGGCGTACCCCTCCATGGCCTCCGCGTGCGCCTGCGCCTGCTTCGCCAGCCCCACCACGCCCCGGTCGGCCTGGAACTGCGCGAAGCTCGTCTCCAGCACGTCGCGTGCCCGCTCGCGGCCCACCTGGCCCACCAGGTTGACCGCCATGTTGTACGTGGGGCGGAAGCTGGAGCGCAGCGGGTACAGCCGCTTGGACGCCAGGCCCGCCAGGGCCACCGGGTCCAGGCCCGTGTGGTCCACGACCACCGCGTGCCCCTCCACGTCGATACCGCGCCGGCCGGCGCGGCCCGTGAGCTGCGTGTACTCCCCCGGCGTCACCGGCTGGTGGGCGGTGCCGTCCCACTTCACCAGCTTCTCCAGCACCACCGACCGGGCCGGCATGTTGATGCCGAGCGCCAGGGTCTCGGTGGCGAACACGATCTTCACCAGGCCGCGGGAGAACAGCTCCTCCACCGTCTCCTTGAACACCGGCAGCATCCCCGCGTGGTGCGCCGCCACGCCCCGCGACAGCGCCTGCACCCACTCGTGGTACCCGAGCACGTCCAGGTCCTCGGTCGGGATGGTCGCGGTGCGCTCCTCCACCACCCGGCGGATCTGCGCCTCCTCCTCGCCGTTGGTCAGCCGCAGGCCGGCGCGCAGGCACTGCTGCACCGCACCGTCGCACCCGGCGCGGGAGAAGATGAAGTAGATCGCCGGGAGCAGCGCGTCCGCGTCCAGCGAGTCCACGACGGCGAACCGCGGCGGGGTGCGCCGGTGCGCCACCGGCCCGCCGCCCGGCCGGTTCCCGCCCCGGCCCCGGTAGCCGCGGTCGCCGCGCCCCCGGTGCCCGTGCCGCCCGTGCGGGCTCTCCGCCCGCGCCGACGTGCGGAACATCGCCTGCAGGTCCGGGTTGATCGGCGGGTTGGTGCCCGGGTCCGTCGGGTCCACGTGCCCCGCGTACAGGTCCATCAGGCGCGGCACCCCGCGCGGCTCCGGCGCCGAGACCACGACGTGCTGCCACAGCGGCACCGGACGGCGCTCGCTGACCACCACGGCCGTGTCCCCGCGCACCGTGGCGAGCCAGTCGCCGAACTCCTCCGCGTTCGACACCGTCGCCGACAGGGAGACCAGCTGCACGTGGTCCGGCAGGTGGATGATGACCTCCTCCCACACCGGCCCGCGGAACCGGTCCGCGAGGTAGTGCACCTCGTCCATGACGACGTACGCCAGCCCGTCCAGCGCGGACGACCCCGCGTACAGCATGTTGCGCAGCACCTCGGTGGTCATCACCACCACGGGCGCGCCCGCGTTGATCGACGTGTCCCCGGTGAGCAGGCCCACGTTCGCCGTGCCGTGCCGCGCGACGAGGTCGGAGTACTTCTGGTTGCTCAGCGCCTTGATCGGCGTCGTGTAGAACGCCTTGCCGCCGCCGACGAGCGCGAGGTGGACGGCGAACTCCCCCACCACCGTCTTGCCCGCGCCCGTGGGCGCGGCCACGAGCACGCCGCGGCCCTCCTCGAGCGCGACGCACGCGTCGACCTGGAACGGGTCGAGCTCGAACCCGACGACCTCGCGGAAGCGGCGCAGCTCGCCCTCGGCGTCGGCGCGGTCGCGAGCGCTGCGGGCCCGGGAGGCGGCGTACCGCTCGGCCGGGCTGAGGATGTCCTGGCCGGCGTCGGGGCGGGGGTGGGCGGTCATGCCGCCAGCCTAGGCGCCGGACCGGACGTCCCCGCGCGACGCCGGGCCGTGCCGGGCCGTGCCGGGCCGTGCAGGTCCGTGCGGGTCCGTGCTCGGCGACGCCCAGGAGCGCCGTCCCCCGTCAGCGGGGCGCGACCAGCACCTCGACGGCCCGGGCGCGGACCTCGACCCGCAGCGGCAGCGGCCCCAGGCGTTCGCCGTCCGCGTGCGCCACCGGCAGGGGGCGCTCGCCGGCGACCCACGCGTCGGGGCCGGGCTCGATGGTGACCCCGCGCGCCCGCACGACGTGCACCTTGCGGCGGCGCACGTGGCCGCCGGTGAACATGCTGGGGAACACGGCGAGGGCGCCCGGCCGGGACAGGTCGGTGGCGACGAGGACGTCGAGCAGGCCGTCGTCGAGCGACGCGTGCGGGGCGACGCGGATGCCGCCGCCGATCTGGGGGCCGTTGGCGGCGGTGACGAGCGCGGCCCGCCCGGTCCACGTCGCGGTGCCCGCGGGCCCGGGGCGCAGGTGCAGGCCGTCGCCGGGGCGGGGAGCCCGTCCAGTCCTGCGCCCGGCGGTCGCGGTCGCGGGCGCGGGCGCCTTGCCGGTCGGGGAGGCGTCGACGACGCCGTCGAACGTCAGCCGGTAGGACCAGGGGCGGTAGCGCACCAGCTCGAGCGCGGCGGCGACGGTGTACCGGGCGCTGCCGCGCGGGTACCGCAGCTGGTTGGCGCGCGCGTTGACGGCGGCGTCGAGCCCCGCGGACACCGCTCCCGCGACCCACCGGCCGCCCGGCGGCACGCCGGGGCCGGTGACGAACGCCGCGTCGACGGCGCGACGGCCCGCGGCGCCGACGTCCAGGGCCCGGCACAGCGCCAGCCCGGCCGCGGCGGGGTCGCGCACGGGCAGGCCGAGGGTGGCGGCGAAGTCGTTGCCGGTGCCGACGGGGACGATGCCGAGGGGCACGCCGGTGCCGGCGACGGCCTGGGCACCCAGGTGCACCATGCCGTCCCCGCCGACCACGACGAGCGCGTCCACCGTGCCGTCCGGGCCGGACATGCCGGACGTGCCGTCGACGGCGGCCCGGGCACGGGCGAGCGCCGCGTCCGCGTCCGGGCCGGACAGGTCGACGACGTCGTGCCCGGCGCGCCGGAGCCCCGCCAGGACGCCGACGCCCGCGTTGGCGGCGCGTCCCTTGCCGGCGGTCGGGTTGACGACGACGCCGAGGCGGCGGGCGCGGGATCCGGGGCGGCCGTCAGACAGCGGGGGCGACCCGTTGCTTGTCGACCCGTCGGTCGTGCAGGATGCACAGCCCGAGGGCGCCGAAGTAGAGCACGACGATCGGCGTCGCGACGAAGATCATCGTGAGCGCGTCCGGGGTCGGCGTCATCACCGCCGCGAACACGAACGCGATGAGGACGGCCCACCGCCACCCCTTGGCGAGCGTCTCGTGCCGCAGCACGCCGGCCATGTTCAGGCCCACGAGGAACACGGGCGAGACGAACGCGATGCCGAACGCCAGCACCAGCCGCATGACGAAGCTGAGGTATCCCTGCGCGTCCGTGAAGTTGGTCGCCCCGTCGGGGACGAACCCCGCGAGGATGTCCACGGCGTGCGGCAGCACCCACCACGCGAGGGCGGCGCCGCCGAGGAACAGGGGGACGGCCGCGCCCAGGAAGCCGTACGCGTACCCCTTCTCCTTGCGGGTCAGCCCCGGGGTGATGAACGCCCACAGCTGGTAGAGCCACCACGGGCACGACACGATCACGCCGAGGAACAGCGCGACCTTGATCTTCATGTCGAGCGCGGACGCCATACCCGTGAAGTTGAGCGCGATCGTCTTGCCCTGCTCCTGCGCCGCGACGGCCAGCGGGGCCTGCAACGCGGACAGCAGCGGTTCGTACAGGACCCATCCGGCCGCGGCACCCACGACGAGCCCGCAGGCGGCGAGGAAGAGCCGCTTGCGCAGCTCCAGCAGGTGCTCGCGCAGGGGCATGCGCCCCTCGGGGTCCCGGGTGTCTCCGGGCACGGACTACCCCCGCGGGTGGTTCGGGTCGATGAGACCCGGGATCTGCTCCTGGCCGGCGCCCGTACCCGGGTTCGCCTGCGTCGGAGGGGTGGTGCTGCCGGCGACCGGCGACGACGGCGTCTGTGCCGTCGTGTCGGGCTTCGGCTCGTTCGAGTCGTTGAGCTTGCCGTCGTCCGTGAGGTCCTTGACCTCCGACTTGAAGATCTTCAGCGACTGCCCGACGCTGCGCGCCAGGTCAGGGAGCCTGCGCGCCCCGAACAGCAGCAGGATCACGATCACCAGCACGATGATGTGCCAGGGCTTGAGCATGCCCATGAGAATGGCTCCTCGTTCTCGTCCGCCCGTGGGCGGGGTCTGTCGGGATCAACCCTAGTGGGTCCTGGGAGTGCTGGGTGTCGCGCGTCACAGGTTCGCCGTCCGGCGGGGGCGTCCGCCGGCCCGGGCCGCCTTCTCCGCGGTGCGGCGGTCGAGCCAGCTCTGCGTGCCCCAGCCGCTCCACGTCGCCTCCTGCCGGGCGCGGCGCACGGTGGCCCGCTCGGCACGCAGACGGCGCTGGTCGGCCACGCGCTCGCGCAGCACGACCGGGTCGTCGAACATCGTGGGGGACGTGTCGGCCCGGTGCGCCTCGGCCTCCGCGACGGCGGCGGCCATCCGGTCCGACGCCGACCCGAGCGCCTCGCCGGCGCGCGAGGCCTCCCGCAGCGCGCGCATCCCCGCGCGCCACAGGTGACGGCCCACGAAGAACGCTCCGACGAGCGTGCCCACGACCAGCCCGGCCCAGATCCAGCCCCACATGGCGGTCAGCCTACGGGCCCGGGCGCGGTCCCCGTGGCAGGGACCCCGCCGGGCCGCGCGGCGGACCCGCCGCCCGGCCCCGTGGCGGGCCCCGTGGCCGCGTAGGCGTCGAGGGCGCCGCGGGCCGCCTGCGCGACGTCGCGGGCGACGTCCGGCGGGTCCACGGCCACGACGTCGGGGGCGTTGGCGAGCAGCAGGCGGCGTAGCCAGGCCGGGTTCGTCACCCGCAGCCGCACCTCGACGGTGCCGTCGGGCAGGTCGCGCACCGACTCCGCCGGCACCTCCTCCGCGACCCACCGGGCCGCGGACGCGAGCGTCAGGGTCGCCACCGGCGCGCCGCGGTGCGCGACGGACGCCCACACGTCGGCGCCCAGGTCGCCCGCGACCGTCACGTCGTGCTCCGCGACCGGCTCCTGGAGCACGTCGGCCGCGAGGATCCGGTCCACGCGGAACGTGCGCCGGCCCGACGCCCGCAGGCACCAGCCCACGAGGTACATCGCGCCGTCCTGGGTGAGCAGGCGCAGCGGGTCGACGTCGCGCTCGGTGGTCACGTCCGCCGCGTTCACGTACCGCAGGTGCAGCCGGCGGCCCTCGGCGAGCGCGCTCGTCACGGCGGCCACGACCTGCGGGTCGCCCTCGCCCTCGAGCTGCACGTCCACCGCGCCCGCCGCCTCGCCCGTCGCGGCCGTCAGCTTGTCCAGCGCGGACGCCACGACCGCGGCGCGCCGGCGGTCCGCCTGCACCGCCGGCGACGCGTGCATGGCCCGCAGCGCCGCCACCAGGGCCACGGCCTCCCGCGTGCCGAGCCGCAGCGGGCGCGTCATGCCGCGCGCCTGCGTCAGGGACACGACGCCGTCCTCCAGGGAGTAGGCGTCGAAGTCGATGAGGTCGTCCGGCATGTACCCGGGCGTGCCCGACACCCACAGGGCGTCCACGTCCTCGCGCACCTGCCGGGGCGTCACGCCGAACCGGTCCGCGAGCTCCTCCACCCGCACCGGCCCCGCGCCGTCGAGGAACGCCACCAGGCCCAGCAGCCGCACCAGCCGGTCGTCCGCCCGCTCAGCCATCCGCCCGCTCCTCGGTCCCCGTCGTCCCCGCCCCCGATGTCGTCCCCGCCGCGCTCGCGGGACCCGGCGGGTCGTCGAGCGTCGCCGCCGCCGTCAGCCGCCGCAGCACGTCCGCCCGCAGCTGCGCCGGCTCCAGCACCACGACCGCGGGCCCGTACCCGGCCACCTCGTCCGCCAGCGCCGACAGGCTCCGGAACTCCACCTCGACGACGTCCCGCCCGTCGGCCCGGGCGCCACCACCCGCGCCACCACCGGCGCCACCGTCCGTGGGGGCCGGCAGGGCGCGGGCCCGCAGCGCCTGCGCCCGCTCCGGCACGACCGCCAGCAGCGCGCGCTGCAGCACCCCGACCCGCTCCCCCAGCATCGCGTCCACGTCGACCTCGTCGGGCACGTCGAACGCGTCCGCCTGCGACCCGACGCGCACCCGCCCCGCGATCCGCGACAGCCGGAACACCCGGGCCGCGGCCCGCGCCCGGTCGAAGCCCACCAGGTACCAGCCGCTGCCCCGCGCCGCGATCCGCCACGGCTCGACGTGCCGCGTCAGCTCCTGCCCGGTGCTCGCCGCCCGGTACCGGAACGACACGTCGCGCCGCTCCGAGACCGCCTCCAGCAGCGGCACGTACGCGTCGCCCGCCGCCCGCACGCGCGGCGCCAGGCCGGCCACCGCGTCCGCGGCGACCTCCCCCGCGCCCGCCGCGCGCAGCTTCGTCATCGCGCGCGACATGTCCGTGCGCAGCGTCTTGTCCGACCACAGCTGCGCGGCCAGCGCGACCACGCCCAGCTCCGCCGGCGTGAGGTCCACCGCGCCCAGCGCGTACGCGTCGTTGTCGATCCGGTAGCCGACCTCGTCGCTGTGCCCGCCCGCGTCCACCGTGACGATCGGGATGCCCAGCGCCCGCAGCGTGTCCTTGTCCCGCTCGAACATCCGCTCGAACGCCTCCGTCGACGGCGCGTCGCCGTACCCCGCCACCCCCGCGCGCACCTGCTGCTTCGTCATCGACGCGCTCGTGTTCACGAGGGCGATGACGAGGTTCAGGAGGCGCTCGGCGGGCGGCGTGCCCCGCGACGACGACACAGGGGCGGAAGGCGCGGCAGGAGCCGGGTCCACGGGGTTCGCAGGCATCGGGACCAACCTAGTCGCCGGTAGCCTTCCACGGGTGACGACAGCGCCGAACCAGCCCCAGCCCGCCGCCCCCCGCGACACGCCCGCCGGGCACGTCACGTGGCGCACCGGCACCGTCACCGCCCGCGGCAACGCCTGGACCGGGGCCCGCGAGGTCACCGTCCGCCTCGACGCCCCGCTGCCCGCCCGCGACCTCACCACCGCGCCCGGCGAGGTCCGCGGCCTCGCGTACACCACCCTCGTCGGCGACCCCGACGTCGGCGACCGGCTCCTGCTCAACGTCTCCGCCCTCGCCCGCGGCCTCGGCACCGGCGGGTACGCCCTCGTCGTCGGCCCCGCCGGCAGCACCCCCGCAGCCCTGCCCGCCGACCCCCCGCCCGGCCCCGGCCACCTCGTCAAGGCCCGCTACACCCCCCTGCAGGCCATGGTGCTCGGCGTCGACGAGCAGGAGTCCGACCACCACGACACCCTCCGCGACGCCGACGACCTCGCCGGCCTCCCCGTCGTCGTCGCCGACCTCCACTCCGCCCTGCCCGCCGTCGTCGCCGGCGCCCGCCACGCCGCCGAGCTCGCCGGGCGCCCCCACCCGCGCGTCGCCTACGTCATGACCGACGGCGGCGCCCTGCCCGCCGCCTTCTCCCGCACCGTCGCCACCCTTCGCGACACCGGGTGGCTCGCCGCCACCGTCACCGTCGGCCAGGCCTTCGGCGGCGACCTCGAGGCCGTCACTGTGCACACCGGCCTCCTCGCCGCCCGCCACGTCGCCGGCGCCGACCTCGTCGTCGTCGCCCAAGGACCCGGCAACCTCGGCACCGGCACCCGGTGGGGCTTCTCCGGCGTCGCCGCCGGCGAAGCCGTCAACGCGGCCGCCACCCTCGCCGGCCGCCCCGTCGCCTCCCTGCGCGTCTCCGGCGCCGACCCCCGCGACCGGCACCGCGGCGTCTCCCACCACAGCCTCACCGCCTACGGCCGCGTGGCGCTCGCGGCCGCCGACGTCCCCGTGCCGACCCCCACCGACGACCTCGAGGCCCTGCCCGCCTGGGGCGCCGAGCTCACCGGGGAGGTGCGCGAGCAGGCCGCCGCCCTCGCGCCCCGCCACCACCTCGTCGACGTCCCCGCCGACGCCGCCCTCCTCGAGGCGCTCCGCGGCTCCCCCGCCCGCCTGTCCACCATGGGCCGCACCCTCGACGGCGACCCCGCCGCCTTCGTCACCGCCGCGGTCGCCGGGGTCCACGCCGCCCGCCTCGCCCAGGGCGACCCCGCGGCACCCTGACGGCCCCACGGCCGAACCACCCACCGGGGAGACACCCCTGCACCCGCTCCACGGCACCCGCTACGGTCGTCGCATGGCAGCCCCGCCGACGAGGCCACCCCGCCGACCCGCACGCGCGGCCGTCGCGCCGCTCGCGGCCGCGCTCCTCGCCACCCTCGTCGTCCTCGGCGCCGCCACCGCCACCCCCTGGCGCGTCCGCGTACCCGACCTCGTCCTGCCCGCGCCCACCGCCAGCGACCCCGTCAGCGACCGACGGCCCGGCGACCTCGTCCCCACCGACCGGCCCGACACCTCCTTCGACCTGATCACCTGGATCGTCGTCGCCCTCAGCATCGCCGGCGCCCTCTTCCTCCTCTACCTCGTCGTGCTCCTCGCCCGCCGGGTCCTGCGCGCCCTCGCCACCGCCGAGGACGACGACGAGCCCGACCCCCTCGCCCCCGGCGCCGCCACCACCGGCACCCCCGCCGCGCTCGCCCTGCCCCAGCTCCAGGACGCCGTCGACACCGCCCTCGCCCGCGTCGACGCCGCAGCCACCCCCCACGACGCCGTCGTGGCGGCCTGGGTCGCCCTCGAGGACGCCGCCGCCGAGCACGGCACCACCCGCGCACCAGCCCAGACCGCCACCGAGTTCACCGCGCTCCTCCTCACCGCCCAGCGCCATGACGGCCGCACCGTCCCCACCGCGGACGTCGACACCCTCCGCCGCCTCTACCAGCGCGCCCGCTTCACCGACCGGCCCGTCGGCGCCGACGCCGTGCGAGACGCCCGCAGCGCCCTGTCCCACATCGCGCGAGCCCTCGGCCCCACCCGCGGCACCGAGCCCGACGCATGACCCGCCCCCGGCTTCCCCGCGCCCTGCTCACCGTCGCCCTGCCGGCGCTCGCGGCCGTCGCGGTCCTCGCCCTCACGGGGGCGCTCGACCTGCTCCACGCGGCGCTGCTCGTCGTGGTCGCGGCCACGGCCGTGGTGCTGTGGCGGCGGCTCGACGACGGCGACGAGGTGCCGTGGCCCGACCCGCCCGTGGACCGGCGCGAGGGCGCCCGGAACGACGTGAGCGAGCTCGGCTGGGCCACGTTCACCCGCAGCGGCGCCGTCGGGGACCGCGTGCTGCGCCGAGTCCGGGAGCTCGCGGCGGCGCGGCTGGCCGCCGACGGCGTCGACCTCGCCACCCCCGCCGGCCGCGACGCCGCCGAGCGCCTGCTCGGGGCCGACGTCGTCGCCGGGCTCACCGCCCGCCGCCAGGTCGCGCGGGTCGAGGTGCACCGCTGGCTGGACGCGATCGAGGCGCTGGACGCGCCCGCGTCCGGGCCCGCCGCGCCTCGCCCGGCCACCACCCCAGCACCGTCCGTCAGCCCCGCAGGAAGGCCCCGCCCATGACCGTCGAGCCGCCCGTCACCCCCGCCGCCCACCCCCTGCCCGTCGCCGAGGTGGCCGCCCTCGGGCGCCGCGTCCTCGACGAGGTCGGCACCGCCGTCGTCGGGATGCGGGACACGCTCGAGCTCGCCCTCGCGACCGTGCTCGCCGGCGGGCACGTGCTCTTCGAGGACGTGCCCGGGCTCGGCAAGACCCTCGCCGCCCGATCGCTGGCCACGGCCCTCGGCCTCGACTTCGCCCGCCTGCAGTGCACCCCCGACCTGCTGCCCAGCGACATCACCGGGTCGTCGGTGTTCGACCCGTCCTCGCGGGAGTTCGTCTTCCGCCCCGGCCCCGTGTTCACCGGCCTGTTCCTCGCCGACGAGATCAACCGCACCCCGCCCAAGACGCAGTCGGCGCTCCTCGAGGCGATGGCCGAGCGACAGGTCTCCGTCGACGGCGCGAGCCGGCCCCTCCCGCAGCCGTTCCACGTCATGGCCACGTCCAACCCCGTCGAGTACGAGGGCACCTACCCGCTCCCCGAGGCGCAGCTCGACCGGTTCATGGTCCGCCTCGCGGTCGGCTACCCCGACCGCGACCAGGAGCAGGACGTGCTGCTGCGCCGCGTGGCCCGCCGCCAGGAGGCCGCGACCGTGCGCCCGGTCGTCGACGCCGCCACGGTCCTCGCCATGCAGGCCGGGGTCGAGACCACCGAGGTCGACGCCGACGTCGCCGGCTACTGCGTCGACCTCGCGGCGGCCACCCGCCGGCACGGCGCGCTCGAGGTGGGGGCGTCCCCGCGCGGGTCCCAGAACCTGCTCCTGCTCGCCCGAGCGGTCGCCGTCCTCGACGGCCGCGACTTCGTGCTGCCCGAGGACGTCAAGCGCGTCGCGGTCCCCGTGCTGGCCCACCGCCTCACCCTCACGCCCACCGCGTGGGCGTCCGCGGTGCGCGCCGAGGACGTCGTCGCCGAGATGCTGGCGTCGGTGCCGGGCCCCGCCACCGTCGGCCGGGAGCGGTGACACCCGCCGTGTGGAGGCGCAGCCCGCAGGCGGCGGCCGGGGTCGGTGCCGGGGTGCTCGTCCTCGGGCTGGGCCTGCTCGCCGGTCGCGCCGACGTGGCCCTCCTGGGCGTCGCCCCGCTGCTCGGCGCGCTCTGGGCGGGGCGGCCCGGCGCCTGGCGCGCCACCACCCCCCGGCGCGGCACCGCCCTGACGATCGAGCCCGACGGCGGCCCCGCCGCCCCGGGCGAGCTGCGCGCGACCCTCCGGATCGACCCGCCCGACGGCGCCGAGCTCGTGCACGCGCGCGTCTTCGCGCCCGGGCACCGCACCACCGGCGTGGTGGTCGCCGCGGACGCGCGCGAGCTCCCCCTCACCCTCAGCACCGTCCGGACCGGGCCCCAGCGCACGTTCCAGGTCGACGCGCGCGGCCACGGCGCGGGCGGGACCGCCGCCGAGGACCCCGTGGGCGCCACCGCGCCCGACCGCCTCGTACTGCCCACGGCCATGCCCCTCGGCCGGGTCCCCGTCCCCCGCCGGCTGCGCGGCCTCACCGGCCCGCACACCTCCCGCCGCCTCGGCGACGGGAACGAGCTGCGCGACGTGCACCCGTTCACGCCCGGCGACCGGCTGCGGCGGATCGACTGGCGCACCACCGCCCGACGGTCCCCGGACCTGGAGACCCTCTACGTGCGGCGCACGTACGCCGCCGCCGAGGCGACGGCCGTCCTCGTCGTCGACTCCCGCGACGACGTCGGCCCCGACCTGCGCACCTGGCGCGGCACCGGCCCCCAGCGCGTCGACGAGCCCACGTCCCTCGACCTCGCCCGGCACGCCGCAGCGTCCGTGGCCGCCGCCCTCGTCACCGCCGGCGACCGCGTCGGCGTCGACGACCTGGGCCGCCACCGGCGCCCCCTGCCGCCCGCCGCCGGCCGGCGACACCTGCGCCGGGTGCTGCACGCCCTCGCGCTCAGCAGCCCCAGCGGCACCCCCGAACGCCGGCTGCGCGCCCCGCAGGTCCCCGCCGACGCGATCGTCTACCTGTTCAGCACCGTCCTCGACGACGAGCCGGTCGAGCTGCTGCGCGCCTGGCGCGCCGTCGGGCATCCCGTCGTCCTCGTCGACACCCTGCCCGACGTCCGCGGCGCCCGGGAGGAGCACATGCGCCTCGCCTGGCGCGTGACCCGCGCCGAGCGCGACGACCGCCTGCGCCGCGCCGCCGCCGAGGGCGTCCCCGTCGTGCGCTGGGCCGGCGAGGCACGCCACGACGCACCGCTCCGGCTCGAGGCCCTGGTCCGCGCCGCCGAGCGCCACCACGCGGGGGCGGGCGCCCGATGACCGGCCTGCGCGCCCGCGTCCGCGCCTGGTGGCGGGCCCGCCGCGCCACGGGCCGCCCGCTGCCCGCGGTGGGCGTCGAGACCGGCCGCCGCCTCCCGGGCTGGACGCTGCGCGCCGCGTTCCCCGTCGCCGTCCTCGTGCTCGTCGCCGCCGCCGGTGCCCGCACCACCGTCCTCACCGAGCTCTACGCCGTCCTCGCCGTCGTGCTGGCCGTCTGGGCCGCCGTCCGCCCCGGCCCCGCGCCCGCTCACGTCGCCCTCGTCGCCGCCGCGCTCCTGCTCCTCGGGTCCGTCGAGGCACCCTTCGACCCCGCGACGCTGTGGCTCGCACCCCTCGGGTACGTCGTGACCCGGCTCGGCTGGTGGGCGCACCACCTGTCAGCGGTCGACCAGGTGGAGCTCGCCGCCCTGCGTCGCACCCTCGCGCGCGACGGCCTGCTGGTGGGAGCCGCGCTCGTCCTCGGCGCCGCCGCCTGGGCGCTCGCCGGCCACCCGGTCGCCTGGCTCGTGGCCCTCGGCGTGGTGGCCCTGGCAGCGCTCGCGTGGACCGTCGTCCGGGCCGAGGATGGCGGGGCGCGCTGACCGCACCCGCGCGCCGACGCACCGACACCGGAGGTCCCCGATGCCCGAGCTCCCCCGCTACACCGTCCCCTCGCTCACGCCGGAGGAGGGCGCCCGCGTCGCCGCGATCCTGCAGGAGCGGCTCGTCGCCCTCACCGACCTGCACCTCACGCTGAAGCACGTGCACTGGAACGTGGTGGGGCCGCACTTCATCGCCGTCCACGAGATGATCGATCCCCAGGTCGACGCCGTGCGCGCGATGACCGACGCGATCGCGGAGCGGATCGCCACCCTCGGCGTCGCGCCCGTCGGGACCCCCGGCGCGATCGTCGCCGCGCGCACGTGGGACGACTACGCGCTCGGCCGGGCCACGACCACCGAGCACCTGCACGCGCTGGACCACGTCTACCAGGGCGTGATCTCCTCGCACCGCAAGGCGGCCACCGAGACGGCCGGGCTCGACGACGTCACGAACGACCTGCTCATCGGGCACCTGCACGACCTGGAGCTGTTCCACTGGTTCGTGCGGGCCCACCTGGAGAGCGCCGGCGGCGCCGTCTCCGAGGGCTGACCGCGCGGAAGGTCGAGCAGGCACTGCGGGCGGGTCGTCGGCACCGGCCGACGGCCCCCCCGCAGCGTGCCCTCGAGGAACCCCGTGCCGCACCGCCCCCGGTCGCGGCATGATGTGCCCGTGATCCGCCGCTACCGCCCCACCGACCGGGCCGCCGTCGCCGAGGTGTGCGTCCGTACCGCCGCGGGCGGCGGCGACGCCCGCGGCCTGTACTCCGACGACCTCCTCATGCCCGAGGTCTTCGCCCTGCCCTACGTCGACCACTCGCCCGACCTCGCGTTCGTCGTCGTCCGCCCCGACGACGAGCTCGGCCGCGACCTCCACGGCGAGAGCCCCGCCGACCCGGCCGACGACGTGCTGCGCGTCGAGGACGGCCGCCTGACGGGCTACGTCATCGGCGTCGCCGACACGCGCGAGTTCGCCTCCTGGTGGGGGCAGGCCTGGGGACCCGGGTTCGCCGCGCGGCACCCGGAGCCGGGCACGTCGCCCACGGGCCGCGAGCCGGGCTTCCCCGAGGCCGCGCTCCTCGACGCCGGGAAGGACGGCGGCCGCATGGTGCGGGGCCTCACCGCCGGCGAGCTCGACGGGTACCCGGCGCACCTGCACATCGACCTGCTGCCCGAGAACCAGGGGCAGGGCCTGGGCCGCACGCTGCTGGACACGCTGCGCTCGGCGCTGGCCGCGCGCGGGGTGCCCGGCGTCCATCTCGGCATGGACCCCGCCAACACCCGCGCCCGCGCCTTCTACGACCGCTACGGCTTCCACGAGCTGCCGTCGCACTCCCCCGACGCCCCGCTGCTCGGCATCGCCACCGCCTGACGCCACGGCCCGAGGCGCCCGGGTCTCCCGTGCCGGGTGGTCAGGTGCCCGCCCGGGCCGCCCTGCTGTTTCAGAGCGCTTGGCACACTATTTTATCGAACGGAGTCCTCGTCGGAGGGCGTGAGCTCCCGACCGAGGTCGGGCACGCCCGCGTCGACCCACGCCCGACGCACCTGCTCGAACCGCGTGGGCAGCGGAGGCCGCACCGCCCCGTACCGCGCGTTCGTCCGGTGCACGAAGCGCCGCCACGACAGCACCAGCCCCTGCCGGGTGATCGGCAGCCCGCTCGCGACCGTGGTGCCGTGGTCGTGCGTGTGGTGCACGGTGAGCAGCAGCGCCCGCGGCACGGACCCCTCCAGCTCGGCGGCGAGCTCCGTCCGCACCACCATCCAGTGCCGCAGCAGCAGCACCACCTCCGGCGGCAGGCGATGCTCCCGGACGGTGCGGTGCTTGCCGTGCCGCAGGACGACCCTCCCCTCCCCCGGCTCGCGGGCGCCGCCCACGCGCCCACGCCGGCTCGCCGCCGCCGGGTCCGGCCCGAGGTCGAGATCCTCGGCGCGCACGCGCAGCAGGTCCCCGTACCGCGCACCGGTCGCCCGGGTCAGGCCCGCGATCACCGCCAGGCGCACGACCTCCGGCTTCCCCCCGGGACGCAGCGCCTCCACCGACAGCTCCCGCCACACCCAGTCCGCCTCGTCCAGCGAGACGGTGGGGCGCGGGTACCGGCCCGCGGCGGGCGCGGCCGCTCCCGCCGGGTCGGCTGCGGCGACGGAACCGTCGGTGGGCACGGGCGCGGGGGGCTCCCCCGGGTGCGGCGTCATGGGCCCATCCTGGCGCTTGGCACACTTTTTATCGGGAGGCCGTCGGCGTGTCGCCCGACGACGTAGCCTCGTCCGGGTGAGCAGCCCCGCCAGCCCCGCCCCCGCGCCGCTCCCCGGGACCCTCGCCGCCCCCGTCGACCACGAGCTCGTGATCAAGAGGTCGCGCTTCCTGGCGCACCTGGCCCCCGCCCGGAGCGTCGAGGAGGCCGATGCCGTCGTCGCGCGGGTGCGCAAGGAGCTCTGGGACGCGCGGCACCACTGCGTGGCCCTCGTCGTCGGCACCCGGGCCGACCAGCAGCGCTCCTCCGACGACGGTGAGCCGTCCGGCACCGCGGGCGTGCCCATGCTCGAGGTGCTGCGCCGCCGGCAGGTGACGGACGTCGTCGCGGTCGTGACCCGCTACTTCGGCGGGGTGCTGCTGGGCGCGGGCGGGCTGGTCCGCGCCTACTCCGGCGCGGTCGCCGAGGCCCTCGACGTCGCCGCGTCCGACGGGCTCCTGCGACGGCGGGAGGTGCTCACCGAGGTCACCGTCGACGTGCCGCACGCCGACGCCGGCCGGGTGGAC
Source organism: Isoptericola sp. NPDC057653 (assembly GCF_042799955.1). NCBI lineage: Bacteria > Bacillati > Actinomycetota > Actinomycetes > Micrococcales > Promicromonosporaceae > Isoptericola > Isoptericola sp. NPDC057653. The sequence goes on along the minus strand of NZ_JBHVHP010000002.1, from coordinate 329,041 downwards.
CACCTGCTCCGCGACTGGGCGTCGACCCACGACGCCGTCCTCGAGGAGCCCACGTACGCCGCCGTCGCCCGCCTCGCGCTGCTCGTGCCGCCCGCAGCGCTCCCCCGGCTGCGCGACGACCTCGCCGCCGCGTCCGCCGGCGCCCTCGTGCCCGTCACGGGCGCCGACCGCGTGGTCGACCTGCCCGCGTAGCGTCGCGCGCGACGGTCAGGGGGCGACGCCGTCCGCGGTGACGGTGGCGCCGTCCGGCACGGTCGCGCGCCGGCCCTCGTCGGGCAGGGCGGCGTCGCCCTCGGCGCGGACGCCCGCGCCGAAGGTCCAGTCGCCCTCGACGGTGAGCGACGACGCGGCGCGCAGCGAGGGCGCGCCCGCGGCGAAGCGCTCGTCGAAGCGGGAGATCGTCTTGTACGTCTTGGACAGCTTCACCAGCGGCGCGGCGACCTGGGCGACGAGCCGGTAGCCGTCGGTGAGCTCGTAGACGTCCGAGCGCATCAGCAGGAGGTCGCTGGTGGTCTTCACCGGCAGGAACCGCTCCCGGCCCACCTCGATCGCCGTGGCGCCCTCGAAGACGGCCACGGCCGCGCCCATCGCGGACTCGATCTGCACGACCGCCGGGGACGACGCGTCCGTGGGGTCCACGGTCTTCTCGTTCCGGATCAGCGGCAGCTCGAGGACGCCGCCGGTGCGGTCGAGCTCGGCGGCCAGCGCCTCGAGGTCGAACCAGAGGTTGTTCGTGTGGAAGTACGGGTGCACGGACGGGTCCAGGGACACGTCGACGTCGTCCGGGTGGGTCTGCGCCGTCTCGCGCTGCACGATGCGCCCGTCGCTCTTGCGGACCACGAGCTGCCCGCCCTTGACGTCCGCCGGCGACTTCAGGCACATCTCGGCGGCGTACGGGGCGCCCGAGGCGGCGAACCAGGCGGCGATGGCGCCGTCGGGGGCCGCGCCGAGGTTGTCCGAGTTGGAGACGCTCGCGTAGCGGAAGCCCGCGTCCAGGAGCGTCCGCACGACGCCCGACGCGTGCAGCGCCGGGTACAGGTCGCCGTGCCCCGGCGGGCACCACTCGAGGGTCGGGTCGGCCGGCCAGTCGACGGGCTCCAGGTCGTCCGCGCGCAGCTTGGGCTCGCGGTTCTGCAGGAAGTCCAGCGGCAGCCCGTCGACGGCGAGGTCGGCGTACGGCGCGAGCGCGGCGAGCGTGTCGTCCCGGGTGCGGAAGGAGTTCATCAGCACCAGCGGCAGCCGGGCACCGGTGGCCTCCCGGGCCGCGCGCACCTGGCGGACGATGACGTCGAGGAAGGTGAGGGCGCCCCCGTCGGCGCCCGGCGCGTCGTCGCGCACCGTGAGCAGCGACTTGGCCTTGTCCATCCCCATCGACGTGCCGAGCCCGCCGTTGAGCTTGATGATCGCGGTCCGGGCCAGCGCGGCCTGGGCGTCGGCGGCCGGGACGTCGAGGTCCGCGTGCCGCGGCAGGTCGACCAGGGGGTCGACGTCGGCCTCGCGCACCAGGCCCGTCTCGCCGGACTCGAGGAGGCGGTAGAAGCGGGTGAAGGTCTCGATCGCGGCGGGGGCGACGCCCTCCGCCGACATCTTCTCTCGGGCCAGGGCAAGTCCGCGGTCGCTCATGAGCAGCACCCTAGCCGGGGCGGCGGCCCCGCCGGCCGGGCGTCCGCGGCCTGGCTGCCTACTCGAAGCGCGCCGGGTCCCCCGCGCCCACGCGCACGACCTCGGGGTACCCCTCCGACCAGTCGACGACGGTCGTGGGCTCGGCCACCACCTCGCCGCCGTCGACGACGGCGTCGACCACGTGGTCGAGCTCCTCCTTGACCTGCCAGCCGTCCGTGAGGGGCTGCTCCTGGCCGGGCAGGATCAGCGTCGAGGACAGCAGCGGCTCGCCGAGCTCGCGCAGCAGCGCCTGCACCACCCGGGACGCGGGGATGCGCACGCCGATGGTCTTCTTCTTGGGGTGCGCCAGGCGCCGCGGCACCTCCGCCGTGGCCGGGAGGATGAACGTGTAGGGCCCGGGCGTGGCCGCCTTGATTGCACGGAACGCGGTGTTGTCCAGGCGCACGAGCTGCCCCAGCTGCGCGAAGTCGGCGCACACGAGCGTGAAGTGGTGGCCCGCGTCGAGGTGCCGGATCTGGCGGATCCGCTCGGTGCCGTCGTGCTGGCCGACCCGGCAGCCCAGGGCGTAGCCGGAGTCCGTGGGATACGCGATGAGCGCCCCCTCGCCCAGCATCGCGACCACCTGCCCGATCGCCCGGGGCTGCGGGTCGACCGGGTGGACGTCGAAGTAGCGGGCCATGCCCGGCAGCGTATCCCCGGGCGCCCCTCCCCCACCCGAGATGGGGCGGCGAGCCCGCGCGCGGCGCGCGTCCGCGGCGCCGCCCGCTCGGACGCTCAGGCGCCCAGGGCCCGGCGGAGCTCGGTCTCGCTCGCGTTGCCGCCGGAACAGACGACGCCCACGCGGCGCCCGGCGAACTGCGCCGGATGCGTGAGGACCGCGGCCAGCGCGGCGGCGCCCGCGCCCTCCGCGACGGTGCGCGCGCCCGTGAGGTAGGCGCGCTGGGCGGCGGCGATCGCGTCGTCGTCCACCAGGAGGAAGTCGGCGAGCCGCTCGCGCAGCACGGCCTGGGTGAGCGCGAAGCCGCATCCGACGGCGAGCCCCTCGGCGCGGGTCGTGTTCGCCGCGGTGCGCAGCTCGCCGGCGCGCCACGAGTCGTGCGCGGCCGGGGAGGCGGCGGCCTGCACCGCGACCACCCGCAGCCCCGGCGCCAGCGCACCCGCGACGAGGCACGCGGCGGCGGCGCCGGAGCCGCCCCCGACGGGCACCACCAGGACGTCGAGGTCCGGCGCCTGCTCCAGCAGCTCCAGGGTGGCGGTCGCGACCCCGGCCACGAGGACGGGCTCGTTGGCGGCGCCGACGAGCCGCGCGCCGGTCGCCGCGGCGATCCGGCCGGCCTCCTCGCGGGCGTCGTCGAAGGTCTCGCCGTGCAGCACGACGTCGGCGCCGAGGTCGCGCACCGCGCGCTCCTTCAGCGGGTTCGGGTGGTGCGGCATGACGATCGTGCACCCGGTCCCGGTATGCCGGGCGGCGAACGCGAGGGCCTGGGCGTGGTTGCCCGTCGAGTAGGCGACGATGCCGCGGCGGCGCGCGTCGTCGTCGAACCCGAGCAGCAGGTTGAGGGCGCCGCGGACCTTGAACGCCCCGGTGTGCTGGAGGTTCTCGTGCTTGACGACGAGGTCCGCCCCCGCCGCGCCCGCGTCGGCGACCGCGCGGGCGAGCTCCGGGTGACGCAGCGCGGGCGTGCGGACGACGAGCCCGTCGATCCGGCGGGCAGCGGACAGCACGTCGCGCATCGTCGGGGGTGCCGGCACGTCGGCCGACGGGGCGGGCGTCGGGAGCGGGGTCGTCATCACAGCAGGATCGCCCGCGGCCGACTGATAGGTCCAATGCCTGTTCTGACTGCACGTCATAGACCCCGTCGATGGATCGTCGTAGGCTGGCCGCCGTGTCCGTCGAACCCGCTCCCCCGCCCCACCTCGACCTCACGCGGCTGCGCGTGCTCGCCGCCGTCGCGCGCACCGGGTCGGTGACCGCCGCGGCCCGTGAGCTGCACTACGCGCAGCCCTCCGTCAGCCACCACCTCGCGCGCCTCGAGGCCGAGGCCGGCCTCCCCCTGCTGCAGCGGGCGGGCCGAGGAGTCCGCCTCACCGAGGCGGGGCGGCTCCTCGCCGCGCGGGCCGAGGAGATCCTGGGCCGTGTCGAGGGCGCGCGCCGCGAGCTCGACGCCCTCGCCGGCCTCCGGGCCGGTCGTGCCCGCCTCGCCGCCTTCCCGTCCGCCCTGGCGACGCTCGTGCCCGCCGCGGTGGCCGGGCTCCGCGCGGAGCACCCGGGGCTCGGCGTCGGGCTGGTCGAGGCCGAGCCGCCCGAGGCCGTGGCCGCGCTGCAGGCCGGGGACGTCGACGTGGCCCTCGTCTTCCGGCACACGGACGTGGGGCACGCGCGCCCGGTGATGGACCTCTCACGGTTCGAGGCGACCGTGGTGCACGAGGAGCCCATCGCGCTGGTCCGCCGTGCCGACGACCCCCGCGCCGCGGCGGCCGGCGCCGCCGGCCCGCCCCCGCTCACCGAGCTGCGCGACGCCGCGTGGATCGCCGGCTGCGAGCGCTGCCGGGCCGACCTCGTGGCCCGCTGCGCGACGGCCGGGTTCGCGCCCCGCATCGCGTTCGAGACCGACGACTACGTGGCCGTGCAGGCTCTCGTCGCCTCCGGCGCGGGCGTGAGCCTGCTGCCCTCCCTGGCGCTGCGCGCGCACCGCAACCCCGACGTCGTCACGGAGCACCTGCCCGGCGCCACCCGGCAGGTCCTCGCCCTCACGGTGGGTGCCCCGACACCGGCGGCGCACGCGCTCGTCGAGCGCCTGGTCGAGGCGGGGGACGCCGCCCGCGACTAGCGTGGAGGCGTGCCTGCGCAGCCCCTGGCCGGGCTGCCCGCCGAGCTCCCCGCCGCGCTGCCGCCGGGGCTCGCGACATGGCTCGACGGGTGGTGGGCCGGCACGGACTACGACGTCGCCCGCGAGATCCTCCAGCGGGGCGTCGCGGCCCTGCTGTGCCTGGCCTTCGTCCAGGCGCTCGCGCAGTTCCGCCCCCTGCTCGGCGAGCGGGGGCTGCTGCCCGTGCGGGCGTTCACCGCGCGCGTCCGGTTCCGCGCCGCGCCCTCGCTCTTCCACGTGCGCTACTCCGACCGGCTGCTGGTGGTCGTCGCGGGGCTCGGCGCGGCCGGCGCCGCCGCGGTCGTGGTCGGGCTGCCGCAGACCGGCCCGTGGTGGGTCACGACGCTCGTGCTGCTGGCGCTCTGGGCCGCGTACCTGTCGATCGTCTCCGTGGGTCAGCGGTTCTACGCGTTCGGCTGGGAGACGCTCCTGTGCGAGCTCGCGTTCCTCGCGGCGTGGTTCGGGTCGCCGGCGGTGCCCGCCCCGTTCCTGCTGGTGCTGGCCGCGCGCTGGCTGCTGTTCCGGCTCGAGCTCGGGGCCGGGCTCATCAAGTGGCGCGGCGACCCGGCCTGGCGTGACCTCACGGCCCTGGACTACCACCACGAGACCCAGCCGATGCCCGGCCCGTTCAGCTGGCACGCCCACCACCTGCCGCGCTGGTGGCACCGCACGGAGGTGGTCGGCAACCACGTGACGCAGCTCCTGGTGCCGTGGCTGCTGTGGCTGCCGCAGCCGCTGCCGAGCGTCGCGGGCGGCGTCGTCGTCCTCACCCAGGGCTGGCTGGTGCTGACCGGGAACTTCGCCTGGCTGAACTGGGCGGCGATCGTGCTCGGCGCCGCCATGGTGTCCGACGGCGTCTGGCGCACCCTGCTCGGCGCCCTGCCCGGCGACGTCGGCGGCCCGGTCGGCACGACGGCCACCGACGTGCCCCTCGGCTACCTGGTCACGGCCTCCCTCGTCGCCCTGCTCCTCGCGGTCCTGTCGGTGCGGCCGGCGCTGAACCTCGCGTCGCGCCACCAGAAGATGAACGCGAGCTTCGAGCCGCTGCGCCTCGTCAACGCCTACGGCGCGTTCGGCAGCGTGACGCGGCGGCGCGACGAGGTGGTCGTCGAGGGCACCCTCGCGAGGCGCCCCGGCCCGGACGACTGGCGCGAGTACGCCTTCCGCGGCAAGCCCGGCGAGGTGGACCGGCGCCCTCCGCAGGTCGCGCCCTACCACCTGCGGCTGGACTGGGTGCTGTGGTTCGTGCCGCTCGGCGCCTCCGGCCCCTGGATCGGGCGGCTGTGCGTGCGCCTGCTGGAGGCGGACCCGGCCACGCTGCGCCTGCTGCGGCGCGACCCGTTCGACGGCGACCGCCCGCGCTGGGTGCGGATGCGGCTGTTCCGCTACCGGTACACGACGCGCGACGAGCACCGGCGCACGGGCGACTGGTGGGTGCGGTACGAGCTCGAGACGATCGTCGACCCGGTGGACCTGGACCTGCTGTCCAGCCTGCGGGGCCCTTGATGGCCCCGCCCCCGCGCACGACGACGCCCCGCCCCCGGGGACGGGGGCGGGGCGTCGTCGGCGGGCCGCCGGGCGAGGCGTCAGAGGCGAGGCGTCAGACGAGCGAGTCCTGCCAGGCCGCGTTGAGGGCGGCGTAGTGCCCGTCGCCCGCGGCCAGCTCGTCGGGCGTCCCGTCCTCGATCACGCGCCCGTGCTCCATGACGAGCACACGGTCGGCGATCGCGACGGTCGACAGCCGGTGGGCGATGATGATCGCCGTCCGGTCGGCCAGCAGCGTCTGCAGGCCGTGCTGCACCAGACGCTCGCCGGGGATGTCCAGCGAGGACGTGGCCTCGTCCAGGACCAGCACCGCCGGGTCCGCGAGGAACGCGCGCGCGAAGGAGAGCAGCTGTCGCTGCCCCGCGGACACGCGCCCGCCGCGCTTGTTCACGTCGGTGTCGTACCCGTCGGGCATGTCCATGATGAACTCGTGCGCCCCGACCGCACGGGCGGCGGCCTCGATGTCCGCCTGGGGCGCGCCGGGCCGCCCGAGGGCGATGTTCTCCCGCACGGACCCGCTGAACAGGTACGCCTCCTGCGTCACCATGACGACGGCGCGCCGCAGGTCGGTGGTCGACAGGTCGCGCACGTCGACGCCGTCCAGCAGCACGCGGCCCTCGCTGGCGTCGTAGAACCGCGTGACGAGCTTCGCCAGGGTGGACTTGCCGGCGCCGGTCGTGCCGACGAGCGCGACCGTCTGCCCCGCCGGGATGGCGAGGTCGAGGTCCGGCAGCACCACGGGCCCGTCGCCGTAGCGGAACGTGACGTCCTGCAGCCGCAGCCCGCCGCGCGCGTGCGGCAACGACACGGGCCGCCGCGGCTCCACGACGGTGGGCTCCTCGGCCAGCAGACCGGACACCTTCTCCAGCGCCGCCGTGGCGGACTGGAACGAGTTGTAGAACATGCCGAGCTGCTGGATCGGCTGGAAGAACCGCTTCACGTACAGCAGGGAGGCCACCAGGACGCCGACGTCGAGCGAGCCCTGCACCACCCGCCACCCGCCGACCGCGAGCGCCGCCGCGACCGCGACGTTGCCGATGAGGACGAGGCCGGGCTGGTAGCGGCCGTTGACGCTGAAGATCCGCAGGTTGGCGTCGCGGTACTCCTCGCCGATCCGGTCGTACTCCGCCTCGGTGGTGGACTCCCGGCGGAACGCCTGCACGGCCCGCATGCCCGTCATCGTCTCGACGAACTTCACGATGAGCCGCGCGGAGGCGGTGCGCTGCTCGCGGTAGAAGACCTGGGAGTGCTTCTGGAACCAGCGGGTCAGCAGCCAGGCGGGGACGAGGGCGACGGCGAGCACCAGTCCGGAGCGCCAGTCGAGCAGGAACAGGCCCAGCCCCGTGAAGATCATGAGCATGAGCGAGGACACGACGCCGGTGAGACCGCCGTCGAGCAGCTCGCGCAGGGCCTCGAGGTCGGACGTCTGGCGGCTGATGATCCGGCCCGACGTGTACGACTCGTGGAACTCCAGGCTCAGCAGCTGGGTGTGCCGGAAGACGCGCCGGCGCAGGTCCAGGAGCACCCCCTGGGCGATCCTGGCCGCCTGCCGCACGTAGGCGCCGGCGCAGAGTCCGCCGACGACGGCGGCGACCAGATAGGCCGAGCCCACGATGACAAGCGTGCTGACGTCCCCGCCCATGAGGTCGGGCACCGCCGAGTCGATGGAGAGGGACACGAGCCACGGGCCCGCGACCTGGCCGAGGGTCGAGAGCACGACCAGGACGCCGGCGAGGCCGAGGGCCCCGAGGCGCGGCCGGAGCATCTCGCCCAGCAGGCGCATCGAGCGGGACCGGACGGCGCGCGACGTCTCCTTGTCGAGACGGGTGGCGTCGTCCGCGCTCGCGTCGGTGGGGCGACGTCGCCCCTGGTCCCCGGCGGGGGCGGGGGTGCTGGGGCGGCTCACCGCTGGACCTCCTCGGTCTGGGCCTGCTCGGCATGGTCCTGCTCGGTGCGGTCCTGCTCGGCCCGGGCGCGGTCGGGCTCTTCCCGGCCCGAGTGCTCGGCGCTCTCCTCCCAGTCCTGCTCGAGGCTGGAGATGACGTGCCGGTAGTGGGCGTCCGTGGCGAGCAGCTCGCTGTGCGTGCCCACGGCCGTGATCCGCCCGTCCTGCAGCACGGCGACCCGGTCCGCGAGCGCCACGGTCGACGGGCGGTGCGCGATGACGAGGCTGGTGGTGCCGTCGAGCACGGACCGCAGGCGGGTGGTGACGGCCTCCTCGGTCGCGACGTCGAGCGCGGACAGGGGGTCGTCGAGGACGAGCACCGCCGGCCGGGCGGCGATGGCGCGGGCGAGGGCGAGGCGCTGGCGCTGCCCGCCGGACAGGGACAGCCCCTCCTCCCCGATCCGCGTCTCGACGCCCTGGGGCAGGTCGGCGACGAAGCCGGCCTGGGCCACCTCGATCGCCTCGTGCAGCCGGCGCTCCCGCTCGGCCTCGGGGACGGCGTCGGGGCCGGCCTCCGGGACGCCGAGGAGCACGTTGTCGCGCACGGACGCGGAGAACAGCGTGGGGTCCTCGAAGGCGACCGCCACGGCGCGCCGCACGTCGTGGCGCCGCATGCGGCGCACGTCCACGCCGTCGAGCAGCACCTCGCCGCCCGTGACGTCGAAGATGCGCGGGACGACCATGGCGAGGGTGGACTTGCCGGACCCGGTGAGGCCCACGAGCGCCGTGGTGGTGCCGACCGGCAGCTCGAGGTCGACGTGCTCGAGCACGGGGCGCGCGGAGTCCTCGTACCGGAAGGTCACGTCGCGCAGCTCGAGCTGCCCGCGGGAGGCTCCCACCTCGACCGGGTCCGCCGGGTCGGCGAGCGGGTTCGGGGTCTCCATGACCTCGAAGAAGCGGTCGACGGCGGTGCGGGCGTTGAGCGTCATCGAGAGCGTCATGCCGAGGTCGACCACGGGGCCGTTGATCACGGCGGCCGTGAGGAAGAACGCGACGAGGCTGCCGACGGTGATCTGCCCCTGGGCGGCCAGGACCGTGCCGAGCACGAGGCACACCGCGAGGGTGACCTCGGGGATGAGCTGCAGCGCGGTGGTGACGGTGGCCTGGTTGCCGGCCTTGCGGATCTCCGTCTGGCGCAGCTCCTCGGCCTGGTCGGTGAACGAGTCGAGGGCGTCGCGGCCGCGGCCGAAGGCCTTGAGCACGCGGATGCCGTGCACGGACTCCTCGACGGTGGTGGCGAGGTCGCCCGACTGGTCCTGCGAGAGGCGCGCGATGACGCGGTAGCGCCGCGAGAAGCGGAACGCGATGACCGTCACGGGGATCGCGCCCGCGAGGTAGACGAGGCCGAGCCAGCCGGCGGTGGCCAGGAGGATCCCGACGCCGACGACGATCGTCACGGCGCTGACCACGAGCTGCAGGAGGCCGAAGATCAGCCACCGGCGGAGCAGGCCGAGGTCGCCCATGATGCGGCTGAGCAGCTGGCCGCCGGGCCACCGGTCGTGGAACGCGACCGGGAGGTCCTGCAGGTGGCGGAACAGCGACATGCGCATCTCCGCCTCGATCCGCGTGCCGGGGTACATCACGAGGTTGCGCCGCAGCAGGACGAAGCCGGCCTCGGCGACGCCGAGCACGAGGACCAGGACGACCGGCACGACGAGCGCGCCCAGGTCGTGGGCGGCCGCCCCCTCGGCGAGCGGACCCTCGACCAGGGTCTGCAGCACGCGCGGGATCGCGAGGGCGGCGAGGCTGGCGCCCAGCGCGGAGAACAGGCCGCCGATGAGGCGGGGCACGGCCGGGCGCACGTACGGGTACAGCCGCCGCACCGACGCGATCGTGGAGAGCTCGGAGCCCGCGGGGGCGGCCGTGGCCTGCGGGCCGGCGGGACCGGGCGGCCCCGACGACCGGCCGGGCGGGGTGCCGGGCGCGGCGGGTCGGCGCGCGGCGGAGGAGGCGGAGCTCCTCCTCGGACTGTCGGAGGGATCGGCGCCTGCGGCGCCTCTGCTGCTGCTGCGCGGTGCGCGCGTTGTGTCGGGCATCACCACCATTCTGACACCCGCCACCGACACGCTTGCCCCGGTCACCCCTCCTTGGCAAGCGTTTGCCCGGCACGCGGTGAAGGCGCGGCGAAGGCATGGCGCCGGGCTGACCCGGCGGGTGACCCGAGGCGCCCCGGCGCGGCGGACCTCACCCCGCCGCGGCCCCGGCGAGCGCGACCGCACGGGGCTCGGCGGCCTGGTCGAAGAACGCGAGCTCGTGCTCGCACGCCCGCTGGAAGGCCGCCGCCATCCGCGCCCGCGTGGCGGGCCCGGCGTCCCCGGCGGCGCGGCGCAGGACGGCGACCGCCCGGCGGGTCGAGGCGGCGAACTCCTCGTCGGCGTAGGTGCCCAGCCAGGCGGAGTACGGGTGGTCGGGGCGGTTCAGCGCGGCCAGCCGCTCCCCCACGTCCTGGTAGATCCAGTAGCAGGGCAGGACGGCGGCGACGAGCGTCGCGTAGTCGTCGCCCGCGCCGCGCAGGTGCTCGAGGTACGCCGCCGTCGTCCGGCTGGCCGGCACGTCGGTCGGCTCGCCGCCGAGCCAGCTCGTGTGCAGGTCGAGCTCCGTGACGAGCGCGCCGTGCGCCCCGCCGGCCCAGAAGGTCTGCTCGGCGCGCGTGGGGGCGAGCTGGCTCGCGCGGGCCAGGCAGCGGGAGTACTCGCGCAGGTAGATCGCGTCCTGCTCGAGGTAGGTGCGGAACCGGTCGGCGGCGAGCGACCCGTCGCCGAGCGCGCGCACGAACGGCAGCCCGTCGATCGCGGCGCGCACCGGGGCGGCGGCGTCCCACCACCGGTCGACGGCGGCCCGGCCGGCCGCGGCGGCGGCACCGTCCTGCGCACCCGGCCGCTCCCGCTCCACCGCGCCCGACGGGGTGCTCCCCGCGAGATGGTCGACGGGCCCGTGCCCGCCGCCGACGCGCAGCGCCTCCCCCGCCCGGATCGCGGCCGCGAGCCACGCCTTCGTGTCGCGCAGCGCCTCGGCCCAGTCGCCGGTGCGGGCGTACCGGGCCGCCAGCCCGCTCGACAGGGAGCAGCCGGTGCCGTGCGTCGCCGTCGTACGCACCCGCTCGCCGGCCAGCTCCAGCAGCACGCCGTCGGCACCGACGAGGGCGTCCGGGGCGCCGGCGCCGTCGTCGCCGGTCAGGTGGCCGCCCTTGGCCACCACGAGCACGTCGTGGCGCGCGGCGAGCCGGCGCGCCTGGTCGAGCGCCGCGGCCCAGGAGGCGGCCGGCGGCTCCTCGACGAGCACCGCGAGCTCCGGCAGGTTGGGCGTGACCACGTCGACCCTCGCGAGCAGGTCCCGCACGGCGCGCTCGGCCGTCGGGTCGAGCAGGCGGTCGCCGCTGGTGGCCACCATCACCGGGTCGAGCACGACGGCCGGGCGGGGCGACGTCGCCCCGCGCGGCAGCCCGTCCAGCCACGCCCCGACGGCCCGCGCGACGGGCGCGGCCGCGAGCATCCCGATCTTCACCGCGTCGATCGCGACGTCGTCCGCGAGCGCGTCGAGCTGGGCCGTGAGGAACTCCGCGGGCGGCACGTGCACCCCCCGCACGCCGCGGGTGTTCTGCGCCGTCAGGGCGGTCAGCGCCGCCATCCCGTACCCGCCCGCGGCCACGACCGCCTTGAGGTCCGCCTGGACCCCGGCGCCGCCCGAGGGGTCGGAGCCCGCGATCGCGAGGACGCGGGGCCGGCTGGGCGGGGCCGCGCGGTCGGTGGTGCCGTGCTCGGTGGTGCCCTGGCCCGTGGTGCCACGGTCGGTGGTGCCCTGGTGGGCGGAGCTGTCGTGACGTGCGCGCACGCTCATGCCGACATCCCTTCGCTAGTGCGAGCTAGATCAGGTTCGACGGGTGTGATCTCAGCGTCCAGGCGCCGGCCGGGGCCGACGGCGGGAGGCACCCCGTGTCGTTCGGCGCCACCGTAGCCCACCGCCCGCGAGGGGCGTCCGCGCGTCCCACCAGGCGCGTCGCCCGCCGGGATAGGGTGCGGGGGTGTCCGTGGTCGTCCGTCGTGTGCGCGAGCTCCTCGTCGCCGGCACGACGCTCAGCATCGCGGCCGCCGCCCACCTCCTGGCCGGCGGCTCGCTGCCCGGTGCACCCCTCGCGTGGCTGGTCGTGCTGGCGCTCTCGGCGCCCGTCGCCGTCTGGACGGCGCGACGCCGCCTGACGCTCCGTCGCCTGCTTCCCGCGATGGTCGCGCTGCAGCTCGTGCAGCACTCCGCCCTGTCGGTGCTGGGCGCCGCCCCCGCCGGTGACGCCGGGACGACGGCCACCGCCCTCGCCGGGCACGCCGGCCACGACCTCGGGCCCGGCTCATTGCCTCCCGCGGCCGGCGTCGCCACGCACCTGGAGCACGCCGCGGACGGCGGCACCACCACGTGGATGCTCGCCGCGCACGCCGTCGCGGTCGTCCTGACGGCGCTGCTGCTCGCCGCCGGCGACCGGGCCGCGGCGAACGTCGCCTCGCACCTGGCGCACGTCGCCCTGCTGGTGCAGGGCCCCCCGGCGCTGCCCGTGGTGCGGCGCGGCCCGGTCGTCGCCGGGCCCGCCTGGCGCCCGCTGCCCTGGGACGCCCGCCGCCGCCCCGCGCCGCGCGGACCGCCGTCGTGGCGCGGCGCGCTCGTGCGCGCCGCCTGAGCCTGCCCCGGTCCGAGGTCGGACGGGGCGGGCCCCGCCGTCCCACGACCCCCTCGAACCACCGGAGCAGACAGCCATGTCCTCGACCACCCTTGCCCGCACCAGCCCCCGCCGCGCCGCCGTCGCCGTGCGCACCCGCCGGCTCGCCGGCGCGGCCGCCCTCGCCGTCCCGGCCCTCGTGCTCGGCGCCGCCGCCGCGTCCGCGCACGTGACGGTGACGCCGGACTCGGCCGAGTCCGGCGCCTACGCCACCCTGACCTTCAAGGTCCCCAACGAGTCCCCCGAGGCCTCGACGACCGCCGTGACGGTCGCCCTGCCGACCGACACCCCGTTCACCAGCGTGTCCGTCGAGCCCGTCCCCGGGTGGAGCGCGAAGGTGACCCGGGCCGCGCTGCCCGAGCCCGTCGACGTCCAGGGCACCACCCTCACCGAGGCGCCCGCGAGCGTCGAGTGGACCGCCGACGACCCGGACGCCGGCATCGCGCCCGGAGAGTTCCTCCGCTTCTCGGTCTCGGCCGGCGCCGTGCCCGACGGCGTCGACACGATCACGCTGCCGACCACGCAGACGTACTCCGACGGCGAGGTCGTCGAGTGGGACCAGCCCGCGACGGGCGACGACGAGCCCGAGCACCCCGCCCCCGTGCTGCAGGTCGTCCCCGCGACCGGGGGCGACGCGCACGGCGCCGCGTCCGACACGGCGGCGCAGGCGTCGGACGGGGCGGGCGCCGACGGCGGCTCCGGCGACACCCTGCCCCTCGCGCTCGGCGCGGCCGGCCTCGGGCTGGGCCTCGTGGGCGCGGTGACGGGCGTCGCCGCCCTCGCCCGCACGCGCGCCCGGACGGGGCAGCAGTGACCCGCCGCCGGCGCGGCACGGCCCGCCGCGCGCTCCTGGCCGGCGCGGGCGCCGTCGGGCTCGCCCTCGCGGGCGCGGTCGGGCTGGCCGGGCCGGCGAGCGCGCACAACGTCGTCGTCGGGACGACGCCGGCCACGGGCTCGACCGTGACCGAGGCGCCCGAGTCCGTCGAGGTGACCTTCGACGAGGCGGTCCTCAACCTCGCCGCGGACGGGTCGAGCACCGTGATCTCCGTGACCGACGCGGACGGCACCGAGCACGCGACCGGGTGCCCCACCACCCAGGACCGCACGGCGTCCGTGCCGGTGACGCTCGGCCCGGCGGGCGAGTACACCGTGGACTGGCGCATCGTGTCCGCCGACGGGCACCCGACCAGCGGGCAGTTCGCGTTCACCTACGACCCGCCCGCCGGGACCACCGCGGCCACCCCGGGCGCCGCCGCCACGCCGTGCGGCTCCCCCGCCGCCGGCGCCGACGAGGCCCGGCCCGCGAGCGGCACCGGCACCACGGACGCCGGCGGCTCCTCCGAGCTGGTCGTCGTGCTGGGCATCGCGGGGGGCGTCGTCGTGCTCGCGGGCGCGGCCGTCCTCGTGGCGCTCCGCGTCGCGCGGCGCCGCGACTGAGGCACGACACCCGCCCACGACCGGTCAGGGCCAGGACCACGCGTGCGTGGCCCTGGCCCTGACCGGTCTCGGGGAGGCGCCGCGGCCGGGCGTCCCCGCACCTGCCGCGCGCCGCCTACGATGCCGACCATGGATGCGGGGCAGATCGTCGGGATCGTGACGGGCCTGGTTGTGGTGGTCGTGCTGGTCACGGCGGTGGCCGTCTGGGCGGCGCGGCGCAGGAACGCCGCCCGGGCGCGCGCGGCCGAGCTCGAGGCGGAGCTGCAGCGGCTCGGCGTCGAGGCCGGCTCCGCGCTGGTGCGCACGGACGAGCGGGCCCGCCTCGCGGAGGACGAGCTGGCCTTCGCGGTGGCCGAGCTCGGCGAGCGGGAGACCCGCGAGCTCGCGCCCACGCTGCGACGCGCGCGCGAGCGCCTGGCCGAGGCGTTCCACCTCAACCAGCGGCTGCACGACGAGGTGCCGGACACGGACGCCGAGCGGCGCGAGTGGTCGGCGCGGATCGTCGACCTGTGCCGGTCCGCCGGCGGCTCCCTGGACGACATCGACCGCGGCCTCGCCGGGTTGCGGCAGACCGTCCGCGCGACCCCGGACGTCGTCGCCCGGGTGGACGGCGAGCTCGCCCGGGTGCGCGAGGCCGTGCCGGCCGCGCGTGCGGACCTCGAGCGGCTGCGCGGCCAGTACGCCGAGCGCGCCCTGCTGCCCGTCGCGGACAACCCCGACCAGGCGGAGCGCCTCCTCGAGTTCGCCGGGCGCAGCACCGCCGCCGCCCGCAAGCGTCTGACGACGCAGCAGGTGGCGGAGGCCGGCGCCGCCGCCCGCGCGGCGGAGGAGGCCGTGCGCCGCGCCGAGGGGCTGCTGCGCGCCGTCGACGACTACGAGGCGGAGGCCCTGCGCGCCGAGGCCGCGCTCGGCGCGATCGTCGCCGAGTCGCGCGCCGAGCTCGCCCAGGCCCGCGCCCTGCCGGCCGCCGTGCGCGCGGGCCGGATCGACGGCGCCGTCGACGCCCTCGAGGCCGCGCTCGCGTCGCTGCCCGCGCCGGGCGAGCCGGGCGACCCCCTCGACGCCCTCACGCGCGTGCGGGAGGCCAACACCGCGCTCGACGACGCCGTGGCCGAGCGGGCGGAGCGCGACGAGCGCAGCCGGAAGGCCGCGGCGCGCCTCGGGCCCGCGCTCGACGACGCCGAGCGGCAGCTCACGGCCGCGCGCTCCGTCGTGGACGACTACCGCGCCCCCGTGGGGCCGGACGCGCGGACGCGGCTCGCGGAGGCGGAGCGCGAGGTGGCGCAGGCGCGGACGGCGGCGGACCCGGAGCGGGCGTTCGCCGCGGCCCGCCGCGGCGCGGCCCTCGCGGCGGAGGCCGCCACGCTGGCGCACCGCGACATCGCGCGCGCCGGCAGCGGCCAGCGGTGGGACGGCGGCTACAACGGCGGCGACCGGGGGTACGGCGGCTGGGAGGGCGGCCGCCGCCCGGCGGGCCGCAGCGGCTCGGACGTCTTCGGCGCCGTGCTGGGCGGGATGGTGCTGGGCGGGATCCTCGACGACATCGGGGACATCGGGGACATGTTCGACTGACGGACGGAGGGCCGGATGACCACCACGGTGCGGCGGCGCGTGCGGGTGCACGGCCGCGTCCAGGGCGTCGGGTTCCGCTGGGCGACGCGCCGGGCCGCGGCCGACGCGGGCGTGGTCGGCCTCGTGCGCAACCTGCCCGACGGCACCGTCGAGGCCGAGGTCGAGGGCGCCCCCGACGCCGTGGCGGCGATGCTCGCCTTCCTGCGCGAGGGCCCGACCGCGGCCGTCGTCACCCGCGTCGAGGTCGAGGACGTGCCGCCGCGCGGCGACGGCGCGTTCGTCGTCAGCGGCTGACCGGTCCCGACCACCCCGCCGGGAGGCGCGCGGCCACGACCTCGATGACCCCCGCCCGGGTCCGCTCGTGCTCCTCCACGACGAGCCCCTGCTCCTGGACCCACCGCGCGGGGCGGCGGCCGAAGTGCTCGCCGGCCAGCGGCACGCTCACCAGGTCGGCGGCCGCCTGCAGCGCGCGCAGCGGCCAGACGCTCGAGGCGACGTGGTCCGCGAGCAGCAGCAGGCCACCGGGCCGCAGCACGCGCGTCATCTCCGCGAGGGCCGCCCGGTCGGAGCCGATGGCGCACAGCGAGAACGTGCACACGACGGTGTCGAACGCGGCGTCGGGCAGGTCGAGGGCCTGCGCGTCGCCGAGCCGCAGGTCGACGTCGTCCAGGCCCAGCCCCGCCGCACGGCGGCGGGCCAGCTCCAGCATCGCGGGGCTCCACTCGACCCCCGTGTACGCGCCCGCGGTCACGGCCCGGGGGTAGTGCGCCAGGTTGAGCCCCGTGCCCGCCGCCACCTCGAGGGTGCGGCCCTGGGCCCGCGCGCACAGCCGCCCGCGCACGTCGGGGAACATCCGCCGCTCAGCGGCCGCGAAGGCCCGGTCGTAGCCCGCCGCCTCGCGGTCCCACCGGCGCCGCAGCCGTGCCGCGCGCCGTCCCGTCGCGGTCTCGTCGTCGCTGGTCACCGGTCCAGGCTCCCATGCGCCGACCACGCGCGACAGGCCCCCCCGGGCCGGGCCGGCGCCCCGCCCCGGCGAGCCCGGCCGCCCGCCGTCCGCAGGTCACCGCCGCGCCGCGACAGGCCCCGCGACCACGTACGATCGCGCACGTGACGAGTCCCACCCACGCCCGACCTCCCCGCCGCCGCTCCGCCGGCAGCGCCGTGGTCGGCGGCGTCGGCGAGCTGCTCATCACGCTCGGCGTGATCCTCGGGCTCTTCGTCGTCTGGCAGCTGTGGTGGACGTCCGTCGAGGCGAACGCGCAGGCGCAGGAGGTGGTGCAGGAGTTCCGCGCCACCCTGCCGCCGGCCAACCCGGCGGTGGCCGAGCTGCGCACCGACGACCCGCCCGTGCCGGACCCCGTCGGGTACGGCGAGACGATCGGGACCCTCATCGTGCCGCGCTGGTACGGCCTGACCAACAACGCGATGCCGATCGCCGAGGGCACGGGCATGGACGTGCTGGACAAGGCGATGGCGGGCCACTACGAGGCGTCGCAGCAGGTGGGCGACATCGGCAACTTCGCCCTCGCCGGGCACCGGCGCACGCACGGCAACTCGTTCCGCCACGTCGACGAGCTGAAGAAGGGCGACCAGGTCATCGTCGAGACGGCGAAGACCTGGTACGTGTACGAGGTCACCGACCACGAGATCGTCACCCCCGACCAGGTGGACGTCGTGGCACCGGTGCCCCACCACCCGGACCAGAAGCCGACCGAGCGCCTGCTGACGCTCACCACCTGCCACTCGCTCACGCTCGGCGAGTACGGCAACGACCACCGCTGGATCACCTACGCGACCTTCGTCGGCTGGATGGACCGCGCCGACGGCACCCCCGACCAGGTCCGCTGAGGCAGGAGACGACATGTACGCGTGGATCTTCCGTCACCTGCCGGGCAACGTGTTCTGGCGGGTGCTGCAGTCGCTGGTGCTCGTGGCCGCCGCGGTGGCCGTCCTGTTCCTGTGGGTCTTCCCGGCGATCGCGCCGTACATGACGCTGCTCGAGGGCGACCCGGCCGTCGGCTGACGCGAGCCCACCCGCCCGGCCGCTCAGGCGCTCTGGCGCACCACGAGCTCCGGGTCGAGGAGGACCTCCTCGCGCGGCGCGGCGGCGTGGTCGATCTCGCGCAGCAGGATCTCCGCGGCGGCGGTGCCGATCGCGCGGGCCGGCTGGCGCACGGTGGTCAGCGGCACGGCGCCGGTCGTGGCGAACGGGATGTCGTCGTACCCGACGACGGCCACGTCCTCGGGCACCCGGACGCCGCCGTCGAGCAGCGCGCGCACGAGGCCCAGCGCGTGCGTGTCGTTGCCGGCGAGCACGGCGTCGGGCCGCGCGCCCGGGGCCGCGGCGGCGATGCGGCGACCCACCGCGGCGCCCTCCTCGAGCCCGAGGTCGTCCGCGTGGTCGACGCGCAGCGTGGCACCGGGCGTCGCCCCGACCACGTCCCGGACCCCCTGCAGCCGGCGGCGCGTCTGCTGGACGCGGGCGGTGCCGGTCGCGACGAGCAGCCGGCGCCGGCCGCCGTCGACCAGGTGCTGGGCCGCGAGCCGCCCGCCCTCGCGGTGCCGCAGCGACACGGTCGACAGCCGCCGCGCCGGGTCCTGCTGGTCCACGACCACCACCGGGTGGCCGCGCTCCTTGCGCGCGACCAGCGCCGCCATCTGCGCGTCGGACGGCGCCACGACCGTCCCGTCGAACCGCAGCTGCTCGAACAGCGCCACGAGCCGCTCCTGCTGGTCCGGGGACTCGTGGGTGCTGCCCGTGACGAGCGTCAGGCCGGCCCGCGCCACCACCCGCTCCACCGCGGTGACGACGTCGGCGAAGAACGGGTTGGACGCGTTGATCACGGACACCCCGACGATGCCGGACCGCTGCCAGCGCAGCTGGCGGGCGGACAGGCTCGGCACGAACCCGAGCTGCTCGACCGCGGCGCGGATGCGGGCCGTCGTCGCGGGCGCCACCTTCTCGGGCCGGTTGAGGTAGTTGGAGACGGTCGCCGCGGACACGCCCACGTGCCGGGCGACGTCGTGGATGGTCACCATGCGCGCCCCCGCGCCAGGATGGGCCCATGACGTCGGGACAGCCGCTCCGCTTCGGGATCAAGCTCACGCAGGACGCGCCGGTGGCCACCTTCCGGCAGGTCTGGCGCACCGCCGACGAGGCGGCCTTCGACCACGTGTGGGTGATGGACCACCTGGCCTCGCTCGGCGCGGACGACGACCGCCCCATCTTCGACGCGTGGGCCATGCAGGCGGCGATGGCCGTGGCCACCTCGCGCGTGCGGATCGGCTGCATGGTGTCCGGCAACTCCTACCGGCACCCGGTGATGCTGGCCAAGCTCGCCACCACGGTCGACCACCTCTCCGGCGGGCGCCTGGAGCTGGGCGTCGGCGCCGGCTGGAACGAGCACGAGCACACCATGTACGGGCTGGATCTCGGCACCGTGCGCGAGCGGATGGACCGGCTCGAGGAGTCGCTGCAGATCCTCACGTCGCTCTGGACGCGGCCGCGCACCACGTTCGACGGCGCGCACTACCGGCTCGCGGACGCGGTCGCGGAGCCCAAGCCCGTGCAGCGCCCGCACCCGCCCATCTGGGTGGGCGGCTCCGGGCCGCGGCGCACGCTGCGGCTCGTGGCGCGGTACGCCGACGCGTGGAACGACACGTCCAGCACGCCGGAGCAGGTGGCGGAGCTCGGCGAGGTGCTCGAGCGGCACTGCGCCGATGTCGGTCGCGACCCCGCGCAGATCCGCCGCACCGTGCAGCTGCGGCTGCGCGAGCACGGCCTCGGGGACCTCCCCGGCCTGGTCGGGCGGTACGCCGCGGCGGGGGTCTCGGAGTTCGTGGTGGTGCTGTCCTCCGGCGAGAGCGCGCTGCGCGAGCTCGACGACGTCGCCGCCGCGCTCCCCACCCTGCGCGCGGCCGCCTGAGCCCTCCGCGCCTCCGCCGGCGCCCGGCCCGCGCGACGCCGCCCCGAGCCTCACGCCGCCCCCGCCTGCGCGGCGTGCAGGGCGGCGTACCGGGCGCCGCGGCGCATCAGCTCGTCGTGGCTGCCGACCTCCACGACCCGGCCGCGCTCCAGCACGACGATGCGGTCGGCCGCGCGCACGGTGGACAGCCGGTGCGCGACCACGAGCGTCGTGCGGTCCCGCATCAGGCGGTCGAGGGCGTCGCGCACCGTGGCCTCGGCCTCCGGGTCGAGCGCGCTGGTCGCCTCGTCGAGGAACAGGATGCGGGGGTCGCGCACCAGGGCCCGCGCGATCGCGAGGCGCTGCCGCTGGCCGCCGGAGAGCCGCGCGCCCCGCTGCCCGACGACGGTGCCCCAGCCGTCGGGGAGCGCGTCGACGAACTCGAGCGCGTTGGCGTCGCGCAGGGCGGCGCGGACCCGCTCGTCGGTCGCGGCCTCCTCGTCCAGCCCGTAGGCGACGTTCTCGCGGATCGTGCCCTCGAAGAGCACCGACTCCTGCGGCACCACCGAGACCGAGCGCCGCACCGTGCGCAGGTCGAGGCCCGCCATGTCCGCGCCGTCGAGCAGCAGCCGCCCCGAGGTGGGGCGCACGAAGCCGAGGACGAGGTTGAGCAGCGTCGACTTGCCCGACCCCGACGGCCCGACGAACGCCACGGTCTCGCCCTCGCGGACCTCGAGGTCGACGTCGTGCAGGGCGTCGTCGGACGCGTCGGCGTAGCGGTGCGAGACGTGCTCGAGTCGCAGGCGCCCGCGCACCGCGTCCACGTGCCGGCGCCCCTCGTTCTGCTCGAGGTCGGGCTCCGCGAGGACCTCCGCGATCGAGCGCACCGACTCCACGCCCCGCGCGGTGACCGGCACGAGGTTGAGCACCTGCGTCAGCCCCTGCGTGAGGAGGCCGAAGTACGTGGACAGCAGCACCACCTCGCCGGGCGTCACGGCGATGAAGCCCGTGAGCGCCACGACCGCCGCGAGCACCAGGCAGCCGACGCCGAGCAGCTGCATCGCGACCCACGACACGGACGCCACCCGCCCGTTGAGCAGGTCGAGGCGCAGCGCCGCGCGGCGCACCTCGTCGGCGCCGTCGGCCACGCGGGACACGGCGGTGCGCTCCAGGCCGTGCGCGCGCGTCACCGGGATGAGGGACGCCATCTCGCCCACCTGGGCGGAGAAGCCCTCGATCTCGCGGCGGAACTCCTCGTTGCGGACCTGCGACCGCCGCGACATCGTGCGGCGGATGACCAGCGCCGTCGGGATGGCGAGGGCGTACACGGGCAGGAACTCGGGCACCTTGATCGCGGTCATCGTGACCGCGCCGATCATCACCATCGTCGCCGAGAGCAGCGGGTGGGTGACCTGCTGCAGCATGAGCTCGACGTTCTCGACGTCCCGGACCACCTTGCTCTGCACGACCGCGGAGCTGGCCCGGGAGTAGTAGCCGATCGACAGCGCCTGCAGCCGCTCCACGAGGGCGTTGCGCAGCGCGGCGCCCGTGCCGCGCACGACGGTCATGAAGTTGCGGGTGTAGACGATGTGGTTCGGGTAGTTCTGCGCGAGGAGCACCACCGCGAGCGCGAACCACAGCAGCACGGACCGCACGGACCCGTCGCCCGCGACGATGTCGATGATGGCGCCGGTGATCACCGGCAGGAACCACAGCGGCGTCTCCTTGACCGCGAAGGCCGCCAGGGCGACGGCCATCCGGCGCGGCTGCGTGCCGAGCAGGCGCAGCAGCGACCGCACCGGCCGCTGGCCGTCGAGGAGGGGTTGGTCGGACGAGCTGGCAAGGGCTTTCCGGCGCACGAATCGATTCTAGACAGAGGGACGGTGGACGGCCGTCCCGGGCGTGGGTCGCGGGTGCTTGAATCGCGGGATGGACGCACCCGGCATCACCGCAGCACCGCAGGCTCCCGCGTGGGTCCCCGACGCCGTCGAGGCGGCGGGCGCGCGGCTGGTCCCGCTCGGGGCCGAGACGGAAGGCCTGCTCTGGTTCGGCGGGTACGACGCCGCGGGCCTCCAGGACTCGGGGCTCGGCGGGGCCCTGGCCTCGGCGCCGGGGGTCCGCTGGGGCCAGCTGCCGTCGTCGGGCGTCGACGGCTTCGCGTCGGCCGGGCTGCTCCGCGAGACGGTCACCTGGACGTCCGCCAAGGGGGCGTTCGCGCGCCCCGTGGCCGAGCACGCGCTCGCCCTCACCCTCGCGTCGCTGCGACACCTGCCCGAGCGGGCGCGCGCCCGCTCGTGGGGCCGGCCCGCCGGCGCCACCCTCTTCGGAGCCCGCGTGCTCGTCCTCGGGGCCGGGGGCATCGCGCGGACCTACCTCGACCTGCTCACCCCGTTCGGGACCCACGACGTCGTGGTCCGCCGCCGCCCCGAGCCGGTCCCGGGCGCCGCGCGCACGGTGACCTCCGACCACCTGCTCGCCGAGCTCGCCGAGGCGGACGTCGTCATGGTCGCCGCGGCGCTCACCGCCGAGACCCGCGCGATCCTCGGCGCCGCCGAGCTGGCCGCGATGAAGCCCGGCGCCGTCCTCGTCAACATCGCGCGCGGCGGGCTGGTCGACACCGACGCCCTCCTGGACGCGCTGGCGTCCGGCCACCTGGGCGCCGCCGCCCTCGACGTGACCGACCCGGAACCGCTGCCCGACGGCCACCCGCTGTGGGACGCCCCGCGGGTGCTGATCACCCCCCACACGGCCGACACGGCCGAGATGATCGCGCCGCTCCTGCGCGGGCGCGTCGAGGAGAACCTGCGACGCTTCGTCTCCGGCCGGGAGCTGGTGGGCGTCGTCGACACCGCGGCGGGGTACTGACACCGACGACCCGTCGGCGGTGCGGTGCTCGCCACAGTCGCCCCCGGACGGTCCGATCGGCCCCGGGACGCGACTAACCTGATGCCGTGGCTACCTTCTCGAGCGTGACGCGCCAGCACATCCTCCGGGCGATCGAGGAGTACGACGACCGCGGCCGCGACGCCTTCGTCGGCGTCTACGGGTTCACGCCCACGCCGAGCCACACCTTCGTGCACGACGAGCGCACCTACGACTCCAAGGCCGTGCTCGGCGTCGCGCACAAGTACGCGACCGGCGTCCCCGCCCGCGCCGAGGACCTCGTCGACGCCAAGTGCGACGACGCGACCATCCTCCGCAAGCACGGCTTCGTGGCCTCCGCCCCCGCGTCGGCGGCCGCTGCCGCGGCTCCCGCCCGCAAGGCCGCCGCGCCGCGCCGCAAGGCCCCGGCCGCCCCGCGCAAGCCCGTGGTGCCGGAGCCGGAGCTCGCGATCTGCCCCACCTGCTTCACCGCGCTGCCCGCCACCGGCATCTGCGACGAGTGCGGATGAGCACCACCCTCGCCTGGTGACCCGCTCCCCCAGGGGCGCGTGCGCGGTGCCGCCGTGCTGGACTCGTGCTGGACTGGTCGCGTGACCAAGTACGCCCGCATGTACCGCCTCGGCATGACGCCCTGGGAGGGCTACGCCGAGGCAGCGGCACCGACCGTCGCCGCCGTGCTCGACCGCGAGGAGTCGTCCCGGACCCCTCCCCTGGGCCGCGCGCTCGACCTCGGCTGCGGGCGCGGGCAGTACACCCCCGAGCTCGCGCGGCGCGGCTGGGAGGCCGTCGGCATCGACCTCGTGCCGCGGGCCGTCGAGGAGGCCCGGCGCCGGGACCCGGGCGGCACCTACGTCGTCGGCGACGTCACCGACCTGCCGTCGGCCGGGCTCGGCACGTTCGACCTCTTCCTCGACGTCGGGTGCTTCCAGGGCCTCGACCCCGCGCGGCGAGCTGCCGAGGCGCGCGGCGTGACGTCCCTGGCGCGCCCCGGTGCGACGGTGCTCATGCTCCAGTTCGGCCCGTCGCGGTGGCAGCGCCTGACCGAGGGCGTCTCCGAGGCGGAGATCACCGGCGCGTTCGACGCCTGGGACCTGCTCGACGTCCGTGACGCCGACACCGCGGGGCTCGGGTTCCCGATGAACCGGACGAGGCCGCGCTGGTACCGCCTCGGCCTGCGGCCCGCCGCGTAGGGCTCAGCCGGCCTCCTGCCGCACCCGCGCCGCCTGCCGGGTGAGGTGGGCCCGCTCGGCGGTGCTGGTCGCGGCGTCGGCGGCGGCCGCGTACAGGCGGGCGGCGTCGTCGTGGTTCCCCGCCTGCTCGTGCAGGTACGCGGCGGCGGCGTCGCGGCGCGGCAGGTCGTCCGGCAGGCCCTCCACGAGCCGGAGGCCGGCGAGCGGCCCGTCGACGTGCCCGACGGCGACGGCGCGGTTGAGCGCCACCACCGGGTTGCGGGGCTCGAGACGGACCAGCTCGTCGTACCACTCGAGGATCTGCGTCCAGTCCGTCTCGTCGGCGGTCGCGGCGTCGTCGTGCAGGGCCGCGACCGCCGCCTGCACCTGGTAGGGCCCGAGCCGGTCGCGCGCGAGCGCGCCCTGCAGGAGGGCCACGCCCTCGGCGATCGTCGCGGTGTCCCACCGGGAACGGTCCTGCCGGTCGAGGGGCACCAGCTCCCCCGCGGCCGAGGTGCGGGCGGCGCGGCGCGCGTGGTGCAGCAGCAGGAGCGCGAGCAGCCCCGCGGCCTCCGCGTCGTCGGGCACGGCGGCCACCAGCTGGCGGGTCAGGCGGATCGCCTCGGCGGCGAGGTCGACGCCCTCGGCCGGGCTGCCCGTGAAGCCCTCGTTGAAGATCAGGTAGAGCACGCGCAGCACGGCTCGCACGTCGCCGGGCTCGGAGAACCGCTCGCCCGTCACCGTCTTCTTCGCGCGCGAGATGCGCTGCGCCATCGTGGCCTCCGGCACGAGGAACGCCCGGGCGATCTGCGCCGTCGTCAGCCCGCCCACGGCCCGCAGCGTGAGGGCGACCGACGACGCGGGCGTGAGCACCGGGTGGCAGCACCGGCTGAGCAGCAGCAGCGTGTCGTCGGCCTGCTCGGTGGGTCCGGCGGGCGGCTCGAGGGTCACACGGATCTCCCGCTGGGCGCGGGCGGACGCCGAACGGCGCGCGTCGACGAACTTGCGCCAGGCGACGGTGACGAGCCAGCCCTTGGGGTCCGACGGCGCGCCGTCCGGGGCGTCCCAGCGGCGCACCGCCTCCAGCAGCGCCTCCTGGACGGCGTCCTCGGCGGTCGCGAAGTCGGCGCCCCGCCGGACGAGCACGCCGAGGACCTGGGGTCCCAGGTCTCTCAGCGTCTCGTCCCGGTCGGTCGGCGTCATCCGGTGACCTCGGCGTTGTCGGTGAGGAAGGGCCGCACCTCGATCCACTCGTGCAGCGGACGACCCCCGGGGCCAGGGGCCGAGGACAGGTACGCCGCGGCCTCGTACGCCCGGTCCTGGGACTCGACGTCGATCGCCATCCACCCGGCGATGAGGTCCTTGGTCTCCGCGAACGGCCCGTCCGTGACCGGCGGCCGCCCCTCGCCGTCGTACCGCACGAAGTCCCCGCGCGGGGAGAGCGCCTGGGCGTCCACGAACTCGCCGCGCTCCTTGAGGTCCTCGATCATCCGGCCCATGAACTCCATGTGGGCGGTGACCTCGTCGGGCGTCCACCGGTCCATCGGCACGTCCGTGCCGGGCACCGGCTCCGGGATCCCGCGGTAGTGCTTGAGCAGCAGGTACTTGGCCATGGTTCCATCCTGTCGTCGTGGGCGGTGCCTGTCACCGCCGACACCCCAGGGACGGAGCCGGCACGACGTCCTCGACATCGGGCGGCGACCAGGCGGTCCGCCCGACGAGCGGCGGCGGGCGGTCGTAGCGTGACGGTCGTGACGACCGCGCCGAGGATCGAACCGTTCGCCCCTCCCGCCGACCCCGGGCAGCTCGCCGACCTGCGCGCCCGCCTGCGCGCGACGCGGTGGCCCGACGCCCCCGACGGCGCGGGCTGGTCGCTCGGGACGGACGCGGACTACCTGCGCGGGCTCGTGCGGTACTGGGCGGAGGAGTTCGACTGGGCGGCCGACCTCGCGGAGCAGGCGCGCCTGCCGCGCTTCACGGCGCGCGTCGGCGGCCGGGACGTGCGCTTCGTGCACGTGCGGGCGGCGGGGGGCTCCCGCGGGGCGCTGCCGCTGCTGCTGGCGCACGGCTGGCCCGACTCCTCCTGGCGCTACCGCAAGGTGGTGCCCCTGCTGACCGACCCGGGTGCGCACGGCGGCGACCCGGCGGACGCGTTCGACGTCGTCGTCCCCGACATGCCCGGCTTCGGGTGGTCGCCCGCGCCGCTCGACCGCCTCCTCAGCTCGATCGACGTCGCCGCGCTGTGGGCCGAGCTCATGGGCGCCCTGGGGTACGACCGGTTCGCCACGGCCGGCGGCGACATCGGCAGCCACGTGAGCCGCTACCTCGCCCTCGACCTCCCCGACCGCGTGGCCGCCGTGCACCGCACCGACGGCGGCGTCCCGGTGTGGTCCGGGGACCTGGCCGAGCTCACCCCCGAGGAGCGCGCATGGTTCGCCGAGGCCGCGGCGTGGGGCGCGACGGAGGGCGCGTACGGGGCGATGCACCGCACCCGCCCGCAGACGGCCGCGTTCGGGCTCGCGGACTCCCCCGTCGGCCTGGCCGCGTGGATCGTCGAGAAGCTGCGGGCGTGGAGCGACTGCGGCGGCGACGTCGAGCGGTCGTACACCCGGGACGAGATCCTCGCGCTGGTCACGGAGTACTGGGTCACCGGCACGATCGGCTCGTCGATGCGGATGTACCACGCCAACGGGTCGATCGACCCGGCGCAGCTCGCCCGCCGGGTCGAGGTGCCGTCGGGGTTCGCGCTGTTCCCCGGCGACCTGCTGCGACCGCCCCGCGCCTGGCTCGAGCGGACCACGAACCTCGTCCGCGTCAGCGAGCCGCCGCGGGGCGGGCACTTCGCCGCGTTCGAGGAGCCGGAGCTGTACGCGGCGGAGCTCCGCGAGTTCTTCCGGCCGTACCGGCAGGCGGTGTGAGCCCTATCGCAGGGACGACCTCGGGGTCGGCACCAGCCGCAACCGCTGCGGCGGCGGACCGCCGAGCGCCTCGAGGGGAGCCAGCACCTCCTCGCGCCAGCGCGCGGACTCCTCCACGGCCGAGAGCCGGTCCGCGCCCCCGTCCGCGTCCAGGCGCGCCAGCCACACGAGCACCTCCTCGCCCGTGCGCACCGGCAGGGCGGGGAACGTGTTGACGGCGTGCTCCGAGCGCAGCAGGGCCAGCGGCTCGACGCCGGACTCGGCGAGGAGCCGCGGCACGGCCTGCTGCACGCGCCCCGCCACGGCGCCGTCGAACGGCGTGCTGCCGCAGAACACGGTCGCCACCACGGTCGAGCGCGTCCGGGCGGGCGCGCCCGGCGCGGGACGCGGGGCCGGCGCCGGGAACCCGCCGGCGGGCGAGACCGGGCGCAGCAGGAGGACGTCGTCGGAGTCGACCATGGTGGCGTTGGCGCGGTCGCGGTGCGCCCGCCAGACCGGCCCGCCGTAGAAGGCCGCCAGGGCCTCGGCCCGACGGTCCATGTCGTCGAAGCCCCGCAGCCAGACGAACCGGTCCGGGTCGTCGAGGTCCAGGAACTGGCCCAGGAGGGTCATGCCCGCCGCCTCCTGGGGCTCGACGAGCTCGCGCTCGAACAGCTCCACGAGCTCGTCGCGCCGCCCGGGGCGCAGCGTGTACTGCCGAAGCTCGACGACGGGGCAGCGGAGGTCGGTCACCGGGCAGGCTCCTCGCGTCTCGCAGGGGTGACCGGCGGCGCGGTCGGCTGCCCGGCAGTCTTCCCGGCGCCCCGTCCCGGGGTCAAGGGACCCCGCGCCCCGCCGTCGACCGCGCGGCTCAGCGCCCGAAGAGGCGCGCCAGGAAGCCGCCGCCGGAGCTGCCCCCGGAGGCCGGCTCGTCGTCGTGCCCGGGGCACCACTGCCCGGCGGGGACGGCGCGACGCACGTCGTCGACGTGCTGGCCGCAGCCCTTCCAGGTCGTCTTGCCGCACTGCTTGCAGGTCACGGGGTAGCACACGGGGGGTTCTCCTGATCGACGGTGTGGGTCGTGGGTCGGTTCTGGCTCAGGCGAGCGTGAGGAAGAGCTTCTCCAGCTCCTCGGTGGTGAGGCCGTCCTCGCCGGGGGTGTCCGGGTCGGCGAGGCACTCCTTCATCGCCGTGGAGATCACGGCGAAGCCGGCGCGGTCGAGCGCCGCCGAGACGGCCGCGAGCTGCGTGACGACGTCGCGGCAGGAGCGGCCCTCCTCGACGGCGTCGATGACGGCGTTGAGCTGACCGCGCGCACGGCGCAGGCGGTTGAGGATGCGGCGCTGGGCGTCGCTGTCGGTGGTGAGCATCGGGGTCCCTCTCGTCGGGCCGGTGGTGTCGGGCGGGGTCGGGTGGGTGTCACGCGGGGACGGGCTCGGGCGTGACGAGCAGGTCGCCCGCCCGGTCGCCGAGGACGGCGCGCAGCGTGATCGTCCCGCCCGACAGCGACGCGGAGTCGAACCCGGCCTGGGTCAGGACGCGGTGGGCGATCGCCGAGCGCACCCCGGAGGCGCACATGACGCGCACGGGGCGGCCCGCGGCGGCCTCCCGCACCTCGTCGAGGCGGTCGCGCAGCTCGGTGTGCGGCACGTGGAGCGCGCCCGGCAGCAGGCCGGAGGCGATCTCGCCCGCGCTGCGGACGTCGAGCACGAGCGCGGTGTCGAGGACGTCGTCGACGTCCTGGGCGTACCAGAGCCGCAGGGTGCCGTCGAGCACGTTGGCGCCGACCATCCCCGCGAGGTTCACCGCGTCCTTCGCCTGGCCGTAGGGCGGCGCGTAGGCGAGGTCGAGGTCGATCAGGTCGGGCACGGTCATGCCGGCGCGCAGCGCCGTCGCGAGCACGTCGATCCGCTTGTCGACGCCGTCGTGACCGACGGCCTGGGCGCCGAGCAGCAGCCCGTCGTCGGCGCGCACGTGCAGCACGAGGTGCAGCTGGCTCGCGCCGGGGAAGTAGCCGGCGTGCTGGTTCGGGTGCAGGTGCAGGGTGCGGTGGGCGACCCCGGCGGCGTCGAGCGCGGCACGGTTCGCGCCCGTGGTGGCCGCGGTCAGCTCGCCGACGCGCACGACGGCGGTGCCGAGCGGCGCGGGCAGCGGGCGCGCGCTCCCGGGGCGCACGATGTCGTCGGCCACGAGGCGGCCGGCGCGGTTGGCCGGGCCGGCCAGCGCGACCGGGCGTCGGGCACCCGTGACGGCGTCGGCCTGGACGACGGCGTCGCCGACCGCCCACACTCCCGGGGCGGACGTGCGGCCGTGGGCGTCGACCACGATCGCGCCGCGCTCGCACTCGATCCCCGCGGCCTCGAAGACCTCGGTGTCGGGGCGCACGCCCACCGACAGGACCACCAGGTCCGCGGGGACCGACGTCCCGTCGTCCAGGACGACGAGGTCGTGCGTGCCGTCCTCGGCCGCGCGGAGGGCGCGGGCGCCGACGCCCGCGCGGACGGTCACGCCGAGGCGGCGCAGCTCCGCGGTCACCGGCTGGGCCACCTCGTCCTCGAGCGGCGGCAGCACGTGCGCGCCGAGCTCCACGAGGGTGACGTCCAGGCCCGCGAGCGCCAGGGCCTCGGCCGCCTCCACGCCGATGAACCCGGCGCCGAGCACGACGGCACGGCCGGCCCCGGCCTCCACCTGGGCGCGCAGGGCGCGCGCGTCGTCCACGGTGCGCAGCGTCCGCACCCGCGGCGAGCCGAGGCCCTCGACCGGCGGGCGGACGGCCCGCGCGCCCGGGGAGAGCACGAGCGCGTCGTAGGACAGCTCGACGTCGCCCTCGGCGGTGCGCGCCACCACGACGCGGCGGCCGGTGTCCACGGCGGTGACGTCGTGCCCGGTGCGCACGTCCAGGTCGAGCGACGCGCGCAGGGACGCGGGCGTCTGCACCAGGAGCTCGTCGGCGTCGGGGATCTCGCCGCCCACGTGGTAGGGCAGGCCGCAGTTGGCGAACGAGACGTGCGCGCCGCGCTCCAGCACGACGATCTCGGCCTGTTCGTCGAGGCGTCGCGCGCGGGCGGCACAGCTCATGCCGCCCGCCACTCCCCCGACGACGACGATGCGCCGCGCGCGGGTGGGCGAGGTCGAGGGGGCGGGTGCGCTGCTGTCGATCATGGCTCGACGATACCCCGGGGGGTATTCGCTCTCCCAATCCGCTGGTCAGCGAAGCGCGGCCGCGCGCGCCGGCCTGCTCAGCCCTCCCCGTCGCGCTCCGCGTCCTGCGCCGACAGCGGCGTCGCCACGTCCTCGAGGGACTTCTGCTCGGCGCCGACCCCCAGGAACATCGCCACGACCCCGCCGGCGACCATGAGGGCCGCGCCGATGTAGTACCCGACGGCGATCCCGGAGATGTCCTGGGCCTCGCCCGCCGACTCGATCAACCGCCCGAACAGCAGCGGCCCGGTGATCCCGCCGACGGCGGTGCCGACCGCGTAGAAGAACGCGATGCACAGCGCCCTGGTCTCCATCGGGAAGACCTCGCTCGCGGTGAGGTAGGCCGAGCTCGCCCCCGCCGACGCCACGAAGAAGATCCCCATCCCGAAGAGGGTCAGGGTCCAGGCCGTCAGCCCGCCGAGCATGAGCCCGGCGACCGCCAGCAGCACCCCGGAGACGATGTACGTCGCGGAGATCATCCGCACCCGGCCGACCTTGTCGAACAGCGGGCCGAGCATGAGCGCCCCGAGGAAGTTGCTCACGGCGAACAGGGCGATGTAGGCGCCGGTCTGCCCGACGCCCAGGAACGTCTGGAGCGTGTCGCCGAAGGTGAAGAAGAACGCGTTGTACAGGAACGCCTGCCCGACGAACAGCGCGAGGCACAGCACCGTGCGCCGCGGGTAGTCGGCGAACACCGTCCGCGCGATGCGCCCGAGGCCGACGGTGTGCCGCTGGCGCACGGTCAGGGTGCCCTCGGGCTCCGGGAGGTCGACGCCGTCCTGCTCGCGCACGCGCGCCTCGATGTCCGCGACGATCCGCTCGCTGTCCTTCTCCCGGCCGTGGATGAACAGCCACCGCGGGCTCTCGGGGACGTTGCGCCGCACGAACAGCACGCACAGGCCGAGCACCGCGCCCAGCGCGAAGCACAGCCGCCAGCCCAGCCACGCCGGGACCAGCTCGGGGTTCAGCAGCGGGATGGTGAGCAGCGCGCCACCCGCCGCTCCCACCCAGTACGAGCCGTTGATGGCGATGTCGATCCGGCCGCGGAACGTCGCGGGGATCAGCTCGTCGACGGCCGAGTTCACCGCCGCGTACTCGCCCCCGATGCCCAGGCCGGTGACGAACCGCATCGCGAAGTAGTACAGCGGGTTCATCGAGAACGCCGTCAGCACGGTGCCCACGAGGTACACGAGCAGCGTGAGGATGAAGAGCCGCTTGCGCCCGAACCGGTCGGTGAGCTGGCCGAAGACCAGCGCGCCCAGGCACGAGCCCGTGACGTACACCGCGCCCGCGAGACCGATGTCCGCGCTGGTCAGACCGAGGCCGGTGTCCCCCTTGAGCGCGTCGGACAGGTTGCCGACGATCGTCACCTCGAGCCCGTCGAGGATCCACACCGTCCCCAGCCCGATCACGATCATCCAGTGCCACCGCGCCCACGGCAGCCGGTCCAGGCGGGCCGGCACGTCCGTGGTGATCGTCCGCAGCGTCGTCGTGCCGCTCTCCGTCGAAGGCATCCTCCGTGGTACGCCCGCCCCGAGATGCACGCACGGCGGCGGCTTGTACGTTCGTTCACATGGTTGCTCACCCGAACGGTCCACAGGATCCCCGCGCCCGGCGCCGCCGTGCGCTCCGCACCGCGAGCGCCGCGGCCCTGGCCGCGCCCCTCGCGCTGACCGCCGCGGCCGCCGACGGGACGGAGGCACGCCCCGCCTCCGGGCTCGCTCCCCCGGCCGCCGTCGCCGCCGAAGGGACCTCCGACCCCGCCGGCGGCGTCGACGGCGACGCGATGCGCCACCGGCTCCAGCACGAGGCGTCGGAGGGCGGACGGACCTCCTCCCTCCGGGCCGACGACGCCACCCGGGTGCAGGAGGAGGACGCCGGCGACACCGTCGGCGACGGCGGCGCGACCGCGCAGCGCCTCCCCGGGAGGACCGCCGCACGGTCCGTCGCCGGCTGGGAGGTGCGGGTCGACGGCGGGCTGAGCACCGAGGCGGTCGAGCCCGAGGAGGTCGCGCCGAGCGCGGAGGACGACGGATCGCTCGGCCTGGCCCGCGACCTCGGCCTCGGCGCGGAGCGCCGCGGGATCACGACCGACGGGGTCGTCGGGGACGGGCCGCACGGCTCGGCGGGGTCCGCGACCGGCGACTTCGACTTCTACCGCGTGGACGCGGCGCGGGGCGAGACCCTCACGGTCGACCTCGCCCCGGAGGACGGGCTCGCCCCGAACGCGCTGCTGTACGACGCCGACGGGGAGCTCCTGGTCGGCGCGCAGGACATGACCGGCGACGGCGCCGTGCACCTGGCGCAGCGCCTGGAGACCGGCGGCACCTACTACGTGGCCGTCGGCGCCTACCTCCCGGGCGACCCCACCGACCCCGCCTCCGGGCCGGGCGCCATCTCCGAGGGGCCGTACTCGATCGACGTCACCCTGCACGCGCGCGGCGCGGCGGACACCGACGTGTACGCGGTGCCGTTGCGGCGCGGCGACGTCGTCGGCGCGTCCGTCTCGGGGGGAGCCCGCCAGGTGGCGATCCACGAGCTGGACGGCGACCTCGTGCAGTCCTCGGCGAGCGACCCCGGGCCGATCTACCCGGACTCGTCCCCGCTGCCCCGGGGCGGGAACGCCACCACCAACCACGTCGTCGACCGCACCGGGGTCTACCTCGTCGCGGTGTCCGACGGCTCCGGCGACTACGAGCTCACCGTGGGCGCGCACCGGGCACCGGCGGCGCGCGGCGCGCAGCCGCAGACCGTGCTGCTCGACTTCGGCGGGCCGTCGTTCGACAACCGCGTCTTCGGGGCCGCGGTCACCGATCCCGGGGTGCGCGACGTCAGCCCGATGCGCGACTTCCTGCCCCGCTGGGGGCTCACCGCGGCCGACGAGCGCGCCGTGGTGGACGCCACGACCGAGCTCGTGCGCCAGGTGCTGCGCGACGAGATCCCCGGCTCCCGGGTGCGGGTGACCAACGACCTCGAGGACCCGGACCTGTGGGGCGAGCCGGGCGTGAGCCGCGTGATCGTCGGCGGCACGGTCGCCGAGGCGGGCATCCTGCCGGCGTTCGGGCTCTCCGAGTCCGTGGACCCCGGGAACTTCGCGCGCGAGGAGACGGCGATCGTCATGCCGGAGCCGATGAGCGGCGACCACCCCGCCTCGCTCGACCAGTTCCTCACCGCGGACAGCGACCGCGTGCAGGCCGTCTCGCAGGCGCTCGGCTACACCGCCGCGCACGAGATCGGGCACTTCGTCGGCAGCTTCCACACCGACGACCACGACGTCGGCACGAGCGTGATGAACACCGGCAACCTGCTGCACATGTTCGCGGTCGGGCCCGACGGCGTCGCGGGCACCGCCGACGACGACCACGTCGCGATGCGCACCGCCCGCTACGACCGCCTGCAGGGCATCTCGGGCGTCGAGGACACGGCGAGCCGGACCGCCGTCGCCCTGCGCTGAGGCCCTCTCGCCTCGCCGACGTCGGCCTCGGCCTCCGGCACCCGGACGACCGCGGCGGCCGGCGCGACCCCGAGGGTCCCGCCGGCCGCCGCGCCCGTGCCCGGCGCCGCGTCGTCAGCCCTTGACGCAGAGCAGCGTGCGGAGCCGGGCGACCACCTCGACGAGGTCGGACTGCGCGGCGATCACCGCGTCGAGGTCCTTGTAGGCCCCGGGGATCTCGTCGAGCACCCCGGCGTCCTTGCGGCACTCGATGCCCGCCGTCTGGGCGGCCAGGTCGTCGAGGGTGAAGGTCTTCTTCGCCCTCGTCCGCGACATCCGCCGTCCGGCGCCGTGCGACGCCGACCAGTACGACTCCGGGTTGCCGAGCCCCCGCACGATGTACGAGCCGGTGCCCATCGAGCCCGGGATGAGGCCGAGGTCGCCCCGGCCCGCCCGGATCGCGCCCTTGCGGGTCACGACCAGCTCCTGGCCGTCGACCTGCTCGACCGCCACGTAGTTGTGGTGCACGTTCACGGCCTCGTCGAACCGGATCTCCCGGCCCGGGAACGACGCCCGCACGGCGTCGACGACGAGGGTCATCATCACCGCGCGCGACCGCGCCGCGTACTCCTGCGCCCACCACAGGTCGGCGAGGTAGGCGTCCATCTCGGGAGTGCCGCCGAGGAACACCGCGAGCTCGCGGTCCACCAGGCCCTGGTTGTGCTCCAGCCGCTTCGCGACGGCCACGTGCTGCTCGGCGAGCGTCTTGCCGATGTTCCGCGACCCCGAGTGGAGCTGGAGCCAGATCGAACCGGACATATCGGCACATAGCTCCACAAAATGGTTCCCGCCACCTAGCGTCCCGAGCTGCCGCCGCGCCCGACCCTCGATGTCCGACACCCTCCCGTGCAGCGCGCCGAACCGCTCCCAGAACGCGTCGGCGCCGCGAGCGGCCTCGGCCGGGCCGTTCCCGGCGATGGAGCGCAGCCGGTGCGGGTCGACGGGCTCGGCGTGGGCGTGGAACCCGACCGGGATGGCGGACTCGATGCGCGACCGGACCGGGCCGAGGTCGTCGGGCAGGTCCTCCAGGGTCAGCGAGGTCCGCACGCCGATCATGCCGCAGCCGATGTCGACGCCGACGGCGTTCGGCGAGACGGCGTCGCGCATGGCGATCACGGAGCCCACGGTCGCGCCCTTGCCGAGGTGGACGTCCGGCATGACGCGCACGCCCTCGACCCACGGGAGCGCGGCGATGTTGCGCAGCTGGGCGAGGGCCGCGGGCTCGACCTCGTGCTCGTGGGCCCACATCAGCGTGTCGGCACGCGCCCCGCTCAGCGGGACGGGGAAGGCGTGGGTCGTGGTCGTGGTCGTGTTCTCGGTCATGATGGGCACCCCCTCCAGGTGGGCGCGTGGTGCGGTTCTTCGCGACGGCGCGCAGGCGGCGCGCCGTGGTGGGAGCCCTGCCCGCAGGACGACGAGAGCCGCCCTCGGGACGTGGTCCCAGGGGCGGCTCGGGTGGCCTGAGTCAGGTGTCGCTCAGGTCGTGCTCCCGCCCTCGGGACGCTGCTTCTCGTATCGCGGCGCCTCGGGCCGCAGGGGCGCGGGCACGGCGAGACGCAGGCCGGCATCGGCCTGACGACGACTCGTCGAACGGGTCACGGTCCCCTCCGGGGTGGGCGGTGGTCGCAGGGCTGTCCTGCGGACGGCGCCGAACGTAGCACCGGCATCGGCCCTCGCCCCACGGAATATCGGTAGGTTGGCCCGGTGAGCGATGCGGGGGGTGTGACGGGCGACGACGCGGCACCCCGCCGCGGGTACGCGAAGGGCGCGGCCCGCCGCGCGCAGATCCTGGAGCAGGTGCTCCGGATGGTCGCGGAGCACGGGGTCGACGCGTCGTCGCTCCGGTCGGTCGCCGAGGCGGTCGGCGTCTCGCACGCCACGCTGCGGCACTACTTCCCGTCCCGCGACGACCTCCTGGTGGCGGTCTACCGCGCGCACGAGGGGCAGCGCGACGAGAGCGGCGCGCCCCCGCCGTCGGCCGTCGGACGGATGCGCGAGAGCGCCGTGCTCAACCGCGACGTGCCCGGGCTCGTGCAGCTCTACACGACCCTCGCGGGCGACGCCGCGGGCGAGGGGCACCCGGTGACGCGGGAGTTCTTCCGGGAGCGCTTCGCGCGCATCCGCGGCGAGCTCGCGGAGAGCGTGCGCGCGGACCAGGCGGCCGGGCGCATCGACCCCGCCGTCGACGCCGCGGACCTCGCCGCGCTCGCGATCGCCGCGTCCGACGGCATCCAGGTGCAGTGGCTCCTCGACCCCGACGCCGTCGACGGCGCCCGCGTGCTCGAGCTGCTCGAGCGGTTGGTGCCGCCTCCGGCGGACGCGCCGCGGCCGTCCGACGAGCGGCCCGCCACGACCGGCGGCTGACCCGGCCGGGCCCTGCGACACGTGATCCCTCGCGCCGTCGGTCTCGATGGCGCGAGGGATCGCGAGTCGCAGGGCGGGTGGCGACGGGTCAGAAGGTCGCCGACGCCGGGTCGAAGTCCTCCGGCAGGGGCGGGGGCGCGTCGACCGTGGAGGCGACCTCCACCGCCGTGCCCGACTCCGCGGCGTCCCGGACCGCCAGCAGCACGTCGAGCACGTGCAGCGCGACGGCGCCCGAGGCCCGCTCGGGCCGGCCCTCGCGGATCGCGCGCGCCAGCTCGACGACGCCGGTCCCCCGGCCCCAGGTGGAGCCGGTGGCCGGGATCGTCTCGGGCTCGTCCTGCCCGTACCGCCACAGCGTGGACTCGCCGTCGAAGTTGTTCGGGTCCGGCAGCGAGATCGTGCCGAGCGTGCCGTTGATCTCGACGAAGCCCGCGCGCGGCAGCGCGTGCTGGAACGAGAAGGTCGACTGCGCCGACTGCCCGCCGCGGAACTCGATGAGCGCCGCGTGGTGCGTGGGCACCTCGACGGGGAACGACTCCCCCGCCCGCGGGCCGGACGCGATCGTGCGCTTCTCGAGCGACTTCGACGACACCGCCTGCACCCGCGCGGCGGCGCCGAGCGCGTGCACCAGGGTCGTGACGTAGTACGGGCCCATGTCGAACAGCGGCCCCGCGCCCGTGGCGTAGAGGAAGTCGGGGTCCGGGTGCCAGGCCTCGGGGCCCGGCACGTGGAACATCGTCGTGGCGGTGAGCGGCTCGCCGATGTCCCCGCGGGCGATGGCGCGCAGGCCGGACTGGACGCCCGCGCCGAGCACCGTGTCCGGCGCGCACGCGACGCGCAGCCCCTTCGCCTCCGCCTCGGCCAGCAGCGCCGCGGCGGACGCGTGGTCGGTCGCGATCGGCTTCTCGCTCCACACGTGCTTGCCGGCCGCCACGATCTGGTGGTCCACCTCGGCGTGCACGGCGGGGGTCGTCAGGTTGAGGACGATCTCGATGTCGTCGCGCGCCAGCAGCTCGTCGTCGGTCCCCCACGCCGCGACGCCGTACGCCTCGGCCTGGGCCTGAGCCCGGTCGAGCCGCAGGTCGGCGACCATGCGGACCTCGACGTCGGCGAACTGCGTGAGGTTCTCGAGGTACTGCGTCGAGATGTTCCCGGCACCGATGATGCCGACGCCCACGCGGGTCACCGGTCGTTCTCCTGCAGCCACGCGAGCGAGGCGGCGATGCCCTCGAAGACGTCGCCGGCGTAGGAGTCGAACTCGACCACGCGGATGGCCTGCGGCGCGGCGGAGAGGATCGCCGCCACGTCGACGTCGCCCTGGCCCGCGGGCACCTGGTTCTCGTAGGCGGCCTTGAGCGCGGGCGGCACGTCGAGCGCGCTCTCGCTGGACGGCAGCACGGTGGCGATGTCGCCCGACACCTCGCCGTCCTTGACGTGGATCGCCACGACCTGGTCGCCGAGGGCCTTGAGGACGGCCGGGGCGTCGGCGCCGCCGACGGTGGCCCAGAACGTGTCCACCTCGAGGACGGCCGCGGGGTCGAGCTGCTCGGCGAAGACCTCGAAGACGGCGCGGCCGTCGACCTTGTTCGTGAACTCCCACTGGTGGTTGTGGTAGCCGAACCGCAGGCCGTGGCCGGCGGCGCGGACCGTCAGCTCGTTGACGCGCTCGGCGAGCCGCTTCGCGTCGTCGGCGGTCTGCCAGCGCTCGGTCGGGACGAACGGGTCGATGACGATGCCGATGCCGAGGCGCGCGGCGGCGTCGAACACGACGTCGGGGTCGGCGGCGTCGATGACCGCGGCGTGACCGGACGGCGCGGCGAGGCCCGTCGCGGCGAAGGCGCGCTCGAAGTCGGCGGCGCGCTCGACGAACGCGTACGGCTCGACCTGCTCGTACCCGATCTCGCGGACGCGGGCGACGGCGGCGTCGAGGTCGGCGGCGATGGCATCCCGCAGCGAGTACAGCTGCACGGACATGAGGGACATCTGGGTGCTCCTTTGGCGTGGTCGAAGGTCCATCTTCCGTCGGCATCCGCCAGAAGTGTGCGGTGAATCGCCGGAAAGCAGGAACGAGCCTAACCCCTCAAAACCTCACAGTGGAAGGTTTTGAGGCAAGACGTCGAGTTCTCGCGCCGCGCGTGTCTTCCGGGTCGCCCGTTGAGTCAACGATGTACCTTCGTCGCGCCAGCGACGGGCGCGGATGCCCGCCGCAGCATCGAACGAGAGGCGCAACGTTGCACCACATCTCGAGCACCCCGTCCTTCACCCGCCGTGCCCTGCTCGCGGCGGCCGGCGGCCTCGGCGCCGCCGTGGCGCTCAGCGCGACACCGGCCGCGGCGGCCTCGCCGCGCGGCTACCAGAACCCCGTCGTGCCGACCAACAACCCCGACCCCGCCGTCCTGGCGGCCGACGGGGCGTTCTACCTCTACGCGACCAACGGCGCGGCGGGCGCCATGCCCGTCCTGACCTCGCCCGACCTCGTGGAGTGGACCCCGGCCGGCAACGGCATGCCGCAGCTCGCGTCCTGGTGCCGGCCCGGTCGCCACTGGGCGCCCGAGGTGATCGCGGTGGGCGACCGCTACCTGTCGTACTACACGGCGTGGCGGGCCGACATCGACCAGCAGGCCGTGTCCGTCGCGGTCTCCGACTCGCCCGCCGGGCCGTTCGTCGACGAGCGCACCGCACCCCTGATCGACCAGTCCGACCAGGGCGGGAGCATCGACGCCTCCCCCTTCCGGGACGCCGACGGCGCGCTCTGGCTGCTGTGGAAGAACGACGGCAACCACGACGGGCTCCCGTCGTACATCTACCTGCAGCGGCTGTCGGACGACGGGCTCGAGCTGGTCGGCGAGGCGCAGCGGCTGTTCGGGATGGACCAGCCGTACGAGAAGTACACGATCGAGGGCGCCTCCGTGGTCGTCCACCAGGGCCGCTACTACTGCTTCTACTCGACCGGCGAGTTCTGGAACGACTCCTACGGCGTGTGCTGGGCGAGCGCCCCTGCCATCACCGGGCCCTGGACCAAGGAGGGCGACGGACCCATCCTGGCCAGCAACGACGTGGCGGCCGGCTCGGGGCACGGCATGCCGATCAAGGTCGGCCCCCACTGGTGGTACGTGTACCACGCGTGGCAGCCCGACCACGTCAACCAGGACCCGGGCCGGCTCGTGTGGCTCTCCCGGATCCGGTTCACCGGGCACGGCCCCGTGATCGACGGCCCCGCCGTCGACAACCCGCTCTCGCCCAAGGTCTGAGCCACGACGGGCCCACGATGAGTCCGGCGCCCCGGGGCGGTCTCTCCTGGGACCGCACCCACCCGCCAGGAGGAACCATGGGCCTCATCCATCTCGAGATCTTCGCCACCCTCGACCTCGTCGCCCAGGCCCCGGGCGGGCCCGACGAGGACCCGGAGAGCGGGTTCGCCTTCGGCGGCTGGCAGGCGCCCCTGCTGGACGACGTCGCCGGCGAGCAGATCGCGGCGGCGTACGCGGAGGGCACCGACGCGCTCCTCCTCGGCCGCAAGACGTACGACATCTTCGCGGCCTACTGGCCGCACCAGGACGACGAGTTCGGCACGCTCTTCAACAGCATCCCCAAGTACGTCGCGTCCCGTGGCACGCCCGACCTCACCTGGTCGGGCTCCACGCAGCTCGGGCCCGACCTGCCGGCCGCCGTGCGCGAGATCCGCGACCGGCACGAGCACGTCCGGGTCGTCGGGAGCCTCGACCTCGTGCAGACCCTGCTGCACGAGAAGCTCTTCGACCGCCTCGACCTGTGGCTGCACCCCGTCGTCCTCGGCACGGGCAAGAAGGTCTTCGACGGCGGCGCCGTACCGACGAACGTCACCCTGCTGGAGCCGCCCGCCGCCAGCCCGAAGGGCGTCGTGTTCCTGCACTACGGGCTCGCCGACGGCGTCCCGGCCACCGGGGACATGACGGCGCCCGACCGCGGCGTGACGGCGTAGCCCGACCGCGCCGCGAGACCGGCGCCCGGGTCCGGCCCACCCACGGGCCGGTCCCGGGCGCCGGCGTCGCCACGAGCACCGATGACGCCCCCGTGACAGGCCGGTGACGAGCGCGCGCGACGCTGGCCGCAGGCGCCGGCGGCGGACCCGTCCCGTCGGCCCGGCTCGAGGAGCGCGCCATGACGACGATGCGGTTCCGCGGCAGGTCCTACCGCAACGGCTGCGTGCCGTCGTCGGTCCTCGACGAGCTCCAGCCGTCCGGGCGGCACGGCACGGACGGGCGGTCGCGGGCGTTCCTGCGCAAGGACGCCGCGGCGTCCTGGAACCGCGCGATCGACGACGTGCGGGCGGGCACGGGCCTGCAGCTCACGGTGCGCGGGTGGAACCGCTCGCTGGCCGAGCAGCAGGGCTTCTTCCTCCAGCGCTACCGCCGCGGCGCCCGCAGCCCCTTCGGCGACTACCGCCGGTACGACGGGTCGACCTGGGGGCGGGTCGGCGGCGCGGCCGCCGCCGTGCCCGGGTACTCCAACCACGGCTGGGCGCTCGCCGTGGACGTGCAGGACTTCGGCGGCGTCGGCGAGTGGGGCAACACGCGCCGCGCGAAGGCCTTCCCGATCCTGCGCGAGCACGGCTGGACGGACGTCGAGGGCCGCCGCGTGAACGAGCCCTGGCACCTCGTCTACTGCCCCGGCGACGACCACGGGGCCCGTCGCGGCCGGGGTCGGGCCGCCGGCCGGTCCGGCGCGCGGGCCGCGCTCCGGGGGCCGCTCCGGCGGGCGACGACGCTGCGCCCGCACCGCCCGCCCACCCTGCGGCGCGGTACCCGGCGGCCCGCGGGGGTGCGGCTGTGGGCGAGCGTCCTGGCCGCCAAGGGGCTGTACGCGGGCGAGCTCGGCGGCCGCTTCGGCGAGGACCTGGACGCCGCGACGCGGGCGTTCCAGGAGCGGTCCCACCTCCTCGTGGACGGGATCGTGGGGCCGAAGACCTGGTACACGTCGGTCCTCGGCGTCGAGCCGGGCAGCAGGGGCGCCGCGGTCCGGGTGGCGCAGGTCGTCGCCGGGCTGCGCGGCGCAGCGGTCGACGGCGTCGCGGGCTCCGTCTTCGCCGCCCGGTGGAAGCGGGTGCAGCGGTGGCTGGGGGTCGCCGCCGACGCCCACCTCGGGCCCCGGACCGTCGCCGCGCTCGTGCGGAAGGGATGAGGACGATGCACCGCCGGACGACTCCCGCCGGACCCCCTGACGGGTCCCCCAGCGCCTCCGACGACGGCGCCCCGCGCCCCCGCGGGGGCCGCGCGCTCCTGCTGCTCGCGCTCGCGGTCGCCGTCGTGGCGTGCGCCCGCGCGGTCCGCGCCCGTGCCGCCGCGCGGGTGGAGGAGTCGGAGGACTACGAGGCGGAGAACGCGGCCCTGCTGTGGGCGGCGGAGCCCGAGGCGACGACCGGCACGCCGCGGGACACCGGGA
Organism: Isoptericola sp. NPDC057653; assembly: GCF_042799955.1. Taxonomy (NCBI): domain Bacteria; kingdom Bacillati; phylum Actinomycetota; class Actinomycetes; order Micrococcales; family Promicromonosporaceae; genus Isoptericola; species Isoptericola sp. NPDC057653. The sequence goes on along the minus strand of NZ_JBHVHP010000002.1, from coordinate 288,011 downwards.
CCGCACGGGACCTCCGGCCCGGCGCCGAGGGCACCGCCGCGACCGGGGAGACCGGGACGACCGGCGACGGCTGAGCCGCAGCGCCGCCCCAGGGCCGCACGAGCCCCGCGGTCGACGGCGACGGCTCGATCCCGAGCTCGGCGTGCAGCGTGCGGCGGCACAGGTCGTAGGCGCGGCACGCCTCGGCGACGTTGCCCTCGGCGAGATGGATCGCGATGACGGCCCGGTGCGCGCTCTCGCGCAGGTCGTCGGCGCGCAGGGCCGCGAGCGCCGCCTCGAGGGCCAGCCCGTAGCGGCCACGCTCGGCGAGCCGGGTCGCGGTCGCCTCCAGGACGTGCAGCCGCAGCTGGTGCAGGCGTTCCCGCTCCGCCTCGAGCCACGGGTCCTCCCAGTCCGGGAGCAGCTCGCCCGTGGCGAGCTCGGGCGGGTCGTCGTCGTCCTCGACGCTCCCGCCGAGCACGGCCCGGGACGCCGCGATGAGGCGGTCGACGTCGCTGTCGGGGTCCAGGCCGAGCTCGACGACGCCGTGCGCCGCCCGCACCAGGCCGGCGGCCGCCTGGTTCACCCGCCAGATGCCGGTGCGGAGGCTCGCGAGCGCCCGCTGCTCCAGGGTGTCGGGCCACAGGAGGCCGGCGAGGCGGCTGCGCCCGGTGCGGCCGCGCAGGGCGAGCATCGCGACGAGCCGTTGCGCGCCGACGGGCAGGGACACGCCCGCGCCGTCGACCTCGATCTCGAAGGCCCCGAGGAGCCGGATCAGCACGACGGGCTGCCGGGCCGCGGGCCCGTGCGCGGGACTCGTCCGTTCCGACACCCTTCACCCCCTGTGGTGCGGGCGGCCGTGCGCCGCGGCCTCTCGACGCGTCGTCGTCGTCCGAGGGCGAGGCGGCGAGTCCTCACGCCCGGAAAGATCCCGTCGTACTCCTCCGTGATACGACGGCGCGGGTGAACCGGCTGCCCGAGGGGACGATTTCACCCCCCCGCCCCGGGTGGACGACGACGGGCGCCGGCCGGGCGACCGCCGGTGACGACCGGTGACGGCCGGTTGACAGGCCGGTGACGTGCCCGGGGCACGATCCGGGGCATGAGCAGCTTTCCCGGCAGCCCGCGCACGGTGCCCGGCGCGATCGTCGCCGTCGACCCGGTCAGCGCGCTGTCGCGCGTCGCGGTCTTCCAGTACAACCCGGACGAGGTGACGCGCACGCTGCGCCCGCGGGCCCCGTCCGGCGGCGGCGCCGCGGAGGTGGACCGCGTGTACGGGGCTCCCACGCAGACGATCGCGATGAAGGTGGAGCTCGACGCGACGGACGGGCTGGAGTCCGGGGACCCGGTCGCCGTCGCGACCGGGGTGTCCGCCGGCCTGGCCGTGCTGGAGATGCTGCTGTACCCGAGCGTGGCCCGGGTCGTCGCGAACACCGTGCTCCTGGCGGCCGGGACGATCGAGGTCCTGCCGCCGCGCGCGCCCCTGGCGGTGCTCGCCTGGGGCCCGGGCCTCGTCGTGCCCGTGCGGCTGGAGAGCGTCACCGTCACGGAGCAGGCGTTCGACGCCGCGACGCTCGTGCCCACGCGCGCGTCGGTGAACCTGTCGCTGCGGGTGCTGACCTACGACGACCTGGCGCCGACGGACCCGGCGCACGCCCTCTTCCTCGCCCACCAGACGGTCCGGGAACGCCTCGCCGCCGTGGCCGGCGTGCAGGGCGTGGCCCGGCTGGCGCAGGGGGCGTGAGATGTCCCGGTACGACGGCGTGCCCACCACGACGTTCGAGGTGACGACGGCCGCGGGCGAGCGCCGGTCGGTCGGGTACGTCCGGCGCCGGTTCCCGCCGCCGCCGTCGGACGCGACGACGCTCGCCCGCCGCACGGTGGCCCCCGGCGACCGGCTCGACCTGCTGAGCTTCACCCTCACGGGCGACCCGCTCGGGTTCTGGCGGATCTGCGACGCCAACGCCGCCCTCGACCCCGACGACCTCGTCGACGACGAGGCGGTGGGCACCGTCGTCGTGGTCCCGCTGCCCGGGGTGCCCGGTGCGTCCGGGGCGGGGGTGCCGCGGTGACCGCGGACCTGGGGGTGCACCTCACCGTGCTGGCCGGGCCGACGGTGCCCGTGCCGCTGCCGCCCGGCGTCGCGACCCGGCTGCGGTCGGTGACGGTGACGGAGTCGGACGCCGCGCGGTCCGCGTTCACGGTCACGCTCGACGCGGGCCGCTCCGGGCCCACCGCGGCGTTCGACTCCCCCGTCGTGGGGCCGACGGCGCCGCTGGGTGCGGGGTCGCGCGTCGTCCTCGTGCTGACCATCGGGGTGGTGCCGCACGTGCTCGCCGACGGGATCGTCACCGAGGCCGAGCTGACCCCCGGCGGCGCGGACGCGGCGGCCGAGCTGCGCCTCACGGGGCAGGACCTGTCCCTGCTGCTGGACCGCCAGGAGGTGTCCGCCGAGCACCCGGCGCTGGAGGACTCGCTGCAGGTGCTGGCGATCGCCGCCCGGTACGCGCCGCACGGCCTGGTGCCCGCGGTGGTGCCGCCGGCCGACCTCGACCCGCCCCTGCCGATCGAGCGCACCCCGACGCAGCAGGGCACCGACTGGGAGCACCTGCGGCTCCTCGCGGCCCGGCACGGGTACGTCACCTACGTCTCCCCCGGCCCGGTGCCGGGGACGTCGGTGCTCTACTGGGGCCCGCCCGTGCGCGAGGGCCTCCCGCAGCCGGCGCTCTCGACGGGCCTGGGACCGCAGACGACCGTCACGGGGGCGCTGCGGTTCCGCGAGGACATCCTCGCGCCGGAGCTGCAGGAGGGCCGGGTCACCGACGCGCGGCTGGGCACCACGCTGCCCGTGCGCACGGTGGGCGCGCTGCGGGTGCCGCTGTCCGCGGTCCCCACGTGGGCGGGGCACCAGGCGGACCTGCGGGTGCGGCAGTTCCGCGACTCGGGCGTGGGCGCGGCCACGGCGTTCGCGCGCGCCCAGGCGGCGACGGACCGCTCGGCCGACAGCGTCACCTGCGACGGCAGCCTCGACGGGTCCGTGTACGGGGACGTGCTGCGGCCGCGCGGGCTCGTCGGGGTGCGCGGCGCCGGCTGGTCGCACGACGGCCTCTGGTACGTGCGCCAGGTCGTGCACCGCGTGGACCGCGGCTCCTACGCCGCGGACTTCTCCCTGTCGCGGGACGGGCTCGGCGCGACGGTCCCGGTGGTGAGGGTCTGATGGACGAGCGCACGGGCGACGGCGCCCGCCGGTTCTACGGCAAGTACCGCGGCAAGGTCGAGAACACGCTCGACCCGCTGCAGCTCGGCCGCGTGCAGGTGTCGTGCCCGGCGGTGCTGGGCGAGGGCACGCTGAGCTGGGCACTGCCGTGCACCCCGTACGCCGGGAACCAGGTGGGCCTGTTCCTCGTGCCGCCGGTCGGGGCCAACGTCTGGGTCGAGTTCGAGGGCGGCGACCCGTACCAGCCGATCCTCGGCGGCTGCTTCTGGGGCACGGGCGAGGTCCCGGCGAGCCCCGCCGTCGAGCAGGTCAAGCTGCTGCGCACCGAGTCGATCACGCTCCAGCTCAGCGACGTGCCGGGCGGGGGCGGCCTCACCGTGCAGGTCGGCGCGCCGGCCGTCGCCGTCCCGGTCGACATCAAGGCGACGAGCACGGGCGTCGAGATCTCCATGGGCAAGAACACGATCGCCCTGACCGCCGCGTCGGTGTCGATCAACGACGGCGCCCTGGAGGTGACGTGATGCCCGGCTACCTGGTCTCGACGGCCGCCTCGGTCGCGTGCGCCCACCAGGGGCGGGCGACGCCGGGGGGCGTGGCGGCCCGCGTCGGCCTGGGCGGCAGCCCCGCGGTGCTCCTCGCCCCGCCGTGGTCGATCGCCGGCTGCACCTTCCCGCCCCCGACGGCCGGCAACGGCCCGTGCGTGACGGGCGTCCTCACCGTCGGCACGGTGCGCGTCACGTCCCTGGGGCAGCCGCTCGCGATCCAGGCGGCCCCCGGGCAGTGCGCCCCGACGGGGGTCCCGCTGGTGGTCTCGTCGACGCAGGTCCGGGTGCGTGCGACATGAGCGAGATCCCCCGCCGCGCGTGGGCCCCGCGGCACGTCGCGTTCCCGCTGTCGCTCGACGGCCGCGGCCGCACCGCGATGGTCGACGACGCCGACTACGTCCGCGGCCTGGTCGAGCAGGTGCTCTTCACCGCGCCGGGCGAGCGCGTCAACCGGCCGGACTTCGGCAGCGGCGTGGGCCGGCTGGTGTTCGCGCCCACCGACGACGCCCTGGCGCGGTCCACGCAGGCGCTGGTGCACGGCGCGCTCCAGCGCTGGCTCGGGGACCTGCTCCGGGTCGAGGACGTGCGGGTCACCGCCGTGGACGCACGGCTGGAGGTGGTCGTGGAGTACCTGCCCCTGGACGCGACGGCGGCCGAGGACCGCCGCACCGTGACCGTCACCGGGGGCGCGCCGTGACCGGCGACGGCGGGCTGCTGCTGGCCGGCGTCGACCAGGAGTCGCGCCGGGCGCTGCTGCGCGGGCGCGCCGGCGTCGACGGGATCGACCTCGTCGAGGTGCTCTCGAACCACCGCGGGTCGCCCGGGCGCGTCGCCGGCGCCCCCGAGCAGCGCACGCTGCTGGTCCGCCTCCTCAACGGACCGGTGCCGGACGGGTGGGGCGCGGCGCACGTGGGCGTGACGGGCGGGGTGCGCGTGGACCCGGCGCTCAACCCCGTCGGCGTCTCGTGGGCCTTCCCCGCCGCTCGGGTGGTGGGCACGAGCACGGAGCCGCCCGCCGGGGACGCCGGCGTCCCCGGCGTCACCGCCGCCGACCGCGCCCTCGTCGACCCGGCCCTGCGCGGACCGGACGGCCTGCCCGACGACGACGCCCGCCGCCGCACCCTGGTGGTGCGCACCACCTCCTCGGGCGACTGGTCCACCTACCGGGTGCGGCTCCTCGACCCCGGCGACCCGGACGGGTCGGCCGCGCCCGCCGGCATCGACGCCGCCCTGGCGGACGCGCCGTTCACGTTCACCGTGGACTGCCCGGCGGACCTCGACTGCGCGCCCGCGCCCGGCACCGCGCCGCCGCCGGAGGACCTGCTGCCCGCGGACTACCTCGCGCGCGACTACGAGGCCCTGCGCACCCGCCTGCTCGACCGCCTCGCCACCCTGCTGCCCGGTTGGCGGGACACCAGCCCGGCCGACCCGGCCGTCATGCTCGTCGAGCTGTTCGCGGCCGTCGGCGACCGCCTCGCGGCCTGGCAGGACGCCGTCGCCGTCGAGGCCTACCTCGGCACCGCGCGCCGCCGCACCTCGGTGCGCCGGCACGCCCGGCTGCTCGGCTACACCGTGCACGAGGGCTGCGCGGCCCGCGCGCTGCTGGCCGTCACCACACCCACCGCGGCCGACGTCCCGGTCCCGCGCGGGACGCCCGTGTGCGACCTGCCGGCCACCGTCCCGGCGGGCTCGCCGCTGGAGGCGGCCGACCTCGGCGCCACCGTGTTCGAGACCGCGCAGGACCTCGTCGCCACCCGGCTGCGCAACGCCCTGCCCCTGCACGCCTGGGGCGACGCCGACCACTGCCTGCCCGCCGGCACCACGGCCGCCTTCGTCGCCACGGCGGTCGGGGACGACCCCCGGCTCGTGGCCGGCGACCTGCTGGTGCTCGCCGAGCAGCCCGCGGGCGGGAGCCCCGCCGGCGGCCCGCCCGACCGCCGCTACGCGGTGCGCCTGGTGCGCGACGCGCGCCGCCACCTCGACGGCGTGGCGGGGCGGTGGGTGTGGGAGCTCGTATGGTCCCGCGCCGACGCCCTGCCGGGGCCGCTCACCGTCCGCGAGGGCGACCCCGACGCGGTGCGCGCGGTGGCCCTCGCCAACGTCGTCGTCGCGGACCACGGGGCGAGCGTGCGCGCCGACCCGCTCGTGCCGCCCGCGGCCCCCGCCGCGGGGCCGTACCGCCCGCGGCTGCGGCGCCCGGGGCTCGCGTTCGCCGACCCGCACCTGCCCGCTGCCGCGTCGGCCGCGGTGCTGGCGCGCCCGGACCCGACGCGCGCCACGGCCGCCCTCACGCTGTGGGACGGGCTGCGCGAGTGGACGCCGCGGCACGACCTGGTGGGCAGCGGCCGGCTCGACGCGCACGTCGTCGTCGAGCCGGAGCAGGGCGGGGTGGCGCGGCTGCGGTTCGGCGACGGCACGAACGGACGCCGGCCCGCCCCCGCCTCCGCGGTGCTCGCCTCCTACCGGGTGGGCGGGGGCGCCGCCGGCCGCGTCGCCGCCGGACGGCTCGTCCGGGTCCTGCCGCCGGCCGACCCCCGCCGCGCCGTCGCCGGCGACGCGCCGGCGGTGTGGAACCCCCTGCCGTCGGCGGGCGGAGCGGACCCGGAGGACCTGGAGCAGGTGCGCCAGCTCGCCCCGGCCGCGTTCCGGCGGCAGCTGCGCGCCGTGACCTCCCCGGACTACGCCGCGGTCGCGGAGCAGGACCCGGGCACCCAGCGGGCCGTGGCCCGGCGCCGCTGGACCGGGTCCTGGTACGCCCAGGAGGTCACGCTCGACCCGGTGGCCCGCGCGGACGACGACGCGCTGCGGGCGGCCGTCACCGCGGCGCTGGAGGCGCGCCGCATGGCCGGCGTCGACGTCGAGCTCGAGCGCCCGGTGGAGGTGCCGTTGGAGCTCGTGCTCACGGGCTGCACGGCGCCGGGCCACCTGCGCGAGGACGTCGAGCTGCGGCTGCGCGAGACGTTCGCCTCCGGCGTCCGGCCGGACGGCCGGCCGGGGTTCTTCCACCCCGACCGGTTCACGTTCGGGCAGGCGCTGCGGCTGTCCGACGTCGTGGCCACCGCCATGACGGTCGACGGACTGGCCTGGGTGGAGCTCGAGCGGTTCTCCCGGGCGGACGCCACCCCCGCGCAGGCCGCCGCCGACCTGGCCGCCGGCGTCGTCCGGGCCGCCCCGCGCGAGCTGCTGCGCTGCGACAGCGACCCCAACGCCCCCGAGGCCGGTCACCTCGTCGTGCGCCTGGGAGGTGGGTCATGAGCTGCGGCTGCGCGGACGACGGCGCCTGCACCTGCGGCGCGGCCGCGGTCGACAACCCGCCGGGCCAGCACGCGCTGCGCTGGCGGGTCGCCCCGCACGGGGCGGCGCTGACCCGCATGCGGGCGGCGCTGCCCGCGCTCGGCGCGGACGACCCGTCGAGCGCCCTGCTCGACGCGTGGGCGGTGGTCACCGACGTCGTCTCCTTCTACACCGAGCGGATCGCCCAGGAGGGGTTCCTGCGCACCGCGACCGAGCCGCTGTCGGTGCGCGAGCTCGCGCGCACGCTGGGCTACGAGCTGCGCCCCGGCGTCGCCGCGCGGGCCGAGCTCGCGTTCGACGTCGAGACCGCGGCGGGCGCGCCCGAGACCGTGCTCGTCCCCGCCGGGACGCCCGTGCAGACCGTCCCCGCGCCCGGCGCCCTCCCGCAGACCTTCGAGACCTCGGCGCCCCTGGAGGCGCACCGGGGCTGGAACGCCGTCCCGGCCGTCGCCACCGAGCCGCAGTCGTTCGGGTTCCGGACCACCGAGGTGTGGCTGCGCACGACCGCACCGACCGTCCGGGTGGACGACCAGCTCCTCGTCGTCGGCGACGAGCGGGCCGGCCTCGGTGCCGCCGACCCGCACGGCGACCCCACCGAGACGTGGGACTTCCGCCGGGTGGTCGCCGTCGACGTCTCCCCCGCGCTCCACGAGGGGTGGACCCGGCTGGTCCTCGACCGCCGCGTCGGGTACCGCGAGGGCCGGGAGCTCGCCGCGCGGGCGCACCCACGGGTCCACCTCCTGACGCGGCGCCTCAGCCTGTTCGGCCACCAGGCCCCCGACCCCCGGATGTTCAGCTCCCGGTTCCGGCCCCCCGGGGTCCCCGACGCCGCGGAGTGGAGCGACTTCGAGGTCACCTCCGCCGGGGAGCGCGTCGTGGAGCTCGACGGCGACCACCCCGAGGTCGTGGCGGGCTCCTGGGTCGTGCTGGAGCAGCTCGGCGCGGTGGAGGCCTACCAGGTCACCGACGTGACGCCCGACGGCGCGAAGCGCTACGGCCTGTCCGGGCGGCTCACGCGGCTGCGGCTCGACGTGCCCCACGGGCTCGACCGGTTCGACCGGCGGCGGGCCGCGGTGCACGCCGTCTCCGAGGACCTGCACGCCGACCTGCGCCCCCGCGCCGGGCTGGTCGGGGACGCACCGGGCGGGACGCCCACCGTGCTGGACGTCGCGGGCACGACCCCGCCGCTGACCGCGGGCCGGCTGGTCGCCGTCACCGGCCTGACCGAGGACGGCGCCCGGGCCGTCGAGCCCGTCACCGTCACCGCCGTCACGCCCCGGGCCGACGGCACGCAGCGCCTCGTCCTCGACCCGCCGCTCGCGCACGCGTACCACCCGGGCACCGTGGTGGTCCGGGCGAACCTCGCGCCCGCCACGCACGGCGAGACCGTGCAGCAGGTGCTGGGCAGCGGCGACGGACGGGTGCCGTTCGCCCGCTTCGCGCTGCGGCGCCCGCCGCTGACCTACGTGCGCTCCACCACCACCGCGACGGGGGCGGTCGCGGCGCTCGAGGTCCGCGTCGAGGGCGTGGCCTGGCGCGAGGTGCCGACGCTGGACGACGCCGGCCCGCACGACCAGGCCTACGTCGTGCGGCAGGACGCCGAGGGCGGCACCGAGGTCGTCTTCGGGGACGGCGTGCACGGCTCGCGGCTGCCCACCGGCGTCGAGAACGTGCGGGCCACGTACCGGGTCGGGATCGGCCCCGACGGGGCGGCCGCCCCCGGGCAGGTGTCGCTGCCGGTCCGCCGGCCGCGCGGGATCGCGCAGGTCGCCAACCTCGCCGACGCGCGCGACTGGGCCGGCCCGGAGGACCTGGAGCAGGCGCGGGTCAACGCGCCCCAGCGCATCCGCACGCTCGACCGGGCGGTGTCGGTGGCCGACCACGAGGACTTCGCGCGCGGCTACTCCGGCGTGGGGCGGGCGCGCGCCGACCTGGTCTGGGACGGGCGGGTCGAGACCGTGGTCGTGTCCGTGCTGGCGGCGGACGGCGGCCCCGCCTCGCCCGGCCTCCTCGCGGACCTGCGCGCCACCCTCGACGGCGCGCGCGAGACCCGGGCGCCGCGCCTCGTCCTCGCCGGCGCGGTGGTCGACGCCGCCGCGCGCGTCGAGGTCGACGTCGACCCCCGGTACGAGGTCGACGACGTCCGCGCCGCCGTCGACGCCGCGCTGCGCGCCCGCCTCGGCGCGCTCGACCTGGCCGCCCCGCTCGCGGCGTCGGCCGTGCTCGTGGTCGTCGCCGCCGTCCCCGGGGTGGCCGCGGCGACGATGCCGGAGCTCTCCGTGCCGTCGCCCGGGCCCGCGCTGCCGGGCTCCGACGACGCCCTGCTCGTGACCGCCGCCGCCCGCTGGGACGCCGCGTCGCGGACCGTGCTCCCCGCCCAGGCCCTGCGCCTGGTGCCCGACGTGCGGGTGCGGCCATGACCGTCGACGACGACCGGCGCGACGAGCGCACCGCCTACCTCGCCGCGCTCCTGCCCGCCCACGTCATGGAGCGCGACGCGGCCACGGGCGGGCTCGTGCGGCGGCTGCTCGGCGCGGCCGCCGGAGAGCTCGCCCTCGTCGAGGACGACCTCGAGCGGCTGTACGACTCGTGGTTCGTGGAGACCGCGCCGGAGTGGGCCGTGCCCTACCTGGCCGACCTCGTCGGCCTCGTGGGCCTGCCGGGCGACCTGGGCACCGGGTCGGGGGCGGGCGTCAGCCGCCGCGGCATCGTGGCGAACACGGTCGCCTACCGGCAGCGCAAGGGCACCGTCGCGGTGCTGGAGCAGGTGGTGCGCGACGTCACGGGGTGGCCCACCCGGGCGGTGGAGCACTACCGCCTGCTCGCCACGACGACCCACGTCGACCACCCGCGGCCCGAGCGCCCGGCCACCGCCTCGGTGCGGCACGCGGCCCTCGCGGAGCTGGAGTCCCCGGCCCTGGCCGGCGGGGCGCTGACCCGGTTCGCGCACACGGGCGAGGTGCGGCACGTCGACCCGGGCCCGACGGGCGGGCGCGGCCGCTACGGCATCCCGTCGGTGGGCGTGCACGGGTACGGGACCCAGGTGAGCGAGGTGCGTGGGGCGCCCGCGCGGCGGGTCGGCGACACGTGGCTGACGCACCCGCTGGACCGGCCCGCCCCGTGGTTCGCCCCGCCGGTCGCCGAGGACACGATCGAGCACCTGGCCGTCGAGGCGGACCTGCCCGTGCCGCTGCGCCCGCGCCGCCTGCTGGGGCTGCTCGCGGACGCGCGGGCCTCGTGGCCGGTGCCGGTGCCGCTGCCCGTGGCCGTGCGCGTCGACGACGACCCGGAGCCCCTCCCGCCGTACCGGGTGCGCGTGTGCGGGCTGGAGGACCTGGCCACCGTCGGCGCGGCCACGCCGGCCGATCCCGCCGACGACGACCCGGCGCGCGTCCTGGCCGGTTGGCAGGTCATGGTCGACCCGGTCGCGGGGGCCCTCCGGCCGTACCGGGACGGCGTCCCCTACGACCCGGCCGCGCACGGCGAGCACTCCTTCCACGTCGACCACGCCGCGGGCGCGGTGGCCGACCTCGGCGCGGGCACCTACGACCGGTCGGCCGCGCACGAGGCGGCCCGCGACGAGGACCCGTTCGCCGCGACGGGCGGGCGGCGCGACCGGTACGACGCCCAGGCCCGGGTGCCGGGCGGCCCGGGCGCCCCGGCGGTCGTGACGATCGCCGACGGCGTCGCCGCCGTCTCCGCCGGCTGGGCCGCGGACGCGACGCGGCGCCCGGGCGGCACCCGGGTGGTCTCCGTCGCGGACGGCGAGGACCACCCCGGTGACGTGGACCTCGACGTGCCGCCGGCCTCGCGGCTGGTCCTCGTCGCCGCCGAGTGGGCCGCGCGCCCGCTGCTGAACGGCGACGTCGCCGCGCCCGTCCCGGGCGTCTACACGGCCGAGGGCCTGCGCCCGCGCGTCGTGGGCGACGTCGTGGTCACCGGGGGCGCGGGCAGCGCGCTGCTCCTCGACGGGCTGGTCGTGGTCGGCGACGTCCGCGTCACGCCGGGCGGGCTCGCCTCCCTCACCCTCAGCCAGTGCACCGTGACGGGCCGCGTCGTCGTCGCCGGGGACGACGACGACGAGGACCGCGCGAACCGCGCCCTGCGGGTGACCGTGCGGCGCAGCGTCGTCGGCGGGATCGGGCTGGCGGGGACCGTGCCCGCGCTCGACGTCGCCGACAGCGTCGTCGACCCCCGGCTCACGACGGTCAGCGGCGGCACGCCCGGGCCCGCCGTCGCGGCCGAGGGCACGCACGCCCGGATCGCGGGCTCCACGCTGCTCGGCCCGGTCGGGTGCCGCGTCCTCGAGGTGACGTCGAGCCTGTGCGACGGCGTCGTGAGCGTGGTGGACCGCCAGCACGGGTGCGCGCGGTTCTCCTACCTCGGGCCGGGCTCGCGGGCGCCCCGCCGGTTCCGGTGCGTCCCCGCGTCCGACGCCGCCACCGCCGTCGGGCCGTCGTACGTGTCCCTCGACCCCGCCTCGCCCGGCTACCCCGCGCTCGCCCCGACGGCGCCCGCGGCGGTCCGCCGGGGCGGCGAGGGCGGCGCCGAGATGGGCGCCCACCACCACCTGCGCCGTCCCCTGCGGACGGACGCCGCGCGCCGCCTCGTCGCGCCGTACCTGCCGGCAGGCATGCAGATCGGGATGTTCGGGAGCTGACCATGCACGCAGACCTCACCCGCTGGACCTTCGACGCGACGCAGGGCTACCGCTCGGTGCTCATGCAGCAGGGCCGCGTGCTCCTGGACGCCGAGTGGAACGAGCAGGCGGCGATCGCCGCCCACCACGACGAGGTGCGCACCGCCGACGTCGTCGGGGCCTCCGGCGGGCCGGCCGCGCCGGACGGCGGCGCCGGCCCGTTCGGCATCGTCGACACCACGACCGGGCTGCCCCCGGTCGACGCCGCCTGGGCCGACCTGCTCGTGACCGCCGGGCGGTACACCGTCGGCGGCGCGCTCGTGGAGTCCGCGGCGCCGGCGCCGCTCGCGGACCAGCCGTTCCTGGAGGTGCCGGAGCCCGCCGCCGGGCGCTGGGCGGCGTACCTCGACGTGTCCGAGCGGCTCGTCACGCCCGACGAGCGGCCCGAGCTGCTCGAGTCGGCGCTCGGCGGCCCCGACACCGCCCTCCGGACGCAGACCGTGTGGCAGGTGCGGCTCGCGGCGGCCGCCGCGGACCAGGTCTGCTCGGACGTGGCGGACGCCGGCGCCCGCACGCCCCGCGCGATGCGGGTGCGCCTCCAGGAGGCCGCGGCCTCCGACGACCCCTGCTCGATCACCGCGGGCGGCGGGTACACGCGCCTGGAGAACCAGCTCTACCGCGTGCAGGTGCACGACGTCGTGGGGTCCGTCGCCCGGTTCCTGTGGTCGCGCGAGAACGGCTCGGTGGTCGCGGGCCTCGTGCGCCTCGAGGACTCCCCCGTCACCGGCACCCTCGGCCTGCTCACGATCGACCGCACCGGCCGGGACGACGAGCTGTCGATCGGCCAGGGCAGCTGGGTCGAGGTCACCGGCCCCGAGCGCCAGGTGCGGGGCCTGCCCGGGTGGGTCGGCCAGGTGACGCAGGCGGCCGACCGGGAGCTGCACGTCACCTGGCCCGAGGGGCACCCGGCCTCGCTCGCCGACGTCGGCGCGACTCCGCTGGTGCGGCGCTGGGAGGCCCCGCCACGGGCGCTGTCCACGGCGTTCGCGGCGCTCGAGGGCGGCATCGAGGTGGCGTTCCCCGCCGGTGGGGACCCCGCCGTCGGCGACCACTGGCTGGTGCCGGCGCGCACCTCCCGCCTCGCCTACGGCGTCGTGGCCGCCCGGGGCACGCTCGAGTGGCCCTGGTCGGCCGCCGGGGCGACGGCGCTGCCCCCGCTGGGGCCCGTGCACCGGACGGCGCCGCTCGCCGTGCTCGACCGCACGGCCGCCGGCTGGACCCTGGTCGGCGACTGCCGGCGCCTGTTCCCGCCCCTGACCGGCCTCGTGACGATCGACCTCGTCGGCGGCGACGGGCAGGAGGCGATGCCGGGCACGGAGCTGCCGCAGCCGGTGCGGGTGGTCGTGCGCAACGGCGGCCTGCCGGTCGCGGGGGCGCTGGTCTTCTTCTCCGCGCCCGACGGCGGCCTGCTGCGCAACCCCGACGACCCCGTCCCGAACGCGTCCAACGTCTCGGTGCGCACCGACGCCGACGGCGTCGCCGACGTGTTCTGGACCCTGTTCACGGCCGCCGGCGCGCCCACCACGCAGACCCTCGTCGCGCACCGGCTGGACGACCACGGCGCCGCGATCGACGTCGACGTGGTCACGACCGCGCGGCTGTCCGTCGCGAGCCAGGTGGCGTGGTCGCCCGCGTGCGCGGGGTTCGCCGACGCCCCGACCGTGCAGGACGCCCTCGCCCGGCTCGCCACGACGCCGTCGTTGGCGCTGCTCGGCGGCGACGGCCAGGAGGTCGCCGCGGCGGGCCGGACCGTGCCACGCCTCGTGCGGGTCGCCGCGGACAGCCCGTGCGGTCCCGGCGAGGGGGTGAAGGTCGTCGCGACCGCGACCGACGGCGGACTCGTCCTCCCGCTGCCCGACGGCTCCCCGGTCCCGGCGACCCTCGCCGGGGTGGCGGGAGCGGGCACGGAGGCGGTCGCGGGGGCCGACGCGGCGGGCGTCGCCGCCTTCGCCTGGCAGCCCGTGTTCGACGACTCCCGCAGCGACGTGCTCGCGGTCGCGCTCCCGGACTCCGACGAAGCGACGGTCCAGGTCACCGCCCAGCTCGACCCGCCCGGGACGCGGACGGCGGGGATCCACGTGAAGGCGATCCGGTTCTTCTCGGGCCGGGAGCTGGTCAACGACGAGGTGTACGGCTTCGACGAGCTCGGCGGGAACTTCCCCGGCATCGCCGTCGGCCTCGACGCCCCCGTGGACCAGTCGAGCGTGCAGGGCAAGCCGGTGGTGCGGCTGCTGCTGGAGCTGCCGTGGCCGGTGGGCCAGGAGTCCGCGCCGTTCGGGGGCGGCACCAGCGTGTGGGCGCGCCGCACCATCGAGATCGTCGGGGTGACCAACGCCGACGGGCCGCTGATCATCTGGTCCCCCGGCCGACCGGGCGACGACCTGCCGCTCGACGCCGTCCTCAAGAACGTGATCACCACCCTGCGCCGGCTCCCCGCGCACACGCTCTTCGAGCCCGCCATGCCGCTGCGGATGCGGTTCCAGATCGACGGCTGGGCCGTGGTCGGCGACCGGCGGGAGGGGCTCGAGACGCTGCACCTCAACGGCCACACGGAGACCGTCCTGGACGACGAGGGACGCACCCGCCTCGTGCTGCCCAGCACCGACGAGGTGACGGGCGGGCGGTTCGAGACGTGGTTCTGGTTCACCGACGACGCCGGCGGTCGCCCCGGCCGGCCGGACCTCGGAGGCCGCCTCGACCTCACGCGCTTCGACCCCGCCGTCGCGGACGTGCTGCGCCCGATGCTCGAGGTGCCCGTGATCACCCGGCCGCCCGTGCCTCCCGTCGGCCCGGTCCCGCCCGTCGGCCCGGTGACCCCGCTGCCCCTCGACGACCTGCCCGGCCGCACGCTCGGCTTCGTCGAGCGGCGCGCCGCCGACGCGGGCGTCAGGCTCGACGTCGTCGCCGAGGACGCCGACTCGCGTCGCAACACCGTGCTCGGCACCGAGCTGCTCGCCGACGGCGTGCTGCGCGTGCGCGTCTCGCGCGGCGCGGCCGGGCCCGCGGGGCCGGCGCCCGCGCGACCGGACGGGACGTAGGACCGTGAGCGGGCAGGCGCAGGTGCGAGCGGAGACCCCCGACCGCAGGGCACGGTCGGGGCGGCGCACGGACGGGCCGACCGCGGCCGCGCTCGACCCCCAGGCGTCCGCGCTCGCCGTGGCGCGGCACGACGTCGCAGCCGTGGCCCTCGTCGCGCCCGGTGCCGGCCCGCGGCGCGGCGGTGACGGGGACGAGGCGCCGGGAGCACCCGCCGACGCCCACCCCGCCGACGCCAAGGCCCCGGCTCCGGCCCCCGAGAAGCCGAAGCTGACCCAGAGCGCCGTGACGATCGCCGTCAAGCAGAAGGCGAAGGCGCTGTCGCAGCGCGGCTCCGCCGAGTACAAGGTGCAGTGGTCGGTCGGCGGGAAGAAGAACGGCTGGGTGATCCAGCACCTGAAGTTCGACCCGTCGGTCCAGGACAAGGACGGCAAGGCCGTCGTGGCGCGGAACACGCCGACCGAGTACTGGGAGGGCTGGCAGGTGCGCGACGGGAAGGTCTACATCGGCGACTCTGACCAGGCCCACCAGTCCGACACGTTCCGGACGATCAGCGAGGCGGCCGACACCCGCGGCACCATCCTGGAGACGGGCAAGGTCTCCTTCGTCGAGGACTACAAGCTCACGAAGCCGCCCTGGGGCAGCACCGTCCCCGAGGCCGGCTCGCTGCCGAACATGAAGGCAGCGCCCGACGGCTGGTCCGACGGCGCCGCCCAGGACCACACGATGACGGTCACCTACGACGACGTCGCCAAGACGCCCCAGGACCAGGTCGGCAACCCATGACCGCCCGCGACGCCCTGACCACGCTCGAGCGGATGCCCGCCTGGCCGGACCTCGACGACCCCGCCCAGGGTCCGGGTGCGGAGGCCGCCGTCGAGACCGCCTGCGCGCGCCTCGCCGAGCTCGACGACGACGCCCTGCGCGACGTCGTCGCGCGCTACGTGGAGGCAGAGCGCGCGGCGCACGGCGAGCTCGGGGTCGACGCGGCCGGTCGCCTGTACGTGCTGGCGCGCTACGTCTACGCCGCCCCCGTGCGCGTCGAGCCGCCCCCGCCGCGGTTCGGCGGGTTCGCGGGGGTGCCGCACGGCGACGGCTGGATCGACGAGGCATGGCCGTGGGCCGACGACGGTGGTCGGCTCCGTCTCGTGGGGTCGTTCGGCGGATACTTCGGCGACGAGTACCGGGCCCTCGACGAGCTGGACGCGCTCCGCGAGACGTACGGCCGCCGGGGTGCGCGATGAGCGGGCGGGCGGCCCCCGGGCAGGTCGACCGCGAGCGGTCGTCGACATCGACCGCTCGCGTCGGGGTGCGGGCGGCCGACACCGGCGAAGGCCTCGACGCGCCCACGCGCGCTGCGATGGAGGCAGCGTTCGGCCACGACTTCTCGGCGGTCCGCGTGCGCACCGACGACGGCGTGCGACGGCTCGGCGCGCGGGCGACGACGACGGGCCGCGACATCCGGTTCGCGCCGGGCGCCTACAGCCCGGGGACCGCGGGGGGACGCCGTCTCCTCGCGCACGAGCTGGCGCACGTCGTGCAGCAGGACGGCCGCGTCCCGCCGTCGACGGTCCCGGACCGTGCGGGCGAGCGCGACGCGCACGCCGCGGCCGACCGCGCCGTCGAAGGCCTGCCCGTGAGCGTGCCGCGCCGCGCAGCCTCGGGCCCCCAGCCGGACGACGGCGCGCCGCCGGCCGCGCCGTCGAAGGCGGACGACCCGGTCGACGTCGTCACCGGCGGGCTCAAGACCGTCGGCGACGAGCTGCTGAAGAGCGAGAAGGTGAAGAAGGAGCTCGTCGAGCCGGTGACCGAGGCCGCCCGGGCCCGCGCCGCGAAGGAGTGGGGATCGCTCGACCGCGGCGAGAAGGCCGGGCTCGTCGGGTTCGGCGCGGGCACCGTCGGGCTGGGCGCAGGCGCACTGCTCAGCGACCCCGGTGGGCGCCGGGTCCTCTCGGGCGTCAACCTGGCCGCGCCGCTCGGACTCCTCCCCTACGCCACGCTCACGACGTTCAGCTACACCATGCCCACCGGCACGGCCGGCGGCCCGCAGCTCTGGAAGTTCCGGACGGGCTTCGACCTCACGGACGTGCTGAGGCTCGGCGGCGACAGGCTCGGCTGGAAGGGCCTGAGCCTCAGCGCCGACCTGAGCTGGGACTACGACCCCGCGACCCGCACGCTGACGCTCGCCGGCGGCACGGGCAGGATCGGTCTGCTGCCCGGGCTCAGCGTGGCGGGAGGGACGTATCCGACCGTGCTCCCGGCGCCCCGGCTGTTCCCCACCGACACGGGCCTCGGCCAGCAGAAGCAGTCCCTGCCGGAGGGACCCAAGGCGGCGGGGACCCCGGACGTGCGGGTCATGGTGACGTTCGACCTCCTGGCGTTCGCGCGGTCCGGAACGGTCCCGGGGCTCGCCGAGGCGTTCGGTGTCGCGAAGCGGAAGAAGTAGACGTGGACGCGGTGCGGCGCGATCGGGAGCCCGCGGCCCCGCGTGCCGCCCGCACGCGTGCCGCCGGGACCGCGACCGGGGGCGAACCGCTCCCGGAGGCGACGGCTGCATGGTTCGGCGCGCGGTTCGGCCACGACTTCTCCGCCGTGCGGGTGCACACCGACGGCCCCGCCGCCGCCCGCGCCCAGGGGCTGGGCGCCGTCGCCGTGACCAGCGGCGACGACATCGACTTCGCGCCCGGCCGGTACGCCCCGGACACCGCCGCGGGGCAGCGGCTGCTCGCGCACGAGCTGGCGCACGTCGTGCAGCAGGGCGGCCGCCCGCCCGCGGGAGCCGTCCCCGACCGCTCCGGCGAGCACGCCGCCGACGAGGCCGCAGGGCTCGCCCTGTCCGGCGCGCCCGCGCGCGTCCCTGCGACGGGGGCGACCGGGCCCCAGCTCCAGGCCGGCGGGCCGGGCCCCGCGACGCAGGCTCCCCTGTCCCCCGACGAGCTCTGGAAGCTCGCCCAGGACCAGCGCGGCTTCGAGTCGACCTCCGGCGGCACGGGCGACGACTACCGCGCGAAGCCGGCGACGGTGCCCCCGAAGTCGCTCGCCGTGGACGCCTCCGGCACGCCGACCGCGACGGGGGCCGCCCTCGGCAAGGGATACGAGACCGTCGCCGCGGTGCAGCTGCTGGACGCCGACGGCCGGCAGGTCGACGTCGCGCGGGGCATCTTCCACTCCGGCGGCCCGGAGAACCACGCCGAGCGGGTGGCGCTGCGCGCCCTCGAGGCGCACGCGCCCGGTACGGTGCCGGGCGGCCGGCTCGTCGTCGTCGGGGACCAGGCGATCTGCCCCACCTGCCGCGCCGCCCTCCTGGAGTACGCGCGCAGCCGGGGCCTCACCGTCATCGAGCCGCACGAGCCGACCCGCGCGCGCGTCCGGGGCTCGGGCAGCGTCTCCCCGAAGACCGCGTCGCGGTCCTCGACCCAGGGCGGGAAGCCCGCGCTCACGGTCGCGCGCCGTGCCGACATCCCGGTGCCCGCCGACCCCGGGCACGGCACCACCGGGGGCGGGGGCGGCACCGCGCCCCGGAGCACGCCGCTCCCCCGGTCGGAGCCCGAGCCGGCCGTGCGACCGTCGCCCCGGACGGGGACCGCCACCCCGCAGGCGCAGTCGCCCTTCGTGGCGCCGGTGCCGCCACGGTCGACCGGCCGGAGCACGACCACCGAGCCCGCTCCGACGGCGGGGAGCCTGCGTCGCGGCACCGTGACGGTCGAGTACGACGCGACCCCGGGGGCCCGCGGCCGGCCGGCCCGGGTGACGGGGATCGACACGTCGGGGCTGTCCGCCGACCAGGGACTCACCCTGAAGGAGTCGTCCTCCGGCGAGGCGCTGGTCACCGCCTTCTCGGCGGTCCAGATGGGCCGGACCCTCCTCGACATCGCGTCGA
Organism: Isoptericola sp. NPDC057653; assembly: GCF_042799955.1. Lineage (NCBI taxonomy): Bacteria > Bacillati > Actinomycetota > Actinomycetes > Micrococcales > Promicromonosporaceae > Isoptericola > Isoptericola sp. NPDC057653. The sequence goes on along the minus strand of NZ_JBHVHP010000002.1, from coordinate 269,361 downwards.
TGGCGACCTCCCCGGAGACCACGTCCACCATCCAGAAGGTCACGCACCCGCTGCAGTCGTACCTCCGCTCGAGGATCACCGACGCCCAGGCGGACTTCCTCGCCGCCCACCCGTCCACCGCGTCGTCCGGCCCCAGGGCCGACGCGCTCCGCCTGCGCGGGGACTACGAGTCGGCCTGGGGGCGGCTGTCCGCGGTGCAGGCGCGCCGGATCCTGGCCGCGATCTGGCTGTCGACCGTCCCCGAGGACCGGCGCGGGCCGGACTGGCAGGCCGCGGTTAAGAACCTCGGCGTCGCGGGCGTCGCCCCGCAGGACCTCGCCGCGTTCCGCGCCGCCGCGTCCGCGTACGAGTCGCGCATGATCGACGCCCTGCAGGAGGTCGCGCCCTACCGGGCGAGGCTGCCCCAGCTCGCGCAGGAGATCGAGCAGCGCGCCGGCGTGCTCCAGACGATCTCCGACGACCTCGACGAGACGTGGTGGTGGATCATCGCCCGGATGCCGCTCGCGTTCTACGTGATCCCCGACCTGCACGGGGAGAGCCAGTTCGTCGCCGAGCTCGCGGCCTCGATGCGCGGGTTCGCGCGCGTCGTCCGCGAACGGGACCAGGAGTACCAGCGGCTCGACGCCGAGTTCGACGCGCAGCTGCGCCAGGTCGGCCGGCACCTCGCCGACCCCGGCTCCGCGGTGAACGAGGCCATGACCCGACGGCGCGCATCTCAATGAGAAGATCCACCGGACTTCAGCACGTTCAACATCTCAATTGGCGGGCAAAGTGAACGGGCTCAACACATCCGGGTACCACCTGTGGAACGCGCAACTCTAACGGGCGCCCCACGCCGCACTCAGGCCCCACGCTCCGAGAACCACACAAAACATCGAGGACGCGATCACCGTCGCCCTCGGCCTGAGCCCTCCCGTAGCAGCTTCTACTCTGACCCGAGCATCCCGCGTGAATGGTTTGTCGACCATGCGATCGAGCCAGATGGCAACCCGTGCGCTGAAGACCAGGCCGGCGAGGCCCATGGCCAGCACCAGAATCAGGATCACAACAAGAAGAAGAACCATCTCCCGATTTCTACCTTCCGCATTCAACGCCGCCCAGGACCACAACAAACAACCAGCAGGCGCGACAAACCCGGCTCAACACACCGAAGGCACCGTCCCTGACATTCGACGGTGAACACCACAAACTGCGCTGGGAACTGGCGGAAAGTTACCGCAGCACCGATCGCGGGGGAAGCGCCGGGTGCGGGTGAAGGACGAGGGCGCTCGCATGGGAGTGCTCGCCGCAGCGCGCGGACGTCAGCCCACGGCCTCGCGGCGGCGAGCTCCTCCGAGCGGCGACGCTGTCACGCGCCCCGTCTTCGCCAGCTCCCACCGCACGGCGCGGTCGAGGTGGTCGGTGGTGAGCACGCCGCCGTCGTCGGCGGCGAGGTAGGCGGCCTGCAGGGCGGCGGCGGCGATCGCCCCGCCGGACAGGTCGGCGGCCGCGAGCGCCGTGGTCGACACGTCCGCGCGGGGCAGCGCGGGCGGCAGGCTCTGCTCCCACATGCGCTCCCGCGCGGCGCGGTCGGGATAGGGGAAGTCGACGACGACGGCGAGGCGCCGCGTGAAGGCGGGGTCCAGGGCGCTGCGCGCGTTGGTGGTGAGGATCGCGAGCCCGCCGAACGCCTCGAGCCGCTGCAGCAGGTAGCCGACCTCGACGTTCGCGTACCGGTCGTGGCTGTCCTTGACCTCCGAGCGGCGCCCGAACAGGGCGTCGGCCTCGTCGAACAGGAGCACCATCCCCCCGTCCTCGGCGGCGTCGAAGAGGCGGGCGAGGCGCTTCTCGGTCTCCCCCAGGTACTTGTCGACCACCTGGGAGAGGTCCACGTGCACGAGGTCCAGGTCGAGGTCGTGGGCGATCACCTCGGCGGCGAACGTCTTGCCCGTGCCGCTGTCGCCGGCGAACAGGGCGGTGGTACCTCGGCCGCGGTCGGAGCGGGCGCCGAACCCCCACGCGTCGAGCACGGTGGTGCGGTGGCGGACGGCGGCGGCGAGGGCGCGCAGCTGGTCGGTCTGCCGGGCGGGCAGCACCAGCTCGTCCCAGCCCGCCCGGGCGGTGCGCACGCGCGCGAGCGCACCGACGTCGGCGCGGGGCCGGCGGCGGCAGGCGGCCCACAGGTCGGCGCCGGCGGCCACCTCGGCGGCGGCGTCGTCGACGTCGGGCAGGGCGAGGTCGAACGCGCCGGCGGCGGCGTCGAGGGCGTCGTCCGGGGCGCTGGCCCCCACGTCCTCGAGCGCCCCGGCGAGGGCGGCCCGTCGCTCCCCCGCGCCGAGGCGCGGCACCTCGACGACGGCGAGGCCGAGCGCGTCCAGGGTCGCGCCGCCCGGCCGGGTCGAGGCCACGAGCAGGATCGGCGCCTCCGTCCCGGCGAGGGCCCGGCCGAGCTCGGCGACGGCCTGCGGGGGCGCGTCGTCGACGTCGAGCACCCACGCCACCCGGGCCAGCACGGTCTCGCGGACGAGGCGCTGGAGCGTGGTCGCGGGCCCGGCGGGGCCGGGGTCGACGGCGTCCGCGCCGAGGAGGCGCGGCCACAGGCCCGCCGCGGCGCAGGCGGCGGCGGCGAGGGCGCGCGTGGTGCGCGGCTGGGGCCCGCGCAGCACGACGGGTGCGCCGCCCGCCCAGCGGCCCACGACGTCGCCGACGAGCGCGGCGAACGTCTCGCCCAGCCTGGCGGGGACGTCCAGCGGCCGGCTGGCGAGCTCCAGCTGCTCGTCCGTCCCCTCCGCGCCCACCAGGTGGTGCACCACCCGCTCCGGGGGCACGAGCGGGCTGGTGAGCACGGCGTCCGGCTCGGCCAGTCGCAGCAGCTGCCAGCGACGCAGGGGGCGGCGGTGGGTCAGGGCGTCCCAGTGCGCTCCGGGCAGCCGCTCCAACGCGGTGGCGAACGTCAGCCGGGGGCCGCCGCCGTGCTCGGCGAGCTCGCGCGCGACGTCGCCCACGAGGTCCGGCCCGCAGGCGAGCAGCAGCACCGACCGCTCGAAGCCCGAAAGCCCCAGTCCGTCCTGCAGCACGTCCAGCGGCGCGGGGACCCCCGTCCGGGCACGGAGGGCGGCGAGCGCGGCCTCGGCGGGCACCGGGTCGGCGCCGACGAGGCGGGCCCGCACCACGGCGAGCTCGGCGACGGTGAGGTCGCGGCGTTCCTCGGTGCCGGCGTCCGAGGCGGTGCGGCCCGCGGAGGCGACGGCGCCGCCGGAGTCCCCCGCGGCCGCTGCGGCCTGGCTCGGTGCCAGCGTCATGGGACGGTCACCGCCGGGGCGTCGTACGTGCCGTCCGGTCCCAGGGTGGGCAGCGACTCCACGCCGTCGACCGCGACGCGCACCAGCCACGTGCCGGCGGTCAGGTCGTCGTCGGGGACGTCGAGCACCGCGACGGGCGGGCCGGCGGGCGCGGGCGGCACCGTGGCCGCGACGACCGGCTGCACCGCGCCCGGCGGGTCGCCCGCCTCCGCGAGGCGCCCCAGCGTGACGACCGCCCGCTGCCCCTCGCGCAGCGGGGGCGCGAGGGGCACGTGGACCTCGCCGCCCGCCAGGCTCACGGTGCCCACCGTCGGCACGACCACCAGCGGCACGGCGTCCGACCGCCCGACCACGCGCTCCGGCTCGCCGGTCAGCGCGTCGGCCGGGCGCACGTGCACCACCTGCAGCGCCTGCACGCCGGCCGGCACGGCGTCGGTCAGCACGACCGTGGCGCGCGCGGCCGTCGACCCCGGCTCGGGCGCCAGCCGCGTGCGCCCCACCACGACGAACGGGTGCGCGGACGCCAGCCCCGAGCCCTCGACCACGAGGGTGGAGCCGGTGGCCGCGGGCCCGCCGTCGAGGGTCGTGACGGCCGCGACGTCCGCGCGGGCGAACGTGCGCAGGTCGATCCGCCGGGTCCGCACGGGCAGGGCGCGGCGGGGCGGCGCGTCGGCCTCCACCAGCACGACCGTCGCCGTGTACGCCTGGGACAGCAGGTACGGGGTGCCGAGCACGCCCCACAGCTTGGACAGCTCCTCCAGCGACAGCGGCGCCGGGCTGAGCTTGACCGGCTCCGCCTGGCCGGCGAGGTCGGCGTGCTGCAGGAAGGCCGTGTCCGTCTCGGCGCCCAGGAGGTCGACCGCCTCCTCGACCACGTCCTTGGTGAGCACGGGCGTCGCGGCCAGCGCCAGCGCGGCGCGCGCGAGGAGCCGCTGCGGCTCCAGGGCGGGCTCGTCGCCGTACGCGGTGACCAGGTAGTGCAGGTCGAGGGCGGCGAGCGGTCGCGCCACCAGGGCGCCCGCGCCGCTGCGGGTCGGCAGGTCGGTGAGGTTCCAGGCGTGGTTCGGCGTCACCTGGTAGAGGAACACGTTGAGGCCGCGCGCGGGGGCGTCGTCCGAGCCGAGGGCGGCGAGCTGCGCCGGCCGCAGCGTCGTGACCTTGCGACCCGCGACGGGGTCGGGCTCCGCGTCGACCGCCCGCTGCAGCACGACCCGCAGGGTGGCGGTGACCGCCGCGATCGCGTGGGTGTTGCTCATCGCCACCTCCGCTGCTGGCGGGCGAGGTAGTCCGCGTGGTCCACCCGGGCGCCCTCGCGCGCCGCACGGGGCGGGTCGGGCGCCGGCCGGTGCACGTCGACGCGCTCCACGTGGACGTGCACGACGGCGCCCGCGGGCGCCTCGACCGGCCCCAGGCCGGGCGCGGCCAGGTCGTCGCCCGCCGCGAGGTCCAGGACGCCGCGGCCCGCGAGCGCGGGCGCGACGTGCTCCCGCAGCAGATCCTCCGGCGCGATGGCGGCGCTCGCCGGGTCCCGTGGCGTTCGCGCCGACCCGTCCCGCCGGGGCGCAGGCGCCGGCCCCTCGGGCGCACCGGTGTCCCGCACGCCCCCCGGCGGGGTCTCCGGGCCCGGGCCGCGCAGACGCAGGGCGGACGCCGCGCCGGCGAGGCCCGGCAGCAGGGCCCGCTGCGGGGCGGCGTCGGTCGGAGCGGCGTCGGTCGGAGCGGCGTCGCTCGCGCCGGCAACGGTCGGGGCGGCATCGGTCGGGGCGGCATCGGTCGGGGCGGCGTCGCGCTCGTCGCCCTCGGGCCGCGCTCCGAGGGCACCTGCGCCCGCCCGGCCGGGCGCCGGGCCACCCTGCTCGAGCCGGTCCTGGGTCGGCCCGGACGCGCCGGGCCGCACCGCACCGCGCCCGCCGCCGCCCCGGCCCGCGACCGCGCCGCCGTCGACGGCGCTGGCCCCCCGGCGCGGATCGCCGCGACGGGCCCGCGGGGCCGGGCCCGCGGACACGTCGTCGGGCACGGTCGCGCCGGACCAGCGGGACGGGGACGGCCCGGCGGCCCCGAGGTCGGAGGCGGACCCGTCGGGCCGCGCGCCCGGGCCGACCGCGCGGGTCGCGACGCCCTCCCCGCCCGGGCGCGACGCCCGGCGCCCGCCTGCGGCCGCCCGCCCCTCCGGGGTGGCCGGCGTCGGACCCTCCTCCCGCGCGGGCGCGGGCCACCGTCCTCCGCCCGGCACTCCCGCCCGCGGCGCGGCCCCACCGGGGACGCCGACCGCCGGCTCGGCCGACCAGACGTCCCGGCGCTCGGTGAGCCGGGCCGCCGGGGCGCCCGCGGCGCGCGCCGCGATGCGGTCGAACACGTCGCTCATGGCGCCCCGCCCCTCGCGCGCAGGAACCCGCCGTCCGTGCGAGCCCGGCCCGCGAGGGCCAGGTACTCCGCGCGGCGCGCGGGGCTGAGGCCGAGCACCTGCGGCTCGGTCCACCCGAACGCGGCGGCGAGGGTCGCGACCTCGGCGAGCTCGGCGCGCGCCTGCTGGTCGACGCGGTCGGTGAGGAGCCGCACCACGTCGACGTCGGCGCGCACGTCCGCGTCGCACCCCGGGCAGCGCAGGCGCACGGAGACCCCGGCCGCGCCCGCCAGCCGTTCGGCCGCGGCGGCGACCCGCGCGGCGAGCTCCGGGTCGGCCAGCCCCGGGTCGGCGGCGCCGTCGTCCCCGCCCGGCCATCGCACGCACCGGGCCCGCAGGGCCGCCCCGGGGTCGGGGTCGGCGAGGGCGGCGAGGAGGTCCGCCGTCGTCGGGGCCCGCACGTCGACCGGGCCGACCGTCTCGACCTCCGGGCAAGCCAACTCCCCGTCCGCGGCGACGCCCTCGAGCGGCAGCGGGACGTCGAGGAGCTCCCCGCACGACGGGCAGGCGACCACCGTCTCGAGCACGCCCCCGGCCCGCTCGCGCAGCTCCTCCAGCGCGGCGCCGGCCGCCGCGGCCAGGGGCTGCTCGCACGCGGCGCCCAGGTCCGGGGCCAGCCCCCGCGCCACCAGCACCGCCGCCCCGCGGGCGGGCGGCGCGGTGGCCGCGAGCGCCTCCCACAGGTCGAGGGTCGCCGCGGGCCGGCCCGGCACGGTCGGCCCGCCGTCAGGGCTCGACGAACGACGGCTCGGACGGCTCGGCGACGGCGACGTCGCGCTCCCAGCCCTCGTTCTCGAGCTTGATGGACTGGATCGCGACGCCGTTGGCGTTGGCGTCGAGGCCTGGCAGCGGCTGGTACTCCGACACCCACGCCCGGTACACCTTGTAGGCGAGGACGAGCTGCCCCGCCTCGTTGTACAGCTCGATGATGAGGTCCTTGCGGAAGCTCGCGAGCGACACCTCGGCACCGAGGCCCGCGCCGTAGTTCCACACGGAGCCCGCCCACCGCTCGAACTCGACGTCGTGCGTGACGCCGCGCTCGAGCGTGATCGCGTCGTACTCGGTGCGGCCGGGCGACTTGCGGCTCGACGACGGGTCGCCGCCGTGGCGGTGCTTGACCACCTCGGTGGTCTTCTTCAGCGCGCTCACCTTGGACACCCCGGCCACGTACTTCCCGTCCCACTTCACGCGGAACTTGAAGTTCTTGTACGGGTCGAACCGGGTGGCGTTGACCGAGAACTCAGCCATGTCGGGCTCCTGGTTGGGGGCGGCGCTACTGCGCCGCCGCGGCCGTCTTCTGCTGGACCGAGATGATGACGAACTCGGCCGGCTTCAGCGGCGCGAACCCGACCTGGATGTTCACGACGCCGCGGTCGACGTCGAGCTGCGTGGTGGTCTCGGCGTCGCACCGGACGAAGAACGCGTCGCGCGGGCTGGTGCCCTGGAAGGCGCCGCGGCGGAACAGGTCCTGCATGAACGCCCCGACGCTGAGCCGGACCTGCGCCCACAAGGGCTCGTCGTTGGGCTCGAAGACGACCCACTGGGTGCCGCGGTACAGGCTCTCCTCGAGGAAGTTCGCCAGCCGGCGCACGGGCACGTACTTGTAGTCGTCGCTGAGCACGTCCGACCCGCGCAGCGTCCGCGCCCCCCACACCACCGACCCGGCGTCGCGGAAGGTGCGCAGCGCGTTGACGCCGACGGGGTTGATGCGCCCGTTGGCGTCGTTGGTGAGGTCCTGCTCCAGCGCGACGACGCCGGTGAGGGCCGCCTCCAGACCCGCGGGCGCCTTCCAGACCCCTCGGCTGCCGTCCGTGCGGGCGAACACGCCGGCGACGGCGCCCGCGGGGGCGAACGTGTCGAGCTGGCCGCCGCGCAGCGGGTCGGCGTGCCGCACCCGCGGGTAGTAGAGCGCGGCGTAGCGGGCGTTCTCCCCGGTCACCCCGGCGGACGTCACGAAGGCGCCCACGTCGTCGAGCGCGAGGCCCGGGGGCGGGTCGACCACGAGGAAGGCGCGGCGCCGGCGGGCGAGGTCGGCCGCCACGGGCCAGACGGACGCGTCGAGCTGACCGGCGGGGGTCGGCGGCGGCACCACGAGGAGGTTGACGAGGTCCACGGTCTCCAGCGCCAGGAGCCCGCGCCCGCTGCCCGTGTAGTCGTCCGCCCCGACGGGCCCGCCGTCGGCCCCCTGGTCGGCCGTCGCGACGGTCACCGGCACGAGGGCACCGTCGGCGTCGACGCCGCTGGCCGCGGGCCGCGTCGCGGGCGCGGTGCCCGTGGCACGGACCAGCCGCGACGAGGAGAGCAGGTGGCCGATGCGCGCCGGGCCGTCCACCACGGTGACGTTGCGGTACACCTCGACCTCGTCGCCCAGGCTCAGGGTGAGGGTGAACAGGTCGTCCGGCTCGACGCCCTGCCCGGCCGCGATGTCCGTGGCGTCGGGGTCCGCGGGGTGCTCGACGGTCGCCTCCAGGTCGTTCGCCCACGCGCCGGGGCCGATCGCCTCCAGGGTGAGGTCGCCCACCGTGAGCCGCGCCGCCGTCGCCTGCAGGTCGGCGTCGGCGTCCTCCAGGTGCGCCACCCGCACGACCAGGGCGGGGCCGCCGCCGTTGAGGTAGAAGTCGCGCACCGCGTACCCGAGGCCGCTGGTGCGCACGAGGCCGCCGAAGGCGCGCTCGAACTCGGAGAAGTTGCTGACGGGGACCGGCACGTCGACCGGGCCGCGGCGCGCGACCCCGACGAACGCCGTGATCGACGTCGCCACGCCCGTGACGGTGCGGTTCCCGCTGGGCACCTCGGTGACGTACACGCCCGGGTAGCTGGTGGCGATGCTCATGACGGCTCCTTCGACGGTCCAGGCCACTGCGAGCATCGCCCGGGGCCGTCAACCCCCCGTCACGGGCCCGTCACGCGGAGGCGTCGGCACCCTCGCGGGCGCCGTGACGCCGTGGTGACCGCCCGGTGACGACCGCGCGCGACGCTGGGCGGGTCCGGTCGCCGACCGGCCGTGCGCCCTCCCGCACCCGCCCCGCTCCCGCCTCCTGGAGGTCACCATGGTGCAGATCTCGCTCAGCGCGAGCGTCAGCGTCGCCGGCGGTCCCGTGCTCCCGGTCAGCCTTCCCCTGACGCCCGACAGCTACGTGGTCTCCGACGCCGCGCTCGCGCCCCAGGGCCAGGCGGGCGACACCGCCGAGATCCCCCTCGTGCCCGACGACGTCGCCCTGACGCTGCTGGCGATCGCCGCGACGGAGACGACCGGCGGCAAGGGCGCGTCGGTCACCGTCGTCCCGGCGCACGACGCCACCGACGGCGAACCGATCGCCGTCGACGGCACCTTCGTCCTCGCCAACGCGGACGTGCTCGGCCGGCTCGTCGCCGACGGGCCGCAGGTGTTCAAGGTGACGAACGAGGGCACGGTCGCGGCGACGGTGCGGCTCCTCGCCGCGTTCGAGGAGGTGTGAGGTGCCATGCCCTCGAACGCGTCCTCGACCAGGACCGAGACCGTCCCGTGGCAGGTGCGCCCGACGCAGGCCGGCCCCGTACCCGTGTACATCCTCCAGTTCGACGCGGCCGGACGCCTGACCTCGCCGCGCTCGCTGGAGGCGCTCGTCGACGCCGCCGCCGACGCCACCGACGTCGTGCTCGTCTCGCACGGGTGGAACAACGACTGGGCGGCGGCCACCTCCCGCTACGACAGGTTCTTCGACCGGCTCGAGGACGTCGTGCGCTCCCAGGGGCCGCCGCCGGACCGCCCGTACCGCCCCGTCTACGCCGGCGTGCACTGGCCCAGCACCGCGCTGGTCATGCCGTGGGAGCGCGGCCCCGACATCGCCGGGGGCGGCGACGGCCTGGCGGGCGAGCTGGCGCCGGAGCTCGCGGCGCTCGAGGACGACCTCGGCCCCGAGCGGACCGCGGAGCTGCGCGCCGTCCTCGCCGACCCCGACGCGGGAGAGGCGGGCTGCGCGCGCGCCGCGGAGATCCTCGCCGGCCTGCCGCGGGCCGAGGACGCCGACGACGACGCGGACGGCGGTGCGGGCGGGGACGCGGGCGCTCGCGAGGAGCCGGCCGGCTCCGAGGAGCTCCTCGCGCTGTGGGCCGACGCCCGCCGCCGTCTCGCGCCGCCCGCGGTGAAGCCGGGCGGGATCATCGAGGAGGACCAGGCCGTCGGGGGCCCGGAGGCGGCGGGCTTCCTCAACCCGCTGGAGCTGCTGCGCGGCGGTGTCCGCCTCGCCACGGTCCGGCAGATGAAGGACCGCGCCGGGCGCGTCGGGAGCGCCGGGGTCGCCGACGCCGTGCGCCGGCTCACCGACCCCGCGGACGGCCGTCCCGGCGCCCGGCTCCACCTCGTGGGCCACTCCTACGGGTGCCGGGTGGTCCTCTCCGCCGTCGCCCACGGCGCCGCCCCGGCGACCGACGTCGACTCGGTGCTGCTGCTGCAGCCGGCGCTGTCCGCCTGGGCGTTCGCCCCGGACGTCGGCGGGCACCCCGGCGGCTACCGCGTCGCGTTCGACCGCGTGCGCCTGCCGATCCTCAGCACCTTCTCGGCCCACGACATGCCGCTGACCCGCGTGTTCCACCTCGCGATGCGGCGCGCGTCCGACCTGGGCGAGGCCGAGATCGCCGGCCGCCCGCCGTCGCGGTTCGCGGCGCTGGGCGGCTTCGGCCCGCAGGGGCTGGGCGCCGAGGCGGCGACCCTCGCGCCGATGCCCGACGTCGGCGGGGCGTACCCGTTCGGCGCGGGGTACGCCGGCGCCGCGCACGAGATCGTCGGCGTCGACGGCACCTGGTGCATCCCCGGCCACGGCGAGGTCGAGTCGGTCCAGACCGCCTGGGCGCTGCTGAGCCAGGTCCGGGCGCCGGAGACCGCGTGAGGAGGTCGTCATGGCGATGGCGCTGCGCTCGGAGATCGGGCTGCCGACGCTCCGGATCAGCCTCGACCACGGGTCGTCCGACGCCGTGTTCTCCGTCGTCCGCGGCCGGGAGCGCCCGCGGGAGGTCGCGCGCTGCACCCTGCGCGCGCTGGGCCTGCCCCGCTCCGTCTTCGGCCGGGTGGACGACGGCGCGCTCGCGGTGCCCGACGACGTCCTCGCGCGGCTGAGGGCCGAGGTGGCCGACCTCGGGGAGTCCCCGATCCCGCCGCGGGACGTGCTGTGGCTGGAGATCCCCGTCCCGCGCGGCGAGGTGCACGTGCTGCCGTGGGAGCGCCTGCTGGCTCCGCTGGACCGCCCGGTGTTCCGGCTGCCGTTCCACCCGGTGCGTGCCGAGCGGCCCGGCCCGCACCTCGACATCGCGATCTGCTGCAGCCTGCCGGCCGACGGTGGCGCCGACCCGCCCGACCTGGTGGCGCGGCTGACCGGCCAGTACGTGGCGTACACCCCGGGCGTCCGGGTCCACGTCTTCACCGACGCCGAGTGGGCGAGCGCGACGCGGGCCGTCGTCGAGCCGCTCCGTGCCCTGGGCGGCGACGTCGTCGTGCACGCCCCTCCGACGCCCGGGAGCGCCGGCCGCCGGGCGCGGCGCCACGGGCCCGCGGTCGCCACCCCGTGGCTCACCTGGCTCCTCGAGGAGCTGGACGGCCACCGCGTCGACGTCGTGCACCTGGTCGTGCAGGGCCACCTCGCCGACGGGCACGGGGCGTTCGTGCTGCGCCCCACGACCCCCGACGACATCCCCGCGTTCGTCGAGCCCACCGAGCTCGTCGAGGTCCTCACCCGCGTGGGCGCGGTGGCCGTGACCTTCTCGGCCCCGCCGGGCAACCCCAGCACCGCCGGGCTGCGGGAGCTCGCCGACGAGCTCGCCAGCGTCCGGCCCGGGCTGACCACGGTGCACGACCTGGTGGCCGACCCCTCGGCGGAACAGATCGGCGCGGCCCTGCGCACCATCTTCGTGCGACCCGAGCGGATCGGGCGCACGCTGCCCGCGCTGACGTCCTGGGTGCACCCCTTGTTCGTCGAGACCCCGGGCACGACGCCGCCCGACGCCGAGCCGGACCGGCAGAGGTGGACGGCGGAGATGCGGCTGCTGCGCGACGGCCGGTCGGCGTTCCTGCACGAGTCCACCCGGCGGGCCGCGACGCAGGTGGAGCAGGAGTCGTGGGTCGCGTCGGCGGCGCGCAGCATCGAGCAGCTCCAGATGAGCTGGCTCCCCGCCGCCGTCGACCGGCCCGTCGACCATGCCGCCGCCGAGGCGCTCGAGCGCGTCTCGCGGCTCCTCGAGCAGAGCGTGCAGCAGGCGTACCCGGGCGCCGAGGACGCCCCGCCACCGGACGCCGCGCCACCGGACGGAGGCCAGCCATGAGCCGCGTCGTCTTCCAGATCACCGCCGTGAACAGCGACGACCACCTCGTGCCGCACGTGCACCTCGTCGAGCCGATCGACGACACCGCCGTGGACGAACGGTTCACCTGGTCGTCCGTGGCGCCGAACGCCGCCGACGCGGAGATCAACGCCCACCTCGGCGAGGAGCTCTACCGGTCGCTCGCCGTGCACAAGGAGCTCGGCACGTCGCTCACCGTGGCGATGCGCAGCACCGACGCCCGCGTGCCGGTCTACGCCGACATCCTGCCCCTGAGCGGCGCCGAGGGCGTGCCGTGGGAGGCCCTGCGCTTCCCGGGCGAGGGCCCGTTCCTGGCGCTGGAGTCCAAGTACGCGCTCGCCCGCGTGGTCCGCACCGCGGAGCCGCGGGTGCCGCTCTACCAGCTCGAGCCCCCGCTGCGCGTCGTCGCCCTGCTGTCGTGCCTGGGGCTCACCGCGGCGGGCGAGCTGTCCGAGCTGCGCCGCGTCGCGCGGGACGCGGGGCCGGGGCGGGTCAGCCTCCTGGTGGTGCTGAGCGAGGCCGACCTCGCGGAGCGGCTCCAGGCGGAGGTCGACGCCGGCACCGCGCCCGAGGTCGCCGGGGTCAGGCTCGTCCCGCCCGACTTCCACGAGCTGCGGGGCGTCGTGCAGGGCTTCCGGCCGCACGTGCTGCACCTGTTCTGCCACGGGTCGACGGACGGCACCGTGCGCCTCGCCCTGAAGAACGATTGGGGCGCCGAGAGCCCCGGCATCGGGCTCGCGCTCGAGAAGGAGCAGCTCGCGCAGCTGACGCGGGCCAACGACGGCGGCTTCTGGCTGGTCGTGCTGAACTGCTGCGAGGGCGCGGCGGCCGGCGACGACGGGCTGACGTCGCTGGCCCGCGAGCTGGTGAGCAAGGGCCGGTCGCACGCCGTCATCGGGATGCGCGAGCCGATCCGCGGGGAGCTGGCGCGCCTGCTCACCGGCGGCCTGTACGGCGCGCTGGTCGACGAGCTCAGCCGGCGGATCGCGGCCGCCGACGACCAGCCGCGGCCGCTCGACTGGGCCGCGCTGACCGTGCTCGCGCGCAACCGGGTGGTCGACGGGCTGGCCGAGGGCACCACGGCGGCGCGGGTCCGCGACGGGCTGCGGGAGTGGACGCTCCCGGCGCTCTACCTGCGGTGGGACGAGTTCCAGCTCCAGGTGGTGGGGCCCGCGGGCGACGCCGCCGCCCCCGACTCCGCCGCCGCCCGGGCGAGCCGCCTCGAGGTCGCCGCCCTGCAGTTCGTGCTCGCCTCGCTGCCGCCCGACCAGGGGGAGAAGTTCCGTGCCGAGGCGGCCGCGCGCGTGGGCGAGATCGCCGCCCAGCTCGGCGTCGCGCCCGCCGCCCTCGGGGACACGCCGTGACCGCCGCGCCGCCGGTCGGGGGGGGCGCGGCGGTGTCCGTCGACGCGTGGACCGGCTCCGGCCCCGTCACGGGCGCGTTCGCCGCCGACGTGCGCCCCTGGCTCGGGGGCCCGTTCGCGTTCGCCGAGCGGACGGCGCGGCCCGCGCCCGCCGACCCGTGGGACTGGCGCCACCCCGACGTCGGGTGGGGGCTGGTGGCCCGCGAGCCGGACGGCCTGTCGCAGGCGGACCTCGTCGCCGCGACCGACCTGCCGGCCGACGTCCACCGCCTCGTGGCCGCGCGGGCCGGGCGGATCTTCCGCTACCGGCCCGGCGGCGCGTACGCGAGCTGGACCCTCGTCGACCACGCGGGCGGCGCGCAGCCCTTCCTGCCGGCCTCGCCCGCGGGCGCCGACGCCGGGGAGCTGCCCGCGTTCCTGCTCATCTACGGCTCCCCCGCCGACGTGCCGTGGAGCGTGCAGTACATCCTCAACCCAGTGCGCTACGTCGGGCGCCTCGACCTCGAGGGGCCGGCCCTCACCCGCTACGTCGACGCCGTCCTCGACGACTGGAGCGGCTCGGCGGCGCAGTGGTCCGCGCCCGTGGTGTGGGCGGTGGACCACCAGGCGGGCGAGATCACCACGCTCATGCGCGACGTCGTCGCGGAGCCGCTCGCGCGGGCCATGGGCGAGGATGCGGAGCTCGCGCCGACGTTCCTCGACGGTCGCGTCGCCCCGGCCACCGTGGCAGGCCTCACCGCGGCCCTCACCCAGCACCGGCCGGCCGTCGTCGTCACCAGCAGCCACGGCCAGACCGGGCCGCTCGGCGACCTGGCCGCCATGGGTGCCGACCTGGGCAAGCCCGTGGACCAGCAGCATGCGCTCCTCGACCCCGACGCCCTGCTGCGGTCCTGGGACCCCGACGGCGCGATCTGGTTCGCCCAGGCCTGCTGCTCCGCCGGCGCGGACAGCCCGTCGGCCTACGACCGGCTGTTCACCGGCGACCTCGCCGCCACGTTCGCCCGCGTCGCCGCGCTGGGCGCGGTGACCTCGCCCCTGCCGCGCGCCCTCCTCGGCGCCCCCAAGCCGCTGCGGGCCTTCGTCGGGCACGTCGAGCCCACCCTCGACTGGACCCTCGCGTTCCCGCCCAACGTCCAGCCGCTGACGTCGCAGCTGCGGGCCGCGCTGTACGAGCGGCTGTTCCTCGGCCGGCCGGTCGGGTACGCGATGGAGCCCTGGTACCGCCCCATCGGGGCGCTGCTCCAGGGCTACCAGGCCGCCGAGCGGGAGAACCAGACCACGTTCGGTGCGGCCGCCCGGGCCAGCCTCGACCTCATGGTCTACAGCCGGGTGACGGCGCACGACCGCGCCAGCACCGTCATCCTCGGCGACCCCGCCGTGGCCGTCCCGGCGCCGCCGCCGGGCGGCTGAGCTGCCCGGCCACGGGCCCGTCGGGTCGGTGCGAGGGTCAGCGCGACGCCCGCGACGCGAACCGCCATGCCAGCAGCCCGAGGCCGCCGATCACCGCGACGAACCCGAGCCCGATCGCGACCATGGCCGCCGTCGCGGAGGTGGTGAGGTCGACGGCACCGAGGTCCGCCGCGGCGACGAGCACCGCCTGCGAGGCCAGGAAGAGGACGCCGAGCAGGAGCAGCACCGCGCTCGTGCGGCGGGCGCCCACCGCCCGCGCGACGGCCCCCGGCGCGGCCACGACCGCGAAGAAGACGACGATCACCGCGGTCCCGCCGAGGCTCGCCTCCGGCTCCCCGCCCGCGGCCAGCACGGCCAGCCGCATGAGCCCGCGGGCCAGCAGGCCCGCGACGAGGCCCGCGAGCGCCGCCGCGAGCAGGCCCGCGAGCACCTGGACCGCGACGCGCGCCGCGGTGCGCCGCGGCACGGTCGTGCCGGGCTGCGCGGCGGACAGGTCGTGCGTGGACATCGTGGTTCTCCTCCGGTGCGGGTGCGACCCCAGGAGGGAGGGCGGGACGACCCCGCCGGGGCGCGCCGGGCGGGTGAAACCGGGCGGCTGGGACCGCCCCGCGTCAGGCGGCCTCGCCCGGAGCCCGCCGTCCGGCGGCGGCCCGCCACGCGACCGACACCCCGAGCATCGCGAGCACCAGTCCCTGCACCGCGGCCACCGCGGCCCCGACGGCGCGCACCTCGAGCCCGGAGCCCGCCGCGAACCCCCCGAGCCCGCACCCGACGGCGACCGCGGGCGCGGCCAGCGTCCAGGCCCACGGCCGCCCGACGCGGGGCGCCCTCCGTACCACCGGACGGCGCGCGAGCCACCACGCGACGTACACCCCGACCACCGCGAGCCCCACCGCGCCCGACGCGTACTGCGCCCACTGCGCGCCGAGCAGGCCCGCGTGCGGCGTGTGCAGCCACGGCACGCGCTCGACCGTCCACCCGCCGGGATGCGTCGCGGAGTCCCACACGACGTGCGTCAGCGCCCCGAGCCCCGCCGCGAGCGCCTCCGGCGCCCACCGGCGCGGGAGACCCGCCGTCGCCGGCACCCGGTCGCGCACCCCGGGCACCACGTCCGCGTACGGGTCGCGCACCACCGCGAACCAGCACCACACCACGGCCGCCGCGAGGACCACGTCCACCGTCACCACGCCCCACAGCGAGTGCGTGACGTCGTAGCCGTGCCGCCCGGGCAGGAACATCGGCACGTCGGGCACCGTCGACCCCGCGACCAGCGCGCTCAGGGGCAGGGCCGTCCGCCCGAGCGGCAGGACGGCGGCCGCGTGGGCGGGGGTGAACGGCATGGCGACACCGTAGCCGTGGCAGCCCCGTCCGGTCCGGGCCCGGGACCGTGGCGTCTACGGGTCGGTGATCTCGGCCTCGGGCCCATGGGTGACGACCTCCCCGTCGGACACGCGCACCAGCTCGACGTTGACCCGGTACGCGCCGGGCTCCTCGAGGTCCGGGACCCACAGCTCGACGCTCCCGTTGTCGTGGTCCTTGTCGGCCGTCAGGCGGAAGGCCACGGTGTCGGCCGCCCAGTTGGCCGACACGGTGGGGCCGCCGAGCGACCAGGTGAGGAGGAGCGGGACGCCCGCGTACCCGCTCGTCTCCAGGTCGACGGCGACGAGCCACCCGAGCCGGTCGTGCCCGCCGTCGCTCGGGCGGTCCTCGACCTGACGCAGCGAGTCGGCCAGGCGTCCCGCGACCTCCTCCGCCGGCAGCGTCGCCTCCTCCGGGTCGTCGCGGCCCTCGACGAAACCGTTGGAGGCGAGCAGCACCAGGGTGGCCGGGTCGAGGTTCTCGCCCGCCAGCACGGGGTCGCCCTCCACGCGCTCCAGCAGGCCCGCGTCCGGCGGGTCCCAGCCCTGGAGCGCCGCCACGACCGGAGCGGTCGTCGTGGTGGTCGGGCTCACCGTCCCGGTCGGTGTCGGGCTCACCGTCGGCGTCGGGCTCACGGTGGGCGTCGGGCTCACGGTCGGCGTCGGAGCGAGGGTGGGTGTCGGGCTCACGGTTCCGGTGGCGGCGCGGACCTCGACCCTCGTCGTGGACCACGCGGCGCGGGCCGCCGTCGACCCGCGCCCGTCCCGGGCGGCCGAGAGGCTCACGTCGTTGTCCGGCAGCTGTCGCCCGTACTCGCTGAGCGTCGCCTGCTGCAGCACCCGCACCTGGGTGATCTCCGCGAAGTCCTCCCGGTCGGGCGGCGCGACGCTCCGCCAGAGCCCGACCACGGCGGCCAGGGCCGTCGCGGCGGCCCCGACGCCGACGACTGCGGGGCGGACCCGCCGGAACCAGGGGAGCGTGTCGTCGCTCTCGCGCCCGGCCGACGACGATCCGCCACCCCCGTCCGTCACCTCGGGCCCGGCGAGCCGCGCGCCGCCGCTCACGATCGGCGCGGTGCGCAGGTGGGCCTCGGGTGTCGTGGTGGCCGGCGGACCGGTCGACCTGCGCTCCGGGTCGGGCGCACCGAGCCCCAGGAACTGCAGCCCGACGTCCCCGACGAGCAGCGTGTCCCCCGGCCGCAGGACGTGGTCCCCGGTCAGCCGGACCTCGCCGACGAAGGTCCCGTTCGACGACCCGAGGTCCCGGACCACCGGGGCGCCGTCGACCACGGTCACGAGGAGGTGGCGTCGGCTCACGCCGGGGCTGCTCAGCCGCACCTGGGCGTCGGCGCCCCTGCCGACGACGACAGCTCCTCCCCCGGGGACGGCGAACCGCTCCCCGGCCTGCGCGCCCGTCCGCACGACGAACACGGCGGCGTCGACGCTCACCACGACTCCTGCCCGGGTCGCGGGCGCCGTGCCTGAGGTCCGGCTCAGGCCCGTCCCGCGACCTTGACGCCTGCCCTGACCTGCATGGGCCTCCCGTTCCATCTTCGTCCCCGGACCGCGCCCCGAGCGGGCGGCCGGCCGCATTTCACCCGCTCCGCGTCGGCGACCGTGGCGCGGTCGTCAACGGGTGGTGACCGGGCCCGCGACCCAGCCCTGGGACCACGCCGCGCCGGTCGCGACCGCCGAGCACGACACCCGTTACGTTCTGGCCATGACCGACACCGTGACCGACGACGCCACCGCCGTCCGGGACCAGGCCCTGGCCACCCTCGGGCTGCCGGAGACCTGGGCCGAGCCCAGCGGCTACCCCCGCTCCCTCGCGCTGTCGGCGATCGACGCCGTCTACTCGCTGCGGGCGCGGTACGCGGGCGTCGTCAAGGTCCTCGACAAGTACCGGTCGTTGCGCCGGTCCCAGGGTGCCGACCCGTACCAGGACTCCGGGCGCGACCTCCTGTCCGCCGTCGACGGCGCCGGGGGCCCCGAGGCGGCCGCCGCCGTGCTGTTCAACAACGCCAAGGCGCCCGGCGTGCGGCCGCCGCTGCTGAGGTCGGTGGCCCTCGCCGACGCCGTCGCCGCGCTCGGGCGGGTCGGCGTCGACACGGCCGCCGACCTGCGCGACGCCTCGCCGAGCACGCTCGCCGCCGCCCGCACCACGTGGGTCTCGGCCCGCGGGAACGGCCCCCTGTCGTGGGAGTACCTGCAGATGAACGTCGGCGTCCGGGGCGCCGGCGACACGACGGTGCTGCGCTGGGTCACCCGCGCCGTGGGCGCCGCCCGGCCGGTGAGCACCGGACGGGCGGAGGCGGCGGTCCTGGGGGCGGCCGACCTCCTCGACGTGTCCCACCGGGCCCTGCACCACCGCATCTGGTGGGTGGAGTCCGGCCGCGACTGACGACGCGGCTCCGCGCGCCCACGCCGCGGGAGCCCGGTGGCCCGCCGGTCAGGCGAAGAGCGCCTCCCCGACGAAGGAGCCGCCGGTGCCGTCCACGAGCGCGGCCCCGTCCCGCACCCCCGGGGGGACGGCCCAGATACCCGAGCCGGTGTGCCGCAGGTACTCCATCATCGGGTCGTCGCGCGACAGCGTGGTCTGCATCGGCACGTACTGCGTGGCGGGGTCGCGCACGTACGCGAGGAAGAACAGCCCCGCGTCGAGGCGGCCCAGACCGTCCGAGCCGTCGGTGTAGTTGTATCCGCGGCGGAGCATCCGCACGCCGCCGTTGCGGGTCGGATGGGCCAGCGCGACGTGCGCCGACGGGTCGATGAGGGGCACTCCGCCGCGTCCCTCGACCTCGAAGTCCGGCTCCGTGAACTCCTCTCCCCCGGACAGCGGGGCGCCCGACCCCTTGGTCCGCCCGACGATGGCCTCCTGCTCGCGCAGCGGCGCCCGGTCCCAGGTCTCGATCGTCATGCGGATGCGCCGCGCGACGAGGTAGGAGCCACCGGCGAGCCAGCCGGCCGCGGGGTCGTCCTCGGTGTCGACCCACACGTGCTCGTCGAGCGCCGGGACCTCCTCGGCCTTGAGGTTGGCGGTGCCGTCCTTGAACCCGAAGAGGTTGCGCGGGGTCGCCTGGGACGTGGACGTCGACGAGGTGCGGCCGTAGCCGAGCTGGCTCCAGCGCACGCTCGCCGTCCCGAACGCGATGCGGGCGAGGTTGCGGATCGCGT
Source organism: Isoptericola sp. NPDC057653 (assembly GCF_042799955.1). Taxonomy (NCBI): domain Bacteria; kingdom Bacillati; phylum Actinomycetota; class Actinomycetes; order Micrococcales; family Promicromonosporaceae; genus Isoptericola; species Isoptericola sp. NPDC057653. The sequence goes on along the minus strand of NZ_JBHVHP010000002.1, from coordinate 250,059 downwards.
GCACCGCCACCTGCGGGTCGTCGGCGCAGGCCTGGACCGCGAGGTCTCCCCCGCACCGTGCGTCCTCGAGCGCGTCGGCGGGGAAGTGCGGCAGGTCCTCCAGGAGGGCGGGGCGTCGCGCGGCGAGCCCGAACCGGTCGGTCCCGTCCGCCGTGGCGAACAGCGACGGTCCGAAGCCGAACGTCAGCGTGAGGTTCGACGCCGGGAGCTCCTGCGCCTCGCCCGTGTCGTCGGGGGGCGCGTCGTAGGGCCCGGACACGGGTCCGTACGTGCCCGCGGGCAGGCCCTGCGTCATGCGTGCGGCGGCAACGGTCCAGGCCTTGAGGAGCGCGACGACGTCGTCCCGGGAGGTCGTGGTCAGGTCCCACGTCGCGAAGTGCAGCCGGTCCTGGGCCGGTGTGACGATGCCGGCCTGGTGCGGCCCGGCGAAGGGGACGACGTCCTGCGGCGCGGTCGCCGGCGCGTCCTGGCCGCCGGCCCGGGCGACGGCGAACCCGCCCGCCGCGCCCGCGCCGAGCAGGCCGGCCCCCGCCGCGCCCAGCAGGGCGCGGCGCGAGAAGGTGCCGCGAGCGGCGGGCGAGTCGGTCATGGCGCTGCTCCCCCTCAGAGCACGACCGCGGCGGTGAGCCGGGACAGCGGCTCGCTCAGAGCGTCGACGTCGTCCGCGAGCCGCTTGACCTGCTCGTCCGTGAGGTCCGTGTAGAGCACGAACCCGTCCCCGTCGCGGTAGGCGTCGAGGTTCCCCTGCAGCGCGTCGAAGCGGGCGTCGAGGTCGTCGGCGAGGTCGGCGTCCTTGGCCACGACCACGTCGCGCAGCCCGTCGTAGGCGACCTTCGCCCCGTCCACGTTGGCCTGGAAGTCCCACAGGTCGGTGTGCGACCAGATCTCCTCCTCGCCCGTCACCTTGCCCGTGGCGACCTCGTCGAGCAGCCCCTTGGCGCCGTTGCCGATCGCCGCGGAGTCGATCTGCTCGGCGAACGTCGCCTCGTGGGTCCGGTCGTACAGCTCCTGGGTGTCGGCGAGGAGCTGGTCGGCGTACTTCGTGCGCTCGGCGGCGGTGAGCGCCGTGTACTCCGTGCCGCCGTTGTCCTTCGCCGCGGGCTGCCACAGGTCCTTCTCCAGCAGGTGCCAGCCGGTCCACTCCTGGCCGTCCTCGAGGTCGGCCTCGCGCAGGTCCATGCGCGGGTCGAGGTCGCCGAACGACTCCGCGACCGGCTCGATCCGCTCCCAGTGCACACGCACGTCGGCGTACAGGTCCTGGGCGCCGGCGTCGTCGCCGCCCGTGTACGCGTCGACGAACTCCTGCGTCCCGGTGAGCAGCTGCTCCGTCTGGTCCTTGACGTAGGCGACGTAGTTCGTGCTCGCCGCCTGCACCTGGTCGGCGAGCTCGCCGGTGGGCTCGACGTCGTTGCCCGAGTCCGTGACGGTGAATTCGGCGCGGATCCCGTCGCCCACCATGCCCGGCTTGCACGCCGTGACGTACGACCCGGGCTTGGCGGTGAGCACGAGGTCGCGGGTGATGCCCGGGCCGATGTTCTCCACCTCGGACACGATGCGCAGGCCGTCCTCGGCGAGCAGGTAGAACTCCGTCACCTGCGTGCCGTCGTTCGTCACGGAGAACACCAGGTGCCCGGACGGGGCCTCGGCCGCGGACACGTCGCACGCGTCGTCCGTCGAGCTGACGGTCAGGGCGGCCGGGCCCCCGGTGCCCTCCGCCGACGACGCGGCGGGCTCGTTCGGCGTGCACGCGGCGAGCGGGACGAGCAGGGACGCGGCGAGCAGCGGCGTGGTCGCGCGCGTGAGGCGGGGGCGGTTCATCGGTCTCCTCCGAGAGGTGCGGTGGTGGGCTCGGCAGCGGGCTGCACGGCCGCGGCGGGCCGCGCCGGCTGACGGAACCAGACGGTGCGGACGAACAGGAACAGCACCGGGACGACGTAGAGCCACCAGACGGCGAGCTCCAGCCACGTCGTCGCGGGCGAGAAGTTGAAGATGCCCTTGAGGACCGTGCCGTACCAGCTGGTCGGCGGGACGTAGGCGGACACGTCGAAGGCCAGGTGGTGCAGGCCGGGCAGGAGGCCCGCCTCCTGCAGGTCGTGCACGCCGTAGGACAGCACCCCCGCGGCCACGAACACGAGGAACAGCCCCGTCCAGGCGAAGAACGCCCGCAGGTTGAGCCGTACCGCGCCGCGGTAGACCAGGGTGGCCAGGACGATCGCGACCGCGATGCCCAGGACGGCGCCGGCGATCGGCTGGGTGCTGGTGCCGGTGGCCTTCGCCCCCGCCCACAGGAAGAGCGTGGTCTCGAGGCCCTCGCGGCCGACGGCGAGCATCGCCATCACCACGACGGCCCACCGACCCGCCGCGATCGCGTCGTCGAGCTTGTGCTGGAGGTCGGCGCGCAGGTGCTGGGCGGTCTTGCCCATCCACAGGATCATCCAGGTGATGAGGCCGACGGCCACGATCGACAGGGTCCCCCCGATCGCCTCCTGCGCCTCGAACGTCAGCCCCTGCGGGCCGAACGTCAGCGCGGCGCCGAAGCCGAGGGACACCACGACGGCGACACCGATCCCGGTCCACAGCGCGGGCAGCAGGTCGCGCCGCCCCGTCTTGACCAGGTAGGCGATGAGGATGGAGGCGACGAGCGACGCCTCGAGGCCCTCGCGCAGGCCGATGAGGAAGTTCGCGAACACGGGATCCGTGACCCTTCGATGAGATGCCGTGCCCGCGGACGGGGCCTGACGGGACACACCAAGCCTCGCCTAAGTTAGGCGAGGCTGCACTAACCCGCCAGAGCGTACTCCCTGCGCGACCGAACGCCCCACCCTGTGACCGAGGTCGCAGCGCGAGGGACCCCGGGAGCCCGTCAGGTGGTCGGGGTCGCAGCCGGCAGGAAACGGGGAGCGCCGAAGAACCACGCGAACATCAGGGTGGTCAGCGCGCCGCTGCAGAGCACCGCCACCAGCACCACGACCTGGAACTGCGCGGCGTCCACCACGTCTGCCCCGGCGAACACCGCGCCGACGAAAGCGCCCGGCAGGGTGACGAGGCCCGTCGTGCGGGTCTGGTCGGTCGCCGGGACCAGCGCCGTCGACGCCGCGCGGCGGGTCGGCTCCAGCGCCGCCTGTCGTGGGGTCGCGCCCAGCGCGAGCCACGCCTCGATCTCCCCGCGCGAGTCGGCCAGGGCCGCGAAGAGCGCCCGCCCCATCAGAGTGGCGGCCGTCATCGAGCCGCCCACGACGATCCCGCCCATGGCCAGGAGGTACCGCGGCACCAGGGGAAGCGCGCCGCTGACGAAGACGACGGACACGGGCACGGTCGCCGCCACGAGCACGGTCGCCGCGATCCGGGGCACGCTCGACGGCCCCAGGCGTCGCAACCTGCCGTGCGCGGTCGCGCAGGCGGTCCCGACCATCAGGAGGAGGAAGGCCGCCGTCCACCGCAGGTCCGTGACCACCCCGCCGAGCACCAGGCTGAGCACCCCGAGCTGGACGACGGCCCGCACCGCCGCCCACGGCTGCAGCCACGGGCGCTCCAGCCGCAGCCCCGCGACGACGGCGAAGGTGACCGCGACGAGCACGACGACCGCGACTGCCCCTCGGACCGGGTCCATGAGGAGGACGCTAACGGGGTCCGGAGCACGCCGCGGGCAGCACGCGACCGCGACGCGACCTCCGCGACGGCGGCTATGCGAGGACGAGGTCCGTGCCGTCGGTCGGGTGCTCGGCCAGCGCGACGCTGCGGACCGTGGGGTCGTCGTAGGTGTTCCAGTAGTAGGTCGCCGTGCGGGACGAGAAGAGCCCGGTGTAGACGGTGATCTCGAACTCCCCCGACCCCATCGCGGCGCACCCGTCGACCATCGCGACCTGCTGCAGCGTGTGGAAGGCGCGGCTGACGTTCTCCTCCTCCGTGTCCTTCGTGGGGTAGTGCGCGTTGACGTAGGCCGCGCGGACGAACCGGGACGGGGAGTAGTAGTCGCCGGGGATCCCACGCATGTGCGACCCCGAGCCGAACGGGCCGAGGAGCGCCCTGCCCAGGGCGACCTCCTGGGGGAACTCCGGCGAGGTGTTGAGGTAGTTGCGCAGGTTCTCGTGGTGCCAGGCGAACCCGGGCTGGTTCGTCAGGACGTCGACGTCGTCGTCGAAGACGTGCATGCCGTCGCCCGTGTGCTCCACCACGATCGCGCGCGTGCCGTCGGCGATGATCCAGTGGAGCAGCGAGCTGGGGTACTTGTCGTTGATCGGCCGGTCGACGATCACCACGTCCTGCAGCGCCGCCTCGACCTCCTCCACGCTCGCGAACTGCGAGCACACCCACAGCGGGAACTCGAACGCCGCCACGTTGACCGCGCCGTCGACCGGTCCGGTGGCGTACTGGGCGTACCCCGGGAAGTTGAGCCCGGCGACCGCCAGCCCGGCGTCGTTCCCGCAGTCGAAGTAGAGCGGCGTGGACTCCTCCACGATGCCCATGCCGATGGTCGCGTGCTTGATGTCGGGGACGGCACCGAACGGCGAGCTCGGCGCGAACCGGGTGGGTGTCATCACCACCTGCTGCCCGTAGCCGCTGGTCCAGTCGAGGTTCCGTGCCAGGTAGACGCTGCCGTGGCCGTCCGAGAACCGGATTCCCGTGCACATGGAGAAGCTCCCATCGTCGGTGTCGCCCGAGACGCGCGAGTGGTGTCCGCGCCCGGTCTCGGCGTGCCCTGTCCGTTGCCATCGTCACCCGTGGCGCGCGGGGCCGCCCGGGCAGCGGTGGCCGGCGACGGGAGCCCCTCCGACCGCCGCCCAGGTGCCGTAGGGTCGCGCGCATGACGGACCCGGGCCGCGCTGCCTCCACCATCGGACGACCACCGCACCTGGAACGGGTCCGGACGGTCGACTATCACACGGCGGGCGAGCCGTTCCGCATCGTGCCGGCGCCGACCGTGCCGATCCCCGGCGCGACCGTGGCCGAGCGCCGTCAGCGCGCGATCGGCGACACGGAGGCCGACGCCCTGCGCCGCCTGCTGTGCTTCGAGCCGCGCGGTCACGCGGACATGTACGGCGGCTTCGTCACGCCGCCCGACGACGACGGCGCGCACCTGGGCGTGCTGTTCTGGCACAAGGACGGGTTCTCGACCGCGTGCGGCCACGGCACCATCGCCCTCGGCGCGTGGGCGGTGCGCTCGGGGCTCGTGCCGGTGGACCCGTCCGGGATGACGGACGTGGTCATCGACGTGCCGTCCGGGCGGGTGACCGCCCGCGTGCGGACCACGGACGACGGCAGGGTGGGCACCGTCGACTTCGTGAACGTGCCGAGCTCGCTCGTGGCCGCCGACGTGCCCGTGGCGACGAGCCGCGGCGAGCTCCGTGCCGACCTCGCCTGGGGCGGCGCCCTGTACGCGTGCGTCGACGCCGCGAGCGCCGGCCTTCGCGTGACGCCGGAGGACCTCGTCGACCTGATCGCTCTCGGCCGCGAGGTCAAGGCCGCCCTCGCCGGCGACCCCCGTCTCGACCATCCGTCCGACCCGCGCCTGAGCGGCCTGTACGGGACGATCTTCGTCGACGACCTCGGCACGTCGGCGGACGGCGGCCCGCACCAGCGGAACGTGACGATCTTCGCCGACGGGCAGGTGGACCGGTCCCCCTGCGGGTCCGGCACGGCGGCGCGCGTCGCCGTCCTCGCCGCGACGGGCCGTCTGGGGGACGGCCAGGCGCTCGTCCACGACTCGATCGTCGGCACCAGGTTCCACGCCCGCGTCCAGGAGCACCTGACCGACGCGGGCCGGGACGCGGTCGTCCCGGTCATCACCGGGACTGCGCACGAGGTCGCCGAGTCCGCGTTCGTCGTCGACCCCGACGACACGCTCACGCCCGGGTTCGTGCTGCGATGAGCACGGGAGCACCGGACGCGGGCCCGCGCTATCTCCACGCCGCCACGGTCGCGGCCGCCCTCACCCCGGACGGTGCCGTGGACGCGATCACCGCGGCGCTGGCCGGCGGCTTCGACCCCGCCGACGACATCCCCCGGGTGGGCCCCGCCACCAGCCACGGGCAGCTCCTGCTGATGCCCTCCGAGGTCGGCGCGCACGCCGGCGTCAAGGTGGCGACCGTCGCGCCCGCCAACCCGGAGCGCGGCCTCCCCCGGATCCAGGCCGCGTACCTGCTGTTCGACGCCGCGACCCTCAGCCTCCGGGCGATCCTCGACGGCACCGCGCTGACGAGCCTGCGCACCCCCGCCGTGTCCGTCGCGGCCGTCCGGCACGCGCTGGTGCGGGTGGAGGCGCCGCTGGAGGTCGTCGTGTTCGGCGCGGGGCCGCAGGCCCTCGGCCACGTCGACACCCTCGCCGCCGTCGCGGCCCGGCCGCTCGGGTCCGTCACGTACGTCGTGCGCCACCCCGACCGGGTCCCGGCCTCGGTGCACGAGTCGGGCACCGTGCTCGGTGCGGACAGCGGCCAGCTCGCGGCCGCGCTGGCGTCCGCGCACGTCGTGGTGTGCGCCACGAGCGCCCGGTCGCCGTTGTTCACCGCCGACGCGGTCGGGCCCGAGGCGATCGTGATCGCCGTCGGGTCGCACGAGCCCGACGCGCGCGAGCTCGACCCGGACCTGCTCGCGGACGCCACCGTGATCGTGGAGGACGTGGCCGCCGCGCTGCGCGAGGCCGGCGACGTCATCCTCGCCATCGCCGACGGCGCTCTCTCGGCGGACGACCTGGTGCCGATGCGCGACGCCGTCCGCGCACCGGACGACCTGCCGGCACGCCGCCGCACCGTGTTCAAGAGCGTCGGCATGTCGTGGGAGGACCTCGCGGTCGCCCAGGCCGTGGTGGACCGCGCGCCCTGACGCCGGGCCGAGGCCACCCGCACCGACACACGGTGGGGGGATCTGCCGGAACGACGGGAGGCTCGGACCGTCTCCGGTCCGAGCCTCCCGTGCGTGTGCTGGTCGGGCTGACAGGATTTGAACCTGCGACCCCCTGACCCCCAGTCAGGTGCGCTACCAAGCTGCGCCACAGCCCGTCGGCCCAGCACGGTGACACTGCGTGTCACCCCGGAGGGCCGACCGAAATACTACCCCAGGTCGGAGGCTGCTCCTGCATCGACGCGGGCACCTGCGAGACGGGCGTCGCGGACCTCGCCGAGCACGCGGGCGGTGGCGAGCGCGGCGGCGGCGGCCTCGTACCCCTTGTCCTCGTGGGAGCCCTCCAACCCGGCGCGGTCGAGGGCCTGCTGCTCGTCGTCGCACGTCAGGAGGCCGAAGCCCACGGGGACCGAGTGGTCGAGGGCCACGCGGTTGAGCCCGTCGGTCGCGGCGGCGCACACGTAGTCGAAGTGCGGGGTGCCGCCGCGGATGACGACGCCCAGGGCGACGACGGCGTCGTACCCGGCTGCCGCGAGCGCCTGCGCGGCGACGGGCAGCTCGAACGACCCGGGCACGCGCACCACGCGGGGGTCGGCGACGCGGTGGTCGGCGCACGCGCGCAGGGCGCCGTCGAGCAGACCGTCCATGACGGTGGTGTGCCAGCTCGCGGCGACGACGGCGACGCGCAGGTCGGAGCAGTCGACGGGCGCGACGGCGGGGGCGCCGGCGCCGCTCATCGGGTGGCCCCGGCGGCGAGCGGGGCGGGGGTGGTGGTGCGGTGCATCGGGGTTCCTCCGGTGTCGTGCGTGGTGGCGGGAGCGTGCTCGGTCAGGTGGGGCAGGTCGTGGCCCATGCGGTCGCGCTTGGTGCGCAGGTAGCCGAGGGTGCGCGGGTGGGCGGGCAGCGCGAGCGGGAGGCGCTCGACGACGTCCGCTCCCCCGGCGACGAGGCCGTCGACCTTGGCCGGGTTGTTGGTGAGCAGCCGCACGCGGGGCACGCCGAGGTCGCGCAGCACGTGCGCGGCGGCGGTGTAGTCGCGGGCGTCGGCGGGCAGCCCCTGGTCGAGGTTGGCGTCCACGGTGTCCCGCCCGGCGTCCTGGAGGGCGTAGGCGGCGAGCTTGGCGGCGAGGCCGATCCCGCGTCCCTCGTGCCCGCGCAGGTAGACGACGACGCCGCGCCCGGCCGCGACGACCCGGCGCAGCGACTCGTCGAGCTGCGGCCCGCAGTCGCAGCGCAGGCTGCTGAACGCGTCGCCGGTGAGGCACTCGGAGTGCACCCGGGCCAGGACGGGCCCCGCGGCAGGGTCGGCGAGGGCGTCGAGCGGCCCGGCCACGAGCGCCACGTGCTCGTCCCCGGTGCGCGTGTCCCGGTAGGCGACGCCGGTGAGCTCGCCGTGCCGGGTGGGCAGCGTGGTGACGGCGACCCGCTCGACGAGCACCTCCGTCGCCCGCCGGTAGGCGACGAGGTCGGCCACGCTGATGAGGGTGAGCCCGTGCTCGGCGGCGAACTCGGTCAGCGCGGGCAGCCGCATCATCGTGCCGTCGTCGTGCACCAGCTCGGCGAGGACGCCGGCGTCGCCCCGGCCGGCGAGGCGGGCGAGGTCGACGGCGGCCTCGGTGTGCCCGCGCCGCTCCAGCACGCCACCGGGGCGGGCGCGCAGGGGCAGCACGTGCCCGGGCCGGGTGAGGTCGGCGGGCGCGGCCCCCGGGTCGGCGAGCAGGCGGGCGGTGCGGGCGCGGTCGGCGCCGGAGATCCCGGTGGTGACGCCGGCGGCGGCGTCGACGGTCACGGTGTACGCGGTGCGGAAGGCGTCCTGGTTCGCCTCGACCATGAGCGGCAGGCCGAGCCGGTCGAGCTGCTCCCCCGCCACGCCCACGCACACGAGCCCGCTGGTGTGCCGCACCAGGAAGCCCATGAGCTCGGGGGTGGCGGCGTCGGCGGCGAGGATGAGGTCGCCCTCGTTCTCGCGGTCGGCGTCGTCGGCCACGACGACGGGGCGGCCGGCGGCGACGTCGGCGATCGCCCGCGCGACGCGCTCGGTCGCCCCCTCGACCTCGCGGAGGGTCGCGGCGGTCATCGCGCCGCCCCCGCCGCGACGGCGCCGGACGGTCCGAGCGCCACGCCGGACGCCAGGTGTCGCTCGACGTACTTGCTCAGCACGTCGACCTCGAGGTTGACCTGCTCCCCGACACCACGGAGACCGAGGGTGGTGCGCGCCCGCGTCTCGGGGATGAGGCTCACCGTGAAGGACGCGTCGCCCGCGGCCACGACGGTGAGGCTGACGCCGTCGACGGCGATCGACCCCTGCGCCACGACGTACCGGGCCAGGTCGGCCGGCAGCGCGACCTCGACGACCTCCCACTGCGTGCCCGGCGTGCGGGCCAGCACGGTGCCGACGCCGTCGACGTGGCCCTGCACGACGTGCCCGCCGAACCGCCCGTCCGCCGCGAGCGCCCGCTCGAGGTTGACGCGGTCGCCGGGGCGGCGCGCGCCGAGGCCGGTGCGCCGCAGGGTCTCCGCCATGAGGTCGGCGGTCCAGGTGGCGCGGCCGTCGTGCGCACCGGTCTCCGCGACGGTCAGGCAGCAGCCGTCGACGGCGATCGAGTCGCCCAGCCGGACGCCGTCGAGCACCCTCTCGGCCACGACGGTGAGGCGGGCGCCGTCCGCGTGCTCGCGCACGGCGACGACGGTGCCGAGCTCCTCCACGATGCCGGTGAACATGGCTCAGCGCTCCTTCCGCGGCCGCATGACGAGCCGCACGGTGGGGGTGTCGGTGGGGTCGGCCGGGTCCTGGGGCAGGACGGCCACGTCGAGCAGGTCGAGGCGGGCGGCGTCGGCGATGGTGCCGATCCCGAGGTCGGCGACGGCGGGGGCGCCGACGCCGAGCAGCACCGGCGCGACGTACGCGACGACGTCGTCGACCAGGCCGGCGCGCCAGAACGCCGCCGCGAGGGCGGGGCCGCCCTCGAGGAGGACGTGCCGGTGCTCGCGGTACCAGAGCAGGTCCAGCACCTCGTGCGGGTCGTGGGTGCGCAGGTGCATCACGGGCTCCCCCGCGGCCGCGGCGCGCGCCAGGCGGGAGGTGGCCGGCAGCTCCCGCAGCCCGACGACGACACGCTCGGGCTGCGGGCCGGGCACGTGCCGCACCGTGAGGTCGGGGTCGTCGGCGAGGGCGGTGCCGGTTCCGACGACGACCGCGTCCGCGGAGGCCCGCAGGCGGTGCACGTCGTGGCGGGCCGCGCGGCCGGAGATCCAGCGGGACGTGCCGTCCGCGGCGGCGGCGCGCCCGTCGAGGGTCGTCGCCACCTTCCACGTGACGACGGGGCGGCCGAGCTCGAGCGCGTGGGTCCACGTGGCGTTGAGCGCGCGGGCCTCGTCGGCGAGCACGCCCCCGACGACGTCGACGCCCGCGGAGCGCAGCCGGGCGGCGCCGCCCGAGGCGGCCGGGTTCGGGTCGTGGTCGCCGTGCACGACGCGCGCGACGCCGGCGTCGAGCAGCGCGTCCACGCAGGGGCCGGTGCGGCCGTGGTGGTTGCAGGGCTCGAGCGTGACGACGGCGGTCGCTCCGCGGGCGGCGGTGGGTCCGAGGCGCTCCACGGCGGCGCGCAGGGCCTCGACCTCGGCGTGCGGCGTGCCCGCCCCGTGGTGGTAGCCCTCGGCGATCGCCGTGCCGTCGGCGGCCAGGAGCACGCACCCCACGCGAGGGTTGGGCCCCCGGGCGGGGATCTGCGCGGCGAGCTCCAGCGCCCGGCGCATCGCGGCACGCTCGGCGTCGGTGGCGTCGCCCCCGCCGGCGCCCGTCGCCGGGAACCGGCCGGGCTGCGGCTGCTCCATGTGTCCTGCCCCTGTCGTCCGGTCGCGGACCCCGGGGTGCAGGAAGGCGGGGTCGGACGTGCTCGAGCCGGCCGGTCGCGTGCCGCCACGACGGGTGGCGCGGGCCCTCGAGGGGCCTGGGACGGACCGGACGGGGAGCCGTCGCGTGCGCTTCCCATCCGGACTTTGACCGTCGGTCCAGGAGTTCCACCTGGTCAACCGGTCACAGGCTGTGACCGGGTCGCGGACTTTCACCGCCGGCTCGGAATTTCACCGACCCCAGAGCACGCGAGCAATTCGCTCGTCACCGCTGACCGTGCCACGCCGCGTCGGCTCCTGGCAAGCCCGGGTGGCGCACGTCTCACCCCGGCCCGGCGTCAGTCCCAGACGAGGGACAGCACGCGGTGCCCGGCCGGGACGTCGGGCACGTCGGTGAACCAGGGCGCGGGGTAGACGTACCCCTCGACGACGCCGTCGGCCTGGAGCTCGTCCGCCCCGACGAGGTCCTCGACCTCCTCGGTGACGAGCGTCGTGCAGACGGCGACGGCCTCGGCGACGATCCAGTCGCCGTCGTCCTCGACGGACTCCTCGTGCAGCTCGACGCGCACCCAGGCGACCCCCTCCCAGGCGGCGAGCCGCTCCAGGCGCCGCCGGATCTCGGCGAGCGGCGGGCGCCCGTCGCCCCACTGGTTCGGCGCGAGCGACTCCTCGTCGTCGTTGCCGTCGAAGAACTCGGCGAGCGTCAGCAGCGGGATCCGACGGTCGTCGCCGCCGTCGGCGGCCCCGGAGCGCCGGTCCAGCTCGTCGCGGGTGATCACGCCATCGACACTAGGCCCGGCGGCACCCGCACGCGACGGTCCCGGGCCCGTCAGGCCTGGCGGTCGGGCGCCGGCCGGCGGGCCGTGCGGCGGTCGTCGTCGCGGCCGAGGGCGACGCCGAGGGCGGCGAGGACCAGCAGGTCCACCACGAGCCCGGCGACCGCCGCCCACTGCACGGCACGGAACGCCAGCAGCTGCGTGACGAGGAGGCTGACGAGCACGCCGCGCCGCACCCACACGGCACCGGCGCGGTGGTCGCGCGGGCCCACCGTCATCCCCCGCACCACGCAGGCGACGGTCGCCGCGACGGCCACGAGGATGCCCGTGCCGACCCAGGCCGGCACGTCGACGCCGCCGACCAGGACGCGCAGCCCCACGACCAGCGACGCGGTCGCGGTGCCCAGCACGGCGACGACGACCACCGCCGCGGCCCACCGGTGCTCCATCGCCTCGGCGAACCACGCGGACGCGCGCCGCACGAGGGCGCGCACCGGGTCGGGGACGGCGACGTCGTCGGGGGGCACGGCCTCCACCAGCGCCGCGACCTCGTCGGCGCCGGGCTCCCCGCGGCCACGCGCCACGAGGGCGCGGGCCTCGTCGCGCTCGGCGTCGGTGAACCCGCCGGCCACCCCGGCGACGGCGCGGTCGGTCGCCACCGCGAGATACTCCGCGGGGTGGTGCGCGCGCCGGCCGTGCAGCGCCTCGACGAGGAGCACCAGCACCACGACGACCGCGTAGATGAGGGCCGCCGTCGGCGCGTAGAAGTAGTCGTTGTCGGAGGTGACGAACTTGCCGATCTCGTCGACGAACAGCCCGAAGCCGATCCCGCCGAGCACCGCGCCCACCGAACGCAGGGCCGGGCCCACCCACGAGAGCAGCACCACCACCGCGAGCGCCATGCCGAGCCCGCCCCACAGGACGTGCGCCACGTGCAGCCCGCCGCCGCCCACCTGCGGGTACCCGGAGGCGGCGAGCAGGAACCGGGTCACCAGCACGGTGGCCACGGTGACGACGAGGAACGTCACCAGGTGCCGCACGGCGGAGGTGTCGCGCGCCGCGCCGAGGCGCAGCAGGCGACCCCGGCGGGCGAGCGGGGCGGCGCTCATCGCAGGCTCATCGGCGGCTCATGGGCGGCTCGTCCGCGGCGTCAGCGACGCCGCTTCTCCCGCACCCGCACGCTGATCTCGATGGGCGAGCCCTCGAACCCGAACGTCTCGCGCAGGCGGCGCTCGATGAACCGGCGGTACCCGGCCTCGAGGAACCCGGTCGCGAAGATGACGAACCGCGGCGGCCGGGTCGAGGCCTGCGTGCCGAACAGGATGCGCGGCTGCCGGCCCCCGCGCAGCGGGTGCGGGTGGGCGGCGACGAGCTCGCCGAGGAAGGCGTTGAGGCGGCCGGTCGGGATGCGGGTGTCCCACGACTCCAGCGACGTCTCGAGCGCGCGCGTGAGCCGGTCCGTGTGCCAGCCGGTGCGGGCCGAGACGTTGACGCGCGGCGCCCACTGCACCTGCACCAGGTCCTTCTCGATCTCGCGCTCGAGGTACGGGCGACGGTCGTCGTCCATGAGGTCCCACTTGTTGTACGCGATGACGAGCGCGCGGCCGGCGTCGACGGCCTGCGAGATGACCCGCGTGTCCTGCTCCGTCATCGGCTCCGACGCGTCGACCAGCACCACGGCGACCTCGGCCTTCTCGATCGCCGCCTGCGTGCGCAGGGAGGCGTAGAAGTCCGCGCCGCGCGTCTGGTGCACGCGGCGGCGGATCCCGGCCGTGTCGACGAACCAGTACGGCACGCCCTTGATCTCGACGAGCTCGTCGACGGGGTCGCGGGTGGTGCCGGCGATCTCGTCGACGACCACGCGCTCGGCGCCCGCGATCTTGTTCAGCAGCGACGACTTGCCGACGTTCGGGCGGCCGACGAGCGCCACGCGGCGCGGCCCGGCCGGCCGCAGCTCGCCGTGCTCGGAGACCTCGGGCAGCACCTTCATGGCCGCGTCGAGCAGGTCGCCGGTGCCGCGCCCGTGCAGGGCGGAGACGGGGTGCGGCTCGCCCAGCCCGAGCGCCCACAGGTAGGTGGCGTCCGCCTCGCCGGAGGGGCCGTCCACCTTGTTCGCGCACAGGATCACGGGCTTGCCGGAGCGGCGCAGCAGCTCGACCACGCGCTCGTCGGTCGACGTCGCGCCCACGGTGGCGTCGACCACGAAGATCACGGCGTCCGCGAGCGCGACCGCCACCTCGGCCTGCTCGGCGACCTTGGACTCGATCCCGGCGACGTCGACCTCCCAGCCGCCGGTGTCCACCAGGGTGAACTCGCGCCCGGACCACTCGCCCGGGTAGCTGACGCGGTCGCGCGTGACGCCCGGCGTGTCCTCGACGACGGCCTCGCGGCGCCCGAGGATGCGGTTGACCAGGGTCGACTTGCCGACGTTCGGGCGGCCGACGACGGCGAGGACGGGCAGCGGGGCGTCTCCGGGGCCGAAGCCCTCCTCGTCCCAGTCGGCGTCCAGCAGGGCGCGGTCGGCCTCGTCGAGCTCGAAGTCCTCCAGGCCCGCGCGCAGGGCGCGCTCGCGCGCCTCGTCGTCACCCTCGGACTCGAGGACCTCGGCCACCGCGTCGCGCGCGGGCTCCGCCGCCTGGGCGGCGTCCGCGGGCGCGGTGGTGGGGTCGTCGGTGGGCTCGGCAGCGGGCACGGAGCCGTCGGCGGGAGTGGTCATGGGCACCATTCTCCCAGGCCCGGCGGCGTGTCACGAACGAGACCCCCGTCACCCGGCCGCGAGGCCGGGCGACGGGGGCCGCGACGGGCCCGCCGAGGGCGGGTCGAGGTCAGGCGGTGACCTGCGCGACGACCGCCAGGACCGCGTCGACCGTCTGGTCGAAGTCGAGGTCGGACGAGTCGACGGTGGCGACGCCGTCGGCCGCGACCTGGAACTGGCTGACCGTCGAGTCGTCGCGGTCGCGGCGCAGCACCTGGTCGCGCGTGGCCTCGACGGCGGAGGCGTCGGCCGCGCCGTGCACCTCGAGGGACCGGCGGCGCAGGCGCGCCTCCTCGCTCGCGGTGAGCAGCACGCGGGCGTCCGCGTCGGGCGCCACGACGGTGGTGATGTCGCGGCCCTCGGCGACGATGCCCTGCCCGCCCGAGAAGCCGCCGGGCGCGTTCTCCGCCTCGATGACGGCCCGCTGGCGCCGGCGCAGCTCGGCGCGGACCTCGAGGTTGGTCGCCACCTGCGACACGGCGGTGGAGACCTCGGTTGTGCGGATCGCCTCGGCGACGTCGCGCCCGCCCAGGTGCACGGTCGGCGCGGCGGGGTCGACGCCCATCTCAAGCGGCATGGCCCGCACCGCGTCGGCGACGGCGGCCTGGTCGGCCAGGTCCGTGCCGCCCTCGACGCACCACAGCGTCGCGGCGCGGTACATGGCGCCCGTGTCGAGGTAGGCGAGCCCGAGCCGGGCCGCCACCGCCTTCGAGACGCTGGACTTGCCGGACCCGGAGGGACCGTCGACGGCGATGACGACCACGTGAGAGCTCACCTTCTGTTGTCGCGCGGCGGTGCCGCGCGGAATCTGCTGGGCGGGGAGGACGAGGGTGCGGAGCCGCGACGTCACATGTCGACGTCGCGCATCAGGGTGCCGAGCTCCGTGCGGCCGAGCACCCGCGTGCGCCCGACGCGCAGGTCGCCCAGGGCGATCGGGCCGATGCGGGTACGCACGAGGCGCGTCACCGGGAAGCCGACGGCGTCGAGCATGCGGCGCACGATGCGGTTGCGGCCCTCGTGCAGCACGATCTCGAGCATCGTCTCGCCGGGCACGGAGTCCACCACGCGCACCTTGTCGGCGCGGGCCACGCCGTCCTCGAGCTCCACGCCCTCGGTCAGCTGCTTGGCGTGGCGCGGGTAGAACTCCCCGCCCGTCACCGTGACGAGGTAGGTCTTGCGGATCTCGTACCGCGGGTGGGCGAGGCGGTTCGCGAGCTCGCCGTCGTTGGTGAGCAGCAGCAGGCCCTCGCTGTCGGCGTCGAGCCGGCCGACGTGGAACAGGCGCTCGGGGCGGTCCCTGACCAGGTCGGCGAGCGTCGGGCGGCCGTCCGGGTCGCTCATCGTCGACACCACGCCGAGGGGCTTGTTGAGGGCGATCGTCACCTTGGACGCGTCCAGCTGGATGCGCATGCCGTCGACGTGCACCTGGGCCTTCGCGGGGTCCACGCGCACGCCGAGCTCGGTGACGAGCACGCCGTCCACCTCGACGTGCCCCTCGGCGATGAGCTCCTCGCACTTGCGGCGCGAGCCCAGGCCGGCCTGCGCGAGCACCTTCTGCAGGCGGACGCCGTCGGCGACGTGGACGTCGCGGTCCGGCTCGCCGGAGCGCGGCGCGGGGCGACGGGGGGCGGTCTTGCGCGGGCGCTGCGAGCGCTGCGCGGCGGGTCCCTGCGGGCGGTTGGTGCGGCGGCTCCCGCCGCGGCGTTCGGTGCTCATGGTGCCCGATTCTCTCAGGTCGGGCCGGTCCCGCTCGACGGCGCCACCCGGCGACCCGCGCCGGGCGGTCGCGGGGCACGACCGTCAGGCGCCGGCCGCGGCCCCGCGGTGGGCGGCCAGCACCGCCGCGAACGCGGACGCGAGGCGGGGCGCGACGGCGCGGGCGTCGTCCACGTCCCCGCACACCATGGCCCCGTCGCGCAGCATCATCAGCTCGGCGGCGGCCGCCCGCGGGTGGTCCGCGCCGTCCTCCCGCGCCACGTCGGCGAAGAAGTCGGCGTACCAGGCGCGGTGCCGCGCCACCGCCTGACGGACGGGATGGGCGGGGTCGGCGTACTCCGCGCCGGCGTTGACGAACGCGCAGCCCCGGAACTCCGGGGCGCGCGCCACGGTGCCCAGCACCCGGGCCAGGGCGGCGAGGGCGGCGGCGGGGTCGCCCGCGTGCTCGGCGCGCAGCCGTGCGAGCTGCGCCCGCTCCTCCTCCGCGATCGCGTCCAGGTAGGCGACGACGAGGTCGTCCTTGGTCCGGAAGTGCCGGTAGAACGTGACCTTGGACACCTCCGCCGCGGCGATCACCTTGTCGGCGCTCACGGCGCGGATGCCGTCCGCGTAGAACAGCCGGCTCCCCGCCTCGAGGATCCGCTCGCGCACCGGCCCGCGCGCAGGTGCCCGCTCGGGCGTCGCGCCCGCCGTCCTGGTTCCCATCCCACCAACCTCTCACGTCGGGGCACCTCCTCGGCGCGGGTCGCGCCCGAGGGTGCTTGCGGCAACGGACGCCGCGTGATCTAGTAGACGAACTAGTAACCCTACTAGCCGCCTACCCAGGAGGACCAGCATGAGCGTGCTCTACACCGCGGTCGCCACTGCCACCGGAGACGGACGGGACGGCCGTTCGCGGTCCGACGACGGCCTGCTCGACGTCGACCTCGCCATCCCGAAGGAGATGGGCGGCGCGGGCGGCGCCACCAACCCCGAGCAGCTCTTCGCCGCCGGGTACGCCGCGTGCTTCCACTCGGCGCTGAAGGTCGTCGCCCGGCGCGAGAAGGCCCCGATGACCGACTCCGCGGTCGTCGCGGAGGTGTCGCTCCTGCCGACGGACGAGGGCGGGTTCCGTCTCGCCGTCGCGCTGCACGCCGAGATGGGCGGCGTCGACCAGGCCACCGCCGACGCCCTCGTGGCCGGCGCCCACCAGGTGTGCCCCTACTCGAACGCCACGCGGGGCAACGTCGACGTCACGGTCGACGCCACCGTCGCCTGAGCGTCAGGCGCTCACGCGCCGAGCCCGTCCTCGGTCAGGCCCGCGAGGCCGGCCGAGGACGGGTCCAGGCCGATCGCCTCCCCCACGTCCGGCAGGTGCGGCGCCAGCGGGGGCAGCGCGTCGAGCGACGTCCAGCCCATCCGGTCCAGGAACTCCCCCGTGGTGCCGAACAGCACGGCGCCGGTCATCGGGTCCTGGCCGGTCTCGGCGATCAGCCCGCGCGCGAGCAGCGTGCGCACGACGCCGTCCACGCTGACGCCGCGCACCGCCGAGACCTGCCCGCGCGTGACCGGCTGGCGGTACGCGACGACCGCGAGGGTCTCCAACGCCGCCTGGCTGAGCCGCGACGACTGCCCCTCCAGCACGAACGCCCCCACCACGTCGGCCTGCGCCCGGGCGGAGTAGACCCGCCACCCGTCCGCACCCTGCCGCAGCTCGAAGCCGCGCGGGCGCCCGCCCGTCTCGCCGCGGTACTCCGCGGCGAGGTCCTCCAGCACCGCGGCGACCTCCGGCACCGGCCGCGCGACGCCGGCAGCCAGCCGCTCCACGGGCACGGGCGACTCCGTGACCATCAGCACGGCCTCCAGCGCGGCCGCCAGGCCCCCGGGCAGCTCGTCGACGTCGACGTCGAGCTCGGGCACCGGGCGACCGACGGCCTCGGCGGGTGCCCCGACGTCGGAGCCGGTCGCCTCCACGCCGCCCGCCCCCGCGCCGGTCGTGCCCGTCTGCTGCGTCATGCCACGACCTCCGTCACGTGCGGCCCGCCGTCCTGCGGCGCGGCCCCGTCGAACTCCTCGAACCCGGCCGCGAGCGCGCCGTCGTCGTCCACGTCCTGCTCGTCCCCGCCGGCGGTCCACCGCACCGTGAGCTCCCCCAGCGCGGTCGCCTGCTCGAAGGCGACCCGGCCGTTACGGAACAGCTCCAGCAGCGCGAGGAACCGCGCGACGGCCACGAGCCGCTCCTCCCCCGCGACGAGCGCCCGGAACGTCGCGACGTGCTCCCGCCGCAGCCGGCGCGCTACCACCCCCGCCTGCTCGCGCACGCTCACCGCGGGAGCGTGCAGGTGGTCGAGGCCGACGACGGGCGGCGGCTTCGGCTCGAGCGCCCGCGCCGCCAGCTCTGCCAGGCGGGCGCCGTCGAGCGTCCACACGAGCTCGGGCAGCAGGGCCGTCAGGTGCGGCTCGAGCGGCACCGAGCGCGGCACGCGGCGCCCCTCGGTCTCGAGCCGCTCGGCCAGGATCCCGGAGACCTCCTTGTAGGCGCGGTACTGCAGCAGCCGCGCGAACAGCAGGTCGCGGGCCTCGAGCAGCTCCAGGTCCTCCGCGTCCTCCTCGACGACGCCGGGCAGCAGCCGCGCCGCCTTGAGGTCGAGCAGGGTGGCGGCCACGACCAGGAACTCGCTCGCGGTGCCCAGGTCCCACGACGGGTGCTCCTCGCCGCGGGCGGTCGCCTCGCGCGCCGCCGTGTCGGCGGCGCGGATGTGCGCGACGAACTCGTCGGTCACGGCCGCGAGCGCCACCTCCGTGACGTCGAGCTCGTGCTTCGCGATCAGCGACAGCAGCAGGTCGAACGGGCCGGTGAAGTTCGCGAGGTGCACCTCGAAGCCGGCGGACGGGGCGTCGACCGACGCCTCGGGCTCCGCGGCGTCGGCGGCAGGCTCCGCGGCGACGTCAGGCGGCGTCACCACGGGCGACGAGCTCGCGCGCGAGCTGCCGGTACGCGGCGGCTCCGGCGTGCGTCGGGGCGTAGTTGGTGATCGGCTCCGCGGCGACGGAGGCGTCCGGGAACTTCACGGTGCGCCCGATGACGGTGTGCAGCAGCGTGTCGCCGAAGGCCTCGTGCACGCGGGCCACGACCTCGCGGGAGTGGAGCGTGCGCGAGTCGTACATGGTCGGCAGGATGCCGTCGATCTCGAGCGCGGGGTTGAGGCGGTCGCGCACCTTCTCGATGGTCTCCACGAGGAGCGCGACGCCGCGCAGCGCGAAGAACTCGCACTCCAGCGGGATGAGCACGCCGTGCGCGGCCGTCAACGCGTTGACGGTGAGCAGGCCGAGCGACGGCTGGCAGTCCACGAGGATGACGTCGTAGTCGTCCAGCGCCGGGCGCAGCGCGCGCGCCAGCACCGACTCGCGGGCCACCTCGCCGACGAGCTGCACCTCCGCCGCGGACAGGTCGATGTTGGCCGGGAGCACGTCCAGGCCCTCGATGTTCGTGGGCTGCAGCACGTCGGTGAAGCTGACGTCGCGCTCCATCAGCAGGTTGTAGACGCTGAGGTCGAGGTCGTGCGGGCTGACGCCCACGCCCACCGACGCGGCGCCCTGGGGGTCGAAGTCGACCAGCAGCACGCGGCGGCCGTACTCGGCCAGCGCGGCGCCCAGGTTGATCGTGGTGGTGGTCTTCCCGACGCCACCCTTCTGGTTGCACATGGCGACGATGCGCGCAGGCCCGTGCGACGACAGCGGCTCCGGGTCCCGGAAGTCGGGCAGCGGCCGCCCGACGACGTCGGTACGCGGCTCCTCGATCCCGGCGGCCGGACTGCCCGGGGTCGGGCTGGTCGCGGTGGCCGCGGCCGGTGAGGCGTCGCTCGTGGTCGTCTGCGTCATGGTGTCGCTCCCGAGTCCCTCGCTCACCTGCGTCACGCTACCCCAGCGCCTCCCGGGGCCCGGGCGGCACGCCGGGCGCGCCGCCCTTCGTCCGCGCCGGGTCGTGCGCCGGGTCGTGCGGCGGGTCAGCCGAGGGCGCGCGGGTGCGCCGCGGCGTAGACCTCGCGCAGGGCGTCGGGCGTCACCATCGTGTAGATCTGCGTGGTCGTCACCGACGCGTGGCCGAGCAGCTCCTGCACCACGCGGACGTCGGCGCCGCCGGCCAGCAGGTGGGTCGCGAACGAGTGCCGCAGCGTGTGGGGCGAGACGTGCTGGGTCAGCCCCGCCCGCTCGGCCGCGCCCTGCAGCACGGACCAGGCGCTCTGCCGCGACAGCCGCGCGCCGCGGGTGTTGAGGAACAGCGCCGGCGTGCCGCGGCCCGCGGACGCCAGCGGCGACCGGGCCCGGACCAGGTACGCGTCCAGGGCGGTGCGGGCGTAGGACCCGACCGGCACGACCCGCTCCTTGTCCCCCTTGCCCCGCAGCCGCACCGAGCCGGAGCCGGCCAGGCCGTCGTCGGGCCCGCCCGGGGCGCCGGCGGCGGGACGCAGCCCGTCGACGTCGTCGACGTCCAGGCCGACGACCTCGCTGATCCGCCCGCCGGTGGAGTACAGCAGCTCCAGCAGCGCGCGGTCGCGCAGGGGGACGGCCCCCTCGCCCGTCCCCGCCGCGTCGAGCAGTCGGGCCACCTCGTCCACGGACAGCGCGTGCGGCAGGCGGCGCAGGGAGCTCGGGGCGTGCACCTGCGACGCGGGGTCGGCGCGCGTGACGCCCTCGGCGTGCGCGAACCGGTGCCAGCCCCGCACGGCGGCCAGGGCCCGGGCCGTGGACGAGGGCGACAGCGGGGCGCCGCCGTCCGACCCCTGGCGCAGCACCACCACGTAGCCCTCGACGTCGCGCTCCCCCACGTCGTCCAGGCCGGAGCGGCCTGTGGCGTCGAGGTGGCGGGCGTAGCGGCCGAGGTCGCGCCGGTAGGCCGCCACGGTGTTGGCCGACAGCCCGCGCTCGACGCCGAGGTGCGCGAGGTAGTCCTGCAGCGCGGCCGTCAGTGCGGGCGGGAGGGTCGGGGCGGGCGACGTGTCGGGCACCGGGCCATCATGCCCCGCGGCGCGGGGTCAGAAGGGCAGGAAGACGTCCACCGCCACGGCGATGAACAGCACCGTGAGGTACGTGATCGAGCCGTGGAAGACCTTCATCGCGCCGAGCTTGCCCCGCTCTGGGTGGCCCGCGCGGCGCAGCATCGCGATCACGAGGTAGAGGAACCAGCCGCCCGAGACGACCGCGACGGCGGTGTAGAACCACGACATCCCGGCGAGCGGGACCAGGGCGAGCGAGCAGGCGATCATCGCGACGGTGTGCGCGACCATCTCGATCGCGACGCGGCGGTCGGTGGCGACCACCGGGAGCATCGGCACGCCGGCGTTCGCGTAGTCCTTCTTGAACTTCACGGACAGCGGCCAGTAGTGCGGCGGCGTCCAGAAGAAGATCACGCCGAACAGCGCGACGGCGGCCCAGCTCAGCGACTCCGTGACGGCGGCCCAGCCGATGAAGACGGGCATGCAGCCCGCGATGCCGCCCCACACGATGTTCTGCGGCGTGCGCCGCTTGAGGATCATCGTGTAGCCGACCACGTAGATGGCGATGGCGGCGAACGTGAGCCACGCGGACGCCGGGTTGACCAGCAGCGCGAACCAGAGCAGGGACACGGCCCCGAGCACGGTGGCGAACACGAGCGCGGCGCGCGGCGTGATCTCCCCCGTGGCCAGCGGGCGCCGCTTGGTCCGGTTCATCACCTGGTCGATGTCACGGTCCAGGTAGCAGTTGAAGACGTTGGCCGACGCGGCCGCGAGGGTGCCGCCGACCAGTGTCTTGACCACCAGCCACAGCGACGGGAGCCCGCCCTGGGCGAGGATCATCGTGGGCAGCGTGGTGACGAGCAGCAGCTCGATGATGCGCGGCTTGGTCAGCGCGACATAGGCGGCGACGCGGTCGCGCCACCCCTTGCTCGGACCCGCGGGAGCGCCGCGGCGCTCCGCCCGGACGGCATCGGCACGCTCCCGCTCCGCCCGCACCGCGGCACGGGTGGGCGTCGAGGGATGGGGCGTCGTGGTGCTCGTGGTGCTCACGCGCGTGCTTGTCCGTTCTCGGCTGGGGGTCCGGGGAGCTCGGGCGGCGTGGGTCTGCCGCCGCCTCATCGTACGCCGAGGTCACCGGCGGGGCGGCCCGGGCCGGACCCGGGGCGCTGTGAGAAATGCCCGGCTCGTCGTCATGTCCCCGCGCCCTCCCCCGGCGTCCGCCCGCGCGCCCCGCTGTCCACGCGCGCCCACCTGATGGGACGGAGCGGCTCGGGACGGGCGGGGCGGGAATGCTCGGCGCTAGGGTGGTGCTGCACAACGGTGAACAGCGGACCGCCCACCCGGTCGGACCCTCGCCACCGTGCCCCGCCGTCGCACGCAGGACCCGTGCGGTGTCCGACGCGACGGCGCCCCGTACCGGCAGAGCAGCAGCAATCACCCGGGGGCTCGCTCCGGGCAGGAAAGAGGCACATCTGTGAACGCGTTCGACCCCGTCGTCGCCCCGCTCGAGTGGAACTCGCTCGACGACCGCGCGGTGAAGACCATCAAGGCGCTGGCCGCGGACGCCGTCGAGAAGGTCGGCAACGGCCACCCCGGCACCGCGATCTCCCTGGCACCCGCCGCGTACCTGCTCTTCGGCAAGACGATGCGGCACGACCCGTCCGACCCGCACTGGGTCGGCCGTGACCGGTTCGTCCTCTCCGCGGGCCACTCCTCGCTCACGCTGTACCTGCAGCTGTTCCTCTCCGGCTACGGCATGGAGCTCGGCGACCTCGAGGCGCTGCGCACCTGGGGCTCCCAGACCCCCGGCCACCCGGAGTACCGCCACACCGCCGGCGTCGAGATCACGACCGGTCCGCTCGGCCAGGGCCTCGCCTCCGCCGTCGGCATGGCGTTCGCGGCCCGCCGCGAGCGGGGCCTGCTCGACCCCGACGCCGCCCCCGGCGAGTCGCCGTTCGACCACCACGTGTACGTCATCGCCTCCGACGGCGACCTGCAGGAGGGCGTCACCTCCGAGGCCTCGTCGCTCGCCGGCACGCAGAAGCTCGGCAACCTCGTGGTGATCTGGGACGACAACAAGATCTCCATCGAGGACGACACCGACATCGCGTTCACCGAGGACACGCTGGCCCGCTACGCCGCCTACGGCTGGCACACGCAGCGCGTCGACTGGACGCAGGGCGGCACCGGCTACGCGGAGGACGTCGACGCGCTCGCCGCGGCGATCGCCGCCGCCAAGGCCGAGACCGACCGGCCGTCGTTCATCGCGCTGCGCACCATCATCGGCTGGCCCTCGCCCACCAAGCAGAACACCGGTGGCATCCACGGGTCCGCCATGGGCGCCGACGAGGTCGCCGGCCTCAAGGTCGCGCTCGGCCTGGACCCCGAGGCCACGTTCGCGGTGGACGACGAGGTGCTCGAGTACACGCGCGCCGTCGCCGGCCGCCAGGGCGACCAGCGCGCCGCCTGGGACCGCTCGTACGAGGCGTGGCGCACCGCCACCCCGGAGCGTGCCGCGCTGCTCGACCGCCTCGTCGCCCACGAGCTGCCCGCCGGCTGGACCGACGAGCTGCCCGTCTTCGAGGCCTCCGAGAAGGGCGTCGCCACCCGCGCCGCCTCCGGCAAGGTGCTCACCGCGCTCAAGGACGTGCTGCCCGAGCTGTGGGGCGGCTCCGCCGACCTCGCGGGCTCGAACAACACGACGATGGACGGCGAGCCGTCGTTCATCCCGGTCGAGCACGCGACCAAGAAGTTCCCGGGCAACCCGTACGGCCGCACGCTGCACTTCGGGATCCGCGAGCACGGCATGGGCTCGATCCTCAACGGCATCGTGCTGCACGGCCTCACCCGCCCCTACGGCGGCACGTTCCTCCAGTTCGCCGACTACATGCGCGCCTCGGTGCGCCTCGCGGCCCTCATGGAGATCCCCACGACCTTCGTGTGGACCCACGACTCGATCGGCCTCGGCGAGGACGGGCCGACGCACCAGCCGGTCGAGCACCTCGCGGCGCTGCGCGCCATCCCCGGCCTCGACGTCGTGCGCCCCGCGGACGCGAACGAGACCGCCTGGGCCTGGCGAGGGATCCTCGAGAACACGGCGAACCCGGCCGGCATCGTCCTCACCCGCCAGAACGTGCCCACGTTCCCCCGCGGCGCCGAGGGCTTCGCCGGCGCCGAAGGCACCCTCAAGGGCGCCTACACGCTGCTGGACACCGACGGCACCCCCGACGTGATCCTCGTCGGCACGGGCTCCGAGGTGCAGCTCGCCGTGCAGGCCCGCGAGCAGCTCGCGGCCGAGGGCGTGGCCGCCCGCGTCGTGTCCATGCCGAGCCGCGAGTGGTTCGACAAGCAGGACGCCGCGTACCGCGAGTCGGTGCTGCCGGCCGCGGTGAAGGCCCGCGTCTCGGTCGAGGCGGGCATCGCGCAGGGCTGGCGCGACGTGGTCGGCGACGCCGGCCGCAGCGTCTCGCTCGAGCACTACGGGGCGTCGGCGGACTACCAGACGCTCTACCGCGAGTTCGGGATCACCGCGGAGGCCGTCGCGGCCGCCGCGCGGGAGTCGCTCGCCGCCGTGCGCGGCGCTGGCGACGCCGCCTGAGCCCTCGTAGATTCCCCGGTGGGGCGCCGCGCGCCGGCGCCCCACCCGGCTCCCGTCGACACACCGCCGGCGGGGGCCTCCGACCTCGGAAGGACGTCCGATGACGCAGAGCACCGTCCCCGCACCGATCACCGACCTGACCGGAGCCGGGGTGTCCATCTGGCTCGACGACCTCTCGCGGGAGCGACTGCGCAGCGGCAACCTCGCGGCCCTCGTCGCCGAGCGCGGCGTCGTCGGCGTCACGACCAACCCGACCATCTTCGCCAAGGCGCTCTCGAGCGGGGACGCCTACGACGCCCAGCTGGCCGAGCTCGCGGGCAGCGACGTGGACGCCGCGGTCGAGACCATCACGACCGACGACGTGCGCGCGGCCGCCGACCTGCTGCGCCCCGTCTACGACGCCACGGACGGCGTGGACGGCCGCGTGTCGATCGAGGTGGACCCCCGCCTCGCGTACGACGCCGACAAAACCGTCGTGGTCGCGGAGCGCCTGTGGCGCACCGTGGACCGGCCGAACGTCTTCATCAAGATCCCCGCCACGGTCCCCGGGCTCGACGCGATCTCGCGCACCCTCGCCCAGGGGATCAGCGTCAACGTGACCCTCATCTTCTCCATCGAGCGCTACCGGTCCGTGATGGAGGCGTTCGCGATCGGCCTCGAGCAGGCCCGCGCCGACGGCATCGACCTCGGCCCGATCGGTTCCGTGGCCTCCTTCTTCGTCTCGCGCGTGGACTCCTCGGTCGACGCGGCGCTCGAGAAGATCGGCTCCCCGGAGGCGCTCGACCTGCGCGGGCAGGCCGCCGTCGCCAACGCGCGCCTCGCGTTCGAGGCGTACGAGCAGTTCGTCGGCACCGACGAGTGGCGCTCGCTCGTCGCGTCCGGCGCCCACCCGCAGCGGCCCCTGTGGGCCTCGACCGGCGTGAAGAACCCGGAGTACCCCGACACGCTCTACGTCTCCGAGCTGGTCACCGACGGCGTCGTCAACACGATGCCCGAGCCCACGCTCCAGGCGTTCGCCGACCACGGCACCGTCACGGGCGACACGGTCCGCGGCACCGCGGGCGCCGCGCGGCGCACCGTCGAGGCCATCGAGTCGCTCGGCGTCTCGCTGCGCGAGGTCACCGACCACCTCGAGACCGACGGGGTCCGCAAGTTCGAGGACTCCTGGACCGAGCTCCTGGACACCGCCACCGCCGGCCTCAAGGCCCAGGGCGCCTGACCTCCGCCCCGGCCCGGGGCGCGCGCCGCGCCCCGGGCCCGCACCATCCCCCGCCCGCACGACGAAGAACGGTGCCCACCTCGTGAGACCGGCCAAGATCACCGCCGAGCACAACCCGCTCCGCGACCCGCTCGACCTGCGCCTCCCCCGCATCGCCGGCCCCTGCGGGCTCGTGATCTTCGGGGTCACCGGCGACCTGTCGCGCAAGAAGCTCATGCCCGCCGTCTACGACCTGGCGAACCGCGGCCTCCTGCCGCCCGGCTTCGCGCTGACGGGCTTCGCCCGCCGCGACTGGGAGGACCAGGACTTCGCGCAGGTCGTGCACGACGCGGTCAAGGAGCACGCCCGCACCCCGTTCCGCGAGGCCACGTGGCGCCAGCTCGCCGAGGGCATCCGGTTCGTGCAGGGCTCGTTCGACGACGAGGACGCCTTCGAGCGGCTGCGCCAGACGGTGGAGCAGCTCGACGCCGAGCGCGGCACCGGCGGCAACCACGCCTTCTACCTGTCCGTGCCGCCCAGCGCCTTCCCGGTCGTGTGCCGGCAGCTGTCGGAGTCCGGCCTGTCGAAGTCGTCCGCGGACGCCTGGCGCCGCGTCGTCATCGAGAAGCCGTTCGGGCACGACCTGGAGAGCGCCCGCGAGCTCGACGCGGTCGTCTCCCAGGTCTTCGACCCCGAGTCGGTCTTCCGCATCGACCACTACCTGGGCAAGGAGACGGTCCAGAACCTCCTGGCCCTGCGGTTCGCGAACCAGATGTTCGAGCCGCTGTGGAACAACAACTACGTCGACCACGTGCAGATCACGATGGCCGAGGACATCGGCATCGGCGGCCGCGCCAGCTACTACGACGGCATCGGCGCCGCCCGCGACGTCATCCAGAACCACCTGATGCAGCTCCTGGCGCTGGTCGCCATGGAGGAGCCGGTGAACTTCGACGCCGAGGCCCTGCGGTCGGAGAAGATCAAGGCGCTGTCGTCCGTGCGCCTGCCCCGCGACCTCGGCCGCCACACCGCGCGCGGCCAGTACGCCGCCGCCTGGCAGGGCGGCGAGAAGGTCGTCGGCTTCCTCGAGGAGGAGGGGTTCAACCCCGACTCCACGACGGAGACGTTCGCGGCGGTCAAGCTCGAGATCGACAACCGCCGCTGGGCGGGCGTGCCGTTCTACCTGCGCACGGGCAAGCGGCTGGGCCGGCGCGTGACGGAGGTCGCCGTCGTCTTCAAGAAGGCGCCGCACCTGCCGTTCGAGTCGTCGCTGACCTCCGACCTCGGCAGCAACGCCCTGGTCATCCGCGTGCAGCCGGACGAGGGCGTCACGCTGCGGTTCGGCGCCAAGGTGCCGGGCACCGCGATGGAGGTGCGCGACGTGACGATGGACTTCGGCTACGGCCACTCGTTCACCGAGTCGTCGCCGGAGGCCTACGAGCGGCTCATCCTCGACGTGCTGCTCGGCGACCCGCCGCTGTTCCCGACCCGCGAGGAGGTCGAGCTCTCCTGGAAGATCCTCGACCCGATCACGTCCTACTGGGCCGGCAAGGGCAAGCCCGAGTCCTACCCGTCGGGCACCTGGGGCCCGCCGTCGGCGGACGCGATGATGGCCCGCGACGGCCGGTCGTGGCGGCGGCCGTGACGGCCCGCCCGGCCCGTCCCCCGCACGACGCCGCCCGCGCCGCGGCGAGCCGCACCCGCCTGTGCCGCTTCCACCCAGGAGACCCCCGATGATCATCGACATGCCGGACACGACCACCAACGCGGTCGGCAAGCGGCTCGCCCACCTGCGGGACGAGGGCGGCGCCGTGGCGCTCGGCCGCGTCCTGACCCTCGTCGTGGTCGCCGAGGAGGCCGACATCGAGGACTCGGTGCGCGCGGCGAACCAGGCCAGCCACGAGCACCCGTGCCGCGTCGTCGTGATCGCCCCGCTCGCCCAGCGCGGCTCGAGCGCCCCGCGGCTCGACGCCGAGATCCGGGTCGGCGGCGACGCGGGCGCCTCCGAGGTCGTCGTCCTGCGGGCCGCCGGCCCGATGCTCGAGCACCCCGACACCCTCGTCATGCCGCTGCTGCTGCCCGACGCGCCGATCGTGGTGTGGTGGCCGACCGGCGGCCCGGACGACCCGTCGGCCGACCCGATGGGCGCGATGGCGCAGCGCCGCATCACCGACACCACCACCGCGGCCGACCCGGTCGCCATGCTCCACCGCCTGGCGGGCACGTTCAGCCCCGGCGACACCGACCTGGCCTGGGCCCGCGTCACCCTGTGGCGCGGCCTCATCGCCGCGGCCGTCGAGCAGCCCCCGTACGAGCCCGTCACGGCGGTGAGCGTCGAGGGCCAGGAGCAGCACACCTCCCTGGACCTGCTGGCCGCCTGGCTCGGCCAGCGGCTGCGCTGCCCCGCCACCGTGGTGCGCACCGACAGCGACGACGCCATCACGCGCGTCACGCTGGAGCGCAAGAGCGGGCCGATCGTGCTCGACCGGCCGGACGGCCGCGTCGTGTCGATCACGCAGCCCGAGAAGCCCGAGCGGCGGATGGCCCTGCCGATCCGCGCCCTGAGCGAGGCACTCATCGAGGAGCTGCGGCGCCTCGACCCCGACGAGCTGTACGGGGAGGTGCTCACCAAGGGCATCACGCGCGTCGAGACCGTCACGGCGACGTCGAAGGCGAAGGCGTGAGCACGCCCGGCGCCGCACCGCTCGTCGTCGTCCACCCGGACGCCGACGTCCTCGCCGAGGCCACCGCCGCGCGGCTGCTGACGCGCCTCCTCGACGCCCAGTCCGTGCGCACCCCGGTGCACGCCGTCCTCACCGGCGGCACCGTGGGCATCAAGACCCTCGCCGCCGTCGCGGCGAGCCCGCTGTCCGCGGCCGTGGACTGGTCGGGCGTGCACCTGTGGTGGGGCGACGAGCGGTTCCTGCCCGACGGCGACCCGGACCGCAACGAGACCCAGGCCCGGTCCGCCCTCGTGGACGCGCTGGTCGCCGGCTCCGGCCTGCCCGCCGAGCACGTGCACGCGATGCCGGCGCCCGGCGCCGTCGTCGACGGGACCACGATCGGGACGCCCGAGGAGTCCGCCGCGGCCTACGCGGCGGAGCTGGCGCGCTTCGCTCCGCCCGCCGGCGAGGACGACACCCCGGCCGTGCCGGAGTTCGACGTCCTCCTGCTCGGCATGGGGCCGGACGGGCACGTCGCGTCCCTGTTCCCCGGCCACGAGGGCCTCGGGGCCCGCGGCGCCACGGTCGGGGTGCACGCCTCCCCCAAGCCGCCGCCGGAGCGCGTCTCGCTCACGTTCGACGCCCTGCGCCGTGCGCGCGAGGTGTGGGTCGTGGCGGCGGGCGCGGAGAAGGCGGCCCAGGCCGCGGCCGCGCTGGCGGGCGGCCCCGTGACGGACGTCCCGGCCGCCGGCGCGCGAGGCACCGAGCGCACGCTGTGGCTGCTCGACGCCGCGGCGGCGGCGCCGTCCTCCTGAGGCCGCACGCCCGGTCGGGAGACGCACGACGACGGCCCCCTCGCTCTTCGGCGAGGGGGCCGTCGTCGTCCTGGGGACGAGGGGGTCAGCTGGCCGACCGGCGGCGGGCGGCCAGCAGGCGTCCGGGGGTCTCGTCGTCGAACTCGGCGAAGAACTGACCCACCCGCTCGGTCAGCTCGTTCATGCCGTCGCACGCGAAGAGCGTGGGCTGGTAGTGGGAGATGTCGTACTCGACGGTGCCCATCGAGTAGAAGTCGAGCGGCAGGATGGTCGCGCCGCGGAACTCCTCGATCTCGCCGTAGGACGACAGCAGGCCCGCGCCGTAGGCGCGCAGCTCGCCCTCCTCGTACATGACGCCGAACTCGATCGTGAACCAGAAGACGTCCGCGACGAACTGCAGCCCTTCCGCGGTCTCGCACCGCCGCGCCGCCTCGCCGGCCCGCCGTTTCACGTCGGCGATCGCCGGGTTCGCGAGCAGGTTCCCGTGACCCACCACCTCGTGGATGATGTCGGGCTCCGGGGTGTACAGCGGCTGCGAGCCGTGCCGCAGGTACTGCGTGGAGTGGAAGACGCCGTCGGCGAGCGAGCCGTAGAACTGGTCCAGCGGCACGAGACCGGCGGCGGGGTGCAGGCGGAAGCCGCTCAGCGGCTCCAGGCCCGCGCTGACCTCGTCGAGCTGCGGCACGCGGTCGGTGGGCAGACCGAGGGCCTCCTTGCCCTCGAGGTAGCCGCGGATCGCCAGCCGCTCGTGCTTGGGCGCGAGCTCGGTGCACACGGTGCGCCAGATCTCGTTCTCCGCGGGGGTGTAGTCGACCTGAGGCACGGGATCGCCGGGTGACCAGCGCAGCGCGGGGCCGGCGATGGCCTCGCGACGGCGGCGGTACTCCGGGTCGTTCGCGCCGGGGTGGTCGTCCGTGAGGTGCACCGTGACGCCGTTCTCGTCCTCGGTGACGGGGGCGTAGAGCTGTCCTTCCTCGAACATGCCGAAAGACTACGCCCCGTCTCGACAGGTGGACATCCCCCGGTGCCCCGAGGCATCGCCCCGGGGCACCGGTCGAGGTGTCAGCTCGCCTGGCGCAGGGTGGTGCGGCGCGCTCGCAGCGTCGCGAGCGCCTCCTCCAGGAGGGCCGCACCGTCCTCCTCGGACCGGCGTTCCTTCACGTACGCGAGGTGCGTCTTGTACGGCTCGTTGCGCACCGGCGACGGCGGGTTCGCCGCATCCAGGCCGGCGGGGAAGCCGCACCGCGGGCAGTCCCAGAACTCCGGGGCCTCCACGTCGTCGTTCGCCGAGAAGCTCGGCGTCGTCTCGTGCCCGTTCGCGCACCAGTACGACACCCGCACCCGGGGTGCCGCATCGCCGCGCTCGGACTCTCCCAGGGGCCCCGCGCCTACGCGCGAGCCCCGGATCGCATGACCGGCATTAGCCACGTCCTGTCGTCCTCACCTTCGACTCAGTGGGCGTTCGCCCACGGACGATCTTCGTGAACCGTGGTCCGGTGCGTCGTCGCCCGGGCCCGTGCCCCCCGCACCGGCCGGGGCCGGTGACGGTCGTGCCGTGCTGTCAGCTGACCTTCGTGATGAGGCCGAGCAGCACGATCACGACGAACCAGACGAGCGCAAAGCTCACCGTGATCCGGTTGAGGTTGCGCTCGGCGACACCGGAGCTGCCGGCAGCGCTCGAGATCCCCCCGCCGAACATGTCGGACAGACCGCCACCCTTGCCCTTGTGCATCAGGATCAGCAGGGTCAGGAAGGCGCTGGTGATGACCAGGAGAACCTGAAGGATGATCTGCAAAGCGTCCACGGTGTCCTCGGCTGTCCTTCGTTCGTCGTCCGTCCCGCGGGACGGGTTCGGTGCCAGGACGTCGTCCCGGCCGGGTCAAGAGTAAGTGACGGACGCCTCTCGAAGCGAACACCGATGTCTCCATCTGGTGACGATCCCGAGAGGCGTCCGTCCGACGGGCCGGGCCCGCCGTCGTGCGTGTCGTGTCAGCCGACGTGCGACTGGTACCGAGCGATCTTGGCGAACTCGACCGGGTCGAGGCTCGCGCCGCCCACGAGGGCGCCGTCCACGTCCGGCTGCGACATGATCTGCGCGACGTTGCCCGACTTCACGGAACCGCCGTACAGGACGCGCACGCCCGCGGCGAGCTCGGCGTCGTACAGCTCCGCGAGGCGTCCGCGGATCGCGCCGCAGACCTCCTGCGCGTCCTCCGGGGTGGCGACCTCGCCCGTGCCGATGGCCCACACGGGCTCGTAGGCGATGACCACCTGCGCGGCCTGCTCGGCGGTCACGTCGGCGAGCGCGGCGTCGACCTGCGCCAGGGTGTAAGAGACCTGCTCGCCCGCCTTGCGGACGTCCAGGCCCTCCCCCACGCAGAGGATCGGCACGAGGCCGTGCTCGAAGGCGGCGCGCACCTTGGCGTTGACGACGGCGTCGTCCTCGGCGTGGTACTCGCGGCGCTCGGAGTGGCCGACGGCCACGTAGGTGCAGCCGAGGCGGGCGAGCATCGGGCCCGAGATCTCACCGGTGTACGCGCCGGACGCGTGCGTCGACAGGTCCTGGGCGCCGTAGCGCACCTCGAGCTTGTCGGCGTCGACGAGGGTCTGCACCGAGCGCAGGTCCGTGAACGGGGCCAGGACGGCCACCTCGACGGCCTCGTAGTCGTGCTTCGCGTCATTGAGCGTCCACGCGAGCTTCTGCACCGCGGCGATCGCCTCGGTGTGGTCCAGGTTCATCTTCCAGTTGCCCGCCATCAGGGGCGTGCGGGTGGTGGCCACGATGGGCTCCTTGTTCTCTCGTGCGGAAGGGTCGTGAGGGTCAGGCGCCGAGGACCGCGAGCCCCGGGAGCTCCTTGCCCTCGAGGAGCTCGAGGCTCGCGCCGCCGCCCGTGGAGATGTGGCTGAATCCGTCCTCGTCGAACCCGAGCACGCGCACGGCCGCGGCGGAGTCCCCGCCCCCCACGATGGAGAAGGCGCCCGCGGCGGTCGCGTCGACGATGCCCTGCGCGACGGCGCGGGTCCCGGCGGCGAAGGCGGCGAACTCGAACACGCCCATGGGGCCGTTCCAGACGATGGTCCTCGC
The DNA here is from genome assembly GCF_042799955.1 of Isoptericola sp. NPDC057653. Lineage (NCBI taxonomy): Bacteria > Bacillati > Actinomycetota > Actinomycetes > Micrococcales > Promicromonosporaceae > Isoptericola > Isoptericola sp. NPDC057653. The sequence continues at coordinate 217,788 of NZ_JBHVHP010000002.1, read as the reverse complement.
GTCCGCGAGGCGGGCCGCGAACAGCGCGCCGGACTCCGGGCCGATGTCGAGGCCCATGGTCCCGTCAGGGATCTGGTCGGCCGGCACCGTCCGGTGCGCGGCGTCGGCGGCGAACGAGTCCGCGGCCACGATGTCCGTGGGCAGCACGATCTCGACGCCGCGCTCGGCGGCCTGCGCCAGGTAGCCCTTCACGGTGTCCACCTGGTCCGCCTCGAGCAGCGAGGAGCCCACGGAGTGGCCCTGCGCCGCGAGGAACGTGAAGACCATGCCGCCCCCGATGAGCAGGCGGTCGGCCTTGGTGAGGAGGTTCTCGATGACACCGAGCTTGTCGGAGACCTTCGAGCCGCCGAGGACCACGGCGTACGGGCGCTGCGGGTCGGTCGTGGCGCGCGAGAGCGACTCGACCTCCTTGAGCACCAGGTCGCCGGCGGCCGCGGGGAGCACCTTGGCCACGTCGTAGACCGAGGCCTGCTTGCGGTGCACGACGCCGAAGCCGTCGGAGACGAACGCGTCGGCCAGCGCGGCCAGCTCGCCGGCCAGCTCCTCGCGCTCGGCGTCGACCTTCGACGTCTCCCGGGCGTCGAACCGCACGTTCTCCAGCAGCGCGACCTGGCCGTCGGCCAGCGCGGCGACCGTCTCCTGGGCCGAGGGGCCGGTCACGTCGGTCGCGAGGGAGACGTCCTGGCCGAGCAGCTCGCCGAGGCGGGCGGCCACGGGCGCGAGCGAGTAGGCGGGGTTCGGCTCGCCCTTGGGGCGGCCGAGGTGGGCCGTCACGACGACGCGGGCGCCGGCGTCGACCAGGCGGCGCAGGGTCGGCAGCGCGGCCTTGATGCGGCCGTCGTCCGTGATGGTGGTGCCGTCGAGCGGCACGTTGAAGTCCGAGCGGACGAGGACGCGCTTGCCGCGCAGCTCGCCCAGGGAGTCGATGGTCTTCATGAGGCACACCTGTCCGTCAGGGCCCGGTGCGTGCCGTGCGGCCGTCGGGCGGCCGTGCGTCCCGGGCGGGGGGTGATCTGTTCCGTACATGACGACGTCCGCGTGCGCGGCCGGGGTTCGGCGCGCACGCGGACGTCGTGACTCACGCTCGAGCGATGTCGGGCGCCGGAGTCGTCAGAGCTTCTCGCCGACGTGAACGGTCAGCGCGACGAGCGAGTTGGAGTAGCCCCACTCGTTGTCGTACCAGGAGACGACCTTGACCTGGTTGCCGATCACCTTGGTGAGCTTCGAGTCGAAGATGCTCGTGTGCGGGTTGGTGACGATGTCCGAGGAGACGATCTCGTCCTCGACGTACTCGAGGGTGCCCTTGAGCGGGCCCTCGGCGGCGGCCTTGACCGCGGCGTTGACCTCGTCGACCGTGACCTCGCGCGGCGCCTCGAAGGTGAGGTCCGTGGCCGAGCCGGTGATGACCGGGACGCGGAGGGCGTAGCCGTCCAGCTTGCCCTTCAGCTCCGGGAGCACCAGCGCGACGGCCTTGGCGGCACCCGTCGTGGTGGGCACGATGTTCTGCGCGGCGGCGCGGGCGCGACGGAGGTCCTTGTGCGGGCCGTCCTGCAGGTTCTGGTCACCCGTGTACGCGTGGATCGTGGTCATGAGGCCACGCTCGATGCCGATCGAGTCGTTGAGGGCCTTGGCCAGCGGCGCGAGGCAGTTCGTGGTGCACGACGCGTTCGAGATGATGTGGTGCGCGGCCGGGTCGTACTGGTCGTTGTTCACACCCATGACGAAGGTCGCGTCCTCGTTCTTCGCCGGGGCGGAGATGATGACCTTCTTGGCGCCGGCGTCGATGTGCGCCTTGGCCTTGGTGGCGTCCGTGAAGAAACCGGTGGACTCGATGACGATGTCCGCGCCCAGCTCGCCCCAGGGCAGGTTGGCGGGGTCGCGCTCGGCGAGCGCACGGATCTTGTGGCCGTCGACGATGATGTTGTCGTCGTCGAAGTCGACCGACTTCGGGAAGCGGCCCAGCACCGTGTCGTACTTCAGCAGGTGGGCCAGAGTCTTGTTGTCGGTCAGGTCGTTGACGCCGACGACCTCGATGTCCGCACCCGACTCCACGAGAGCGCGGTAGAAGTTCCGTCCGATCCGACCGAAGCCGTTGATCCCGACGCGGATGGTCACGATTGCCCTCCTCAGGGCGCGCCGGTGGGGGTCCGGCGCACACGGTTGATGCCGACTTCCGCGCGCCACGACGGGCGCGCTGATGATTCACGCCGCGACCCTGGGACTGGGACCCCCGACGTCTTCCTCCGGGCGGTCAGCCTTGGGTCACGTCGTCGTCACCTGACGTCATGAGCCTATACCCGAATCGGCGGTACCGCCGACCCTCGCGACTGCCGTGAGACGTGTGGTCTGACCATATGGACAGGGCGTGCGCCGTGGGCCCGCGGAGCGGCGGGCACGGTCCGCGCCGCCCCCGCCCCCCGCCCTCAGAGGTCGAGCAGGTCCGGGCTCAGCCCGGCCTCCGTGTCGGGGATGCCCACCTCGATCGCGCGCTTGTCGGCCGTCGACAGCAGCCGGCGGATCCGGCCAGCCACGGCGTCCTTCGACAGCGGCGGGTCCGCCAGCTGGCCCAGCTCCTCGAGGGAGGCCTGCTTGTGCGCCAGGCGCAGCTCCCCCGCCTGCCGCAGGTGGTCCGGCACCTCCTCGCCGAGGATCTCGAACGCCCGCTGCACGCGGGCGCCCGCCGCCACCGCCGCCCGGGCCGACCGGCGCAGGTTCGCGTCGTCGAAGTTCGCCAGGCGGTTCGCGGTGCCGCGCACCTCGCGCCGCGCGCGTCGTTCCTCCCAGACCTCCCGGGTCCTGACGGCGCCCATCCGGCGCAGGATCTCGCCGATCGCCTCCCCGTCGCGCACCACCACGCGGTCCACGCCGCGCACCTCGCGCGACTTCGCCTGCACGCCGAGCCGGCGGGCGGCGCCGACCAGCGCCAGTGCCGCCTCCGGCCCCGGGCACGTGACCTCCAGCGCCATCGAGCGGCCGGGCTCCGTCAGCGAGCCGTGCGCGAGGAAGGCCCCCCGCCACACGGCCTCCGCCTCGGCGACACCCGCCGACACGACCTCGGGCGCGAGGCCGCGCACCGGGCGCCCGCGCGAGTCCAGCAGCCCGGTCTGACGGGCGAGCGACTCGCCGTCGCGCACCACGCGCACCACGTAGCGGTTGTTCTTCCGCAGGCCGCCGGCCTGCACCACGATGAGGTCGCTGGTGTGCCCGTACAGCTCGGTGATCGACTGCCGCAGCCGCGCCGCGGCCGCCTCGTCGTCCAGCTCCGCCTCGATGACCACGCGGCCCGAGATGATGTGCAGCCCGCCCGAGAACCGCAGCGTCGCCGAGACCTCGGCCTTGCGGCACGACGTCCGGGTCACCTTGATCCGCGTGAGCTCGTCCTTCACCTCTGCCGTGAGCGCCATGGCGTCATCCTGCCACGCGCGGCAAGCACTCTCGGCGCCGGAGGAAGGCGTCAGACGTCGCCGTAGATCCCCTCGAACACGTCGCGGTAGGCAGCGGCCAGACGCAGCGGGTCGTGCCGCGCGCTGCCGTCCCCGCGGCGTACCTGGCGCATGAGCAGCTCCGCCCCCATGATGCGCGCGGCGTCGGCCAGCTCGTCGACGTCCTCCACCGCGGACGGGTCCGCGAGGACCGCGTCCACCCGCAGCCCCGGGGCGTGCCGGTGCAGCGCCTCGAGGTGGCCCGTCGCCGTCAGCCCCTGCGTCTCGCCGAGCTCCGCGGCCAGGTTCAGGGTCACGCAGATGCGCGCGTCCGTCTCGTGCAGCGCCCGGGCGAGCTCGGGGACCAGCAGGTGCACCAGCACCGACGAGTACCAGGACCCCGGTCCCAGCACGATCCAGTCGGCCGACCGCACGGCCTCGACCGCCTCCGGGCACGCCGGGGGGTCCGCGGGGACCAGCCGCAGCTGCTCGATACGGCCCTCCGTCAAGGCCACGCGCGACTGCCCGACGACGGTCTCCAGGCGATCGGCCCCGGCGACGCCGTCGCGCCGCACGTCCGCCTCGACGACCAGGGGCACCGACGCCATGGGCAGCACCCGCCCGCGCGCACCCAGCAGCTTGCCGACCCAGTCCAGCCCGGTCACCGTGTCGCCCAGCAGCTCCCACAGCGCCACGATCATGAGGTTGCCCATGGCGTGCTTGTCGAGGCTCCCGCCCGACACGAACCGGTGCTGCAGCAGGTCGCTCCAGGTGCGCCCCCACTCCGAGTCGTCGCACAGCGCCGCGAGCGCCATGCGCAGGTCGCCCGGCGGGAGCACGTCCAGCTCGTCGCGGAGCCGGCCCGAGGAGCCGCCGTCGTCCGCCACCGTCACGACCGCGGTGAGCCGGTCGGACATCAGCCGCAGCGCCGAGAGGCTCGCGTACAGCCCGTGCCCGCCGCCCAGCGCGGTGACCGCGGGCGCGCCCATGCTCAGGGCCGGCGTCGTCACTCCTTCCCCAGGTCGCGCGCCGTGAGGGTGACGCGCTGCCCGGCGTCGCGCAGCCGCTGGGCGATCTCGCCCGCGATCGCGACCGACCGGTGCTTGCCCCCGGTGCAGCCGACGGCGATCGTCACGTACCGCTTCTCCTCCGCGAGGTACCCGGCCAGCACGGGCTCGAGCGCGGCGACGTACCGGTCCACGAACTCCCGCGCGCCGGGCCGGGCCAGGACGTACTCGCGCACGGGCGCGTCGCGGCCCGTGAGGTGCCGCAGCTCGGTGATCCAGTAGGGGTTCGCCAGGAAGCGCACGTCCACCACGTGGTCGGCGTCCAGCGGGATGCCGTACTTGAAACCGAAGGCGAGCACGTTCACGCGCAGCGCGTCCGGGGCGCCGTCCGCCACCGCGGCCCGCACCTCGCGGGCGAGGTCGTGCACCGACAGCTCGGACGTGTCGATGACCACGTCCGCGCGCTCCTCGATCGAGGCCAGCCGGCGGCGCTCCTCGGCGATGCCGTCCAGGATCCTTCCCTCCCCCTGCAGGGGGTGCGGCCGCCGGACGCTCTCGTACCGGCGCACCAGCGTCTCGTCCCGCGCGTCGAGGAACAGGATGCGGTAGTTCACGCCCGCCTCGCGCAGGTGCAGCAGCGCGCGGGTGAGCTCGGCGAAGTACTCGCGGCCGCGGACGTCGACGACGACGGCGAGCCGCTCGACCGACGAGCCGGCGCGCGTCATGAGGTCCACGAGCGGCACCATCATCAGCGGCGGGAGGTTGTCGACGACGAACCAGTCGAGGTCCTCCAGGACGCCCGCGGCCCGCGACCGCCCGGCGCCCGACATGCCGGTGATGATCAGCACCTCCGGGTCGGACGGCTCCGGTGCGGGGGTCGTCGCCTCGATCTCGGGGATGCCCTGCGGGACGGTGGTGGGCTCCGGCTCGCTCATGCGCCCAGCATGCCAGTGCCCGGACCGTCCTGGGACGACGGCGCGCTGCCCCCGTCGGCGGCGAGCGCCGCGACGACCGCCTCCGCCGTGCGCCGGCCCATGCCCTTGACCTCCGCGATCTCGTCCACGCTCGCCGCGCGCAGCCGCTTCACCGAACCGAACGTGGTCAGCAGCGCCTTGCGCCGGGTGGGGCCGAGCCCCGGGACGTCGTCGAGGACCGACACCGTCATGCCCTTGCTCCGCCGGCGGCGGTGCTGGGTGATGGCGAACCGGTGCGCCTCGTCGCGCACGCGCTGGAGCAGGTAGAGGCCCTCCGACGAGCGCTGCAGGATGACCGGGTAGTCCTCGCCCGGCAGCCAGACCTCCTCGAGGCGCTTCGCGAGGCCGCACAGCGCCACGTCGGTGACGCCGAGCTCGTCCAGCGCCCGCTGCGCCGCCGCGACCTGAGGGGGGCCACCGTCCACGACGACGAGGTTGGGCGGGTACGCGAACCGCTTGCGCTCCCCCGGCTCCTCGGCCGGCACCTCCCCGGACCGCGGCCGCGTGGCTCCCGTCGAGGTCTCGTCCTGGTCCCGGTCCGAGGCGTCGTCGAGCTCGACGTCGCCCGCGGCGAGCCGGTCCGCCAGGTACCGCCGGAACCGGCGCGTGATCACCTCGTGCATCGCCGCGGTGTCGTCGCGCGCCCCGTCGCCCTCGGGGCCGCGCACCGAGAACGTGCGGTACTCGCTCTTGCGCGGCAGGCCGTCCTCGAAGACCACCATCGACGCCGACTGGTACGTGCCCTGGGTGTGGGACACGTCGTAGCACTCGATGCGCAGCGGGGCCGACTCGAGGCCCAGCGCCTCCTGGATCTCGCGCAGCGCCTGGCTGCGGGTCGTGAGGTCGCCGGCACGCCGGGTCCGGTGCAGCGCCAGCGCGTGCTCGGCGTTGGCCCTGACGGTCCCCGCGAGCTCTCGCTTGTCGCCGCGCTGCGGCACCCGCAGCTCCACGCGGGCGCCGCGCAGGCCCGTGAGCCACGCGGTCATCTGGGCCGGGTCGGGCGGCAGCACCGGGACGAGCACCTCGCGCGGGACGGCGTCCCGGGCCTCGCGGCGGGCCGACGCACGCGCCTCGGCGTCGCCCTCGGCCCCGTCCGCCGCCGCACGCGCGTCCTCGACGGCGCCGTAGACCTGCTGGAGGAGGTGCTCCACCAGCTCCTCGTCGGTGACGTCCTCGACCTTCTCCACGACCCAGCCGCGCTGGCCGCGGATGCGCCCGCCGCGCACGTGGAACACCTGGACGGCCGCCTCCAGCTCGTCGCCGGCCAGGGCGAAGACGTCGGCGTCCGTCGCGTCGGGGAGCACCACGGCGTTCTTCTCGGTGGCGCGCCGCAGCGCCTGGATGTCGTCGCGCAGGCGGGCGGCCTGCTCGTACTCCATGGACGCCGCGGCCTCGTTCATCCGCGCGGTGAGGCGGCGCTCGAAGCGCTGCGTGTCGCCGGCCATGAAGTCGCAGAAGTCCTGCGCGAGCTGCTTGTGGTCGTCGACGCTGATCCGCCCGACGCACGGCGCCGAGCACTTGTCGATGTACCCGAGGAGGCAGGGGCGGCCCGTCTGGTGCGCCCGCCGGAAGACGCCGGACGAGCAGGTGCGGATCGGGAACACCCGCAGCAGCAGGTCGAGGGTCTCCCGGATCGCCCAGGCGTGGCCGTAGGGGCCGAAGTACCGCGTGCCCCGGCGCTTGGCACCGCGCATCACCTGGGCCCGCGGCACCTCGTCCGCCATCGTGACCGCGAGGTACGGGTACGACTTGTCGTCCCGGTACTTCACGTTGAAGCGGGGGTCGTACTCCTTGATCCACGAGTACTCGAGGGCGAGCGCCTCGACCTCCGTGCCCACCACCGTCCACTCGACGGACGCGGCCGTCGTGACCATCGTCTGGGTGCGGTGGTGCAGGTGCGCGACGTCCTGGAAGTAGCTCGACAGCCGCGCACGCAGGTTCTTGGCCTTGCCGACGTAGATGACGCGGCCGTGCGGGTCGCGGAACCGGTAGACGCCGGGCGACGTGGGGATCTCCCCCGGCTTCGGGCGGTAGGTCGCAGGGTCGGCCATGCCGTCAGCCTAGGTCAGGCCACCGACGTCTCCCCCTGCCGACCGGCCGCCCGAGGCCGGGGCGCTCCCCTACTTGTTGGTGCCAGCCGTGACCGAGCCCTGGAGCTGTCGCTGGAAGATCACGTAGGCGATCAGCACGGGCACGATGGTCACGACCACGGCCGCGAACATCGCACCGAAGTCCACCGCGTACCCCGCGGAGGACACGAACGCGGCGAGCCGCTGGGAAAGCACGTAGTTGTCCTGCTCCGGGTTCAGCGCGATCGGCAGGATGAACTGGTTCCACAGGCCGAGGAAGTTGAAGATCGCGACCGACGCCATGCCCGGCGTCGCCATCGGGAGCATCACCTGGAAGAAGGTGCGCCAGTTGCCGGCGCCGTCGATCGCGGCGGCCTCCGCGATCTCGTCCGGGAGCCCGCGGAAGAACGAGTACAGGAAGAACACCGTGAACGGCAGCGCGAACGCCACGTACACCACGATCAGCCCGGGCAGCGTCCCGAGCAGCCCGGCGTTCTGCATCACGAAGAACAGCGGGACGATCGCGAGGAACACCGGGAACGTGAGCCCGACGAGCATGAGGTAGTAGATCGCCCGCCGGAACGGGAACTCGAACCGGGCGAGCACGTAGGCGCACATCGCACCGAGGAGCATCACGAGGATCAGTGCCGAGCCGACCACGATGATCGTGTTGACGAACGCCCGACCGATCTCGGCGTCCACCCACGCGTGCTCGTAGTTGATGAACGACCAGTTCGACGGGAGCGAGAACGGAGAGGCGAAGATCTCCGAGCTCGTCTTGAACGAACCGATGAACACCCAGATCATCGGCGCGATCACGAGGACGCACCAGATCACCAGGACGGTGTGCGACACCCCGGCGGCGACCTTGTCGCCCCCGTTGCTGCCCGTGGGCTTGATCCGCGGGGCCGGAGCCGCCGCGTCGCGCGCCACCTGCGTGTTGGCGCTCATCGGCGGCCTCCTTCGTCCCGGCCGCCGGTCAGGCGGTTCACGGTGAACACCAGCGCGGCGAACACCAGGGTGACGATGGCCATCGCCACGCCCATGGCGCTGGCGTAGCCGAACTTCCCCTCCGTGAACGCCGTGCGGAACAGCTGCTGGGACATCACGAGCGTCGAGTTGTCCGGGCCGCCCGTCGGGTTGAGCGCCTGCACGTACACGAACAGGTCGAGGGCGATGATCCCGAGGTAGATGTAGGCGGTCTGCACGTTGTCCCGGATGAGCGGGACGGTGATGGACCACGACGTGCGCCAGCGTCCCGCGCCGTCGATCCGCGCCGCCTCGTAGATCTCCGAGGGGACGCTCTTGATGGCAGCGATGAACAGCAGCATGTAGAACCCCACGAAGCCCCACACGACCACGAACATCGTCACGGGCATCGCCGTGCCGACGTTGCCGAGCCAGGCGAACGACTGGAACTTGTCGAGCCCGAGTCCGGTGAGCACCCCGTTGACCAGCCCGTTGCTCGGGTCGAGGATCAGGCGCCACATGATGCCGACCGCGATACCCGGGATGACGTAGGGGAAGAGCGAGACCACACGGTAGAAGCCCGACCCGCGGACGCCCCGCACCTGCCCCATGCCCGATCCGCCCACCGTGATGAGGATGGCGAACGCCAGCGAGATCACGATGGTGATCAGGGGGATGAAGATGCCGAACATGACGCTGTTGCCGACGGCGTTGATGAACCGCGGGTCCTGCACGAGCGTGGTGAAGTTGGAGAGCCCGATGATGTCGAAGTCGGCGGTGAAGCCCGACCAGTTGGTGAGCGCGTAGAACACCGCCTGGATGAACGGCCAGATCACGAAGACGAGGAAGAGCGCCAGCGGGATGCCGAGGCAGACGACGAAGAAGCTGACGCTGTCGAACGACACCCCACCGGCCCGCCCCCTGCGGGGCCCGTTGCCGGGCCCCGCAAGAGTTCCCTCGTCGGTGGGCAGAACCTGCCCGGCGCCAGGGATGGCGCTCATGACACCTCGATCTTGTCGATGGTGTCGTCGTTGGCGATCCGGTCGGTGATCGCCTGCAGCTCCTTGGTCAGGTCGGCCACCGACTTCTTCCCGTCGAGGAAGGAGTTCCAGATCGGCAGCTGCTCCTGGTTCATGCCGTAGGTGTTGACGAAGTTGAACGTGAAGATGTCCGTCCCGGCCGCGCTGAGCATGTCGGTCTGGGACACCAGCGCCGTGGACCCGAACCCGTCCGCGGGCACGATGTCCTTGACGATGGTCGGAGCGAGCTTCGTCTTGGAGAAGTTCGTCGCCGACTCCTTCGAGAGCATGACGCGGAGCAGCTCCTTGCCGCCCGCGACGCTCTTCGCCTGCGACGGCACGATGAACGGCTCGCCGGCCGTCGAGTGGAGCGCCGTGGCAGGCATCGCCGGGCTCGACGTCACCGAGAAGCTCGGCACGCCCTTCATCTGGAAGTCCGGCGCCGTCTGGTCCTTCATCTCGTTCTCGATCCAGGACCCCGACGGGTAGAGCAGCGCCTCCTCCTTGTTGCTCCACTGCGCCTGGGCGGCCGTGAACTGGGTGCCCGAGCCGCCGGGCTTGAAGTACCCGGCGTCGATGATCTCCTTCATGATCGTGAAGGTCGCCTGGAGCGCGTCCTGCGACCAGCAGTCGGGCTTGAGGTTCTCCAGGGACAGCCGGACCTCGTCGCCGCCCTCCTTGATGGCCGACTCGATGGCGAGCGTCTGGTAGTACGTCGCGGCCTCGGTGCCCCACAGGAAGAGGTACTTGCCGGCCTTCTTCGCCTCCGCGCCGAGGGCCTTGGCCTCCTCCCACGTGGCGGGAGGCGTCCAGCCGTTCTTGTCGAAGAGGCTGCCGGAGTACCAGACCCCGTACACCGTGAGCACGTAGTTGAGGGCGGCGAACTTGTCCCCGTACGTGCCCGGGGCGAGCACGCCCTCGTAGAGGGTGTCGCGGATGGTCGTGCCCTCGACGTTCGGCGCGTCGATGACGTCGGTCAGGTCCTCGAGCTGGTCGAGGATCGTGTTGAAGCCGATCGACTGGGCACCGGAGTTGTCGATGAGGTCCGGCGGGTTGCCGCCGACGAACCGCGGCTGGAGCTCGGTGGCGATCTGCGTGGAGGGCGAGACCTTGACGGTCGAGCCCGCGTGCAGGCCCGCGAGGACCTTCCCCGCGAACTCGACGTAGTCGACGCCGTACCCGCCGTCGAAGATCACGGCGTCGACCGTCGTGTTCTCCGCCATGCCGAACGGGTTCTTCGGGTCGGCGTTGCCCGTGGGCGACGCCGACTTCTCGCCCTCGTTGCTGCCGCCGCCGGTGGCGCAGGCTGCCAGGGGCAGGCCGAACGGCACCGCGGCGGCCGTGAACATGACGGCCCGGAGAACGGACCGACGGCTGGGCTCAGGAGTGGTGTTGGTGCTGGTGGTGAAGTTGCTGGTCATCCTCGTAGATGCCCTTCGTGTCAGGGTGCGCCTCGCGGCGCCCCGTCAACCGGTGCCTGCACTGCCCCGCGCGGGGCGCTTGCGCCGACCTCCTCGTCTCGCGCTCTGTGGGCGTGTGCGGAGGCCCGCAACGCTCACGGAAATATCTCTCCTCCATTGGAGCGATGGAGTGGAAAATATTCACGCGACGGCGCCACGTCAACAGGCAACACGGACCTGTGACCGTACTGGTATAGATCACCCGCTCCAGGGCACCGGCGCGATCAGCCCGCGGGCGCGGAGAGACGCACCGGAGCCGGCTCGATGAGCACCGAGAAGTTCACCGAGCGGGAGATGAAGCACAGGGCGTGGGCACGGTGATGGAGGGCGCTCACCGCCTCGTCCGTGGCCTGGGGTCCGGCGTCGACGGTGACGCGCGGACGCAGGGTGACGTCGGTGAACTGACCCTCGCCGCGGGACTCCACGCGCATCGTGCCCGTGGTGTCGTCCACGTACTCGCGCACGACGAGTCCCGACTCCGCCGCGAGGTGCAGGAACCACAGCATGTGGCACTGCGCCAGGCTCGCGACGAAGAGCTCCTCCGGGTTGTACCGGGAGGGGTCGCCGCGGAACGCGGGGTCGGCGCTGCCCGCCAGCGCGGGCTTGCCGGCCAGCACGACCTGATGGTCGCGCGAGTAGGCGGTGTACGACGTCGTGCCCGCCCCGCCCCCGCCCGGGTCGGGCCAGGACACGGTGACGGCGTAGTTGTGGTGCGCACCCATGGCCCACACGCTAGGGCGTCACGCCGCGCTGCGCCCTCCGGACCCCTTCGTCGTGCCCTTGCCCTTCCCGGGCTCCTTCGCCTTCGTGGTGCCCTTGCCCTTGGCCGTGCCCGCACCCTTCGCGGAGCTGCGGGTCCGGGGTGCCGAGGACGCCGAGGTGGCGGCGGCGCTGCGCGTCGACGTCCGGCCGGCCACGGGCACGGCCGGGTGCTCGTCGAGGATGCGCGCGAGGAACGTGCCGGTGTGGCTCGCCTCGACCCGGGCTACCTCCTCCGGGGTGCCCTCCGCGACGACCGTGCCGCCGCCGGAGCCGCCCTCGGGGCCCATGTCGACGATCCAGTCGGCACTCTTGATGACGTCGAGGTTGTGCTCGATCACCAGGACGGTGTTGCCCTTCTCGACCAGCGACTGCAGCACGCCCAGCAGCTTGCGGATGTCCTCGAAGTGCAGGCCCGTCGTCGGCTCGTCCAGCACGTAGATGGTGCGGCCCGTGGACCGCTTCTGCAGCTCGCTCGCGAGCTTGACGCGCTGCGCCTCGCCACCGGACAGGGTCGGGGCGGGCTGCCCGAGCCGCACGTAGCCGAGGCCGACCTCCACCAGCGTGGTGAGGTAGCGCGAGATCGCCGGGAACGCGGCGAAGAACTCCGCGGCCTCCTCGATCGGCATGTCCAGGACGTCCGCGACGGTCTTGCCCTTGAAGTGCACCTCGAGGGTCTCGCGGTTGTACCGCGCCCCGTGGCAGACCTCGCACGGCACGTAGACGTCCGGCAGGAAGTTCATCTCGATCTTCAGCGTGCCGTCGCCGTTGCACGCCTCGCAGCGCCCGCCCTTGACGTTGAACGAGAAGCGGCCCGGCCCGTACCCGCGGACCTTCGCCTCCTCCGTCTCCGCGAAGATCTTGCGGATCCGGTCCCACACCCCCGTGTAGGTGGCCGGGTTGGACCGCGGCGTGCGCCCGATCGGCCCCTGGTCGACGTGCACCACCTTGTCGAGCTGGTCCACGCCGGTGACCCGGGTGTGCCGGCCGGCCACCTGGCGTGCCCCGTTGAGCTCGTTCGCGAGCACGGTGTGCAGGATCGAGTTCACCAGGGTGGACTTCCCCGAGCCGGAGACGCCCGTCACCGCGGTGAGCACGCCCAGCGGGAACGACACGTCGATGCCGCGCAGGTTGTTCTCGCGCGCGCCGACGACCGTCACCTTGCGGCGGGGGTCCGTCGCACGACGCTCCGCCGGCAGCGCGATCGAGCGCCGGCCGGACAGGTAGGCGCCCGTCATCGAGCCCTCGGCCTCGAGCAGCCCGGCGTAGTCCCCGGAGTGCACGACGCGCCCGCCGTGCTCGCCGGCGCCGGGGCCGACGTCGACGATCCAGTCCGCGGCCCGGATGGTGTCCTCGTCGTGCTCGACGACGATCAGCGTGTTGCCGAGGTCGCGCAGGCGCGTGAGGGTCTCGATCAGACGGCGGTTGTCCCGCTGGTGCAGGCCGATGGACGGCTCGTCGAGCACGTAGAGCACGCCGACGAGACCGGAGCCGATCTGCGTGGCCAGCCGGATGCGCTGGGCCTCGCCGCCCGACAGGGTGCCGGCCGGGCGCTCGAGGGACAGGTAGTGCAGGCCGACGTCGACGAGGAAGCCGAGCCGGGCGTGGATCTCCTTGAGGACCTCGGTCGCGATCGCGCGCTCGCGCTGCCCCAGCTCCAGGCCGTCGAGGAACCGCTTGGCCTCGTCGATCGGCAGCCGGCAGACGTCCCAGATCGACTTGCCGCCGACGGTGACGGCGAGGACCTCGGGCTTGAGCCGCGCGCCCGAGCACACCGGGCACGGGACCTCGCGCATGTAGGCCTCGTACTTCTCCTTGGACCAGTCGGACTCGGTCTCCCGGTGCCGCCGCTCCAGGAAGGTCACCGCGCCCTCGAAGCCCGTGGAGTACTGCCGCTCGCGGCCCCACCGGTTCTTGTAGCGCACGTGCACCTGGTGGTTGCGCCCGAAGAGGATCGCGTCGCGGGCACGCTGCGGCAGCGCACGCCACGGCACGTCCATCGAGAAGCTCATCTCCTCGGCCAGCGCCGTCAGGACACGCTCGAAGTACTCCGACGACGTCAGCGCCCAGGGCACGACGGCGCCCTCGCGCAGCGTCCTCTCCTCGTCGGGCACGACGAGGTCGGGGTCGACCTCGAGCCGGAAGCCGATGCCGGTGCACTCCGGGCACGCGCCGTACGGGGCGTTGAACGAGAAGGTGCGGGGCTCGATCTCGTCCAGCGCCAGCGGGTGGTCGTTGGGGCACGCCCGCTTCTCGGAGAACTTGCGGACGCGGTCGAGGTCGTCGATGTCGGCGTCGACGAGCTCCACCATGACGAGCCCGCCGGCGAGGCGCAGGGCCGTCTCCACCGAGTCCGTCAGCCGCCGCTGCACCCCGTCGCGGGAGACGAGGCGGTCGACCACGACCTCGATGTCGTGCTTGAGCTTCTTCTCCAGCGCCGGCGGGCTCGTCAGCTGCACCACCTCGCCGTCGACCCGCGCGCGGGCGAAGCCCTGCGTCTGCAGCTCGGCGAACAGGTCGGCGTACTCGCCCTTGCGCCCACGGACGACCGGGGCCAGGACCTGGTAGCGGGTGCCCTCGGGCAGCTCCAGCAGCTTGTCGACGATCTGCTGCGGCGTCTGCGAGCGCACCGGCTCGCCGCACACGGGGCAGTGCTGCGTGCCCGCGCGCGCGAACAGCAGGCGGAGGTAGTCGTAGACCTCCGTGATCGTGCCGACCGTGGACCGCGGGTTGCGGTTGGTCGACTTCTGGTCGATCGACACCGCGGGCGACAGGCCCTCGATGAAGTCGACGTCGGGCTTGTCCATCTGCCCGAGGAACTGGCGCGCGTAGGCGGAGAGGGACTCCACGTAGCGGCGCTGCCCCTCGGCGAAGATCGTGTCGAACGCCAGGGAGGACTTGCCGGAGCCCGACAGACCGGTGAAGACGATGAGCTCGTCACGCGGGAGGTCGAGCTCGACGTTGCGCAGATTGTGCTCGCGGGCGCCGGAGATGACGAGGCGGTTGCTCACCCGGGCATCCTACGTCGGCGCGCCGACATTCGTACAGGCGTTCTATGCGAACGGGGGCGTCGATCCGGTCACACCGCGACACCGGGGCCGGGCCCCTGGACGCGGGCCGCTCCCCCGACCGGCGGGTGCTTGGATACGGCCATGCCCGTCTTCGCCGTCACCTACGTCTACGTCACCGACCCCGACCGCCTCGCCGAGGTCCGGCCCGAGCACCGGGAGTTCCTGCGCGGTCTGCACGAGACCGGCGCGCTGCACGTGTCCGGCCCGCTGCCCGCCACCCCCGACGGCGAGCCCGGGGGCGCCCTCCTCGTCGTCGAGGCCGACGACACCACGGCCGCCCTCGAGCTGCTCGGGGCCGACCCGATGCGTCGCGAGGGCCTGGTCGCCCACCGTGCGGCACGAGAGTTCGTGCCGGTGATCGGCGGCTTCGCCGCCTGACCCGACGACGAGGGCCCCGGACGACGTGTCGCCCGGGGCCCTCGTCGTGTGCGCGGCCGCCGTCAGCGGCCGGGCGCCTCCGGACCGGACGGGGTCGTCTCGGCCGTCCCCTCCGGAGCGGTGCCTCCACCCGCCACGTCGGTCGCCGTCGCGCCCTCCGGCGCGCCCGTCGTGGCCTCTGCCGCCACCACGGCGGTGCGGTGCGTCTTCGCGAGGCTCGCGACGGTCGCGATCGCGATCGACCCGAGGATGATCACGAGCGACAGCCAGATCGGGATCTCCGGCGCCCACTCGACCGGCTCGCCGCCGTTGAGGAACGGCAGCGTGTTGGTGTGCAGCGCCTCGAGGATGAGCTTGACGCCGATGAACCCGAGGATGACCGCGAGCGCGATCGGCAGGTACACCAGCCGCTCCAGGAGACCGCCCAGCAGGAAGTACAGCTGCCGCAGGCCCATGAGCGCGAAGATGTTCGCGGTGAAGACGATGAACGGGTCCTTCGTCAGGCCGAAGATCGCCGGGATCGAGTCGAGCGCGAACAGCAGGTCCGTCGAGCCGATCGCGACGAAGACCACGAGCATCGGCGTGAAGAGCTTCTTGCCGTCGACGACGGTGCGCACCTTCGCCCCGTCGTACTTCTCGCTCAGCGGCAGCACGCGCCGCAGCATGCGGATCGCGACGTTCTCCTTGTACTCGTCCTCGTCGTCACCCGCGACCAGCTTGATCGCGGTGTAGATGAGGAACGCCCCGAACAGGTAGAACACCCACACGAACTGCTCGAGGATGGCCGCGCCCGCCAGGATGAACGCCCCCCGCAGCACGAGCGCGATGATGATGCCGACCATGAGCACCATCTGCTGGTGCTGCTTGGGCACGGCGAACCGCGACATGATGATGACGAAGACGAACAGGTTGTCGACGCTCAGCGAGTACTCGGTGAGCCAGCCGGCGTAGAACTCGCCCGCCGGCGCCGCGCCCCCGACCGCGAGCATGACCAGCCCGAACACCAGCGCCAGGCCCACGTAGAAGGCGACCCACAGGCCGCTCTCCTTCATCGACGGGACGTGGGGTCGGCGGCCCACGATCGCGAGGTCGACGGCCAGCAGCAGGATCAGTGCTGCGAGCGACGCCGCCTCGAACCAGAACGGCAGCTCGTGGGTCATGCATCTCCTTCAGGGGTGGAAGCCGGCTCGGCGGCCGCTCGGACCTGCCTGTCCCGCCGGTCGCGCGCGAGGGAGGCGATCGTCGTGACGGCGAGCACCACCACGATGAAGCCGAGGGAGACCGTGGTCGGGATCTCGGGGATCGCCTCCACGTGCTGCCCGCCGTTGACGAACGGCACCTCGTTGGTGTGCAGGGCATGGATCACCAGCTTGACGCCGATGAAGCCGAGGATCGCCGCCAGACCGTAGTTGAGGTAGACGAGCCGGTCGAGCAGGCCGTCGACGAGGAAGTAGAGCTGTCGCAGGCCGAGCAGCGAGAAGGCGTTGGCCGCGAAGACGAGGTACGTCTCCTGCGTGAGGCCGAAGATCGCGGGGATGGAGTCCACGGCGAACAGCAGGTCGGCGCTGCCGATCGCGACCATGACGATGAGCATCGGCGTGATGAACCGCTTGCCGTCGATCTTCGCGATCATCTTGTCGCCGACGTAGGTCTCCGTCGTCGGGAACAGTCGCCGCGTCAGGCGCAGGACGCCGTTCTCGTTCCACTCCTCGTCGTGCCCCGTGCCCGAGCGGGCCTGGACGATCGCGGTCCAGATGAGGAACGCGCCGAAGACGTAGAAGACCCAGGCGAAGTTCGCGATGATCGCGGCACCCGCGGCGATGAAGATCGTGCGCAGCACCAGGGCGATCGTGATGCCGATGAGCAGCACGCGCTGCTGGTACTCCCGGGGCACCCGGAAGCTCGTCATGATGAGGACGAAGACGAACAGGTTGTCGACGCTGAGCGACTTCTCCGTGATGTAGCCGGCGAAGTACTCCCCGCCGTACTCGCCGCCCCACACGATCCAGACGACGACGCCGAACACCAGGGCGACCGCGACGTAGGCGAGGGACCACGTGGCGGACTCGCGGAGCGTCGGGGCGTGCGGGGTGCGCACGTGGCCGACGTAGTCGACGGCGAGCATCGCCAGGATGACGACGACGGTGACGATCCAGACCCACAAGGGCACGTTCATGGACAAACCTCCGGTACGTAGCACTGAGCACCGGAGGTCTTCCCCACCCGGACGGGCTGCGCGCCGTGCGTCCGGGCCGAAGAGGCCGGACCGGCGTCGGTGCCGGACGTGATGACGACCTCATCGTGGGCGGGGTACTCCCCTCCAACCCGCATACCCTACATGACACCCCGGGCGACGAATCCGCGCACGTCAGGGGGCGAATCCGACGCGACGACGCAGGTCCGAGGCCCTCCGGCGCCGCCCCGACGTGACGACCTCGCCTCAGGCCGTGGCCGCCTGCATCTGCCGGAGCTCCTTCTTCAGGCCGCCGATCTCGTCGCGCAGCCGGGCGGCGACCTCGAACTGCAGCTCCGCCGCGGCGGCGTGCATCTGGTCGCTCAGCTCCTGGATCAGCTCCGCGAGCTCGCCCGCGGCCGCGCCGGCGAGGCGGTTGCCCGTCGTCGCGCCCTCCTTCGGCGACCCCGGGACGGGCGCGCGGCCCCGCCCCTGGCCCGAGGCCGGCGCCTTCCGGTACCCGCCGGAGAGCAGCTCCTGGGTGTCGATGTCCTCGCGGGCCAGCATGTCGGTGACGTCGGCGATCTTCTTGCGCAGCGGCTGCGGGTCGATGCCGCGCTCGGTGTTGTACGCGACCTGCTTGGCGCGGCGGCGGTCGGTCTCGTCCAGCGCGTACCGCATGGCGGGCGTGATCTTGTCCGCGTACATGTGCACCTGGCCGGTGACGTTCCGGGCCGCGCGCCCGATCGTCTGGATGAGCGACCGCTCCGACCGCAGGAAGCCCTCCTTGTCCGCGTCGAGGATCGCGACGAGCGACACCTCGGGCAGGTCGAGGCCCTCGCGCAGCAGGTTGATTCCGACCAGCACGTCGTACTCCCCCAGCCGCAGCTCGCGGAGCAGCTCGACGCGCCGCAGCGTGTCCACCTCCGAGTGCAGGTAGCGCACCCGCACGTCCTTCTCGAGGAAGTAGTCCGTGAGGTCCTCGGCCATCTTCTTGGTGAGGGTGGTGACGAGCACGCGCTCGTCCTTGTCGACGCGCTCGCGGATCTCGTGCAGCAGGTCGTCGATCTGGCCCGTGGTCGGCTTGACGATGACCTCGGGGTCGACCAGCCCGGTCGGGCGGATGACCTGCTCGACGACGCCGTCCGACATCGACAGCTCGTAGTCACCGGGCGTCGCGGACAGGTAGACCGTCTGGCCGATCCGCTCGACGAACTCCTCCCAGCGCAGCGGCCGGTTGTCCATCGCGCTCGGCAGGCGGAACCCGTGCTCGACGAGCGACCGCTTGCGGGACATGTCGCCCTCGAACATGGCGCCGATCTGCGGCACCGTCTGGTGCGACTCGTCGATGACGAGCAGGAAGTCCTCGGGGAAGTAGTCGAGCAGCGTGTTCGGCGGCGACCCCTGCTCGCGACCGTCGATGTGCCGCGAGTAGTTCTCGATGCCGCTGCAGGTGCCGATCTGGCGCATCATCTCGATGTCGTACGTGGTGCGCATGCGCAGGCGCTGCGCCTCCAGCAGCTTGTTCTGCCGCTCGAGCTCGGCGAGGCGGTCGGCGAGCTCGGTCTCGATCCCCCCGATCGCGCGCTCCATGCGCTCCGGCCCCGCGACGTAGTGCGTGGCCGGGAAGAGGTACACGCTCTGCTCCGACCGGATCACCTCGCCCGTCAGCGGGTGGAGCGTCTGGATCGACTCGATCTCGTCGCCGAACATCTCGATGCGCACGGCGAGCTCCTCGTACACCGGGATGATCTCGACCGTGTCGCCCCGGACCCGGAAGGTGCCGCGCGTGAAGGCCGTGTCGTTGCGCGTGTACTGCATCTGCACGAAGCGTCGCAGCATGTCGTCGCGGTCGACGAGGTCGCCGACGTCGAGCCGCACCATCCGGTCGACGTACTCCTGCGGTGTGCCGAGGCCGTAGATGCAGGACACGGACGCGACCACGACGACGTCGCGACGGGTCAGCAGCGACGACGTCGCGGAGTGCCGGAGGCGCTCGACCTCGTCGTTGATCGAGGAGTCCTTCTCGATGTAGGTGTCCGTCTGCGCGATGTACGCCTCGGGCTGGTAGTAGTCGTAGTACGAGACGAAGTACTCGACGGCGTTGTTCGGCAGCAGCTCCCGGAACTCCGTGGCGAGCTGCGCGGCGAGGGTCTTGTTCGGCGCCATCACGAGGGTGGGCCGCTGCAGCTTCTCGATGAGCCAAGCCGTCGTCGCGCTCTTGCCGGTACCGGTGGCACCGAGCAGCACGACGTCCTTCTCCCCCGCCTGCACGCGCGCGGTCAGGTCCGCGATCGCCGTGGGCTGGTCACCGGACGGCTGGTACTCGGACACCACCTCGAAAGGGGCCACCGCACGCTGCAGGTCGGTCACGGGTCGCATGCCACCACCGTACGGCGACCCTCCGACAGGCGGCCTGCTCGGACTCCGCCGCTCCGGACGGGCGGGTGAAATATCCGACATCGGTTTTGTCAGGTATCCACGCAAACCCTAGGGTGGCGGCGAGCCCGCGCCCGGGCGGACCCCCTTTCGGCCCGGGCGCGGGACCGACCGTCCGGCCCTGGCCCGAAGACCGTGCGACGGGCCGCCCTCACCCTGGAGACCCATGCGCGCCACCGCCCCTCGCCCTGCCCGTTCCCGGCTCCTGCTCCGCCCGCTCGCGCTGGGCCTGGGGGCGGCCGTCGTCGCCGCCGGGACGGTCGCGGGGAGCGCGACAGCACTCCCCGCGACGGTCGCCACGGCCGGGTCGGGCAACCCTGTCTGCTCGCTCGGGCTCCTCCCCGGGCCCCAGGGCGGCCTCACCTCCACCGACTCGGGCGTCGCGGTGTACGTCGGCGGCGACTACGTGGCCCACCAGGCCGCGGCGGAGAGCGAGGGCCGGCTGGTCGTGGCGGGCAGCACGACGGTCGACGCCGGCCTGCTGAACCTCGGCCGCGTCGGCGTCGGCTCGGGCGTCGTGCCCACCCCGGGCGACGTCCTCGTCTCGGTGGGCGACGTCACCGTGGCCCCGGGCTCCCGGCTGGACGTCAACCACGGCGTGCCCGGCGGCGGTGACGTGCGCACCGGCGGGGCCACCAGCGGCGAGATCGAGCTCAACGGCGGGGCGAGCGTGGAGCGCTCCCCCGACGCCGCCGCGATCGCCGCGCGCGCGGGGGCGGACCTCGACGCGGTCTCGGCCGCACTCACCGACCTCGCGCCCACCGGGCGACTCGACACCTCCGGGCCGTACCCGACGCTCGTCGGGGACGACGTCTCCGACCCGCAGGTCTTCTCGATCACGACCGCCGAGGCCGCGGGCCTCGACACGCTCGTGCTCACCCACGTGGGCGACGCCGGCGTGGTCGTGAACGTGCGCGGCGTCGACGCGCGCCTCGACACGGTCCACGCGGCCGCCGGGACCGTCGGCGACCGGATCGACGACGGCGCGGCGCTCGGCGCCTGGGCGCCGCGGATCGTGTGGAACTTCGGTCAGGCCTCGACGCTCGAGCTCGCCGGGGGCAGCCAGCTCGTCGGCTCGATCCTCGCGCCGCGCGCCGACGTCCGTCAGGGCGCCCACACCAACGGGCGCCTGTGGGTGGGCGGCGACCTCGACCTCGGGACGGGAGGGAGCGGGCTCGAGCACCACAACTACCCGTGGGCCGGCGAGTGCGACACGGTCCCGGGCGAGGGCACCACCACCCCTCCCGGGGAGACGACCACCGACGAGGGCGAGGAGGAGGGCACCACCCCGACGCCGACCCCGACGGAGCCGGCGCCCGGCCCCACCCCGTCGGCGGAGGCCACCACTCCCGCCCCGACGCCGTCGGCCGGCACGCCGTCCGGCACGATCGTGGACGGGGGCGGCGACGCCGGCACCCCCGACGCCGACGTCGCGGCGGATGTCCTGGCGAGCACGGACGCCCCCGCCCCGGTCGCCGGACGACCGGACGAGGTGGCGGAGCTGCCCCGGACCGGCGCGGCGGTCGTCATGACGGCGGCGCTCGGCGCGGCGCTCCTCGGGGCGGGCGCGCTGCTCGTGGCCCTGCGACGCCGCCGGGCGGGGGCCGACGCCGGGGCCTGAGCCGGCGCCCGGCGGCAGGCCCGGAGCGACCGTGTCCGCGCTCCGGGCGCCGTCGCGCGTCAGGCCTCGGCCGCGGCGGCGGACTCCTCGTCGACCTCGGCGCACAGCCGCTGCCACAGCGCGTCGACCTGCTCGCGCAGCCGGCCCTCGGTGCCCGCCCCGTCGAGCGTGACGTCGGCGACCGCGGTCCGCTCCTCGTCCGTCGCCTGGGCCGCGACCCGGGCGCGCGCCGCCGCCTCGTCGAGCCCGCGCCCCTCGACGAGGCGGCGGACCCGCTGCTCGGCCGGGGCGTGCACCACGACGAGCAGGTGGAAGTGGTCCGCCTGCCCCGTCTCGACCAGGAGCGGGATGTCGTGCACGACGACCGCCCGGTCGTCGGCCGCACCGGCCAGCGCCTCCCGCTCGGCGGCGATCCGCCGGATCTCGGGGTGCAGGATGCCCTCGAGGCGTTCCCGGGCCGCCGCGTCGTCGAACACGAGCCGACCGAGCGCCGGCCGGTCCAGCGAGCCGTCGTCGGCGAGCACCCCGTCCCCGAAGGCCGCCACCACCTCCTCCAGCCCCACCGTGCCCGGGGCCACCACCTCGCGCGCGAGGACGTCGTGGTCGATCACGACGGCGCCCAGCTCGGCGAGGCGGCGAGCGACGACGGACTTGCCTGCGGCGATGCCGCCCGTGAGGCCGATGCGAAGCATGGGGACCATCCTGCCCCCGGCGTAGGCTTCCCGCCATGAGCGCCCACGGCACCAGGCCGCGGCGCGAGGGGGAGGTGGCATGGCGGGCGGCGGCATGATGCGCTCGTACCTGAAGGACTCGTCGGTCAAGGACCGGCGGCTGACGGGCTCGACCCTCCGGCGGATCCTCGCCTTCTCCCGGCCGTACCGGGCCCAGCTCAGCGGCTTCGTCGCGCTCCTGGTGCTCAGCGCCGGGGCCGGCGCCGTGACCCCGCTGCTGTTCCGGCGCCTCATCGACGACGGCATCGCGCACGGCGACCGCGCGCTGGTCGTCTCGATGGCGGCGGCGGCCGTCGCCATCGCGCTGGCGTCCGCGGCGCTGGCCGTGGCCGAGCGGTGGCTCTCGTCGCGGGTCGGCGAGGGACTCATCCTCGACCTGCGCACCGCCGTCTTCGACCACGTGCAGCGGATGCCGCTCGCGTTCTTCGCGCGGGCGCGCACCGGCGCCCTCGTGCAGCGCCTCAACGGCGACGTCCTCGGCGCGCAGCAGGCGTTCACCTCCACCCTGCAGACCGTGGTGTCCAACGGCCTGACGATCGCGTTCACCCTCGCCGCCATGTTCGCCATGTCCTGGCGGCTCACCCTGGTGTCCCTCGTCCTGCTGCCCGCGTTCGTGCTCCCCGCGCGCTGGTTCGGCCGCCGGCTCGCCACGCTCGCGCGCACCGGCTACGACCTCAACGCGGACGCGGGCCAGATGATGAACGAGCGCTTCAACGTCGCGGGCGCGCACCTCGTCAAGGTCTTCGGCGACCCCGACCTCGAGAGCGAGCGCTACGCGGCCCAGGTGGGCCACCTGCGCGACCTCGGCGTACGCACGGCGCTGCTCGGCACCTGGTTCCGCGTGGGCCTCACGACGCTGGCCTCCGTCGCCATCGCCCTGGTCTACGGGCTGGGCGGGCTGCAGGCGATCGCCGGCGAGCTCACCGTGGGCACCGTCGTGGCACTCACCGCCTACCTCGGGCGCCTGTACGGCCCGCTCTCCGCGATGTCGAACGTCCAGGTGGACGTCATGACGGCTCTGGTGAGCTTCGAGCGGGTGCTCGAGGTGCTCGACCTCGAGCCCGCCATCGCCGAGAAGCCGGGCGCCGTCGACCTCCGCGAGGCCGTGGCGCGCCGCGGCGCCTCCGTCGAGCTGGACCGGGTCACCTTCCGCTACCCGACCGCCGACGAGGTCTCGCTCGCCTCGCTCGAGTCCGTCGCGACGCTGAGCTCGGACCCCACCGGCGACACCCTGCACGACGTCTCCTTCACCGTGCCCGCGGGCGCCATGGTCGCGCTCGTCGGGCCGTCGGGCGCCGGCAAGACCACCATCTCCCAGCTCGTGTCGCGCATGTACGACCCGACCTCGGGGGCGGTGCGGATCGCCGGGACGGACCTGCGCGACGTCACGGCCGCCTCGCTGCGCGGCACCGTCGGCGTGGTGTCCCAGGAGGCGCACCTCTTCCACGACACCGTCGCGGCCAACCTGCGCTTCGCCCGCCCCGACGCCTCCGACGAGGACCTCGAGCGAGCCCTGCGGCAGGCGCGCATCTGGGACCTCGTCGCCCGGCTCCCGGAGGGGGTCGACACGGTCGTGGGCGACCGCGGCTACCGCCTCTCCGGCGGGGAGCGCCAGCGCCTCGCCATCGCCCGGCTCCTGCTCAGGGCGCCTGACGTCGTCGTGCTCGACGAGGCCACGGCGCACCTCGACTCCGAGTCCGAGGCCGCCGTGCAGGCGGCCCTCGACCAGGCTCTGGCGGACCGGACCTCCCTGGTCATCGCCCACCGGCTCTCGACCGTCCGCGCCGCGGACGCCATCGTCGTGCTGGCCGAGGGCCGCGTCGTCGAGGTCGGCACCCACCCCGAGCTCCTGGCCGCCGGCGGCCTGTACGCCGAGCTCTACGCCACCCAGTTCGCCGACGCCGAGCCGTCCCCGACCGACTAGGCAGGCGCGGAGCCCGGGCCGCGCGCGGACCGGCGGCCCCTGCGCCGTCGGGCGCAGCGGAGCCCCACGCCTCATCCCGCGACCGGTCGTCCGCGGCCGGCGCCACCGCACTCCCCCGCACGCACGACGGCGGCCCGCCACCCCGAGGGGTGACGGGCCGCCGTGGGCGTCCGGTGGGTCGTTGCCGACCCGGCCGGATCAGTTGCCGGTGAGCTTCTCGCGAAGCGCGGCGAGCGCCTCGTCCGAGGCGAGCGTGCCCGCGGCCTCCTGCGCCGGCGGGGCCGACGAGTAGGAGGACGACGAGGAGCTGCTGCTCGACGAGCTGCTGCCGGGGACCGCGTCGTTCACGGCCGCGTCCGCGTCGGCCGTGATGGCCGCACGGACCTGCTCGCGGTGCGACTCCCAGCGGGCGTGCGCCTTGGCGTACTCCGCCTCCCAGGCCTCGCGCTGCGTCTCGAAGCCCTCGAGCCACTCGTTGGTCTCCGGGTCGAAGCCCTCGGGGTACTTGTACTCGCCGTTCTCGTCGTACTCGGCAGCCATGCCGTAGAGCGCGGGGTCGAAGTCCTCGGACTCCGGGTCCATGCCCTCGTTGGCCTGCTTGAGCGAGAGCGAGATGCGGCGACGCTCGAGGTCGATGTCGATGACCTTGACGAACACCTCGGCACCCACGCTGACGACCTGCTCGGGCAGCTCGACGTGGCGCACGGCCAGCTCCGAGATGTGCACGAGACCCTCGATGCCGTCCTCCACGCGGACGAACGCACCGAACGGCACCAGCTTGGTGACCTTGCCGGGCACGACCTGGCCGATGGCGTGCGTGCGGGCGAAGGTCTGCCACGGGTCCTCCTGCGTCGCCTTCAGCGACAGGGAGAC
Organism: Isoptericola sp. NPDC057653; assembly: GCF_042799955.1. Taxonomy (NCBI): domain Bacteria; kingdom Bacillati; phylum Actinomycetota; class Actinomycetes; order Micrococcales; family Promicromonosporaceae; genus Isoptericola; species Isoptericola sp. NPDC057653. Next base: position 192,899 of record NZ_JBHVHP010000002.1, on the reverse strand, counting down.
ACGCTCGCGGTCGAAGTCGACGTCGAGAACCTCGACGGTGACCTCCTGGCCCACCTCGACGACCTCGGACGGGTGGTCGATGTGCTTCCAGGACAGCTCCGAGACGTGCACCAGACCGTCGACGCCGCCGAGGTCCACGAACGCACCGAAGTTGACGATCGAGGAGACGACACCGGGGCGCACCTGGCCCTTCTGCAGGGTCTGCAGGAAGGTGGAGCGAACCTCGGACTGCGTCTGCTCGAGCCAGGCACGGCGCGACAGGACCACGTTGTTGCGGTTCTTGTCGAGCTCGATGATCTTGGCCTCGATCTCCTTGCCGACGTACGGCGCGAGGTCGCGGACACGACGCATCTCCACGAGGGAGGCGGGGAGGAAGCCACGGAGACCGATGTCGAGGATGAGGCCACCCTTGACGACCTCGATGACGGTGCCGGTGACGACGCCGTCCTCCTCCTTGATCTTCTCGATCGTGCCCCAGGCGCGCTCGTACTGGGCGCGCTTCTTGGACAGGATCAGGCGACCCTCCTTGTCCTCCTTCTGGAGGACGAGAGCCTCGACGGCGTCGCCCACGGCGACAACCTCGCCCGGGTCGACGTCGTGCTTGATGGAGAGCTCCCGGGACGGGATCACGCCCTCCGTCTTGTAACCGATGTCGAGGAGGACCTCGTCGCGGTCGACCTTGACGATCGTGCCTTCCACGATGTCACCATCGTTGAAGTACTTGATGGTGGCGTCGACGGCGGCAAGGAAGTCTTCCTCGGTGCCGATGTCGTTGACGGCAACCTGGGGGGCGGACTTCGTGGTGGAGATGGTCATTGAGTAGATGCTCCGATGCGGACAGGACGTAGTGCGGACAGGGTCTGTGGTACGTGCACCGGGAGGCGACGCGACAAGCGATCCGCACGTCTGCGATCCGAAGGTCAAGACGTCCTCGGGCGCACTGCACCGCCGAACATCTTATCGACGGCGCTGCGATGGGTCAACGCGCCGGCCGCGCCGCCGACGTGACCGCCGACCGCCCGTCCGGAGCCCGTGCCACGATGACCGGGTGAGCCACCATCCTCCCGCGCCGGGCCCGATCTCGCACGCGGGTTACCAGGACGTCCCGGACGACGCCGGCAACGCGGCCTCGCGCGGATGGTGGGACGAGAACGCCGCCGAGTACCTCGCCGAGCACGGCGACTTCCTGGGCGACGCGGGCTTCCGCTGGGGCCCCGAGGGACTGACCGAGGCCGAGGCGGGGCTGCTCGGCGACGTGTCGGGCGCCCGCGTCGTCGAGGTGGGTGCCGGCGCGGCGCACTGCGCCCGGTGGCTCGCGACCCGGGGGGCCCGCGTGGTCGCCACCGACGTGTCGGCCCGGATGCTCGCCGGCGCCGCGCGCCTCAACGACGCCACCGGCCTGGCCGTCCCGCTCGTCCAGGCCGACGCCCGCCGTCTGCCGTTCGCCGCCGGCAGCGCGGACGTGGTCTTCACGTCCTACGGGGCGATCCCCTTCGTGGCCGACGCCCGCCGGGTCCACGCCGAGGCCGCGCGCGTGCTCCGCCCCGGCGGCCGGTGGGTGTTCTCCGTGACCCACCCCGTGCGCTGGGCGTTCCCCGACGACCCCACGACCCGCGGACTCACCGCGGACCGGTCGTACTTCGACCGGCGCCCCTACGTGGAGGCCGACGACCGCGGCGAGGTCCGGTACGCGGAGTACCACCGCACCGTCGGCGACCACGTGCGCGACGTCGCCGCCGCCGGGCTGCGGCTCCGCGACGTCGTCGAGCCCGAGTGGCCGACGTGGAACACCGCGACCTGGGGCGGCTGGAGCCCCGAGCGCGGCGCCGTCCTGCCGGGCACCGCGGTGTTCGTCACCACCAAGGACTGACCGGCCCCGTCGGGCGGCCGTGGCGGTCAGTGACCGGCGTCGTGCCAGGTGGGCCCGGCGCCGACCGACACGTCCAGCGGGACGTCGAGCGACACCGCCGACCCCATCTGGGAGCGCAGCACGTCCTCGGCCGCCTCCCGCTCCCCCGGCGCGACCTCGACCACGAGCTCGTCGTGCACCTGCAGCAGCAGGCGCGAGGCCAGGCCGCGCTCGTCCAGCTCGCGCTGGACGCCGAGCATCGCCACCTTGATGATGTCCGCCGCACTGCCCTGGATCGGGGCGTTGAGCGCCATGCGCTCGGCCATCTGGCGGCGCTGCCGGTTGTCGCTGGTGAGGTCCGGCAGGTAGCGCCGACGGCCCAGGATCGTGGCCGTGTACCCGGTGGCGCGCGCCTCCTCCACCACGCCGGTCAGGTAGTCGCGCACGCCGCCGAACCGCGTGAAGTAGTCGTCCATCAGCGACTGCGCCTCGCCCGTGGGGATCGTGAGCTGCTGCGACAGGCCGAACGCGCTCAGCCCGTAGGCGAGGCCGTAGCTCATCGCCTTGATCTTCGAGCGCATCTCGGCGGTGACGTCCTCGGGGGCCACCTCGAAGACGCGCGAGCCCACGTACCGGTGCAGGTCCTCCCCCGAGCGGAACGCCTCGATGAGCCCCTCGTCGCCCGACAGGTGCGCCATGATCCGCATCTCGATCTGGCTGTAGTCGGCGGTGAGCAGCGTCTCGTAGCCCTCCCCGACCCGGAAGGCGCGGCGGATGCGCCGGCCCTCCTCGGTGCGGATCGGGATGTTCTGCAGGTTGGGGTCCGTGGAGCTCAGCCGGCCCGTGGCGGCGATGGTCTGCTGGAAGGTCGTGTGGATCCGCCCGTCGGGGGCGACCGACTTCAGCAGGCCCTCCACCGTGGAGCGCAGGCGGGTGGCGTCCCGGTGCGCCAGGAGGTGCTCGAGGAACGGGTGCTCCGTCTTGACGTACAGGTCCTGCAGCGACGCGGCGTCGGTGGTGTAGCCCGTCTTGATCTTCTTGGTCTTGGGCATCCCGAGCTGGTCGAAGAGCACCTCCTGCAGCTGCTTCGGGCTACCGAGGTTCACCTGCCGCCCGATGACGTCGTAGGCGTCCGCCGCCGCGTCGGCCACCATCGAGGCGAACTGGCGCTCGAGCTCGGTGAGGTACTCGACGTCCGCGGCGATGCCGGTGGACTCCATCCGGCCCAGCACGGCCGTCAGCGGCAGCTCCAGGTCGACGAGCAGGTCGGCCGCCCCGCGGTCGGCGAGCTGCCCCGTGAGGGCCTCGGCGAGCTCCACGACGGCCGCGGCACGGACGGCCGCCTGCCGGGCCCGCGGGTCGTCGGCGTCGTCCCCGCCGTCGAGGGCCAGGTCCAGCGCGCCCTGCCCGGCGGCGTCGGCCGCCTCGCCCGCGGACAGCTCGCGCCCGAGGAGGCGCACCGTGAGGTCGGCGAGGTCGTAGCCGCGCTGGTCCGGGTAGCACAGGTAGGCCGCGAGCTCCGTGTCGAACGTGACGCCGCGCAGGTCGAGCCCTCGGCCGGCGAGCTCGTGCCACGCCGCCTTGGCGCCGTGCACGACCTTGGGCGCGTCGGGGTCCGCGAGCCATGCGGCGAGGACGCGCTCGTCCTCGAGCGTCACGTCCGCGAGGTCGACGACGGCGGCCGCGCCCTGGCCGGCGTCCGAGGGCCCCTCCGCGACCGCCACCTCCCAGGCGTCGCCCGCGCCCGGCGTCGGGGTGCCCGTGACCTCCAGGCCGAGGGCGCGCCCGGCTCGGGCCGCGAGCCAGCCGCCCAGCCCGCCGGGCTCCAGGGCGGCGAGGTCGACCTGGACCCCCGCGACCGCGGCCTGCTCTGCCGGCTCGGTCGCCGGGTCGACGGCGAGCAACCGGTCGCGCAGCGTGCCGAACTGCAGGGTGTCGGAGACCCGGTGCACGGCCTCGCGGTCGAACCCGGCCAGGCTCAGGTCGTCGATCGCGAGGGGCAGCTCCAGGCGGTCGAGGAGCGCGTTCAGCTCGCGGTTGAGGCGCACCTGGTCGATCGCCTCGCGCAGGTTCACCGCGGCCTTGCCCTTGAGCTCGTCCACGTGCTCGAGGAGCGGGTCCAGACCGCCGTAGGTGGTGACCCACTTCGCGGCGGTCTTGGGACCGACGCCGGCCACGCCCGGCAGGTTGTCGCTGGACTCCCCGACCAGCGCGGCGAGGTCGGGGTACTGGTGCGGGGGCACGCCGTACTTCTCCTCGACCGCCTCCGGCGTCATGCGGGCGAGGTCCGAGACCCCGCGCTTCGGGTAGAGCACGGTCACGCGCTCGTTCACGAGCTGCAGCGAGTCGCGGTCCCCCGAGCAGACCAGCACGTCCAGGCCCGCCTCGGCGCCCTCGCGGGCGAGCGTCGCCAGGATGTCGTCGGCCTCGATGCCCTCGCGCTGGAGCGCCGGGATGCGCAGCGCCTCGAGGACCTCCTTGATGAGCGGCACCTGGCCGCGGAAGACCTCGGGCGTCGCGTCGCGGTTGCCCTTGTACTCCGGGAAGCGCTCCGTGCGGAACGTCACGCGGCCGGCGTCGAACGCCACGGCCGCGTGCGTCGGCTGCTCGTCGCGCAGCAGGTTGGTGAGCATCGACGTGAACCCGTAGACGGCGTTCGTCACCTGGCCGCTGGAGGTCACCAGCGTGTCCGGCAGCGCGAAGAACGCGCGGTAGGCCATGGAGTGGCCGTCGATCAGGAGGAGGCGTGGGCGGGTCCCGGTTCGCGCGGAGGTCGTCACGGGTGCCAACCTATCGCCCATGTCTGACACCTCCACCGGCACGCCCGAGTTCCCCAGCACCCTGGACCAGTGGGCGGCCGCCAGCCGCGGCACGCTCATCGAGCGCCTCGGTATCGAGCTCACCGGCGTCGCCGCCGACCTCACCACGGGCACCATGCCGGTGGCCGGCAACACGCAGCCCGCGGGCCTGCTGCACGGCGGGGCGACGGCGTCCCTCGCGGAGACGCTCGCGTCGGTCGCCGCCCAGCAGCATGCCGGGCCGGGACGCGCCGCCGTCGGGCTGGAGCTCAACGCCACGCACCACCGCGGGGTGCGGTCGGGGACCGTGCACGGGGAGGCCAGCGCCCTGCACCTGGGGCGGTCGACGGCGGCCTACGAGATCGTCGTCACCGACGACGCCGGCCGGCGCGTGTGCACCGCGCGGCTGACCTGCATGATCCTCGAGGGCCGCTAGGCCGCGTCGACGGAACACGGGACCGGCCGCTCGGCGGCCGTGCGGCCCGGGCGCGCCCGCGGGCTCAGGAGGGGACGGACTCGCTCGTGGCGTCGCGCCGCGGGACGACGCCCAGCTCGCCGAGCACCGCGTCCGCGCCGCCCTCCGAGCCGTCGGCGGCCCGCTCGGCCGCCTCGCGCAGAGCGGCGTCCCGCTCCTCCTGGAAGGCCCGCAGGTCCACGGGGCCGGTCGGCAGCCCCGCGGCGCGGGCGCGCCGGCGGCGCGCCACGAGGTCCTCGATCGCGGCCCGGGTCGCCTCGCGGCGCCCGACGCGCACGGCGGCGCGCGAGGACCGGGGGTTCTCCTGGGCCAGGCGACGCAGCAGGGTCGCCGTAGCGACCACGCGGTGCCCGGACGTCGGGGCGAACCCGAGGCGGGCGAGGAAGCGGTGCATCCCCCGCGCGCCGGGGGCGGGTGCGCAGTAGACGTTCTCGGCGCCGCGCTCCCCCGCGACGGCCGCGGCCGCGGCGATCAGCGCGTGGCCGACGCCGCGCCGCCGCGCCGCCGGGGAGACGAAGACGGCGTCGACGTACAGGCTCGTGGTCGTCGCGAAGAGCAGGGGGTCGATGACGCGCAGCACGGCGAAGCCGACGATCTCGTCCTCGTGGGTCGCGACGAGGACCTGGCCACCCGCGCCCAGCAGGACGCTCAGGTGCTCCAGCAGCCGCGACGCGTCGGCAGGGGAACCCTGCACCGCCGACGGCGACTCCTCGACCGCACGCTCGGCGAGGTGCGCGACGGCGACCATGTCGTCCTGCTCGGCCAGCCGGACCTCGACCGCTGCACGCATCGGCACCTCCTCGACGAAAAGACCGCGTCCCCTGCCCCCGGCGGGGCGGGAGCACTCCCACCCGACTGCTCGGGAACCGGTCCGGGCGGCGCCCGGACTCACGGTCGTTGAAGCATGAATATCACAGATCGGTTACGACACCCAGGCGACGATAGCGGCCGACAGGACGTCGCACAATGGCCGTGGCCCGGTCGCAGGACGAGTCCTGCGACCGGGCCACGGCCCTGCGAGTCAGGCCCCGACCTGCTCGATGACGGCGTCCGCGACCTCGCGCATGGTGAGGCGGCGGTCCATCGACGTCTTCTGGATCCAGCGGAAGGACTCCGGCTCGCTCAGACCCATCTTGGTCATCAGCAGGCCCTTGGCGCGGTCCACGCGCTTGCGGGTCTCGAAGCGCTCGGTGAGGTCCGCGACCTCCGACTCGAGGGCGCCGATCTGCTGGTACCGGGAGATGGCGATCTCCACGGCCGGCAGCAGGTCCGCCGGGGTGAACGGCTTGACGACGTAGGCCATCGCGCCGGCGTCGCGCGCCCGCTCGACGAGCTCGGTCTGCGAGAACGCGGTGAGCAGCACGACCGGCGCAGCGTGCGCCTTGCCGATCCGCTCGGCCGCCGAGATGCCGTCCAGCTCGGGCATCTTGACGTCCATGACCACGACGTCGGGCTTGAGCTCGGTCGCGAGGCGGACGGCGGTCTCGCCGTCGCCGGCCTCGCCGACGACGTCGAAGCCGGCCTCGCGCAGCGTCTCGACGACGTCCATGCGGATGAGGGCCTCGTCCTCGACGACGACCGCGCGACGCGCGGGGCGCTCCGGCGTCTTCGGGGCCTCGGGCTCCTGGTCGATCAGGGGCGGCAGGTCGAGCGGCACCGTCGCCTCGGGCTTCGCGTCGTGGGGCTTCTCGTCGGTCACGCGTCCCATCCTAGTGGTCGCGACGGGGCGCCGCGTCCCGTGCCGGGTGTGACGAGGGCGACGGGTCGCGCGTCGCCAGCGCGCCCGAGTTGGGCGGTTCGGCCCGCGACCTGCACCTGTGGTTCGATGGGGCTCGCACCGCCCCGGTAGCCCAACCGGCAGAGGCAATCGGCTCAAACCCGATCCAGTGCGGGTTCGAATCCCGCCCGGGGCACCTCACGCACTCCCGGGGACCCGCCCCCGCCGCAGCACCGCTCCCGCACCTCCCCGCCCGGGTCCCTTGCCGCGGCCTCGCGGTGTCGGTAACTTTCAGGAGCACGGCCCTGCGGGGCAACCATTGACGAAGACGCGACGTGTCCGGCGCCGGCGCGTCCCGCGACGAGGCGGGCCGCGACGGCACCATCACGCCGGCGACGACGCCGGCGCTCCTCGCGGGACGACCCGGGCCCGACGACGCCCCGGGACGCCCTGCACGCAGCATGAGGCAGGAAGGACCCCTGACGATGCGCCACCATCCCGACGCCCGCCCACCGGCCGACCGCGGCCCCCGGCTCAACCGCCGCCAGCTCCTGACCGGCACCGCGCTGGGCGCGGCGACCGTCCCCCTCGCCGCGCTCGGCGCACAGGCCCGGCCCGGCACGTCCGCGGGCGCGGGCGTACCGGCCCGGCAGGTCGTCCCGGGTGCCGACCGCGCCCACGCCGACGGCTGGGCCACGCTCCGCGGCGAGCGGGTCGGCATCATCACCAACCCGACCGGCGTGCTGCGCAACCTGCGCAACGTCGTCGACGAGATGCACGCGTCCGGAGCCGTCGACCTCGTCGGCGTGTTCGGGCCCGAGCACGGCTTCCGCGGCACCGCGCAGGCGGGGAGCTCCGAGGGGACGTTCGTCGACGAGCGCACCGGCCTGACCGTCTACGACGCCTACGGCGCCGGGGTCGCGAAGATGACCGAGATGTTCGCCGCCGCCGACGTCGAGACCGTCGTCTTCGACATCCAGGATGTCGGCGCCCGCTTCTACACGTACATCTGGACGATGTGGACCGCGATGCAGGCCGCCGTGGCGACGGGCTCGCGCTTCGTCGTCCTGGACCGCCCCAACCCCGTGGGCGGCACCGCCCGGGGGCCGATGATGACCAGCGCGTTCACCTCGGGCGTGGGCGCCAAGGAGATCGTGCAGGCGCACGGCATGACGGTCGGCGAGCTCGCCCGGTTCTTCGACGGCGAGTTCCTGCCCGACGTCGTCGGGGACCGCCTCGCCCGCCTCGACGTGGTCGAGGTCGCGGGCTGGCGTCGCGACGTCACGTTCGCCGGGACCGGCCTCGACTTCGTCATGCCGAGCCCCAACATGCCCACCCCGGACACCGCGCTCGCCTACCCGGGCACGTGCATGTTCGAGGGCACGAACCTCTCCGAGGGGCGCGGCACGACCCGGCCGTTCGAGCTCATCGGCGCGCCGTTCGTCGACCACCGCTGGGCGGAGGCGCTCACGGACGCGGGCCTGCCCGGCGTCCTCTTCCGCGAGGCCTACTTCAACCCGACGTTCAACAAGCACGCCAACACCGTGTGCGGGGGCGTCCAGGTCACCGTCGACGACCCGGCCCGCTTCGACCCCGTCCGCACGGGCGTCGCGATGCTCGTCGCCGCCGCGGAGCTGTACCCCGAGTTCGAGTGGCGGCAGGACGCGTGGGACACCGCGCGGCCCTTCTGGATCGACAAGCTCACCGGCTCCCCGCGGCTGCGCCAGCAGATCGACGGCGGCGCCACCACCGACGAGGTCGTCGCCGCCTGGCACGACGAGCTGGCCGACTTCGACCGCCGGCGCCGGCAGTACCTCCTCTACCGCGGGCCGCGGTCGTGAGCCGCCAGGTGGGGTCGGGACGAGCTCGGCGAGGGCGCGCGATGATCGCGGCGGGGCTGGCGGCCGGCCTCCTCGTCGTGCCGCTCGTGCACGCCACGACCACGAGCGCCGCGGCCGGCGGCGGGCCCGCCGTGAAGTTCATGCCGCCGTCGACCACGCTCGGCACGGCCTCCCCCACGGACGTCGGGCTGGACCCGGCGCCCATCGAGGCCGCCGTCGCCCAGGTGCGCTCGCACGAGCAGCCGGTCGGCAGCGCCCGGTACCCCCTCTATCCCGGGGCCGTCGGACTCATGGGGTACGAGGGCAAGGTCGTGCGCACCGACGCCAGCGGCTGGGCGGTCGCGTACGGCGACCAGGGTGTGGCACTGCCCGCCGACCAGCGCGTCCCCATGCGCGAGGACACGATCTTCGACCTCGCGTCCGTGTCGAAGCTCTTCACGTCGATCGCCGTGGTGCAGCTGATCCAGGAGGGGAAGGTCGGGCTCGAGGAGCCGGTCGCGACCTATCTGCCGGAGTTCGCCGCCGGCGGCAAGGAGCAGGTCACGGTGCGGCAGCTGCTCACCCACACCTCCGGCTTCGTGGCGTGGCTGCCGCTCTGGAGCGCCTACCCCGACCGCGAGTCACGGATCGCGGCCGTCATGGCGCAGCCGCTCGACGCACCACCCGGCACCCGCTACCTGTACAGCGACCTCAACCTCATCACCCTCGGCGTCCTCGTCGAGAAGCTGCGGGGCGAGCCGCTCGACCAGGTCGTCGCGCACCGGATCACCGGCCCGCTCGGCATGACCGACACCGGGTACAACCCGACCGCCGTGGACCGCACGGCGGCGACCGAGTACCAGTCGAGCCCGCCGCGCGGCGTCGTCCGGGGCGAGGTCCACGACGAGAACGCCTGGTCCCTCGGCGGGGTCGCCGGTCACGCGGGCGTGTTCTCGACCGCCGGCGACATGGCCGTCCTGTCCCAGGCCCTGCTCAACGGCGGCCGGTACGGCAAGGCCCGCATCCTGTCCCCCGCGTCGGTGCGCCTCATGGTCACCGACTTCAACACCGCGTTCCCGGGGGACAACCACGGGCTCGGCTTCGAGCTGGACCAGCGGTGGTACATGGACGCGATGTCCGGCCCGCACACGGCCGGGCACACCGGGTACACGGGCACGTCGATCGTCATCGACTTCGACACGCACTCGTTCGCGATCCTGCTGACCAACCGCGTGCACCCGTCGCGCGACTCGGGCAGCGTCAACGGCGCGCGGCGCGAGTGGGCGCACGGCCTCGCCTACGCCCAGGGGATCGACGCCAGCCGCGGCGACGACGCCTGGTTCTCCGGCGACGCGAACGCCACCACGTCGACCCTCACCACCGCCCTCGACGTCCCCGCGAAGGGGGGACGCCTCGCGTTCGACCTCTACCTCGACACCGAGGAGAGCGACCTGCTGCACCTGGAGACCTCCGCCGACGGCGGGGCCACCTGGGCGCCGCTGCCGTTCGTCGTGCGCGACCGCGGCCCGGTCGACCACCCCGACGGCGTCACGTCCGGCTCCGGCACCCGCCGGTGGACGCAGGCGCGCGCCGACCTCGCGCCGGGCTCGCAGCTGGTGCGCTGGCGCGTCGTGACCGACCCGCTCTACCTCGGCCGTGGCGTCCTCGTGGACGACGTCGTCGCGCGGGCCCAGGGCGGGCTGCTGCTCGACGGCGAGGCGGACCCGGGAGCGTTCCAGGCCGTCGGCTGGAGGCTCGTGGCCCGCTGACCGGCCTCCACCGGACGGAACGACGCCGGGGGCGTGGGGGGGGGGGGGGGGGGGGCGCGCCCCCCCCCCCCCCCCCGGGCCCCCCCCCCCCCCCGGGCCCGCACCACCCGACGCGAGGCCGCGGGGGGCGCCGCCGGGGGCACCGGCGAGGGGGGGGGCGCGGGGGGGCCCCGCCCCCCCGCCCCCCCCCCCCCCCCCGGGGGGGGGGGGCGGCCGCCCCCCCCCCCCCCCCCCACGCCCCCGGCGTCGTCGCGGAACGCTCCGCGTCAGGTCACTCCGCCATCGCGGACAGGTCGCCGTGGCTGCCGACCTTGTGCACCAGGATCGAGTTCGTCGTGCCCGGCACGCCCACCGGGGCGCCCGAGACGATCACGACGCGGTCGCCCGGCTCGGCGAGCCCGTTGGCGCGCAGCGTCGAGTCCACCTGGCCGACCATCGCGTCGACGCTGTCGACCTTCGGCACCTGGTACGTGGTGGTGCCCCAGGTGAGCGCGAGCACGCTGCGCACGCTCTCCTCCGGCGTGAACGCGAGCAGCGGGATGCCCGAGCGCAGGCGCGACATGCGCTTGGCCGAGTCGCCCGACTGCGTGAACGTCACGAGGTACTTCACGCCGAGCGTCTCGCCGATCTCGGCGGCCGCGCGGGTGATGACGCCACCGCGGGTGTGCGGCGAGGAGCCCAGGGGGGCGATGCGCTCGCGGCCCATCTCCTCGGTCGCCTCGATGATCCGGGCCATCGTCTGGACCGTGATGATCGGGTAGTCGCCCACGCTGGTCTCGCCCGAGAGCATGACCGCGTCGGCGCCGTCGAGCACCGCGTTGGCGCAGTCGGAGGCCTCGGCGCGCGTCGGCGTCGGGCTGGTGGTCATCGACTCCAGCACCTGCGTGGCGACGATGACCGGCTTCGCGTTCCGACGGGCCAGCTCGACGATGCGCTTCTGCACCAGCGGGACCTGCTCCAGCGGCATCTCCACGGCGAGGTCGCCGCGCGCCACCATGAAGCCGTCGAAGGCCGCGACGACCTCCTCCAGGTTCTCCACCGCCTGCGGCTTCTCGATCTTGGCGACGACGGGGACCGTGCGGCCCTCCTCCGCCATGATCGCCGCGACGTCGTCGTAGTCCTTGGCGGACCGCACGAACGACAGGGCGATGATGTCCGCGCCCATGCGCAGCGCCCAGCGCAGGTCGTCGGTGTCCTTCTCCGACAGCGCCGGCACGGAGACCGCGACGCCGGGGAGGTTGATGCCCTTGTTGTTCGAGACCGGGCCGGCGACCTCGACGGTCGTCACGACGCGCGGGCCCTCGACCGCGGTGACGCGCACGCGCACCTTGCCGTCGTCGATGAGGAGCGGGTCGCCGACGCGGGCGTCGCTCGCCAGGCCCTTGTGGGTCGTCGAGACGAGCTCCTTCGTGCCCTCCACGTCCTCCGTGGTGATGGTGAAGGTGTCGCCCTCGTTGAGGAAGTGCTTCTGGTCGCCCGCGAACCGGCCGAGCCGGATCTTCGGGCCCTGGAGGTCGACGAGGACTGCGACGTTGCGGCCGGACTCCTTCGCCGCCTCTCGTACACCGTGGTAGACGGCCTCGTGCTCCGCCTGCTCCCCGTGGCTCCGGTTGATCCGGGCCACGTCCATGCCCGCGTCGACCAGCTCACGGAGCTTGGTCTTGGACGCCGTCGCGGGTCCGATGGTGCACACGATCTTCGCTCTGCGCATGTCTCCAGCCTCGTCGTCGATCCGCCCCGACGCGAGCCGGGGCGACGCCCGGGTGCCGGTCCGGCACCCGGGTCCTGCTACTTCCTTCTACTTCTTATCCTCGCAGCGCGACCGTCCGCGGGCCCACCGGCGCGGGCAGCTCGCTGCTGCCCTGCAGGTAGGCGTCGACCGCGGCAGCCGTCGCGCGGCCCTCCGCGATCGCCCAGACGATCAGGGACTGACCCCGCCCCGCGTCGCCCGTCGCGTACACGCCGGGCAGGCTCGTGGCGTAGTCGTCGCCGCGCCGGACCAGCCCGCGGGTGGTCAGCTCGGCCCCCGTCTGGGTCACCAGCTCGTCCGTCTCCGGACCGGTGAAGCCCATGGCGATCAGGACCAGGTCGGCCGGGATCTCCCGCTCGGTGCCCGCCTGGGGCACCCGGCGGCCGTCCGGCAGGTACTCCGTCTCCGCGACCCGCAGGGCCCGGACGTTCCCGTCCTCGCCGCCCACGAATTCTACCGTCGAGGCCAGGTAGCTCCGCTCCCCGCCCTCCTCGTGAGACGTGGAGACCTCGAAGAGGATCGGGTCGGTGGGCCACGGCTGGCCCGCCGGGCGCTCCACCGGCGGCTTCTTGCCGATCGCCAGCGTCGTCACGCTCGCGGCGCCCTGGCGCAGCGAGGTGCCGAGGCAGTCCGACCCGGTGTCGCCGCCGCCGATGATGATGACGTGCTTGCCCTCGGCCGACGGCGCGCCCTCGACCGGGTTCCCGGCAGCGGCCTTGTTCGCCGGCGTCAGGAAGTCCATGGCGAAGTGGATGCCCGCCAGGTCGCGGCCCGGCAGCGCCAGGTCGCGCGGCACGGTCGCGCCCGTGGCCACCACGACCGCGTCGAACCGGCGGCGCAGCGCGTCCCAGCTGATGTCGCGGCCGATGGCGACGCCCGGGCGGAACCGCGTGCCCTCGGCCTCCATCTGCTCCAGCCGGCGCTCGATGTGGAGCTTCTCCAGCTTGAAGTCCGGGATGCCGTAGCGCAGCAGGCCGCCGATGGCGTCGTCCCGCTCGTACACGACGACCGTGTGGCCCGCCCGGGTCAGCTGCTGGGCGGCGGCCAGGCCCGCGGGGCCGGAGCCCACCACGGCCACGGTCGAGCCCGTGAGCCGCTGCGGCACCTGGGGCGTGACCAGGCCGCGCGCGAACGCCTCGTCGATGATCGAGACCTCGACGTTCTTGATCGTCACCGCGGGCTGGTTGATGCCGAGCACGCAGCTCGTCTCGCACGGCGCCGGGCAGACGCGGCCGGTGAACTCCGGGAAGTTGTTGGTCGCGTGCAGACGCTCGATCGCGTCGGCCCACTGGTCGCGCCACACGAGGTCGTTCCACTCGGGGATGAGGTTGCCCAGCGGGCAGCCCTGGTGGCAGAACGGGATGCCGCAGTCCATGCAGCGTCCCGCCTGCTCCTTGAGGAACGGCTGGCCCTCCTCGCGGTGGGCGTGCGTGTCCTTCCAGTCACGCAGCCGCACCTCGACCGGGCGGTTCGGCGGGAGCTCGCGCTCCCGCACCTTCAGGAATCCGCGGGGGTCAGCCACGCGCCACCTCCATGATCTGCTCCCACATCGCGGGGTCGAAGTCGTCGCCCTCGCCCAGCGTCTTCCCGGCGGCCTCGGCATCGGCCAGTGCGGCCCGCACGCGGGCCCAGCCCGCGGGCAGCACCCGCGAGAAGCGCGCCCGGGAGCCGGCGTCCTCGAGGAGCTCGGCCGCCACCGGCGAGCCCGTCTCCGCGAGGTGTCGCTCCAGCAGGCCGCGCACGCGGTCCCAGTCCTCGTCCTCGAGCGGGCCCACCTGGAGCTCGCCGCCGGACACGGACTGGGCGTTCATCGCGACGTCGCGCAGGTTGAGCACGTACGCCACGCCGCCCGACATGCCCGCGCCGAAGTTGCGGCCCGTGGGGCCGAGCACCAGCACGGTGCCGCCGGTCATGTACTCGCAGCCGTGGTCGCCCACGCCCTCCACGACCAGCGTGGCGCCGGAGTTGCGCACGCCGAAGCGCTCGCCCACCCGGCCGCGCAGCAGGATCTCGCCCGACGTCGCGCCGTAGCCGATGACGTTGCCCGCCACGACGTTCGCGGCGCCGTCGAGCACGGCCGAGCGGTCCGGGCGCACGACGATCCGGCCGCCCGAGAGGCCCTTGCCGACGTAGTCGTTGGCGTCGCCGAAGAGCCGCAGCGTGACGCCACGGGGAAGGAACGCGCCGAGCGACTGGCCGGCGGAGCCCGTGAGGGTCACGTCGATCGTGTCGTCGGGCAGCCCCGCACCGCGGTACCGCTTGGTCACCTCGTGGCCGAGCATCGTGCCGACCGTGCGGTTGACGTTGCGCACGGGCAGCTCGATCTGCACGGGCAGCGCGTCCTCGAGCGCGGGGCGCGCCTTCTCGACGAGCTGGTTGTCGAGCGCCTTGGCGAGCCCGTGGTCCTGCGTGACCGCCTGGTGCAGCGGGGCACCCTCCGCGGCCGCCGGCGCGGCGAGCACGGGGGCCAGGTCCAGCCCCTCCGCCTTCCAGTGGTCCACGGCCTTGCGGGTGTCGAGGGCGTCGACGTGGCCGACGGCCTCCTCGATCGAGCGGAAGCCGAGCGACGCCAGGTGCTCGCGCACCTCCTGCGCGATGAACTCGAAGAAGTTCACGACGAACTCGGGCTTGCCCGTGAACCGCTTGCGCAGCTCCGGGTTCTGCGTCGCGACGCCCACCGGACAGGTGTCCAGGTGGCAGACGCGCATCATGACGCAGCCCGAGACCACCATCGGGGCCGTCGCGAAGCCGAACTCCTCGGCGCCCAGCAGCGCGGCCACGACGACGTCGCGGCCCGTCTTCATCTGGCCGTCGACCTGCACGACGATGCGGTCGCGCAGGTTGTTGAGCACCAGGGTCTGCTGGGTCTCGGCCAGGCCGATCTCCCACGGCGTGCCCGCGTGCTTGAGCGACGTCAGGGGGCTCGCGCCCGTGCCGCCGTCGTGGCCCGAGATGAGCACGACGTCCGCGTGCGCCTTGGACACACCCGTGGCCACGGTGCCGACGCCGAACTCGCTGACGAGCTTGACGTGGACGCGCGCGCTCGGGTTCGCGTTCTTGGCGTCGTGGATGAGCTGAGCCAGGTCCTCGATCGAGTAGATGTCGTGGTGCGGCGGGGGCGAGATGAGGCCCACGCCCGGCGTCGAGTGCCGGGTCCGCGCGACCCACGGGTACACCTTGGGCCCGGGCAGCTGGCCGCCCTCGCCGGGCTTGGCGCCCTGCGCGAGCTTGATCTGGATGTCGTCGGCCTGCGTCAGGTACTCGCTCGTGACGCCGAAGCGGCCCGACGCGATCTGCTTGACCCGGGAGCGGCGCTCCGGGTCGTACAGGCGCTCCGGGTCCTCGCCGCCCTCGCCGGTGTTCGACCGGCCGCCGAGGCGGTTCATCGCGATCGCGAGGGTCTCGTGCGCCTCGGCCGAGATGGAGCCGTAGGACATCGCGCCGGTGTTGAACCGCTTGACGATCTCGCTGACCGGCTCGACCTCGTCGATCGGCACCGGCTCACGGTCGGGGGTGAACCGCAGCAGGCCGCGCAGCGTCATGAGGCGACGGGACTGCTCGTCCACGCGCCGCGTGTACTGGCGGAAGATGTCCATCCGGCCCGTGCGCGTGGCGTGCTGGAGGCGGAAGACCGTCTCCGGGTCGAAGAGGTGCTCCTCGCCGTCCCGGCGCCACTGGTACTCGCCGCCGCTCGTGAGCCGCTGGTGCGGCTTGTGGTTGCCGGACGCCGGGTACGCCTCGGCGTGCCGGGCCGCGACCTCGGCCGCGATGACGTCCAGGCCCACGCCCGCGAGGCGGCTCGTGGTGCCCGTGAAGTAGTCCGCCACCAGCTCGTGCGAGAGCCCGACGGCCTCGAAGATCTGCGCACCGCGGTACGACATGATCGTCGAGATGCCCATCTTGCTCATCACCTTGAGCACGCCCTTGCCGAGCGCCTTGATGAGGTTCGCCACCGACTGCTCGGGCGTGACGTCGAGGTAGCCGCGCAGCGCGAGGTCCTCGACCGTCTCCATCGCGAGGTACGGGTTGACCGCGGCCGCGCCGTACCCGATGAGCAGCGCGACGTGGTGCACCTCGCGCACGTCGCCCGCCTCGACGACGAGCGAGATCCGGGTGCGGGTGCCGCGGCGCAGCAGGTGGTGGTGCACGGCGCTGGTCAGGAGCAGCGACGGGATCGGCGCGAGCTCCGAGTCCGAGTCGCGGTCCGACAGCACGATGTGCGTCACGCCGTCCTCGAGGTCGGCGTCGACCTGCGCGAAGATCTCCTCGAGCCGGGCCTGCAGGGCCCGGCCGCCGCCGGACACCTCGTACAGACCGCGCACGATGCCGGCGCGGAACTCGCCCTCCAGGCGCGGGTCGCGGTCGATGCGCACGATCTTGGCGAGCTCGTCGTTGTCCAGCACCGGGAACGGCAGGTCGAGCTTGCGGGCGTGCTGCGCGACCTCCTCCAGGAGGTTGGGCTCCGGCCCGATGGTGCTGTCGATCGCCGTGACGAGCTGCTCGCGGATCGAGTCCAGCGGCGGGTTCGTCACCTGCGCGAACATCTGCGTGAAGTAGTCGAACAGCAGCCGCGGCCGGCTCGAGAGCACGGCGATGGGAGTGTCCGACCCCATGGCCCCGAGCGGCTCCGCGCCGGTGTCGGCCATCGGCGTCAGGATGATCTTGAGCTCTTCGGTGGTGTACCCGAAGGCGCGCTGACGGCGCTGGACCGACGCCGGCGAGTGCGCGACGTGCTCGCGCTCCGGCAGCGAGTCCAGGGTGATCGTGTTGTCGGCGACCCACTCGGCGTAGGGGCGCTGGCTGGCGAGCTGCGACTTGAGCTCGTCGTCCTCCACGATCCGCCCCTGGGCGGTGTCGACCAGGAACATGCGGCCCGGCTCCAGGCGGCCCTTGCGGACGATGGTCGCCGGGTCGAGGTCCAGGACCCCGGCCTCCGACGCCAGCACGACGAGGCCGTCCTCGGTGACCCAGTAGCGCCCCGGGCGCAGCCCGTTGCGGTCGAGGACCGCGCCGATCAGCGTGCCGTCGGTGAAGGTGAGGCAGGCGGGCCCGTCCCACGGCTCCATGAGGTTCGCGTGGTACTGGTAGAACGCGCGCCGCGCCGGGTCCATCTCGGCGTGGTTCTCCCACGCCTCGGGGACCATCATCAGCACCGCGTGCGGGAGCGAGCGGCCCGAGAGGTGCAGCAGCTCGAGCACCTCGTCGAAGCTCGCCGAGTCGCTCGACCCCTCGGTGCACACCGGCAGCAGCGGGGCGAGGTCGCCCAGCGCCTCGCTGGCCATCGTGCTCTCGCGAGCGGCCATCCAGTTGCGGTTGCCGCGCACCGTGTTGATCTCGCCGTTGTGCGCCACGAGGCGGAACGGCTGGGCCAGCGGCCACGACGGGAACGTGTTCGTCGAGAAGCGCGAGTGCACCAGGGCGATCTCCGACGCGTACCGCGGGTCGGAGAGGTCCGGGAAGAACGGCTCCAGCTGGGCCGTCGTGAGCATGCCCTTGTACGTCAGCGTGCGGCTCGAGAGCGACGCGAGGAACAGGTCCAGCTCGTGCTGCGCCCGCTTGCGCAGGCGGTAGGTGCGCCGGTCGAGCTCGAGGCCCGACAGCTCGCGCGCCGGGTCGGCGACGACGACCTGCCGGAACAGCGGCATGGACGCGCGCGCCGTCGGGCCGACCAGGTCGGCCGTCACGGGCACGTCGCGCCAGGCGAGGACGTCGAGCTTCTCCTCGGCGGCGACGGCCTCGAACCGGCGCGCGACCGCGTCGGCCTCGGCCGCGTCCTGCGGCAGGAACGCCATGCCGATCGCGTAGTGGCCGGCGGGCGGGAGCTCCGCCGCCACCACGTCCCGGACGAAGGCGTCCGGGATCTGCGTGAGGATCCCGGCCCCGTCACCGCTGTTCTCCTCGGCGCCCACCGCCCCGCGGTGGTCGAGGTTCAGCAGGGCGGTCAGGCCCGCGTCCACGATGTCGCGTCCGGGCGTCCCGCGAAGGGTCGCGACGAACGCGACACCGCACGCGTCGTGCTCGGCCGACGGGTCGTAGAGGCCCTGGGCCGAGGGCCGCGCGACCCGATGCTGCGGCGTGGTCATCAACACCGTCCTCCTGCACGCCCGCACGCGGGCGCGTCATGCTCAAAGGTGGTCGGGACATCGTCGGCCCGTCGGAAACATCAGGCGTCCCTCCCCGGGTGGTGCCCCGGGTGGGAGACGCCTCAGGCGCGGTCCGCCGGCCCCTGGTCGGGTCCGGCGGCGTCCGCGTCCGCACGGTGCGGTCCGCTGCCGTTGTCTCGGCCGTCGTCCCGGCCGGGGGCGCCTGCGGCGGCCCCGGCGTGCGCGGTGCTCGTGGTGTCAAGCTCGGTGTCCTGCTGACCGTCCGCCGCGGCCTCGGCCCCGGCGTCGTCGGTGTGCTGCGTGGTGTGCTGCTCCCCCGCGTGCGCGCGCCGCGTGCGGCCCGGCAGCTCGACCCCGTCCTCGCGTCCCGGGTAGCGCCTGCCGATGACGTAGAAGGCGATCAGGGCACCGAGGCCCACGATGATCGACGTCCACACGTTCAGACGCAGCCCGAGCACGTGCTCGGCGGTGTCGATGCGGAGCATCTCGATCCACACCCTGCCGAGAGTGTAGAGCGCGACGTAGGCCCAGAATACCCGCCCATGACCGAGCCTGTACCGGCGGTCGAGCCAGACCAGGAACGCCGCCGCGGCGAGGTTCCAGATCATCTCGTACAGGAACGTCGGGTGGAAGAGCGTCCCCTCGGCGTACGCCGCGCCCGTGGCCGGGTCGACCGGGAGGTACTGCGGGTCGATGCGCAGGCCCCACGGGAGGGTCGTCGGCGCGCCGAAGAGCTCCTGGTTGAACCAGTTGCCGAGGCGTCCGACCGCCTGCGCGACGAGCAGTCCGGGGGCGAGCGCGTCGGCGAACGACGACAGGCGGACACCCTTGCGGCGGCAGCCGATGTACGCGCCGACGCCGCCGAGCGCGACGGCGCCCCAGATCCCCAGGCCGCCCTCCCACACGTACAGGGCACGCACGGGATCGCCGCCCGGGCCCCAGTAGGGGTCGGGCGTGCTGAACACGTGGTACAGCCGTCCTCCGACGATGCCGAACGGCACCGCCCAGAACGCGATGTCGAGCACGTCGTCCGCGACGCCGCCGCGCGCCACCCAGCGCTTCGTCGTGATCCAGATGGCCACCGCGATCCCCGCGAGGATGGCGAGCGCGTAGGCCCTGATCGGCAGCGGGCCGAGGTACCAGGTGTGCTGCGGCGGGCTCGGGATGGCGGCCTGCACGGCCACCATCGGGGCCGACGCGAGGATCGTGGGGGTCACGGACGCTCCTCCGCGGTCGTGGGGGCAGGTTCCCGGCGCGACCGGCGCACGCCGTCGGCGAGCTCCGCCACCGTGGCGCGCAGGTCGTCGAGCCGCTGCGTCCACGGCCGGTCGGCGAGCAGGGGCCGGACGAGGGCGGAGCCGACGATGACGCCGTCGGCGTACCGACCGACCTCCGCGGCCTGGTCCCCCGTCGAGACGCCGAGGCCGACGCAGACGTTCTCGGCGCCGGCGGCGCGGGTGTCCGCGACAAGCCGCTCGGCGCGCGGGCCCACCTGGGTCCGGGCGCCCGTCACGCCCATCGTCGACGCCGCGTACACGAAGCCGCGCGAGGCGCGGGCCGTCAGCGCCAGGCGCTCGGGCGTCGAGCTCGGGGCGACGAGGAAGACCCGGTCGAGGCCGTGGGCCTCCGAGGCCGCGACCCAGTCGGCGCCCTCGTCGGGGATCAGGTCGGGCGTGATGAGCCCGGCGCCGCCGGCGCCCGCGAGGTCACGCGCGAACGCGTCCACCCCGTAGCGCAGCACCGGGTTCCAGTACGTCATCACGAGGGCGGGCACGCGCCCGCCCGAGCTCTCCGCCACGGCCTGCACGACCCGGAAGACGTCGCGCACGCGGGCGCCGCCCGCCAGCGCCGTCTCCGCGGCGCGCTGGATCACGGGCCCGTCCATCACGGGGTCGGTGTACGGGACGCCGATCTCCACGACGTCGACGCCGGCCTCGACCATCGCGAGGACGGCCTCGATCGAGCGGTCCACGTCGGGGAAGCCGACGGGCAGGTAGCCGACGAGGGCCGCGCGGCCGTCGGCGCGCAGGGCTCCCAGCAGCGCGCCCGTGGGCGACACGGCGGTCGGCGCGGCGTCGGTGCTGGTGCTCACTGTTCCCCCTCCGGCGGCTGCGGGGCGTCGGCGTCGGCCTGCTCGTCGAGCAGCCCGAACCAGCGCGCCGCGGTGGCCACGTCCTTGTCGCCGCGGCCCGACAGGTTCACCAGGACGATCTCGTCCGTGCGGCCGGCCTCGGCGGCCGCCTTCCCGACGCGCAGCGCGCCGGCGAGGGCGTGCGCGGACTCGATCGCCGGGATGATCCCCTCGGTGCGGCACAGGAGGCGGAAGGCCTCCATGGCCTCGTCGTCGGTCACGGGCTCGTAGGTGGCGCGGCCCAGGTCGTGCAGCCAGGAGTGCGCCGGGCCGACGCTCGGGTAGTCCAGGCCGGCCGAGACCGAGTGGCTCGGCAGCGTCTGGCCGTCGTCGTCCTGCAGCAGGTACGAGCGCGCGCCGTGCAGCACGCCCGGGGCGCCGCCGGAGAAGCGCGCGGCGTGCCGTCCGGACTCGACGCCCTCGCCGCCCGCCTCGAAGCCGTAGAGGGCGACGCCCTCGTCGTCGAGGAACGCGTTGAAGATGCCCAGGGCGTTGGAGCCGCCGCCCACGCAGGCCGCCACGACGTCGGGCAGGCGGCCCGCGCGCTCCAGGACCTGCGCGCGCGCCTCCTCGCCGATGATGCGGTGGAACTCGCGCACCATCTCCGGGAACGGGTGCGGCCCCGTGACCGTGCCGAGCAGGTAGTGCGTGGTCTCGACGTTGGCGACCCAGTCGCGCAGCGCCTCGTTGATGGCGTCCTTGAGCGTGCGCGAGCCGATCCTCACCGGGATCACCTCGGCACCGAGCAGGCGCATCCGGGCCACGTTCAGCGCCTGGCGACGCGTGTCCTCCTCGCCCATGTACACGACGCACTCGAGGTCGAGCAGGGCGGCGGCGGTGGCCGTCGCGACACCGTGCTGGCCGGCGCCGGTCTCCGCGATGACGCGGGTCTTGCCCATCCGCTTCACCAGCAGGGCCTGGCCGAGCACGTTGTTGATCTTGTGCGACCCGGTGTGGTTGAGGTCCTCGCGCTTGAGGAAGACCCGCTGCCCGCCGGCGTGCTCCGCGAAGCGGGGCACCTCCGTGAGCGGCGACGGGCGGCCGGTGTAGTCCCGGTGCAGCCGCGCCAGCTCGTCGGTGAACGCCGGGTCGCCCAGCGCCTTGCGGTACTCCGTCTCGAGCTCGTCGAGCGCGGCGATCAGGGCCTCGGGCACGAAACGGCCGCCGAACTGCCCGAAGTACGGGCCCTCGACGTCCGCGAGCCGCCCGAGCACCTGGTGCGCCAGGTTCTCGGTCAGCGCATCCCGTACGGGCTGGTCGGGCACGGGTCCTCCGTCTCTCGTCGTCACCGCTCGGCGGTGCGGCCTGCGGGTCTGCATGAAGGGTCGTCCGAGGGTACCGGTCGTCCGGCCCTCGGCGGTGCGGCGTCCTGCGGCCACCGGCCCGGCCCGCCGCGGGGCCGTCCGGTCGGACGTTACGGCTGGGCCGCCGGGCGGACCGACCACAGGGCCGGGTGCTGCCCGGCCGCGACCAGGTCGGCGACGGAGCGGCGCGGCGCGCCGTCGGTCACGAGCGCCTCCCCGACGAGCACCGCGTGCGCGCCCGAGCGGGCGTAGTCGAGCACGTCGTGCGGGCCGCGCACGCCGGACTCGGCGACGCGCACGACGTCGTCCGGGATGAGGGGGGCGAGCCGCGCGAAGGTCGTGCGGTCCACCTCGAGGGTCTTCAGGTCGCGGGCGTTGACGCCGACGACGCGGGCGCCGGCGTCCAGCGCGCGCCGCACCTCGTCGGCCGTGTGGGCCTCGACCAGCGCCGTCATGCCGAGCGAGTGCACCCGTTCGATGAGGGAGGTCAGCACGGTCTGCTCGAGGGCCGCGACGATGAGCAGGACCAGGTCCGCCCCGTGCGCGCGAGCCTCCCAGACCTGGTACGGCGTGACGACGAAGTCCTTGCGCAGCACCGGCACGTCGACCCTGGCGCGCACGGCGTCCAGGTCCGCGAGGCTGCCGCCGAACCGCCGCTGCTCCGTGAGCACCGAGATCGCGCTCGCGCCTCCGCGGGCGTACTCCTCGGCGAGGGCCGCCGGGTCGGAGATGGGTGCCAGGTCGCCCTTGCTGGGGCTGGAGCGCTTCACCTCGGCGATCACGGCGACGCGATCCTCCGAGAGCAGGCGCCCGCAGCACTCGAGCGCGCCCGGCACGCGGGCCGCACGCTCCTTGAGCTCGTCGAGCGACGTGCGCGCCTGGCGCAGCGCGAGGTCCTCGCGGACCCCCGCGACGATGTCCTCCAGGACCGTCATGGTCTGCCTCCCCCGTGCCCGTGACGCCGCACCGACGCCCTGCCAGCCATCGTAGGCCTGTCCGCGGGACGCCCTTGACACGTCTCCGACCGTGAGACGACGACGGCGCGCCCCTCCCGCAGGAGGGACGCGCCGTCGTGAGGTCGGTGCGCGGGCGTCAGTGGCCCGACGGCGCCTTGCGCGGCGTCACGCCCGGCTTCGCCTGGCCGAAGCCCATGCCGCGCAGCACGGCGCCGAGGACGAGCGAGCCGGCGACGATCACGGCGCCCACCCAGACCACCGCGTCCGGGACGTCGGGGAGCATCCCGACGGCGCCGACGGCCACGCCCAGCATGATGCCGATCATCGCCGTCCACGCGGCGGTCGTGTGGCCGTGGTTCGTGGGCGGGACGGCCGGGGGCAGGTAGGCGACCTCGGCGTTGCGGTTGTCGGTCATTGGAATGTGATGCCCTTTCGTGACGTGGTGCGCGGCCCAGCCTAGCGGTCCGCGGACGGGTCCGTACCCCGGGAGAGCGCGTCCCAGGCGTCGTGCGGGTCGTGCTGACCAGCGTCGTCGGCCTGGGCCGCCGCCGCGGGACGGTCGCCGCCGGCCGGGGCCGGGGAGGCCTCGTCGCCCGTCGACAGGTCGGCGGACGCGCGCTCGTGCCGCCCGGAGGTCGTGCCCCAGCCCGGCGAGCCCGCCGCGGCGAGCACCGCGACGGCCACGGCCAGGACGCCCAGCACCACCGTGAGCCACGGCCACACCGCCACCGCGACCGGCGAGGTGAGGTCCGTCACCCCCGCGGTGTCCGACGCGCCGGACGTCGCCGCCGGCACCGGGTCGAGCAGCACGGCCAGCGCCGACGCGGCCGCCAGCGCGCCCGCGAGCGCCACCACGACCAGCGCGACCCATCGCGCCACCCGGCCCGCGATGGCCAGCGCGACGCCGCCGGCGACCACGACGAGCGCCGCGGCGGCGACCGCGGGCGCGGCGGTGGTGCCCGGCACCGCGACGTCCACCGTCGGCTCGAGCGCCGTCGAGACCGTCGTGCTCACCCAGGTGGGCGACGCCGTCGCGAGCGTGAGCCCGCCCACCGCGACCACCGACCACACGGCGCGCGAGCGCGCGCGCAGGGGCCCGCGGCCCGGCCCGCGGTCCGGCGCCCGCCCGGCGTCGCCGTCGTGCGTGATCCCCGCTGCCTCGTCCATCAGTCCTGCCCGTCCGTCCTGCCCGTCGGTGCCCGCGGCACCGGTCGTCCCCACGGCCCTGCTCGAACCCGCTGCCCTGCTCGAACCCACTGCTCAGAGCGCCCGGAACCGCGCGGCCAGCTGCACCGCGCGCACCGCCGCGGCCGCCTTGTTGCGCGACTCCTCGTACTCGAGCGCGGGCACGGAGTCGGCGACGATCCCGCCGCCGGCCTGCACCCACGCCCGGCCGTCGCGGATGCACGCCGTGCGGATCGCGATGGCCATGTCCATGTTCCCGCCGAAGTCGAAGTAGCCGACCGTGCCGCCGTAGATCCCGCGCGACGCCGGCTCGAGCTCGTCGATGAGGGCGATCGCCCGCGGCTTCGGCGCCCCGGAGAGGGTGCCGGCCGGGAAGGTCGCGCGCAGCGTGTCGAGCGCCGTCGCGCCCGCCCGCAGGCGGCCGACCACGGTGGAGCACAGGTGCATGATGTGGCTGAAGCGGCGGGTGGCCATGAACTCGACCACCTCGACCGACGTCGGCTCGCAGACCTTGACCAGGTCGTTGCGCGAGAGGTCGACGAGCATGAGGTGCTCGGCGCGCTCCTTGGGGTCGGCGAGCAGCTCCTCCCCGAGGGCGACGTCCTCCTCCACGGTGGCCCCCCGCGGGCGCGAGCCCGCGATGGGGTAGGTCGTGACGTGGCCGTCGGTCACCTTCACGAGCGTCTCGGGGCTGGAGCCGACGACGGAGAACTCCCGCCCGTCGGGCCCGGTGAGGCGGAAGTAGTACATGTACGGGCTCGGGTTGATGGTGCGCAGCGCCCGGTAGACGTCCAGCGGCGCGGCGGGGCAGTCCAGGCCGAGGCGCTGGGACAGCACCACCTGGAACACCTCGCCGTCGCGGATCGCCTCCTGGCCGGCCCGCACGGCGGACTCGAACTCGTCGCGCGTGGAGCGGAACTCCAGCGCCGGCTCGGTCACCTCGTCCGGCCCGCGCAGCACGGTGGGCACCGCGGGGGCCGGCGCGGCGAGGCGCGCCTGCATCGCGTCCAGGCGGGCGACGGCGTCGGCGTGCGCCTCGTCGACGCGCTCGTCGGTGCCGTCCCCGTTGATCGCGTTGGCGATGAGCCAGGCCGTGCCGGAGTGGTGGTCGATCGCCACGAGGTCGGTCGCGAGGCTCAGCGCCACCTCCGGCACCCCGAGCTCGTCCGGGGCGGTCGCCGGCAGCGTCGGCTCCCAGTGCCGCACGACGTCCCACCCGAGGGCACCCGTCAGCCCGCCGGTCAGGGGCGGCAGCCCCTCGACGGGGGGCGTGCGCAGCGCCTCGAGCGCGGCGCCGAGCACGTCGACGACGTCGCCCTCGACGGGGATGCCGGCCGGCACGTCACCGTGCCACACGGCCCGCCCGCCGTCGGACGTCAGGGTGGCGCGCGAGTCGACGCCGACGAACGACCACTGCGACCAGCCGCCCGCCGACTCGGCGGACTCGAGCACGAACGTGCCGGGGCGGTCCTGCGCCAGGGTGCGGTACACGCCGACCGGGGTGACGTCGTCGGCCAGCACGCGGCGCACCACGGGGACGACGCGGCGGTCGGCGGCCAGGACCCGGAACGTCTCGAGACCCGGCCACGTCGTGCCCCACGCCAGGTCCTCCGCCGAGGGGCCCGCGACCGGGCTCCGGGTCGGCGCCGGCCGGGAGGCGGGCGCGGGGGCGGGGGGTGTGACGGCGGGGGTGGTCACCGGTCCTCCTGCGTGTCGTCGGGACGGGTCGTGGTGTCGGTCGTGGTGGTGGTCGTGGTGGTGGTCGTGGAAGCCTGCGTGACGGCGTCGGGGCCGACCACGGCGCCCAGGTCGCCGCCCGCCTCGAAGCAGGTGCGGGCGCCGGTGTGGCACGCGGCGCCGATCTGGTGCACGCGCACGAGCAGGGCGTCGCCGTCGCAGTCCAGCGCGACGGAGCGCACCAGCTGGGCGTGCCCGGACGTGTCTCCCTTGCGCCAGTACTCCTGGCGTGACCTGCTCCAGAACGTCACCCGGCCCTCGGTGAGGGTGCGGCGCACGGCCTCGTCGTCCATCCAGCCGAGCATGAGCACCTCGCCCGAGTCGTGCTGCTGCACGATCGCGGCGACGAGGCCGTGCTCGTCGCGCTTGAGCCGGGCCGCGATCGCGGGGTCGAGGGAGGCGTCGAGGGGTGCACCGGGGAGTGCGGGCGTGGTCACCCGAGCATCTTGACACGTCCGCGGGGCCCCTCGGAGCGGGGTCCGTGCGCGGGCGGGGCCGAGCGGGGCCGGGCGGCTCCCGGCGCGGGCCGGGGGCCGCCTCCTCAGCGCGTCTGCGCCACCCAGCTCGCGTGCATCCGGGCGTACACGCCGCCGGCCGCGGCGAGCTCGGCGTGCCCGCCCACCTCGACCACCCGGCCCTCGTCGACCACGACGACGACGTCGCTCGCCTCCGCCGTCGAGAGGCGGTGCGCGATCGTCAGCGTGGAACGGCCCGAGGTGAGCGAGTCGAGCGCCCGGGCGATCCGGACCTCGGCGGCCGGGTCGACGGCCGACGTCGCCTCGTCCAGCACCAGCAGGTCCGGCGCCGCGAGGTAGGCCCGGGCGATCGCGACCAGCTGCCGCTCCCCCGCGCTGAGCGCCTCGCCGCGCTGCCCGACCGGCGTCGCCAGGCCCTGCGGCAGGCCCGCCACCCAGTCCGCGAGGCCGAGGGCGCCGACCGCCTCGGCGACGCGGGCCGCCACGGCGTCCTCGTGCGCGCCCGTCCCGGCGCCCCCGGCCCCGCCGTCGTCGTCCCGCAGCCCGTAGGCGACGTTCTCGGCGACCGTGCCGTCGAAGAGGAAGCCCTCCTGCGGCACCAGGACCACCCGCTCGCGCAGGGACCCGAGGGTGAGGCGACGCAGGTCGACGCCGTCGAGCAGCACCTGGCCCTCGGTGGGGTCCATGAGCCGGGTGACGAGCTTGGCGACGGTCGTCTTGCCCGAGCCCGTCTTGCCGACGACGGCGACCTTGCGCCGTGCGGGGAGCTCGAGGTCCACCCCGTGCAGCACGTCCGGGCCGTCCGGGTAGGCGAAGCGCACCCCGCGCAGCGTGACGGCCGCCGGGCCCCGCGGGCTGGGCACCGCGTCGGCGGACTCGGCCACGTCGACCGGCGTCTCCAGCACGGCGAGCACGCGCCGCCATCCGGCCACCGCGTTCTGCAGCTCGTTGAGGATCTCGGTGGCCTGCTGCACGGGCCCGGTGAACAGCTGCACCAGGAACAGGAACGCGACCACCTGGCCCGCCGTGAGGCCGCCGCCCACTCCGAGGAGGGTGCCGACCACGACCACGACGGCAAGCACCAGGTTGGCGACCAGGACGCCGCTGGAGAACACGGACGACACCAGGAGCTGCGCGCGCGCCTGCGTGGCCCGGGTCTCCTCGATCGCCGCGTCCACGCGCCGACCCGTGCGCCGGGCGACGCCGTAGGCGCGCACCGTCTCGGCGCCCACGACCGCCTCCGAGATCGCCCCGAGCATCGCCCCGACGGCCTGGCGCACCGCCGCGTAGGCCCGGTTGACGGACCCCTGCGCGCGGCGCAGCACGAGGAACAGCGGCACGAAGCACGCCCACACGACGAGGGTGAGCTGCCAGGAGTACACGGCCATGAGCGCCGTGGCGACCAGCACCTGCAGCGTGGAGACGAGGAGCTGGATGCCGCCCCACTGGACGAACAGGGAGATCGTGTCGACGTCGGACGTCACCCGGGACACCAGCGCCCCGCGCCGCTCGGTGCCCTGCGCCAGCGTGGACAGGTCGTGCACGTGCCGGAACGCCTGTACCCGCAGCGCGGCCAGGCCGGCCTCCGTGCGGCGGAACAGCCGCACGTTCACCACGGCGGTGCACAGGCCCGCCACCACGACGGCGCCCGCGGCCAGCCCCGTGAGCAGCGCGACGCGGCCGGCGTCGGGGCCGCCGGCGGCGAGGATGCCGTCGTCGATCGTGCGCTGGACCGCGACGGGCACGACCACGCGCCCCGCGGCGGCGAGCACCGCGAGCGCCAGCGTGACCCACAGGCCGTCGACGATCTGCGGCGAGATCTGCACGCCCCGGCGCAGGGTGGCGAGCACCCCCAGCTCGCTGGCGGCGGCGATGCGCGACTCGCTCACGCGGCCCCCTCCTCGGTCGGGTCGGTGCCGTCCACGGACTCCCCGGCGGCACGCTCGTCGGCGACCTCCCGGGCCCGCCGCGCGGTCTCGCGCTCGTACGCGGTGGCCAGCGCGCGGTAGCCCGGGTCGCGGGCCAGCAGCGCGTCGTGGGGGCCGACGTCGACGACGCGCCCGCCCTCCACGTGCACCACGACGTCGGCCAGCGCGACCGACGACATCCGGTAGGCGACCATCACGACGGTCGTGGCCCGCGTGCCGCCGCCGGCGCGCGCGGCCGACAGGGAACCGAGGATCTCGGACTCGACGCGCGGGTCGACGGCGGAGGTGGCGTCGTCGAGCACGAGCAGCCGCGGCCGGCGCACGAGGGCGCGGGCGATGGCGAGCCGCTGCCGCTGGCCGCCGGACAGGTTGGCGCCGCGCTCCCCGAGGGTCGCGTCGAGGCCGCCCGGGAGGGCGCGCACGACGTCGTCCACCCGGGCGGTCCGCAGCGCGTCCCAGACCGCCGCGTCGTCGGGCGCACCGGCGTCACCGGGGTCGGCGAGCGTGACGTTCGCGCGCACGGTGTCCTCGAAGACGAAGGTCTGCTGCGTCACGAGGGCGACCTGCGCGGGGACCTCCCCCGGCGCCAGGTCGCGCAGGTCGGCGCCGTCGAGCAGCACCCGGCCGCGCGTGGGGTCGCTGAGGCGGGCCAGCAGCGAGACCAGCGTCGTCTTGCCCGCGCCCGTGCTGCCCACCAGCGCGACGGTGGCGCCCGGCGCGACCTCCAGGTCGACGCCGTCGAGCAGGGTGGCCGTGGTCCCCGCCGCGGGGACGTCCACGCCCACGCCGTCGAGCCGCACCCCGAGGCCGCCGGCCGCCCGGTGCAGGGCGCGCTCCCCCGCCACGAGGGTGACCGGGGCGTCGAGCACGCCGGCGATCCGGTCGTAGCCCACCAGCGCGCGCGGCAGCTCGCCGAGCACCCAGCCGAACGCGCGCACCGGCACCGCCATGACGGTCAGCAGGTAGGCGGCCGTGACGACGTCGCCGGTGTCGACGGCCCCGACGGACGCGCGCCACGTGCCGACGCCGAGCACCACGAGCGTGCCGAGGGACGGCAGCAGCTCGATGGCCGGGTCGAACACCGCGCGCACCGTGCCCACGCGCACGTTGGCGGCCCGCAGCGCGTCGGTGCGCTCCGCGAACCGGGCCTCCTCGCGGTCGGCGGTGCCGAGCGACTTGACCAGGAGCGCGCCCTCGAACGACTCGTGCGCGACGTCGGCCACCTCGGCGCGCAGCTGCTGCGCGCGGGTCACGGCCGGCGTCATGTGCCGCTGGAACACGACGTTCGCCGCGACCGCGGCGGGGACCACCAGGAGCGCCGCGACCGCCAGCCACACGTCCACCGCCAGGAGCATCCCCGTGGCGACGGCGATCATGACCACGACGCCGAGCGCGAAGGGCAGCGGGTTGAACACGCCGGTCGCGGCCTCGACGTCGGCGCTCGCCGCCGACAGCAGGCGGCCCGCCGGGTGCGACCGGTGCCAGGACACGGGCAGCCGCAGGTACTGGCCGGACAGCCCACGCCGGTGGTGCGCCTGGATCGCCGCGAACCCGTAGCCCGCCCAGATGCGGCGCCCCGCCACGCCGAGGGCGAGGGTCAGCGCGACGGCCGCGAGCACGAGCCCGGCCACCCAGATCCGCCCCTGCGCGGCCTGGTCCCCCGCGATGGCGGGCACCACGACCGCGTCGGTGGCCCAGCCGACCGCGCGGCTGACCGCCACGGTCGCCGCGCCGAACACCGCGGAGGCGCCCACGGCCAGGACGTACAGGCGCGGCTCGGAGCGCATGCCCCGCCAGACGAGGGTCGCCGAGCGGCGCAGCCGGGACCCGGAGAGCGTGAGCCCCGCGGCGCGGCCCGCGCCGGCGGCCCCGCCCCCCGGGGTGGGACTGCCGCTCATCGACAGCCTCTCATCGACGGACCTCGATGCCCGCGGCCGCCAGGGCGTCCTTGACCTGCCCGATCGTCAGCGCGCCGAAGTGGAAGACGCTGGCGGCGAGCACCGCGTCCGCGCCCGCGCGGGCGGCGGCCACGAAGTGCTCCGGCTCCCCGGCGCCGCCCGACGCCACGAGGGGAACGTCCACCTGCTCGCGCACGGCGGCGAGCATCTCGAGGTCGAAGCCCGCGGTGGTGCCGTCCGCGTCCATGGAGTTCAGCAGGATCTCGCCGGCGCCCAGGTGCGCCGCCCGCGCGGCCCACTCGACCGCGTCGATGCCGGTGCCGCGGCGCCCGCCGTGGGTGGTCACCTCGAAGCCCGACGGCGTGACCGTCCCGCCGGTGACGCGGCGCGCGTCCACCGACAGCGTCAGCACCTGGCGCCCGAAGCGCGCGGCGATCTCCGCGACCAGCTCGGGGCGCGCGATGGCGGCGGTGTTCACGCCGACCTTGTCCGCGCCGGCGCGCAGGAGCCGGTCGACGTCGTCCGTCGACCGCACGCCGCCGCCCACCGTGAGCGGGACGAAGACCTGGTCGGCGGTACGGCGCACCACGTCGACCATGGTGGCCCGGTCGCCCGACGACGCGGACACGTCGAGGAACGTCACCTCGTCCGCGCCCTCGCGGTCGTAGCGCGCCGCGAGCTCGACGGGATCGCCCGCGTCGCGCAGGTTGGTGAAGTTCACGCCCTTGACGACCCGTCCGTCGTCGACGTCGAGGCACGGGATCACGCGGACGGCCACGGACATGCGGGACTCACCCTTCCTTGCTGTCGGTGCCGGCGGGCTGGTCGCCGGACTTCTTGCCGGGCTTCGATCCCGGCTCGCCGCCGTCGTCGCCCTGGCCCTTGCCGGTGGACTCGGCCTCCGTCACCTGGAAGTGCGCGTCCAGGATGTCCACGACGTAGACCAGGGTCTCGTCGGCGAGGTCGCTGCTGGTGCCACCGTAGCCGAGGCCCGGGGGCACGACGAGCAGCACCTGGGACCCCACGGTCTGCTCCACGAGGCCCTGGTCGAGGCCGTCGACGAGCTGCCCGATGCCGATCGTCGCGGACTGCGGCCGCGTGCCGGCCGACCACGTCGTGTCGAACTGCTTGCCGTCGCTCCACCGCACGGCGGTGAACCGCATCGTGACGACCTGGCCGACCTGCACCTGCGGGCCGCTGCCGCGCAGCAGCGGCTGCACCTGCAGGTCCTCCGGCGGGTCCGCCTTCTTCGGCACCGTGACCTTCGGGGCGCCGCCGGCACCGCGCGCGACGGTCGGCAGGCCGTCCGCGACGGGCACCTCGGCGCCGGAGGCGTGGGTCGGCAGCACGTCGACCACGAGGATCACGGGGACGTCCTGGTCCTCCTCGACGAGCAGCATGCGCGCCCCGACCTTCTGGCCGCGCAGGGTGTCGTAGAGGTTGGAGCCGAGCGACGCCGGCGACATCGTGTACCAGGCCGGCGCGTCGATGTACGTGCTGGAGATGACGGTGCCGTCGCGGCCGTCCTCGGCGTACATGTTCAGCAGCACCGGCTCGCCGTCGACGACCGCGTCGCCCGAGCCCGGCCACACCGTCCGCGCGCCGGGGCGCGTCACGTCGTACGGCTGCTCGTACTCCAGGGCGGGCGGCTCGCCCACCGCGCCCGACACCTGCACGGGCGACGCCGACGGACCCGACGACGGCGCGTCGGCCAGCCCGTCGAGCAGCGACGAGCTGCACCCGCCGAGGACGAGGGAGCCGCCGAGCAGCAGGGCCAGCAGGAGCGTCAGTCGGCGGAGCACCGCGACAGTCTGCCACGATCGACAGTGCCCCGGAGCGACGGTCCGCACGGTCCGGCGTCGAACCGCGCCACCGGCTACATGGACTCGATGAGCCGGTCCACGCGCTCGTCGACGGACCGGAACGGGTCCTTGCACAGCACGGTGCGCTGCGCCTGGTCGTTCAGCTTCAGGTGCACCCAGTCCACGGTGTAGTCGCGGCGCGCCTCCTGCGCGGCGCGGACGAAGTCGCCGCGGAGCTTGGCGCGGGTCGTGGGCGGCGGGACGGCGGTCGACTCGAACACCTCGAGGTCGGTGACCACGCGCTCGACCATCCCGCGGGCGGCGAGCAGGTTGTAGAGCCCCTCGGTGCGGGAGATGTCGTGGTACGCCAGGTCGAGGCGCGCGATGCGCGGGTCGTCCAGCGCCAGGTCGTGCTTGGCCTGGTACCGCTCGATCAGCTTGAGCTTGATCACCCAGTCGAGCTCGCGGTCGACGAGCGACAGGTCGCCCGACTCGAGCGCGCGCAGCCCTCGCTCCCAGA
Organism: Isoptericola sp. NPDC057653; assembly: GCF_042799955.1. Lineage (NCBI taxonomy): Bacteria > Bacillati > Actinomycetota > Actinomycetes > Micrococcales > Promicromonosporaceae > Isoptericola > Isoptericola sp. NPDC057653. The sequence continues at coordinate 160,680 of NZ_JBHVHP010000002.1, read as the reverse complement.
GGTCGAGCACCTGCTTGACGACGGGCGTCGCGCCGGCGTGGCTGTCGACGTGCTCCCGCACGCGGTGGAAGTACTCCCACTGGATGTCGACGGCGGTGGCGGTGCGGCCGTTGGCGAGCTGCACCGGGTGCAGGCCGGTGCGGTCGTGGCTGATCTCGCGGATCGCGCGGATGGGGTTCTCGAGGGACAGGTCGCGCATCGGGACGCCCGCCTCGACGAGGCGCAGCACGAGGTCGGTCGCGCCGACCTTGAGCATCGTCGTGGGCTCCGCCATCGAGGAGTCGCCCACGATGACGTGCAGGCGCCGGTACATCTCGGCGTCCGCGTGCGGCTCGTCGCGCGTGTTGATGATCGGGCGCGATCGCGTGGTGGCGCTGGAGACCGCCTCCCAGATGTGGTCGGCGCGCTGGGAGAGGCAGTAGACGGCACCACGCGGCGTGGCCAGCACCTTGCCGGCGCCCGTGAGCACCTGCCGCGTGATGAGGAACGGCACCAGCACCTCGGACAGGCGGGAGAAGTCGCCCTGCCGGCGCACGAGGTAGTTCTCGTGGCACCCGTAGGAGTTGCCGGCCGAGTCGGTGTTGTTCTTGAACAGGTGCACCTTGCCGGACAGGCCCTCGTGCTCCAGCCGCTCCTGCGCGTCGGCCACGAGGCCCTCGAGGATGCGCTCGCCGCCCCGGTCGTAGGCGACCAGCTGGTGCACGTCGTCGCACTCGGCCGTCGCGTACTCGGGGTGCGACCCGACGTCGAGGTAGAGGCGGGAGCCGTTGCGCAGGAAGACGTTCGACGACCTCCCCCACGCCACGACCTTGCGGAACAGGTAGCGCGCGACCTCGTCCGCGGACAGGCCGCGCCCGTCGTCCGCCGCGCACGTCACCCCGTACTCGGTCTCCAGACCGAAGATCCTGCGGTCCACGACGTTCCCCTCTCCTCGGCCCCGCTCGCCCGTCTCAGTCGCCCGGCTGCTCGAGCAGCCCGGCCAGCGCCGCGCCCTGCAGCCGGCGGAACGCCCGGCGCCGGCCCTCGCGCTCCAGCACCGCCACCTCGAGGCCCGCGGGCGCGATCTCCCGCTCCTCGCCCGGCGCGGAGACGGAGCCGTCGGTCCCGACCGCGCCGAGGGTGCGCACGGCGAGCGCGAGCACCTCCGGCAGCGTCATCCCCTCGTGCCAGGCCTCGCCCACCCGTGCGTTGAGCTGTTCGGCCTGCCCGCCCATGACGACGTGGCCGTGCTCGTCGGCGACGGAGCCGTCGTAGGAGAGCCGGTAGATCTGGTCGGCGGCCGGGGTGGCCCCCACCTCGGCGACGACCAGCTCGACCTCGAGCGGCTTGGACTCCGTGGTGAACACCGTGCCGAGCGTCTGCGCGTACGCGTTGGCGAGGCCGCGCGCGGTGACGTCGGTGCGGTCGTAGGAGTACCCGCGCAGGTCCGCGTAGCGCACGCCGGCGACGCGCAGGTTCTCGAACTCGTTGTACTTGCCGACCGCGGCGAACGCGATGCGGTCGTAGATCTCGGAGATCTTGTGCAGCGCGCGCGACGGGTTCTCCGTGGCGAACGCGATGCCGCCGGAGTAGGCGAGCACGACGACGGACCGGCCTCGGGCGATGCCCTTGCGGGCGAAGTCGGCCCGGTCCTTCATGAGCTGCTCGGGCGAGACGTAGAACGGCATGTTCATGCGCGTGCACCTCCGTGCGCCCCGGGCCGGCCGCCGCCGCCCGCGGGGCGGTCGCCGTGGGCCGCGCGGTGCGCCGCCCCTCGCTCGGCGACGATCCGCTCGACCGTCGCCGCCAGCTCGTCGTCGCCGACCCGGCGCACGCCGTCGGCCGTCACCACGGTCACGACCGGCCAGATCTGTCGCACGGGGTCCGGGCCGCCGGTCGCGCTGTCGTCGTCCGCCGCGTCGTAGAGGGCCTCCACGGCCACCCCGACGGCCGCGTCGGCGTCGAGCCCGGGGTGCCACAGCTTCTTCAGCGCGCCGCGCGCGAAGACCGAGCCCGAGCCCACCGTGTGATGGTCGTGCTCCTCGTACCGGCCGCCGGTGACGTCGTAGCTGAACAGGCGCCCGTACCCGCGGTCGAGGTCGTAGCCGGCGAACAGCGGCACCACCGCGAGGCCCTGCAGGGCCAGGGGCAGGTTGCCGCGGATCATCGTCGACAGGCGGTTGGCCTTGCCGTCGAGGGACAGCAGCGAGCCCTCGATCTTCTCGTAGTGCTCCAGCTCGAGCTGGAAGAGCCGCACGAGCTCGATCGCCACGCCCGCCGAGCCCGCGATCCCGACCACCGAGTAGGCGTCGGCCGCGAAGACCTTCTCCATCTCCCGGCTGGCGATGAGGTTGCCCGCGGTGGCGCGGCGGTCGCCCGCCATGATCACGCCGCGGCCGCCGTCGTCGGTCCCGAAGGTGAGCGCGACGATCGTCGTCGCGTGCGGCGCGAGGCCGTCGGCGGGCGCGCCGCCGGTGCCGGGCCGCCGGCCGGGCAGCAGGTCGGGCGCGTGCCCGGCGAGGAAGTCCACGAACGAGGACGAGCCGGGGCGCAGGAACGCGTCCGGCAGGCGTCCCGAGGTGTCAGCGCTGGTCATGGGCGATCACTGACCGCCCTTCTGGACGAAGCCGCGGACGAACGACTCGGCGTTCGTCTCCAGGACCTCGTCGATCTCCTCGAGGAGGGCGTCCACCTCGGCGTCCCGCTCGGTCGCCGCCGGGGCCACCGGCGCGGGGGCGTCCGCGTCGTCGTCGGGCGTGCGGTCCTCGTGCTGCGGGTTGATCCGTTCCTGACCGGCCATGGTCCGCCTCCTTCGCTGCTGCGGAGCTCCCGACAAGGGCTCCGGGAGAGTCTCGCGACGCCAGCCTATGCGTTGCGGGCGACACTGCGCGGCGACGTCCACGCAGGTTGCGCCCAGGGCGGAACGACTCCACCCGCGCAGGTCGGGACCACCCCGGGCGCGTCAGGCCTCGGAGAGGTCCGCGAGGGCCTCGACGAGGCGCGCCTCGGTCGCCGCCGAGACCTCCACCTGCGAGGAGATGACGAGAAGCGACAGGTAGCGGCCGTCGACGCAGGCCTGCGCCGAGACCGCGATCGGGTCGTCGAGGTCCGGGACGTAGCTCACCGAGTAGTCGCTGCCCGGCGCCTGCCCGGTCAGCTCCGCCATCGTCGAGAAGATGTCGCAGGCCTCGCCGGCGGAGAGCAGCTCGCCCTGCTCGACCATCCCCTGCGCCTTCTCCAGACGCTCCATGCTCTCCTCGTCGAGGAGAGCCCCGCCGGTCTCGAGGAGCTGGTCGAGGATCTCCGGGACGGACGCGCCCCAGACCTCCGCCGGCACGCTCGCGACCCGGAGACCAGGCCCGTTCATGCTGCCCCACACGCAGCCCGGGATCTTCCCGACGGCCCCCTCCTGGTGCTCCCGGAGCTCCTCCCCGACGAGGCGTGCCACGGTCGTCTCGTCGACCAGCTCGCACGGTGCGTCGACACCGACGTCGCCGACGTCCGCCGGCGCTGCCTCCACCGCCGTCGGGGCCGACGCCGACCCTGTGGGGTGCTCCGGCACGTCAGGAGAGACCTGGTCGGAGCATGCGGAGAGGACGAGGACAGCGGCCAGGGCCAGGGGCGCCGCGGCGGTGCGGATCGGTGACACGCGGTGATCCAACCACAGCCGGACCGCACGGCGGAACGGGTCCACCGCCACGCTCGAGGACGGCCTCAGCCCTCGCCGCGCAGGCCCTTCAGCAGGGCGGCCGCGTCGGGGCTCGCGTCGAGCAGGGCGCCGATGTGCGCCCGCGTCCCCCGCGCGGGGTCGAGCATCGGCACCCGCTGCAGCGCGGCCGCGCCGGGGACGTCGAAGATCACGGAGTCCCAGCTGGCCGCCGACACCTGGTCGGCGTAGCGCGCCATCACCTCGCCGCGGAACCACGCGCGGGTGTCGGCCGGCGCATGGTGCACGGCGTCGGCCACGCACTCGTCGTCGACGAGCCGCTCGACGGCGCCGGACGCGACGAGCCGGTGGTAGATGCCCCGCTCGGGGCGCACGTCGGTCCACTGCAGGTCGAGCGCGTGCAGCCGCGGGTGGTCCCAGCTGATCCCGTCGCGCGAACGCATCCCCTCCAGGAGCCGGCGCTTGGCGACCCACTCCACCTCGCGCGCACAGGTCGCCGGGTCGGTGGCCAGCCGGCTCAGCACCGACCGCCAGCGGTCCAGCACGTCCGCCGTCTCGGCGTCCGGCCCGCCCTCGCCGGCCGCCAGCGCCGCGACCGCGCGCGCCACGACGTCGGCGTACGCCTCCTGGACCTGCAGGGCCGTGAGCCGCCGGCCGTCCGCGAGCTCGAGCGCCTCCGTCAGGCTCAGGTCGCGCGAGACCCGCTGCACGTCCGCCACCGGGTCCGCGAGGCGCAGGGCGGCGAGCTCGGCCCGCGCCGGCACGCCCGCCTCCGCGAGCTCGTCCAGGTGCTCCAGCACCCACAGCACGAGGGACGTGGTGCCGAGCTTGAGGAACGTCGCCACCTCGAACAGGTTGGCGTCGCCGATGATGAGGTGCAGGCGGCGCCAGCGGGTGCGGTCGGCGTGCGGCTCGTCGCGGGTGTTCACGATGGGCCGGCGCAGGGTGGTCTCCAGCCCCACCTCGGCCTCGATGTAGTCCGCCCGCTGCGAGATCTGGAAGCCCGCCTCGGCCCCGGTCGGGCCGATGCCCACGCGGCCGGAGCCGGAGAACACCTGGCGGGTCACGAGGAAGGGCGTGAGCAGCTCGACGAGCGTGCCGAACGGCAGCGCCCGGTCCACCAGGAAGTTCTCGTGCGTGCCGTAGCTGGCGCCCTTGCCGTCCACGTTGTTCTTGTAGAGCACGACCTCGCCGCCGGGCACCTCCGCGAGGGAGCGCACCGACGCGAGCATGACCCGCTCCCCCGCCACGTCCCACAGCACGCCGTCGCGCGGCCCCGTGACCTCCGGGGAGGAGTACTCCGGGTGCGCGTGGTCCACGTACAGGCGGGCGCCGTTGGTGAGGATGCAGTTCGCCGCGCTCGGGTCGTCGTAGTCCTCGACGGACGGGCGCTCGACCTCCTCCGGCTGCTGCCGGGCCGCGCGGCCCGCGGACCGGCCCCGCGCCGAGGCGCCGGGCGTGCCGGCCGCGGAGGCGACCTGGGCGGAGGCGGGCGTGCCGCCCCCGGTGCCGACCGGGCCGGACGGCGCGGGGCGGGACGGGTCGTCGGTGAGGAGCGACGGGTGCGCGGACGCGCGCTGCAGGTGGAACCCGCGGGCGTCCTGCAGGGGGTCCTCGTCGTCGTAGTCCCAGCGCGCCGGCGGCCGCGCGCCCGCGCTCGCCACGAGGGCGCGGTACGTCATGACCACCTGCGAGCTCATGAGCATCGGGTTGGCCATCGGCCGCCCCGGTGCCAGCACGCCGTACTCGGTCTCGATCCCCATCACGCGACGAACGCTCACGCCACCACCCTAGGTGGCCCCGGACGAGATCGAGGTACCCGTCCCGAAGTCGACCGCGGCGGGTCGACCTCGGGACGGGTACCTCGATCACGCGGTCCGTCGGGTCGGGGCCGGGCTACAGGTACTGCCCCGTGCTGGTCACCGTGTCGATGGTGCGGGGAGCCCCGTCGCCGCCCTTCTTCTGGACGATCGTGCGGATGAAGACGATGCGCTCGCCCTTCTTCCCGCTGATCCGCGCCCAGTCGTCGGGGTTGGTGGTGTTCGGCAGGTCCTCGTTCTCCTTGAACTCGTCGACGCACGCCGACAGCAGGTGCTCCACCCGGATGCCCCGCTGCCCGGTGGCGAGGAGGTCCTTGATCGCCGACTTCTTGGCGCGGTCCACGACGTTCTGGATCATCGCGCCGGAGTTGAAGTCCTTGAAGTACAGGGTCTCCTTGTCCCCGGACGCGTACGTGACCTCGAGGAACTGGTTCTCCTCGTCCTCGGAGTACATGCGCTCGACGACGCTGCGGATCATGGCGCCGATCGCCTCGGTCTGGCTGCCGCCGTGCTCGGCGAGGTCGTCGGGGTGGATCGGCAGCGCCGGGGTGAGGTACTTGCCGAAGATCTCGGTGGCGCCCTCGGCGTCGGGCCGCTCGATCTTGATCTTCACGTCCAGGCGGCCGGGCCGCAGGATCGCGGGGTCGATCATGTCCTCGCGGTTCGAGGCGCCGATGACGATGACGTTGTCGAGGCGCTCGACGCCGTCGATCTCGGCGAGCAGCTGCGGCACGATCGTCGTCTCGACGTCCGAGGAGAGGCCGGTGCCGCGGGTGCGGAACAGGGACTCCATCTCGTCGAAGAACACGACGACGGGGGCGCCCTGGGTCGCCTTCTCGCGGGCGCGGGCGAAGATCAGGCGGATGTGCCGCTCGGTCTCGCCGACGTACTTGTTGAGCAGCTCGGGGCCCTTGACGTTGAGGAAGTAGCTCTTCGCGGCCGGGTCCCCGCCCCGCGTGGACGCGACCATCCCCGCGAGCGAGCTCGCCACGGCCTTGGCGATGAGCGTCTTGCCGCACCCGGGCGGGCCGTACAGCAGCACGCCCTTGGGCGGGCGCAACCCGTGCTCGCGGAACAGGTCGGGGTGGCTGAACGGCAGCTCGACGGCGTCGCGGATCTGCTCGATCTGCGGCCCGAGGCCCCCGATGTCCTCGTAGGCGATGTCCGGGACCTCCTCGAGGACGAGCTCCTCGACCTCGGACTTGGGCACCACCTCGTAGACGAACCCGCTGCGCACGTCGACGGTCAGCGCGTCGCCGACGCGCAGCGCCGCGTCGGCGACCGACCCGGCGAGACGCACGACGCGCTCCTCGTCGGCGCGGCCGACCACCAGCACGCGCTCGGTGTCGAGGACCTCCTTGACGGTGACCAGCTCGCCGGTGCGCTCGTAGCCGCCGGCCTCGACCACCGTCATGGCCTCGTTGAGCTTGACCTCCTGGCCGGGGCGCAGCGCCTCGACGTCGAGCCCCGGGCTCGACTGGACGTGCATCTTGCGGCCGGCGGACGAGATGTCGACCGAGCCGTCGTCGTGCGCGGCGAGGAACGTGGCGTACGTCCCCGGCGGCTTGGCGAGCTCGTCGATCTGGCCCTTGAGCTCGACGATCTGGTCGCGCGCGGCGCGGAGCGCCTCGGCGAGCCGCTCGTTCTTCGCGGCGAGGAGGGCGAGCTGGGCGTCGTGGCTCGGTCCGGTCGGCAGCCCCGACGAGTCCGGGCGGACAGGGTTGTCGGTCATCGCATCCCCTCTCGTGCGGCCCGGGTGGTCACCTGCCCGGGCGGGAAGACGCCCCCGGAGTACAGCACCCTAGACATCAACGCCGACGTCCGGGGGTTCATTTCACGGAGCGGTCGCGACGTCGCCCGACCGAGACCTGACGGTGACCGGGCCGTGACCCGCCGCGCCCCTCGACGGGGGCACGGCGGGTCGTGCCGGTCCGACGGGGCTCAGCCCTCGGCGGGCGCGTCGCCGGCGGGAGCCGCCGCCTCGGGAGCGACGGCGTCGGGGGCGACGCCGAGGTCGCGGCGCACGCGCCGGATCTTCTTGTCCGACACGGCGCGCTCGCCCAGCTCCTCCTCGGACCACTCGGCGTCGGGCGCGGGGTACGAGCCCTTGGCCGGCCGGCGGGTGCGCTCCGGCGGGACGACGCCGTCGGCGAGCCGCCGGGCCGTGATGAGGAAGCCCGTGTGTCCGATCATCCGGTGCTGCGGGCGCACCGCGAGGCCTTCCAGGTGCCAGCCGCGCACCATCGACTCCCACGCCTGCGGCTCGGCGAACCGGCCGTCGGCGCGCAGGTCCTCCGCGGTCCGCGAGAGCTGGGTGGCGGTCGCGACGTAGCAGATCAGCACGCCGCCGGGCACGAGCGCCTGCGCGACCGGGTCGACGTTCTCCCACGGCGCGAGCATGTCGAGCACCACGCGGTCCACGGTGCCGGGCTCGGCGACGGTGGGCAGCACGTCGGCCAGGTCGCCGATCGACAGGCGCCAGGCCGGGTGCTCGCCGCCGAAGAACGACTCGACGTTGCCGCGCGCGATCGCGGCGAAGTCCTCGCGCCGCTCGATGGAGTGCAGCTCGCCGGCGTCGCCGACGGCGCGCAGCAGGGACATCGTCAGCGCGCCCGAGCCGACGCCCGCCTCGACCACGCGCGCGCCCGGGAAGATGTCGGCCATCTGCACGATCTGGCCGGCGTCCTTCGGGTAGACGACGGCGGCGCCGCGCGGCATCGACAGGACGTAGTCGCTCAGCAGGGGCCGCAGCGCCAGGTACTCGATGCCCGCCGTGTTGGTCACGACCCACCCCTCGGGGCGGCCGATGAGGTCCTCGTGGCGGAAGTAGCCCTTGTGCGTGTGGAACGTGCCGCCGGGCTTCAGCGTGATGGTGTGCAGGCGACCCTTGGGGTCGGTCAGCTGGACCCGGTCCCCCTCGCGCAGCGGGCCGCGGCGCAGGTCGGCGCCGGTGGCCGTCGGCGCGGAGCCGCCGGTCGGCGTGGCGGTCGGCTCGGCGGTCGGGCGGGTCTCGGGCGCGGCAGGATCGGCGGGAGTCACGACGCGCGAGTCTACCGGCCGCCCTCCCGCGCCCTCCCCCGCGCTACCGGCGCAGCGCGGCGGCGACGCGCGCGACGTCGAGCACCCCGGTGACGCGGCCGCCCTCGACCACGGGCACGACGCGCGCCCCCGACGACCCGCGCGCCAGGCGGTCGAGCAGGGCGTCCCCCTCGAGGTCGGGCGTGACCGCCGAGCCCGGCGGGAACGGCACGACGACGGCCTCCACCGGGGTCAGGTCCGCACGGGCGGCGGGGACGTTCGCGACGGCGGCCGGGTCCACCCAGCCGACCGGCTCGCCGGCCGGGCCGACGACCGCCACGACGACGCCCGGGTTCCGGGCCGCGGCCGCGGACACGCCCGCGACCGTGGTGGCGACGGGCACCGCGACGGCCGGCACCGCGAGGCCGCGCGCGGAGAGCGTCGCGACCCGGGCGCGGGCCTGCGCGCCCTTGATCGCGTCGCCCGCGCCGGACCACAGGAACGCGCCGATCAGCGCTCCCCACACGACCATCACCCAGGAGGGCCGCCGGCCCTCGAGCAGGGGCCACAGGAGCGCCCACGCGAGCACGGCGACGGCGACGGCGCGCCCGACCCAGCCCGCGGCGAGCGTGCCCCGGGACCGGGAGCCGGTCGCGCCCCACACGATCGACTCGAGGATCTGGCCGCCGTCCAGCGGCAGCCCGGGCAGGAGGTTGAAGAACCCGACGAACGCGTTGGAGAACGCCCCGGCGAGCAGCAGCGCGGCCGGCACGGTCCCCGCGGTCGGCTGCAGCTGGAAGGCGACCCAGAACGCCCCCGCCAGGACGAGGTTGGTCAGCGGGCCGACGACGGCCACCAGCGCCCCGTCGAGCGGGCGGGCCCCCGCCCCGGTGTACGCCGTGTGGCCGCCCCAGAGCGTCAGGGCGAGCTCCGTGACCTGGTGCCCGCGCCGGCGGGCGACGAGCGCGTGCGCCACCTCGTGCAGGAAGACGGACGCGAACAGCAGCAGCACGAACGAGAACGCGACGACGAGGACGCCCGTCGTCGGCATGTGCGGCGCGAACCACGTCCGGACCGAGGGCGCGAACACCAGGGTGAGGACGACGGCGCCGAGGAACCACGAGGGGGTGACGAGGACCGGCGCGCCCGCGATGCGGCCGACCACCCATCCCCGGGAGCGAGAGGTCACCCCGCCAGGCTATCCGGCGTCGGCCGCCGCCCGGGTCGCCGGCCACGGCTCCGCGCCCCTCGTGCCGCTCGGGACCCGTCGGGTCCCTGCGGACCCCGTCGTGTCCCCGGCCGACCGTAGGGTGGCGCGCATGATTACGACCGCCGCCCCCGACGTGCCCGACGCGTCGCCGGCGGCCGAGGTCCGGACGCCGGCGCTGTCGCCGTCGCGCGCGAGCGACTTCATGCGCTGCCCCCTGCTGTTCCGGCTGCGCGTGGTCGACCGGCTGCCCGAGCCGCCGTCGTCGGCGGCCGCGCGCGGCACGCTCGTGCACGCGGTGCTCGAGCGCCTGTACGACGCGCCGGTCGGCGAGCGCACGCCGGAGGCGGCCGAGGCGCTGCTGCCCGTGGAGTGGGACCGCCTCGTCGAGGCGGAGCCGCGGTACGCCACCCTGTTCGACGCCGACGGGGACGCCGCGGGGACCACGCCCGAGCAGTGGATCGCCCGCGCCCGCCGGCTGGTGGGCACCTACTTCACCCTGGAGGACCCGAACCGGCTGGAGCCCGAGGCACGCGAGCTGCGGGTGGAGACCGCCCTCGACGGCGGCCCGCTGCTGCGCGGGATCGTGGACCGCCTCGACGTCGCCCCCGGCGGCGCCATGCGGGTGGTCGACTACAAGACCGGGCGCGCGCCCGGGCCCGGCTTCGAGGCCGGCGCCCTGTTCCAGATGCGGTTCTACGGGCTGGTGCTCTGGCGCGAGCGCGGCGTGCTGCCGCGAATGCTGCAGCTGCTGTACCTGGGCGACGGGCAGGTGCTGCGCGCGCAGCCGGACGAGCACGAGCTCGAGGCCACGGAGACCAAGGTGCGCGCCCTCTGGACGGCCGTCCAGGACGCCGCGCGCACCGGCGACTGGCGCCCGCGCCGCAGCCGGCTGTGCGGCTGGTGCGCGCACCGGTCGGTGTGCCCGGAGTTCGGCGGCACGCCGCCGGTGATCCCGGCGGGCGCGCTGCGCGCCCGCCTCGGGGTCGAGCCCGAGGCGGGCGCCCGGCCCGACGAGGAGTCCGTCAGCGGCTGAGGTCGAGGACCTCGCCGGCGCCGATGCGCGCGATGGTGGCCACGTCGACGGCCTCCAGCGACGACGCCCGGCTGAGCCCGTCCAGCTGCGGCACGGGCACCACGGCCTCGACGCCGAGGGTCGTCACACCGGCCGCGCGGGCCGACGCGATCCCGGTGGGCGAGTCCTCGATGGCGACGCACGCGGCCGGGTCGACGCCCAGGCGCTCGGCGGCGACCAGGTAGGGCTCGGGGTCCGGCTTGCCGCGCTCCACCTGGTCGCCCGTGACGAGGGTGACGAACGCGCCCGCGGGCCCGCGCGAGACGACCTCCTCGGCCAGCTCCGCGTAGCTCATCGTCACCAGCGCGCAGGGCACGCCGGCCTCGGCGAGACCCGTGAGCAGCCCGAGCGCCCCCGGCTGCCACGGCACCCGCACCCGCACCTGCTCGACGACGCGGCCCAGGAGCCGCCGGACGATCGCGTCGACCGGGAGGTCGACGCCACCCTGGTCCCGCAGGATCTGGGCGGAGACCGTCAGCGCGTTGCCGACGAGCTGCAGCGCCTGCTCGTGGCTCCACGTGCCGCCGTGCTCGGCCACGAGCTCGTGCTCGGCCTCGATCCAGTACGGCTCGGTGTCGACGAGGGTCCCGTCCATGTCCCACAGGACGGCCGCGGGGAGGGTCTGCTCGGGGGTCTGGGGGGCGGGGGCGAGGGTCTCGGGCACCCGTCCATCGTACGGACCGTGGGCCGCGCGCCGGCCGTCGGGGTCCCGTGAGCCCGGCCACGCGACCCGACCGCCGGCGCAGCCCCGTGCCGTGGACGTGCTGTATACGCTGGACGAATGACGACCGAGCCGGAGCCCACCGGGCGCCACGCCGCACGGCAGACCGTGATGATCGCCGCGTTCGAGGGGTGGAACGACGCCGGGAACGCCGCCACGGCGGCGCTCGGGCACCTGGCCGAGGTCTGGGACGCCCACGAGGTGCGCGAGCTCGACCCCGAGGACTACCACGACTTCCAGGTGAACCGGCCGGTCATGGAGACGGGGCCCGACGGCGAGCGGACCATCATCTGGCCCAGCACCACCGTCTCGGTCGCGGAGCTGCCCGACCGCACGGTGGTGCTGGTGCACGGCATCGAGCCGTCGTTCCGGTGGCGGTCGTACTGCGCGGAGCTGCTGGACCTCGCGGCGGAGCTCGGCGTGCGCACGGTCGTGACGCTGGGCGCCCTGCTGGCGGACGTCCCGCACACGCGCCCCATCCCGATGACGGCGACCACGGAGAGCGACGGCATGCAGGCCGTGCTCGACGTCGAGCCGAGCACGTACGAGGGCCCGACGGGCATCGTGGGCGTGCTGCAGCACGAGGCCGACCGCCGCGGCTTCCAGGCCGTGTCCCTGTGGGCCGCGGTGCCGCACTACGTGGCGAACCCGCCGTCGCCCAAGGCCACGCTCGCGATCCTCACCCGGGTGGAGGAGCTGATCGCCGCGACCGTCCCCCTGGGCGACCTGCCCGAGGACGCCGAGGCGTGGCAGCACGGCGTCGACGAGCTGGCCTCGGACGACGCCGAGATCGCCGAGTACGTGCAGCAGCTGGAGGAGGCGAAGGACACCGCCGACCTGCCGGAGGCGACCGGGGAGGCGATCGCCCGGGAGTTCGAGCGCTACCTGCGCCGGCGGGACGTCGGCGGGGACAAGGGCGACCGCGGCGACCGGGGCGGCGACAAGGGCTGACGCCGGCCCCCGGCCTTCGCCGCGGACGTCAGAGGCGGACGCCGAGCAGGGCGTTGACCGCGCGGGCGAGCACGCCCGGCGCACCCTCCTGGTCGGCGGAGGTGTCCCGGCCGGGCGCGAGCGCGAGGTCGGCCCACGCGTCGACGGCCGCGAGCGCGGCCGGCCCGTCCAGGTCCTGGGCGAGAGCGGCACGCAGGGCGGCGAGGGTGGCGGTCGCGTCGGGGCCGCCGTTGCCGGACACGGCCGTGCGCCACCGCTCGAGGCGCGCGACGCCGGCGGCCAGGTCGGCGTCCGTCCACTCCCACTCGGTGCGGTAGTGGTGGGCGAGCAGGGCCAGACGGATCGCCATCGGGTCGACGCCGTCACGCCGCAGCGCGGAGACGAACACCAGGTTGCCCCGCGACTTGCTCATCTTCTCGCCCTGGTAGGCCACCAGCCCGGCGTGCACGTGCACGCGTGCCCCGCCGCCGCCCAGCAGGCGGTCGTGGGACGTCGACATCTCGTGGTGCGGGAACAGCAGGTCCGCTCCCCCGCCCTGCAGGTCGAACGGCAGGCCGAGGCCGTCGCGGGCGATGACCGCGCACTCGATGTGCCAGCCCGGCCGCCCCGTGCCCAGGGACGCGCCGTCCCAGGCGGGCTCGCCCGGGCGCTCGCGCCGCCACAGCAGCGGGTCGAGCGGGTCCTTCTTGCCCTCGCGCCGCGGGTCGCCCCCGCGCTCGGCGAACAGGGCCGTCCTCGCCTCCGGGGCGAGGCGGGCGACCGCGCCGAAGTCGGGGTCGGCGGACAGGTCCGCGTACACGTCGCCCAGGCCGGGGTCGTCCCCGCCCGCGCCGGGCTCGTTCGGGACGCGGTAGGCCGCGCCGTCCGCCAGCAGCCGCTCGACCGCCTCGACCACGGCGGGGACGGACTCGACCGCGCCGGTCCAGGTCGCGGGCGGCACCATGCCGAGCGCGGTCATGTCCTCGCGGAAGAGCGCCACCTGGTCGGCGGCCAGGTCCTGCCAGTCCACGCCGGTGGCGGTGGCCCGCTCCAGCAGCGGGTCGTCGACGTCGGTGACGTTCGAGACGAAGGTCACGGCCTTCCCGGCGTCGAGCCACGCGCGGTGCAGCAGGTCGAACGCCAGGTACGTGTTCGCGTGCCCGAGGTGGGTCGCGTCGTAGGGCGTGATGCCGCAGACGTAGTAGCGGGCGGTGTCGCCGGGCGCCGGGTCCACGAGCCGGCCCGTGGTGCTGTCGTGCACCCGGACGAGGGTGCGGCGGCCGTCGGCCGGGGCGGGGAGCTCAGGGATCTGGGGGGCGGGCCAGGAACGCACGGGCCCAGGCTACCGGGCGTCTCACCCGGTCAGGTCACCCCGTCCGCCGGGGCAGCCGTCAGACGGCGGTGCCGCCCATGGGCGTGAGGACGCCGGTCAGCAGGAGCAGGACCACCACGGCCGCGAGCCCGAGGCGGTACCAGACGAACGGCATGAACGAGTGCGTGGTGATGAGCTTGAGGAAGCCGATGATCACGATGTACCCGACGACGAACGCCACCAGCGTCGCGATGAGCGTCGCGCCCGCCCCGGGCGCCCCGGGCGCCGGGGTCTCGCCGACGGACTTGCCGAGCTGGTAGAAGCCGGACAGCAGCACGGCGGGCACGGCCAGCAGGAACGAGTAGTCCGCGGCGGCCTTCCGGGTGAAGCCCATGAGGAGCCCGGCCGTGATGGTGCCGCCCGAGCGCGACACGCCCGGGATGAGCGCGAGCGCCTGGGCGAAGCCGAAGCCGATCGCCCGCTTCGGGGTGAGCTCGTCGAGCCGGCGGGTGCGGCGGCCGATCTTGTCGGCCCAGCCGAGCAGCAGGCCGAAGACGACCAGCGTCGTGACGGTGATCCAGAGGTTGCGCAGGTACGTCTCGATCGCGTCCTGGAAGAGCAGGCCGAGCACGCCGATCGGGATGGAGCCCAGCGCGATGAACCAGGCCATGCGCGCCTGGGAGTCGTGCGCGCCGAACCGCGCGGCCCAGTCGCGGCCGTGGGCGCCCACGAGGGACCTCCACCACGCGACGCAGATGTCCCGGATGGTCCGGCGGTAGTAGAGCAGCACCGCGGCCTCGGTACCGATCTGGGTGATGGCGGTGAACGCCGCGCCGGGGTCGTCGCCGCCGAGCAGCTCACCGACGATGCGCAGGTGCGCGCTCGAGGAGATCGGCAGGAACTCGGTCAGGCCCTGGACCAGGCCCAGCAGGATCGCTTCCCAGGCATTCACGGGCGGTCACACTACCCGGACCAGCGGTGTTTCCCGGTAGCGTGACCCGCCATGGAGCGTCGTCAGGTGGGCCGTACGGGTCTGCGCGTGTCCGAGCTCGGCCTGGGGACGATGACCTGGGGTCGGGACACCGACGACCTGGACGCGGCGGAACAGCTCCGCGACTTCGTCGACGCCGGCGGGAGCCTCGTCGACACGGCCGCGACGTACGGCGACGGCGACGCGGAGCGCCTCATCGGGTCGCTGCTCGACGGCAAGGTCTCGCGCGACGAGCTGGTGCTGTGCACCAAGGGCGGCGTACGGGCCGGCCGGTCGGGCGCCCGGGTCGACGCCTCCCGCGCGGGCCTCCTCGCGGACCTGGACGCGTCCCTGGAGCGCCTCGGCACCGACCACGTGGACCTGTTCCTCGTCGCCTGCCCCGACCCGGCGACGCCGCTGGCCGAGACGGTGTCCGCGCTGCGCCTGGCGGTGTCGTCGGGGCGGGCGCGCTACGTCGGCCTCGCCAACCACCCCGCCTGGGCCGCCGCCCGCGCCGCGACGCTCCTGGAGCCCGACGGCACCGGCCTGAGCGCCCTGGAGCTCGAGTACTCGCTGCTGCAGCGCGGCGCCGAACGGGACGTGGCCCCCGCCGCCGACGCCCTCGGCCTGGGGCTGCTCGCGTGGTCGCCCCTCGGGCGAGGCGTGCTCACCGGCAAGTACCGGCGGGCCATCCCGGCGGACTCCCGCGCGGCGTCCGCGCACCTGGCCGCCTTCGTCGACCCGTACCTCGACGGGGCGGCGTCGTCCGTCGTGGAGGCCGTGGCCACCGCCGCCGACGGTCTGGGACGGGCCCCCCTCGAGGTCGCGCTGGCCTGGCTGCTCGCCCGCGACACCGTCGCGAGCGCGATCGTCGGTGCCCGCACACCCGCCCAGCTCAGGGCGTCCCTGTCGGCCCTCGACCTCGACCTTCCGGGCGAGGTGCACGCCGCGCTCGACGACGTCTCCGCCCCGGAGATCGGCTACCCCGAACGCTGGTAGGCCTGCCCGGGCGGCTCCGTCCCGACGGACCCGCCCGCCGTCGACCCGGTCAGCCCCGGGCCCTCCAGGTCCGTGTCGAGGTCCGCGTCGAGATCGGCGTCCAGGTCTTCCTCGCCGTCCTCGTCGTCGTCCTCGTCGTCGCCGTCGTCGTCGCCGTCGTCCAGGAAGAACGGCGTCACCTCCGAGTACACCTGCGCCAGGGCGTCCTCGTAGACCTCGAACGCGTCGGCCAGGACCTCGTAGGCGTCGTCGACCGCCGGGTCGTCGTCACCCCTGCGGGTCGACACCGCGTGGTAGTGCGCCTCCAGTGCGGCGACGAAGCGGTCCAGCGCGGCACGCGGGTCAGCGGTCATGCTCTGACGGTAGCGCCCCGAGGGGCACAATGGGCAGACGAATACCGCCCGCGAGCACTTCGGGAGGACGACGGATGGCTTCGACCTCGTCGACCACGCAGGAAGGCGGACGCCGCGACGCGACGTCCGCCTGGCGCAAGCACGGACAGTACGAGTTCCGCGTGCTGACGATCGACCGGGACACCAGCGTCCCGGACGCGCGCAAGATGCTCACCGACGAGGCCGAGTACGGCCGGTGGGAGCTGGCGCGCACCCGCCTCTACATCGGCGGCGAGCGCCGGGTGTGGCTGCGCCGCAAGATCATCAAGGTGACGCCGACGTACTGACCCGGCCGCGCACCGGCCGAGGGAGTGCCCATGGTCGCCACGTTCCGCAAGTCGCGCCCGCACGCGCCGCCCGGGTTCTTCGCCACCGAGGCGGCCGGGCTGCGCTGGCTCGCCGTGCCGGGAGGCCCGCGCGTCGCCCGGGTCCTGGACCTCGGCCCGGACCACCTCGACCTCGAGCAGGTCCCGGCGGCCCACCCGACCCCCGACGCGGCGCGCGACCTCGGCCGCCGCCTCGCGGTGCTCCACCGCACCGGCGCCGCCGGGTTCGGGGTGCTGCCGCCGGGCGCCGACGCGGGCTGGTTCGGTCCGCTCGGCGACCCCCTGCCCCTGGTCGCCGGCACGTGGGGCGACTGGCCCGCGTTCTACGCCCACGCCCGGCTGCGGCCCGTCGTCGCGCAGGGCCGCGAGCGCGGCGTGCTCGACGCCGACGACGCCGCCGCCGTCGAGCGGGTGTGCGGGCGCCTCGGCGCCCTCGCCGGCCCCGCCGCCCGGGAGGGTCCCGCGCGGGTGCACGGAGACCTGTGGTCCGGGAACGTGCTGTGGGCCCCCGGCCCCGCGGGCACGGCCGAGGCCGTGCTCATCGACCCCGCGGCGCACGGCGGGCACCGCGAGGCCGACCTGGCGATGCTCGCGCTCTTCGGGGCGCCGCACCTGGGCCAGGTCGTCGCCGGGTACGACGCGGCGAGCCCCCTGGCGCCGGGGTGGCAGGGCCGGGTGGCCCTGCACCAGCTCTACCCGCTCGCCGTGCACGCCGTGCTCTTCGGCGGCGCGTACGTGGACCGCACGCGGCAGCTGCTGGCCCGGCTCGGCGGGTGAGGCGCCGGGCCGGCCCGCAGGCCGCGCGCCGCCTCAGCAGGTGCGCAGCAGGCGGTCCAGCACGCGGGTGCCGAAGCGCAGCGACTCGGTGGGCACGCGCTCGTCGACGCCGTGGAACATGCCGGAGAAGTCGAGGTCCGCGGGCAGGCGCAGGGGCGCGAACCCGTAACCGGTGATGCCGAGGCGCGAGAGGGACTTGTTGTCCGTGCCGCCCGAGAGCGTGTAGGGCAGCACCGCCGCGCCCGGGTCCTCGGCGAGCAGCGAGGCGACCATCGTGTCGACGAGGTCGCCGGAGAACGGCACCTCGAGCGCCGTGTCCTGGTGGATGGGCTCCACCCGGACGGTGGGCCCGGCCAGCTCGCGCAGCGTGGCCATGCCCTCCTCCTCGTGCCCGGGGAGCAGACGCACGTCCACGGTGGCCTCGGCCCGGCCCGGGATGACGTTGGCCTTGTAGCCCGCCTCGAGCTGGGTCGGGTTGGACGTGTGGCGCACGGTGGCGCCGACGAACCGGGCCGCCGGGCCCAGCGCCGCCACCAGGGCGTCGATCGCGGCCGGGTCCTCGCCGTCGTACCGCAGGCCCGTGAGGTCGGCCACGCCGCGCAGCAGGCGCTCGACCGTCGGGGTGAGCGTGTACGGCCACCGGTGCTGACCGATCCGCGCGACGGCCGCGGCGAGCTCGGTGACCGCGTTCTCCTCGTTCACCTGGGAGCCGTGCCCGGCGCGACCGTCGGCGACGAGCCGCAGCCACGCGAGCCCCTTCTCCGCCGTCTGCAGCAGGTACGCCCGGCGGCCGCCCACCTCCACCGAGAAGCCGCCCACCTCGCTGATCGCCTCGGTGGCGCCCTCGAAGAGCTCCGGGCGGTGCCGCACGGCCCACTGCGCGCCCTGCACGCCACCGGCCTCCTCGTCGGCGAAGAGGGCGACGACGACGTCACGAGCCGGGCGGCGGCCCTCCCGGGCCATCTGCCGCACGACCGACAGGATCATGGCGTCCATGTCCTTCATGTCGACGGCGCCGCGGCCCCACAGGAGCCCGTCGATCTCCTCGCCGCCGAACGGGTCGACCGTCCAGTCGTCGGCCGCCGCGGGGACGACGTCGGTGTGCCCGTGCAGCACCAGCGCCGGCCGCGTCGGGTCGGTGCCCTCGAGCCGGGTCACGACCGACGTGCGGCCGGGGGCGGCCTCGAACACGTCCACCTCGAGGCCCACCTCCGTGAGCAGGGCGGCGACGTGCTCGGCGGCCCGCCGCTCCCCCGGGCCCTCGCCGTTGCCGTAGTTGGAGGTGTCGATGCGCAGCAGGTCCTGGCAGATCCGCACCACCTCGTCCTCGGCGGCGGGCACGGGCTGGAGGCTCAGGGGCTCAGTGGTCACGGGCACACCGTACCCAGCCCGCCGCCGACGCGGGCTCAGCCGGCCAGGCCCCGGCGCGCCAGCAGCGGGTCGATCCGCGGGTCGCGTCCGCGCAGCTCGCGGAACGACGTCAGCGGGTCCTGGGACCCGCCGCGGGCGAGCAGGCGACGGCGGAAGGCCTCGCCGTTCTCCCGCGTCAGCCCGCCGTTATCGCGGTACCACTCGACGGTGTCGGCGTCGAGCACCTCCGACCAGATGTACGAGTAGTAGCCCGCCGCGTAGCCGCCGCCGAACACGTGGTTGAAGTAGGTCGTGCGGTACCGCGGCGGGACGGCCGGGAGCGCGACCCCCGCGTCCGCGAGCGCCTTCGCCTCGAAGTCGAGCACCTCGTCGACCGACTTCGGGACCTCCTCGGGGGTCAGCAGGTGCCACGCCTGGTCGAGCAGCGCGGCGGCGAGGTACTCCGTCGTGGCGAACCCCTCGCCCCACTGCCGCGACGCGAGCATGGTCTCGACCCACGCGGCCGGCAGCGGCTCGCCGGTGGCGTGGTGCACGGCGTAGGAGCGCAGCACCTCGGGCTCCCACGCCCACATCTCGTTGACCTGCGACGGGTACTCCACGAAGTCCCGCGGCACCTCGGTGCCGGACTGCGAGGGGTAGCGCACGTCGGACAGCAGGCCGTGCAGGGCGTGACCGAACTCGTGGAACAGGGTGACGACCTGGTCCCAGAGCAGCAGCGTCGGTTCGCCCGCCGGCGGCTTGACGATGTTGAGGTTGTTGACCACCACGGGGCGCTGCCCGAGCAGGTGGCTCTGGTCGACGAGGTTGTTCATCCAGGCCCCACCGCGCTTCGAGGCCCGCGTGTACCAGTCGGCGAGGAACAGCCCCAGCCCCGTGCCCGGCTCGCCGGGCTCCTCGGAGTCGAAGACCTCGAAGACCCGCACGTCCGGGTGGTAGCCGACGAGGTCGGTGCGCTCGGCGAAGCTCAGGCCGAACAGGAGGCCCGCGGCGCGGAAGACGCCGTCGTGCACGACGCGCTCCAGCTCCAGGTAGGGCCGCAGCAGGGCGTCGTCCAGCGCGTACCGCTCCTGGCGCACGCCCTCGGCGAGCCGCGCCCAGTCCGACGCCTGCAGCCCGGCGCCGGGGTCGGTCCGGTGGAGCAGGGCGGTCAGCTCCGCCTCCTCGGCGCGCGCGTTCGCGACGGCCGGCGGGGCGAGCCGTCCCAGCATCGCGCTGATCGCCTCGGTGGTGCGGGCGGTGGCGTCCTCCGCGACGTAGGCCGCGTGGTGCGCGTAGCCCAGCAGCCGCGCGCGCTCGGCGCGGAGCCGGGCGATCTCGAGCAGCGTCTCCCGGGTGTCGTGGGCGTCGCCGCGGGCGCCTCGGGACTCGCTGGCGGCCTGCACCCGCTCCCGCACGTCCCGGCGCGCGAGGGAAGCCACGACGTCCTGCCGGGTCGGCAGCTGGAGGTCGAGCAGCCACGCGCCCTCGTGCCCCCGCGACGCCGCGGACGCCGCCGCCGCGTCGATCGCGTCGGCGGGCAGCCCCTCGAGCTCCGCGACGTCGGTGACGAGCACCGCCGAGGCCTTCTCCCCCGCGAGCAGCTTGCGGCCGAAGACCGCCTCGAGCTCGGTGAGCCGCCCGTTGAGGCGGCGCAGCTCGTCCTGCTCCCCCGGGCCCAGGTCGATGCCCGAGCGCCGGAAGTCCTTCAGCAGCGTGCGCACCAGCCACGCGGAGTCGTCCTCGAGCTCGACGTCGCCCGACGCGGCCGCGTCCGCGAGCGCCCGCACCCGCGCGTGCAGCCGCACGTCCATGCCGATCGCGTCGCGGTGGGCGGCGAGCGCCGGCGACAGCCGCTCGTGCAGGTCCTCGAGCCCCGGCGTCGCGTCCGCGCTGACCTGGTTGAAGAAGGCCGTCAGGGCGCGGTGCAGGGTCCGGCCCGAGCGCTCGAGGGCCTGCAGGGTGTTCGCCACGCTCGCCGGGGCCGGGTCGGTCACGATCGCCTCGACCTCGGCGAGCTGCTCGGCCATGCCCGCCCGGATCGCGGGCTCGTAGTGCTCCTCGCGGAGCACGCGGAAGTCGGGCAGCTCGTACGGCAGGGAGGACGGTGCGGCGAACGGGTTCGCGGGGTCGAGGCTCATCACCCCATCCAACCGCACCGGCGCCCTCGCTCAGCCGGCGACGCGGCTCGTCCCCCGCTCCTCGCGCAGCGTCCCGTCGGCGGCCAGCACGAGCTCGGCGTCCAGCCCGAGCCGGTCGAGGAACGCCCGGTCGTGGCTCACGACGACCAGCGCGCCCCGGTACGCCGCCAGCGCCTGCACCAGCTGGTCGGTGCTGGCGATGTCGAGGTTGTTGGTGGGCTCGTCGAGCACCAGCAGCTGCGCGGGCGGGTCGGACAGCAGCAGCCGCGCCAGGGTGACGCGGAACCGCTCGCCGCCCGAGAGCGTCGCCACGGGACGGCCGGTCTGGTCGCCGCGGACCAGGAAGCGCGCGAGCCGGTTGCGCAGCTCGCCGGGCGCGACGTGCGGTGCGCCGGCGCGGACGGCGTCGAGCACGGTCTGGTCGTCGTCGAGCACGTCGAGCCGCTGCGGCAGGTAGCCGACCCGGTCGGTGAGCGCCTGGGCCCGGGCGCCGGTGCCGACGCCGTCGGCGAACCCGGCCGCGGTCGCGCCCGGGGCCCCGTCCACGGAGCCGTCGAGGGCCGACCCGACGAGCCGCTCCAGCAGCGTCGTCTTCCCGACGCCGTTGGGCCCGGTGAGGGCCACGCGCTCGGGGCCGGCGAGGACGACCTCGCGCCCGTCCGTGCCGCGCAGCACCGCGAGCCGTCGCCCGGCGGGCACGCCCGGGTCCGGCAGGTCGACGACGATGCGGTCGTCGTCCCGCACCGAGAGCTCGGCCGCCTCGACCGCCGCGCGCGCCGCGGCCTCCTTGTCGGCGGCCGCCCCGCGCCGTGCCCCCTGCGACTTCTGCGCGGAGTTGCGTCGGTCGTTGACCACGGCCTTGACGTAGCGGGAGTTCGCGACGTCCTTGCGCCCCTGGCGCTCGGAGTGCGCGATCTTCTCCTCCGCCTCGATCCGCTGACGCTTCTCGCGGCGCAGGGACTGCTCGGCGTCCCGCAGCGCGGCGCGCGCCGCCTCCTGCTGGGTGGCCAGGTACTCCTCGTACCGGGAGTACGTGCCGCCGAAGGTGGTCAGCCCGCCGGTGCGCAGCTCCGCGGTCTCGTCGACGAGCTCGAGCAGCTCGCGGTCGTGGGAGACGACGACGAGGGTGCCGCGCCAGGTGCGGACGATCTCGTGCAGCCGCTCGCGGGCGTCGCCGTCCAGGTTGTTCGTCGGCTCGTCGAGCAGGGCGACGTCCGCGCCGCGCAGCCGCACGCCGGTGACGGCGACCAGCATCGCCTCGCCGCCGGACAGCGTGCCCACCGGGCGGTCGAGCACGCCGTCGCCCGAGGGCAGCCCGGCTCCGGCGAGCTCGGCGAGGGCACGCTCCTCGACGTCCCACGCGTCGCCGACGACGTCGAACAGCGCGGCGAGGCCGTCCTCGGGCGCGGTGCCGTCCGTGATGGCACGCACGGCGTCGACGACCTCGCGCACGCCCAGCAGGTCGGCCACGGTGGCGCCGGTGTCGAGGGTGAGGCGCTGCGGCAGGTAGTCGGCCACGCCCGACACGGTGATCGTGCCGGACGTCGGGCGCAGGCGGCCCGCGACGAGCCGCAGCAGCGTGGACTTCCCCGCGCCGTTCAGGCCGACGAGGCCGGTCCGGCCGCGGGAGAACGCGCCGGAGACGCCGGCGATCGGGGTGGCCCCGTCGGGCCAGGAGAAGGTGACGTCGTGCAGGACGACGGAGGTGTGGGTGAGAGGCACTCAGGGGCTCCAGCGGGTGCGGGGTGCGGCGGACGGCGGGTGCGTCGACGCCGCTCCCCCGGGCCGTTCGTGCGGCCGGCGGGGAGCCTCGGGTCGACGCGGTCAGGCGGTCCGGGTGCCCGTCATCGCTCGGTGTCTGCCTCTCGTCCTGGAGCCGTCCCCTCTCACGCGCGGCGGAGGCCGCGGGGACGGCGTCGAGATTCGCACACCGTCGCCCGGGGCGCAACCTCGTTTCCCCCACGTCGCGGCCTAGGCTGTCCGGATGCCTGCCGAGCCCCTGAGCGACGCCGAGTTCGACCGCTGGTACGGCCCGTGGGCGCCGCGCACACCGCGGGACGTCGCTGCCCTCTTCGTCGGCTACCCGGGGACGTGGTGGGTCGCCGGCGGCTGGGCCCTGGAGGCCTTCTCCGGCGTCCGGCGGCACCACGAGGACATCGACCCCGGCGTGCTGCGCCAGGACCTCCCCGCGCTGCGGCGCCACCTCGCGCCTTCCCTGCACACGTGGGCCGCGTCGTCGGGCACGCTGACCCCCGTGCGTCCCGACGTCGACCCCGACGCCCCGGCCGACG
The DNA here is from genome assembly GCF_042799955.1 of Isoptericola sp. NPDC057653. NCBI lineage: Bacteria > Bacillati > Actinomycetota > Actinomycetes > Micrococcales > Promicromonosporaceae > Isoptericola > Isoptericola sp. NPDC057653. The sequence goes on along the minus strand of NZ_JBHVHP010000002.1, from coordinate 137,708 downwards.
ACGTCCTGCCCGACGGCTGCGGGCAGCTGTGGACCCGCCGCGACGCCACGTCGCCCTGGGAGTTCGACATCCTGCTCGGCCCCGGGACGCCGGAGACCTGGGTGTACAAGCGAGACCCGGGGATCACGATGCCGATGGCGGACGCCCTGTGGTCCGCGGACGGCATCACCTACCTGCAGCCGGAGATCCAGCTGCTGTACAAGGCGCGCGGCCTGCGCCCCAAGGACCGCCGCGACTTCGACGCGACCGTGCCGGCGCTCGGCCGGGACCGCCGTGCGTGGCTCGCCGACGCGCTCGCGCGCACCCTGTCGGGGCACCCCTGGCTGGAGGCGCTGCGCTGAGCGCCGGACGGTCGCTCAGGCGGCCGCCGGCGCCTCGGCGGGCCACGGCTCGTTCGGCTCGCGCGGGTCCCCCGGCACGTACGACGCGACCCACGAGTCCTGGAGCACGCCGCGCTGCGCGCCGAAGCGGCGCAGCAGACCCTCGTACGTGAAGCCGAGCTTCCAGGCCACCCGGCGGGAGGCCCAGTTGCCCACGTTCGCCCGCCACCGCACGACGCCGAGGCCCAGGCCCTCGGGGTCGACCGCCCAGTCCACGACGAGGCGCGCCGCCTCCGTCGTCAGGCCGCGGCCGCGGGCGTCGGGGGCGCACCAGAAGCCCAGCTCACCCGCGGGCTGGACACCGGGCGCTCCCTCTCGCGACATTCCGACCATCGCCAGGACCGGGCCGTCGACGTCGCCGGGCGCGCGCACCGCCCAGGTGAAGTCCTTCTCCTGCGCCCAGCCGTCCGCGACGAACTGGTCGACGAACCCCTCGGCGTCCGCCCGCGTGTACGGGGACGGCACGGTGGTCCACCGCGCGACGGCGGGGTCCGCGCAGATCTCGGCGATGCGGTCGACGTCCGCGGCCGTCGGGACGGAGAGGCGGACGCGGTCGGAGGTGAGGACGAACGGTTCCATCCGCGCATGGTGGCACGGGGCCCGGACGGCTTCACGCTATTTGTCCGGTGTCTCCTCGGTCGCTCCGGCGGCATCGTCGTCGGCCCGGGCCGGGCCGCCCTCGGGCGCCGGGAGGACCGGGGCGACGGCGAGCGGCCCGTCGCGCAGCCCGGCGGGCTCGTCCAGCTCGGGGTGCGGCCGGTCGCCGCGCAGGGTGGAGAAGACCGTCCACGCGACGGCCATGAGCGGCACCGCGATGATCGCGCCGAGGATGCCGGCGAGCACCGTGCCCGCCGTGACGCCGAGGCCGATGACGAGCGGGTGCAGCGCGACCTGCTTGCCCATGATGAGCGGCTGCAGGACGTGCCCCTCGAGCTGCCCGATGAGCGCGATGCCGATCGTCACGATGAGCGCGGTGACGAACCCGTTGGCGGCGAGCGCGACGACGGCCGCGATGATCATGGCCAGCGGGGCACCGATGAGGGGGATGAAGGCGCCGATGAACACGAGGACGGCCAGCGGGGCCGCGAGCGGCACCCCGAGGATGCTCAGCAGGATGAACGCCAGGACGCCGTCGGTGAACGCGATGATCACCGTGCCGCGCGCGTAGCCCGAGAAGCTGTACCAGCCCGCTCCCGCGGCGGCCTGCCACCGGGTGCGGTGCTCCTCCGGGATCTGGCCCAGGAACCAGCGCCACATCTTGCCGCCCGACGCGACGAAGAAGACCGTGCAGAAGATCGACAGGGCGAAGATCGCGAAGCCCTCGAAGACCGAGCCCGCGCTCTGCGCCGCCTGGCTGACCAGCGAGTCGGCGTTGTCGGCGACCCACTGCCGGCCCTGGTCGATCCACTCGTTGATCTGGTCGCCGGTCACCGACAGCCCGAACGGCCCGCTCTCCACGTACTTGAGGATCTGCTGCACGCCGGTGTCGAACTGGCCGGCGAGGTTCTCCCACTGGCCCGCCACCGACGCCACCACGTAGGTGATGAGCCCGCCCAGCACGAGGAACGCGCTGAGGATGGCGAGCGCGGTGGCCAGGGCTCGAGGCATGGCCTTCGCGTAGAAGTCCGCGACCGGGTTGAGCACGGACGCGAACACGAGGCCGAGGAACACCGCGATGAAGACGAGCTGCACCTGCACCGTCGCCCAGAACACCAGCGCCACCGCCGCGGTGAGGGCGATGAGCCGCCACGACCACCCGGCCGACGTCCGCAGCCACGCCGGGACGTTCTCGTTCGCACGCTTCGCCACCCGTGCACCCCTCTCGCGATCGTCCGCCCAGTCTGCCGCACCGTGCCGCCCGACGAGGGAGGACGTCCCCGGGCGTCGCCGTTCCGCACCTCGGGCGCGCGTGCCCGGCCCGGGTGAACTTCGACGGCGCGGCCCCGGGCACGGTGCGCGACGGCCGACGCCGCACGACCATGGGGTGACGTCCGGGGCGCGGGCGTCCGGCGAGAGGAGCGCACCATGTCCGTGGCACCGCCGAAGCCCACCGACCGCGCGCGCGAGGTCCCGTCCTACGACGCGGAGTCGCTCGCCGGCCTCCTGGCCCTCCTGCCCGACGTCGACGCCGTCGAGCTCAAGCTCACCGTGCCCGGCGCCGACCACCGCCGCGTGCTCGAGCGGCTCGGCATCGATGCCCTGGACGCGACGATCCGCCAGGTCGCGTTCGTGGACACCCCCGGCCTGGACCTGTCCGCGGCGGGGCTCGTCGTGCGTGCCCGGCGCACGGCGCGCAAGGACGGCGACGTCACCGTGAAGCTGCGGCCGATGCTGCCGACGGAGGTCCCCGAGCGGGTGCGCCGGGCCGACGGCTTCAAGGTCGAGGTGGACGCCTCCCCTGCCGGCTTCACGTGCTCGTGCTCGCTGACCCGGCGCGTGCCCGACGGCGACGTGCGCGCCCTGCTGGCCGACGTGGGTCGGCTGCCCGACCTGCTCGACCCGGTGCAGCGCTCGCTGCTGTCCGACCGGCTCCCCGCGGGCACCGCCCTCGGCGACCTGCGCGTGCTCGGGCCGCTCACCCTGCTCAAGGCGCGGTTCGCGCCGCCCGAGCTCCCGCGGCGGATGGTCGCCGAGCTGTGGTTCCTGCCCGACGGCGGCCGGGTCCTGGAGCTGTCGAGCAAGGCGACGCCCGGCGCGGCGTTCCAGGCCGCGGCGGAGACCAAGGTGTTCCTCGCCCGGCGCGGCGTCGACCTCGGCGCCCCGCAGGAGACGAAGACGCGGACGGCCCTGGGAGCGCTCGTCGCCCGGCTCGACGTCCCGGGGTGACGTCCCGGGGCGACGAGGCCTTTCCCGGACGCATCCGTGGCCAGGTAGGATGACGTCCAGACTTCCGGCGCGAGAGCGTCGGCGGGATCCGAATGAGACAGCGGATCGAGACGCCCTCGTCGCTCCACACGACGGGGGCGTCTTGCTGTCCGTGCGGCCACCGACCGGCGTCCCCGTGTCGGCGGGTCGCGGCAGAGTAGGACGGTGAGACCCGACCCCGCGCTGCACGCCCCGGTGCTGCGCGCCCGCCCGACGATCGCGCACCTGGACGCCGACGCGTTCTTCGCGGCCGTCGAGCAGCACCAGCGGCCGTCGTTGCGCGGGCGCCCCGTGCTGGTCGGCGGCGTCGGGCCGCGCAGCGTCGTGGCCACGGCGTCGTACGAGGCCCGGCAGCACGGCGCGCGCTCCGCGATGCCGATGGAGCAGGCCCGGCGGCTGTGCCCGCCCTCGACGATCGTCCTCGTGCCACGGTTCGCCGCGTACTCGGCCTTCTCGGCCCGGATCATGACCGCGCTGCGCGAGGTCACCGACGTCGTCGAGCCCGTGAGCATCGACGAGGCCTTCGCCGACCTCACCGCCGCCACCGGGCCGCAGACCGACCTCGACGAGCTCGCGCACACGATCCGCGAGCGGGCGCGCGAGCTGAGCGGGCTGCCGGTCTCGATCGGCCTCGGTCGCTCCAAGCTCGTCGCCAAGCTCGCCTCGGAGGCCGCGAAGCCCGGCGGGGTCCGGGTCATCGGCGCGGACGAGGAGGACGCGTTCCTGCTCGACCTGCCCGTGCGGGCGCTGTGGGGCGTGGGCCCGGTCTCGGCAGCGCGCCTGGACGGTCTGGGAGTGCGCACGGTCGCCGACCTGCGCCGCCAACCGCTCGACACTCTCCTCATGGTCGCCGGCGAGGCGGGCGGGACCAACCTGTACCGGATCGCGCGCGGCTGGGACGACCGCCCCCTCACGACCGTGCGCGAACGCAAGTCCGCCGGCGCCGAGCACACCTTCGACACCGACCTGCACGGCCGCGCCGCGACCGCCGCGGCCCTCGACCCCGTCATCGACGCCGCGCTCGCACGCCTCGGGCGGCACGCCGCGGCGGCCCGCACCGTGGTCGTCAAGGTGCGCCTCGCGTCGTTCACGACCCTGACCCGCTCGGTCACCCTGCCCCGCCCCACCATCGAGGAGGCCGCCCTGCGCGACGCGGCCCACCGCGCGCTGCAGCTCGCCGAGGTCACCGAGCCCGTCCGCCTCCTCGGCGTCGCTTTCCACGCCCTGTCCGAGCACGCACAGCTCATGCTGCCCCTCGGGCCGGAGCTGCCGGAGGTGGCGGAGGTGGCGGTGACCCCCGACCAGGCCGACGGCCCGGGCGGCGGCGAGGCCGTGCCCGCGCCGCCGCCGGTGACGGGCCCCGTCCGGGCGACGGCCGCCACCGTCGCCCCCGGCCTGGACGTCGAGACCGCCGCCGACGGACGCGGATGGGTCGTGCGCGTGGGCGACGACGGACGCATCGCGGTGCGCTTCGAGACCGCACGGACCGGACCCGGCTACCAGCGCTGGATCGACCCCGACGCCGAGGACCTCACCCTCGTCGAGCCCCTCGGCCCGGACGGTGAGCCGCTCCCGGGCGCGACCAGGGAGGACTAGGAGGCCGACCGCATCGACCGCATCGGTCGTGCCCGCACCTCGCGGTCGCCTCCGCCTTCGACACCGAAGGTGTGGCACCTCACACCGCGGAGACGACCTGGCCCCCGCACACAAAACAGCCCCTCACCCGCAGGCGAGAGGCTGTTCCAGGTCGAACTTCGGTGTCCGGAGGGGTACTTGTCCATTATCCTCACGCCACTTCATTGTCCCGCATGCCGCCTGACCTGCGGAAACATCGTCGACCCGCTTGCCCGGTCGCATCCATTGCAGCGTTGCAGATCGGCCTCCGACTGTCCGGCCTTCACACTCGCCGTGGACCCCGACGATCAGGCGGTGATCGACGCGCTCCACGAGCTCCAGGCGCGAGCCGCACGGCTTCCCACGGCGACCCACGAGGAACTGCGCGAGCTCTACTCCTACCTCCACCTCGCGATCCGCTACGGCGGACAGTCCCGACTCGCCCAATGCTCGATCGAGCCACTCGCCCACCTGGTCGGACCCACCGGACGCCAGAGATGCCCACGACTACGCCTCGCCTTCTCCCTCGACGTCCCCGGCCAGGCCCGCGGAGCGCGCCACACCCGCCGACCACCCCGCACCCTTCCCGACTAGCGCCCCCGAACGGAGTGCTTGGTCGGGACGCCTGACAGTAGCGAAACCCCCGTCGATCCTTCTGGGCGGCGGGGGTTCGGCAGTGTGTTCTGAACCGCTCGTCCTCGGCGCATCGGCCCCAAGCAGACCGTCAGAAGCGGTCAGCTTGAGGAGGCATGGACCTTGTCGGAATTCCTGACTCTCGACCAGTCGCGGTCTGGAGCCGTTTGATTGATTCGTGCGGTTGGTCGGTTGACGAGCGACGCGAGTCCAGGTGCGGCGGATCCCAGCCATGCCAGAACTCAGTCATCGACCGTGCTTAGCCCGTCGAGAAGGAGCGAGTGGAAGTATGGCCACCGCCCAGGGTCTCCTGCCGCGCAAGCGCCCTGGTAGGCGGCGGTCATCAGTCCGATCACGTCCCGCCCGGTGAGCCCCGCGCGCACCTGACCGGACTCCTGAGCACGCCGGGCGAGGAGGTCGGCGATCTCCTCGAGCCGTTCGCGCCGCTCGGCCAGGCCTGGCGTGGCCAGCTCGGCCGACGCTGCCATCTCGCAGAAGGCGCGGTCGCGTGCTTGCAGGTCCGTCCCGGCGGCGACGAACTCGCTGAGCGCCGCCATCGGGTCGGGCGCCACCAGCAGCTCCTCGGCCCGCTCAGCGAGGGCCTCGACGAGCCGGGCGACGACGGTCGCGACGAGCTCTTCCTTGGACGCGAAGTGCCGGAACACGGTGCCCTTGGCGACACCCGCGCGCGCGGCGATCTCCGCCACCGACGCGTCGAGACCGGAGTCGGCCAGCACGGCAGCCGCAGCCGACACGAGTGATTCGCGGTTGCGGATGGCGTCTGCGCGCATGTCCACCTCCTCCGTCCGGCCAGACGCTAGCACGAAGATGACCGATCGGTCATCTTCCATGGTACGGTCGACAACATGACCATGCGGTCATCTTGACGGACATGAGGAGCACGGACATGGACATGACAGGTCGCAGGGCCCTGATCGTCGGGGCGTCGTCGGGGATCGGCGCCGCGGTCACCGAGGTGTTCGCCGGCGCCGGCGCGGACGTCGTCGCTGCCGGCCGACGCATCCACCGGCTCGAGGGGGTGGCAGCGGGCGCCGCGGGGCTCCCCGGGAACGTCACCCCGATGGAGCTCGACGTCGCCGACGAAGCGTCCGCGCGGGTCGGAGTTGCCGCGGCCGCCGAGATCCTCGGAGGGCTCGACGTCGTCGTCAACAACGCCGGCGTCATGCTGTCCGCCACCGTGCAGACCTCCGACCCTGCCGAGTGGGAGCGCATGGTGCGCACGAACCTGCTGGGCACCCTGCACGTCTCGCACGCGGCTCTGCCCCACCTCGTGGCCAGCAAAGGGACCCTCGTGCAGACGTCGTCGACCTCGGGTCGGACCGCGTCGGCGGGATCAGGCGTCTACGCGGCGACGAAGCACGGCGTCAACGCGTTCTCCGAGGCGCTGCGGCAGGAGGTCGCGGCGCAGGGGGTGCGCGTGGTCGTCGTCGAGCCGGGCATGGTCGACACCGAGCTCGCCGATCACCTCTCCGATCCCACGATGCGCACACTGGCCGCACAGATGGCCGGTGAGATCCGTGTTCTCGATCCGAAGGACGTGGCCGAGACCGTGCTCTTCGCGGTGACCCGCCCGCCGCACGTGTCCCTCAACGAGATCCTCCTGCGCCCCACGGAGCAGGTGCGCTGAGATGGCAGCGCGACGGCGTGACAGGCAGGGGTGACGAGGGGGTCCAGTCGCTCTCTGCTTCCGGCGTGGCGACGCACCGGCCGCCCCGGTGAAACCCGGTGAGTCTCGTCCTTACCTGCGACTCGACCCTCCGCCTGTCCCCGTTCGACCGTGCTCGAGCCCCTCCTGTGACACGTGCCGCCGCCCGACGGAAGCCGTGGTCCGGCAGTCCGGTCACGTCGACATCGCCGGCCGGGCTCCCCGCAGCACCAGGAAGCGCTCCAGGGGACGGATCTCGCCCTCCCGGGCGGCGGTGAGGAAGGCGGCCAGAAGGTGCCGGTGGTCGGCGGCCTCGACCGGCACCCGCGACGGGCCGCGCACGATCCGGGGAGCTGCCCGACGGACGAGCTGCCGGGCGTTGACGACGCTCGTGCGCAGGAGGCGCGCGATCTCGTCATAGGGATAGTCGAAGACCTTCCGCAGCAGGTAGGCGGCCAGCTCGCCGCCCGACAGCCGGGACAGGAGCAGGGCGAGCGCCTCGGAGAGGGCAGCGGTCTGGTCCACCCGGGCGGCAGGGTCCGTGCTCCCCGTGTCGCCCGTGCAGTCGTGACCCGGCCGGGAGGGCTGGGCGTCCACCGGGTACTCGCGGCGGCGGCTGGCCGACTGCACGACGTTGATCGCCAACCGCGTCGTCGCCGTCGTGAGGAACGCCTCGGGGTTCCGCACCTCGGCCCTCTCGGTGCGCTGCCACCGCAACCAGGTCTCCTGGACGATGTCCTCCGCGCTGGAGGCGTCGCCGCCGGTCACCCGGCACGCGATCCGGAACAGCCGTGCGCGCTGCGAGGCGAAGAACATGCTCGCGCGCTCCACGTCGTCGTCGAGGAGGTCCGCCACCCCGCCCAGGTCGATCGTGCGGGTGGGCTCGGTCGTCGACACGTCCATGGCGGCTCCTTCGGTCCGGGCCGCCCGGGAGGACGACATGCCCAGCCTTCAGCCGCACCGGGGCCGGGCGCGCCACGCAGTCCCGTGGTCGGGTGCGTGGTGCTGCGTGGGTGCCGGAGGTCGCAGGGAGCCGCGCTCACGCGGGAGAGGGCGCACCGCCGACTGTGGCTCCGAGGCGCCCCAGGGCGTGCGAGAGCTCGCGCCGCGAGGCGATCCCGAGCTTCGTGTACACCTTGCGCAGGTGCCACTCGACGGTGTGCGGGCTGAGGAACAGCTCCGCCCCGATCCTCGGGTTCGTCATCCCGTCCGCCGCCAGCGCCGCGATCTGGGCCTCCTGCGCGGTGAGGCGCGTGGCCGCGGTCGCGTCGTGCGCCCTGACCCGGGCGCCCGTGGCGAGCAGCTCTCGGCGTGCCCGCTCCGCGAATGCGAGCGCAGGCATCGCCGCGAACAGGTCGTGGGCCACGCGCAGGTGCTCCCGCGCGGCAGCCCGCCGGCCCTCTCGGCGCAGCCACTCCCCGTAGAGCAGATGGGTGCGGGCCACCTCCGCGGTGACGCCATCATCATCGAGGTGCTCGAGCGCCTCACGGTACAGCGCGTCCGCCTCGTCGCCCGTGCTCAGCAGCGCCGAGCACCGCGCCCTGAGCCCGCGGGCCCATCCGGTGTCAGCCACGCCGATCAGCGCGTCCAAGCGGGTGAACGCGGCCGCGGCCTGGTCGGGCTCACCGCAGCGGACGGCCGCCTCCACATGCTCGACCAGCGCCAGCCCGACGAAGTTGAACCCGTCGTGGTCGATCACCGTGCGCGACGCGGCGAGGGCCCGGTCGTACTGCGCCAGGCCGTTGTACAGCACACCCTGGACATAGCCGGTCACGGCGAGCAGCGACGCCTCGCCTCCCTCGGTGGCCCGGGTGAGCGCGCCGTCGAAAAGAGGTGCGGCCGCCGCCTCTTCGCCACGCCACGCGGTCAGGACGAGGGAGGCGTAGGCGAACGGAGCGTTGCCGGTGGCGGCGGCGATCGCGTCAGCCTCGTCGATCTTCCGGGCCGCCCCGGCGAAGTCGCCGTGGAACACGTCGACGCCCGCTGTGTAGACGAGCGACGGGGGCAGGACGCCCAGCGCGCCGATGTCCCGGGCCAGGCGCACCGCGCGCGCCGAGATCTGGTCCCAGGCGGCGAAGTCCCACGCGTGGTGGAAGAACGCCTCCATCGCGACCGGCGCCAGCAGGAGCCACCGGGTGGTAGCCCCGGGCCCGACCAGCTCCTCCCGCGCGAACGGGGCGAACGCGGCACCAATGGCGCCGACCCCGTGCCCGGGGCCGTCGTCGAGGAAGGTCGCGATCGCATCCAGCAGGACATCCGAGGGGCTCGTCCCGGGCAGGCGCGTGTCAAGGCCGCGGGCGGCCCGCGCCGCCGCTGCGACTCCCGCGGGGCCATGGACGCGACCCGAGAAGACTGCCGCGCTGATCGCCTCGAGGTAGGTCTCCCGGGCGAGAGGCGAACCGGCCGACGCGAGCCCGGCGGCGGCCTCCAGCAGGAGGGGGGCAGCGTCGTCGCTCCGGCTGCGCGCGAAGAGGACGCGAGCACGGAGCCGGTTCACCCGCGCGCGGCCCGTCGGATCCAGCGGGCAGAGGTCGGCGAGAGTCGCCATCTCCGTCGCGCGGTCGAGCGCCGCCGCCGAGAAGTGCGCCTCGGCCGCGGCAAGGGCGCGGCGTCCGCGCCGGCGTGCATCCGGCGTGAGCTCTGCGGCGCGCTCGAGCAGCACCGCCTCGGCGGCCATGCCGCCGCGCTGCCGGGCCCGGTCCGCAGCCCGCTCCAGGCCTTCGGCGACGTCCTCGTCCGGCCCGTCGCACGCCTGCGCCGCGTGCCACGCGCGGCGGTCGGGCTCGTGGACGGGATCGGTAGCCGCAGCCAGGGCCTGGTGCGCCGCCTGGCGTTCCGCGGCACTCGCCGCGCGGTAGACCGCCGACCGCGCCAAAGGATGGCGGAACCTGACCGACTCTCCGAACTCGACGAGGCCGGCCGCCTTCGCGGGCGCGACGTCGGGGGCGACACCCAGGTGCTCGGCGGCCCTCAGCAGGAGGCGTGTGTCGCCCACGGGCTCGGCCGCGGCGACGAGCAGGAGGGCCCGGGTCGGGGAAGGGAGCGCTCCCAGACGACGGCCGAAGTCCTCCTCCACACGGTCGGGGACCGAACCGGCAGCACCGGCATCAAGTCCGTAGGCAAGCTCTGCGGCCTTGCGCCCTCGATAGAGCTCCAGGAGGGCGAGCGGGTTCCCGTGAGTCTCCGCGACGAGCCGCGCCCGCACCGAGGGCTCCAGCCGCCCGTCGACGGCGGAGTCGAGCAGCTCACCAGCGGACCGCGGGTCGAGACCTTCGATGCGCAGCTCGCCAAGTCCAGCCAGCACCCCCTGCCCCTCGGGGTCACGCACCGCAGCCACCATCGCAACCGATTCGGCCAGGAGGCGCCGGGCGACGAACTCGAGCGTGAGGAGGGACGCCTGGTCCAGCCACTGCGCGTCGTCCACGACGACGAGCACGGGCCGCGCCTCGGACGCACGGGTCAGGAGGGTCAGCACCGCCAGGCCGACGAGGAACCGGGCGGGCGGTTCTCCGACAGCCGTTCCGAAGGCCACGTCCAGGGCGTCGCGCTGCGGGGCGGGGAGCATCCCGACCTCGCTGAGGAACGGGGCGCACAATTGCTGCAGGCCGGCGTAGGCCAGCTCCATGTCCGCCTCGACGCCCAGCGTCCGCGTCACGGTGACCCCCGAGGCCTGGGCGGCCACGTAGTCGAGCAGGACGGACTTGCCCACGCCCGCCCCGCCGCGCACGACGCGGACGGTCGAGCTCCCGTCGCGCAGGCTCGCGAGCACGCCGTCGAGCACGGCGCGCTCGTTCCCGCGGCCGACCAGGTGGGGCAGCGGGTGCGCGCTCATCGGACTCCTCGCCGTCGCGGGGGCCTCGTCGGTGGCGCCCTCGGCGGCAGGCTACCGGTCCCTGTCACAGGTGTCCCCGCAACGCGGTCGATCAAGGACAGCCGACGTCCGCCGCAGGAGGAACCGTGTCCCCACGCATCCATCAGCTCGCCACCTCGGTGCTCGTGATCGGGACAGGCGGCTCTGGCCTGCGCGCCGCGATCGAGCTCGCCGAGACCGGCCTGGCCGTGCTCGCCGTCGGCAAACGCCCGGCCCCCGACGCCCACACCTCGCTCGCGGCCGGAGGCATCAATGCGGCACTGGCCACGACGGACCCCGCGGACACGTGGGAACAGCACGCCGCGGACACGCTCCAGGAGAGCTACCTCCTGGCCGACCCACGGACCGTACAGGTTGTGACACAGGGAGCAGCGCGGGGAATCGACGACCTCGAGCGGTACGGCATGCGCTTCGACCGCCAGCCGGACGGGCGGATCGCGCAACGCTACTTCGGGGCGCACACGTACCGGCGCACCGCCTTCGTGGGCGACTACACAGGGCTGGAGGTCCAGCGCACGCTGGTCCGGCGCGCCACCGAGCTGGACATCCCGGTGCTCTCGACCGTCTACGTGACGCAGCTGCTCGTGAACGACGGCGTGGTGTTCGGCGCGTACGGCTTCGACCTCACCGACGGTTCGCGCTACGTCGTGCACGCCGACGCCGTGATCCTCGCGACCGGTGGCCATACGCGGATCTGGCGGCGCACGTCGTCCCGCCGGGACGAGAACACGGGAGACTCGTTCCGTCTCGCGGCCGAGGCCGGTGCACGGGTGCGCGATGCCGAGCTGGTGCAGTTCCATCCCTCAGGATTGATCGAACCGGAGAACGCAGCCGGCACGCTCGTAAGCGAGGCCGCACGCGGCGAGGGCGGAGTGCTGCTCAACAACCTCGGCGAGCGCTTCATGATCCGGTACGACCCGGAGCGCATGGAGCTCTCCACGCGCGACCGGGTGGCGCTCGCGTCGTTCACGGAGATCAAGGAGGGCCGCGGGACCCGCGCCGGCGGGGTGTGGCTCGATCTGTCGCACCTGCCACGCGAAACGGTTCTCACCCGGCTGCCGCGCGTCTACCAGACCTTGATGGACCTGCAGGTGCTGGACGTCACGCGCGACCCGATCGAGGTCGCGCCCACCGCCCACTATTCGATGGGCGGCGTGTGGGTGCGCCCCGAGGACCACAGCACCGACGTGCTGGGGCTCTTCGCCATCGGCGAGGCATCCAGCGGCCTGCACGGCGCCAACCGGCTCGGAGGGAACTCCCTCATCGAGCTCTTGGTGTACGGGCGGCTCACCGGCCGTGCCGCTGCCGCCTACTCCGCCGGACTGGCGACGCAGCGACGCTCGCTCGGCGCGGTCCGTGACGCCGAGTCGTCCGTCGACCGACTGCTTGCCGCCGACGGCGACCAGAACGTGCGCGCGATGCAGCGCAGCGTCCGTGACCTCATGACCGAGCACGCCGGCGTCGTGCGGGACGAGGCGGGCCTGCGTGCCGGGCTCGGCTCCCTCGACGACGTCGAGGACCGCATGACCCGGGCAGGGATCCACATCGACATCAGCGGGTACCAGGACCTCGCGCACGCCTTCGACCTGAGGTCCGCGGTGCTCGCGTCCCGGGCGACTTTGGAGTGCGCTCTGGAGCGCCGGGAGTCGCGCGGGTGTCACAACAGATCCGACCACCCCGACCTCGACCCGGACCTGCAGGTCAACTTGGTGTGGGCCCCAGGCGTCGGGGTACGCCGCGAGGCGCTGCCGCCGATTCCGACCGACATCGCGGAACGCATGCACGACGTCTCCGCCGACGGAAAGCTCGTCGAGTAGCGCGTCGGTGTCACGCCCGCGCACCGTGCCCGGTCGTTCATGACGACGGCGCCCGCCGTCCACGGGCACCGGACGTCCACCGCGGGAGCGAACGTCCTGGCGACCTTCAGCCGAGCTCCAGCCGATCCAGGAAGGCCATCCCCATGAGCGACCACGTTCTCGAGCCCGAGGCGCAGGCCATGGCCGACGCGACCGCCCAGCCGCCCTACTTCTACGAGATGACGCCGCAGGAGGCGCGCCAGGTCCTTGCCGACGTCCAGGCGCAGCCCACGCACCTGCCGGACGTCGAGGAGGAGTGGGTCGTGGTACCCGCCACCGTCGGCGACGTCCGCGTTCGCGTCGTCCGACCGGTCGGCAGCGAGGCGCCGCTGCCTGCCGTCCTGTACATCCATGGCGGCGGCTGGGTGCTCGGCGACGCCGGCACCCACGACCGTCTGGTCCGCGACCTCGCCACCGGCGCCGGTGTCGGCGTGGCCTTCGTCGAGTACGACCGGTCGCCCGAGGCCCGGTACCCGGTGGCGATCGAGCAGGCGTACGCGACAGCGCAGTGGATCACGGCGCACGGCGCGGACGCCGGCCTCGACCCGTCCCGGATCGCCGTCGCGGGGGACTCCGTGGGCGGCAACATGGCGGCAGCTGTGGCGATCCTGGCCACGCAGCGCGGCGACGTGACGTTCCGCCACCAGTCGCTCTACTACCCCGTGACGGACGCTGGCCAGGACACGGCCAGCTACACCGAATTCGCCGAGGGCCCCTTCCTCCTCGCCAAGTCGATGGCGTGGTTCTGGGACGCGTACCTGCCTGACGTCTCGCGGCGCCAGGAGATCACCGCGTCGCCGCTGCGGGCGTCGACCGAGGACCTCGCCGGGCTGCCGGAGGCGTTCGTCGTCGTCGACGAGAACGACGTGCTGCGCGACGAGGGCGAGGCGTACGCGCGCAAGCTCGTCGAGGCCGGGGTGCGGACCACGGCCGTCCGCTATGACGCGACGATCCACGACTTCATGATGCTCAACCCGCTGCGGCCCTCGGCCGCGTCGTCCGGCGCGATCGCGCAGGCCGTCGACGTCCTCCGCACGGCGCTCCACGCCGGCTGAGGCACCCACCCTTCACGACAGGAGAACCTGATGGACACCCAGTACCCCACCGTCGTCCTCGTGCACGGCGCGTTCGCCGAGTCCGCGAGCTGGAACGGCGTCATCGACCGGCTGCACGAGCAAGGGATCGAGGCCGTCGCGGCCGCGAACCCGCTGCGCGGCGTGGCAGGGGACGCCGCCTACGTGCGTGACGTCGTCGCCGGTATCGGCAGGCCCGTCCTGCTGGTCGGGCACTCCTACGGCGGAATCGTGATCACCGAGGCCGCCTCGCAGAACCCCGACGTCGTCGGCCTCGTCTACGTGGCCGCGTTCGCCCCCGACCGCGGCGAGAGCGCGTTCGAGCTCTCGAGCCGGGCCCCGGGGAGCACCTTGGGCGATGCGCTTGCCGCATACCCCCTGAGCGCAGGGGGCAACGAGCTCGCGATCCGCGTCGACGCGTTCCCCGCGCAGTTCGCCGCCGACGTGCCCCTCGCGGAGGCGGTGCGCCTCGCTCGCACGCAGCGACCGGTCACCGAGACCGCCCTCCGGGACGGGCTCCCCACCGACACTCCCGCCTGGCAGTCCCTGCCGTCGTGGTTCATCTTCGGCGACCAGGACCGGAACATCCCGGCCGCCGAGCTGCGGGCCGAGGCTCAGCGAGCGCGAGCACGCGGCGTGAACGAGGTCCCGGGCGCATCCCACGCGCTCGCCATCTCGCGGCCGTACGAGGTCACGAACACCATCCTCGAGGCCCTCGGCGCGGACGTCACCGAAGAGGTCGCGTGACGTGATCCGGGAGCCCGGGCAACCCGTCGGTCATTGAGCACCCCGGGGGCAGCAGATTCGTCGAGTGGCGGTCTGGCTGGCCCCCTGAACCTACGAGCCAGCTGCCGCGGCGGGGCGTCTACACCCAGACTGGCGACGCGGTTCCTGCCGTTCGACCTGCGTGATCTTCCTCACCGCGGAGGGATCTGCACTGACGGCAGAACGCTGAAGGCGGCCACCCCGTCAGGGGTGGCCGCCTTCAGACTTGCAGTTCGTACGGCAACGTAATAATCTGAAAGGTTATTGAATATTGCCTGCGTGTCCGGAGGGGGACTTGAACCCCCACGCCCGATAAAGGGCACTAGCACCTCAAGCTAGCGCGTCTGCCATTCCGCCACCCGGACGAGTGGACCTCGACCGCGCCTCAGCGCCGTCTCGGTGCGTGGAAAAACATAGCACGACGAGGGAGGGATCCTCCAAACCGCCGGGCCCCTCCCCCGGCCTCGGCGCCACCGTCGACGCCGTCCCCCGGACGACCGCCGAGCGCCCCGGGCCCGTCGGCGCCGCGGGGATCCTCGCGAGCTGCGCGGGCGGGGCGTCCGCGCAGGTCTGAGCGCTGCGCACGACCGTCGGTGGCGACGTGTAGCGTCCTGCCCGCCCGGACCAACCGGTCAAGGGTGAGGAACGGGACGACCGGCGTCGAGCGGTCGTGAGGACGGGAGCACCGCACGTCATGATGGGTGGGCACCACGCCGCGTCGGGAGCGGCCGCCTGGGTCGCGGTCACGTCGACGGCACCGTTCGCGTTCGGCTGGCACCCCGTGTCGGACGTCGGGGTGATGACCGGCGCGCTGGTCTGCGCGGGCGCGGCCCTGCTGCCCGACGCCGACCATCACAGCGGCACCATCGCCCACTCGCTCCCCCCGGTGTCCGAGGGCGTGTCGAAGCTCGTCGCGACCGTCTCGGGCGGGCACCGCAACGGCACCCACTCGATCCTCGGCATCGCCGTCTTCACCGCGATCGCCTGGGTGATGGGCATGCTCTCGATCCGTACGGAGACGTTCGGCGAGGTCCTGATCGGCCCCGGCATCATGGCCGTCCTGCTCATCGCGTTCGCGCTGCGCGCCTGGAAGGTCACCGGCGGCAAGCGCTGGTGGAACTGGACCCTGTCGCTGTTCCTGGCCGCCTGCGTCGCCGTCTTCGCTCCCGAGGAGTGGAACTGGATGCCGATCGCCGTCGCGCTCGGCTGCGCGGTGCACGTGGTCGGCGACCTGCTCACCACCGCCGGCGTGCCGCTCCTGTGGCCGCTGAAGTTCCGCTCCCCGTACTGGGTGCGCCGCTACCGCGTGCTGCCCTTCGACGACGTGTGGCGCGACGGCGGCAACCTGTCCCTGCCGATCCTCGGCGACGCCGGCTCGTGGCGCGAGTGGCTCGTCATGACCCCGGTCAGCCTGTACGCCGTCGTCGGCGTCGCCTGGTCCGCGCTGGGGCAGATGGGCTTCGACACGCAGCCGGTGTGGGACCAGGCGTCCGCCTGGGCCACGGCGCTGGCCGGCTGAGCCCACCTCGGGTCCGGGTCAGCCCCCGCGCCTGTCCGCCTCGACCGCCGCGCGCAGGCCCTGGTCCTCCGCCGCCATCCCCGGCAGCGCCAGGCGCGGGTCGTCGGACGCCCGCCCGGCGAGCACCGCCTCGAGGTAGCGGCGGTCGGCGGCGAGACGCGGCGCCGGGTCCGACGTCGGCGCGCCGTGCCCGGGCACCAGGACGGCGCAGCGGGCGACCAGGGGCGCGAGGCGGTCGAGCCCGGCGAGGTGGTCCTCGACGTCCCGCACCGCTCCCCGCCCGCCGCTGATCTCGTCGCGCGGCAGCGGGAGCTCGACGTCGCTCAGCAGGTCCCCGGCGACCAGCACGCCGTCGCGCGGCAACCACAGCGCGCCGTGCCCGGGGGCGTGCCCGTCGTGCACCACGACCTCGGTGGGCGGCAGCACCCCGCCCGGGTCCGGGACACCGGGCTCCCCCGCCGGGATCGGGTCGACGCGCCCGAGGAGGTCCAGCACCTCGGGCGGGTGACCGGCCCCGCCGTAGCGCGCGGCGTCGGCGCCCGCCTCCGCGAGCAGCCGCTCCCGGTACCGCGCGGCCACGGCGGCGGCCCGAGGCGTCGCCCAGCGCGGGACGCGGCTCCCCAGGCGCGGGTGCCAGAGGAGATGGTCGTGGTGGGCGTGGGTCGCGAACCCCGCGGCCGGCCACCCGCCGAGCGCCCGCACCTCGTCGGCGATCGCCACGAGCTCGTCCGGTTCCCACGCCGGGTCCACGAGGAGCGCGGCCCGTACGCCGCCCGTCGGCGGCGCGAGGACCAGGGTGGTCGTCGTGCGCAGGCGCCGGGCGGTCCGGACCAGCACCGTCTCGACCCCGGGCCGTCCCTCGGCCACCGGCACGAACCCCATCCCCGCACCCTACGAACGCGGGCCGCGCACGGCCCGCGGACCCCGCTCACCCACGGGATCGATAAATACCTGGACCGCCCGGGAGCGCGACTGACATGCTCCCGGCAGAGGGCACGCGATCGACGCTGGCCCGCACGCGAAGGAGGGCAGACCGATGGACGTCGTCGTCATGCGCGCCCTCCCGGAGACGCTCCGGCGGGCGGACACCACCCGATCCTGAGGGGCCGTGCTCGAGCTCCTCGACCTGAGCAGGAGTCTCGCGTGCACCAGCACACCCCTTCCCCTTCCCTCTCCACCTCCTTCCCCCTGACCGCCTTCGGGGCGGAGGCGGGCGGCGACGCCCCCGTGGAGCCCGGCGCCGACCAGCGATGGTCCACCTGGACCTCCGTGACCAAGGGTCAGCGCGGCCCGGAGCCCCGGCCCGACTGGGTCGTCACCGCCGACGCCGCGCTCGACACCGAGCTCGGCGTGCTCAAGACCGGCAAGGAGGCGGACGTCTTCCTCGTCGAGCGCGCGGTGCCCGGCGACCCGGACCGCCGCAGCCTGCTGGCCGCCAAGCGCTACCGGGGCCGCGACCACCGGCAGTTCCACCGCGACGGCGAGTACACCGACGGCCGTCGCGTCCGCCGCACCCGCGACCAGCGGGCGATCGAGGACCGCAAGTCCTCGTGGGGCAAGGCCGTGGCCGCCACCCAGTGGGCCGACGCCGAGTTCCTCGCGCTCTCCCGCCTGTGGGACGCGGGCGCCCCGGTGCCCTACCCCGTGCAGATCGACGGCACGGAGATCCTGCTGGAGTTCGTGGGCCGGGAGTCCGCGGACGGCACGGCGGAAGCCGCCCCGCGCCTCGCCCGCACGCGCCCCGAGGCGGAGCAGCTCGCCGACTGGTTCGACCAGCTGCGGCACGGCATGGGCGTCATCGCCCGGCTCGGCTGGGCGCACGGCGACCTGTCGCCGTACAACATCCTCGTGGACGACACCGACGACGGCGGGCGGCTCGTGATCATCGACCTGCCGCAGGTCGTCGACCTCGTCGCGAACCCGTTCGGCGCGGACCTGCTGCACCGCGACTGCCGCAACGTGTGCACCTGGTTCGCCTCGCGCGGCCTCGACGTCGACCCCGACGAGCTGTTCGCGGACGTCTTCGCCCAGGCCTGGTGAGGCCCCCGGCGGGACAGCAGCGCGGGCGCGGGCGTCAGCCGCCCGCGCCCACGCTGTTGTCCGGGGCGCCGTCACCCGGGGGCAGGTCGCCGCGCTCCAGGGGGTTCCCGCCTCCGGGAGTCCCCGCGGTCAGGGCCGCGAGCTCGTCGTGCGAGGGGACGCGGACGTTCCGGGCCGCCTCCTTGAGCGCGTCGCCGTCGGCGGCCTCTCCGGAGAGGCGCACCGTGGCGTCCTCACGCTGCACGACGTACTCCAGCGCGTCGCCGGCCGCGCGCTCCAGGAGGTCGCCGTCGTCCGTGCAGGTGACGGGGCCGGCGACCTCGTCGCCCGTGACGGAGAGGAGTGGCACGCGCGGGCAGTCGTCCGCGGTCATCGCGTTGCCCGTCGCGCTGAGCAGGAACGCGCCCGCCGTCGCCGGGTCGCTGAAGACCAGCGAGAACCCGTCCGCGCCGTAGACGCCCGCGGCCGTCGCCACGGCCGCGAACGGCTCGGCCGACGTGGTCAGCACGTACTGCGGCGCGGCACCCCACCCGGCCGCCGCCGCGGCGACCTCGTCGGGGTCGGCCGGCGGGGCCGTGGAGGACGACCCGCCCGGGCCGCCCGAGGGCGAACCACAGGCGCCCAGGGCCAGCAGCGCGACGACGGCGGGCAGGGTCCGTGCGCGGCGCAGGCTCATGAGCGCTGATGATGCCACGGGACTACCGTGGACGGATGGGTGCACCGGCGGCGTACGACGACGAGGCGCTGGCGACCTTCTTCGCGGGCCTCGGCCTGGCGCTGGGCGCCCGAGACCTCGAGGACCTGTCCGAGCGGTTCGACCTCCCGGTGCTGCACGTCGGCCAGTCCGTCTCCACGGTCGTGACGTCGCCCGAGCAGGTGCTGGCGCTCCACCGGGAGCGGCCCGCGGCCGTGACCGCCGCTGACGCCGTGGCCGCCGTCCCCGAGGTCCGCGCCGTCGACGAGGCGGGCTGGGGCCTGCTCTGGGTGGACGTGCGATGGAGCTACCGGGACGAGCTCGCCGCCGAGCGGGCCGGCGAGGAGGTCCGCTACCTGCTGCGGCGCGGGCGGGCCACCTTCGTCGTGTGCGTCGTCGCGCCCGTCGACTGAGCCGCCCCCTCTTCCCCCGGGCCGCGATCCGTGATTCTCTATAAGTGTCAACTTATAGAGAACCGAGACCGAGGAGCCGACATGACCATCACCATCGACCCGGTCGCCACCGCCGGCCTGGTGGCGAGGGAGATCCGCACCGGCGAGCGCGACGGCGCGCCGACCAAGATCGCCGTCGCCCGCCGCGCCTACGCCACCGACCGCGACGACCTGTGGGACGCCGTCACCTCCCCCGAGCGCATCCGGCGCTGGTTCCTGCCCGTCACGGGCGACCTCGCCGTCGGCGGCCGCTACCAGCTCGAGGGCAACGCCGGGGGCACCGTCGAGCGCTGCGCGGCACCCGAGGGATTCGCCGTGACCTGGGAGTTCGCCGGGTCCGTGTCGTGGCTGACCGTGTCGCTGGCGCCCGCCGTCGACGGCACCGTGCTGGAGCTCGTGCACGAGGCGTCCGTGCCGCAGGAGCTGTGGGACCAGTACGGGCCGGGCGCCACCGGCGTCGGCTGGGACCTGGGGCTCATGGGCCTCGGCCTGCACGTCGCCGACCCGTCGACCCCGATCGACCCGCAGGTCGCCGAGGCGTGGTCCCTCTCCCCCGACGGCGTCGCGTTCGCCCGCCTCGCCGCGACGGGATGGGCCGACGCCGCCGTCGCCGACGGGGACGCCCCCGAGGCCGCCCGCGCGGCCGCCGAGCGCACCGTCGCCTTCTACACCACGGCGCCGGAGGCCTGATGACCCAGGCCGCGGGCGACGGACCGGCAGCGGCCCGGCGCGGAGTCTTCGAGGCGCTGGGCGACCCGGTCCGGCGCCGGCTCCTGGAGCTGCTCGCCGCCGGTGAGCAGCCCGCCGGGGCTCTGGTCGAGACCCTGCGGGCCGAGGCGCGCATCTCCCAGCCCGCGGTCTCCCAGCACCTGCGCGTGCTGCGGGACGCCCGCCTCGTCACCGTGCGCGCGGAGGGCACCCGCCGCCACTACGCCGTCGACGACGCCGGGCTCGACGTCGCACGCCTCTGGCTCGCCCGCTTCGGCGAGCCCTTCGCCCAGCCGCTCGACGCCCTCGAGACCGAGCTGGCCCGTGGCCGGCGGGCACGACGACAGGGATCGGGCCGCGGCACGGGCGCCGGCGCCGAGGGCACCGGGAAGGGCATCGCGGAGGGCACCGCGGACCGGGCGGGCTGACTCAGGGCAAGAGCTCGCGGCGCAGGACCCACCGCGGCAGGCGACCGCTCGTCGCGGACGTCTCGTCGACCCGGTCGAAGCCCACCGACTCGAACAGGTCGACGGTGCCCACGAACGCCGCGCTGACGGGGACGCGCCGTCCCGGCTCCGGCTCGACCGGGTAGCCCTGCACGGCGTGCGCCCCGTGCTCGCGGGCGTAGTCCACGGACGCGGCGAGCAGGGCGCGGGCGACGCCGCGGCGGCGGTACCCCGGCCGGACGACGAAGCACATGACGGCCCACGTCGTCGGCCAGTCGTCCGGGTCGACCCGCGGCAGCACCCGCGAGCGCTGGAGCGACGACGCCGCGGACACCGGCGCGAGGCCCACCCAGCCGACCACCGTCTCGCCCTCCTCCCCGTGCTCCGGGTCGGGGAGGTAGGCGAGGAGCCCCGGTGCCGGGGTGCGGCCCGACAGGTCGCGCAGGTGCTCACGACGGCCGTCGACGGGCATCCCGCGCGGCTGGCGCCAGTGCAGGCACCAGCACGCCTGCGGCCGGCCGCGCGGGTTGAGCATCGTCACCACGTCGTCGAACCGGTCGGCGCTCGCCGGGGCGATCCGGAGCCCGGAGGTCATGCCCGCCAGGCTAGGGGGCGGTCCTGACCTCCGCCCACGCGAAGCCGCCGTCACCGGAAGTCCCGCGACCGGGTGGCCACCGGCAGCCGCAGCGGCGCGAGGTGCTCCGCGAGCAGGTTGACCGCGCCGTCGGCGCTCTCGATCCGGCCCCGGACCACCATGGCCGGGGCGCTGCGCGCCACGGTGCGGAAGCGCCGCCACAGCCCGGCGGTGCAGATCACGTTGAGCAGCCCGGTCTCGTCCTCGAGCGACAGGAACGTCACGCCGCCGGCCGTGCCCGGGCGCTGCCGGTGCGTCACGACGCCGCCCACCGCCGCCCGCCGGCCGGGCTCCGTGGCGCACGCCTGCGCGACGGTGAGCACCCCCGCGCGCTCCAGGCCCTCGCGCACGTGCTCCAGCGGCGACGTCGAGCCCGGCGTGATGCCGGTGGCCCAGGCGTCCGCGACGTCCACCTCGAGCTCCGTCATGCCCGGCAGCGTCGGCGCGTCCACCCCGACCGACACGCCCGGCAGGGTGCCCGGCCCCTCCTGGCCGAGGGCCCCCGCGGCCCAGAGCGCCTCGCGGCGCCCCGCGCCGAGGCCCTCGGTGGCGCCGGCCGTCGCGAGCGCCTCCAGCTGGGCGGTGCTGAGCCCCACCCGGCGAGCCAGGTCGCGCAGGTCGCGGAACGGCCCGCGCTCCGTGCGCTCGGCGACCATCTGCTCCGCCAGGTCGTCCCCGACGCCCCGCACGGCGGACAGCCCGAGGCGCACCGCGAGCGCCGGGTCCGGCGGCGGGCCGAACTCCCCCGCGGGCGGCGCGGCCGGGCCGGCCGGCGCGTCCGCCGGGTCGTGCCCGGGCAGCCGCTCGACGCCCGCGAGCGCCCCCGACGCGTTGACGTCCGGGCGCAGCACCTGCACGCCGTGGCGGCGGGCGTCCGCGGCCAGCGACTGCGGCGAGTAGAAGCCCATCGGCTGCGCGGCCAGCAGCCCGGCGTAGAACGCGGCCGGATGGTGCACCTTGAGCCACGAGCTCGCGTACACGAGGTACGCGAACGAGTAGGCGTGCGACTCGGGGAACCCGAAGTCCGCGAACGCCTTGAGCTTGTCGTAGATCGCCTCCCGCACGACCGGGTCGTCGACCCCCTTCATCCGCATCCCCTCCAGGAGCCGGCCGTGCAGCGCCTCCATCCGCTCGACCGACCGCTTGGAGCCCATCGCGCGCCGCAGCTGGTCCGACTCGGAGGGGGTGAAGCCCGCGACGTCGATCGCCATCTGCATGAGCTGCTCCTGGAACAGCGGCACGCCCTTCGTCTTGCGCAGGGAGCTCTCGAGCAGCGGGTGCAGGTACGTCACGGGCTCCCGGCCGCGCGCCCGCTCGATGTACGGGTGCACCGACCCGCCCTGGATGGGCCCGGGGCGGATGAGCGCCACCTCCACGACGATGTCGTAGAACTCCCGCGGCTGCAGGCGCGGCAGGGTGGCCATCTGGGCGCGCGACTCCACCTGGAACACCCCGACGGTGTCGGCGGCGCACAGCAGGTCGTACACCGCCGGGTCGTCGTCGGGCAGGCCGTGCAGCGTGAGCTGCTCGCCCGTGCGCGCGGCCACCGAGTCGAACGCGTACCGGATCGCGGTGAGCATGCCGAGGCCGAGCAAGTCGAACTTCACCAGCCCCGCGTCCGCGCAGTCCTCCTTGTCCCACTGCAGCACCGTGCGCCCCTCCATGCGGGCCCACTCCACGGGGCAGACCTCGATCACCGGGCGGTCGCACATGACCATCCCGCCGGAGTGGATGCCCAGGTGCCGGGGCAGACGCAGCATGCGCTCGGCGAGGTCGAGCACGGGCGCGGGGATCTGCCCCTCCTCCGCGGCCGACGGCGGGCGCCGGCCGGGCACGACGTCGTGGGAGTCGTCCGCGCGGCGGACCTCGCCCTCGTCCGTCGCGAGCGGGTCCACGACCCGCCGGCGGCCCTCGTCGCCGTCGGGCCGGGGGCCCTGCCGGTGGCCGAGCGTCGGCGACCAGTCGCGGCGGCCACGCCCCGGCTGGTGACCCGCGTGCGGGCGGTCGGCGCGGCCCCCGCCCCGTCCTCCCTGCCCGCCCTGTCCGCCCTGCCCGAGCTGTCCGGGCTGTCCGAGCGGCCCGTCCGGGAGCGTCTCCGCCGGCCCCCACAGCGCGGCCACGCGCTCGTCCTTGGCCGCCGTCCGGTTCTCCGGTGCGCCCGCCGCCGCCCGCGCGGCCCCGGCCGCGGCGTCGGCCGCCGGGCTGGCCGGGTCCGGCCCGCGCAGCGACCCCCAGCGCTCGATGGACTTGCTCCAGGCGTCCTGCTGCCCGACGTCGTAGCCGAGCGCGCGGGCCGCGTCACGCACGGCCGATCGCGGCCGGTAGGAGATGACGTTCGCGACCTGCGCGGCGTGCGTGCGCCCGAACGTCGCGTAGACGTGCTGGATGACCTCCTCGCGGCGCCCGGACTCGATGTCGATGTCGATGTCCGGCGGGCCGTCGCGCTCGGGCGCGAGGAAGCGCTCGAACAGCAGGCCGTGCTTCACCGCGTCCACCGCCGTGATGCCCAGGGCGTAGCAGACCGCCGAGTTGGCGGCGCTCCCCCGCCCCTGGCACAGGATGCCCTCGCGCCGGCAGAACTCCACGAGGTCGTAGACGACCAGGAAGTAGCCGGGGAACGTCAGGTCCTCGATGACGCGCAGCTCGTGGTCGATCTGCGCCCACGCCCGGGCGGCGCCCACCCCACCGTCGTCCGGCCCGGCATCCGGCCCGGCGTCCGGCCCGGCGTCCGGCCGCGGCCCGTACCGGTCGGTGGCGCCCCGCCGCACCAGCTCGCGCAGCCAGCTCGCCTCGTCGTGGCCGTCCGGCACCGGGTAGGGCGGCAGGTTCGGCGCCACCAGGCGCAGGTCGAAGGCGCACTCGGCGGCGAGCGCCGCCGCCGCGGCGACGGCCTGCGGGTGCCGGCGGTGCAGCGACCGCATCTCGGCGGCCGAGCGCAGGTGCGCCACCGGGCCGCCGGGCAGCCAGCCGTCCAGCCCGTCCAGCGAGGAGCGCGCCCGCACCGCGGCGAGCGCGCCCGCGAGGTCGGCGTCGCGCGGGCGGGCGTAGTGCGCGTCGGTGGTCGCCACGAGCGGCACGCCCGCGTCGCGGGCCAGCGCCGCGAGCGCCGCGTGCAGGTCGGCGTCCCGGGGGTCGCCGGTCGCCGTGATCTCGACCGCGATGTTGTCGCGGCCGAAGGTGGCGGTCAGCAGGTCGAGCTCGCGCCGCGCCGCGGCGACGCCGCCGCCCGGCCCGGGGGCGGTGAGGGCGCGCCGGACGGCGCCCTTGCGGCACCCGGTGAGCACGAGCCACTCGCCGCCCGCCTCGGCGCCGAGCTGCTCGAGGTCGTAGCGGGCCTTGCCCTTGACCCCCGCCTCCAGGTGCGCGGTGGCGATCGCGCGGGACAGGTTGCGGTAGCCCTGGTCGCCGCGGGCGAGGACCAGCAGGTGGGTGGCGCGCGGGTCGGGCAGCCCGGTGGGCGGGTCGAGCACCGGGCGGCTCCCCGCCGTGCCGGGCGCCGCCCCGGGCGTCAGCGGGGCGGGCAGGTGCAGCTCGGCTCCGAAGACCGTGGGCAGCCCCACCTTCCGGGCCGCCTCCGCGAAGCGCACCACGCCGTACAGCCCGTCGTGGTCGGTGAGGGCCAGCGCCTCCAGCCCCAGCCGCGCGCCCTCGGCGGCCAGCTCCTCCGGGTGCGAGGCGCCGTCGAGGAAGCTGAACGCCGAGTGGGCGTGCAGCTCCGCGTAGCCGCCCGGGCGCCCGCCGGCGCTCCCCGTCGCCTCAGTCATAGAACGCCTCCACCTGCCACCGGCCGCCGGACTGCGCCAGCAGCAGCGCCCGCCCGTCGTCGAGCACCGCCTGCAGGTAGACGCGGCGCGCGCCCCCGCCGGCCGCCCACCAGCGCTCGGCGAGCGGCCACGGCCCGGCCCAGCCCGTCACGGAGGCCGCCTCCCGCGCGCCGGGGCCGCCCGGGTCACGACCGCACACGACGGCCGCCGGCTCGCCGCTCATCGCGAGCCGGGCGTCCACGACGACGTCGTGCCCCGCCGCGTCGAGCACCCGTGCGGGCACCGGGTCGTCCGGCAGGCCGGCGGGCGCGGGGCTGGGCAGGGCGCCGGGCCAGGGCAGGTCGGGGTCGCGGCCCGCGCCGCCCTCGGTGCCGAAGGGCACGAGCCGCACCCGGTCCCGGGGGCCGCGGCCGCCCTGCAGCTCCACCGTGAGCACGGCGTGCCCGCCGAGCAGCCCCTGCACCCGGCCGAGGGCGCGCCGGGCGCGCTCCCCCTCGCCGGCGTCCGCGCCCCACAGGCCGGGCTGGTGCGTGGTCGCCGGGACGACCTCCTCCGCCGCCAGCGCGAGGTGCGCGATGGGCGCGACGACCGGGTCCGTGCCCGACCCCCCGCGCCGGGCGGAGGCGGCGGTGAGCCAGCCCTCGAGCTGCCACCGCACGCGGTCGGTGATCCGCGCCGCGCTCATCCCGCCGGCCGCGCCGTCGTCCGTGCGCCACACGCGCTCCAGCACGGCGCCCTCGGCGTCCCCGCCGACGTCGTCCCCGCCCAGGTCCGCGCCCGCCGTCGTGCGCGCGGTGATGCGCAGGCGCCCGCAGGCCAGGCCGCGGGCGGTGAGCAGGTCGTACAGCGCGGTCGCCAGGCGGCGCGCGGCGAAGGTCGCGACGTCGACCCGCAGGGCGGGCGGGTCGAGCTCCTCGGCGACGGCGAGGTCCTCCTCCACGCGGCGGCGCGCCGGCGGGCGCAGGTCCTCCCCGCGGGCGAGTCGCTGGGCCCAGGTGCCCAGGTCGCCGAAGCGGGCCTGCACGCTCGGGGCGGGCAGGGCGGCCAGGTCGCCCAGGGTGTGCAGCCCCAGCCGCCACCACAGCCCCGCCGCCTCGCGCACGGCGGCCACCCCGGCCGGGTCGCAGACGGCGTGCACCAGCTCGCCCACCGGGCGGTCGGCGAGGAAGGCCGCGGACCCGCCCGCGGGCACGACGGCGTCCTCGCGGGCGGCGAGCACCGCCGCGAGCAGCCCGTCGGCCACGCCCACCTGGCTCTCGTACCCGGTGCGCGCGGCGACCGCGCCCACCAGGGCCTGCGCCAGCGCGAGCTCGGAGCCGTGGTAGCGCGCGGCCCCGCCCGCCGGCAGCAGGAGCAGGCCGGGACGCGCCACCTCGAGCCCCGCCACCACCGTCTCGGCGGCGAGCGCCACGGGCTCGAACTCGCGCGCGTCGCGGGCGTCGTCGGCGGGCAGCAGCGCCACCTCGGGGCACCGCTCCTGCGCCTGCCGGCGCCGCATCCCGCGCCGCACCCCCTGCGCCCGCGCGACCGCGGACACGGCCACCACGCTGTGCCCCGCGCCCGATCCGCCGCCCGACCGCGCGCCGAGCACCGCGGCCGGGACGTGCGCGTCCAGGCCCGCGCCCGCCAGCGCCGCCACCACCGGCCAGTCCGGGACCCACACGACGGCCGTCCGGACCCCGACCGCCGTCGTGCCGCCCGGCGTCGTCGCACCCCGCGCTGCGGCGTCCGGCGCCGTCGCAGGACCCGACGTCGCAGCCATCACGCCACCCGCAGCCGGGCGCCCGGCCCGCCGCGCTCCGCAGCGGGCGAGCCGAGCCCCTCGTCGAGACCCGCGCCGAGACCCGCGTCGAGACCCGCCGGGTCGCCCCCGACCACGCGCTCGACCCGCAGCGGCACGTCCACCTCGACCTCGACCGGCCGGGCGGCGGCGCCGCGCCCGGTGCGGCGCACCCGCAGGGTGCGGCGGCGCAGCCACCCCGACCCGTGGTCGACGCCGGACCAGGTGCCGCCGCGCGCCTCGAGGGCGACGTGCGCGCCCGGCCACGCCGCCTGCGCGACCAGCACCGCGCCCCGCTCCCGGGCGCGCGCGGCCAGGCGACGCCGGTCGGCGTCCAGCAGCGTGGCGCCGGGGCCGACGACCACCACGTCCATCCCGTCGAGCAGCGCGGCGAGGGCCGCCGGCGCGTCCGGGCCCGGGGCCGGCACGAGCACGGTCCGTCCGAGCGCGATCCCGGCGTCGGCGGCGGCCAGCATCCCGACCGCCGGCGTGCCGACGAACGCGACCCACGCCCCGGCCCGGGACGCCTCGCCCAGCAGGGCGAGCAGCAGCGTGGTCGAGCCGTGCACCGCGAGCACGGTGCCCGCGGCCAGCCCGCCCCCGGGTAGGAGGCCGGTCAGCCCCGGGTGCACCGGCAGCAGCCGGGCCTCGCGGGGTTCGGTCGCCCGGCCGGGCCCGGCGTGCTGACCCGTGTGGTGCCCGGCCTGGCGTCCGGCGTGGTGCCCGGTGCGGTGCTCCGCGGCGCGGAGCGCGGCGCGCGCCACGGCCGCGCGGTCCTGGGCCGGTGCGGCGGCCGGGGCGGGAGCCGCGGTGCGCGGAGGTGCGACGACCGTCACGCGACCTCCTCCCGGGCCCCCGACGTGCGCGAGCACCCCGGACGGGCCAGACCAGCACGACGGGCGACGCCGCGTCGCGTTCGAACGCTTGTTCGAACACTGCCAGTAGACGTCGGGCGCGGCCGACCTGTCAACCGCGCAGGTCCGCGCCCCGGACGCCGCGCCGTCACCCCGCCGCCGCGCACCGACCGCACGTCGTCGTACGCTCTCCTCGCCGCGCCACACCCCGCGCGGCGACCCCCGGCCCGGCCGGAGGAGCACCGCGGCGACGAGGAGGTCGTGCCCGTGCAGACGCCCGACGCGACGTCCCGCCCCGCCCTGCGCCGGCCCCCGCGCCTCCACCCGAGGAAGGACCACGCATGACCGAGCAGCCCACCGAGCAGCCCACCGAGCAGCCCACCCCGACCCGCACGGCGATCGTCACCGGAGGAGCCCGCGGCATCGGCGCCGCGACCGCCCGCCGCCTCGCCGCCGACGGGCGCGCCGTCGCCGTCCTCGACCTGCTCGAGGACCAGGCCGCCGAGACGGCCGCGGGCATCGTCGCCGCCGGCGGCCGCGCGATCGGGATCGGCGCGGACGTCGCCGACGCCGAGGCCGCCGAGGCCGCCGTCGCCCGCGTGACCGACGAGCTGGGCGCGCCCACCGTCCTGGTCAACAACGCCGGCATCCTGCGCGACAACCTGCTGTTCAAGATGTCCGAGGACGACTGGGACGCCGTGCTGCGCGTGCACCTGCGGGGCGCCTTCGTCATGTCGCGCGCGGTGCAGTCGCACATGGTCTCCGCCGGCTGGGGCCGCATCGTCAACCTGTCCAGCACGTCCGCCCTCGGCAACCGCGGCCAGGCGAACTACTCCGCCGCGAAGGCCGGCATGCAGGGCTTCACCAAGACCCTCGCGATCGAGCTGGGCAAGTTCGGCGTCACGGCCAACGCCGTCGCGCCCGGCGTCGTCGCCACGGAGATGATCGCCGCGACGGCCGCGCGCATCGGCATGACCCTGGACGACTACCTCGCCGCCGCGGCGAAGGACGTGCCCGTGGGTCGCGCCGGGCGGCCCGAGGACATCGCGGCCGCCGTGGCGTTCTTCTGCTCCGAGGAGGCCGGGTACGTCTCCGGGCAGGTGCTCTACGTCGCGGGCGGGCCGAAGGCGTGACCGCACCGATCCGCGTCGCCTCCCCCGCCGAGCTCGCGGACGCGGTCGGGCGGCGGGCCACCGGCGCCTGGCTCACGGTGGACCAGGCGCGGATCGACGCGTTCGCCGACGTCACCGAGGACCACCAGTGGATCCACGTGGACCCGGACCGCGCCGCGTCCGGCCCGTTCGGCACGACGATCGCGCACGGGTTCCTCTCCCTGTCGCTGCTGCCAAGGCTGGCGTCGTCGCTCGTCGAGGTGGGCGGCACCGCGATGGCGATGAACTACGGGCTGGACCGGGTGCGCTTCCTCGCACCCGTGCCGGCGGGCGCGCGCGTCCGCGCGGCCACGGAGCTCACGGGCGCGGAGACCGTCGCGCGGGGCGTGCGGCTGGCCTCGACCGTGACCGTCGAGATCGAGGGCGCTCAGCGGCCGGCCCTCGTCGCGCAGACCCTGGCGCTCTACGTCCCGGCTCCCTAGGCGGCGCCCCGGACGGCACGGCCGTCCGGGGATGCGCAGCACCAGATGCATATCTATGCATCGATGGAGTCCCAGTATCGCCCCCATCTTCCCGTATCGGTCGCATACATGTACGGTTCACAGCATCATCATGCAGCGGTCGCTGAGGTGTCGTCGCCTCCCGGCCCGTCACGGAGGTGCGCCGACCATGCAGCCGCTGACCCCCCGGGGATTCCGCAGCACGACCATGAACATGGGCCTCAAGGACAGCGGTCACGACTTCGCCGTCGTCGTGTCCGAGGTGCCGGCCCGCTCGGCCGCGGTGTTCACCCGGTCCCGGTTCGCCGGGCCGAGCGTGCTCCTGAGCCGCGGGTCCGCCCCGGCGCAGCGCAGCAGGGGGATGGTCGTCCTCTCGCGCAACGCCAACGTGGCCACCGGCCCGGTCGGCGCCGAGCACGCCGCCGAGGTGCGGCGCAGGGTGGCCGAGGTCGTCGGCATCGCCCCCGAGGAGCTGGTCATCGGCTCCACGGGCGTGATCGGCCGGCCCTATCCGATGGACGGCATCCGGGCCGGGATCGACTCCCTCCGCTGGCCCTTCCCCGAGGCGGACCTCCCCGCCGCGGCCGCCGCGATCATGACGACCGACACCCGCCCCAAGCACCGGAGCGTCCGCGTCGGCGACGCGGTCCTCACCGGCATCGCCAAGGGCGTCGGCATGATCGAGCCGAACATGGCCACCCTGCTCACGTTCTTCTTCACCGACGCCGACGTCGCCGCCGACGACCTCGACGCCGTCTTCCGCCGGGTCATGGACCGGACGTTCAACGCGCTGAGCATCGACACCGACACGTCCACCAGCGACACGGCGGCCGTCTTCGCCAACGGGCTCGCCGGCCCCGTCGACCTCGCGGCGTTCGAGGAGGCGCTGGAGGAGTGCGCGCTGCACCTCGTCCGATCGATCGCCTCCGACGGCGAGGGCGCGTCGAAGCTCATCGAGGTCCGGGTCACCGGGGCCCGCGACGACGCGCAGGCCAGGCGGGTCGGCAAGGCCGTGGTCAACTCGCCGCTGGTCAAGACCGCGGTGCACGGCGCGGACCCGAACTGGGGCCGGGTCGCCATGGCCGTGGGCAAGCTCGACGCCGAGACCGACGTCGAGCCGGCGCGCGTGCGCATCGCGTTCGGCGACCTGCCCATGCACCCCGCCGAGCCCGACGACGCGCTCCTGGCGCGCGCCGCCGACTACCTCCGGGCCGACGAGGTCGTCATCGGGGTCGACCTCGGCACCGCCGCCGGCGCGTTCACCGTCTACGGCTGCGACCTGACCGAGGGGTACGTGCGCCTCAACGCCGACTACACCTCCTGACCCGCCGGTCGTCGCGCCCTGGCCAGCACGACCGTGGTCGGGCACCATGACCGGCATGGACTTCGAGCGCCCGCTTCCTCCCGACCCGTACTCGCTGCTCCCCGTCCCCACCACGTTCACGCTGAAGAGCGCGGACGTCGCGGAGGGCGAGCCCCTCGACGTCGACTTCAGCGTCGACGGCGCCGACGAGTCGCCGCACCTGGCCTGGTCCGGCGCCCCGGAGGGCACCCGCTCGTACGTGGTGAGCTGCTTCGACCCGGACGCCCCGACGCCGTCGGGCTACTGGCACTGGACGGTCGCCGACGTGCCCGCGGACGTGACGTCCCTGGCCCGCGACGCGGGCGCGGTCGGCGGGGCCGGGCTGCCCGCCGGGGCGTTCCACGTGCCCAGCGACGGCGGGCGCCCCGGCTTCGAGGGCGCCGGCCCGCCGCCCGGGGACCACCCGCACCGCTACGTGTTCGCCGTGCACGCGCTCGACGTGCCGTCGCTCGGGCTGTCGGAGGCGAACAGCCCGGTGCACGTGGCGTTCAACGTCTACTTCCACACCCTCGCGCGCGCCACGCTCACGGCGACCTTCCGGCGATGAGCGGCGCCACGGCCGGGCTCCCGGCCCTCGGCGACCTCGCCTGGGCGCCGGCTCTCGAGCACCCGGGCCTGCTCGCCGACCCGGTGCGCGCCGCGCTCGAGTCCTGGGCGGCCGACGACGACCGGGTGGCCCGGCAGGTCGCGGTGGTCGAGATCGACCCGGACCATGCGGACACCGCCACGCTCAACGCGCTGCACGGCCTGCCGCCCGAGGCGTCCGCGAACTGCGTGGTCGTGGCCGGCCGCCGGGGCGACGTGGAGCGGGTCGCGGCGTGCGTCGTCACGGCTCGCACGTTCGCCGACGTGAACACCCGGGTGCGCAAGCTCCTCGACGCCCGCAAGGCGTCGTTCCTGCCCATGGACCGCGCCACGGCGGAGTCCGGCATGGAGTACGGCGGCATCACTCCCGTCGGTCTGCCCACCGCGTGGCGCGTGCTCGT
The DNA here is from genome assembly GCF_042799955.1 of Isoptericola sp. NPDC057653. Lineage (NCBI taxonomy): Bacteria > Bacillati > Actinomycetota > Actinomycetes > Micrococcales > Promicromonosporaceae > Isoptericola > Isoptericola sp. NPDC057653. Next base: position 106,133 of record NZ_JBHVHP010000002.1, on the reverse strand, counting down.
GGACTCCCGGTTCGCCGCGCCCGGCGCGCTGGCGCTGATGGGCTCGGGCGTGCGCCGCTCCAAGCTGCTCATGCCCGGCGAGCTGCTGTGCGCGCTGCCGGGCGTCGAGGTGATCGAGGACCTCGGCGTGGAGCGCGGCTGACCCCGCCCCGGGGACGACGACGCCCCGCCCCCCGGTCGTGGGGGGCGGGGCGTCGTCGTTCGGCCTCGCCGTCAGGCGCGCGGGGCGCTCAGCACTCGGCGTTCATGACTCGGCGTTCATGACTCCGCGTTCAAGACTCCGCGTTCAAGACTCCGCGTTCAAGACTCCGCGTTCAAGACTCCGCGTTCAGCACTCCGCGTTCAGCACTCCGCGCGGCCGCGGCGCCAGTAGCCCATGAAGGCGACCGCCTTGCGGTCCACGCCCTTCTCGGAGACGAGGTAGCGGCGCAGCGTCTTGATGGAGCCGGCCTCGCCGGCGAGCCACGCGTAGAGCACGGTGTCCTGCGCGAGCGGCTGGCCGGTCGCGTCGACGGGGACCTCCCAGAGGATGTCCGCGTCGATGTCGACGTCGGGCAGCTCGCCGTCCAGGTCGACGCCGGCGGCGGTGAGGGCCGGGCGGTCGCCCTCGGTCTCGAGCAGCTCGGGCGCCACGGGGGCGTCGGACGAGGGGCGCACGCCCATGGCGAGCAGCCGGTCGGCCGCCTCCTTCACGGCGGGGACGAGCACGTCGCCGTGCTCGCGGTCCTCGCGCGGCAGCCAGGAGATCCGCACGCCGGCGGGCGCGGCCAGCGTCCAGCGGTCCTCGCGGTGCGGGACCTCGAGGAAGACCTCGCCGACGGCGTCGTCGGGCAGCGACTCGCAGATGGCCGCGATCGCGGGGACGGCGGTCTCGTCGCCGGCGAGCAGCAGCGCGTGGCTGCGCTGCGGCGGGTTGAACTCGAGGCCGCCGTGCGGGCCGTCGGTGTACCCGGCGTTGGGGCCCATGATGACGAGCGGGGCGCCCGGCTTGGCGCCGTTGGCCCAGCGGGAGGCGGGCCCGGTGTCGCCGTGCAGCACGATGTCGACGTCCACCTCGCGCAGGTCCTGGCGGACGGTGCGGACGGTGTAGGTGCGCAGCGGGTTACGACGCTCCTCGGGGAGCGCGCGCCACGACGTGAACCAGTCGGGGTTCTGCCGGTCGAGGTACTCCCAGCCGCCGCACGGCGCGGGGAGGAGGAACTTGATCCGCTGGTCGCGGCCGTTGTCGGCGAAGAGGTGCAGGTCCTCGCCGGTGAACGTGATGCGGATGAACGACGGACACAGCCGGATCACGCGCGAGACCGTGACGTCGAACATGCGGTAGGGCTGCTCGGGGACCACCTGCTGCGTGGTCTGGTCGGCGCGCTCGGTCGCCTCGACGGTCTCGGTCACGGTGGTAAGCCTAACCTCACCTCGCCGGGGGTCCGCAAGGCCGGGTGACCGGCATCACACCGACGGCGCGCTCGTCGCGCGGACCACCACGACGGGGCAGGCCGACGTCCGCACCAGCGTGTGCGTGGCGGAGCCCAGCAGCAGGGAGGCGAAGCCGCCGCGCCCCCGGGTGCCCACCAGCAGCCGCTCGGCGTCCTCCGCCTCCCGGTGCAGCACGCGTGCCACCTGCCCCTCGCGGGTCAGGCCCACGACCTCGAGGGCGCCGTCGGCCGCGCCCCGCTCGCGCAGCCGCTCCTCCACGCGTGCCATCGCCTTCTCCAGCACCGTGCCGGCGTCGGCCTCCGTGATGTCGTGGCCCTCGTGCTCGGAGGGGCCGCGCGACGTCACCCACTCGGTGACGCCCGGGCGCCACACGACGACGACGCGCAGCGTGCGCCCGAGCTCCCACGCCGTGCCGGAGGCGGCGTCGAGCGCCAGCCCCGCGGGCTCCGAGCCGTCGTAGCCGACGACGACGGGCGCGTCCGGGGGCAGGTCGGGGCGCACCCCGTCGGCGGGCACCACGACGACCGGGCAGTGCGCGTGCGCGGTCACCTGCAGCACCACGGTCCCCCGCACGGCCTCGTACAGCCCACCGTGCCGCGACGCGCCGAGCACGAGCGCGCCGGCGTCGGCGGACACGCCCACCAGCGCCGAGGCGGGCGAGGCGTACTCGACGAACGTCTCGGTCTCCACGCCGGGCGCGACGTCGCGGGCGCGCGCCGCGGCCTCCTCGACCACCGGCCACGCGCCGCCGTCGCCACGCTCCCCCAGGTCGCCGCCGTGGGGGTGGACGGCGGTCCCCGTGTCGTGGGCGTCGCGCACGTAGACGACGCGCAGCACGGCGCCGCGCATGCGGGCCTCGCGCGCCGCCCACGCCAGGGCGACGTCGGCGGGTCCCGACGCGTCGTAGCCCACCACCACCGGGGCGGCCTGGTGCTCGCTCACCCCGCCATCGTCTCTCGGGGCGGCCCCGCTCGACACCGCGCCGGCACCGCCGCGACGGTCGGTCGGGCCGGGTCAGGCGGTGCCGCGACCCCGCGACCGCCAGAGCAGGTAGACGAAGTACGGCGCGCCCAGCAGCGCGGTGCCGAGCCCGGCGGGGATCTGCCCGGGGGCGATGACGACGCGGCCGACGGTGTCCGCGACGGACACCAGCACGGCGCCGAGCAGGATGGCGACGGGCAGCACGCGGGTGTGCCGGGCGCCGACCAGCGCCCGCGCGGCGTGCGGCGCGACGAGGCCGACGAAGCCGATGACGCCGACCGCGCAGACGGCGGCCGCGGTGGTCAGGGCCGCCGCCGCGAGCAGCACGAGGCGCGTGCGGTCGACGGCGAGGCCGAGCACGCGGGGCGTGTCCTCGTCGAGGGCGAGCACGTCGAGCTCGCGGCGGTAGGTCGCGGCGAGCGGCACCATCACGACGAGCGCCAGCGCGACGGGCAGCAGCTGCTCGAGGCTGCGCCCGTACGTGGAGCCCGAGAGCCACGTGAGCGCGAGGTTGACGTCCCACGGCGAGATCACGAGGACGACCAGCGTGATGAGCGCCGTCGTGCCCGCCTGCGCGCCGATCCCGACCAGGACGAGCCGTTCCGAGCCGAGGCCGCCGCGCGACGAGAGCAGGTACACGAGGGCGAAGACGACGAGCGCGCCGATCCCGGCGGCGGCGGACATGGACCAGATCCCGACGCCCGGCACGAGCAGGATCGTGAGGACCGCGCCGAGGCCCGCGCCCGACGTCACGCCGAGCAGGCTGGGCTCGGCGAGCGGGTTGCGGCACACCGCCTGCACGATCGTCCCGGCGAGCGCCAGCGCCCCGCCCGCGAGGACGGCGGCGAGCACCCGCGGCACGCGCTGGTCGAGGACGAACGAGACCTGCCGCCCGGCGGCGCCCTGGACCCAGTTCGCGACGTCGCCCAGCAGCACGATCCGGTCCCCCAGCAGGAGCCCGGCGACCACCGCGGCGACGAGGGCGGCGACCAGCACCACGAGCACGGTGACCACCCTGGCCCGCGACCGGGGCCGGCCGAGCGCGCCGCGGGCGCCCCGCGCGCCGGTCCCGGAGTCGCGCAGGCGGCGCGCCATCCACACGAGGATCCCGGCGCCGAGCACGGTCGTCACGACGCCCGTGGGCACCGCGACGGACGCCTGGCCCGGCAGGACGGCGCGCAGCAGCACGTCGGAGCCGAGCACCACGATCACGCCGACGAGCGCCGCGAAGGGCAGGAGCAGCACGTGCCGGCCGAGGCCGGGCACCTTGCGCCCCACGAGCCGGGCGATGACGGGGGCGGCGAGGCCGACGAAGCCGATGGGGCCGGCGACGGTCACGGCGATCGCGGCGAGCAGCACCGCCGCCAGGACCGCGAGCACCCGGGTGCGGCGCACGTCGATGCCGAGCACGCGCGCGGCGTCGTCGCCGAGGCCGAGCAGGTCGAGCCGGCGGGCGAGCAGCAGCGCGACCACGACGCCGACGGCGACGACCGGCGCGGCGAGGCTCACGGTCCGCGTGCCGGACTGCACGATGCTGCCGCTGCCCCACGCGAACAGGCCGGTGGTCTCCTGCTCGAAGAGGACGAGCAGCACCATCGTCAGCGAGTGCAGGGCCAGCATGATGGCCGACCCGGCCAGGACGAGCCGCGTGGGCCCGTCCGCCCCGCCGCGGGCGAGGGCGAGCACGAGCCCGGCGGCGGCCAGCCCGCCGACGAAGGCGAGGCCGCCCTGCAGGTAGAACGGCACGGTGAGGCCGAGCGCGGCCGCCGCGACCACCGTGACGTAGGCGCCCGCGTTGACCGCGAGCGTGTCCGGCGAGGCGAGCGGGTTGCGCGCCACCGACTGGAGCACCGCGCCGGCGACCCCCAGCGCGACCCCGACGAGCAGCCCCGCGAGCAGGCGCGGCAGCCGGGAGGACAGGAGCACCGCGACCGTGCCGTCGGTGTCCGCACCGACGGCGGCACGCAGCACGTCCAGCGCGCCGACGTCCGCCGTGCCCTGGGCGAGGTGGACGGCGGACAGCACGAGGACGGCGACGACGGCGAGCACGAACGCCGCGGCCACGCGGACGGGCGCCGCCCGCCGCCCCGGCGCGGTGGCGGGGGCGGCGGACGGCGGGGAGACGGTCACGGACACGTGCGGCGGGCGGTCAGGCGAGCGCGTCGACGAGCGCGTCGATGTACGCGGCGCCCGACAGCGGGCCGCCGAACATCCAGATGCCGTCCGGGATGCGGTGCACGTCGCCCGCGGTGACGAACGGCAGCTGCTTCCAGACCTTGTTGTCCTTGAGACCGTCCGCGAACGGGTCCGCCTCGGAGTCGTTCGCGGCGTACACGAACTTCACGTCGCCGAGCTTCGTGAGGCCCTCGACGTCGGTCTGCGCGAGCCCGTAGTCGGGGTCGCCGCCCTCGGTCCAGGCGTCCTTGAGGCCGACGGCCTCGCCGAGCGCGCCGAAGAACGACCCCGGCGTGTACAGGCGGACGGACACCGTGCCGTTGGCGATCCAGCCGTCGGCCATCGCGAACTCGGCGCCGCCGAGGCCCGCGGCCTCGAGGGCGGACTTGCCCTCGGCGACCTTCGCGTCGAAGTCCTTCAGCGCGGACGCGGCGGCGTCCTGCTGCCCCGTGACCTCGCCGAGGGTCGTCACGGTCTCCTTCATGTACCCGAGCGGGTCCGTGCCGTCCGAGCCGCGCAGCGTCAGGACGGGCGCGACCTCCTCGATCTGCTTGATGACGTTCTCGGGCAGGTCGGTCGTGGTCACGACCAGGTCCGGCTCGAGCGCCGAGATGGCGTCGAGGCTCGGCTCGCCGCGGGTGCCGACGTCGGGCGTGCCCGCGTCGATCGGGGCGACGGTGTCCCAGGTGTTGTAGCCCTTGACGTCGGCCTGGCCGGCCGGCTGCACGCCGAGCGCGACGAGGTTCTCGGTGAGGCCCCACTCGAGCGAGACGACGTCGGTCGCGGGGGCGTCGAGCGTGTGCTCGCCGCGCTCGTCGGTGTAGGTGACGGGGCCGCTGGCGGCCGACGTCTCGGGCGCCGCCTCCGCCGCGGGGTCCTCGGTGGTGCCGCACGCCGCGAGGGCGAGGGCGGCCACCGCGGCGGTGGCGCCGGCGAGCAGCGAACGGGTGGAGGTGCGCATGGGTGTCTCGGTGTCCTTCGTGTCGGCGCGCCGCGGGACGGGCGCGCGGGGGCCGCCGGCGCGGGCCGGCGGGAGTCTCGGTGGGGTCGGGTCAGGCGCGCGCGTCGTGCCGGCCGACGGCCTCGCAGCGGGTCCGGCCGGTGTCCGGGTGGGTCGTGACCTCGACGCGGATGCCGTAGACCTCGGTGAGGAGCTCGCTGGTGAGCACCTCGGCCGCCGGGCCGGAGGCCCGCACCTCGCCGCGGTGCAGCACCACGACGTGGTCGGCGACGGCGGCGGCCTGGTTGAGGTCGTGCAGGACGACGCCGACGGCCACGCCGTGCTCGGCGGCGAGGTCCCGCATCAGGTCGAGCAGCTCCACCTGGTAGCGCAGGTCGAGGTAGGTCGTGGGCTCGTCGAGCAGCACGACGCCGGTGTCCTGCGCGAGGCAGGTCGCGAGCCACACGCGCTGCAGCTCGCCCCCGGACAGCTCGTCGACGCCCCGCTCGGCCATGTCGGCGACGCCCGTGACCTCCATGGCGTGCGCGATGGCGCGCGGCCCGTCGGCGTCGGCGGAGCGGAACCGCCCGCGGTAGGGGTGCCGGCCGTAGGCGACGACGTCTCGCACGGTGACGCCGCTGGGCGTGGGGTGGCTCTGCGAGAGCAGCGTGACCCGGCGGGCGAAGTCCTTCGGGTGCAGCGCCAGGGCGTCGGTCGCGCCGTCGCCGTCCGTGCCGCCGGCGCCGGCGGTGCCGGCGTCGGCGAGGGTGACGCTGCCCTGGTCGGGGCGGTGCAGCCGCGCGAGCGAGCGCAGCAGCGTCGACTTGCCCGAGCCGTTGGGGCCCAGCAGCGCGGTCACCTGGCCCGGCCGCAGCTCGATCGCGGCGCCGTCGACGACGGTGCGGCGGTCGTAGGAGAGCCGCAGGTCGCGCCCGGCCAGCGCGACGGCGGGGCGGGCGGCGAGCACGGGGGGCACCGACGGCACCAGGGTCTGACTCACGTAGGTGAGGCTAACCTTCACCGAAACAATTCGTCATCCCCCTGTTGCGTAATTCTGTGTGACTCGGGTCACGCCACCCCCTCCGGAGCTGTTGACACGGGCCACCGTCGATGACAGCGTTATCACGCCCTGGTCTAGACCAATGGAGGTACTCATGACCATGCCCACGAGACCCCGCAACGCCGCGGGGATGCTCTCCGCCGCCGCGCTCCTCGCGGCCGCGGCCGTCGCCGTCCCGTCCGCCGCCGCGGCCGCCCCAAGCCCGCTCGCCCCGTCCGCCCTGGCGGCCCCCACCGGCACCGCCGGCACCGACCTGCCGGTCGTCAGCCCCGCACCGCAGCAGATGTGGCGCGCCGGCCGCGACGTGCCGCTCACCGGCAACGTCGGCGTCGTCGTCGACGAGCACACCGACCCCGCCGCCCGCGACGCGCTGGTCCGGACCCTGCGCGCGCACGGGGTCGACCGGGTGCGCGTGACGGGCCCCGCCGAGGCTGGCGCCCACGGTCGCGCACCGCTGCAGATCCTGCTCGGCGACGCGGGGCGCGCGGACGTGCGCTCCGCGCTCGGGGACGTGTCCGTCCCCGACCACGCGGAGGCCTACGCGCTCCGCGTCGACCGCGGCGCCGGCGGACGCGTCGGCACCGTGACCCTCGCCGGCGCCGACGCGGCCGGGCAGTTCTACGCCGTGAAGTCGCTCGAGCAGCTCCTCGTCACCCGCGGCCACGACACGACGATCGCCGGCGCCGCCGTGCAGGACTTCCCGTCCATGCCGCTGCGCGGCACCATCGAGGGCTTCTACGGCGAGCCGTGGACGAGCGCCGAGCGCCTCGACCAGATGGCCTTCTACGGCGACCTCAAGGCGAACACGTACGTCTACGCGCCCAAGGACGACCCCTACCACCGCGAGCAGTGGCGCGACCCCTACCCCGAGGACGAGCTGGCCGGGCTCGCGGAGCTCGTCGACGCGGCCACCGCGAACCACGTGCGCTTCACGTTCGCCCTCTCCCCCGGCAACAGCATCTGCTACACCAGCGACGCCGACATGGCCGCCCTCGAGGCCAAGTTCCAGGCCCTGTACGACGTCGGGGTGCGGGCCTTCAACGTGCCGCTCGACGACATCGACTACTCGCGCTGGGCGTGCGACTCGGACCGCGCCGCGTACGGCGACCCGTCGCCGGGGGCCGCCGGCCAGGCCCAGGCCGACTTCCTCACCCGGGTGCAGCAGGGGTGGATCGAGACGCACGACGGCGCCCGGCCGCTCCAGATGGTGCCGACCGAGTACTACAACACGACCGAGTCGCCGTACAAGGCCGCGCTGCGCACCATGGACGACGACGTCGTCGTCATGTGGACCGGCAACGACGTCGTGCCGCAGTCGATCTCCGTCGCCCAGGCGGTCGAGGCCGACACCGTGTTCGGCGGGCCCACGTTCCTCTGGGACAACTACCCCGTGAACGACTACGGGCAGACCAGCGGCCGGCTCCTGCTCGCGCCCTACGACAAGCGCGAGCCCGGCCTCTCCGACCACCTCGCGGGGCTCGTCTCCAACCCGATGAACCAGGCCGCGGCCAGCAAGGTCGCCGTCTTCGGCATGCTCGACTTCGCGTGGCACGACCGCGGCTACGACCGGGACCGCAGCTGGGACGAGGCGATGCGCTACCTCGCCCACGACGACGAGCGGGCGGTCGACGCGCTCCTCGCGTTCGGCGACCTCAACCACCTCGCGCCCAGCTTCGGCGACCCGTGGCAGCCGCAGGCCCCGGCGCTCGCGGCCGACGTCGACCGGTTCTGGGACCGCTGGGAGGCCGGCGACCGGCAGGCCGCGGTCGACGGGCTGCGGCGGCGCGCCGACCTGGTCGCCGCGATCCCCGAGACCCTGCGGTCCGCGGACGTCGACCCCGGGTTCCTGTCCGACGCGAAGCCCTGGCTGGACGCCGACGACCTGTGGGGCGACGCCTTCGTCGCGACCCTCGACGCCGCGCAGGCGGACCTCGACGGCGACACGGCCGCCCGCGACGCCCTCCTCGCCCGGGCGAAGGCGTCCGCCGCCTCGGCGGCGAAGGTCCTCGTGGACCCGCCGGACAACCGGTGGGGCGTCGCCCCGGTGAAGCTGGGCGACGGCGTGCTCGACACGTTCCTGCGCGACCTGGGGGCCGACCTGGCCTCCTGACGCGGTCGGAACGGGGGCGAGGGGTCGGCGCACGACCCCTCGCCCTCGCGCGTCCCCGGTCAGGACCCGCCCGGCCCCTCGCCGTCCGCGCCCTGGAGCCACATCACCCCGAGCCGGTGCAGCATCGCCGCGGCGCCCGCACCGTGCATGACGGCCCGCTCCCCCATCGCCGAGTAGCGCGGGCGGCGCACGTCGCTCGGCGGCAGCCGCCTGGCCAGGGCCGCCTCGATCGTGTCGAGGAGCCGCGGACCCGCCCGCCGCACCGGCCCGTCGACCACCACGTCCGCGACGTCGAGGATTGCGACCTGGGCGCAGATCAGCGCCGCCAGCCCCTCCGCCGCGCGGTCGACGCGCGCGGCCAGGGCCCGCAGCTCCGCGGGCGCCGGCCCGTCCCCGAAGGCCGCGACGTCGTCGAGCCGCTCGAGCGGCAGCCCCTCCAGCACGGCGGGCAGGCCCGCCACCGTCTCGAGGCAGCCGCGCCGCCCGCACGAGCAGAGGCGGTCGCTCACGCCGAGGTCGATGTGACCGACCTCGCCCGCGCGCTGCCGGTCGCCGAGGTGGACGCGCCCGTCGAGGAGCACGGCCGAGCCGACACCCGTGTCGACGTGCAGCACGACGACCCCCGCGCCCGGAGCACCCTGGTGGGAGACCTCCGACAGCGCCACCGCCGTCGCGTCGTTCACCAGGACGACCTCGTGCCCGAGGACGGCCGACAGCGGGCCGGCGAGGTTCACGTCCTGCCAGCCGAGCTGCAGGGCCTCGGTGACCCCGCCGTCCGGGGAGACGATGCCGGGCACGGCGACGCCCACCGCGAGCACGTCGCGGCCGTCGCGCTCGGCCAGCCCGGCGAGCAGCGGGGCCAGGACCCCGACCACGTCGCCGGGCGTCGGGCCCGCCGGCAACGGCATCTCCGCGATCGCGCCGATCGCGCCGTCGAGCCCGCCGATCCCGGCGCGCACGCCGCCCGGCGTCACGTCGGCCATCAGCAGGCAGGAGTGCTGGGTGTCGACCCGCAGCGGCGTCGCCGGCTTGCCGCGCCCCTGCGGCCTGCCCGCCCCCTCGGCGACGAGGCGCCGGGCCACCAGGTCCTGCACGATCTCGGACACCACCGCCCTCGCGAGCCCGACCGACCGGGCGATGTCGGCCCGCGAGACCTCACCGGCGCCGCTCAGCACGCTCTGCAGCACCAGCCGGGTGTTGCGCTCGCGCAGGTCCGCGGGGGTCGCCTTCTGCGCGACGCGCACCGGTCCCGACGTCATCGACCCTCCCCGCGGCCTCGCGCCCGCCCGGCGGACGGGCCCTACCCGGCCCCGTAGACCGCCAGCTCCTGCAGATGGAGGCTATAGGCATTGGTGGTGTTCCCGAACCCGGTCACCCGCACGAACCGGTAGCTGCCCTCGACGGCGTACCGGTCGCCCACGTCCGTCTGCGGGGCGTGCGCCGTCTTCTCCGCCAGCAGCGTCCACGCCTGCCCGTCCGCGCTGCCCTCCACGCGGTAGAGGTACGACCGGCGGTCGGCGTAGTACGGCGTCACCCGGACCGCCGACAGGTCGTGGGCGGCCCCCAGGTCGACCTGGAGCGACGCGGGCTTCCCGTTGCAGGCCGCCGGGAGGCAGAACCACCCCGTGGACAGGTCGGCGTCGACCGCCTTGGCCGGCTCGCGGCCCGCCTCCGCGCTCGTGGCTGTCACCGACGCCCCCTCGCCGAGCGGGGTGGGCGGCGGGGACGCGCACGCCACCGTCGGGACACCGAAGGACAGCGCGTCGAAGTAGCGGTTCGCGTCCGACTGGTCCACCTGCAGGCGCAGCTGCCGCACCCCCGTGACGTCGACGTCGAGGCGGACGGCCGCCGTGCCGGGGCCCGAGGGGCCGCTGCGGAGCACGCCGGTCTGCGTCAGGAGCCTGCCGTCGCCGTAGACGCGCACGACCACGTCGCCGTCGGCGGTGTGGTTCATCGCGTCGTCGACGCCGACGACGGTCGTGAGCCGGGAGCAGGTGCCGCCCAGCTCGACGCGCACGTCGGCGTTGGAGTTGGTGCCCAGACCCTTCGCGAACGCGACCCCGTCGAGCCGGATCGGCGCGCCGTCGCCGGCCGGGGTGGCGGCCGTGACGGTGTCCCGGGCCACCGGGTGCAGGCCGTCGTGGTTGCGCGACGACGAGAACGCCAGGTCGCTGAGCTGGTACCGCCCCGTCGAGGCGACCGGGAGCACGGCGGACGACGTCCGGACCTGGGACCCGTCGGCACCGTCGGCACCGTCGAAGCGGAGGGTGACGTCGACGGTCACCTCGTCGGTGCCCGCCGGCAGCGCGGCGGTGCGCCGCACGGTCCAGGTCCGCTCGGCCGTCTCCCCGGGCCCGATCTCGTCCGGCTGCCCCCCGGTCGGGACCACCTCGATCCCGGCGGGCGCCGCGACCTCGACGTGGACGCCGGTGGCCGCGGCGAAGTAGTTGGTGTTGGTCACCGACGCGGTCACCTGCGCGGCGTCCGGACCCGTCCCCGACCCCGTGACCGAGCCCGTCGGCCGCAGCGTGAGGGGCACGTCGTACCGGTCGTCCTGCAGGCGGCGGAGCGTGCGCGACGCCTCCCGGTAGGCGTTGCCCGACGGCCGGGTCGGGTAGACCGTGCGGTCCGCGATCCACTCCTCCGCCATCGCGTCCCAGTCGATGTCGGGCACCGCCTCGCCGGTCTCCAGGTGCGCGCGGAGCGCGTCGAACAGGCGCTCCCAGCGCGGCAGGTAGTAGTCGTCCAGCAGGCCGGACCGCTCACGGTAGGCGTAGTCGTGCAGGTCGGTGGTCGCCGGCCCCCAGGAGGTGATCAGCCGGCGCGCGTCCTGCTCGAGGGCGACCGCCTCCTGCGGGTCGCCCGCGGCGGCGCGCGCCTGCGCGGTCCACGGGCCCAGGAGGAAGTGCTCGTCGGTGGCCAGGAGGTCGTCCAGCCCGCGCACGTGCCCGGTCCACGACCGGGTGAGGCGGGTGAGCTCGTCGAGGTCGCCGGCCTGGTACGCCGCCTGGATCTGGGGCAGCAGGGTACGGGACCGGTCGGCCACCGACTGCCGCGCGACGTCGACCAGGTCGTACCGGTAGGCGGCGCTGCCGCGCAGCGCCGGGTCGACGTCGAGCAGGGCGGGCAGGGCCTTCGCGAACGCCGCCGGGTCGTAGGCGAAGGCGGCCTGCGCGTAGGTGTGCGGGCGCGTGGTCGAGAGGTTGGGCGTCGCGGCGAACAGGCCGCCGTGACCCGAGGAACGGCCCCCGGTGGGCGGGATGGAGTACGCCGTGCCGGCGAGCACGCGCCACGCCCTGCGCGCGGCGGGGTCGACGCCGCCGTAGCGGGCGTCGGCGTAGACGTCGAACCAGCGGTCGAGGTCGACCGGGCCGTCGTGCCAGGGCAGCTCGGCCAGGAACTCCATCGCGACCGGGTTGTTGCCGCTCGCCTCCGGCAGGATCGCCACGCCGTCCAGGGCGCTGCCCGGGCGCTCGAGCCAGGCCCAGAACCGCTCGTTCCACGCCTTGATCGGCGCACCCACGGTCGAGTTGCCGCCGAAGTTCCAGATGGACCCGAAGGCGTAGGGCGTGCCCTTCCAGTCGTTGTCCCGGTCGGGCTTCAGCGCGCGGTCGGAGAGCCCGTCCACCACGAGCATGCGGGTCCTGTCGATCGCCGCCACCGTCTCCGGGCGCGGGTTGCTCTGCCAACCGAGGATGACCCAGATCGCGCCCGGGTGGGCCGCCTCGAGCGCGTCCTGCACCGCGACCGACGCGTCGCCCACGGGGATGTCACCGGCGCGCCCGCCCTCGTGCAGCAGGTCCATCTTGAACATCGTCGACGGCCCCAGGACGCGTTCCTGCACCGTGTAGAAGCGTGCGGCGACGCGGTCGAAGGTCGGGTCCGTGGGAGCCAGCCAGTCCGGCCTCGTGAACCCGCTCCAGGTGCCCTGCGGCACCGTCTTCGCGCCCGGGTTGCGCTCCTCGAAGTCGGTCGGCACGGTGCCGAAGTACCCGGGCAGCACGGGCGTGATGCCGAGCGAGCGCATCCGGTCGGCGATCCGGCGGCCGAGGTCCGCGCGTTCCTGGAGCAGCCGCTCGCTGACGGGCGTGGTGAAGCCGGACATGTTCTGCAGGAGCCACCACGGCTGATAGCCGGGGGTCGGGACCCAGTGCCGCATCTCCTGCGCCGAGTAGCCGAACGACTGCAGGGTCTCGGCGTAGACGGCATCGGCGCCGACGGGCATGAACATCTCGTTCACGCCGTGCATGGCCGCCACGTCGATCTCCCGCTCCCAGTCCTCGAAGGTGCGGAAGGGGCCGGAGTAGCCGTCCTCGGTGTCGTTGCCGGAGAACCGGTGCGCGACGAGCGACGTCTGCGTGATCGGCTCACGCGGCAGCGGGAGCCGGGGCGGAAGGTCCAGCTGGTCCCCGGTCCAGGAGACGTCCGCCTTCGCGACGTCCTTGAGGTACCAGTTGACGCCCATGAGCAGGGCCGAGGTGCTGCTGCCCTCGACCACCAACCGACCGCCACGCGCTGCGACCCGGAAGGTCTCGTGCCCGTCGTCGGCCGCGACGGTGGCCAGTCCCACCTGGCCCGCGTACCGCGGGCCGAGCACCCGCCGCAGGACGTCGCGCGCGGGCCGGGTGTCGAACGACCCCGGGCCGGCCGCCTGCTGAGCCGCGAGATCGTCGGTGCGCGGTGGTGGTCCGGCGGCGCCGGCCGCGCCCGCCCCGGTCGTGGCGAGCATCGCGACGCCCATCAGCGTGGCGAGCGCCTTCGTGGAGAACTGCCGCAGCGTCGTGCTCCCGACCATGGTCTGCCCCTTTGCAGCGATTATGATCGCGGCCCAACCTAAACCTGGGCCGGGAGCCGGTCAAGGGTCGTGGCGCCTGCCGCGGACATCGCCGGGGTCCCCTAGGGTGCCGCCATGACCGACGACGCGGGGCGAGCAGTCATCGCCGACCTGAGCATGATCCCCAACCCGCAGGCCGTGGACCTCACGGCCATGGTCGAGCTCGGCGGCGTCGAGCAGTTCGTCTCCGTCCGAGGCCGTGACCGCGCGAACCCGGTGCTCGTCGTCTGTCACGGCGGGCCCGCCGTCCCGTCCCTGCCCACCTCGTGGATCTGGCAGCGCGGGGTGGAGGACTACTTCACCGTCGTCAACTACGACCAGCGCGGCAGCGGCAGGTCCGTCGCCGGCGTCGACGGCGCCACCGACCTGAGCGTGGACCGCTACGTCGACGACCTGGTCGAGCTGATCGCCTGGCTGCAGGAGGAGCTCGGCGTCGAGCGGGTCGGCCTCCTCGGGCACAGCTGGGGGTCGATCCTCGGCGTCCTGCTCGCCCGGCGCCGGCCCGACCTGCTCTGGGCGTACATCGGCGTCGGCCAGGTCATCTCCGGCCCGGACAACGAGTCCGAGGTCTTCGCGCACGCGGTGCGGAGCGCCACCGCCGACGGGAACTCCGAGGCTCTCGCGGAGCTGCGCGCCCTCGGCGACTACCCCGGCGACGAGCCGCTCACCGTCGAGCGCATCGTCGTGTGCCGGCGGTGGGCGCAGCACTACGGCGGCCTGTCCGCCTACCGCGCGGAGTCGATGTACTTCTTCGAGTCCGAGTCGCTGTCGCCGTACTACTCCGCCGACGACCGGGAGCTGATCGGGCAGGGCCAGTCGATCACCCTGCCCCGGGTCCTGTCCGACGTCCTCGCCTTCGACGCGAGCGACCAGGTCGAGTTCGACGTCCCGATGGTCCAGCTCCTCGGCCGGCACGACTTCACGACGCCGACCGCCCCTGTGGAGCGGTGGTTCGACCGCGTCACCGCACCGTCGAAGGACGTCCTGTGGTTCGAGCACTCGGCGCACCTGTGCATGCACGAGGAGCCCGGCCGGTTCGTCGTCGGCCTGGTGAGCCTGGCGCTGCCGCACGCCGGACGCTGACGACCGGCGTCCGGCCCCGCCCCGGCTAGCGCGTGGCCCAGAACGCCACGGCCGACGCGGCGGCGACGTTGAGCGAGTCCACGCCCCCGGCCATCGGGATCGTGACGACGAGGTCGGCGGTGTCGACCGCGCCGCGCGAGAGCCCGTCGCCCTCGGTGCCGAGCACCAGCGCGAGGCGCTCGGGCGGGTCGGCGACGACGTCGTCGAGGGAGACGGCGTCGTCCGCCAGGGCGAGGGCGGCGACGGTGAAGCCGTCCTCCTGCAGGGCGCGCAGGTCGCCCGGCCACGACTCCAGGCGCGTCCACGGGACCTGGAACACCGTGCCCATGGAGACGCGCACCGACCGGCGGTACAGCGGGTCCGCGCAGCGGGGCGAGACCAGCACGGCGTCCACGCCGAGCGCGGCCGCGGAGCGGAAGATGGCACCCACGTTCGTGTGGTCGACGATGTCCTCCAGCACCGCGACGCGGCGCGCCCCGGCGCCGCCGCGGGCGCCCGCGACCAGCTCGTGCACGCTCGGCAGCACCGGGCGGTGCATGGCCGCGAGCGCCCCGCGGTGCAGGTGGAACCCGGTGATCCGCTGCACCACGTCGTCGCCGCCGACGAAGACGGGCACGTCGGGGTGCGCGTCGAGCACGTCGGCCATGGAGTCGAGCCACTTCTCGCCCATGAGGAACGACCGCGGCCGGTGCCCCGCCTCGAGCGCGCGGCGGATCACCGACGACGACTCGGCCATGTACAGCCCCTCGGCGGGCTCGCGCGCGGAGCGGAGCTTCACGTCCTTGAGGTCGGTGTAGTCGTGCAGGCGCGGGTCGGCGGGGTCGGTGACGCGCGTGACGCGATCTGCCAGGGCGCCGGGCTCGGGGGTGCTCACCGGGGCATTCTCCCCCGGGACGGCGGCCGGACCCGCGGCCGGTCCGCCGCGCCGGTCACCGCGCCGGTCACCGCCCGAGGGCGTCCGCGAGGGTGGGTGCTCCGCCCGACGCGCGCCACGCGCCCGGCGTCGTGCCGTGGCGCCGCACGAAAGCGCGGTGGAAGCCCGGCACGGAGTCGTAGCCGACGCGGCGGGACACGGCCTCGACGGACGCGTCGCCCTCGCGCAGCAGCCGGGCCGCGGCGTCCAGGCGGCAGCCCGTGACGTACGCCATCGGCGGCTCGCCCACCGTGCCCGTGAACCGCTCCGCGAAGGCCGACCGGGACAGCCGCGCGACCGCGGCGAGAGACTCCACGGTCCACGGGTCGGCGGGTGCCGCGTGCACGGCCCGCAGCACCGGGCCCAGCGCGGGGTCGCGCAGTGCGGCGATCCACCCGGACGCGGGCTCCTCCGCCTCCAGCCAGCCGCGCACGACGTGCACGAGCAGGACGTCCGCGAGGCGCGCGGTGACGACGTCGGTGCCGGGCCGCGGGCGCCGCACCTCGTGGTCGATGGCGGTGACGAGGGCGCGCAGCCACGCCCCGTCGGGGTCCGCGCCGGAGCCTCCGGAGCTCGGCGCCCGCAGCACGGGAGGGAGGCTCGCCAGCAGGCGGCCCACCCCGGGGTCGGTGAACCCGACCGCCCCGCAGACGAGCGTCGCGGGGCGGCCGCCGCCGGCGATGCGCAGCTGCTCGTAGCGGTCGGCGACCACCGTGCGGTCGACGTCCCAGAGGCCGGTCGCGGGGTCGCCGGCGGCACCGGTGATGCGGTGCCCCGTGCCGTGCGGCACCAGCACCAGGTCGCCGGGCGCCAGGTCGTGGTGCTCACCCTCGACGTCGACGACGGCCCGGCCGTCGAGCAGCAGGTGGAACATCGTGGTGCCCGGCAGCGGCGGCAGCGCGAGCCCCCACGGCTCGGAGAACCGGCCCGTGGAACAGAACACGGCGGTCATCTCGAGGTCGCCCAGCACCTGGGCCCAGGGGTCCTCCTGCGGGAGCCCCGCCCCCGGCACGGGCAGCAGCGTCGCGGCGTCGGCCATGCCGACCATCCTCGCGCCCTCTCGGACGATCGGTCAAGAACCCCGGTGATCGCGGCATGGTTCGTCCGGTCCCCGGGCGGAAGTCTGGGAGCAGACGCCGGACCGCGAGGGCCCGGCCGGAAGGAGGATCGTCATGGACGTGCTGGTGGTCGGAGCGACGCGAGGCACCGGCCTCGCCCTGACCCGTCGCCTCGTGGCGGACGGGCACCGCGTCACCGCGTTCGGGCGGACGGCGAGCACGGCGTTCGCCTCGCCCGTCGAGGGGTCCGTCGACGGGCCGGGCAGCGTGCGGCCGGTGGACGGCGACGCGCTGGACCCCGACGCGGTCGCCAAGGCCGTGGCCGGGCAGGACGCGGTGGTCGTCACGCTCGGCATCTCGGACAACCCGCTCGCCGTGCAGTGGCTGCACCGGTCGAGCACCCCCGCGGACGTCCGCTCGCGCGGCACCGCGACCGTCGTCGCGGCCATGCGGGAGACCGGCGTGCGGCGGCTCGTCGTGCAGAGCACGTACGGGCTCGGGGACTCCTGGCGGCACCTGGACCTCACGTGGAAGTTGGTGTTCCGGTTCGTCATCGGCCGGCAGTTCGTCGACTCGGGGCGGCAGGAGGAGGTGGTGCGCGGCAGCGGGCTGGACTGGACGCTCGTGCGCCCCGTCTCGCTCACCGACGCCGCCGACGGTCCCCCCGCCCACGTCACGACCGACGACACCCGGCGCGGCCTGAAGGTCTCCCGGGCGCAGGTCGCGGGCGCGCACGCCGCGGCGCTCGCCGACCCGGGGACCGTCGGCGCCACGCTCAGCGTGTCGGCTTAACGGCGGGCCGCATGTCGGGGCGGCGTGCCAGGATCACGGGCGTGACCACCGACCCCGCCCGCGACGGCGTCGCGCCCGCCGTCGTCCTGCGCGACCGCGTCCCCGCCGACCTGCCCGCCCTCGCCGAGGCCCTCGCCGGCCAGCAGCCGGCGTCGGGCTACCCGCACCGCTGGCCGCTGCCGTTCCCGGTGGAGGACTTCATCGTGCGGCCCGACGAGGAGCGCGCCTGGGTCGCCGAGGTCGGCGGCACGGTCGTCGGGCACGTCAGCGTGACCGCCGTGCCCGACGACCGGTTCGGCGCGATCTGGTCGGCCGGCGCCGGCCGCCCGGTCGACGAGCTGGGCTGCGTCTCGGTCCTGTTCGTCGGCCCGACGGCGCAGGGCCGCGGCGTCGGAGGCGCCCTGCTCGACGTCGCCGTGGCGCACCTGCACGCGCTGGGGCGCACCCCGGTGCTCGACGTCGACGACCGCGACGGCATCGCGCACGCCGTCTACCTGCACCGCGGGTGGCGCGTGGTCGGCGAGGCCCGGTTCGACTGGCAGCGCGAGGGGGCTCCGCCCGCCCGGCTGCTCGTCCTCCCCTGACCGCCAAGGAATCGAGCGTGGGGGGGTGGTGAAACACACCGGGGGTGGCGGGTAAAAACACCACCCGCGGATAGCGCCCCGGGGGACACCCCCCCGGGGGGCCCGCCCCCAGCCACCACCCGCCCCCCTCCCCCCACCCCCCCCCCCCCCACCCCCTCCCCGCGGGTGGCTACCCCCCCCCCCCCCCCGCGCTCCACACCCCCCCCCCCCCCTCCACCCGCGACCGGGGTCAGACCCCGGCGGAGTCCGCGACCACGTCCTCCTCGTCCACCGCGGGGGCGCTGAACTGCGACTCGTAGAGCCGCGCGTACGCCCCGCCGGCGGCGAGCAGCGCGTCGTGGTCGCCCTGCTCCACGATCTGCCCGTGCTCCATCACCACGATGGTGTCGGCGTCACGGATCGTGGACAGGCGGTGCGCGATGACGAACGACGTGCGGTTCGCCCGCAGCGCGTTCATCGCCTGCTGCACCAGCACCTCGGTGCGCGTGTCGACCGAGCTCGTCGCCTCGTCGAGCACGAGGATCTCCGGGTCGGCCAGGAACGCCCGGGCGATGGTGAGCAGCTGCTTCTCGCCCGCGGACAGCGAGGTGGCCTCGTCGTCCAGGAGCGTGGCGTACCCGTCGGGCAGCGTGCGCACGAACGGGTCGACGTGGGTGGCCTCCGTGGCGGCGAGGAACTCCGCCTCCCCCACCGTGGCGCCGTCGCGCACGCCGTAGCGGAGGTTCTCCTCGATGGTGCCCTTGAACAGCCAGGTGTCCTGCAGCACCATGCCGATCCGCGAGCGCAGGTCGTCCCGCGTCAGCTCGCGGGAGTCCACGCCGTCGAGCGTGATCCGGCCGGAGTTCACCTCGTAGAACCGCATGAGCAGGTTGACCAGCGTCGTCTTGCCGGCGCCCGTCGGCCCGACGATCGCGATCGTCTGGCCGGGCTCCGCCACGAGGTCGAGGTGCTCGATGAGCGGCGTCTCGGGGTCGTAGGAGAACGACACGTCCTCGAACGCCACGCGGCCGCGCACGTCCGCCAGCCGGCGGGGGTCCGCCGGGTCCGGCTCCTGCTCCGGGGCGTCGAGCAGCTCGAAGACCCGCTCGGCCGACGCGACGCCCGACTGCAGCAGGTTCATCATCGACGCGATCTGGGTGAGCGGCTGCGTGAACTGCCGCGAGTACTGGATGAACGCCTGGACGTCACCGAGGGACAGCTGGCCCGACGCCACGCGCAGGCCGCCGATCACGGCCACGACCACGTAGTTGAGGTTGGCGAGGAAGCCCATCGACGGCTGCATGGTGCCGGAGATGAACTGCGACTTGCGGGACGCGTCGTACAGCGCCTCGTTCTCCGCGCCGAACTTCTCCGCCGCCGCCTCCTGGCGCCCGTAGACCTTCACCAGCGAGTGCCCGGTGAACATCTCCTCGACGTGCGCGTTGAGCCGGCCGGTGGCCGCCCACTGCGCCACGAACTGCGGCTGCGACCGCTTGGCGATCTGCATCGTGAGGACCACCGACAGCGGCACCGTGACGAGCGCGACCAGCGCCAGCACCCACGAGATCCAGAACATCATGCCGAGCACGCCGATCACCGTGAGCACGGAGGTCACGAGCTGCGCGAGCGTCTGCGTCGTCGTCTGCGCGACGTTGTCGATGTCGTTGGTGACCCGCGAGAGGATCTCGCCCTTGGCCTGCTTGTCCACGTAGCTCAGCGGGATGCGGTGGAGCTTGGCCTCCACCTCGTCGCGCAGGCGGCGCATCGTGTTCTGCACCGCGATCGTCATGATGCGCGCCTGCAGCCACCCGAAGAGGAACGCGCCCACGTAGATCGCGAGCACCCACATCAGGATCTCGCCGAGCCGGGTGAAGTCCACGCCCTGGCCCGCGACCACGTCGGGCAGCGAGGAGATCAGGCCGGCCTGGGCGCTGTCCCCGGAGGCGCGCAGCATGGTGGCGGCCTCCTCGCCGGTGGTCCCGGCGGGGACGCCGGCCGCCGTGAGCGCCTTGCCGACCACGCCGGCGAAGATGACGTTGGTCGCGTCACCGAGGATCTTCGGGCCCGCCACGGTGAGCGCCACCGAGACGACGCCGCACAGGGTGAGCAGGACGACGCGCGCCCGCTCGGGGCGCATCACACGGGCGAACCGCACGAGCGACCCGCGGAAGTCCATCGCCTTGGCGCCGGGGGCGCCGCCCATGCCCATCGGGCCGCCTCCTCGCGGGCCCCCGGCGGGGCGGGCGGGCGCGGCCGGTGCCTTGCGTTCGGTGCTCATGCCGCCTCCTCGAGGGACATCTGGGAGGAGACGATCTCCTGGTAGGTCTCGTTGTCCGCCAGCAGCTCGGCGTGCGTGCCGCGCCCGACGATGCGCCCGTGGTCCAGCACGAGGATCTGGTCCGCGTCCCGGATGGTCGCCACGCGCTGGGCCACGACCAGGACGGTCGCGTCGTGCGTGCGGGGCCTCAGCGCCGCGCGCAGGCGCGCGTCGGTGCTGTAGTCGAGAGCCGAGAACGAGTCGTCGAACAGGTAGACCCGCGGGCGCCGCACCACGGCGCGCGCGATGGCGAGCCGCTGCCGCTGGCCGCCGGAGAAGGTGCTGCCACCCTGCGCCACCGGCGCCTCGAGCCCGTCCGGCAGCGCCTCGACGAAGTCGCGCGCCTGCGCGATCTCGAGCGCGGCCCACATCTCGTCCTCGGTGGCGTCGGCCTTGCCGTAGCGCAGGTTGTCCGCGACCGTGCCGCTGAACAGGAACGCCTTCTGCGGCACCAGGCCGAGCACGGAGCCGAGGTCGCCCGTCGACAGGTCGCGCACGTCCACGCCGTCCAGGAGCACCCGGCCGTCGGTCACGTCGAACAGGCGCGGCACCAGGTTGAGCAGCGTCGTCTTGCCCGCACCGGTGGAGCCGATGATCGCGGTCACCCGGCCGGGCGTCGCGGTGAACGTCAGGTCGTGCAGCACGGGCTCGTCCGCGCCCGGGTAGCGGAACTCGACGCCCTCGAACGCCACCTCGCCGCGCGGCCCCTCGCCGTCGGCCAGGGCGGTGAGGGACACCGGCGCGTCCGGCTCGGTGACCGAGGTCTCGGTGTCGAGCACCTCGGAGATGCGGCCCGCGGCGACGGAGGCACGCGGCACCATCATCACCATCATCGTCGACATCATGACGGCCATGAGGATGTACATGATGTAGCTGAGGAACGCCATGAGCGCGCCCACCTGCATCTGGCCGTTGTCGATGCGCTCCGCGCCGAACCACAGCACGGCGACGCTGGACGCGTTCATGATGAGCATGACCATCGGGAACGCCAGCGCCATGAGCTTGCCGGCGTTCAGCGACGTGTCGTACAGCGCCTCGTTCGTGGCGCCGAACCGCTCCCGCTCGCGCTCCTCGCGGACGAACGCGCGCACCACCCGCAGCCCGGTGATCTGCTCGCGCAGCACCCCGTTGATGGCGTCGATCCGCTTCTGCATCGCCCTGAAGTAGGGCACCATCCGCCACATCAGCAGGCCCATCGCGATGCCCAGGACGGGCACCACGACGAGCAGCAGCGCGGAGAGCTCGACGTCCTCCTGCAGGGCCATGATGACGCCGCCGACCAGCATGATCGGCGCCATCACCATGATGGTGAAGGTCATCAGCACGACCATCATCACCTGCTGCACGTCGTTGGTCGTGCGGGTGATGAGCGACGGGGCGCCGAACTGGCCGAGCTCGCGGGCGGAGAAGCCCTGCACGGAGTCGAACAGGTCGCGCCGCACGTCCCGGCCCAGCGCGGTGGCGGTCCGGGCGCCCAGGAACACGGCGCCGATCGCGCACAGGACCTGGCCGAGGCTCACGACGAGCATCCAGCCGCCCACGCGCATGATGTAGCCGGTGTCGCCCGTCGTCACGCCGTTGTCGACGATGTCGGCGTTGAGGGAGGGCAGGTAGAGGGAGGCGAGCGTCGCGAGCAGCTGGAGCACCAGCAGCAGGCCGACGGCGCCGGAGTAGGGGCGCAGATAGCTCCGCGCCAGGGAGACGAGCATCAGGGCTCCTGGGGGTGGGGGGTACGGGGCGTGGCCCCGGGGTGATTCTCCGTCGCCGCGGGGTCGCGGTCCTGGTCTTTTTCGGCCGTGGGCGGGCCGCCGGCGGTGCCGCCCGTATCGGTGTCGGTGTCGGTGCGGGCGATGCCGTGCACGAGGGCGTCGGCCACCACGCGGGGCGACGGCGCGGGGAGCAGGTGGTCGACGCGACCGTGCGTGCCCGCGATGCTCGCCTCGAGGAGCGCGACGGCGACCTCGATCGGCACCCGCAGCCGGTGCTCGTCGGGCTGCAGCACGCCGATCAGCCCGGCCACCGTCGCCTCGCGCTGCTGCTCGCGCTGTGTCGCGAGCTGGGCGCGGAAGTCCTGCACGTGCTCGGAGGGGACCATGTCGCGGGCTCCGGTGCGGTGGTGCAGCGCGCGCAGCACGCCCATCCACCGCACCACGTCGCTCATGCGGCGCCGGCCGAGCTCGATGACGCGCTCGAGCCGCTCCTCGAGCGGCGCCTCGCGGTCGATCGCCGCCAGCTCCGCGCGGGTCTCGACCGGGCCGGAGGCGCGGTGCAGCCCCTCGACCGCGACGGCGCCGATCAGCGTGAGCTTGTCCCCGAAGGCGCGGAACAGGGTGCCCTCGGCGACCCCGGCCGCGTCGGCGAGCTCGCGGCTGGTCACGTCGAGGCCGAACTCGCCGACCAGCGGCAGCACGGCGTCGATGATCGCGGTCCGCCGGTCGTCCGGGGAGAGCGGGGTGGCGCGACGACTCGCGCCCTGTGCAGCCAGCATGAGCGCCATGCTAAATGAGTGAGCACTCACTCGTCCACCCCTCCGCCGCTCGCGTCGCGACCGGGGCCGGACATGACGGGACCCCGCCACCCCACGAGGGGTGACGGGGCCCCGTCCCGGCGTCCGCCGACTACTGCTGCTGCGGCTCGTCCGGCTCGCCGGTCACCGGGCGCGGCGGGATGCCGGTGGCCGGAGGCGGGGTCGGGCCGTCGGCGGGGCGCTGGCCGCGCTCGGCCGAGGGGTCGAACGGTGCACCCGACCGGGTGCCAGCGCTCGTGGCGTCGGCGGTCGCGGCCTCGGCCTGACGACGCGCCTCGGCGAGGGCCTCGCCCGGGTCGGTCAGCGCCGTCTCGGGGAACGCGGTCCGCGGGCGCGGCGTGCGCTCGCCCTCGCCCTCCCCCGACGGCGGGGTCGGGATGCCGGGCGTGCCGGGCACGCCGCCGAAGCCCTGCGCGATCGAGCCGAGCGCGGCCGTGAACTCGGTCGGCACGACCCACAGCTTCGAGGCGTTGCCGTTGGCGATCTGCGGCAGCATCTGCAGGTACTGGTACGCGAGCAGCTTGGGGTCGGCGTCGCCCTGGTGGATGGCGTCGAAGACCTGCAGGATCGCCCGCGCCTCACCCTCGGCCGTGAGGATCGCCGCCTGGGCGTTACCCTCGGCGCGCAGGATCTGGGACTGCTTCTCGCCCTCGGCCGTGAGGATCTGCGACTGCTTGACGCCCTCGGCCGTGAGGATCGTGGCGCGGCGGTCGCGCTCGGCGCGCATCTGCTGCTCCATCGCGCCCTGCACGGAGGCGGGCGGGTCGATCGACTTCAGCTCGACGCGGTTGACGCGCACGCCCCAGCGGCCCGTCGCCTCGTCGAGGACCCCGCGCAGCTGGCCGTTGATCTGGTCGCGGCTGGTGAGGGTCTGCTCCAGGTCCATCGAGCCGACGACGTTACGCAGCGTGGTGACGGTGAGCTGCTCGATGGCGGTGATGTAGTTCGCGATCTCGTAGACGGCGGACTTCGGCTCCGTCACCTGGAAGTAGACGACGGTGTCGATGCTCACCACGAGGTTGTCGCTCGTGATCACCGGCTGCGGCGGGAAGGAGACGACCTGCTCGCGCAGGTCGACGCCCGCGCGCACGCGGTCGATGAACGGCACGAGCCAGTGGAGCCCCGGCTCGAACGTGTGCCGGTAGCGGCCGAGGCGCTCGATGATGAGCGCCGTGGCCTGCGGCACCACCCGCACCATCTTGAACAGCGCCACGACCACGAAGATCACGAGCGCGAGAATCACGATCCATAGCACGATGGTGCCGGCGTTGGGGTCGGACACGAGGGTCCCTTTCTGTCGACGTCGAACAGGACTGCCGGCACACCCGGCAGGGTGGTGCACGCCCCCAGGGGGCGTCCGTCAGGCGCTGTGCTCGGGCTGGGAGTGCGAGGTCGGGACGGGCTCGACCACGGCGGTCGCACCCTCGATGCGCACGACCCGCAGCTCGGCGCCCGCGGGCACCCGCCCGGTCGAGTTCGGCACGCCGTCGTCGACGAGCCGGGCGCTCCAGACCTCGCCCGCGAGCTTGACGCGGCCCCCGGCCTCGGTGATCTCGCTGAGCGCGACCGCGGGACGGCCCACGTGCGCCGCGACGTTGGTCTCCTGCAGCGGCACGCGCTGCTTGAGGTGCTGCAGGAGCCACGGGCGCAGCAGGAGCACGAGCAGCAGCGCGAAGACGCACGCCACCACGAACTGCAGCCACACCGGGCCGCCCGCCGCCGCCGTCACGGAACCGGCCAGCGCGCCCCCGGCGAGCATGATGAACACGAGGTCCAGCGAGAACATCTCGATGGCGGCCAGCACCAGCGCCGCGCCGATCCACCACAGCCAGGAATCCATGGTCACCTCCGCCAGGCCCTGCACCGGGACCCGACTGTCGCGGCCACAGGGTTTTGCTCAGACTTTACCAAGATTTCCCCCGTGCCGGGAACAGTCAGCGGCTGGCGGGTCGCGCCGCGCGCGCGAGCCAGCGACCGCCCCCGTGGGCGACCATCAGCGGCATCCCGAAGGCCTGCGAGAGGTTGTCCGCCGTGAGCACCTCCTGGATCGGGCCGGCGGCCTGGATCCCGCCGTGGCGCATGAGCAGCAGGTGCGTGAAGCCCGGCGGGATCTCCTCGACGTGGTGCGTCACGAGCACCAGGACGGGCGACGCCGGGTCGGCCGCGAGCTCCGAGAGCGCGCCCACCAGCTCCTCGCGACCGGCGAGGTCGAGGCCCGCCGCCGGCTCGTCGAGCAGCAGGAGCTCCGGGTCGGTCATGAGGGCGCGGGCGATCTGCACGCGCTTGCGCTCCCCCTCGGACAGGGTGCCGTAGTAGCGGTCGGACAGGTCCGCGACGTCGAACGCCGCGAGCAGGTCCTTGGCGCGCTGCTCGTCGAACTCCTCGTACGACTCCTGCCAGCGGCCCGTCACGCCGTAGGCGGCGGTCAGCACGACGTCGCGCACCGTCTCGTGGCCCGGGATGCGGTCGGCGAGCGCGGCGGACGCGAAGCCGATGCGCGGGCGCAGCTCGAAGACGTCGACACGGCCCAGCCGCTCCCCCAGGAGCTCCGCGGTGCCGGACGTGGGGTGCGAGCGCGCCGCGAGGATCTGCAGCATCGTCGTCTTGCCGGCGCCGTTGGGCCCCAGCACCACCCAGCGCTCGCCCTCGTTCACCTGCCAGTCCACGGCGTCGAGGATGGTGGTGGTACCGCGTCGAACGGTGACGCCCTGCAGGTCGAGAACCGCGCTCATGAGGCCCGACCCTACCCGAGGCCCGACGCCGGACCGGCCTGCGTCCGGACCCGCCGGACGTCTACTGTGAGGCCGTGGAGACCTCCCCCGACGCGCTGCCGCGCAGCGTCGTCCTCGCGCTCTGGCTGCAGACCGCGGGTGCCGCGCCCGGCGTCGTCGTGCGCAGCGTGCAGGGCGACGACGAGCCGCACGGCGTCGTGGGCATGCCCGGCCGCGAGGACGACGCCGACCTGCGCGCCCTCGTGACCGCGTGGCTCGACGGCCCGCGCGAGGTGTGCGCGCTCCTGCCGGCGCCCGGCGACCTGGGCGGCGTGCCCGCGGCCGTGAGCGCGGAGGCCACCGACGCCGGCGAGTGCGTGATGGTCACCACGCCGGCCGGGTCCTGGGCCGCGGTGCCGGCCGTCACGACGTTCGGCAGCGCCCTCGAGCCGGGCCACCTCGTCGCCTGGCAGGTGCGGCCGGTACCCGCGTGGTCGACCCGCGTGGCGGGCACGCTGGGCGCCCTGCCGGACGCCGAGCGCGAGCTGCGCACCAGCCTCGTGACCGCCACCGAGGCGCTCGACGCCCTCGACGTGGCACGGTGGCGCGACGACGCGGCGGACGCGATCGAGCGCCTGCGCGGGGGCAGCACGGACGGCTGGCCGGTGCCCGCCCTCGAGGGCCGGCGTGCGCGCGTGCTGCAGCTCGCCACGCGGCTCCTGGCGATCGTCGACCTCGCGACCGTCGACGAGGGCGGCGCTGTCAACGTCTGGCAGTCCGACCAGCGCTCCACCGCCCTGCGCGAGGTGGAGCGCACCGCGCGGCGGGCGCTGAGCGCCGCCACCTACGGCGCGGTGCGCTGACCGCCCCGAGGCCCACGGCCCGCCTCCGTCAGCCCGCGAGGACCGCCCGGTAGACGTCGAGCGTGCGGCCCGCGACGGCGTCCCAGGAGAACAGGTCCTCGGCACGGCGCCGGCCCGCCGCGCCCATCTCCGCCCCGCGGGCCGGGTCGTCGAGCACGCCCAGGAGCGCGGCCGCCAGGTCGCCGACGAACCGTTCGGGGTCCAGCGGGGTGCCCGTGCCGTCGTCGGCCTGCTCGATCGGCACCAGCGCGCCGGTGACGCCGTCGTCGACCACCTCGGGGATGCCGCCCGTCGCGGTGCCGACCACGGGAAGGCCGACGGCCATGGCCTCGAGGTTGACGATGCCGAGCGGCTCGTACACCGAGGGGCAGACGAACACGGTGCTCGCGGCGAGCACCGCGATCAGGTCGGGGCGCGGCAGCATCTGCTCGATCCACACGACGCCCGCCTCGGCGCCGCCCCCGCCGGGTCCGGCCTCCCCCGTGCCGCCGCGCGCGCGACGCAGCTCGGCGACCAGGCCGCGCACCTCGTCCATGAGCTCCGGGGTGTCCGGGGCGCCGGCGCACAGCACGAGCTGCACCTCGCGCGGCAGCCGGGCCGCGGCGCGCAGCAGGTAGGGCAGCCCCTTCTGCCGGGTGATGCGCCCGACGAACACGACGGCCGGGCGCTCGGGGTCGATGCCGAGGTCGCGCACCACCCGCTCCGCCTCCGGGTCGTCGACCGCGGGCCGCCGCCAGCCGGCCAGGTCGATCCCGTTGTGCACGACGTGCACGCGCTCGGGGTCGAGCTCGGGGTAGACCCGCAGGATGTCGGCGCGCATGCCTGCCGACACCGCGATCACGCCCGCCGCCCCCACGTAGGCGGTGCGCTCCGCCCACGACGACAGGGCGTAGCCGCCGCCGAGCTGCTCCGCCTTCCACGGTCGCAGCGGCTCGAGCGAGTGCGCCGTCACCACGTGCGGCACGCCGTGCAGCAGGCCGCCCAGGTGGCCGGCGAGGTTCGCGTACCAGGTGTGGGAGTGCAGCACGTCCGCGCCGGCGACGTCCTGCGCCATGGCGAGGTCGACGCCGAACGTGCCGAGCACCGGGTCCGCGGCCGCCAGCCCGGCGGGCACGCCGTACCCCGTCACGCCGGCCGCGGCGGCGTCCGCGGCGCGCGGCCCGTCGAAGCAGCGGACCCGCACGTCGACCTGGCGGCGCAGCACGGCGGACAGCTCCTCGACGTGCACGCCGGCGCCGCCGTAGACGTGCGGCGGGTACTCGCGGGTCAGCAGGTCGACGCGGATCGGGCTCGTCTGCGGGGTGCTCACGCGGCAAACCTACCCACCCGGGCGAGCGGCCGACGCGACCGTCCCCACGGTGCGGGCGGGTCGCGGGCGCGGCGGCCCACGACGCCCTAGGGTCGGGGGCATGGCGTCGACCCAGCCCCGCGTGCTCGCGATCGTCCTCGCCGGCGGCGAGGGCAAGCGGCTCATGCCCCTCACCGCGCACCGCGCCAAGCCGGCGGTCCCCTTCGGGGGGATCTACCGGCTGGTCGACTTCGCGCTCTCGAACATCATCAACTCGCGCTACCTGCGGGTCGTCGTGCTCACGCAGTACAAGTCGCACTCGCTGGACCGGCACATCTCCAAGACGTGGCGGATGTCCTCGCTGCTCGGCAACTACGTGTCGTCCGTGCCCGCGCAGCAGCGGGTGGGCAAGCACTGGTACCTCGGCTCGGCGGACGCGATCTACCAGTGCCTCAACATCATCGACGACGAGCGGCCGGACATCGTGGTCGTGGTCGGCGCCGACCACGTGTACCGCATGGACTTCTCGCAGATGGTCGAGTCGCACGTCGCGTCGGGGGCCCGCGCGACGGTGGCCGCCATCCGGCAGCCGATCGCGATGGCCGACCAGTTCGGCGTCATCGAGGTGGACCGCGAGGACCCGACGCGCATCTCCGAGTTCCTCGAGAAGCCCGAGAGCCCGGTGGGGCTGCCCGACTCCCCCACCGAGGTGCTCGCCTCGATGGGCAACTACGTGTTCGACGCCGACGCGCTCGTCGAGGCCGTCACGAAGGACTCCGCCGACCCGGACTCGCGGCACGACATGGGCGGCGACATCATCCCCGCGTTCGTGGCCGACGGCACCGCCGGCGTCTACGACTTCATCCGCAACGAGATCCCCGGGTCGACGGAGCGCGACCGGGACTACTGGCGCGACGTCGGCACCATCGACGCCTACTTCGAGGCCAACACCGACCTCATCGCCGTGCAGCCGGTGTTCAACCTGTACAACCAGGACTGGCCGCTGCTCACCGGGTACACGGGCCTGCCGCCGGCCAAGTTCGTGCACGCCGGCCCGGGCCGCCTCGGCCACGCCGCCGACTCGATCGTCTCGCCTGGTGTCCTCATCTCCGGCGCGACGGTCGCAGGGTCCATCCTGTCCCCGGGCGCCTACCTGCACTCCTGGGCCACCGTCACCGACTCCGTCGTGATGGACAACGTCCAGGTGGAGCGGCACGCCCAGGTCCACCGCGCCATCCTCGACAAGAACGTGGTGGTGAGCGAGCGGGCCCGGGTCGGCGTCGACCACGAGGAGGACCGGGCCCGCGGCTTCACCGTCTCGGAGTCGGGGATCACCGTCGTCCCGAAGGGCACCGTCGTTGCTTGATCCCGCTCCCCGCACCGCCCCCGTCCCCGCCGAGCCGCCGAGCCGGCGCCGCCTGGTGGTCACCGACGTCGACTCGACGTTCATCACCGCCGAGGTGATCGAGCTGCTCGCCGACCACGCCGGCACGCGCGCGCAGGTCGCCGAGGTGACCGAGCGCGCGATGCGCGGCGAGCTCGACTTCGCGGGCTCCCTGCGCGAACGGGTCGCCACGCTGCGCGGCGTGCCCGTCGAGGCGCTCACCGCGGTGCGCGAGGCGGTCGTGCTGACCCCCGGCGCCGCCGACCTCGTCAGCGAGGTGCAGCGGCGCGGCTGGGAGTTCGGCCTGGTCTCCGGCGGCTTCGCCGAGATCCTCGGCCCGATCGCCGCCGCCCTCGGCATCGGTCGCTGGCGCGCGAACCGGCTCGAGGTCGCCGACGGCGTCCTCACCGGCCGCACCGTCGGCCCCGTCGTCGACCGGGCGGACAAGGCCGCCACCCTGCGCCGGTGGGCCGACGAGTGCGGGCTGGAGATGGTCGACACCGTCGCCGTGGGCGACGGCGCGAACGACCTCGACATGATCGACGCCGCCGGCATCGGCATCGCGTTCGCGGCCAAGCCCGTCGTCCGGGCGCAGGCCCCGTTCAGCCTGGACGGCCCGCGCCTCGACGCCGTGCTCGACATCGTCGACGAGGTGGACGCCGCCGCCGGCCGCGCGCCGGGCAGCGCGCAGCCGTAGCGCGAAGCCCCTGGCAGGGGCCAGGATCGGACCATGGCGACGACGGTCGAGACCAACGCCCTCAACACCATCGACGAGTCCGAGCGGCACGGCCGCCCCCGCGACCTGTTCTGGCCGTGGTTCGCGGCCAACGTGTCCGTGCTCGGCCTCGGCTACGGCGCGTACCTGCTGGCGTTCGGGGTGTCGTTCTGGCAGGCCGTGCTGGTGGGCCTCGTCGGCATCGTGGCGTCGTTCCTGTGCTGCGGGTTCATCTCGCTGGCCGGTCGGCGCGGGTCCGCACCGACGATGGTGCTCAGCCGCGCCGCGTTCGGCGTGGACGGCAACCGGCTGCCCTCCCTGCTGTCGTGGATCCTCACCGTCGGCTGGGAGACCGTGCTGGTGGCGCTCGCCACCCTCGCCACCGCGACCGTGCTCGGCACGCTCGGCTGGGGCGGCGGCACCGTGACCCAGGTGGTCACGCTGGCCGTGGTGGCCCTGGTCGTCGTGACGGCGGGGATCTTCGGGTTCCAGCTCGTGATGCGCCTGCAGCAGGTCATCACCGTCCTGACCGCCGTGCTGACCGTCGTGTACGTGGTGCTCGTCGCGGGCCACATCGACTGGGCCACGGTCGCGGCGATCCCGCCCGGGCACGCGCCCCAGGTGATCGGCGGGCTCGTGTTCATGATGACCGGGTTCGGCCTCGGCTGGGTGAACATGGCGGCCGACTACTCCCGCTACCTGCCGCGCACGGCCTCCGGCCCCGGCGTCGTCGGCTGGACGACGTTCGGCGCGTCCCTGCCGCCCGTGCTGCTCCTGGTCGCGGGCCTCCTGCTCGCCGGGTCGGACCCCGCCCTCGCGGACGCGATCGGCACCGACCCGATCGGCGCGCTCGCCGTGCTGCTGCCCGAGTGGTTCCTGATCCCGTTCATGGTCGTGGCCCTCGCCGGCCTCATCGGCGGCGCGGCGCTCGACATCTACTCCTCCGGGCTCGCCCTCCTGTCGCTGGGCCTGCCCGCCCCGCGCTGGGTCGCGGCCGCGATCGACGGCGTCCTCATGGTGCTGGGCGCCGTGTACGTGGTCTTCGTCGCCGACGACTTCTTCGGCCCGTTCCAGGGCTTCCTCATCACCCTCGGCGTCCCGATCGCCGCCTGGTGCGGCGTGCTGCTCGCCGACATCGCCCTGCGGCGCCGCGACTACGCCGACGCGGAGCTGGGCGACCGGCGCGGCCGGTACGGGAGCGTGCGCTGGCCCGCCGTCCTCCTCGTGGTCGGCGGCACCGTGGTCGGCTGGGGCCTGGTGACCAACACCTACGCCGGGTGGCTGTCCTGGCAGGGCTACCTGCTGGGGCCGCTGGGCCTCGGCGGGCGGGACGGGCAGTGGGCCGGCGCCAACCTCGGCGTCCTGGTCGCCCTCGCGCTCGGGCTGCTCGGCACGTTCCTGTTCTCCGCCCGGGCCGTCCGCCGGCAGGAGGCGGCGTGAGCGCCGCGGTGCTGGTCGTCGTCGACATGCAGACCGTCTTCGGCGAGCCCGGCAGCCCCTGGGCGTCGCCGGACTTCGGGGCCGCGGCCGACGGCGTGCGGCGGCTGCTGCCCGCGTTCGCGGGCCGCACCGTCTGGACGCGCTACGTGGCGCCGGCCGATCCGGCCGGCGCGTGGCGGGAGTACTTCGCGCAGTGGCCGTTCGCTCTCGTGCCCGCCGACGACCCGCTCTACGCGATCGCCGACGGCCTCGACCCCGCTGGCGCGCCGGTCGTCACCGCGACGACGTTCGGCAAGTGGGGACCGGAGCTCGACGCCGCCGCCGGCGGCGCGGCCGACCTGGTGGTGGCCGGCGTCTCCACCGACTGCTGCGTGCTGTCCACCGTGCTCCCCGCGGCCGACGCCGGACGGCGGGTGCGGGTGGTGGCGGACGCGTGCGCCGGCGCGAGCCGCGAGGACCACGAGCGGGCGCTGGCCGCGATGCGGCTCTACGCGCCGCTGGTGGAGGTCACCTCGGTCGACGAGGTGCTCGGCACCACCTGAGCCGGGGCGGGTGGGCACCCGGGCCCGCCGGACCGGAGGTCAGGACGGGCGGCCGACGTGCACGAGGCGCGAGGTGCTGCGGCCCCAGTCGGCCCACGGGTGCGCGGCGGACTCCAGCACCGAGTAGGTGGCCGTCGGGACGCCGACCCGCACCTGGGCGAGCGCGGCGGGCTCGGACCCCTCGGCGGCGAGGTACGCCGCCGTCGCGGCCATGGTCGGCTCGTGCCCGACGACGAGGACGGTGCGCACGGACTCCTCGACCTCCCGCAGGAGGCCGAGGACGTCGCGCACGCTCGCCTCGTAGAGCTCGTCGCGCACCTCGAGGACGGTCGCGGCGGACCCGTCCAGGTGGGCGGAGGCCAGGTCCCAGGTCTGACGGGTGCGCAGCGCGGACGACACCAGCGCGACCTGCGGCACCAGGCCGGCCGCGGTGAGGGCCATGCCCACGCGGCTCGCCTGCTTGCGCCCGTTGAGCGCGAGGGGACGCTGCTCGTCGGAGAGCGCACCCTTGCCCGGCTCCGCCTTCGCGTGCCGCAACAGCACGAGACGCCAGGTCGGCCCGTCGCCCTCGGCCTGCGTTACCGCTCTCATGCGCTCCGTCTCACAGGTCGGTCCGGGGGTCGTTCCGGGACCGGCCCGTCACTGACCCATCGCGTGCACACCACCGTCGACGTGGACGATCTCACCGGTCGTGGCGGGGAACCAGTCCGAGAGAAGCGCCACGACGGCGCGCGCAGCGGGCTCCGCCGTCGTCTGGTCCCAGCCCAGCGGGGCACGCTGCGGCCAGGCGTCCTCCATGGTCGCGAAACCCGGGATGGACTTCGCGGCCGTGGTGCGGATGGGCCCGGCGGAGACGAGATTACACCGGATGCCGTGCGGCCCGAGGTCACGGGCCAGGTAGCGGTTCGCGGACTCCAGCCCGGCCTTCGCGACGCCCATCCAGTCGTAGACCGGCCAGGCGAACGAGGCGTCGAAGGTGAGGCCCACGTAGGCGCCGCCGGACATCAGCGGGCGGGCCGCCTCGATGAGCGACTTGTACGAGTAGGTGGACACCTGCAGCGCCGTGGCGACGTCGCCCCACTCCGCGGCGAGGAAGTTGCCGCCCATGACGGACTGCGGGGCGAAGCCGATCGAGTGCACGACGCCGTCGATGCCGTCGACGTGCTCCTGCACGCGCTCCGGGAGGGCCGCGAGGTCCTCGTCGCTGGTGACGTCGAGCTCGACCACGGGCGCCGTGACGGGCAGCCGCTTGGCGAAGGCCTGCGTCAGCTTCATCTGGCGGCCGAAGGAGGTGAGCACCACCTCGGCGCCCTCCTCCTGGGCGAGGCGGGCGGCGTGGAACGCGATCGAGCTGTCCGTGAGGACGCCGGTGACGAGGAGCTTCTTGCCGTCGAGCAGAGCCATGATGACCTTCCGGTTGTGCTGAGGATGAGGGAGCGAGGGGCGGCGGGCGTCAGTGGCCCATGCCGAGGCCGCCGTCGACGGGGATGACCGCGCCGGAGACGTAGGCCGCGGCGTCGGAGGCGAGGAACCCGACGACGCCCGCGATCTCGTCGGTCGAGGCGAACCGCCCGGCGGGGATGCTCGCCTTGTACTGCTTCTGGGTGGCCTCGGGCAGGGCCGCCGTCATGTCGGTCTCCACGAAGCCCGGCGCCACGACGTTGGCCGTGATGCCCCGCGCGCCGAGCTCGCGGGTGATCGACCGGGCCATGCCGACCAGCGCGGCCTTCGACGACGAGTAGTTGACCTGCCCGGGCCCGCCGTACAGGCCGACGACGGAGCCGACCAGCACGATGCGGCCCTTGCGCGCGCGGATCATGCCCTTGGAGGCGCGGCGCACGCAGCGGAAGGTGCCCGTGAGGTTGACGTCCAGGACGGTCTCGAACTCCTCGTCGCTCATGCGCATGAGGAGCTGGTCGCGGGTGACGCCCGCGTTCGCGACGAGCACCTGGACCGGGCCGAGGTCGGTCTCGATCGCCGAGAAGGCGGCGTCCACGGCCGCGGAGTCGGTCACGTCGGCGACGTAGCCGTGCACGCCCTCGGGGAGGTCGCCGCCCCGGTAGAGGGTGGCGACGGTGTCGCCGGCGGCGACGAAGTGCTCGGCGATCGTGCGGCCGATGCCGCGAGCGGCACCGGTGACGACGACGACCCGGCCCGTGGGTGCGGCACCGGCGGCGGCCGGGGTGGGCTGGGTGGCGGGGGCGTCGGTCACGGGGTCTCCTCGGCGGTGGTGCTCGTGGTCGTGGACGGGGCGGGACGGCGCGCGGAACACCGCCGACGCCCTGGTGACGGTACCCCGACGCGACGCTCCCGCAGGGTCGCGGCGCGTCACACGTCGCCCCGGCCGTTTGTCGGATCCCTACAAGGCGCGGGCCCCGCACGGCCGGTCGGGGGCGCGCGGAGCCCGCCGTAGACTGGCCGGGTGAGCAACGCCCGCGCGACCTCGCCCGGTTCGCGCCCCTCCGGGGACCGCCGTCACGGGGCGGACCGTGACGCCGAGGTCCCCTCGATCACCAGCGCTCCCGAGCCGCTGGAGGAGGACCAGGCGCGCCGTACCCGGCGCTACCTGGTGCAGATGGGCATCCGGATCGTGTGCTTCATCGGCGCCGTCCTGGTGGACGAGCTCTGGATCCGTCTGGTGCTCGTCGCGGCCGCCGTCGTGCTGCCGTACTCGGCGGTGCTGTTCGCCAACGCCGGGCGCGACCGCGTCTCCTACGACACCTCGCCGATGGTCGACGTCGCGCCCACCGCGCTCCCCGCGCCCGAGCCGCGGCCGGCCGCTCCGACCGGCCCCGCGACGTTCGACGACGGCACGCACCGCGTGGTGGAGCACCAGGACGACGTGGCCGAGGGCGCGGCCGACGACCCGGGTGAGGGCGACGGCCCGACCGACGAGAACCGTGGAGGAGACCGCTGATGGACGTGCTGGGGACCGGGGCCGACCCGGTGGCCGGTGAGCTGGTGTGCTCCGCCAAGGGCTGCCGGGGAGAGGCCGCGTGGGGCCTGCTGTGGAACAACCCGCGGCTGCACACGCCCGAGCGCCGCAAGGTCTGGCTCGCGTGCGACGACCACCGTGAGCACCTCGAGCAGTTCCTCGGCGCACGCTCCTTCTGGAAGCAGACCGTCCCCGTCGCGGAGCTCGACCGCGCGTGAGCACCTCCCCCGCGCCCGCGCCGGGCCGCCCCTCCGACCTGCCCGCCCCCGCCGCGCCCCGCACCCGCCGGCAGTGGGTCACCCTCGGCCTCGGTGCCGTGGCGCTGGCGGCGCTGTGCATCCTCGCCGCCTTCTGGCAGTGGCACCGCTACACCTGGCGCGAGGCGCAGATCGAGCTCGTCGAGACCAACTACGCGAGCGCGCCGGTGGCCCTCGACAGCCTGCTGCCCGAGCCGGGGGCCGACCTCGCCCCCGACGACGAGTGGCACCCCGCGGTGGCGACGGGCACCTACCGCCCGCAGGACACGGTGCTGCTGCGCAACCGCCCCGTCGGCGGCCAGCCCGGCTTCCACGTCCTGGTGCCGTTCGAGACGACGGGCGCCGACGGTCAGCCGCTCGTCCTGGTGGTCGACCGCGGCTTCGTCCCGCTCGGCGAGGACGCGAGCAGCCCGTCGTCCGTCCCCGATCCCCCGAGCGGGCAGGTCGAGGTGACGATGACGATGCGGCCCGACGAGCCGGCCTCCTCGCGCGGCACGCCCGCCGGCCAGGTCCAGGCGATCAACACCGGCCAGGTGCTCGCCGCCGGCTCGGAGGGCGCGGCCTGGGCCGACGGGGCCACGGCGGGCGGCTACGGACAGCTGCGCACCGAGGACCCGGCGGCCGCCACGACTCCCGGCGCGCTCCCCGAGCCCGACACCGACCCCGGCTCGCACCTGAGCTACACGTTCCAGTGGTGCATCTTCGCGCTCGGGGCGCTGGGCGGCTACATCGTCCTGTGGCGGCGCGAGACCCGGCCGGCGCGCGTCACCGCCGGCGACCTCATCGCGGCGCACGACGGCCCGGACCCCGACGGGGCCGGGTCCCGGGGCCCGCGGCCCGGGCGCCGCCGCGTCGACGAGGACTACGAGGACGCGCTGCTGGACGCCGCCGAGCAGGGCGGCGCCCACGAGGACGCCGCCCGGTAGGACGGGCCCGCGGGGCGGCTCGTCGAGCCGGCCGTCAGGCCAGGGAGACCAGCTCGGCGTAGTCCGCCGACCAGAGGTCCTCGTCGCCGTCGGGCAGGAGCAGGACGCGCTCGGGGTTGAGCGCGTCGACCGCCCCGTCGTCGTGGGTGACCATGACGACGGCGCCCTCGTAGGTGTCCAGGGCGCCGAGGATCTCGGCGCGTGACGCCGGGTCCAGGTTGTTGGTGGGCTCGTCGAGCAGCAGCACGTTCGCGCTGGAGACGACGAGCGTCGCGAGCGCGAGGCGCGTCTTCTCCCCGCCGGACAGGACGCTCGCGGGCTTCTCCGCGTCGTCCCCGCTGAAGAGGAACGAGCCGAGCACGGACCGCACCTGGGTGTCGGTGAGGTCGGGGGCGGAGTGCCGCAGGTTCTCGACCACGGTCGCGTCCATGTCCAGGGTGTCGTGCTCCTGGGCGTAGTACCCGATCTTCAGGCCGTGCCCCGGCACGACGCGGCCGGTGTCCGGCTCCTCCACGCCGCCGAGGATGCGCAGCAGCGTCGTCTTCCCGGCGCCGTTCAGCCCGAGGATGACGACGCGGGACCCGCGGTCGATCGCGAGGTCGACGCCCGCGAAGACCTCCTGGGAGCCGTAGCTCTTCGACAGCTCCGTCGCGGTGAGCGGCGTCCGCCCGCACGGGGCCGGCTTCGGGAAGCGCAGGTGCGCCACCTTGTCCGCGCGCCGCTCCCCCTCCAGGCCGGACAGCATGCGCTCCGCGCGCTTCATCATGTTCTGCGCGGCCGTGGCCTTGGTGGCCTTGGCGCGCATCTTGTCCGCCTGGGCCAGCAGCACGCCGGCCTTCTTCTCGGCGTTGGCGCGCTCGCGGCGTCGACGGCGCTCGTCCTGCTCGCGCTGCTCGAGGTAGGCGTCCCAGCCGAGGTTGTACTGGTCGAGCTCGCCCCGGTTGGCGTCCAGGTGGAACACCTTGTTCACGGTGGCGCGCAGCAGGTCGACGTCGTGGCTGATGACGACGAAGCCGCCGCTGTAGGTCTTGAGGTAGTCGCGCAGCCAGATGATCGAGTCGGCGTCGAGGTGGTTCGTCGGCTCGTCGAGCAGCAGCGTGTCGACGCCGGAGAACAGGATCCGGGCGAGCTCGATGCGGCGGCGCTGACCGCCCGAGAGGGTGTTCAGCGGCTGCGCGAGGACGCGGTCGTCGAGGCCGAGGTTGCTGGTGATCCGGTGCGCCTCGGACTCGGCGGCGTAGCCGCCGGCGGCGACGAAGCGCGCCTCGAGCTTCGGGTAGCGCTCGAGCGCAGCCTCCTGCGTGTCGGCGTCCGCGGAGGCCATGAGCCCCTCGGTCTCCCGCATCTGCGTGACGATGTGGTCCAGCCCGCGCGCGCTGAGCACGCGGTCCATCGCGACGACGTCGAGGTCACCCGTGCGCGGGTCCTGGGGCAGGTAGCCGATGTCGGTGCCCCGCGTGATCTGCCCGGCCGCGGGCAGGCTCTCGCCGGCGAGCGTCTTGGTGAGCGTCGTCTTGCCCGCGCCGTTGCGGCCGACCAGGCCGATGCGGTCGCCCGGGGCGATGCGGAACGTCGCCTCGTGCAGCAGGGTCCGGGCGCCGAAGCGCAGCTCGACGCCGTGGGCGGTGATCAAGGCAGGGGTGTCCTTCGTGAGTGCGGGGGGAGGCCGGGTCAGTCTACGGGCCCGGGCGCCGCCCCCACGAGGACATTGGTCACAGCACGCCGCGGGCGGGTGCACCGTGGTCCGGTGCGCCCGCCCGCGGCGGCCGATCGTGCGGGGCCGTCAGCGGCGGTGCCGCGGCGGTCCCCCGGTGGCGGCTACTTGCGCGCCGCCGTCATCCTCTCGTAGTTCGCGTCCGGCCCCGACGGCGGGGTGAGCGCGTCCGCGGCGGCCCACTGCGAGGCGGTGTCACCGAGCGTGTAGCGCAGCTCGACGCCACGGCGCACCTTGGAGATCGGCAGCCACGAGCCCGCGTAGTCGCGGTCGTCCAGCCGCAGGGACTGGACGAACGGCGCGGCGTGCGCGTCCTGGGACGTGGTGAGGCGCAGCGGCTTGTTGCCGAGCCACACCGTGGTCGCCGGGAACTGCGGCGTCGACAGCGCGACCCCGCCCGCGGTACCGACCGTCGGGAACATGCCGAGCGCGGCGAACACGTACCAGCTGGACGTCGCGCCCATGTCGTCGTTGCCCGGCAGCCCGTCCCGGCGCGTGGTGAACGCCGTGTCCATGATCTGCTGCACCACGTACTGGGTGGCGGCCGGCTTGCCGGCCCAGTTGTAGGCCCAGGGCGCGGCGTGCGCCGGCTCGTTGCCGATGTAGAGGCCCTCCGACTCCTGCCCGCCGTTGAGCTGGCGCAGGGTCGGCTTCGCGGTGAGGGCGTCGTCGACGCTGAAGAGGCGGTTGAGCCGCTCGACGGCGACGTCCTTGCCGCCCGACGCCGCGACGAGGTCCGACCAGGCGTACCCGAACGACCAGAAGTAGTTCGGCTCCGTCGACTCGTGGAACGAGCCCGTGGTCAGCTCGCCGGGCTCCCCCGGCGTCGTCGGCGCCTTGCGCGCCTTGATCGTGCCCGTGGAGGCGTCGAAGATGGTCCGCCACCAGCCGGCCCGGTCGTTCAGCGCGTCGAGGTCGGCGGCGGTGACGGCGACGCGCGGGTCCTTGCGCACGTCCTTCGGCAGGTCGGCGAGGAACGCCGCCGCGGCCCGGTCGCTGTTGTAGCGCTCGATGTTGGCCGAGGACGCGTCCGGGTAGTAGCCGTCGCGCAGGTACTGCTCGGCGTCGCTGAAGCTGGCGCGGTCGTTGCAGCTGCTCGTCGGGTCGAAGGCGGACTGCTTGACGAGCGCCCCGGCGCTGACGAGGTCGAAGTCGTCCACGCCGAACGCCTGCACGCCGGCCAGCACGGGCAGGGCGTTGTCGCCCGCCATCGGCGTGGAGTCGTCGCTGCCGTCCACCCAGTGCGGGAACGCGCCGCACTGCTGCGCGTCGACCACGAGGGACTGCATCATCTCGGCGGACTCCTTCGGCGCGAGCAGCGCGAGGAGCTGGGCCTGGGAGCGGTAGGTGTCCCACATCGAGAAGCTGGTGTACTGCGTCGAGTAGCTGCCGCGGCTGCCGTCCGGGCGCCGGTAGTCGTGGTCCCGGACGTTCGCGACCGCCCGGTCCTCGACGCCGCCCGTGGCGTCCACGTCGCCCGGGTACGGCTTCCGGGCCTCCATGCTGCGGAAGTCGCCGTTCACGTCGGAGTAGACGGTGGGCGAGCCGAAGACGCGGTAGAGCGCCGAGTAGAGCTGCACCAGGTCGTCCCGCTGGGCGGGCGACAGGGCGGAGGGGTCCGCGGCGCGGTCGACCTGCACCGTGTTCAGGCGCGCGTTCCAGTCCTGGTCGGCGTCGGCGCGGACCGCGTCGAAGGCGCCGTCCGGGTTCTCGGTGTCGAGGTTGAGCCGCGCGTTCTCGACGCTCACGGACGAGATGCCGGTGCGCATCGTCAGCGTGCGGTCGGTGTCGGTGAGGTCGTACTGGAAGACGCCCCCGCCGTTCTTGACGGTGTTGACGGTGGAGCCGTCGGCCTGGGCGCGCAGCGGCTTGTCGAGCTCGCCGTAGAAGTAGACGGGCGCGTTCCACTTGGTGCCGTACGGCGTGCAGAACGCCGGGGCGACGGTCTTGCCGGAGATCGTGCGGCCGTCGTCCGAGACCTCGAGCGAGACGTTCTCGGGCTTCACCTGGACGGAGCCGCCCTGGTTGGCCCGGGCGTTGACCCGCATGTCGAGGGCGAGGTAGCCCTGGTCGGCGTCGGGGAACGTGAAGCGCGCCATGCCGGTGCGCTGGGTGGCGGTGAGCTCGGCGTTCACGCCGGTGTCCAGGCCCACCTCGTAGTAGCCGGGCTTCGCGGTCTCGGTCGAGGTCTTGAAGCCGACCGCGCTGACCCGGTTGCTGCTGCTGACGAGCGGTGTCGCCGCCGTGCGCGGCATCATCGCCACGGCGCCCTGGCCCGGGCAGCCGACGCCGCTCAGGTGCGTGAGGCTGAAGAAGTTGATCGAGCCCGAGGTGGCGTTCGCCCCGATGAGGTAGCCGCCGGACCCGTTGAAGTTGGTCCGCGGCATGTCCGGGCCGAAGGTCACCGCGCCGAACGGCACCTGCGCCCCGGCGTTGACGTTCCCCGCGTAGCCGCTCGTCGAGTTCGTCGACGTGCCGATCCGCGGGTCGACGAACTGCGTGAGCGCGAGCTTGTCGCGGTGGTGCGGCGGCACGGCGCCGGTACCGGCGGCCGCGGAGATCTGACTGCCGAGACACAGGCCACCCACCACGACGAGGGAGACCACCGTCCTCGGCCAACGTGACACACGCATCGATGCGCTCCCGTCAACACGTGGCGACCCTGTTGTCGCCGCGGTCAGCGAGGCTATGTCACCGCTGTCATCGGAGCAAAACGGACCTCGGTGGGGACGTTCGCCCCCGGTCACGGCACCCACGGGACACTCACCGCTCGGCGCTAAGGTGTGCGCGTGATCCTCCCCGCCGTGCCGCCGGAACCCGCGCGCGCCCCCGCGTGCCGCCGCCAGGTCCCGTGACCCGGCCGACCACGGCGGTCCCCCGCGCGACGTCGTCCCTGCTCGCCCTCCTCGTGGTGCTCCTCGGGCTGGGCGCGCGCCTCCTGCTGCCGGACGCCGTCGGCGGGCCGCTCGGCGACGCGCTCTACGCGACCCTCGTCGTGCTGCTCGTGGCTCTGGTGCGGCCCCGCACGTCGCCGGTCGCCGCCGCCGTCGTCGGCCTCGCCCTGAGCGCGGCCGTCGAGCTGGCGCAGCTCACCGACGTGCCCGCCCAGGTCGTGGCCCGGGTGCCCGAGGCGAGGTTCGTGCTCGGCACCACCTTCGTGGCCTCCGACCTGGCCTGGTACGCCGCCGGCGCGGCGGCGGGCGGGGCCCTCCTGGCCCTGGTCGCACCTCGGTCCGCGCGCGTGGACGGCCGGCTGCGGCACGTGACAGCGCCCGCCGGCCCGCGCCGGCGGCGGCGCGCGGCCGTCGTCGTGCCCGTCGTGGCGGTCCTGCTGCTCGGCGCCGCCGGCGGGTGGCTCGCCTGGGTGCTCTACGACGAGGCGAGCAGCCTCACCGCACAGGTCGCCGACGCCCGGCAGACCCTGGACGACTCGGCGGACCGCGTCGCCGACGACGCCGTCCGGCCCGCCCTGGCCGCGTCGATCGACCGCGCCGAGACCCTGCTGGCCGCGACGCCGCTGCTGGAGCGCCGCCCGGGCGACGCCGAGGAGGCGGGCCGCGGGCTCGCCCGGGACGCCGCTGCCGTGGACCGGTCCCGCCTGGAGCACGCGCGGGCGCAGGTCGCCGACGGCCGGGACGCCCTCGCCCCCGTGACCCGCCGTGCGAAGCAGGTCGTCGCCGCCGTCGGCGAGCTCGCCGAGGACGGGCGCGGCGCGGGCACGAAGGCCCGGTCCACCGCCGACGACGCGCTCACCGCCGCGCGGGACGCGCTGGCGGCGTCGACCGACGACGCC
Organism: Isoptericola sp. NPDC057653; assembly: GCF_042799955.1. NCBI lineage: Bacteria > Bacillati > Actinomycetota > Actinomycetes > Micrococcales > Promicromonosporaceae > Isoptericola > Isoptericola sp. NPDC057653. Next base: position 64,778 of record NZ_JBHVHP010000002.1, on the reverse strand, counting down.
CTCGACGCGGACGACCTGCCCGCCGTCGAGGCCGCCGCGACGGCGCTCGGCACGAGCCGCGACGACCTGGACCGCGCGACCACCGACCTCATGACCGCGCAGGACGCCGTCGTGTGCCCCGAGCCGGACCAGCTCTGGTTCCCCGAGACGGGGCGCCTCGCCGACGACGAGCTCGCGGGCATCCCGTGGGCCTCCGGTCTCGCCGTGCGCTCCGACGTGCTCGCCGGCCTGGTCGAGCTCGACGCGGCCTTCCACGAGCAGTTCGGGACGCACCTGAAGATCAACTCCGCCTACCGCAGCCACGCCCAGCAGGTCGCCGTGTACGACCCGGCCCACCCGAACCCGCTCGCCGCGCCCCCCGGCTGCTCGAACCACGGCCTCGGCACCGCCGTCGACATCAGCGTCGGGCCCGCCGGGTTCGACGGCGACGTCTACGCGTGGCTGAAGAAGAACGCCGAGCGGTTCGGCTGGACGCACCCGGACTGGGCGGAGCCCGACGGCCGTCTGCCCGAGCCCTGGCACTGGCAGTCGGTGGAGACGCCGGTCAGCTACGGCGGGTGACGCCGGGGCGCGCCGCGGGGCGCGTGCACTGGCCCGCTGTCACGCGCCGGGCAGCGACCGCACCTCCAGCGACGTCTCCGTCGCGACGTCGCCGTCCCGCTCCACGCGGTACGCGGGCCGCCCGGGACGCTCGGCGACGGCCTCCACGGCGACGCCGTCCACGAAGCGGACGGCGGCGTACTCGTCCACCGCGTAGCCGCCCGGGAGGGCGCCGGACGCCACCCAGCCGAGGTACGCGGCGCGCCGGTCGGCCTCGCCGAGGTAGTGCGGGCAGGCGCTGCCGGGCAGGAGGCCGAGGCCGTCGTCGAGCGGCGCGAGCGGGCCGAACGAGTCGGTCGAGGACGCCTCGAACCAGCAGTTCATGCCGGCGCTGATGCCCGCGAGGACCGTGCCCTGCGCGGCGGCGCGGGTGAGCAGGTCGGGCAGGCCGTGGCGCCGCCAGACGTCGAGGAGGTTGGCGGTCGAGCCGCCGCCGACGTACACGACGTCCTGCTCGAGCAGCATCTGCGGGTCGGTGTACCCCCACGGCTCGTGGCAGAAGAGGGACAGCACCGACGTCGTCGCCCGACCCGAGAACGCCTCCTCGAACCGGCGCGCGTACCCGTTGTCGTCGCCGCTCGCGGTCGGGACGAAGCACACCTTGGGGACGTCCTGCCCCGTGAGGTCGAGCAGGTGGTCGTCGATGGCCGAGGAGCCGTCGTCCGACATCGAGAAGCCACCACCGCCGAGAGCGAGCACCGTTCCGATCATGCGGGCACCCTAGGACGGGTCGTCCGCGCGGCGCCCGTCCTTTCCTGTGCGGTGCCCGGCCGGACAGGCCGCGCGACCGGACCCGGCGCGACCTACCGTGTGCTCGTGACCTTCAACGAGGGCGGGCAGTTCGAGGGCGGGCGCGTGCGGAAGGGCTCGGGCGGCCGCCGGGGCGCGGTCGTCGGCGGGGGCATCGGGGCGATCGTCGTGGCGCTGCTGGCCGTCTTCCTCGGCGGCGGCGACCTGGGCCAGCTCACCGGCGCGCTCAGCGGCGCCGTCCAGGACGCGGGGGCGCCCGTCGGCGACGGCCAGGAGCAGTACGTCGACGCGTGCAGCGCGCAGGAGGCCAACGCCGACCGCGAGTGCCGGCTGTCGGCGACCGTGCAGTCGCTCGACGCGTACTGGGGCCGCGTGCTGCCCGAGCAGGCCGGGGTGTCGTACTCCCTGCCGCCGGTCGAGAGCTTCTCCGGGTCGACGACGACGGCCTGCGGCGCCGCGTCGAGCGCGACCGGGCCGTTCTACTGCCCGCCCGACCGGACCGTCTACGTCGACGTGTCGTTCTTCGACCAGCTCAGCTCCCAGTTCGGCGCCGAGGGCGGGCCGCTCGCGGAGGAGTACGTCGTGGCGCACGAGGTGGGGCACCACGTCGAGCAGCTCACGGGGGCGATGGACGCCGCCGCCCGCGGCGGGAGCGGCCCCGAGTCCGACTCCGTGCGCATCGAGCTCATGGCCGACTGCCTGGCCGGCATGTGGGCCGGGTCCGCCGCCACCGAGGTCGACCCCGACACCGGCGTCACGTTCCTCGACCCGATCTCGCAGGACCAGCTGCGCCAGGCCCTCGACGCGGCCGCCGCCGTCGGCGACGACCGCATCCAGCAGCAGGCCACGGGGCAGGTCGACCCCGAGGGCTTCACCCACGGCACCTCCGAGCAGCGGATGCGCTGGTTCACCGTCGGGTACGAGGGCGGCACGGTGCAGGACTGCGACGCCCTGTCGGCGCGCACCCTCTGAGCGCGCCCCGGCTGCAGCGTCGCAGGTGGGACCCTACGATCCGAACCATGGGTGTAGCGGCGGACCAGCACACGATCCTGGTGACCGGCGCGGCGGGGCCCGCCGGTCGCACGCTCGGCGGGCAGCTCGCCGCCAGACCGGACGCCGGCCGGCGCCGGGTCGTGGGGGTGGACCTCTCCCCCGGCGACGTCCCGGGCTACGACGTGGTCGAGGCGGTCCCGGCGGCCGCCGACCCCGCCTACGACGCCGCGACGCTCGAGCTGCTGTCGAAGCACCGGCCGCGCCTGCTGGTGCCCACGGTCTCCGACGAGCTGCCGCGGCTCGCGGTGCTGGCGGACGCCGCCGGGCTCGGGGACGCGGTCGTGCTGTCGGCGCCCGGCCCGGCCGCCGTCGCGGGCGACAAGCTCCTGACGATGTGGGCCCTCGCGCGCCACGGCGTCGCGGTGCCCCGGCACGCCCCCGCCGACGAGCTGGCCTCGGCCGCCGAGGCCCTCGCCTGGGACGACGCGCCCGTCGTGGTCAAGCCGCGCGTCTCCCGCGGCGGGCGTGGCGTGCACGTCGTCGAGGACGCCGACGACCCGCTCTGGGCCGGGCTCGACGCCTCGTGGGTGGTGCAGGCCTTCGCCCCCGGCACGGAGTACAGCCCGCAGGTCTACCGGTCCCCCGCGGACGGCCGGTGCGTCGTCGTCGTGCTCGAGAAGACCGGGCGCAAGGAGGGGCGGGTGGGCAACGCGACCACGGTCGAACGCCTGCCCGACGGCGCAGCACCCGACGTCGCGGACCTGGCCGCGCGGACCGCGGAGGCCCTCGACCTCGTGGGCCCCCTCGACATGGACGTGCGGCGCCTCGCCGACGGCACGCCGGTGGTGCTCGAGGTCAACGCCCGGTTCGGCGCCGTCTCCGCGGGTGCGCCGGAGCTGCTCGACGCCGTCCTCGACGACTGGCCGGGTCGGCCGTGACGTCCGTCCTCGTCGCCCTCGTCCTCGTCCTCGGCCTGTCGCTGCTGGTCGTGGGCCTCGTGCGGCTCGCGTTCGTCCCGGCCGCGCTCGTCTTCGAGGCCCGGCGCCGACGCGACGACCCGGGCCCCGCGGGGTGCGGCCCGATGTTCCCCGACGCCCCCTTCGTGAGCGTCGTCGTCCCCGCGTACAACGAGGCCGTCGTCATCGAGAACTGCGTGCGCTCGGTGCTGCGCACCGAGCACCCCGCGTTCGAGGTCGTCTGCGTCGACGACGGATCGTCCGACGACACCTTCGAGCGCATGGAGCGCCTCGCCGCCGAGTTCCCGCAGGTGCGCGCGCTGCGCCAGGAGAACGCCGGCAAGGGTGCCGCGCTCAATACCGGCATCGCCGCAGCCCGGGGCGACGTCCTGGTCCTCGTCGACGCCGACGGGCTGTTCCGGCCCGACACGGTCACCCGCCTGCTGCGGGGGTTCCGCGACCCGCGGACCGGTGCCGTGTGCGGCAACGACCGGCCCGTCAACCTCGACCGGGTCCAGACGCGCCTGCTGTCGCTGATCAGCCACGTGGGGACCGGGCTGATGCGCCGGGCCCTCGACGTGCTCGGCTGCCTGCCGGTCGTCTCCGGGAACATCGGCGCGTTCCGGCGGGACGTGCTCGACGCCACGGGACCGCTGCGCACCGACACCCTCGGCGAGGACCTCGAGCTCACCTGGCGGGTCCACCGGGAGGGCTACCGGGTCACGTTCGCCCCCGACGCCCTCGTGTACGCCGAGTCCCCGTCGACGGTGCGTGCGCTGTGGCGCCAGCGCGTGCGCTGGGCGCGCGGCCTGCTCCAGGTGACCGGCATGCACCGGTCGATGATCGGCAACCCGCGGTACGGGCCGTTCGGGATCTACCTGGTGTACAACACGGCGGCCCAGATCGTGGCCCCGTTCGTCCAGGTGCTGGCGCTGGTCGCGCTCGCGGTCCTGGTGGCGGTCGACGGTCCGGAGGGGTGGGTCCCCGCGTCGTGGTGGGCATGGGTCCTGCTCGTGGGCCTGCCCCTGTCCCTCGGCCTGCTCCTGCTCGCGGTCGGGCTCGATCGCGCGCCGGGCGACCTGCGCCAGCTGTGGACGCTCCCGCTGTGGCCCGTCTACTCCACGATGATGACCCTCGTCGTGCTCGACGCCGCCCGGCTCGAGCTCGGGAACGCGGAGAACCGATGGAACAAGCTGGACCGCACCGGGACGGTGTCGGTGCGCGGGCTCGTCGACGACGATGGCCCTGGGTCCTGACCGTTGTCGCCGCGCTGGTGGCGGCCGTCACGGCCGCCGTCCTGGTCGCGCGCCCGTGGGAGGACGTCCCGCCCGTGATGCGCCCTGAGGTGGCCCCGGAGGACGCCCGGTCGGTGAGCGTCGACTTCGGCATCGTCACGGACCCGGGCACCGACTGGGCCGCGGTGGACCAGCACCTCGACGCCGTGGGGGCGAACGGCGTCGACCTCAACGCGGGCCGGGTCGAGTTCACCGCGTTCGACTGGCCCGCCCACCCGGACGCCGCCGCCGAGCCGGGCGCGGACCACCTGGCCCGCGCCGCCCGCGCGCTGCACGAGAACGCCGACGGCTCCACCCGGCAGGTCGGCCTCGTGGTCGACGCGTACGTGCCCGAGTGGATCGCCGCCGATCCTTCCGTGGCGGGGGTCTCCGCCCACGGCCGCCGGTCGCCCTACCAGGCGTCCGCGACGCAGCTGGCCACGGGCGAGGTCGGCGACCGGCTCGTGGAGTACGTCGCCGCGCTCGGCGAGCGCTACGACCCCAGCCAGATCGCCGTCACCGAGCTCTTCCTCTACCGGTACAGCTTCGGGGCGGACGACCTCGCCCTGTACCAGGAGATGACGGGGGCGGACGACTGGCCCCGGACGGCGGACGGCGAGATCGACGAGGACTCCCCCGCGATCGGCCGCTGGCGCTCGGAGGTGATCGCCGGCCTCCTCACGCGGATGCGCACCGCCCTCGACGGGGTGCGCGGCGGCGAGGGCGCCGAGATCGCGCTCGCGATGGACGTCCGCGTCGACTGGGACGACCCCGCCGCCGGCGCGCCCGCCAGCGGGCACGACTACCGGATCCTCCTCGGCGCCGCCGACCGCCTCGTGGTCTGGGCGTACGTGGGCCCCGGGGACCGCACGCCCGCGCAGGTCGAGGGCCTCACCGGCGCCCTCGAGGACGAGGGATTCGACATGTCGCGGTTCACGATGTCGGTCGGCCTGTGGGCGGGGTCCGCGGACGCCGACCCGCCGCAGTCGATCACCCCGCGCCTCATGACGCGCACGATCGAGGCCGCCGGCACGCACGGGGTCACCGCCGTCAACGTCACGCCGCTGTCGCACCTGTCGGACGCGCACTGGGCGGCTCTCGCAAAGGTCTGGGGCGCCGACGGCTGACCCTCGTCGTCCCGGCGCGGCGTGGTCAGGCGCCCGGCGAGGACGCCAGGTCGGGCAGCGTGACGTCGACCTCCGTGCCGCGCCCGAGCTCGCTGCGGATCGTCATCACGCCTCCGTGGTCGCGGACGATCTGGTCGACGAGGGCGAGCCCGAGCCCGATCCCGCGCACCCGCCGCCGCTGGGTGTCGCGGGAACGGTAGAAGCGCTCCGTGACGCGCGTGAGCTCGTCGGCGGCGATGCCCGTGCCCTCGTCCGTCACGCGCAGCCGGGCGAGGCGTGCGCCGTCCGGCGTCGCCACCCCCGTCACGGTGACCCACACGCGGCCGCCCGGGCGCGAGTACTTCACGGCGTTGCTCAGCAGGTTGTCGACCACGTGGGCGAGCCGGTCCGTGTCGGAGACCAGCGGCACGGTCGCGTCGCCCTCCACGAGGACCTGGACGTCTGCGGCCTCCGCCGCGGGGCGCACGCTCGCGACCGCGTCCCGCACGACCGCCACGACGTCGACCAGCTCCGCCGTCAGGGAGTGGGCGCCCGACACGATCTGGGCGCTCGTCAGCAGGTCGTCCACGAGGGTGGTCAGGCGCCGGGCGTTGCGCTCGACCACGGTCAGGTACTCCCGCTGCTCGTCGTCGAGCCGCTCGTCCCCCAGCCGCAGCAGGTCCAGGTAGCCCAGGATGGACGCGAGCGGCGTGCGCAGCTCGTGACTGACCAGGCCCACGAGCTCGTCCTGGACCCGCTCCTCCTCGTACCGGGCGGTCACGTCCGTCACCACCACGAGGTAGCCCGCGGGGATCTCCGGGGAGCTCACCCCGCGCGCCGGTCGCGGCGTGACGGCGAACTCCACCTGCCGCCGCGACCCGTCCGGCAGCGTGCACTCCCACTGCTCCACCTGGGTGCCGCCGTGCACGGCGCGACCGAGCACCCGGCGGTTCGCCGCGTCCGCGCCGTCGAGAGCCTCCGGTTCCTCCTGCGCGGCGTCCGCGCGCACGCCGGGCTGCGGGCCCGCCATCGCGGCCGCGAGCGCCTCGACCGAGACGAGCTGCGCCACGTCGAGCCCGACGAGGTCCTTCTCGGGCCGGCCCAGGATGCGCTCGCCGCCGGGGTTGACGGACGTCACGTGCCCGGCGATGTCGGTCGTGATGAAGCCCTGCTCCGTGGCGGCGGCCAGGATGCCGCGCAGGGTGTCGCGCGAGTCACGCAGCCGGGTCGCGCCGTCCTCGAGCTCGTCGCGTGCCCGCTCCAGGTCGGCGGCCTGCCGGCGCGCGACGGCGACGATCCCGTGCGACCCCACCGCGACGAACGCGATGACGATCAGGTCCACGAGCGCGTGCATCGCCGGGTGCACGCGCTCCGCCTCGCCGAGCGGGAACAGCGCCGGCCCGAAGAGCACCACGACCGAGCCGCCCAGCGCGACGACGATGCCCCACAGCCCGGGCTGCAGCGCGAGGCTCACCACGGGCAGGAAGAGCAGGACGTCGAAGCTCGCGAGGGTGAGCCGCGCGCCGACCTCGAGCAGGCCGATCGCCAGCATCTGCACCAGCGGGAGCACGTACTGCCAGGCGTGCGGCCACCGGTCCCAGCGCCCGAGGCTGCCCACGAGCTGGACGGCGGCGACCAGCCCCGCGGCCACCGCGAGCGCCGCGGCGGAGCCCCCGACACCGCTGACCTGCAGGATCACGAGGACGACGGCGAACGACACCGTCACGGGCAGCAGCCGCAGGCCCACGGCGTCGGCCGCGAACCAGGTGGTCGTGACGCGGACGTACGACTCGCGGAGCCGGCCCGCCGCACCGTCCGTCATCTGGTGCGCGCCCCGGTGCCCGTGTCCTGGGTGGCGTAGTCCGGCAGTGCCGCCGTGTCGGGCGGCGCCGCCGTGCCGGGGGCCCCGGAGTCCTGCCCGTCCACGGCGGGCCGCGCGCGCACGCTCGTCCCGTGCCCCAGGGCCTCGCTGGCGCGCACCGTCTCGAGGGGTTCCACCTCCCGCGCGGGGCTGAACCGCGCCCAGTACCGGGCGGTGGCCCGGACCACGTCGGGCTGCATGTACTCGCGGTGCGCCTGGGAGACGTACGCGGCCAGCATCCGCAGCTTCGTCTCGACGAACCCGTCGACGTCGACGAACTGGTTCGGGGCGAAGGCGACGGTGGCGGACGGGCTCTGGAAGGACCAGAGGTTGGGCACCTGGCGCGCGGCGATCTGCACGGCGCTGTTCACCGCCCGGTGGTCCTGGTGCCGGTCGTGGACGCTGTGCGTGTACACGCGGTCGGGCGCGACCTCGGCGATGACGTCCTCGATGGCGGTGATCAGGCCGGCGGCCGGGTCGAGGTGCGTGTCCGGGAAGTCCAGGTGCACGAGGCGTGCCCCCACGACCTCGGCCGCGGCGAGGGCCTCGTCGTGCCGCGCCGCGACGAGGCCGCCGACCGCGCCGCCCGACAGCGTGAGGATGACGAGCTCGTCCCCCGACGCCGCGTGGGCGGCGAGGGTCGCTCCCACCCCGATCTCGACGTCGTCCGGGTGGGCGCCGACCGCCAGCACCCGCTGCCGCGCCGACGCGCGCTCCTTGCGGGCCCGCTGCGCGAGGTCGGTGGCCCGCTCCACGACCCGGGACGCCGTCACGGGCTTGACCAGGAACTCGTCGGCGGCCTCGCGCAGCGCCTGGACGGCGTGGTTCACCGTGCCGTAGGCGGTGACGATCATGATCGGCAGGGTGGGGTCGGTCGCCCGCACGTCGGGGATGATCTCGAGCCCCGAGCGCCCCGGCAGCTGGATGTCGCTCACGAGGACGTCGTACGGCGCGGCGCGCAGCATCCGCAGCGCCGCGTCGGCCTCGCCCGCGACGTCCACCTCCATGCCGCCGTAACGTTCCAGCGCGATGCGCAGGAACTCGGCCGCGTCGGGGTCGTCCTCCAGCACGAGGGCCCGGAATCGGTCGTCGGACAAGGCTCCCCCTCCCGGTCCTGGTCTGGTTCGTACCGTACGCGCGGTGCGTCCGGCGCGCGCGAGGACGGAGCGCGCTCCGACCGGTCGCGGGCCTGGTCAGCCGTCCAGGGGCACCCGGGCCGCGCGGGCGGCGGACGCGACGGACAGGCGCGCGCCGAGCTCGTCCGCCGGCAGCTCTCCCCGGGCGCCGGTCGCCGGGTCGGTGACGGCGAGCACGCCGGCGGCGGCCTCGCGCGCGCCCAGGACGGCGAGCAGCGCGTCGCGCCGCCCTCGCGCGAGCCGCACCCGGTTGCCGAGGGACCCGTCCGCCTCCACGCGCACCCGCGCCCCCCGCCGGCGCAGCGCGCGGGCGGCCTCCTCGGCGGGCGCCGGGTCGCCGACCGGCAGCAGGCACACCTGCACCGGGGCCAGCCAGACGGGCAGCCGGCCGGCGTGCTGCTCCAGCAGGAAGGCGACCATCCGTTCCATCGAGCCGACGGTGCCGCGGTGGATCATCACGACGCGCTCGCGCGACCCGTCCACCGCGGTGTATCCCAGGTCGAACCGCTCGGGCTGGTTGAGGTCGAGCTGGACGGTGGCGAGGGTCTCCTCGTGGCCGCGGGCGTCGCGCACCTGGACGTCCAGCTTGGGCCCGTAGAACGCCGCCTCCCCCGGGCCGTCCGCCCAGGGCAGGCCGGTGGGCGCGAGCGCGGCGCGCAGCATGTCCTCGGCCTCCGCCCAGCGGGCGGGCCCGCCCAGCCACCGGCCGGACCCGTCGCTCCGCGAGAGCCGCACGTGGTCGAGGGCGATGCCCAGGACGTCGAGGACGCCGAGGACGGCGTCGAGCGCCGCGCGGACCTCGTCGGCGACCTGGTCCGGGCGGCAGAAGACGTGGGTGTCGTCGAGGTTGATCTGCCGCACGCGCGAGAGCCCGCTGAGCACGCCCGAGCGCTCGGCGCGGAACATCGCCCCCAGCTCGTGGTACCGCACCGGCAGGTCGCGGTGGCTGCGCGGCTCCGCCGCGTAGAGCTGCGCATGGTGCGGGCAGTTGGCGGGCCGCAGCACGAGCGGGTCGTCGCTGCCGTCGTCGAGCGCCGGGAACATGTCGTCGGCGAACTTCGCCCAGTGGCCCGAGCGCTCGAACAGCGACCGCTTGCCCAGCACGGGGGTGCAGACGGGCTCGCAGCCGCCCGCGAGCGCCACGTCCTCGGCGAGCCGCTCCAGCTCGCGGCGGACGACGGCGCCGGCCGGCTGCCACAGCGGCAGTCCCGGCCCGACCAGCGGGCTGGTGGTGAAGATCCCCATCGCGCGGGCGAGGTCGCGGTGGTCGAGGACGGCGGGCTCGGCGTCCTGCGGGCCGGCGTCGCGGGCGAGGCTCTGGTGGTGGTTCATGGCGGTGCTCCTTCGGACGGGGTGCGACGGAGCCGCCCGGGCACGAGAAAGGCCCCGGAGCGAGCTCCGGGGCCTGGGTGCGTGCAGCGTGGTGCAGCGGTCAGTCGGCGCCGGAGGTGTCCGGCGTCGTCGTGACCTGAAGGCTGCGCATGCCCCGACGGTACGGCGCGGCGCGCGGCACGGTCAACGGGGAAACCCCGGCGGGCCCGGTCCGAGGCACGGGGGCGGGACGGGCGCGGGGCCCGCGGCGTCGCCGCAGGCCCCGCCCCTCCCACGTGCCTCGGTCAGGCGAGCCGGGGGCCGGTCAGCTCGCCGCGGCCGCCCACCGCTGGCTCGCCGCGCCGGTGTCGGTGCGCTGCACCACCCTCCCGTCCGGGTCGGCCGTGAGCGCGAGCCCGGAGTTCTTGTTCACGAGCCGGAGCCGCCCGTCCTCGACGCTGACCTGCCAGACCTGGTTGTCCGTGCCGCCGCAGCCGTACTGGCCCACGAGCGCGCCCTGGTCCTTCGAGCTGAAGAAGACGTCCGCGCACTGGCCGCTGCCCGCGTTCCGGACCGTGTAGTCCGACCCGCCGAGGCGGGTGAGGATCCACTTCTGGGTCGGCGCGCTCGACTCCGCCGCGACCGTCAGCTGCGTCGAGTCGTTGCCGGGTGCCGTCAGCCGCTGCCCGCTCGCGAGCGTGAGCGAGTACTGCCCGTCGGCGACGGGCGGCGGGACCACCACCTCGGTGCCCACCGACAGCGCGAAGACGTGCACCGCCGCGTTGGCCGGCAGCGTCACCGCCACGACCTCCTTGTCCGGGTCGATCGGGATCGTGTTCGTGTACAGGCGGTACTGCGTGGTCGGGTACGCCGCCCCGGTGGGGGTGTTCTTCCCGAGGGTGACGACGGCGATCTTCGCCCCGTAGGAGTTCGTCGCGAGGCAGCACCAGTTCGGCATGCCCAGCGTGCTCGCGTCGGTGCTGCCGTCCGCGTAGTGCACGGTGACCCCGCCGGTGGCCGACCCGCTGGTGCCCGTGCCCAGCACCCCGATGACGTTCCCGTCCCCGGAGACCGGGACGGTCTGGCCGGCGCTCCCGACGTTGTCGGGCGTGCCCGGCTCCGACGACGGGAACGTGAAGTCGAACCCGTTCGCGCTCACCGTCGCGCCGGGAGCGACCCCCTTCTCGGCGAGCCGCTCGGCGATGAAGCTGCTCCCGCCGCCGTCGACGTCCCCCTTCTCGGGCTCGGCGAGCGAGGAGATCGCGACGTTGTCGAACGCCGCCGCGAGGTCCGCGTAGGCGACCGTCGTCTGCGCCCGCGCCGAGACCTGGCGCGGCGTCGTGCGCACCCGGTAGTCCGCGGTGCCGCCGATCGTCACCTGGCCGGGCGCGGCGTCCTCCGGCGGGGTGACGCCGAACGTCGCGCTGAACGTCGCACCGTCCTTGAGCGCCTTCGCCGTCGTCGACGACGTCGCGTCCACGGTCCAGCCGTCCGGCGCGGTCAGGGTCGCCCCCGTGACGTCGATCGGCTTGCCCGTGTGGTTGGTGAGGGCCAGCGTCGCCGTGCCGACCGTGCCGGCGAGCGACAGCGACGGCGCGGTGACGGCGACGTCGACGGCGCGCTCGCCGGGGTGCTCCCCACCGACCGCGGACGACCCGGTCACCCGCACGTCGAACGCCGACGCCGTCGACACCGTCGCCGTCTGCACGGTCAGGACGCCGCTCGCCGGGTCGAACACGTAGCCCGGGCCGCGGTCCAGGTCCTCGACGGAGTCGGCGGCCGCGAGCTTCTCGCCGCCCACCCGCACCGTCGCCGGGGCGGTGTCGGTGTGCAGCGCGAACCGGTAGCTGCGCGCGGACGGCTTGCCCGCGTAGTCCCCGGTCAGGGCCCCCACGGTCAGGGCGATCGGGCCCTTGCCCGCCTGCGGCGCCCGCACCGCGAGCCGCTGGGAGGCGTGCGCCCCGTCGGCGTACTCCTGGGTGCGGCCGTCGTCCTCGTAGAGGGTGAACTCCGAGGAGCCCTGCGGGTAGACGTCGACGTCGAGGCGGCCAGCCTTCTTGCCCGCCTCCCAGTCGGCGGTGCCCTCGGGGAACATCGGGACGATCGCCCCGCCGCGCACGAACAGCGGCAGCCGGTCCAGCGGCGCGGGGTAGCCGTCGATCGTCGTCGGGCCCGTGTAGGTGCGCCCGGTCCAGTAGTCGGTCCACGTGCCCTTCGGCAGGTAGATGCCGTCGCGCACCGTGGTGTCCTCGTAGACGGGGGCCACGAGGAAGTCGTCGCCGGCGAGGAACTCGTACTTCACGTCGTCGCCCCAGGTCGTGGGGTCGTCGGGGTAGTCCACGTACAGCGGCCGCGTGGAGCCGAGGCCGGTCGCGTGGGCGTCCGCCTGGTACGTGTAGAGGTAGGGCAGCAGCCGCTCGTGCAGCTGCAGGTAGGAGCGGTTGATCGACGTGTACGGCTCGCCGTACCGGTACGGCTGCTTGTCGCTCGCCGCCCACCCGCTCATCGCGTACGTCATCGGCAGGAACATCTTCCACTGCAGGTCGCGCGTGTAGGTCTGCGCGCTGCCGCCGAAGATGCCGTCCACGTCACCCGTCGTCGCCGCCTGGCCCGACATCGTCGAGCCCGCGTACGTCGGGATCTGCCAGCGGATGTAGTCCCAGCTGCCCGACTGGTCGCCGCTCCACATCGCCCCGCAGCGCTGCGTGCCCGCCCAGCCCTCGATGGTGACGACGGTGGCACGGTCGGCGGAGTTGTCCTCGATGCCCGCGTTGGCCTTCTCGCACGCGGAGAGCGCGAACCGGTAGCCCGGCCCCACCCACGCGACGTCCGTCTTGCGGACGCGGACGCCGCTCGCCACCTCGGTCGGCTGCTCCGTGAGGTCCGCCTGGGTCCACAGCCCCAGCTCCGAGCCGTGCTGCGTGAGCATGTCGTGCGTCTCGGGCAGGTCCTCGTAGCCGCAGCCGTAGCCGTCGTTGACGAGCATCCAGCCCAGCGGCATGTCGTTGTCGGTGTACCCCTGCGCGATCGCCGTCGAGTCGCGCAGCGTCTCGCGCTCCCCGCGGTTGGCGTTGTGGAGGTAGCAGTCCGCGTCCCCGAGCTCCATCGCGTACATCGGCAGCATCGCGGGCCGGCCGGTCAACCGGGTGAGGTCGTCGAGGACCGCGCGCGTGTCGCCCACGAAGTAGTAGGCGTCGAACCGCTGCTCCGCGTGCCGCGTGGCGACCGGCTCGCCGAAGGCGTAGCTGCCCGCGGCGAACGTGTTGCGCAGCACCCCGTACCCGTTGCTGGACAGGTAGAACGGCGACGCGTTCGGGTTGCCGCCGTCGTCCCAGTCGTAGTCCCGGGAGATCTGGATCGTCTCGTCGCGGTGCGAGAACCGTCCGTTCTGCATGCCGCCGCCGAAGAACTGCTCGGTCGCGCCGCGCGACAGCGACTGCGTCGTGCCCGAAGAGTCCCACGACAGCGGCGCGGTCTCCGTCCAGAGCGGTGTTCCGTCGCCGTCCGCGAGCGCCAGCGTCAGCGGCGACCTCGTGACGGTGAGCGTGGCGTCGGCCGTCGCGATGCGGTACGCCGAGGAGGTCTCCGTCAGGGTGGCGCCGGCGTCTCCGTCGAGGTCCCCGACGACGATCCTGGCGGCGGGCGCGTCCGGGTCCGACGGGGTGTCGTTCGCCGGGTCGGTGAACTCCCCGTCCGGCGCGAGCCACACCCGCAGCGCCCCGGCCTCCAGGAAGCTCACCCGCAGCTTCGCCTCGCCCTGCGCGGACGTCTCCGCCGCGAACGTGAACGTGTCGCCGTCCCGCTCCATCCCGGTGACGTCGCCCAGCGTGGTCCCCGCCGCGGCGTCCTCGCCCGCGGCCGACGCCGCCGGGACCGCGAGCGCCAGACCCGGCACGAGCACGAGCGCCGCGAGCGCCGCCACCGTGCCGCGCCGTCGGCGGCGTCCCGTCCCTGTCTCTCTGCTGATCCGTGAACCTGTCTTCGTCGACATGTCGTTCTCCCGTGATCCAGGCACTCCGACGGACGCGCTGCGCCCACTCCCTCGGGGACGCAGTGATCGAAGTTGCTCGGATTCTTCAACAACGCGCGCAATCAAGCAAGGGCAGCGCGGTCCACGGCCTGCCCGGGCGCACCGGGACCGGGAGACGCCATGGCATCCTCGTCCCCATGAGCGAGAGCCTCGCGGTAGAGATCCTGGCCAAGCGGTTCGCCACCACCAGGCTCCGCGAGGGGTACGACCCGTCGGACGTGGACGACCTCCTCGACCAGGTCGTGCGCGCCGTCGAGGGCGGCACCGACGTCGCCGCCCTCGTCGACGGCGCACGGTTCGCCTCCACGACCTTCCGTGAGGGGTACGACATGACCGAGGTCGACGACTACCTCGACGAGATCAAGGAGCGCGTCGCGTCCGCCGGGGAGACGGCGGCGGCCGACGCCGCCCCGAGCGTCGGGGCCGGCGGGCCCGAGCCGCGTCGCGCGCCCTCCTCCGGCACCACGCTCCCCAGCCCGACGCTCCCGGCCGGCACCGGCGGCCTCCTCGACTGGTTCACGCGGCGGCGGCGCGGCTGACCGCTCCGCGCCGCGTCAGGCGCGCCCCCGCACGGGCGGTCAGGCGCGCGCCCCGGCGTGCTCGGGCTCACCGGTGCGGGTGGCGACGCCGTCGTAGCGTCCCTCGACGACGTCGGCGACGCGCACGGCCTCGCCGAGCGTCGCGGACAGGTACACGGCGCGCACGGTGGCGAGCGCGCGCAGCCCGTCGTCGAGGGTCACCCAGGGCGCGCGGCACTCCCGGATCGCGGCGACGACGTCGGCCCACTGGGCGCCGTGCGAGCTGCCGTACTGCGCCACGTGCGACTCCCGCGGATCGAGCGCGCCGCGCGCGGACCCCGCGGGCCCGCCGCCGGCACCCTGGTCGAGCTGGTTCGCCGACCAGGCGCCGCCCTCGGCGTCGCGGGCGTGGAAGTAGGTGAGCTCGTCGGCCTCGACGACCGCCGACCCGTCGGTGCCGTGCACCTGCAGCCGCACCCCGAGGTCGGGGTACACCGTCGTGGACGCGTGGAGCGTCGCGAGGGCGCCCGACGCGAACCGGACGATCGCGACGGCGACGTCCTCCACCTCGATCCGTTCGTGGCCGAGGCGCGCGGTGTAGGCGACGACCTCGACCGGCTCGCCCAGGTACCACAGGAGCAGGTCGAGGGTGTGCACGCCCTGGTTCATGAGCGCGCCGCCGCCGTCGAGCGCCCACGTCCCGCGCCACGCGCCGGAGTCGTAGTACTCCTGCGTGCGGTACCAGTCGACGTTCGCGACGGCGGAGGTCACGCGACCGAGGCGGCCCTCGTCGAGCGCGCGGCGGACGGCCAGCGCCGACGCGTCGTGGCGGTGCTGGGAGATCACGGCCACGACCTGGTCCGGGCGCGCGGCCGCGGCGTCCCGGAGCCTGCGCGCCGGCTCGATCGCGACGTCGAGCGGCTTCTCGACGACCACGTGCGCCCCGGCCTCCAGCGCCTCGCGCGCGAGGTCGGCGTGCTCCCCGCTCGGCGTGCAGACGCTCACGACGTCGACGCCTCCGGCCGCGAGCGCCTCCCCGAGGCGGGCGTGCACCGCCGGCGCCGGGCGGCCCGCCGCGACGAGCTGCTCCGACACCGCCCCGGCGCGGGCGGCGTGCGGGTCGACGAGGGCGACGACGTCGAGGTCGGGGTTCGCGGCGGCGACCTCCGCGTGCAGGCGCCCGATGACGCCGCACCCGACGATGGCGAGGCGCAGCGGTGCGCCGGTGCTGTTGCTCGTGGTCATGCCGGCGATCGTAAGCAACGATCCGGTGCGGTGAACAGGGTCTTGACTAAGTAACACTCATGGTTTTAATGTCACGACGGCCGGCTCGGACCCACCCCCGAGCCCTGACCCGAGGAGTTTCAATGAGGAAACTGTCGCTGCGGCTCGCCGTCGCAGTCGGAACGACCGGAGCGCTCGTCGCGCTGACGGCCTGCTCCAACGGCGGAGGGACCGCCGGGGGCCAGGACGCAGCGCTCGACCCCGAGGCGGACGTCACGATCTCCGTGGGCGACCAGCCCACGGCGGACAAGCCCGAGGAGCGGGCCGCCTTCCAGAAGCGGATCGACGAGTTCGAGGCCGAGAACCCGAACATCACCATCGAGCCCTCCACGGAGGTGTGGGACGCCCAGACCTTCCAGGCCAAGCTCGCCGGGGGCACGCTGCCCACCGTCATGGGCGTGTCCCTCACCTACAGCCACGAGCTCATCCAGGACGGGCAGCTGCCCGACATGACCCCGTACCTCGAAGAGCTCGACATGATCGACGACCTCAACCCGCTCGCGCTCGACAAGGTCAAGGACGACGAGGGGCACATCTACACGATCCCGACCGGCCTGTTCTCGGTGGGCCTGGCCTACAACCGCGACGTCTTCGAGCAGGCGGGCCTCGATCCCGACAAGCCGCCGGCCGACTGGGACGAGGTGCGCGAGGACGCCCGGGCCATCGCCGAGAAGGTGCCCGGGGTCGCCGGCTACGCCCAGATGACGACCAACAACACGGGCGGCTGGATGCTCACCACCATGACCTACAGCAAGGGCGGCGAGGTCCAGGACGTCGGCGGCACGAAGGCCACGATGGGCCAGGCCACCGCGGACTCGCTCCAGGCGCTGCACGACATGCGGTGGGAGGACGACTCGATGGGTCAGGAGTTCCTCTACGACCAGGAGTCGGTCCGCCAGGCGTTCGCCGCCGGGAAGATCGGCATGGTCCTCCAGGCGCCGGACGCCTACGACACCGTCGTGAAGACCTACGGCTTCGACCCCGAGGCCTTCGGCATCACGGCGCTGCCGCAGACCGGCGGCGACCACGGCACCCTCACCGGCGGTTCGCTCAAGCTGTTCAACGTCAAGGCCACGCCCAACCAGCTGCTGGCCGCCGCCAAGTGGGTCAAGTTCTACGACTTCGACAAGTACTACGACGAGGACGTCGCCGTCGAGGACGCGAAGACCAACGCGGCCGACGACAAGCCGGTCGGCCTTCCCGGCCTGCCGCCCGTGTCCCAGGAGGTCTACGACCGGTACCTCGGCTGGATCGAGCCGTACATCAACGTGCCGCTCGACAACTTCTCGGGATACACGGACTCGGGCCTCGAGCTCGTGCCCGAGCCGCCCACCGGCACCCAGCAGACGTACGCCGCCCTCGACCCGGTCGTGCAGAAGGTGCTCACCGACAAGAACGCCGACATCGACGCCACGATCGCCGAGGCGAACAAGGCCGTCGACGGCATCATCGCCCAGGCCGCGCGCTAGCCGAGCGTCGACCGGCCGGGCGCGTCGCACCACGCCCGGCCGGTCCACCCGAAGGGAGGCATCGCCTTGTCCAAGACCCTCGCGGCGCCGGCCGGCGCCGTGCCGCGCGTGCGGCCACGATCCGGCATCACCCGCTGGTACCGGGGCGGCGGGCTGCACGCCGTGCTGTTCGCCGTCCCCGTCGTCCTCGTCTTCGCCTACTTCAGCTGGGGCCCCGTCGTCCAGGGCCTGGTGCTGAGCCTGCAGAAGACCAACCTCATCGCCCCCGCCCAGTGGGTCGGGCTGAGCAACTTCACGTACGTGCTGTCCGACCCCGGGCTGGCGCAGGCCGCCCTCAACACGGCCTACTTCGCGCTGCTCGCCATGGTGATCGGCTTCCCGATCCCGATCTTCCTCGCCGTGATGATCAACGAGCTGCGCAAGCACGACGGCCTGTACAACGCGCTGGCGTACCTGCCCGCCATCGTGCCGCCCGTGGCCGCGATCCTGCTGTGGAAGTTCTTCTTCGACCCGTCGTCCGACGGCATGTTCAACACCATGCTCGGGTGGATCGGGCTGGGCCCGTTCCCGTGGCTGAACTCCGAGGCCATGGCGATGCCCTCGATCGTGCTCTACGCCACCTGGGCGGGCGCCGGCTCGACGGCGATCATCTACATCGCCGCGCTGGCCACCGTGCAGACCGAGCTCTACGAGGCCGCCGAGATCGACGGCGCCGGGATCTGGCGCCGCGTCTGGCACATCACGATCCCCCAGCTGCGCGGCGTCATCCTCGTGATGCTGCTCCTGCAGCTCATCGGCACCTTCCAGATCTTCACGGAGCCGTTCCTGTTCACCGGCGGCGGGCCCAACAACGCCACTCAGACCATCCTGCTGAAGATCTACAACTACGCGTTCGTCAACGGTGACTTCGGCGCCGCGACGGCCCTGAGCGTGCTCCTGGCCGCCTTCCTCGGCCTGCTCTCCGTCGTCTACTACTACGCGACCAAGAGGTGGAGCCAGTCATGAGCGTCGTCGACACCTCTCGGGCCACGACCACCGTGCCCGGGCCTGCGCCCGCGGGCACCGCGCCGGCCCGCTCCCCCCGCCGCCGGAGGCGCGCGCCCGAGGAGCCCAAGACCCGCGGCCTCATCTCCTCCGGCGACCGCAAGCGCCCCAGCGTGCGGTTCTGGCTCACCCTCGTCCAGGGCGTGCTGCTGGTCGGGCTCATCGTCGCCTGCCTCGGCCCCCTGCTGTGGTCGGCGAAGGCGTCCGTCTCCAGCAGCCAGGACATCGTCTCCGACCCGATGGGGATCTGGTTCACCCCGAACGAGTGGGGCAACCTCGCGCTCGCGTGGAAGGGCGCCCAGATCGGGCAGTCCCTCGGCAACACCGTGATCCTCGCGGTGGGCTCGACGATCGCGACGCTCGTCGTCAGCGTGGCGGCCGCGTTCCTGCTCAGCGTGCTGCGCCCGAAGTGGGGCCCCTGGCTCACCGGCGCGATCCTGGCCACGCTGTTCCTGCCCGGCGTCATCTCGCTCGTGCCGCTGTACCTCACCGTGCTCGACATGCCGCTGCTGCACATCCGGCTCCAGGACACGTTCTGGGCCGTGTGGCTCCCGTCGGCCGCGAGCGCCTTCAACGTCATCGTGCTGAAGCGCTTCTTCGACTCGATCCCCCGGGAGTTCCTGGAGGCCGCCAAGATCGACGGCGCGGGCCCGCTGCGGATCCTGTCCATGGTGATCCTGCCGCTGTCCCGCCCCATCATCGGCGTCGTCGCGCTGCTGTCGGTCGTGGGCGCGTGGAAGGAGTTCCTCTGGCCCATGCTGGTGCTGTCCAACCCGGACCTGCAGCCGGTGTCGGTGATGCTGCCGAAGCTGGCCGCCGGGACGGCGCCCCTGTCCGTGCAGATGGCGGCCGTCTTCCTCACGATCATCATCCCCGTCGTGCTGTTCGTGATCTTCCAGAAGCAGTTCCTGCGCGGGGTCGGTACGGCTGGAGGGATCAAGGGATGAGCACGGTCGAAGGCAGCAAGATCCTCGTCACCGGGGCGTCGGGGCGGATCGGCAGCGTCGTCACCCGGCGGCTGCGCGCCGCCGGGGCGTGGGTGACCGCCCTGTCCATCGACGACTCGCCGTCGCTCGAGGCGGACCGGGTGCTGGTCGGCGACACCACGTCGCAGGACGACGTCGCAGCCGCGCTCGACGGCGTGGACACAGTGGTGCACCTCGCCGCCCTCGCGCACCGGGACATCGCCCCGCCCTACGACGTCTACGCGACGAACGTGGTCTCCACGTTCAACGTGCTCGCCCAGGCGGGAGCCCTCGGCATCTCCCGGGCCGTCGTCGCCGGCAGCATCAACGCGTGCGGGCTGCCGCAGAACGTGCACGAGGTGTGGCCGGCGTACGTCCCGTACGACACCCACCTCCCCGTCGACATCGCCGACTGGTACTCGCTGTCCAAGCACCAGGACGAGAGCACCGCCCGGATGGCGTGGCGGCACTGGGGCATCGACGTCGTCACGCTGCGCTTCCCGCACGTGAACTCCGCGGAGGCGCTGCTCGCCCAGTCGCGGCAGCTGACCGACGACCCGCGTGGCGGCCTGCTCGAGGGCTGGTCGTACCTCACCACGGAGGACGCCGCGCGGGCGGTCGAGCTGTCCCTCACCGCGCCCACCACCGGGGCGCACGCGTTCTTCCTCGCGGCGGACCGCACGCTCGCCCCGTACCGGACCGAGGACCTGCTCGACGCCTTCGCGCCCCAGGTCCCCCGGACCCGCCGGCTCGTCGGGCGCGAGGTGCCGATCGACCTCACCCCCGCGCGCGAGCTCATCGGCTTCCGTGCGGAGCACGAGATCGACGTCCCGACGCTCGACCTGCCCGCCCGGCTCCGCCCCGACCCCTCGCCCCACACCTCGCCCAGCAAGGAGCACTGATCGCCGCCATGCCCCTCGACACGCCGTTCGACACGTTCGCCAACCCCTGGCCCCCGCGGGAGGACGTCCGGATCACGTCCGTGCGCGCCATCACGACCGCCCCCGAGGGCACCGCCCTGGTCGTGGTGCGCATCGACACCGACGTGCCCGGCCTGTACGGCCTGGGGTGCGCCACCTTCACGCAGCGTTGGAAGGCGGTGCGCACGTTCGTCGACGAGCACCTGGCGCGGCTGCTCGTGGGCCGGTACCCGGGCGACATCGGGGACCTCACCCGCCTCGCCGCGTACTCGGGCTACTGGCGCGGCGGGCCGGTGACGAACAACGCCATCTCCGGCGTGGACCAGGCCCTGTGGGACATCGCCGGCAAGCGGGCGGGCATGCCGGTGCACGAGTTGCTGGGCGGCAAGGTGCGCGCCGCCGCCGACACGTACATCCACGCTGCCGGCCGTACCTCGGAGGAGGTCGTCGAGCAGGCGCAGGGCTTCGTCGAGGCGGGGTGGCGGCACGTGCGCATCCAGCTCTCGACGCCGGGCGGCGGCGGGTACGGCGCGCCCGCCGTGCCGACCGAGTACCCGGACGCCCCGTACCCGAACGGGTGGAGCGCCCGGGACTACCTGCGGCGGGTCCCGGCCCTGTTCGAGGCGGTGCGCGGCGCCCTGCCCGACCGGGTCGAGCTGCTGCACGACGTGCACTCGCGCCTCACCCCGAAGGACGCCGTCTGGCTGGCACGCGCCGTCGAGCCGTACCGGCCCTACTTCCTCGAGGACGTGCTGCCCCCGGAGCACTGGGACCGGCTGCCCGAGGTCCGGGCCGCCAGCCCCGTGCCGCTCGCGGTCGGCGAGCTCACGACCTCCCTCACCGACGCGGTGCGGCTCGTGCGCGACGGCGGCGTCGACTTCATCCGCTCGCACGTCTCGGACATCGGCGGGCTGACCCCGGCCCGCAAGCTCGCGGACCTCGCCGAGCTGTGCGGGGTGAGGACCGCGTGGCACGGTCCCGGCGACACGTCGCCGATCGGCGCGGCCGCCAACGTGGCCCTCGACGTGACCTCCGCGGCCTTCGGCATCCAGGAGGGCCACCTCTACAATGAGGCGACCCACGAGGTCTTCCCCGGGACGCTGCGGATCCAGGACGGATGGCTGTTCCCGAACGAGGCGCCGGGCTGGGGGATCGACATCGACGAGGACGCGGCGGCCCGCTTTCCTGCGGAGCTCTCCGGGCACGACGCCTGGGCCGCGGGGGTCCGCCGACCCGACGGAGCGTTGGAGGCGCCGTGACCGAGCTGACCGACACCCCGAGGCACCGGCAGGGCGAGGCCCGGCCGTACGCCTCGCGCCGCCCCAGGCCGTGGGGCGACCGGAGCCAGCCCGGTGCCAACCAGTACGACCTCGGGTCGTTCAACGAGGCCACCATCATCGAGACCATCCGGATCGCGGGCACGATCTCGCGCACGGAGATCGCGGAGCAGACCGGGCTCACGCAGCAGTCCGTGTCCCGCATCCTGCGCGGCCTCCTGGAGCGCGGGCTGCTGGCCGAGGGCGCGGCGGAGCGCACCGAGCGCCTGGGCAAGCCGCGCACCCCGGTGCGGCTGCGGGCCGAGGCCGCGCACGCCGCCGGCGTGCTCGTCGACCCGGAGCTGGTGTCGGTCGTGCTGACCGACCTCGACGGCGCGGTGCTCGAGCGGCGCACGGTGCCGCTCGACGCCGAGGTCGCGCCGGAGGCCCTCGTGGAGATCGTCGCGGACGCGGTCGACGCCGTCGTGACCGGCTCCCGGATCGACCCCACGACGTTCCTCGGCGTGGGCGTCGCCGCGCCCGGGCCGATCACCATGGACGGCCAGCTCCTGGACCTCCCGCTGTCGCAGGCCTGGCGCAACGTGCCGCTGCGCGGCATGCTCGCCGAGCGGCTCGGCTGCCCCGTGGTCCTCGAGAAGGACGGCGCCGCGGCGGCGGTCGGGGAGCGGTGGATCGGCCGCACCGAGCGCGCGGGCGACTTCGTCTACCTGTACGTCGGCACCGGCATGGGCTCCGGGCTCGTCCTCAACGGCGAGACCTACCGGGGCGGGAGCGCGAACGCCGGCGAGTTCGGCCAGCTGTGCGCCGTCCGCCTCGGCCTCGTCGACGGGGCCGGCGGGCCGCAGCTCGTGCGCGAGTGCAACCCGACCGTCGCGCTGCCCGAGATCGCGCGCGAGCTCGGGTACGACGGCCCGGCCCGCACGTTCCGGGAGATGTGCGCGGCCGTCGGCGCGGGGGACGCGGCCGCCGTCGCGGCCGCGCAGCAGATCGCGGACGTCATCGCGCTCGGCGCCGTGGCACTCATCGACCTCCTCGACCTGCCCCTGCTCGTGGTCGGCGGGCCCGCCTTCGCGCCCGAGCTCCAGCAGGTCCTCGTGGACACGATCGACCGCGCGGTGAACAGCCTCCCGACGGCGCACCACGCCCGGCACGTCGTCGTCGAACGCTCCCTCGTCCAGGACGAGGCGGGCGCCGTGGGCGCCGCGTCGACGATCTTCCACGCCTCGTTCGCCCCCTCCGTGCGGCGCACGCGGCAGTACTCGATCTCGTGACGGCGGCCGCCGGGACCGGGGGACGCCTGCGGCTGCGCTCCCCCGGCGGCGAGCATGCCGTCGAGGTCGACCCGACCGGGGCGCGGGTCGCGTCCCTGGAGCACACGCCCACCGGCACCGAGCTGCTGCTGCGGCTGCCCTGGGAGGACGAGGACTGGTCGGGCGCGTACCCGTCGTCGAGCTCGAACGAGGAGTGGCACCGCCGCTACGCGGGCGGCTGGCACACGCTCGTGCCGCACGCCGGCGACGCCCGCACCGTCGACGGGGTCGAGCACCCGTTCCACGGGGAGGCCGCCTGGCGGCGCTGGCGGGTGGTGGACCGGGACGCGTGCTCCTGCACCCTCGAGGTCGTGCTGCGCACCGTCCCGCTGACGCTGCGGCGCACGGTGCGCGCCACCCCGGCCGGGGTGGAGGCGGTGCAGCAGGTCGTCAACCACTCGCCGCGGACGGTCGCCTTCACCTGGACCGAGCACCCCACGTTCGGCGGCGCGCTCGCGGGCCCCGGCTCCACCGTGTCGCTGGGCGGCGAGCCCGTCGAGGCCGCGTTCCCGCTGGGCTCCGAGCCGGCCGGCGGCTTCCGGTCGCTGCGCACCCGGGGGCGGGGGGACGCCGAGCTGCGCAACGACGCGGCAGGGATCGTCGTCGTGGTCCGCTGGGACCCCGACCTGTTCCCCTACCTGCACCTGTGGCAGGAGCACCGCGCGACGGCCGGCTTCCCCTGGTACGGCACGGTCGACGCCGTCGCGCTCGAGCCCGCGTGCCGCCCCTACGACGTCGAGGGCGAGGCGCTCGGGCCGCTCGTCCTCGCGGGCGGCGAGACCATGACCGCCCGGTTCGAGATCGCCGCGACCGTGCGGCGTCCCGGCCCGACACCCCCGACCCACCC
This sequence comes from Isoptericola sp. NPDC057653, assembly GCF_042799955.1. Lineage (NCBI taxonomy): Bacteria > Bacillati > Actinomycetota > Actinomycetes > Micrococcales > Promicromonosporaceae > Isoptericola > Isoptericola sp. NPDC057653. The sequence continues at coordinate 41,127 of NZ_JBHVHP010000002.1, read as the reverse complement.
CCACCACGAGGCGAAGGAGCCCCGGTGACCACGATCGGCGTCCAGACCATGATGCTGCGCGACGAGTTCGCGCGGCACGGCATCTACGAGACCTTCCGCGAGGTCCGCGACATCGGCTACCGCGCCGCGGAGATCTCCGCGGTCGAGATGAGCCCGCAGAACGTCGCCGAGCTCGCGAAGGTCCGCGACGACCTCGGCGTCGAGATCGCCTCCCTCTCGGGCGGCCTCACGGCCCCGCCGGGCACGCCCTCCCTGACCAGCGACCTCGACGCGTTCGTGGCCGACGCGCGGACGCTCGGCGCCGGCATGATCCGCATCGGCATGCTCCCCGCCGCGGCGATGGCGTCGACGGCACGGGTCGAGGAGTTCGCCGACCGGTGCAACGACGTCGCCGCGGAGCTGGCCGAGCACGGCATCCGGCTCTACTACCACAACCACCACGTCGACCTCGCGCGGTACGACGGGCGCCACCTGCTCGACGTCGTCGCCGAGCGCTCGCCGCTGGTGGGCTTCGAGATCGACGTCCACTGGGTGCAGCGCGGCGGGCTGGACCCGGTGCGCACCCTGCGCCGGTACGCGGGTCGCGTGGCGATGGTGCACCTCAAGGACTACCGGATCGGGCACCTCTCCCCCGCCGCGTTCGAGGCGCTGGACGCCGGCGACCAGGGGCCGTGGCAGGACGAGCTGAGGCAGGTCGTGCAGTTCGCCGAGGTGGGCGAGGGCAACCTCGACTTCCCGTCGATCGTCGACACCAGCCTGGACATCGGCGCCGAGTACCTGCTCGTCGAGCAGGACGAGTTCTACGGCCGGACGGCGCTGGAGTGCCTGCGCACCTCCCACGACAACCTCGTCGCGATGGGGTACGGCGACCTGTTCTGAGCCCTGCGCCACCGTCCCCGGGCGCACCGTCGGACGGGCACGACGCTGGCCAAATTAGTAACACCTAGGGTTTTTGTTTCTCTGCCTGGCCACCTGTCACGACGATCAAGGGAGATTCGGATGACGAACGACCACGCACGACCCCAGCACGGAAGCCCCCGGAGCGCCGTGGGTCGCCGTGCCGTCCTCGGCGGGATGGCGGCCACCGCCGGCCTGGCGCTCCTCGGCGCGCCGGCGACGGCCGCGACCCCCGCGGCAGCGCCCGCCCACCCGCCCCGGGCGGGTGCCAGGACACCGTTCACCACGATCGGCGCGGAGACCGGGCGGCTCGGAGGGAACGCCCGCGTGCGCGCCCTCGCGCCGGGCGCGACGGTCGGCAAGGCCGCCACCCTGGAGCTCGAGGCATCGGGCTACGCCCTCGTCGAGCTGCGGGACGAGGGCGACTCCGTCACCGTCACGAACACCACGGGGATCCGCGCCAACACGCTCGTGCTGCGGGCCTCGGTCCCCGACGCCCCCACGGGCGGCGGCATCACCGCGACGCTCAACCTGTACGTGGACGGCACGTTCCGGCAGTCGCTCACCCTGAGCTCCGCGCAGGCGTGGATCTATCGCGACCCCGTCACGACCGCCAAGTCCAAGGACCCGCGGACCGGGTGGCCCCCGCTGCACTTCTACAACGAGTTCCCGTTCTGGGTGGAGGGGGCGCCGATCGCCCCCGGCAGCACCATCACCCTGCGGAAGGACGCCGACAGCACGGCGGACGCCTACCACCTCGACTGCCTCGACCTGGAAGCCGTGGCCGGGCCCCGCCGCCGGCCCGCGGACGCGCTGTCGGTCGTGGACTACGGCGCCGACCCGGACTTCGGTGTCGACTCGACGGTCGCCATCCAGGCCGCCGTGGACGACGCCCGCGCCCAGGGCCGCCCGGTCTGGATCCCCCCGGGCACGTACAAGATCAACAGCCTCGCCCCCGCTCCCCTCGACCTCACGGGGGTGACCGTCCGCGGAGCCGGGATGTGGCACTCCACGATCTACCGTGCCGTCCCGCTGCCGACCCCGGCGAAGTGGCGGTCCAAGGTCGTCGTGGGCTCCGGCACGGTCCTCACCGACCTGCAGATCGACTCCAACGCCGTCTTCAAGCCGCTCGAGGGCGGGGGCGCCGACTACTCGATCAACGCCGAGGGCGCGGAGGGCTGGCTCGTCGAGCGGGTGTGGACACGGCACGGCGAGGCCAACTGGCTCTCGGGCAGCCACGCGACCATCCAGGACTGCCGCACCGCCGACAGCTACGGCGACGGCTTCAACGTCAACAACAGCAACGAGTCGAACCCGAACAAGCGCGGCGCCGACATCACCGTCCGCAACAACTTCGCGCGCGGCACCGGGGACGACGGCTTCGCCGTGTACTCCGACGCCGGGACGGCGGGCACGAGCCCTCAGGTGACGGGCGTGCGGATCGTCCACAACACCGCCGTCGCCGTCTGGTGGGCCAACGGCATCCGGGTCGCGGGCGGCAGCGACCTCGAGGTCGCCCACAACCTCGTCGACAGCGTGTCGTCGAACAACGCGATGGAGATCGGGATCTACGGCGACACCGGCAACCCGCTGGAGTCGGTGCACGTCCACCACAACGTCCTGGTCGGCGGGGGCGGGTGGAACGGCGCCCGGGGCGGGGTACAGATCGGCTCGCCCGGACCGGGGTCCCTGTTCCCCGACGCCCGGAGCACGGTCACGATGACCGACAACGTGCTCCGGGGCTCGCTCGGGCCGGGGGTCGTCGTCGACCGCCACCGCCACCACCTGACCCTGCGCGGGAACGCCATCGAAGGGCCCGCGGGCGACGGTGTCACCGTGCGGAGCGAGGTCGCCGGGGACGCGCGGATCACCCGCAACCGGCTCGACGGGCTCCGTGCCGGCCAGGTCGCCGTACGCAACGACTCCCCGGAGACGTTCGCGGTGGTCCAGGCGCACAACTCCTGGCAGGGCTAGGCCGCCCCCACGACCACCGGGGCCGGCGGCGCGTGCAACGCCGCCGGCACCGGCCGCCCCGGCCGGGACGATGCACCGACCTCGCGCCCACGCGCGGCGCGAGCCCCTGACGAACACGTCTCCGAGACAAAGGTGTTGAGGATGGAACTGCGCAGAAGGACGAGAAGCGCCGCCCGCGGCGCGGCCGCGACGACGGCGGCGCTGACCCTGGTGGCGGGGGTGTCGCTCACCGCGACGCTCACGGCGGCAGCGGGCCCCGCGGCGGGCAGCGCGCCGCGCGCCGTGGTGGCGGCCGCCGCCCCCGCCGTCGACGTCGACCGGTACCCGCTGGGCACCGGCGCCGACCTGGGCGAGAAGGTCACGTCTTACGGAATCACGGCCGCGAGCGCCCCCGTCCCCGGGGCGCAGGAGACCGGCGCGGAGGGCGGCCGTGGCTTCTGGCGCACCGCACCCGCCGCGGGCGCCGAGAAGCTCACGCTCGACGTCGCCGACGAGTTCGTGGACCGCCTCGCGGACCGCCCCGGCTACCTCGTGGTCGACCACCTCGCCGCGGTCGCGCCCGCGGCCACGGCCGACCGTGAGGACGGCTCCCCGGTGGAGCTGGCGGGTGCCACGGAGCCCGACACCGACGAGGACGGCTGGACGACGACCGTCGTCCCGCTGCCGGCCGGCACGCTGCACCCCGGCGGCGCGGCCGAGGTGACGCTCGCCCCGGCGGGCGACGGCGCGCTCACCGTCGCCGCGGTGCGCGTCGTCGTGCGCACCGCGGGCGTCGACCTGGGGCCGACGGTCGCCGAGGACGGCATCTCCGTGCGCGCTGGCGACTCCCCGGACGGCCTCGTCACGGGCACCGCGGACGGGCGCGGCTACTGGCAGACGGACCGCGCCGCCGGCACGAGCTTCGTCTACGCGAACGTCGCCGACTCGCTCCTCGCCGACACCACCGACCGCGTGCTCGTGGACGTCGCGTACCAGGACGCGGGCGGGAGCCTGTTCCTCGAGTACGACTCCCCGGGCGACGAGATCGAGGACAAGTTCAAGGACTCCACGCCGGTCGAGCTCGGCACGTCCGGCGCGTGGACGCACCACGCGTGGCTGCTCGACGACGCGGTCCTCACCAACCGGTCCAACGGCTCCGACTTCCGGGTCTCGGCCGAGCGGTCGTCGCGGGAGGTGCGGATGGACGGCATCGCCGTCACCGCCGTCCCCCGCGAGCTCGACCCGACGGTCGCGCTGCGGCGCCTGGTCGACCGCGCCGACGTCGCGCACTTCGCCGCCCGCGAGGGCGAGCGCGACGGCCAGTACCCGGCCGGGTCGAAGGCGGCCCTCCAGCGGGCGATCGACGCGGCGCGTGCCGTCGTCGACGACGCGGACGCCACCGGCGACGCCGTCGACGCGGCGACCGACGCCCTGGTCGGCGCGCTGGAGTCCTTCCTCGCGGGCGAGCGGACGACCGACCTCGCCCGCGGCGCCGCCGCGAGCGCCGGCACGACCAGCGGCGGCTCCCCCGCCGCCCTGACCGACGGTGACGACGGCACCGCCTGGACGTCCGAGCAGGGCGACGACGCCGCGTGGGCGCAGGTCGACCTGGGCCGCGTCCGCGAGATCGGCGAGATCACCCTGGGCTGGACGGCCGACTACGCGAACGACTACCGCGTCGAGGTCTCGAGCGACGGCGACGGGTTCACCGAGGTCGCCCGGGCGGGCGCGCTCGGCGGCGGACCGCTGCGGACCCGGTTCGCGCCGACCGACGCCCGCTTCGTGCGGGTGTGGCTCGACCGGCTCGCGACGCAGCGCGCCGCGTTCGGCCTCACGGCGTTCGAGGTGCGCGAGTCGCCCGACGTCGAGCTGTCGTCGACGGTGGTCCCGACCAGGTTCCCCACCGAGGACGTGGTCGTGGCCGACGTCGTCGCCACGGACTTCGCCGTCGACCCCCGCGGGAAGGCCGACTCAACCCACGGGATCCAGGAGGCCCTGGACACCTGCCAGGACGCGGGCGGCGGCACGGTCTGGCTCCCCGCCGGCCGGTACCGCGTCACCGACACCATCGAGGTGGGCGCGTACTGCACCCTGCGCGGCGACCGACGCGACCCCGACGACGCGGGCGCCGGCGCGCGCGGCGAGTACGGCACCGTCGTGGTCGCCGACCTGCCCTCGGGCGACGACGGACCGAGCCTGTTCCTCGTCGGCGGCAGCGCCGGCGTCGTCGGGGTGACCACCTGGTACCCCGGCCAGGACGCGGCGGACCCGGTGCCCTACGGGTACACGTTCGAGATCCCGGGCCTCGCGTGGCAGGGCAACCAGAACTACATGATGTCCACGGTCGAGCACGTCACGATGCTCAACTCGTACCGCGGCATCGGGATCTCCACGCGGCGCAACGACCGCGGCGAGGGTCCCGGCGCGCAGGGGCACGAGCTGGCGAACGTGCGCGACGTCTCCGGCACGGTGCTCTTCGAGGGGGCCGCAGGGTACAACGGCGCCGACGTCGGCGTCTGGGAGGACGTGCGGTTCGACAACGCGTACTGGGCCGAGGCGGGCAAGACCTTCGACGCCCCGAGGCGGTCGGTGCTCGACGCCTGGACCCGGGAGCACGGCACCGGCTTCGTGCTGGCGGACCTCGAGTGGGACCAGTTCGTCGACCTGCACGCCGCGGACTACGCGGTGGGCATCAAGATGGTGAAGGGGCCGCGCGCGACGTTCACCGGCGCCTTCGTGGGCGTCGACGTCCGCCGCGCCGGCATCGCCGTCCTCGTCGAGGAGTCCGACGACCGCTGGGGCCTCGGCGTCGCGTCGAGCCGGCTGGAGGGTACGCAGGCCGCGGTCCGCAACCTCTCCCGCGGCTACGTGAAGCTCACGGACGTGGCGACCGCGGGCGGCGTCGAGGGCACGGTGCACGAGCTCGACGGGCCGGGCGACGTGCCGGCCGTCCCCGCCGAGGTCGCAGCGCCGAAGCCGCCGGCCCGCCTCTTCGACGTCACCGCCGCCCCCTACGACGTGCCGCGCACGCCGGGGCGGTTCACGGGCGTCGACGCGACCGCCGCGATCCAGCGCGCGCTGGACGACGCCGGCCTCGCCGGCGGCGGGGTCGTCTACCTGCCGGCCGGCTGGTACACCGTGGCCGGGCACCTCACCGTCCCGGCCCGCGTGGAGCTGCGCGGGGCGTCCTCGGTGCCCCAGCGCGACTCGCTCGTCGAGTCGGCGGGCACCGTCCTCGCGGCCACCGCGGGGCGCGACGCGGCCGACGCCGCGGACGCCCCGGCCCTCGTCACCCTCGCCGGGGAGCGGTCGGGAGTGCGCGGGCTTCGGGTGCTGCACCCCGAGAACAACCCCGCCTCCGCCGACGGCGCCGTGCCCTACCCGTTCGCGGCGCGGGGCGACGCACCCCGCGTGTACGTGGTGAACGTCGGGATGGAGAACGCCTGGAACGCCGTCGACATGACGGCCGACGCCGACCGGTTCCTGGTGCGCCGCGTGGTGGGCCTCTTCCTCGAGAACGGCGTGCGGGTCGGCGCGAACACGGGAGGCACCGTGCAGGGCGTCCTGTCCAACGGGAACGTCGCCACCCGGATGGCCTACGGGATCCCCGGCTGGGTGGAGGCCGCGAACCTGTTCCCGCAGGTCATCGACGGCGTCTCGCGGGAGCGCGAGGTGTTGGTCCGCGCGACCGGCGCGCGGCGCCTGACCGTACGGAACACGTTCGCGTACGGCAGCCGCGACGGGGTCGTCGCCCGCGGCGGCGCGACCGTGACCGCGTTCAACCTCGGCACCGACAACCTCGGGCCCGGCGGGCACACCGCAGACGCCGACGCGTCGAGCCGCGTCCGGGTCGTGAACCTCATGCGGTACAACGGCACGACCTCCCGCGGCCCCGTGGAGATCACCAACCCGATGGCGATCACCATGGCCCAGGTGACGCTCGCGGTGTCCGCGGCGCCGAGCACCGGCGGGTCCGTCCGCGTCGCGGGCAACGAGACCGAGCCCGGGCGCTACGAGAAGGGCAGCCCGGTGCGGCTCCGGGCCGAGCCCGCACGCGCGCACCGGTTCGTCGGGTGGCGCGACGAGTCCGGTCAGGTGGTGAGCGACGAGGCCACCCTCGACCTCGTGCTCGACACCGACCGGTCGCTGACCGCGGAGTTCACGCCCGGGCGACGCACGTCGTGACGCCTGCGCGGGGTGCGGTCGCGTGGCCCTCAGGCCGAGACCGCACCCCGCGCCGGGGCCCCGCTCGTCGCCGGGCGGGCGAGGTCAGCCGTTCGCGCGTGCCATCCGCCGGGCGGCGCGCAGCCCGAACACCGTGGCGGGCCCGATGGTCGACCCCGGACCGGGGTACGTGCGCCCCATGACCGAGGCGGACGTGTTGCCGGCCGCGTACAGGCCGTCGATGACCGTGCCGTCCTCCCGCAGGGCGCGGCCGTCCGCGTCCGTCACGACGCCGCCCTTGGTGCCGAGGTCGCCGATCACGACGCGGTAGGCGACGAACGGGCCCTTCTCGAGGGGGCCCAGGTTCGGGTTGGGGTGGACGAGCGGGTCGCTGTAGTACCGGTCGTAGGCGGAGTTCCCGCGGCCGAAGTCGCCGTCGACGCCCGTGCGGGCGAACCCGTTGAACCGGCGCACGGTGCGCTCGAAGGTCGCCGGGTCCACGCCGATCCGTCCCGCCAGCTCGGCGAGCGTGCCGGCCTTGTGCGCGATGCCCGCCTCCTTCATCGCCCGGACGGCGCGCGGGTCCATCGCGAACGTCTGCAGGTACCGGCGTTGGGCGCGGGCGTCCAGGACGAGCCAGTACGGGCCGTCCTTGTCGTGGGCGAGCATGTGGTGGCCGAGGTCGACGTACGACTCGGACTCGTTCGCGAACCGCTCGCCCTTCGCGTCGACCATGATCGAGTACGGCATCGAGCGCTCCCCCACGATGAACGCCGGGGTGCCGCCGGGCGGCGCCTCGACCGAGGCGCCCCACCACGCGTCGTCCATGAGCTCGAGCGCGGCGCCGGCCTCGCGGGCGATCTCGATCACCTGCCCGACGTTGCCGGGGTTGCCCGACGGGCTGCCGTCGATGCCGTGGTACTTCTGCCGCCAGTCGGGGTTCGACTCGAAGCCGCCGGCCGCGAGCATGACGCCGCGGGACGCGCCGATCGTCACGACCCGCCCGTCGCGGCGCACCCGGACGCCCACCACCCGGCCGTCGTCGACGACGAGGTCCTCCAGCGGCGACGACAGCCACAGCGGCACGTCCCGCTCCACCAGCAGCGCCCGGCCGAACGACGTCATCAGCGCGTTCCCGATCCCGACCAGACGCTTGCCGGTCACGACGCCGCCCAGGGCGCGGAAGACGAACCGCGCGCCGCGGACGAAGCCCGACGGCGTCGACCAGGCGCGGCCGAGCAGCCACACGTCGTCGGTCTTCGCGGGCAGCGGGACCGCCGACCGCAGCGTGCCCCACCAGTGACCGAGCGGCCGGGAGTCCAGCGGCACCACCTCGATCGACCGGCCGATCTTCCCGCCGGGCAGCTCCGGGTAGTAGTCCGGGTAGTCCTTGCCCCGCGCGAAACGCATCCCGTGCCGCTCCGCCGTCGTGACGAGGTCCGCCACCCCGTCGACGAACGCCTCCTTGCGCTCCCGCGAGGTCGAACGGCCCGCCTCGCCGACCGTCTCCTCGAGGTAGGTCAGGGCCTCCTCGCGCGAGTCTCCCGCACCGTCGCGGCCCATGAGCGGGTTCACGGGCAGCCACAGCCCGCCGCCAGACATCGCCGAGCTGCCGCCCCACTTGTCCGTGCCCTCGACGATCAGGACGCTGAGCCCCTCGTCCACGGCACCCAGGGCGGTCGCGAAGCCGGCGGCACCGCTACCCACCACCACGACGTCGTAGGAGTGGTCGAACTGTGGCCGGGACGGTGCGGGCATGACGGCTCCTCTCATCCGGACACCACTGTCCGGTTCGGTGTGCCCCGATACTGCTGCACCGCGGGCCCGGAGTCAACGGCCCGCCCACGGCCGGGACGACGAAGGCCTCGACCTCCCCGGTGGGAGGTCGAGGCCTTCGTGCCGTCCGACGCTGCCCGACACTGTCCGACGCTGTCCGACGCCGTCCGACGCGGTGGTCAGACGTTGAAGCCCAGCATCCGCAGCTGCTCGCGGCCCTCGTCGGTGATCTTCTCCGGGCCCCACGGCGGCATCCAGACCCAGTTGACGCGGAAGCCGTCGACCAAGCCCTCCAGGGCGGTGGCGGACTGGTCCTCGATGACGTCGGTCAGCGGGCAGGCCGCGGACGTGAGCGTCATGTCGATGGTCGCCATGTTGTTCTGGTCCACCTGGATGCCGTAGACGAGGCCCAGGTCGACGACGTTGATGCCCAGCTCGGGGTCGATGACGTCGCGCATGGCCTCCTCGACGTCGGCGGCCGTGGTCGGCGTCGGGGACGCCGCCGGCGGGGCGACCTCGTCGGTCGTGTTCTCGGTCATCGTCTCCTCCGGTTCAGCTCAGCGCGCCGCTGCGCGCCAGCGAGTCCTTGAGCGCCGCCCAGCCGAGCAGCGCGCACTTGATACGGGCGGGGTACTGCGAGACGCCGGTGAACGCGCTGGCGTCCCCGAGCGCGTCGAGCGCCTCCTCGTCGTCCAGCCCCTTGCCCCGCGAGCCCATGAGGTCGTGGAAGACGGCGTCGATGCGGGCGACGTCGGCCAGGTCGTGCCCGGTGACCAGCTCGGTCATCACCGAGGCCGAGGCCTGCGAGATGGAGCAGCCCTGCCCCTCCCAGGACACCCCGGCGACCGTCGACCCGTCGACGTCCACGCGCAGCGTGATCTCGTCGCCGCAGGTCGGGTTGACCTGGTGCGACTCCCCCGACCGGTGGTCGCCGGGCGCGTCCACGAGCCCCCGGCCGTGCGGGCGCTTCGCGTGGTCCAGGATCACCTGCTGGTACATCTGCTCGAGCGAGCTCACTGCTGTCCTCTCCGCCTGCCGTCAGTCCACACCGAAGAACGCGCGCACGCCCGACAATGCTTCCCGGAACGCCGCGATCTCCTCGGTGGTGGTGTACACGGAGGCCGACGCGCGCGCCGTCGCCGCCACGCCGAACCGGCGGTGCAGCGGCTGCGCGCAGTGGTGGCCCACGCGCACGGCGATGCCCTTGTCGTCGAGCACCTGCCCGACGTCGTGCGCGTGCACGCCGTCGACGACGAACGACACGACGGCGAGCCGGTCGCGCGCGTCCGCCGGGCCGACGATCCGCACGCCCGGGATCTCGCCGATCCGCACCAGCTCGGCCGCGAGCTCCTGCTCGTGCCGCGCGACGCGGTCCATGCCCAGCTCGTCCAGCCACTGCGCCGCGACGCCCATGCCGACGGCCTGCGCGACCATCTGGGTGCCCGCCTCGAAGCGCTGCGGCGGCGGGGCGTAGGTGGTCTCGGCCATCGTGACGACCTCGACCATCGACCCGCCCGTGGTGACGGGCGGCATCGCCTCGAGCAGCTCGCGCCGCCCGTACAGGGCGCCGACGCCGGTGGGGCCGAGCATCTTGTGCGCGCTGAAGGCGGCGAGGTCGACGCCGAGGGCGTGCAGGTCGACGGGCAGGTGCGGCACCGACTGGCACGCGTCGAGCACCGTCAGGGCGCCCACGCGGCGCGCGGCCGCCACGAGCTCGGCGACCGGCGCGACCGCCCCGGTCACGTTCGACACGTGCCCGAACGCCACCACGCGGGTGCGGTCGGTGATCACGCCCGCGACGTCCGACAGGTCGACGCGCCCCTCGTCGTCGACGCCGAACCAGCGCAGGACGGCGCCGGTGCGGGCGCACAGCTCCTGCCACGGCACGAGGTTCGCGTGGTGCTCCGCCTCGGTGACGACGATCTCGTCGCCCGGCGCCAGGCGGAACGGCTCGGCGGCCGCTCCCCCGCGCCCGGCCGTCGCGTTCGAGAACGCGTAGGCCACGAGGTTGAGGGCTGCCGTCGCGCCCGGCGTCCAGACGATCTCGCCCTCGTCGGCCCCGACGAACGCGGCCACGGCGGACCGCGCGTCCTCGAACGCCTCGGTCGCCTCCTCGGCGAGCTGGTGCGCGCCGCGGTGCACGGCGGCGTTGCGCTGCTCGTAGAAGTCGACCTCGGCCTCGAGCACCACGTTCGGCTTCTGCGAGGTCGCGGCCGAGTCCAGGTAGACGAGCGGGCGGCCGCCCCGCACCGTGCGCCCGAGCAGCGGGAAGTCCGCGCGCACGGCGGCGAGCTCCGCCGCGGTGAGCGACGGGCGCACGGTGTCGGTGGTGGTCATGCTGTCCTCCTGGTGACGGCTCCTGGTCAAGTCCCCTCGACGAGGAGGTCAGGCCATCGTCGCGCCGGTGCCGACGTACTTGTCGTAGCCGTTCTCCTCGAGCTGCTCGGCGAGCTCGGGGCCGCCCTCCTCGGCGATCTTGCCGTCGACGAAGACGTGCACGAAGTCGGGCTTGATGTAGCGCAGGATGCGCGTGTAGTGCGTGATGAGCAGGACGCCGACGTCGGTGTTCGACTTGGCCCGGTTCACGCCCTCGGACACGACGCGCAGGGCGTCGACGTCGAGGCCGGAGTCGGTCTCGTCGAGGATGGCGAAGTGGGGCTTGAAGAGCTCCATCTGCAGGATCTCGTGGCGCTTCTTCTCGCCGCCGGAGAAGCCCTCGTTGACGGAGCGCTCGGCGAAGGTCGAGTCGATGCGGAGGTTCTCCATCGCACCCTTGACCTCCTTGCCCCACGTGCGCAGGGCGGGCGCCTCGCCGTCGATGGCGGTCTTGGCGGTGCGCAGGAAGTTCGCGACGGACACACCGGGCACCTCGACCGGGTACTGCATGGCGAGGAACAGGCCGGCGCGGGCCCGCTCGTCGACGGTCATCGCGAGGAGGTCCTCGCCGTCGAGCGTCGCGGTGCCCGAGGTCACCGTGTACTTCGGGTGGCCGGCGAGGGCCGAGGCGAGGGTCGACTTGCCGGAGCCGTTCGGGCCCATGATGGCGTGCGTCTCGCCCGAGTTGATGGTCAGGTCGACGCCGCGCAGGATCGGCTTGGCGCCTTCCTTGGTCTCGACGCTGACGTGCAGGTCGCGGATCTCCAGGGTGGGCATGCTTCGTGTCTCCAGGTCTGTGTTGCTGCGAAGAGTGGGGGTTGCCGAGGCGGTCACGACGCGACGGCGAGCGGCTCGTCGACGTCCACGAGGACGCGGTCGCCGTCCACCGTCACCGGGTACACCGGCACAGGCTGCGTGGCGGGGAGCTGCACGGGCTTGCCGGTGCGCAGGTCGAACTGCGAGCCGTGCAGCCAGCACTCGACGAGGCAGCCCTCGACCTCCCCGTCGGACAGGGACACCTGCCCGTGCGAGCAGATGTCGGACAGGGCGTGCCAGCCGCCGTCGGCGTCGCGGACGACGGCGACCGGGACCGGGGCCCCGTCCTCGCCGTCGAGCTCCACGAGCATGGCCTCCTCGGGGGCGAGGTCGTCGGCCATGCAGGCCAGCTGGGAGGTCATCGCGCCGTCACTCCGCGACGCCGGTGATGACGCTCATCGACTTCTCCAGCTCGGCCTCGATCGACGCGAGCAGGCGCTCCTCGACCGACGGGACGCCGATCTGGTCGATCAGCTCCGCGAAGAAGCCGCGCACCACGAGGCGACGGGCGTCGACCTCGGGGATGCCGCGGGCCATGAGGTAGAAGAGCTGCTCGTCGTCGAAGCGGCCGGTCGCCGACGCGTGCCCCGCGCCCTCGATCTCGCCCGTCTCGATCTCCAGGTTCGGCACCGAGTCGGCGCGGGCGCCGTCGGTGAGGACCAGGTTGCGGTTGAGCTCGTACGTGTCGGTGCCCTCGGCCTCGGCCTGGATGAGCACGTCCCCGACCCACACCACGTGCGCGCCGGCACCCTGCAGGGCGCCCTTGTAGGTGACGCGCGACTTGCAGCGCGGCACGGCGTGGTCCACGAACAGGCGGTGCTCCTGGTGCTGGTTCGCGTCCGCGAAGTAGAGGCCGACCATCTCGACCTCGCCGCCCTCGCCCGTGAACGTCGCGTCCGGGGTGATGCGCACGACGTCGCCGCCGAACGTCACCACGACGTGCTTGAGCTTGGCGTCGCGACCGATGCGCGCGCGGTGGCTCGAGGCGTGCACGGCGCCGTCGGCCCAGTCCTGCACGGAGACGACCGTGAGGTGCGCCCCCTCGTCGACGACGATCTCGACCGTCTGGTTGAGGACGGCCTCGCCGCGGTGGTCGATGACGACGACGCCCTCGGCGTGGTGCTCGGCGTGCACCAGCAGGTGCTGCGCCGTCGCGTCCTTGGTCGCGCCCTCGACCCGCACGGAGGTGACGTCGGTGGCGACGGCCTCCGCGGGCAGGGTGATGACGGTCGCCTCGGTCGCGGCGTTCCACGCGGTCACGGCGGTGCGGTCGCCCGGCTTGCCGGTCGTGCCCAGGCGCGGGTCGTCCTTGCCGACGATCTCGACCTTGGCCTCCGGCGTCTCGACGACGCCCGTGAGGACGCCGCCGGCGCCGAGGTCCTCGCCGAACAGCGGCTGGAGCCGCGCGACCGGCGAGAACCGCCACTCCTCCTCGCGCCCGGTGGGCACGGGGATGTCGGCGAGGTCGAACGAGGTCTTGCGCTCCGCGCGAGAGCCCGCCGGGACGACGCCGTGGGAGTGGGCGCCGTCGGCCACGGCGCGGGAGTGATCGGTAGTGATGGCCATCAGCCGACGGACCCTTCCATCTGCAGCTCGATGAGGCGGTTGAGCTCGAGCGCGTACTCCATGGGCAGCTCGCGCGCGATGGGCTCGACGAACCCGCGCACGATCATGGCCATCGCCTCGGTCTCCTCCATGCCTCGGGACATGAGGTAGAACAGCTGGTCCTCGCTCACCCGCGAGACCGTCGCCTCGTGCCCCATGGACACGTCGTCCTCGCGGACGTCGACGTACGGGTAGGTGTCGGACCGGGAGATCTGGTCGACCAGCAGCGCGTCGCACAGCACGGTCGACGCGGAGTGCTTGGCGCCCTCGAGCACCTGCACCAGGCCTCGGTACGACGTGCGGCCGCCGCCACGGGCGACGGACTTCGACACGATCGACGAGGACGTGCGCGGCGCGGCGTGCACCATCTTGCAGCCGGCGTCCTGGTGCTGGCCCTCGCCCGCGAAGGCGATGGACAGCGTCTCGCCGCGGGCGTGCTCGCCGAGCAGGTAGATCGCGGGGTACTTCATCGTGACCTTGGAGCCGATGTTGCCGTCGACCCACTCCATGGTGGCGCCCTCGGCGGCCGTGGCGCGCTTGGTCACCAGGTTGTACACGTTGTTCGACCAGTTCTGGATGGTCGTGTAGCGCACGCGGGCGTTCTTCTTCACGACGATCTCGACGACCGCGGAGTGCAGCGAGTCGCTCGAGTAGATCGGCGCGGTGCAGCCCTCGACGTAGTGCACGTAGGAGCCCTCGTCCGCGATGATCAGCGTCCGCTCGAACTGGCCCATGTTCTCCGTGTTGATGCGGAAGTAGGCCTGCAGCGGGATCTCCACGTGCACGCCGGGCGGCACGTAGACGAAGGAGCCGCCCGACCACACGGCCGAGTTCAGCGCCGCGAACTTGTTGTCGCCCGACGGGATGACGGTGCCGAAGTACTCCTGGAACAGCTCGGGGTGCTCGCGCAGCGCGGTGTCGGTGTCGAGGAAGATGACACCCTGCTTCTCGAGCTCCTCGTTGATCTGGTGGTAGACGACCTCGGACTCGTACTGCGCGGCGACGCCGGCCACGAGGCGCTGCTTCTCCGCCTCGGGGATGCCGAGCTTGTCGTAGGTCTCCTTGATGTCCTCGGGCAGGTCCTCCCAGCTGGCGGCCTGCTTCTCCGTGGAGCGCACGAAGTACTTGATCCGGTCGAAGTCGATCCCGGTGAGGTCGGCGCCCCAGTTCGGCATCGGCTTCTTCCCGAACAGCCGCAGCGCCTTGAGACGGAACTTCGCCATCCACTCGGGCTCGTCCTTCAGCGCCGAGATGTTCTTGACGACGTCCTCGTTCAGACCGCGCTGGGCGGCCTCGCCTGCGGCGTCGCTGTCGCGCCAGCCGAACTGGTACGCGCCGATCGAGTCGATGATCTCGTCATCGGACCGCTTCTCGGTGCCCTGCGCCGAAGCCTGGGCGGCGTCCTGGGTGGGAGCGCTCATCGTGTTCCTTCCTGCGTGCCGCGGATGCGGTGGGCCGGGGTGGGGAGGTTCTGGGGTGAGACCTGCGTGGTGACGGTCGGGACGTTCGTGACGCAGGCGTGCGCGCCGCCCGCGATGGTGGCCAGGCGCTGGACGTGCGTGCCCAGCAGCTCGGAGAAGGCGCGGGCCTCCGCCTCGCACAGCTCGGTGAACTCCTCGGCGACGTGCTGCACGGGGCAGTGGCCCTGGCACAGCTGGACCGTCGGGAGCAGCGGGCCGGACACGGGCCGGACCGATGCCGCGTAGCCGTCGTCCGAGAGCAGGTCCGCGAGCTGGCCCGCGCGGCCCTCGGGGTCGGCGGCGGTGAGGCGCGGCGCGTACCGCGCGACGACGGCGTCGTACCGCTCCGCGGCGAACCGGGCGACGGCCTCGCTGCCGCCGGTCTCGCGCAGGTGGCGCATCACCTGTGCCGCGAGCTCGGAGTAGCCGCCCGCGAGGTCGGACTGCCCGCGCGTGCTCACGACGTACCGGCGCGCCGGCCGGCCGCGGCGACCGGACGACGGGCCGCCGTCGTGCACGGCGATCGTCCCGTCCTCCTCGAGGCAGGCCAGGTGGCGGCGCACCGCCGCGGAGGTCAGGCCCAGGCGGTCGGCGAGCTCGGCCGCGCTGACGGGCCCCTCGCCGGCGACGAGCTCCAGGACGCGACGGCGCGTGGTGCCGTCGGCCTCGGGCGTGGCGTCGAGGGCGCGGGGGGCGACGCGCGCGGGCGTGCGGTCCGTCGTGCTCGTCGGCATGCGCTCATCCCCCTCACGGCTCGTGGGCCACCGGGGGCAGGCCTCAGCTGCAGACCTCGACCACCGGCGACGACGTCGATATAGGGAACATCCTTGTTGCGTAATCCAGGATGTCAAGCAAGGCATGCCTCACCGGGCCCCCTCCTGGGCCGCTGGGAGGGCAGCTGTCGCGAACGTCACTCCCCGGTGACGATGCGCCCCTCGATGACCTCGCCCGGACCGCCGCCGGGACCCTGCCGGCCGAGCTGGCGCAGCTTGATCCCCAGCGCGATCATCACGATGCCGATGATCACCGCGAACACGCCGATCACGATGGACAGCCCCACGATCGCGTCGGCGGGGTTGGCGAAGCACACCACCGCGAGCGCGATGAGCAGCAGCCCGGCCAGGAGGTTCCAGACCCACGACGCCCCGCCGCGGCGGCGCATCGCCGGCACGACGAACAGCTGGAGCAGGCCGAAGATCAGCGCCCAGACGGCCACGAGGATCAGGACGATCCCGAGGAAGACCTTCGGCAGGAGCAGCAGCAGGGCGCCGAAGACCAGCGCGACGATGCCGATGCCGGTGTTCACCGAGCCCGCCGACGACCCCCGGCGGCGCAGCCCGTCGACGAGGCTCACCACGCCGTCGACCAGCACGAACACCCCGAAGACCTGGACGAGCACCGTCGGGGTCTTGTCCGGCAGGAAGATCGCCAGCAGACCGAACAGCAGCGCGAGCACACCGCGGATCACCGGCCAGTACCACAGGCGCCGGGCCAGCGCGGCGACGTCCTGCGGCGGGGTGAACGTGTAGAAGGTCATGGTCGTGCTGCTCCTCCGGTCGCGCCTGACGCCCGTCGCCCGGTCCGGGCGACTCCGTAGAATCTTCCGGTGCCCACCTCGATCGCGCCATCGGGCGCGGACGGCGCCACGCCGTCCGCCCGCCCTGCCGAGGACCGCCGCACCGCGAGCGCCGGTGCCGCCGTCCATGTGCAGGGCCTCGTCAAACGCTACGGCGGGAGGGATGTGGTCGCAGGGCTTGACCTCGTCGCCGACGCCGGCGCGGTGACCGCCGTGCTCGGCCCCAACGGTGCCGGCAAGACCACCACCGTGGAGTGCTGCGAGGGGCTGCGGTCCCCCGACGGCGGCACCGTGCGCGTGCTCGGCCTCGACCCGGTGGCCGACGCCCGCGCCCTGCGCCCCCGCGTGGGCGTCATGCTGCAGGACGGCGGGCTGCCCACCGGTGCCCGCGCGGGCGAGGTGCTGCGGCACGTCGCCGCCATGTACGCGGCCCCGCGCGACGTGGCCGAGCTCGGCGAGCGCCTCGGCATCGGCTCGTTCGCACGGACCACGGTGCGCCGCCTGTCCGGGGGGCAGCGCCAGCGGCTGTCGCTCGCCGCGGCCGTGGTCGGGCGCCCCGAGGTCGTGTTCCTCGACGAGCCGAGCGCGGGCATGGACCCGCAGAGCCGGCACGCCGTGTGGGACCTCGTGCGCGAGCTGCGCGACGAGGGCACCGCCGTCGTCCTCACGACGCACCTCATGGACGAGGCCGAGGACCTGGCGGACCGCGTCCACGTCGTCGACCACGGGCGCGTCATCGCCAGCGGCAGCGTCCCCGAGCTCCTCTCCCCCGACGCGCAGGACGACCGGACGCTGCGGTTCGACGCCGCCCCCGGCCTGGACGTCGCCGCACTCGCCGCCGCGCTCGGCACCGCGCCCGGCACCGCGCCCGGCACCGCGCCCGGCCGTGCGGGCGACCACGGCACCTGGGCGGTCGCCGAGCCGCAGCCCGGCTCCTACGTCGCGACGGGGCCCGCCGGGCCCCGCGCGCTGGCCGCGCTGACCGGCTGGCTCGCCGACCACGACGTCCTCGCGAGCCGGCTCACCGTGGGCCGGCGCACGCTGGAGGACGTCTTCCTCGACCTGACGGGACGGCACCTGCGATGACGACGACCACCCCCGCCCCCTCGGACGCGCCCGCCGCGCTGGCCGCCCCCGCGTGGCGCCGGGTCCTGGCCCAGGCCGGGTTCGAGACGCGCGCCGTGCTGCGCAACGGCGAGCAGCTGCTCGTGACCGTCGTGCTGCCCGTCATGGTGCTGCTCGGCCTGACGCGCACCAGCGTCATCGAGATCGACACGGGCGGCCTCGCGCGGATCGACTTCGTGACGCCGGGCGTGCTGGCGCTCGCCTGCGTGTCCACGGCGTTCACCTCCCAGGCCATCGCCACCGCCTTCGACCGGCGCAACGGCGTGCTCCGCCTCCTGGCCACGACGCCGCTGGGCCGCGGCGGGCTGCTCGCGGGCAAGCTGCTGGGCGTGCTCGCGGTCGAGGTCGTGCAGGTCGTCGTGATCGGGGCCGTCGCGCTGGCGCTCGGCTGGCAGCCGGCCGCGGGCGGGATCCTGGCCGCCGTCGGCGTCGGGCTGCTCGGCACCGCGTGCTTCACGGCGCTCGCGCTGCTCCTGGCGGGCACGCTGCGCGCCGAGGGCGTGCTCGCGCTCGCCAACCTCGTCCTCGTGCTCCTGGTCGTGGGCGGCGGCCTGCTGGTGCCGCCGGAGCAGCTGCCCGGGGCGCTCGCCCACGTCGCGACGTTCCTGCCCTCGGGCGCGCTCGGCGAGGCGATGCGCGGCGCCCTGATCGGCACCGGGGTGCCGGCGCCGGCGGTCGTCGTGCTCGCGGCGTGGACGGCGCTCCTCGCATGGGCCGCGGCCCGCTTCTTCCGCTGGCAGTGACACCGGGCCGCGAGGCGGGCCAAGGTCACACCGCGGGGTGCCCGGAGGCGCCCGGACGGCCGCATCCTGGCGATACCGTGGACCCGTGACCTCGCCGAGCCCCGCAGCGCCCGCCCCCGAGTCGGGCGCCGCCCTGCCGACCGACCGGCACGACCGTCGCGACCCGCTCGCGCGGTTCCGCTCCTGGACCCGCGGCGTGCTGCTCGCGAACGTCATCGGGCAGATCCTCATCATCGGCACCGGCGGCGCCGTGCGGCTCACCGACTCCGGGCTCGGCTGCTCGAGCTGGCCGAACTGCGAGCCCGGCGAGTTCACGCCGGCGTTCCACCAGGCCTCGTCCATCCACCCCTACATCGAGTTCGGGAACCGCACGCTGGCGTTCCTGCTCGCGATCGTCGGGCTCATGGTCCTCGTGCTCGTGGCCACCGACCGCAGCCGGACGCGGTCGTTCCGCGCCCTCGGCGTGGTGCCCCTGGCGGGCGTCGTCGCGCAGGCGGTCATCGGCGGCGTCGTGGTGCTGCTGCACCTGCACCCGGGCTGGGTCTCGCTGCACTTCGGCGTCTCGGCGGCGCTCGTATGGTTCAGCGCCTACCTGCTGCACCGGCACGGCGAGGGCGACGGCGGTCCCGTGCGGGTCGGGGGGCGGGCCGTCTCCGTGGTCGGCACGGTCCTCGGCGTCCTGCTCGTCCCGATCGTCACCCTCGGGGTGCTCGTCACCGGCTCCGGCCCGCACTCCGGCGACACCTCCGTGGGCTACCGCCTCGCCCTCGACCCCCTGACGGTCACCAAGGCGCACTCCGGCTCCGTCTGGCTGTTCACGATCACGCTCGTCGTGCTGCTGGTGCTGCTGCACCGCGCGGCGGCCGGTCCCGGCGTGCCGGCCGCACGGAAGGGCGCGTGGCTGCTGCTCGCCGTCACGATGACCCAGGGGCTCATCGGCTACGTGCAGTACTTCACCGGCCTGCCCGAGCTGCTGGTCGGCATCCACCTGGTGGGCGCGGGCTGCCTCACCTGGGCCACCGCGAACGCCGTCCTGCGCCTGCGCACCCGCTCCTGAGCCGCGCGCGGCCCGGCTCCGGCGGGGCGCCGCGCTACGGTGCTGGCGTGCGCATCGAGGTCGAGGGCCGCCCCGCGACGGCCGAGCAGGTCGCGTCCACCGACGGCCACTTCACCGCCATGCAGGTCCGCGGCGGCGGGGTGCAGGGCCTGGAGCACCACCTGCTCCGGCTGGACGCCGCCCACCGCGAGATCTTCGACGCGCCCCTCGACGGCGACCGGGTCATCGGTCTGGTGCGGCACGCGCTCGACGGCCGTGCGGACGCGTCGGTGCGCGTCGTGCTGCGCGACGCCGAGCACGTCGCCGTCCAGGTCGCCGGCCCCCGCCTCCCGCCCGGCACGCCCCAGCGCCTGCGGGCCGTGCCGTACCTGCGCCCCTTCGCGCACCTCAAGCACCTCGGCGGCTTCGCGCAGGCGCAGTGGGCCCGGCAGGTCCGCCGCGAGGGGTTCGACGACGCCCTGCTGACCGGCCCCGACGGCGCCGTGGCCGAGTCGTCGATCGCGAACGTCGGGTTCCTCGAGGCCGACGGCGGCGTCGTCTGGCCGACCGCGCCGCACCTGCGAGGCACGGGCCTCGCGCTCGTCGAGGCCGCCACGCCCTCCTGGGCCCACCCCGTGCACCTGCGCGACGTGCCCGGCTTCGCAGGGGCCTTCCTCGTCAACTCCATCGGGATCGTCGCCGTCGCGTCCGTCGACGGGACCCCGCTGCCCGACGCCGCGGGACGCGTCGCGGAGATCAGGGCCGCGCTGTCCGCCCTCCCCTGGGACGCCGTCTGACCCTCGCCGGGCCGCGGCGCTGACGGCGCCGCGCGAGGCCGTGACAGCGCCGTGACAGCGGCCTGCGAGCGCCGCCGCGCACGGTGGTGCCATGACCACCACCGCGATCGAGGCCGAGGGCCTCGTCAAGATCTTCGGCGACAACCGCGCCGTGGACGGGGTCGACCTCACGGTCGCCACCGGCACGGTCTACGGGGTGCTCGGCCCGAACGGGGCCGGGAAGACCACCACGATCCGCATGCTGGCGACCCTCCTGCGCCCCGACGCCGGGCGGGCCTCCGTCTTCGGCCACGACGTGGCGCGCGAGCCGTTCGTCGTG
This sequence comes from Isoptericola sp. NPDC057653, assembly GCF_042799955.1. Taxonomy (NCBI): domain Bacteria; kingdom Bacillati; phylum Actinomycetota; class Actinomycetes; order Micrococcales; family Promicromonosporaceae; genus Isoptericola; species Isoptericola sp. NPDC057653. The sequence continues at coordinate 20,484 of NZ_JBHVHP010000002.1, read as the reverse complement.
CGGCAGCTCATCGGCGTGACGGGGCAGTACGCCTCGGTCGACGAGACGCTCAGCGCCACGGAGAACCTGCTCCTCTTCTGCCGCCTCAACGGGCTCAAGGGCGCCGCCGCGACGCGCCGCACCCGTGACCTGCTCGAGGAGTTCAACCTCACCGACGCCGCCGCGCGCCCCCTGAAGAACTTCTCCGGCGGCATGCGCCGCCGGCTCGACCTCGCGGCCAGCCTCATCGCGCAGCCGCCGCTGCTCTTCCTGGACGAGCCCACCACGGGCCTCGACCCGCGCACGCGCGCCCAGATGTGGGAGACCATCCGCCGCCTCGTCGCGACGGGCTCCACGGTGCTGCTCACCACGCAGTACCTCGACGAGGCCGACCAGCTCGCGGACCGCATCGCGGTCATCGACCGCGGGCGGGTCGTCGCGGAGGGCACCGGCGACGAGCTCAAGTCGTCCGTGGGCGAGCAGTCGCTGCAGCTCACGCTCGTGCGCCCCGAGGACGCCCCCGTCGCCCTCGAGGCCGTACGGGACGTGCTCGGCGTGCCGGCCACGCCGTCGCCCGAGGCCCGTCGTCTCACGGTGCCCGTCGCCGACCCGGCCCGCGTCACCGACCTCCTGGTCCGCCTCCGCGGCGCCGGGATCGACATCGACGGCCTGTCGATGGACAAGCCCACGCTCGACGAGGTGTTCCTGACCCTGACCGGCCACGGCGCGACCGAGGCCGACGCCCCCGAGGAGATCTCCGCATGACCACGCTCACCACCGCCCCCGCGGCGCCGCCGGCGTCGGGCGGGCGCATCGTCCCCGGCGCCGAGCGCACCCTGCGCAACCGCGTCACCGTCGGCCAGGCCGTGTCCGACTCGCTCGCCATGGCCCGGCGCGGCCTCATCAAGATCCGCCGCACGCCCGAGCAGCTCATCGACGTCACGGTGCAGCCGATCATCTTCACGCTGATGTTCACCTACATCTTCGGCGGGGCGATCTCCGGCAGCATCGCGGCCTACCTGCCCGTGATCATCCCGGGCATCCTCGTGCAGACCGTCATCACGGCCTCCGCGGTCACCGGCACCCAGCTGCGCGAGGACATGGACAAGGGCGTGTTCGACCGGTTCCGGTCGCTGCCCATCGCCCGCATCGCGCCCCTCGCCGGCGCCCTGGTCGCGGACCTGGTCCGCTACCTCATCGCCACGACCCTGACGATCGTCATGGGCCTGATCATGGGCTGGCGCCCGGGCGGCGGCGTCGGCGGCGTGCTGCTCGCCGGCCTGCTGGTGATCGTCTGCGCCTGGTCCCTGAGCTGGATCTTCGCGTTCTTCGGCGTCATCGGCCGGTCCGCGTCGTCCGTGCAGGGCATCTCGTTCCTGGTGCTCTTCCCGCTGACGTTCCTGTCCAACGCGTTCGTCCCCGTGGACACGATGCCCGGCTGGCTGCAGGGCTTCGTCAACGTCAACCCGGTGTCGCACCTGGTGACGGCCGTGCGTGACCTCGCCAGCACCGGCAGCGTCACGGGCCAGGTCGGCATCGCGCTGCTCAGCTGCGCCGTCGTCGTGGCGATCTTCGCCCCGCTCGCCGTGCGGAGCTACATGAAGAAGGCCTGACCGGGGCCGCCGGCCCCCGGCTCGGCGTCGTGCTCCTGGGCCGCCTCGTCCGCGAGGCGCCCCAGGAGCACGTCCGCGCGTGGCACCAGGCCGTCGCGGTCGAGCTCGGCCGCCCGGCGCTCCGCGTCCCGCAGGAGGTCGGCGCCGCCCGCCGTGCCGGACACCGCCTCCCGGACGGCTTCCCGGAGCGACGACAGGCGGAGCGCCGGCACGTCCTGCCGCCCGCCGAGGCGGCCCGCGAGGGCCAGCAGCTCCACCCCCGCGGACACGCGCTCACGGGACTCCCCGGCCCCCGCCGGGCCCGCGCCCATACAGCCCCAGTAGGCGACGCCGATCGCCGACATCGCGAGCACCGGGCGGTCGACGAACCCGCGGCCGGCGCCGCGGGCCCCGCGCCCGACCTCGACGATCCGGCGCACGAGCCCGGCGTCGCCGTCCCCTGCCTGCACGCGCCGCACGAGCGCGGCCGAGGCGGCCATGAGGAACCAGGGGGCACCGTCGGGGCCGGGCCGCCCCCCGCCGAGGGCGTCCACGGAGCGCGCGAGGTGCTCGAGGGCGACCGCCCGCTCCCCGCGGAGCCAGGCGAGCTCGCCGCGCCCCAGCTCGAGCACGGTCCACGCCTCGACCGCCTGGGAGCCCTGGGCCTCCGCGGTCGCCGCCGCCATCGCGGTCATCGCCCGCTCGGCGGTCTCGACGTCGCCCAGGGTGAGCGACGCGCACAGCTCGATCCACCACGTCTGGCGCAGCATCTCCCCGGCGCCGAGCGCCCCGACGCCGTCGCGGGCGACCGCGAGCCACCGCAGCGCCGCGGCCGCGTCGCCCTCCTCGGCGACGAACGACGCGACCACCATCGCGGACATCGCCGTGGCGGCCGGGTCACCGACGGCGCGTGCCACCTCGTGCGCGGCGGTGGCGTGCTCCACGGCGCGGGCCAGCTCGCCGTCGTTCTCCTGCAGCTGCGCCTCGAACATGTGGGCGATGAGCGCGGTGTAGCCGTCGTCGGACCCCTGCAGCCGCAGGAGCACCTCGTGGAGCTCCTCCGGCGTGCGCGCCAGCACCACGGCGGACAGCGCCCGGGTGCGGGCGCCCACCGCGCCGCTGGTGCGCAGGAGCCGGCGCAGGCGGCCGAGGGGGCGCGCCGCCTGCCCGGGGACGCCGAAGACCGACGCCCCCGCGATCACCTCGAGCGTGATCGCGGTCGCGTCCGCGTGCTCGTCGGGGACCTCCCAGCCCCGCAGCGACTCCAGCGCCGCGGGCGTGAGCCCGATGACGCGCTCCTCCGCGCCGCGGGAGGCCCAGCTGCCGAGCAGCGCGACGAAGCCGTGGACGACGACGTCCGGGCGCCCGCGCTCGATCGCGCGGCGCACCGCGTACACGAGGTTCTCCTGCTCGCGCCCGAGCTCCGCGACGGCGAGGTGCTGGTCCGGGGACAGCACGCGCGCGGCGCAGCGGCGCGCGACGGCGGTGGCCCAGCCGAGCACGGCGTCCTCGGCCGAGCGCTCCTCGTGCGCGGCCGCCAGCCTCAGCAGCCCGAACTCCCGCACGGTCTCGACCATGCGGTACCGGCTGGCGCCGTCCGCCTCCTCGACCCGCACGAGGGACTGCAGCACGAGGGCGTCGACGTCGTCGTCCACCTGCCAGCCGGGCACGTCGGGCAGGAGGGCGCGGGCCGCCTCCGCCGAGAACCCGTCCGGGAGGACGGCGGCGCGCCGCCACAGCGCCTGCTGGCCCGCGGTGAGCAGGTTCCAGCTCCAGTCGAGCACCGCCTCCAGCGTGCGGTGCCGGTCCGGGACGGAGCGGTCGCGCACCCGCAGCAGGGCGAACCGCTCGTCGAGCCGGGCGTCCACCTCCGCGACGCTCAGGGTGCGCACCCGCGCCGCCGCCAGCTCGATCGCCAGGGGCAGGCCGTCCAGCCGCTCGCACAGGTGCGCGACGGCCGCCCGGTCGAGCAGGGCGTCGGGGCGCACGGCCCGGGCCCGCTCGACGAACAGGCGGACGGCGGGGCCGTCGTCGTCGCCGTCGGGCGCGGAGCCGAGGGGGGCCGGCGCGTACGTCGCCTCCTGGTCCAGGAGCAGCGGGGTCCGGCTCGTGGCGAGCACCCGCAGCCCCGGCGCGACCGCCAGCAGCGCGCCGGCCCATCGCGCCGCGCCCTCCACGACGTGCTCGCAGTTGTCGAGCACGACCAGGGCCTCGGCGTCGCGCAGGCGCGTGGTCACCTGGGTGGCGAGGTCGCCCGCCTGGAGCCGGTCGGCCAGGCGCACGGAGCCGACCCCCGGAGCGACGCCCAGGGCGTCCGCGAGCGCCAGGACCACGTCGTCGTCGCTCCGCACGCCCACGAGCTCGACGACGACCACGACCGGGGTGCGCCCCAGCGTCCGCCGGGCGACCTCCTGCGCGAGCCGGGTCTTGCCGAGCCCGCCCGGGCCGAGGACCGTGACGAGGCGGGAGGCGGTCAGGGCGTCGAGGAGCGCGGCGACGTCCGGCTCGCGACCGAGCAGCGGCGTCGGGTACGTGCGCAGGCCCCGCGCCGTGCCGCCGCCGTGCGCGCCCCCGGCGCCGGGGGCGCCCGCGCCGGTGGCCGGCGCCAGGGGCGGCGAGGGCGCGGCCGCCGGCGCGTCCGCACCGACCGGGCGCGCGACGGGGTGCGCCGGCTCCCCGACCTCCGCGGCGAGCCGCTCGTACAGGGCGACCGTGGCCGGGCCGGGCTCGCTGCCCAGCTCGCGCACCAGCACGGACCGCAGCCGCGTGAAGACCCGCAGCGCCTCGCCCGCACGCCCGAGGCCGCCGAGCGCCGCCATGAGTGCGCGGGCGGCGTCCTCGTCGGTGGGGTCGGCGGCGACGTCGGCGCCGGCGAGCTCGGCCACGAGACCGTGCTCCCCCGCGGCCTCGGCCGCGTCGCGGCGCACGGTGCGCAGCTCGTCGCGGCGACGCCGGGCCACGGCGGCGAGCTCCACGGCGACCGCCGCGAACTCGCCGCCCTCCAGGTCGACGCCGGGCGTGCCCGACCACAGCGCCAGGGCCCCCTCGGCGGTGCGGGCGGCGACGCGCGGGTCGCCGGAGACGAGCTCGCGGCGCGCGGCCGTGAGGCCCTCGCGCGCCAGGTCGAGATCGGTCGTCACGCCCAGGGCGTACCCCGCCTCCGTGGCCCGCACGACGCCCCGCCCCGCCACGGCCCGCAGCCGCGAGACGAGGTTCTGCAGGGCCGCCCGCGGGTCGGCGGGCAGGGACTCCTGCCACAGCCGGTCGACGAGGACGGACGACGAGACGCCGCGCGGACCCGCGAGGGCGAGGAGCACGACCAGCGCGGAGGCACGGGTCCCGCGCGGCGCGCGGTCCTCCGCCCCGGGCCCGGCCACCCGGACCGGGCCCAGCACCCGCACCGCGGGCGCGTCCGCCGGCGCCGACGATCCGTCGGTACCGGGCTCGGGGAGGGAGGCGTCACGCACGCCTGTGGAGCCTACCGGCAGCTCAGGCGCCCGGCCGGGCAGGCCAGGGCGCGTCCGTCGGCCGCAGGGACGACCAGCCGCCCGCGCGGCTCGCCGCGGCGGCCAGGATCCCGACCACCGTCGACGGGTTGTGCAGGCTGCCGTCCAGCGCCCGCGCGACGGCCTCGTCGAGGGGCACCCAGCGCAGCTCCATGCCGGCCTCCTCGCCGGTGCGCACGTGCCGGTCCGTCTCGGCCACCGGCGCGATGCCGCGGGCGAGGAAGATCCGCACCGCCTCGTCGCTGCTGCCCGGCGTCGTCGCGTAGTCGGCGAGCACCGCCCACTGCTCGGCGGTGACGTCGGCCTCCTCGGCCAACTCCCGCGCCGCCGCGTCGACGGCGGGCTCGCCGTCGACGTCGAGCAGGCCGGCCGGCACCTCCCACATGAAGGACCGCACGGGGTGGCGGTACTGGCGCTCCAACAGGACCCGCTCCTGCTCGTCGAGCGCCACGATCGCCACGGCGCCGGGGTGCTCGACGTACTCGCGCGTCACCACGCCGGCGTCCCCGAGGTCGACCTCGTCGCGGACGAGGTCGATGATCCGGCCCCGCTGCAGCACGTCGTGCCGCAGGACGGGGCGGGGCGCGATCTCGTCGGCGAGCGGCGTGCCCGCCGCGTCCGGGGCGTCGCTCACGCCTGGTTGCCCTGGCGCTCGAGGGCCGCCGCGACGAGCCCCTTGAACAGCGGGTGCGAGCGCGTCGGGCGCGACTTGAACTCGGGGTGCGCCTGCGTGCTCACGTAGTACGGGTGCACGTCGGCGGGCAGCTCGACGAACTCGACGAGCTTCTCGTCGGGCGACGTGCCGGAGAACACCAGGCCGGCCTCCTCGAGCTGCGCCCGGTACGCGTTGTTCACCTCGTAGCGGTGGCGGTGGCGCTCCGACACCCGCTCGCTGCCGTAGGCCTTCGCCACGACCGAGCCGGCGCCCAGGTGCGCGTCGTACGCGCCGAGGCGCATGGTGCCGCCCAGGTCGCCCGCGCCGTCGACGATCGCGAGCTGCTCCGCCATCGTCGCGATGACGGGGTGCGTGCTCTGCGGGTCGAACTCGGTGGACGACGCGTCCTCGAGCTCCAGCACGTTGCGCGCGTACTCGATGACCATGGACTGCAGGCCGAGGCAGATGCCCAGGGTCGGCACCAGGTTCTCGCGGGCCCAGCGCAGCGCGCCGACCTTGCCGTCGATGCCGCGCACGCCGAAGCCGCCCGGCACGAGCACGGCGTCGACGCCGTCCAGCGAGTCCTGCGCGCCCTCGGGGGTGCGGCAGTCGTCCGCGGCCACCCAGCGGATCGCGACCTTGGTGTCGTTGTCGAAGCCGCCGGCGCGCAGCGCCTCGGTGACCGACAGGTACGCGTCGGGCAGGTCGATGTACTTGCCGACGAGGGCGATCTCGACGTTGTGCTCCGGCTCGTGCACGCGCTCGAGCAGGCGGGTCCAGCCGTCCCAGTCGACGTCGTGGAACGGCAGGTCGAGGCGGCGCACGACGTACGCGTCGAGGCCCTCGGAGTGGATCACGCGCGGGATGTCGTAGATGCTCGGCGCGTCGGCGCAGTTGATGACGGCCTCGTTGTCGACGTCGCACATGAGGGCGATCTTGCGCTTGATGCCGTCGGGCACCACCCGGTCCGAGCGGAGCACGATGGCGTCCGGCTGGATGCCGATGGAGCGCAGCGCGGCCACCGAGTGCTGGGTCGGCTTCGTCTTGAGCTCGCCGGACGGACCGATGTACGGCACCAGCGAGACGTGCAGGAAGAAGCAGTCGTCGCGGCCCAGCTCGTGCCGCACCTGGCGGGCGGCCTCGAGGAACGGCTGCGACTCGATGTCGCCGACGGTGCCGCCGATCTCGGTGATGATGACGTCGACGTCGGGGCCCGCCTGGTCACGCATGCGGGACTTGATCTCGTCGGTGATGTGCGGGATCACCTGGACGGTGTCGCCGAGGTACTCGCCGCGGCGCTCCTTGGCGATGACGCGCGAGTAGACCTGGCCGGTCGTGACGTTCGACGAGGCGGGCAGCTCGACGTCGAGGAAGCGCTCGTAGTGGCCGATGTCGAGGTCCGTCTCGGCACCGTCCTCGGTGACGAAGACCTCGCCGTGCTGGAACGGGTTCATCGTGCCCGGGTCCACGTTGAGGTACGGGTCGAGCTTCTGCATGGTGACGCGCAGGCCCCGCGAGCGCAGCAGGCGCCCGAGCGAGGAGGCGGTGAGTCCCTTGCCGAGCGACGAGGCCACACCGCCCGTCACGAAGATGTGCCGCGTCTGGTGCGTGGCACCCGTGCGGCTGGAGGAGCGGGGCTGGAGTCTGTTCGCGGTGTCGGCCACGGAACTCCATCCTAACAGTGGGTCGGACGGCGGCACGCGGGTCGCGCGGTGCGTCGCGTCACTCCGTCGCGTCACTCCTCGGTGGCGCCGCGCCCCCGGCCCGCGATCCCCGTGACCGCGGACCTGTCCGCGAGCACGAAGCCGCCCACGACGACCCCTCCCCCGACCAGCGCGGCGAGCAGCCCCACGCCGAGCGCCGGGAGGATCCTGGCGTCCGCCGGGAGCAGCGCGCCCGACACCAGCGACCCCGCCCAGGCGCCGACCGAGGTCGCGACGACGAGCACCGTCAGGGTCCGCGGGATGCCCCGCAGGGCCTCGCGCCCCGCGAACCGGCCCACCGCGGCGAGCAGCCCCGCCCCGGCGACCGTCATGCCCAGCGCCGTGGCCAGGCCGAGCTGGGTGAGCACGCCCACCTGGTCACGGACCCCCGTCGCGGCGGGCAGCGCGAAGGCCGCCCCCGCCACGACCAGCCAGCCGGCCGCGGTCACCACGACCGCGACGCGCTGGCGGTCGATCGCGTACAGGGCGCGCGACAGGTGCAGGATCAGCGCGAAGCCGACGATCCCCGGGGCCATCCACGCGACGGCGTCGCCGAGCCCCGCCACCGACCCGTGCGCGATGCGGGCGAACACCGCCTCGACGGCGTCCGACGCCGCCACGAGCGCCGCGACGCCGAGCCCCGACACCACGAGCAGCGTCCGGGTGGTCGTGGCCAGCAGGCCCCGGAACCGGTCGTGGCGCCCGTGCGCCACGTGCTCCGCGAGCCGCGGGAACGCGCTCGTCGCGAGCGGGAACGCCAGCACGGCGTAGGGCAGCAGGTAGACCTGCTGGGCGAACGTGTACGTCGGGAACGTCTGCAACGGCCCGAACTGCAGCGCCGCTCCCATCACCGCGAGCACGGACAGCTGCTGCGCCACGAGGGCGCCGACGCCGGCCAGCGCCAGGTTGCGGGCGCGGACGCCCTCGCCGCCGGGAAAGCGGAGCGTGGGCCGCAACCGCGTGCCCGTCCGCCGCACGGGCAGCACGAGGGGCAGCGCGAGCACGGCGACGCCCGCCGTCGTGCCCCAGCCCAGCCAGCCGATCGCGGCGGTGGAGAGCGCCTCGACGTCGTCCCGGTTCTCGCCCGTCATGGCGACGAAGACGAGGTACACGACGATGACCGCCACGCTGGACAGCAGCGGCGCGAACGCCTGCCAGAAGAACCGCTTGTGCGCCTGCAGGATGCCGCCGAGCACCACCGCGAGCCCGTACAGCGGCACCTGGAGCGCGAACGTCCGCACGAACGTGGCCGTGACGTCCACGAGCTCCGGGTGCTGGGTCATGAGGAGCCCCGCGATCGGGCCCGCCAGCAGGGCGAGCAGGGCCCCGAGCGGCACCAGGACGGCCAGCGTCCACCCGAGCATCGCCGAGGCCACGCCGGAGGTCTCGCGCGCCGAGCGGCGGGCGATCGGGCCCGCGAGCAGCGGCACCACGGCCCCCGCGAGGGCGCCGCCGGCGGCGACCTCGAAGAGCACGTTGGGCAGCAGGTTCGCCGCGCTGTAGGCGGGGCCCACGCCCTCGGTGCCCACCGCCCACGACAGCACCAGCGACCGGGCGAACCCCACCAGCCGGCTCGCCACCGTCACGACGGTGATCATCACGGCGGCACCCGCGAGCGTCTGGGTCGCCGCCCGCAGCCCGCCCGGCCGCGACGTCATGCGGTCACTCCTCCGAGGGCGCGTCCTGGCGGCGCCCCCACGCGTCGGCGCGGCGCAGCCAGGGGGTCGTCGAGATCACGGCCGAGAAGCTCACGCGCTCGGAGGCGAGCGTCAGCCCCACGACGGAGGCCAGCGCCGCGAGGCGCACGGCGCGCGGGGCGCCGAACGCCCACTGCGCGCCGACCAGCGCGCCGAGCGCGTTGGCGCCGCCGTCGCCGAGCATGTCGCGCTCGTCGAGGTCGCCGGGTGCGGCGACGGCCGCGGCCCCGAGGACGACGCCCGTCGCCGCGCCCGCGCCGCCGCAGGCGACGGGCAGGCTCAGCACGGCCGAGGCCTTGAGGGCGCGCCCGGGGCGCAGGTCGAGCAGGTTGAGGAGGTTGGCCGTGCCGGCGATCAGCGCGCCGTTGACGGCGACGTCCACGAGGTGACCCGCCGCGCCACCACGCCGGCGGGTGCCGACCACGGCACCGGCCAGCGCCGTGGCGCCGATGCCGAGCACCTTGAGCCCACCCGTGGTGAGGCGGCCCTCGGCGAGCGCGCCCAGGTGCCCGCGCAGGCCCTTGACCCGGGTGCTGGTGTCCTCGGCGAGGTCGTCCACGAGGCCGAAGGCGGCGGCACCGGCCGTGGCCACGGCCGCGCCGGCCCGCTCGCGCCCGCCGCCCGCGGCGAGCGTGCCCGCCACGAGCCCCGCGGCCACCGCGGGGCCCTCGAGCATGCTGATCGGCTCGCCCCGGTGGTTGGTGCGGGTCCAGCGGGCGGAGCCGCCCGGGGGGTCCGTCTCGAGCGCGCGACGGGCGAGCGCCGTCCCGGCCGCCGCCACCGCCGCGCCGCGCAGCAGCGCCCCGAGCCTCGTGGCCATCAGCCGTCCGCCTGCGTCTCGCCGTTCTCGACCGCCGGCGGGAGGACGGTCGCGCCGTCCTCGAAGCCGTACTGGTCGACGGTGCCGGCCTCCTGCGCCGCGATCGCGAGCGGCACGACGACCTGCCCGGTCGTCTGCTCGATCCCGCTCACGGTGCTCACCAGGCCGGACAGCGTGTCGTCGGCGCGGACGGTGGCCACGAGGTCGCCGTCCTTCGTCGTCGGCCCCGCGACGACCGACGTGCCGGCCACCTCGGCGGACGTGCCCGCGAGGGCCGCGAGCGCGCCCATGCCGGTCTGCTTCGGGTCGGCGTCCGTCGTCTGGGCGTCCTCGTCGGTCGCCGTGCCGCCGCCCGACAGCAGCAGGATCGCGTCGGCCGGCGCGCTCGGCTCCGCGACCTGCTCCACGAGGCCCACCTGCTGCAGCAGGTGCTGCTGCTCCAGCGCGGCGTCGGAGAAGGTGCCCGCGTCCGGCGCGGCGTCGGTCAGCGCGACCGCGAGCGACGCGGCCAGCAGCTCCGCCGTACCGGAGTCCTCGTCGATGGCGCCGTCGACGGCGTCGGCCGGCAGCTTCGCGCGCAGCCCGTCCGCGACGGTCTCCCGCATGGTCAGCTCGTCCGCGGAGGTCCAGGACGCGGCGAGGCGCTCCTGCGCGACGACGGTGCCGTCGGCCGCCTCGAGCTGGTCGAGCACCGCCTTGCGGCTCGCGTCGCTCACCTCGTCCACCTCGACGATGGCCACGTTCTTGCCCTCGAGCGAGCCCGCGACGAGCTGGTCGCCCGCGCTGTCGATGAACCGCTGCTGCTCCTCGGCCGTCGTGCGTGCCTCGCCGAGGTCCTCCCTCAGCGTGTTGCGCTCGGTGCGCAGCGCGTCGACCTGCTCGGTGAGCTGGTCCCCGAGCGTGCCCTGGAGCGGGCCGGCGCCGAGGATGATCCCCACGGCGAGGGCGAGGAAGACGGAGATCAGCGAGACGAGGTGATACCTGAAGTCGATCACGGTCGGCAGAGGTTCCTTCGATGGGGGTCGGGACGGGCGGGCTGCGGCGGGGTGCGGGAGGGCGTCACCCGCCGAAGAGGCTACCCACCCACGAGACGAGGTCGTCGATCCGGGCACCGATGAGCCCGAAGAGCGTCTGTCCGGCGGCCGTGGACCAGAGCGCCGCGACGACGGCGGCGACGCCCGCGAGGGACAGCAGCGTGAGCTGCAGGTTCGAGATCCGGGTGCGGTACAGGCGGGACACGCCCTTGGCGTCGACCAGCTTGCCGCCCACCCGCAGACGGGTGAGGAACGTGCTGGCCATGCCCGCACGGCCCTTGTCGAGGAACTCCACCAGGGTGGCGTGCGTGCCGACGGCGACGATGAGCTCGGCGCCCTTGTCGTCGGCGAGCAGCATGGCGATGTCCTCGCTCGTGCCGGTCGCGGGGAAGACGACGGGCTCCACGCCCAGCGACTCGACCCGGTCGAGCCCCGGCGCCGTGCCGTCGCGGTAGGCGTGCACCACGATCTCCGCGCCGGACGACAGCGCCCGGTCGGACACCGAGTCCATGTCGCCCACGATCATGTCGGGCTTCCAGCCGGCGTCGATGATCGCGTCGGCACCGCCGTCGACGCCGACCAGCACCGGCCGGTTCTCCGCGATGTAGGACCGCAGCATCGCCAGGTCCTCGCGGTAGTGGTACCCGCGCACCACGATGAGCACGTGGCGGCCGTCGAACTGCGTGCGCACGTCCGGCACGCCGACGCCGTCGAGCAGCAGGTCCCGCTCGCGCCGCAGGTAGGTCATCGTGTTCTCGGCGAAGTGCTCGATCTCGTCCGAGAGGCCCTCGCGCGCGGCGGCCATGTCGGTCTCGACGGTCTCGCGCGTCTGCCGGACCCCGTCGGCCACCGTCGTGCCGTCGACGCGCACGGTGCCGCCGTCGATGACGACCGACGCGCCCTCGGGCAGCGCCATGACGGCCGGGCCCAGGTCGTCGACCAGCGTGATGCCGGCCTCGATCAGGATCCCCGGCCCCGCGTTCGGGTACCGGCCCGACGTCGAGCGCGCGGCGTTCAGCACCGCCGCCGGGCCGACGGACACCAGGGCGTCGGCCGCCACGCGGTCGATGTCGACGTGGTCGATGACCGCCACGTCGCCGGGCTTCAGCCGCTTGGTGAGGTCCTTCGTGCGCGTGCCGACCCGGGCGGGTCCGGTCACGTCGGGGCCGCCGTCGCCGGCGTCAGGGGCGCGCTCGGACTTGCGCAGGATCATTCTCATCGCCCCTATCGTCCCACGGTGGACGACTCGAGAAGCTCGACCGCGTGCTGGCGGGCGGTCGCCGACTCGTCCTGGCCCGACAGCATCCGCGCCAGCTCGCGCACGCGATCGTCGTCCGTGACCTCGCGCACGCCCGTCACGGTGACGCCGCCGTCCGGGTCCCCGTCGCCGGCGGCGCCGCCCCCGGCGCTCGACTTCGTCACCACGAGGTGCGAGTCCGCGAAGGCGGCGACCTGGGCGAGGTGCGTCACGACCACCACCTGCGTGCTGCGAGCGAGGGTCGCCAGCCGGCGACCGACCTCGACCGCGGCGCGGCCGCCCACGCCCGCGTCGACCTCGTCGAAGACGAACGTCGGCAGCGGGGCCGCGGCCCGCACGCCCGACGCCGCCTCGAGGCGGGCCGTGGCGAGCGCCACCTCGACGGCCAGCATCACGCGGGACAGCTCGCCGCCGGACGCGCCCTTGCCGAGCGGGCGGGCCGGTGCGCCGGGATGCGGCTCGAGCAGGAAGGTCACCTGGTCGGCGCCCCACGGCCCGGGCTCGTCGGCCTCCGCGACGTCGACCACGAGCCGGGCGCCCTTCATGGCGAGCCCCGCCAGCTCCGCCGTGACGGCGGCCGCGAGCGCCTCGGCGGCGGTCCCGCGGCCGGCCGTCAGCCGCTCCCCCGCGGCCGCGAGGTCGCCGTCGAGCTCCACCGTGCGCTCGCGCATGGAGGCCAGGCGCTCGCCGCCGTCGTCCAGGTCGAGCAGGCGCAGGCCGGCGTCGCTCGCCCACTGCAGCACGTCGTCGACGGTCTCCCCGTAGCTGCGCGTCAGGGTGGTGAGCTCCGCGAGGCGGGCGTGCGCGGTCTCGAGCCCGGCGGGGTCGGCCTGGAGGTCGTTGACGTAGGCCGACAGGTCGGTCGCGACGTCCGCGAGCAGGTAGCCCGCCTCCGCCAGGCGGGTCGCGTGCGCGCCGAGCGCCGGGTCGTCTCCCGCGACCCCGTCGAGGGCGCGCCGCGCCCGCTCGACCGCCTCCACGGCGCTGCCCGCGGTCTCGACGTCGTCGCCCGCGACGGCGTCGTGCGCCTCTTGCGCGGCGACCCGCAGCTGTTCGGCGTTGCCGAGCCGGCCGACGAGGGCCGTGAGCTCGGCGTCCTCGCCGGGGCGCGGGTCCACCCGCTCGACCTCGGCCAGACCCAGGCGCAGCAGCTCGGCCTCGCGCGCCCGCTCGGCGCCGCGCGCGGTCAGCTCGGCGATCTCGGCCAGCAGGCCGGCGCGCTCGGTCCACGCCCCGCGGTACGCGTCGAGCAGGTCCTGGTGCTCCGGACCGGCGAAGGAGTCCAGGGCCTCGCGCTGCTTCGCGGCGGTGCGCAGCCGCAGCTGGTCGGCCTGCCCGTGCACCGTGACCAGCTCGTCGGCGATCTCGGCGAGCACCGCCTGCGGCACGCCACGTCCGCCCAGGTGCGCGCGCGAGCGGCCCGCGGCCGCGACGGTCCGCAGCACGACGACGGTGCCGTCCTCGTCGACCTCCCCGCCCGCCTCGTCGACGCGCGCCGCCACGGCGGGGTGGGCCGCGACCCGCAGCCGCCCCTCGACGACGGCGCCGTCGGCACCGGGCCGCACCGCGGCGGCGTCGGCCTTGCCGCCCATGAGCAGGCCGAGTCCCGTGAGCACCATGGTCTTGCCGGCCCCGGTCTCGCCGGTGATGACGGTCAGCCCGTCCGCCAGCGGTACCCGGGCGGCGCGGATCACGCCCAGGTTCTCGATCGCGATCTCCTCGAGCACCTACGCCTCCTTCTCGTGCTCGGCCCCGCCCTCGGCCGGAGCGTCCTGCTCCGGGAGGGCGGGCGCCCGGTGGTCCGGCCGGTTCGCCGCCAGCTCCCGCCAGCCGACCACCGGCAGCGAGAACTTCGACACCAGCCGGTCCGTGAACGGGGCCGGCGACAGCCGCGCGAACCGCAGCGGCAGCGCGCCCCGGCGCACCTCGACCCACGACCCGACCGGCAGGTCGACGCGCCGCCGGCCGTCGCAGGTCAGCACCGCGGGCACCGGGCTGCGCTCGAGCACCTTCACCGTGTACGTGGACCGCGGGCCGATGACGAGCGGGCGCGCGAACAGGGCGTGCGCGGACAGCGGCACCAGGAGCACGCCGTCGACCTCGGGCCACATCACGGGCCCGCCCGCCGAGAACGCGTGCGCCGTCGAGCCGGTCGCCGTGGACATCACCACGCCGTCGCAGCCGAACGACGACAGCGGCCGCCCGTCGACGGCGATCCCGACCTCGACCATGCGCTCGCGGCGCGCCTTCTCCACCGTGGCCTCGTTGAGCGCCCAGCCGGTGCGGGGCGTGTCCTCGCCCGGCAGGTGGACCGCGACGTCGACCACCGCGCGCTCCTCGACCTCGTAGTCGCGCGCGGCGAGACGCCGGACGGCGTGCCGCAGGTCGTCGCGCTCGCTCTCGGCGAGGAACCCCACGTGCCCCAGGTTGACGCCGAGCAGCGGGACGCCCGTGCCGTGCGTCAGCTCCGCGGCGCGCAGGATCGTCCCGTCGCCGCCGAGGACCATCACGGCCTCGGAGTCCGTGACGCCCTCGCGCGCGCGGGCGGCGGCCATGTGGTCGCCGAAGGACTCGGCGAGGTCGTCGTCGTGCAGGGCGACCTCGAAGCCCGCCTCGGTGAGCTCGCGCACGGCCTCGGAGAGCGCCGCCACGGCCTCCGGGCGGCCCCCGTGGGTGACGATGAGGACTCGGCGGCTCACTGTGCTCCTCCGATCGGCAGGACGGGTGGGACGGACGGCGGCGCGTCGGGGGCGCCGGGGTGCCAGGCGACGGCGGCCTCCACGGCCGCGGCCGTTGCCGCGGGGCCGGGGCCGCCGGGCCGGGGGCCCGCGCGGTCAGGACCCGCGGCCGGCCGCAACCAGCAGAAGTACTCGCGGTTGCCGCTCGGGCCGGGCAGCGGGCTCGGCACCACCGCGCGCGCCTCGAGGCCGTGCCCGGCCGCGGACCGCACGACGGCGCCCACGGCCTCGGCGTGCAGGCGCCCGTCGCGGACGACTCCCCCGCTGCCCAGGCGCTCCCGACCGACCTCGAACTGCGGCTTGACCAGCAGCAGCACGTGCGACGCGGGGCCGAGGACCGCGGCGAGCGGGCCGAGCACCAGCGTGAGCGAGATGAAGGAGAGGTCGCCGACGACCACGTCCGGGGCCCGCTCGAGGTCCGTCGGGGTGAGGTCGCGCAGGTTGAACCCCTCGACCACCGTGACGCGCGGGTCGGCGCGCAGCGCCGGGACCAGCTGGTCGTGCCCGACGTCGAGCGCCACGACGTGCCGGGCGCCGCGGCGCAGGAGGACGTCGGTGAACCCGCCGGTCGACGCCCCGACGTCGAGGCACCACCCGCCGTCGACGGCGGCCGGCAGCGCGCGGCCGGCAGGGTCCGCGGCGAGCGCGTCCAGGGCGCCGGCCAGCTTGCCGCCGGCGCGAGAGGCGTAGCCCGGGTCGGCCGGGTCCGGGTCGACGGTGACGAGCGCGCTCGCGGGCACCGGTGTCGAGGCCTTGGTGACCGTGTGCCCCTCGAGCCGCACGCGCCCCGCGCCGATCAGCTCGACGGCCTGTCGGCGGGACCGGGCCAGGCCGCGCCGGACGAGCTCCGTGTCCGTACGGGCCTCCGGTGTCACCGCGCCGGTCCCGGGTGAGGGTCGGTGCCGTCCCGCTCCCCCGGCTCCGGCTCGCCGTCCAGGCGTGCGCGCAGGGCGTCATGGACCCGGGCGAACCTCTCCACGTGCTCGCCCACCGGGACCTCGTCGAGGCCGTCCAGGCCCGCGAGCGGTCCGGAGCCTCCCGCCGTCGTGGCTGCGACGTCGGTCGTGCGGGCGCCGTCGCCGGCGGGCTGCCCGGCATCGCGAGGCGGTCCGGGGACGGCGCCTCCGGGCGTCACGGGGTCCTGCGTCATCGTCCCTCCTGCCGCTCGCGCGTCGTGGTCTCGTCGCCGGCACCCTGGCCGGGTCACGCGGACCGCCGGTCCGTGCGCGGCTGATCGTGCGGGACGACGCCGCGGCCCGAGGTCCGGGTCCACGCTACCCGCTGACGTCCACGTCCCGTGCCACGACCCACAGCTCCGACCAGGTCCGTCGCCGGGGCCCGCCGGTCCGGACGCCCGCGGTCCGCTCACCCCGCCCGGGGCCGTCGAGGTGCGGGCGGGCCGCCCGGCGGACCTGCGACGCGAGCGCCGTGTCAGGCCTGCAGCTCCGGCACGGTGGCCGGGTCCACGGCGCTCCCGCGGTCCGCGGCCTCCCACGCGGCGGCGCAGGCCGCGCGGATCACGTCGATGCCACGGGGCCCCGAGCCGTCCAGCTCGAGCCGGGCCCCGGCGACCCGTGCGGCGCGGCCGCCGCACGTCCACCAGCCCTCCGCGCCGCGCTGCGGCGCCGGGTGCGGCTCCAGCAGCGCGCGCAGGTCGCCGCCCAGGTAGTCCGGGCGCAGGCCGGCGTCGGCCAGCACCGCGTCGCGCGCCGTCGACACCCCGGTCAGCACGTGCAGGCCGGGGTACCCGCCGGAGCGCGCGCCCGCGAGGTCCGTGTCGAGCCGGTCGCCGATCACCAGGGGTCGCTCCGCGCCCGCGCGGTCGACGGCGAGGCGGTACATCGTCGGGGACGGCTTCCCCGCGCTGTCCGGCTGCACGCCCGTGGCCGCGACGACGGCGCCCACGAGCGCGCCGTTCCCGGGAGCGAACCCGCGCGCGGTCGGCAGCGAGAGGTCGAGGTTGCTCGCCACGTGCCACGCGCCGCCCGCGACGGCGTACGCCGCCTCGGCCAGGTCCTCCCAGGCCAGCCCGGGCGCATAGCCCTGCGCCACGGCCTCGGGTGCGTCGTCCGCGGAGTCGACGATCGTCAGCCCCGCCCGCTCGACGGCGGTCCGCAGGCCCGCGCCACCGACGACGAGCACACGCGCGCCCGGCGCGAGCCGGGTACGCAGCAGCGCGGCGCACGCCTGCGCCGCCGTCAGGACCTCGTCCGCGGCCGTGGGGATGTCCAGCCCGGTGAGCTGGCCCGCCACCTCCTCGGGCTCGCGCGACGCGTTGTTCGTGACGAACACGAGCCGCAGCCCCGCCCCGCGCGCCGAGGTCAGGCTCGCCGAGGCGTGCGGGATGGGCAGGTGCCCCCGGTAGGCCACGCCGTCGAGGTCGACGAGCGCCAGGTCGTACGCCGAGGTCAGGGGGACGTCGCTGCCGGCGAGCGTCGCCGTCATCCCTTCTCCCCGGACACCTCGTCGTCCGGCGTGGGCGGCGCCGCCTCCGTACCGTCGGCGACCTCCTCGACCGCATCTCCTGCCGCGTCGTCGGTCAGGTCCTCGGCGAGGACCTCCGCCGCGACCTCGTCGACGCCGTCGGGCACCTGGTCGCCCTCGTCCGCGCCGAGCACGTCCGCGTCGAGCCCAGCGGCGTCGAGCGCGGCCACGTCGGCCGCGTCGGCCGCGTCCTCCGCGTCGGCCGCCTCGTCCGCGGACCCGACCTCGTCGTCCCGCTCGCCGACCGTGTCCTCGAGGGCGTCGTCGACGCCGTCCGCGAGCTCGGACTCGCCGTCGCCGTCCTCGTCGTCGAGGACGTCCTCGACGACGTCGTCGGCACTCTCGACGTCGTCCTCGTCCTCGGCGTCCTCGTCATACGTGTCGTAGACGACGACGTCGTCGAGCTCCTCCGCCACGCCGGAGACACGCTCCAGCTCCGCGGGGTCGACACCGGCGAGGAGGGTGGCGGCCTCGTCCGCACGGCCGGCCGCCTCGAGCGCGGCCGCACGGGCCTGCAGCACCCGCAGGCCCAGGTCGCCCTTCCGCTCGGCGGCGGGGATCCGCTCGAGCACGGCCAGCGCGGCGTCGTGCTCCCCCAGGTCGCTGCGGGCGCCGCTCGCCACGATGGCGAGCTCGGTCCGGCCGTCGGCGTCGAGCGTCCGGGCCTCGTCGCTCGTGGCCAGGGCCAGCGCACGCTCGGGTCGCCCGAGCCCCCGCTCGGCGTCGGCCATGAGCGGCAGGTGCTCCGAGGACCCGTTCAGCCGACGCACGGTGCGCAGCTCACGCAGCGCCTCCGCGAACCGCCCCGTGCGGTAGGCCGCGATGCCTGCGGCCTCACGCACCACGTCCACGCGCCCGCCGCGGCGGACCGCGGCCTGAGCGTGCTCGTAGGCCAGCTCGGGGTCGACGTCGAGGAGCCGCCCCGCCATCACCAGGTGCAGGCCGACCCGCTCCGCGTTCTCCTTGGTCAGCCCGCGCAGGCGGCCGCGCACGTCCTTCCCGAGCTGGCCCATCGTCGCGTCCTCGGCGATCTCCGGCTCGACGACCCGAGGGCGGCGCTCCGCCGCGGCGGCCGGGCGGTCGCCCTGCCGCGCCGCGCCGCCGGCCCCGGAGGGACGGCGTCCCTGGCCGGACCCGCCATGACGGCCCCCCGCCGCGGGGCCGCGCGACGTGTCGCCCCGGTAGCCCTGGCGAGCGCCGTCACGAGAGTCGCGTCCGTCCCGTCGGTCGTCCGTGCGCTCGCGGTACTCCGAACGCCCGCGGTGCTCGCCGGACTGCTCGCGCCCCTGGCGCGGGCCCGCGCCGCGTCCGTCCCGCGGCCCCTGGCCGCGGGACCCACGGTCGTCACGACCCGCCCGTGCGCCCCCGGAGGGACGGGTCCCGCCCCCGCGGTGCTCGCGCTCGTCACGGCCACGATCGTCGCGGCCCTCGCCGCGCGGCTGGTACCCGCTGTCCCGGCGGTCCTGACCCTCGCCGGCACGCCCACGAGCGGGACGGTCGTCCCGCGACCAGCCCCCACGGCGGTCCCCGTGGTCGCCCTGCGAACGAGTCCCCGACGGACGGTCGCGCCGGTCGTCGCGAGACCAGCTGTCACGGCGGTCCCTCGAGCCGGACGGCGAACGCCCACCCGGGGCGCCGCCACGGCGGGCGTCGTCCGACCAGCCCTCACGGCGGTCCCTGGAGTCGCCCGCCTGCGCACGTCCGCGGGTCGACCGGTCGCCCCGGTCGCCCCGGTCGCCCCGGTCGTCACGCGACCAGCTCTCGCGGCGGTCCCGGGAGTCGGGCTGCGAGCGGGGACCGGCCGGGCGGTCGCGCCGGTCGTCACGCGACCAGCCGTCGCGCCGGTCGCGGCGGTCGGACGACTGGCCCTCGCCACGGGACGCGCTGTCGCGCCGGGTCGGGTCGCCGTACCGGCCGGAACCGCCAGGTCGCGAACCCGTGCGCTCGCCGTCACGGCGACGGTCGGGCCGTTCCTGTCGGTCGGACCCCGACCAGCGTTCACGTCCCTCGGCGCCGCCCCGCGTGCCGCGGTCAGAGGGCGCGCGGCCCTGGTCCCGGGCGCGGTCGCCCGCGCCGCTGCCGCCGCGCGCCGCGCCCCCGCGTCCGGAGTCGGACGAGCGCGCCCCACGCCCTCCGTCACGCGCAGCCCCGCGAGGGCTCCCGCCACGGGGGGACGACGAGCGACCGCCAGCACCGCCCTTGTTCTCGTCCCGCGGTGAATCGTTCACGCTATTCCTTCCAGACGCCGACACGAGCCGTATTCTCCCACGCCACGCCCCCTCACGAACGGCTCAGAGGCCCCTGCACCGTGTGACAGGTGGCACGCCTCGTCGTGCAGCGAGCGACCTCGCCCACCGCCCCCTCCGGACCGCTGCACGACCCGCACGGCTTCGAACGTCGCACGCCCCTGCACCCCCACCACGACACCACCACGAACGGCGTCGAGCCAGTGCTCCCGCCCCGCCCACGGCCCTGCACCGACGCCATCGACACCGGCTGCACCACACGTGGGGGCGCACCACACGTGGGGGCGCACCACACGTGGGGGCGCACCACACGTGGGGGCGCACCGCGCGCCGGCCGACCGGTCGGGGGACCCTCCAGAAGCTCAGCGGATCGTCCGCGCGAAGCCGCGCGGAGCCGCCGCGCGTGAAGCCTGGGCGCGCGCGAGCGCAAGACGCCGGCCTCGACGGCACGAGCTCCCGCCAGGCCGACCTCGGGCGCCGCGGGCGCAGGCGCCCGAGGCAGCCCCCCGGTCGACGGGCAGGGACATGCAAGGGACCCCACCCGCACGTCGACGTGCTCCCGTCCTGACCGCGTCAGTGACGGTGGCCCCGCCCCCACGGTGGCGTCCTCGACAGGCCCGCCACGTGCTCGTCGTCCTCGGCTCCGGCCCGTGCCCCCGATCGCTGCGATGCAGGCTCTGCCGTGCTCACGTGGTCGTCACGCAGCGTGGCGGAACGCCGCGGCCGCGGATGGTGGTGAGGGGATCCGGGTATGCGAAAGGCCCACCCCCTG